>NZ_FRCP01000027.1 GCF_900142955.1 Anaerosporobacter mobilis DSM 15930 | reverse complement strand
ACTTATTCCATGTTCCATAAATGCAAACAGTATCACTTTAAGTAATTTCTGTGCATCACATCTTGGGCGACCTGTTTTGCAGCCTTCCTCTGCAAAATATATTGTTAGGTCAATGTGATCCATTACATCACCAAAAGTGTACACAGGATCAGAAAAATCAATTATTTTTTCTAAATCCAGTGGTAATTTCAACTGTCTTGGTGTAGAATTAATATTAGATTTTTTAGTTAATCGCATAACTAATTATATCAGAAAAACGCTGTACGTTCTATGAACGACAGCGTTTTTTCTTTAGGGGAGTTTTTTTACAGCCCCTTTCAGAGGGGAACCCTCTGAAATAGCTGCGTAGCAGCTTATGCGTTACGAGCAAGTAGCGAAGCGAATTGCGAGTGAGTTTAGAGTGAAAAAGCAAGTAGCGATTGAATGTTCAGTTCGAAATAGTTTATACATGAAATTGAATAATAATAGGATTATAAGGAGTGCTGAAAAGATTAAAAAGTGCTCCTTATTACTGGTTTTGTAGGCTTAATCAATGTATACAAAACTAGTTAAATACCCACTTCCTTTTCGTATAATTTGACAAAAATATAAAAAACTATTGCTTATCTTTTTGGCTAGTTTATAATTGAAAGTAGCTAGTGTGCTGTTAGATTGTAATTAGAAGACAGCGCGCTACTAACTGGAGTAATTCGGAATTATAACTGAATAACTGAATAGTAACTGTTACTTGGTAGCAATCTCAAAATAGGGAATCAAAGGATAGGTGGCAAACGATGAAAAAATTAGAAATGCTTTATGAAGGCAAGGCTAAAAAGGTTTACACAACAGATGTAGAGGGTGTATATATTGTAGATTACAAAGATGACGCAACTGCATTCAACGGTTTGAAAAAAGGAACTATTGTTGGTAAAGGTGTTATTAATAACAAAATGAGTAACCATTTGTTTGAAATTCTTGAAAAAGCAGGGGTACCAACTCACCTTGTAGAAGAACTTAGTGATAGAGAAACCGCTGTTAAGAAGGTGGAAATCGTACCACTTGAAGTAATTGTTAGAAATGTGGCAGCAGGAAGCTTCTCAAAGAAACTTGGTATTGATGAAGGTACGAAACTGTTAGCTCCTACACTAGAATTCAGTTACAAAAATGATGACCTTGGAGATCCAATGATTAATGATTATTATGCAATTGCAATTGGAGCTGCTACAAGAGAAGAGATTGACAGAATTACAGAACTTGTATTTAAGATAAATGAAGAATTATGTAAGTATTTCGCTTCATGTGGAATCGATTTGATCGATTTCAAAGTGGAATTTGGACGATGCAACGGAGAAATTATACTTGCAGATGAAATCTCTCCAGATACTTGCAGATTATGGGATAGCGAAACACATGATAAATTAGATAAAGATAGATTCCGTAGAGATTTAGGTGACGTAGAAGACGCTTATGAAGAAGTATTTAAGAGACTAGGTATTAAACAATAAAATAACAGAATAATAGAATAATAGGGGAACAACCAGAATGAGTGAAAACAAATTAAGCAATATGTTATCAGATGAGCTACATGAAGAATGTGGAGTGTTTGGTATCTATGATCTAGATGGTAATGATGTGGCGTCTTCAATCTATTATGGATTGTTTGCCCTACAACACCGTGGTCAAGAGAGTTGTGGAATTGCAGTATCCGACACGAACGGACCAAAAGGTAAAGTGTCATCAGTCAAAGATATGGGTTTAGTGAATGAAGTGTTTACACCAGAAAGCATCGAAGGTCTGAAAGGTGATATTGGAGTAGGACATGTTCGGTATTCTACAGCAGGAGCAAGTACAAGAGAAAACACACAACCACTTGTGCTTAATTATGTGAAAGGTACATTGGCATTAGCTCATAATGGTAACTTAATTAATGCATTAGAACTTCGTCATGAGTTAGAATATACAGGTGCGATTTTCCAAACTACCATTGATTCAGAGGTAATTGCTTATCATATCGCTAGAGAACGTCTTAAAGTAGCAAATGTTGAATCAGCGGTTAAGAATGCAATGCATAAAATTCAAGGTGCTTACTCATTAATAATAATGAGTCCAAGAAAACTAATTGGAGCAAGAGATCCATTTGGCTTCCGTCCTCTAGTTATTGGTAAGAGAGATAATAGTTACATTCTTGCCTCAGAGACTTGTGCACTCGATGCAGTAAGTGCAGAATTTGTACGTGATGTATTACCTGGTGAGATTGTAACAATTACGAAAGATGGAATTGTATCAGATACAAGTATGTGTCAGCAGGAGACAGCAAGATGTATCTTTGAATATATCTATTTTGCAAGACCAGACAGTTGTATGGATGGAGTTAGTGTATATAACTCAAGAATTATGGCTGGTAAGATTCTTGCGCAGACGTATCCAGTTGATGCCGACATCGTTGTGGGTGTTCCTGATTCTGGTAATGCTGCAGCACTTGGCTATTCTGAGGAATCAGGAATACCATATGGAATGGCCTTTGTTAAAAATAGTTATGTTGGTAGAACTTTCATCAAACCAAAACAAAGTGTTAGGGAATCCAGTGTTAAGATTAAACTTAATGTTCTTAAAGAAGTAGTAAAAGGTAAGCGTGTGGTTATGATTGATGACTCAATTGTGCGTGGTACTACAAGTGAGAGAATCGTACGAATGCTTAAGAATGCCGGTGCAACAGAAGTGCATGTTAGAATCAGTTCTCCGCCATTTTTATATCCTTGTTATTTTGGAACAGATATACCATCGGATGATCAATTAATTGCGCATAATAATACAGTAGACCAAATCTGTGATATGCTAGGTGCGAATACACTTGGTTATCTTGATGTGGAACGTCTTGGAGAAATGTTAGGCAGCGATATGGGGTATTGTAGCGCTTGCTTTACAGGAAATTATCCAATAGAACCACCAAAAGATAATATTCGTGGTGATTTTGAGCAATAATAAATAAAGTTACTGGATAGAGTGTCAAAGTCAAGTTTAAATGTGGTCTCATTAATTTGCACTAATTTATGTGTGAACATGTAATACCAAACGTAGTTCATTCGCAACACGCTCTTGCCTCGTTAAAGTTCGTAGTGGTACATAAGGCTCTACAATACAGAGTCTAAGTACCAATGACTTCATACAGTTGCTCATTGAACTGCGTTCGGAATAACATTAAACAAGCTTTATATGTGCAAATTGACGAGGGTAAGTTTAATGAGAGACTTTTGACACACAACTAGTAAAGTTAACAAATCAAAATGAATGGAGAAACACACATGAGTAATGATAGATATGTAAGTCCTATGTCTGAAAGATATGCGAGTAAAGAAATGCAATATATCTTCTCACCAGATATGAAATTCCGTACTTGGAGGAGACTTTGGATTGCACTTGCAGAAACAGAGAAAGAATTAGGTTTGAATATTACTGACGAGCAGATTGAAGAATTAAAGGCTCACAAAGACGATATCAATTATGATGTTGCGAAGGATAGAGAAGCTTTAGTTAGACATGATGTGATGTCTCATGTGTATGCATATGGCGTACAATGTCCGAAAGCAAAGGGAATTATTCATCTTGGTGCTACTTCTTGTTATGTTGGTGATAATACAGATATCATTGTAATGACAGAAGCTCTAAAATTAGTTAAGAAGAAATTAATCAATGTTATTGCAGAGTTATCTAAGTTTGCTATGAAGTATAAAGATCTTCCTACCTTAGCATTCACACATTTCCAACCAGCTCAACCAACAACGGTAGGAAAAAGAGCAACATTATGGTTAATGGAATTAAAATTAGATCTTGAAGATCTTGAATACCTAATTGATACAATGAAATTACTGGGTTCGAAAGGTACAACAGGAACGCAAGCAAGTTTCTTAGAGCTATTCGATGGCGATTATGAAAAGGTTAAGTTAGTAGATAGTACAATAGCGAAGAAGATGGGATATAAAGAATGTTTCCCTGTGTCAGGACAAACATATTCTCGTAAAGTAGATACTAGAGTCTTGAATGTACTTGCAGGAATTGCAGCTAGTGCGCACAAATTCTCTAACGATATTCGTTTACTACAACATCTGAAGGAAATCGAAGAACCATTTGAAAAGAACCAAATTGGTTCAAGTGCAATGGCTTATAAGAGAAATCCAATGAGAAGTGAGAGAATTGCTTCTTTGGCAAATTATGTAATGGTAGACGCGCTTAATCCAGCAATCACTTCATCGACACAATGGTTTGAAAGAACTTTAGATGACTCAGCGAATAAGAGAGTTAGTATTCCAGAAGGGTTCTTAGCAGTTGATGGTATCTTAGATCTTTACTTGAATGTAGTAGATGGTCTTGTAGTATATCCGAAAGTTATTGAAAAACGACTTATGTCCGAATTACCATTTATGGCTACAGAGAACATCATGATGGATGCTGTTAAGGCGGGTGGAGATAGACAAGAACTTCACGAAAAGATTCGTCAGTTGTCTATGGAAGCTGGTAAGAACGTAAAAGAATCTGGTTTAGAAAACAACTTATTAGAACTTATCGCAGCTGATCCAGCATTCAACATGTCGCTTGATGAATTGAAGAAAACGATGGATCCAAGCAAATATGTTGGTTGTGCACCAATGCAAACCGAAGAATTTATAACAGATGTAATTAATCCAATATTAAGCGAAAACAAAGACATTTTAGGAATGACAGCTGAAATTAACGTATAATGTGTAACACATTTTAAATGGAGAACAGTCTATGTTGGCAGTATCTGTATGCATAGACTGTTTTGATTGTTTAATTCAGGGGAGAATATGCATCATACATTACGAAGGCTGTTATAGGGGAGATAACAGTTATGTTTAATAAAATTAAATGGAATATAAAACATAGACGACGATGGATTAGAGTTGTTATGTTGTGTATACTAGTAGCTGTATGTGTAGGTGGCGCTATGCATATATATAATACAAAGAAACTGATTGATGAAAAGAAAGATATCGATAAAGCATATGTCAGCGCCATGGACATGATATCACAAGGACTTAATGTAGATTATACCAAGTTATCGGATGAAGATAAAATCTATTATTTTACATTGATAACGGAGGGCATTGGAGGGGCGAAGCTTCTATATAAGAACACGAGCTACAATGCAGGTGGTTCTGTACAGAATCTAACATTAACAAAATTGCAAACATATATGAATAAACAGTATTTGTCGGATTTTGTGGACTTTAGACACAGCCAGATGGATATATATAATCTAGTAGGAAACATCTGCTTAGATTTGAATTCCACTGTAGCGATAGAAGAACTATATGAATATTTAAATAATAAATAAGACAATACTGCAATAAGAGTGTAGAGAAGACTCATAGATTATCGGTTATGATAATCTATGAGTTTTATTATATTAAAAATAAACTTTTTGGTATAATAAATCATCTAAAGAATGTAGGTCGATGGAGATATCGACTTAAGAATACAGCTAGCAAGTGTTTACTTGTAGCTTAGCAAGTTTGTGTCTGCGCCGCAAACTTGTATAGCGCAGAAAAATACATGCGCGGTAATGGAAGGAGCCTATGTATTTTTATGAATAAGGAGAAATATGAAGTAGTAAAAGAGTATGTGATTTCTAACCAGCAAAAATTCTATCGGCTAGCATTCTCTTATGTTAAGAATGAAGATGCAGCTTTAGATGTAGTGCAAAATAGCATATGCAAATTACTAGAATCTTATGAAGAGATAAGAAATCTAAAGTATCTATCTACTTACTTTTATAGAATTATAGTCAATGAAAGTTTGGGATTTATAAGAAAGAATTCCAAAGAGATTGTTTGCGGTGACGAAAACATACCAGAAGAGGTGTACACAAGGGACTATAGATTTGAGGGAGATGATGGTTTATTAAAGGCTTTGGATACTCTTGCAGATGAAGTTAGGACTGTTATAATTTTACGCTTCTATAATGAACTATCATTAAGAGAGATAGCCAAAATAACCGACACCAATCTAAGTACTGTAAAATCAAGATTGTATACAGGACTGAAACGATTGAAGCAAGCATTACAGGAGGTTGATTATGAATAAAGGTAGAGATGTATTAAAAGATACATTCCTTAATACTAGCAAGCAAGGGTATAATCAGATTCCCATGCCAGAACAATTAAATGAAATGGTTAATGATGTGTTTAATGATTATGAGAAAAATCAAAAGAAAAAGGAGATGGATTACATGAAAAATAATGTTGTATATAAAACTTGCAATACAACTAAGAAGATTTTTATCCGTACAGGAGTAAGTATTGCAGCATGTTTTGGTGTATTTATAATAGGATTAAATTCAAGTGAATCATTCGCTAAAGGAGTGGAGAACATACCTTTTATAGGTACAGTTGCCAAAGTGTTAACGATTAGATCGTACGAAGATACCAATGAAGATAGAACAATTAAAGCTGAAGTACCACAGATTGAAGTGGAAAGCGACAAGGAGGAAGTAAAACAAGCAGTTGTTGATATTAACAAAGAAATAGAGGCATTAGTTGATGAGCATATCAAAGAGGCGGAAACACATATTGCTGAGTACAAAGAGGCCTTTCTAGAAACTGGTGGTACTAAAGAAGAGTTCACAGCGAAGAATATTCACGCCAATGTTGTTTATGAAGTAAAAGCACAAAACGATAAGATAATTTCAATCGTAATCACTTCTTATGAAGACTGGTCAAACGCTTACACAGAGCAATTTTTCTATACCCTTGATTTATCAACTGGAGATGTGATAACATTGAAGGACGTCTTAGGTGATAATTATATTAACAAGGCAAATGATGCAATTCGTGATGAGATGAAACAAAGAGTTCAGGAAGATGTAGATATGACATATTTTACAGAAGATGAAGGCGGATTTGTTAGCATTGATGAGAATACACAGTTCTATGTTAATGAAGCTGGTAATCCTGTAGTTGTATTTGCTAAATATGAAGTAGCTCCAGGATTCATGGGTATTCAAGAATTTGAAATAAAATAAATTAAATTGTTCAATAGAGAGCATGGAGTAGAAATAGAGTTGCAAACTACTCTAGCTAGTTATATAGGAGGCATATATGTCTGATGCAGTGGTACACCCAATACAACCAATCTTTAATGAAGATTCTAGAATTCTGATACTTGGTACATTCCCTTCGGTAAAATCTAGGGAAGGTCAATTCTTTTACCATCATCCACAGAATCGGTTTTGGAAGGTATTGGCTGCGGTTTGTGAGACAGATTTGCCTTCTTCTATTGAGGAAAAGATACAGTTTTTACTTGCGAATAAGATAGCAGTATGGGATGTAATTCAAAGTTGTGAAATTTGTGGGTCTAGTGATAGTAGTATTAAGAATGTGGTCCCCAATGATTTATCTGTTATACTTGATCATTCCAAGGTGAATCATATATATGCAAATGGAAATAAATCGTATGAACTTTATAATAGATATTGCCTTTCTAAAGTAGGTCGTGATATAATAAAACTTCCGTCGACTAGTCCAGCAAATGCTTCATTCTCACTTGAGAGATTAATTGAAGCTTGGAAGGTCATTAAGTAGATTAAGGTCGCGATAAAGGTAGTTCAATTTGGCTCCGTTGACCTAAGCTTAATAGAAGCAGTTACCGATGTTTGTCAACCAAAGAGAGGCTTGTAATGAATACAATAGATGTTAGTAAATCATATGAATATGGAGAGATTGTTCCTTATCTTGTGGACTGGTATGAAGCAAATGCGAGAATCTTACCGTGGAGATTAGAGCCCGAACCATATCATGTATGGATTTCTGAAATTATGTTACAGCAAACAAGAGTTGAGGCAGTGAGAGGATATTATGATCGTTTTCTTACAGCATTACCTACAATAGAAGACTTAGCCAATGCGTCAGAGGAGGTATTACTAAAATTGTGGGAAGGACTTGGTTACTATACAAGGGTCCGAAATCTTCAAAAAGCAGCCAAAGTTGTTGTTAATGAATATGGAGGTAGTTTACCAGCCTCCTACAAGGAATTATTAAAGTTACCCGGTATAGGAAGCTATACCGCAGGGGCAATAGCATCAATTGCTTATGGAATTCCTGTTTCAGCGGTAGATGGTAATGTACTTCGGATTGCAAAACGTCTAGCCGGAAGTTTTGATGATATCACGAAAGCCAGTGTTAAGAAGCAACTAGAGATAGAATTTACTGCAATTACACCAGAAGATGCAGCAGGGGCATTCAATCAATCATTAATGGATTTGGGTGCAACAATATGCATACCAAATGGAAAGCCATTATGTGAGAAGTGTCCAGTGATGCATCTGTGTATAGCATTTAAGAAGGATCTACAATCACAGATTCCGGTTAAGCCGAAGAAAAAAGGAAGAAGAATAGAAGAAAAAACAGTGTTCGTACTTGAATGCAATGGGAAGATCGTATTGCATAAACGTCCCGGTAAGGGGTTGCTAGCTGGATTATGGGAATTGCCTAATATTGAAGGGAAGAGTTCGATAGATAGGGTACAAGATATGTTAAAACTATCATCAATTAAGAAGGAATTTGCAGATATAGAACTAACTTCCTTAGGGGAAGCAAAACATATCTTTAGTCATGTGGAGTGGCATATGACAGGTTTCCACATAAAATACAAGGATAGTGAACAAATGAAGCGGTTTTGTGGACAATTAGTGCAAGATTATAGTGCTGTTGTGGATAACTCTCCTTTAAAAGAGGATTCCAATCAACATGAGAATTGTCTAATCATTCCTTATGAGGAAGTGATAGAGTCATATGCCCTACCTTCCGCTTTCGAAGGATATAAGATTTGGAAGAGTAGTAAATAAAATAAAGAGACAAATTTGATGATTACTGTGTTTTAGGATGCACAATAATAAAAAATTTGTCTCTTCTTTTATCGCTAGTAATTAATAAGCAATTTCGAAATTCTTTATAATGTTGACAAACATATCAATAGTGTTATGTCTGCCGTTACAATTCCCTGAATTGTGTTTACGTCACATACAATGTTTTTTTGTATGGGTAAGTAACACAATTTTAAGGAAATTGTAGTAGGTAGCCTTAAAACACAGATATGTTGTCAACATGGAAAAGAGTTTCCAGGTTGCCTCCTAGTAATTAATCAAAATTTATCCGAATAATTTTCCGATTCCAAAACCAACCCCAGCAAAGATACATATAAGCAAAAGTACTTCTCCAATCGCTTTTAGTAGAAGAAGCTTAATCTTATTCAATCGTTCTTTCTTAGTATCGTAGATATACATAACAATTCTCATTCCTTTCAAATATAAAACAAAACAGACTAGTGATTTCTAATACTATTAAACCACAAATCAAAAGATTATGTTTTAAGATATGAGGAAGAATTGATGAAATATTCTTATGAAAATCTTATGAATTTATTAAGAGGTGTATTCTATTCCTTTTGTTGGTAAAAATCTATGAATTTTTGCAAAGATTCAGATGGTTCTGCATTCGCTGCATAGGCAAAACCTACTTGTCGTTTTGAGATAGGGGCTACGAAGGGTACTTCAATTAAGGCACCACTCTTTAGCTCGTCTCGAACGAAATCTTTAATAACACAACCGACTCCAAGACCAATCTTTGCAAATTCGATTAATAAGTCCATGTTGTTTACTTCGAGAATCTTATTCGTCTCTACATGGTACGTTCTGAAATAATTATCAATATACATTCTGGTTATATTCTCTTCATCAAGAAGCATTAGATTGGCTGATTTGAATACATCAAAGTGGTCATCTGCCTCACGGAGTTTAAGATTATCCATATATGTTTTCGTTGCAACAAAACCATCTTCGATTTCTGCAATTGGGAAAAAAGTTATATTACGTAGTTGCTCGGGTTTTGCAATCAATCCAATATCAATCTTCCGATTTCCAAGTAACTCCATGGTTTGAAATGTTGATTGACAATCAATTGTAACCTTTATATGAGGATATTTTGCTATAAATTCCTTGAGATAAGGTATTAATAAGTATTTACAAAGAGTACTACTGACACCGATACGAATATGACCAATTCCAAGTTCATTAACTTTACGAATCGTTTCTTCCCCAAGTTGTAATGTTTCAAATGCGGATTTAGTATGTTCGTAAAGCATCTTGCCCTCGGTTGTTAGGTGAACTCCTCGTGAATTTCTTGTGAATAAGGTAACTTCAAGATTTTGTTCTAATTTACTAATAGCTTTACTAATAGCAGGTTGGCTAATATATAATTCCTTCGCTGCCCGTGATATATTACCGACCTCTGCAACACAATTAAATATTTTGTATAGCGATAAATTTTGTTCCATATTAACCTCCACGCTAGCAAGTGATGCTTGCCTTATCTAAGTAATTCAAAAATCTCTTTATTATATTACATAACTTACTATTATAGTAGTATTATAATTTTATGATATTATATTATACCAATAAGAGGTAAGAATGCAAGTGAATCTTACAATTAACTTACAAGAGTGCTTAAGTTATTGTCGCAGTTTATCGAAAAAACCATATATATTAATCTCTCCGTAACCCCAGACGTTATTAGGGTAAGTTATATCTGGATCACGAGTAGCTCCGCGAATTAGTAATTCTTTGATCTCGACGCTGTTAATATCACTTAAGTTATTATTTACGATACCCCATTGTAAGATCATAGCAACAATACCGGCAGCGAATCCAGCGGCTACACCGGTTCCTGAATATGCGGTGAAAGTACCTGTTAAAGTAGGTCCTTTAATATTGAAACCTGGTGATGCTAGGTCAGGTTTGATTGCGCCTGTACTGGTATATCCTCGTCCGGAGGAGATATAAATAGAACCCTTTTCTGGATCATAAGCTCCAAGTGTTATTGGTAGAAGGGCATCTCCGGGAGATGTAATAGTTGTATTTGGTGACGAATTCAGGAGAAAGGTATCTTTTGAGATTATTGGACCTGATGGTAACCAAACATGAAATGTTGAATCTGAATTTTCTAGATTATAGAGTCTCAATTTCCATATTCCACTCATCGCATTTTCAAATCTTACCATAATTAATTGTTCACCGGTAGTACTTTCTGTAATTACATTATTAATCCATATATTTGTAGGTTCGAATATGAAATTATGTTGATAACAGCTTGTAATATCAGGATATACGGTAGGTAGATGTTCACCAGTTGGTGAGATTACATCGATAGCTAATCGCTGTGGAGAACGTTGCCAGATTTCCATTGGGAACATTTTATCTTTTTCGCCGATGTTGAGTTCGAATTCTTCATACGGTACACCCACAGTATTCACTCCATAGTAATGTCTTCTTGTGTTGCCCTCATTGCCAGCTGCAATAGTAATGCCAATACCAGATAAGGGACTGACGTAAGATAGGTAAGAACTAAGGGGTTCTTGGCCACTATGTGAACCTTGGTTGGTACCTAAGGCGATGCAAATTGCAATGGGACGTCTTAATTGAATGGCAATCGCAGTGACATACTTTACACCAAACATAATATCTGTCTCTTGATAGCACTCCGTATCGTTTGATATGTTAAACATATAGCGGGTAATTTCCTTGGCTTGCTTTAATTTAACAACAACGAATTCTGCGTTTGGTACAACACCGCTAAAGGTGTTTGCAATATCTTCTGTTCCACCAATAATACCAGCTATAGCAGTTCCGTGGCCGTTTGTATCAGTAGAAGGAACATGCTTAAGGGGAGTATCCGAATCAAGTGCTGTATTGATAAGGTCACGGTTATATTCTGCACCATAAGGAAATCCAAGGGGAGGAGATGTACTATCATTAATGGTTTGATCCCAAATAGATACTATACGGGTTTTACCATCTTTATAACGAAACGCAGGATTTTCATAATCTAATCCAGTATCTATAATACCTATTAAGGTACCTTCTCCGTATAGATTGAAATTCGGATTTCTTTGAATTCGGCTAACTCCTGTTTCTTCTAGGGCTTTTGCAGATTGCAAGGTATAGCATTTTGGAAAAGATAGATACGAAATGTTACCAATACTACATTTATTAAGCAGATTAGCATGCAGATTAATAACAGAATACTTGTAATTGATTTCTGTGGTCTGTGTTGCATAAGAATAAGATTCAAGGGAGTTATTCTCAATAATTAGGTCTGCATAATTGGGATCGACTAATTGATTTAAGTTAATATCCGTATTATTCGCCATGATATAGCCACTCTTCAAGGTTTTGTAATATAATATGAATTAAACTACTGAAACATAACTCATTAACATAGCAAATATGAGTTATATGTATTTCATTTATACTAAGCCATGTGTTAGAATGACCCTATGACGAATTAACCAATCCGCTAAGTGGTGATGGTTATAGAAAATTAGCAAGGCAGATCAGAGGATATGCTTAGACTAACACAATAGGAGGATTTAATTATGGGAATGACAATGACACAAAAAATATTGGCTGCCCATGCTGGTCTTGATTACGTATCTGCAGGGCAATTGATTGAAGCAGATCTTGATTTAGTATTAGGTAATGACGTAACAGCACCAGTAGCTATTCATGAAATGGATAAGATGAATACAAAAACTGTATTCGATAAAGATAAAATTGCACTAGTACCAGATCATTTTACACCAAACAAGGATATCAAGTCTGCGGAGCATTGTAAATGTATGCGTAATTTTGCTAAAGACAATGATATTACAAATTATTTTGAAATTGGTGAGATGGGAATTGAGCATGCACTATTACCAGAAAAAGGTCTTGTTGTAGCTGGCGATGTAGTTATAGGTGCGGATTCACATACTTGTACCTATGGAGCACTTGGAGCATTCTCTACAGGTGTTGGTAGTACGGATATGGCAGCAGGAATGGTTACAGGAAAGGCATGGTTTAAAGTACCAAGTGCAATAAAATTCGTGTTAACAGGAAAGCCTGCTAAGTGGGTTAGCGGAAAAGATGTTATCTTACATATTATTGGATTAATTGGTGTAGATGGAGCTTTATATCGATCTATGGAATTCGTTGGTGATGGTATCGCGAATTTATCCATGGATGACCGTTTTGCTATGGCGAATATGGCAATTGAAGCTGGCGCTAAGAATGGAATCTTCCCAGTAGATGATAAAACCGTTACATATATGAAAGAACATTCTACAAAAGAATTTACTACGTATGAAGCGGATGAAGATGCAGAATATGATGAAGTGTTTACAATTGATTTATCAACATTAAAATCAACTGTTGCATTCCCACATTTACCTGAGAATACAAAGACAATTGATGAAGTAGGAGAAGTAGAAATCGATCAAGTTGTAATTGGTTCATGTACGAATGGTCGTATTGATGACCTTAGAATTGCTGCAAAAGTATTAGAAGGACGTAAAGTAGCAAAAGGTATGCGACTTATTGTATTTCCTGCTACACAAGCGATTTACCTTCAAGCGATGGAAGAAGGCTTACTTGCTACCTTTATTAAGGCAGGTGGTATTGTATCCACTCCAACATGTGGACCATGTCTTGGCGGTCATATGGGTATCCTTGCGGCAGGAGAAAGAGCTGTTGCAACAACAAACCGTAACTTTGTAGGACGTATGGGACATGTAGAATCGGAAGTATATCTTGCAAGTCCAGCTGTAGCAGCTGCAAGTGCAGTAACTGGAAAGATATCAGGTCCTAGTGAACTTGGTTTATAGAGAAGAAAGTGAGAAGGATAATAGTATTCACACTTATAAGTTGAAAGAACATCAAATATAATGAAAGGAGCCATGCACTGCCTTCTTTCAACTGTTGTTGGCAGTAACACAAGTAACTTGTGTTATGCATGGAGGAATTATGAAAGCAAGTGGAACAGTACACAAATATGGTGATAATGTAGATACAGACGTAATCATTCCAGCAAGATATCTTAACTCTTCTGATCCAGCTGAATTAGCTAAAAAATGTATGGAAGATATTGATGCGGACTTTGTTAATAGAGTGAAACCAGGTGATATAATGGTAGCGAACAAAAACTTTGGTTGTGGTTCATCAAGAGAGCATGCACCAATCGCGATCAAAGCATCAGGGATTAGCTGTGTTATCGCAGAAACCTTCGCAAGAATCTTCTACCGTAATGCCATTAATATTGGTTTGCCTATCATTGAATGTGAAGCAGCTGCTAAAGAGATTGAAGCAGGGGATGAAGTTGAAATTGATTTTGATAGTGGTATGATTTATGACAAGACAAAGGGAACGCAGTATCAAGGGCAAGCCTTCCCAGAGTTTATGCAAAGGATTATCAAAGCTGAGGGGCTTATTAATTATATAAATCAGAAATAATTAAACCGGACTAGTTCGGACAATAATATTACAGGTACGCAATGAATTGACAACGATTTGTCATTCTTATGCGTACCTGTTATTTTTTGTTTATCTTATTCTTTTTCGCCGTTTTTAGGTTTAGCAAATACTATTCTGCATACAAGACCAAGTCCCCCGAATATAGCAATAATATAAAGTAGCCATTCATATAACGAAATGGTTTCAAGACGAATATTAACGGACATTATAATTGACACAAGTATTATTAAAACACCTAGACCAGCAACCAATTTGGATAGAAAAGACTCTGGTTTAGCAAATACCATGATAATACCAATGATAAAAGGAACAAACACAGCACCAGTAGGAATACGAACGGTACCGTAATAGATACCACTACTGAAGAAACTACTGGATACACTAACTCGACCAGTGAATAAGTACAAACCAATTACTAACATAGCAAGTCCTACAATAAATTCTACTAACTCATTTCTTTGTTTCATATAACAACCCTTCCTTTCTCAAAACTTGCGAATTTTGGGCCGCAAGCATTAATTCGCGTGTGAGAAATCTTGATTTTTCACACAACCCTCCTACTAAAGCACTGCTTACAGTATATACTAAAATATGGTATATGAAAACTAATTTATTGGAAAGATTTATAATAGATATATAAAATATGGATATCAATTTCTGCAATGAATAATTAGTACAATATACATGCATATACAAAATATTAGATAATCCATTGACTCATATAAGCAAATACCATAAAATACATAGTATACAAAATAAGTACTTACGGAGGTAAACAGAATGAAAGAAGTAACATGGTCAAAATATTCAGAAACAGAATTAAATGAATTAGAAAGCCTTAATAAAGGCTATAGAGAGTTCCTTGATAATGGAAAAACAGAACGAGAATGTGTAGAAGCAACAGTAGCAATCGCAAAAGAACACGGTTATGTGGATCTTAATGATATAATTGCTGAGAATAAAACACTTAAAAAAGGTGACAAAGTATATGCAACTTGTATGAAGAAAGCAATTGCATTATTCAATATTGGAAGTGAGAAGATTGAAAATGGTTTATCAATTCTTGGAGCCCACATCGATTCTCCAAGATTAGATATTAAACAAAATCCATTATACGAAGATAGCGGTTTTGCATATCTTGATACACATTATTATGGTGGGATCAAGAAATATCAATGGGTTACAATTCCACTTGCTATTCATGGTGTTGTGGTTAAGAAAGACGGAGAAGTTATTGATGTTGTAATTGGTGAAGAAGAAACAGATCCAGTATTGTTTATCTCTGACTTATTAGTACATCTTGCTGGCGAACAACTTGAAAAGAAAGCAGCGAAAGTTATTGAGGGAGAAGCACTTGATCTTGTATTTGGTACGATTCCATTAAAAGATACAGAAAAAGATGCAGTCAAAGCAAACGTTTCGAAGTTATTAAAAGACAAATATGGATTTGAAGAAGAAGATTTCTTATCCGCTGAATTAGAAGTGGTACCAGCTGGTAAAGCAAGAGAAGCAGGTATGGATGCAAGTATGATTATGGCATATGGTCAAGATGATAGAGTTTGTGCGTATACTTCTTTAATCGCTATGTTGGAAGTAGAAGATATGAAGAAAACAAGTTGTTGCCTATTAGTAGATAAAGAGGAAATCGGAAGCGTTGGCGCAACTGGTATGCAATCAAAATTCTTTGAAAATACATTAGCAGAATTAATTGATCGTTTGGAAGGATTTTCTGAACTTAAGTTAAGAAGATGCCTTAGCAATTCAAAGATGTTATCTTCTGACGTTAGTGCCGCTTATGATCCATCATTCGCATCTGCTTTCGACAAGAAAAACTCAGCATACTTCGGAAGAGGTATTGTATTCAACAAGTACACAGGTGCTAGAGGGAAATCAGGCACAAATGATGCCAACGCAGAATACTTTGCGAATATTCGTAAGATGATGGAAACACATAACGTTGCATTCCAAACTGCTGAACTTGGTAAAGTAGATATGGGCGGCGGCGGAACAATCGCTTATATTCTTGCACTTTATGGTATGGAAGTAATTGATAGTGGTGTAGCTGTACTTAACATGCATGCACCATGGGAAGTAACAAGCAAAGCTGATGTTTATGAAGCGAAGAGAGGCTACGTAGCATTCTTAAAGGAAGCATAAGAACCACAGTAACCTTAACTATATAATTTACGAAATAATAGAAAGTCTTTATCTGGGACTTTCTATTATTTTTTAATAATTTACATTGATTTTTTTAAGAAAGTAAGCTAATATATGAATAAGTAATAAAAAAATGAAATATCATAACTTAAAGTTATATAATATATAATCTAAAGGAATGAGCATATTTGACAAATTGATTTAAGGAAAGGATGTTGGCAAGAATGAATTACAATATAGCGGTAATACCTGGCGATGGAATTGGACCTGAAATTGTTACAGAGGCAAGAAAAGTATTAGATATGATTGGTAGTACATATGGTCATACATTTGATTATACAGAAGTTTTAATGGGAGGTTGTTCCATTGATGCAACAGGAGTACCATTAACAGATGAAGCAATGGCAACAGCATTAGCAAGTGATTCGGTTTTACTTGGTGCAGTAGGGGGCAATGTAGGCCAGTCAAATTGGTATCAGTTACCTCCTAATCTAAGACCAGAAGCAGGACTTCTTAAGATTCGTAAAGGATTGAATCTATTCGCTAATATTCGTCCAGCGGTTCTATTTGATGAACTTAAAGGAGCTTGTCCTTTAAAGGAAGAGATCATTGACGGTGGATTTGACTTTGTAGTAATGAGAGAACTTACTGGTGGCTTATACTTTGGTGAGCGAAAGACTTACGAAGAGAATGGTGTAACGACAGCCATGGATACTCTTACATATAACGAGAATGAGATTCGTAGAATTGCCAAATGGGGGTTCGATATAGCTAGAAAGAGAAACAAGAGAGTATGCAGTGTAGATAAGGCTAATGTATTAGATTCCTCAAGATTGTGGAGAAAAGTCGTGAAAGAAGTTGCAGCGGACTATCCAGACGTAGAACTAAGTGATATGTTAGTTGATAACTGTGCAATGCAGTTAGTAAAGGACCCTAAACAATTCGATGTCATCTTAACAGAGAATATGTTTGGAGACATCTTATCCGATGAAGCAAGTATGGTAACGGGTTCAATTGGTATGTTAGCATCGGCTAGTTTAGGTGATACAAAGTTAGGTTTATATGAACCTAGTCATGGCTCAGCACCTGATATTGCTGGTCAGAATAAAGCGAATCCAATAGCAACGATTCTATCGGCAGCCATGATGCTTCGTTATTCCTTTGATTTAGAGAAAGAAGCAGATCAGATTGAAGATGCAGTAAAAGCTGTCTTAAGAGATGGTTACCGTACTGTTGATATTATGTCAGCGGGAAAACAATTAGTAGGTACGAAAGAAATGGGTGACCTAATTTGTCAATATATTAATAAATAAGAGATTTTATACGATACTATGTTAAAACGATAAAGAGTATGATAGAATGAAAAAGAATAGTGTCGATACAGGAAAAATAGGAGGTAGTATTATGAGAAGTGATTCAGTTAAAACTGGTATGCAACAGGCACCACACCGTTCCTTATTTAATGCACTTGGAATGACAAAGGAAGAATTAGAGAGACCTTTAGTTGGTATTGTAAGCTCTCATAATGAGATTGTACCAGGTCATATAAATTTAGATAAAATTGTAGAAGCCGTAAGAATTGGTGTAGCCATGGCAGGTGGTACTCCAGTGGTGTTCCCAGCAATTGCAGTATGTGATGGTATTGCAATGGGACATATCGGTATGAAATATTCGCTTGTAACGAGAGATTTAATCTGTGACTCTACAGAAGCAGTAGCTATGGCACATGGATTTGATGCTCTTGTTATGGTACCTAACTGTGATAAGAATGTTCCTGGTCTTTTAATGGCAGCAGCAAGACTGAATATCCCAACAATATTCGTTAGTGGTGGTCCAATGCTTGCAGGTCGTGTAAGAGGTGAAAAGAGGAGCTTGTCTAGTATGTTTGAGGCAGTTGGTTCATACGCTGCTGGTAAAATGACAGAAGAAGATGTAGAAGAGTTCGAGAATAAGGTTTGTCCTACTTGTGGTTCATGTTCTGGTATGTACACTGCTAATAGTATGAACTGTTTAACAGAAGTACTTGGTATGGGACTTCGTGGTAATGGAACAATTCCAGCGGTATATTCTGAGAGAATTAAGCTTGCTAAGCATGCTGGTATGAAAGTAATGGAGTTATATGAGAAGAATATCCGTCCTCGTGATATTATGACAAACGAAGCATTCATGAATGCCTTAACAGTAGATATGGCTCTTGGATGTAGTACCAATAGTATGTTACATTTACCAGCGATTGCTCATGAAGCAGGAATTGATTTGAATCTAGATATAGCAAACGAAATTAGCGCAAAAACACCAAATTTATGTCATCTTGCACCAGCAGGTTCAACCTATATGGAAGACCTTAATGAAGCAGGTGGTGTGTACGCAGTTATGAATGAATTAAATAAAAAGAATCTATTATATACAGATTGTATTACTGCTACAGGAAAGACGGTTGGCGAAAACATAGCAGGTTGTGTAAACCGTGATAAAGAAGTTATTCGGGAGATAGATAATCCATACAGTACTACAGGTGGTATTGCAATCTTAAAAGGAAATCTTGCACCAGATTCCGGTGTTGTAAAACGTTCTGCAGTAGCGCCAGAGATGTTAAAACATCAAGGTCCAGCCAGAGTATTTGACTGTGAAGAAGATGCAATCGAAGCAATCAAAGGCGGTAAGATTGTTGCTGGTGATGTTGTTGTTATTCGTTACGAAGGACCGAAAGGTGGCCCTGGTATGAGAGAGATGTTAAATCCAACATCTGCAATTGCCGGAATGGGACTTGGCTCAAGCGTAGCACTTATAACGGATGGTCGTTTTAGTGGAGCCTCAAGAGGTGCTTCTATCGGTCATGTTTCTCCAGAAGCTGCTGTTGGTGGTCCAATTGCTTTAGTCGAAGAAGGAGATATCATTAAGATTGATATTAATGCCAATACACTTGACATGGATGTGTCAGATGAAGAATTAGAGAGAAGACGTGCGAATTGGAAACCAAGACAACCAAAAATAACAACAGGTTATCTTGCACGTTATGCAGCTATGGTTACTTCTGGTAATAGAGGAGCAATCTTAGAGGTACCACATCAGTAAACAACCAGATTAATGAGGAAAGAGGTGTAGTATATGCAATTAACAGGTTCAGAAGTATTAGTAGAGTGCTTAAAAGAACAGGGTGTTGATACGATTTTTGGCTATCCTGGAGGTGCTGTTCTCAATATTTACGATGCGTTATATAAACATCAAAATGAGATTAGACACATTCTAACTTCCCATGAACAAGGTGCTTCACATGCTGCAGATGGTTATGCAAGATCAACGGGTAAGGTTGGGGTTTGTTTGGCAACTAGTGGTCCAGGAGCAACAAATCTTGTTACTGGAATTGCCACTGCATATATGGATTCTGTTCCAATGGTAGCCATTACAGGTAATGTTACGGTACCATTACTTGGAAAGGATAGTTTCCAAGAAGTTGATATAGCTGGTATTACGATGCCGGTTACGAAACATAACTTCATTGTAAAAGATGTAACAAAATTAGCGGATACGCTTCGTTTGGCATTCAAGATTGCGATAACTGGAAGACCTGGTCCTGTGCTTGTAGATATTACCAAGGATGTAACTGCTGCTAAGACTGAGTATACAAAAGTTGTTCCTGAGAAAATTGAACGTGTAACAGAAACAATTAAAGAAGAAGACCTTGTAACAGCAGCCCAGATGATTAAGGAAGCGAGCAAACCAATGATATTCGTTGGTGGAGGCGCGGTAATCTCTGAAGCGAGTGAGGAACTTAATACCTTTGTTGATCTGGTAGATGCTCCAGTTTGTGATACGTTAATGGGTAAAGGTGCATTCAGTGGAGAAGATGAAAGATATACGGGAATGCTTGGGATGCATGGAACTAAAACATCAAACCTTGCTGTTACGGAGTGTGATTTATTAATTACAATCGGAGCCAGATTTAGTGACCGTGTTACTGGAAATATTGATAAATTCGCAGCAGGCGCTAAGATTCTTCAGATTGATGTGGATCCAGCAGAAATCAATAAGAACGTTATAACAGACCATAGTATCGTAGGTGATATTAAGATGGTACTTAGACGTGTGAATGATAAATTGACACAGCATAATCATAGTGAGTGGATACAACATGTGTTGGATATGAAAGAAAAATATCCTTTAAAATATAACAAAGATATCTTAACCGGACCTTACATAATTGAGAAGGTATATGAGATAACAAAAGGCGATGCCATTATCACTACGGAAGTTGGTCAACATCAAATGTGGGCAGCCCAGTTTTTTAAATATCAAAAGGCTAGAACCTTCTTAACTTCAGGTGGACTTGGTACAATGGGGTATGGCTTAGGTGCTTGTATTGGTGCTAAAGTTGCAAACCCAGATAAGATTGTTGTGAACATGGCTGGTGATGGTTGTTTTCGCATGAACATGAATGAGATTGCCACAGCAACTCGTTATAATATTCCGATTATACAGATAGTATTCAATAATCATGTACTTGGTATGGTGCGTCAATGGCAGTCATTATTCTATGAAGAGAGATATTCTTACACGGTATTAAACGATGCGGTGGATTTTGTGAAATTAGCAGAAGCTATGGGAGCAAAGGCATATCGTATTACGAAGAAAGAAGAAGTAGAGGGCGTTTTAAAAGAAGCTATTGAACTGAATATTCCAGTAGTGATTGATTGTCAAATCCAAAGTGATGATAAAGTATGGCCAATGGTTGCACCAGGTGCTGCTATTGATGAAGTATTCACAGAAGAGGATCTCAAGAAGTAACGAATAATATGTCCTAGTATTGAATAGTATGAAATTAGGATGTTTTCAGTATCTTTTATATGGCTATAGATCTCAGACGGAGTACAACCTTTCGTCTGAGATCTAGCCTATGATGATTGTAAGCGGAGCGGATGAATACTATTTATTTTGTAGACCAATGGCTCTTAGCAAGAATACAGTGATATTCTTAATTTAGAAAATCATGGATATTGCTTCTTTGAGTATATGATGGTAGAATACTGATAACTAATTTAACAATTTAGTTGAAAAAGACAATTAAGGATTGACTTCATATTTTTTTAGTTTTATAATGTAACACGATAAAGTTGTCAAGTAAAAAAGGAGGAAGTACGAGTGAGTAGAGTATTTAATTTTTCAGCAGGTCCAGCTGTTTTACCTGAAGAAGTGTTAAAAGAAGCAGCAGCAGAGATGTTAGATTACAATGGTACAGGAATGTCAGTAATGGAGATGAGTCACCGTTCCAAAGCTTACCAAGAAATCATTCAAACTGCAGAAAAAGATTTAAGAGACCTAATGAATATACCTGATAATTACAAGGTATTATTCTTACAAGGCGGAGCATCTCAACAATTTGCGATGATCCCGATGAACCTTATGAAGAATAAAGTAGCTGATTACATCATCACAGGTCAATGGGCTAAGAAGGCGTTCAAAGAAGCTCAGATGTATGGTAAGGCAAGAGCAGTAGCATCTTCAGAGGATAAAACTTTCTCCTATATTCCAGATTGTTCAGACTTAGATATTGACGACGATGCAGATTATGTGTACATATGTGAAAACAACACAATCTATGGAACTAAGTTCAAGACATTACCGAACACAAAAGGTAAAACGTTAGTAGCCGATGTATCTTCTTGTTTCTTATCAGAACCAGTTGATGTTTCGAAATATGGTGTTATCTATGGTGGTGTTCAAAAGAATGTTGGTCCAGCAGGTGTTGTAATTGTTATTATTCGTGAAGATTTAATTACTGAGGATACTCTAGATGGTACTCCAACAATGTTAAAATATAAAATCCATGCAGATAACGACTCATTATACAATACGCCTCCAGCTTATGGAATCTATATCTGCGGTAAAGTCTTCAAATGGTTAAAGAAGATGGGTGGCCTTGGGGCTATGAAAGAGCATAATGAAAAGAAAGCAGCAATCCTTTATGATTACTTAGATCAAAGTAAACTATTCAAAGGTACCGTTGTAAAGGAAGATCGTTCCTTAATGAATGTTCCTTTTGTAACAGGTGACGAAGAACTAGATGCTAAGTTTGTTAAAGAAGCAAAAGCAGCAGGTTTTGAAAACTTAAAAGGACACAGATCAGTTGGTGGTATGAGAGCTAGTATCTACAATGCAATGCCAATTGAAGGTGTTGAAAAGCTTGTTGATTTCATGAAGAAATTCGAAGCAGAAAACGTAAAATAGAGTAAGAACGTCATACAAAAAGAGATTTAAGAGGATATGGGAGGACAATAACATGGTTAAGTATAATTGCCTTAATCCAATTGCAGATATTGGTTTGAATTTATTTACAGAACAATATGTTAAGACTGATGCAATTGATGAAGCAGAAGCAGTTTTAGTACGTAGCGCTGCCATGCATGATTTAGAGCTTAGTGATAACTTATGTGCTATCGCTAGAGCAGGTGCAGGTGTTAACAATATTCCACTTGATAAATGCGCAGAAAAAGGTATTGTAGTGTTTAATACACCAGGAGCTAACGCTAACGGTGTTAAGGAACTGGTGGTTGCTGGTTTGATGCTTGCTTCGCGTGATTTAGTTGGTGGTATGAACTGGGTTAAAGAGAATAAAGAAGATGCAAACATTGCTAAGACAATGGAAAAAGCAAAATCCAAATTCGCAGGTAAAGAAATTCAAGGCAAGAAACTAGGTATTGTTGGTCTTGGAGCAATTGGTGTACTTGTTGCCAATGCCGCTAACCGTCTAGGTATGGAAGTGTATGGTTGTGACCCATTTATCTCAGTAGAGCATGCTTGGAATCTTTCAAGAGATATCAAATACGTTAAGACAAGAGAAGAAATCTTTAGAGAATGTGATTATATATCCGTTCATGTACCATTATTAGATGATACAAGACAGATGATCAACAAGGATACAATGGCAACAATGAAAGATGGGGTAGTAATTCTTAACTTTGCAAGAGATCTTCTTGTGAATGATGACGATATGGCAGAAGCTTTAGCATCAGGTAAAGTAGGAAAATACGTTACTGATTTCCCAAATGCAAAGACAGCTAATATGGAAGGCGTTATAGCATTCCCACACTTAGGTGCATCAACAGCTGAATCAGAAGATAATTGTGCTGTTATGGCAGTGAAAGAAATCGTTGATTTTATGGACAATGGTAATATTAAGAATTCAGTAAATTACCCATCATGTGATGCCGGTATATGTGCTAGTGAAGGACGAATTGCAATTAACCATAGAAACATTCCAAACATGTTAAGTCAGTTTACAACTGTATTCGCTGCTGAGAACATTAATATTGATAACATGGTTAACAAGAGCCGTGGTGATTTTGCTTATACAGTGATAGATATTGCAGCTTCTTCAACTCAAACATTAGTAGAAAAATTAACTGCTATTAATGGGGTATTAAAAATTAGAGTTGTTAAATAATTGAAATGAATATAATAATAAAACAAAGGGCTGTTAAAATTAACAGCCCTTATTCGTGATAAAGGAGATGAACATATGGCAAAGATTAAACCTTTTAGATGTATTAGACCGAATGTAGATGTTGTATCGAGAGTAGCAGCATTACCATATGATGTGTATAGCAGAGAAGAAGCAAAAGCTGAAGTTGCAAAGGAACCCTTATCGTTTCTAAAGATTGATCGAGCAGAGACAGGGTTTGATGATTCTGTTGATACCTATGATGCGAGAGTATATGCGAAAGCGAAAGAGACATTAGAAGCAATGACCTTAGATGGAACCTTTATAACGGATGAAGATGCGTGTTATTATCTTTATGAACTTATTATGAATGGTCGTTCGCAAACGGGAATTGTAGCATGCGCTTCTATTGATGATTACTTGAATAATGTAATTAAGAAGCATGAAAACACACGAGAAGATAAGGAGATTGACCGTATTAACCATGTAGATATATGCAATGCACAGACAGGACCAATATTCCTAGCCTATCGTGCCACTATACAGTTGAATGCGGTCGTTGATAAAGTGAAGAAAGGTGTTCCATTATATGCGTTTACTTCACCAGATGAGATTACTCATAATGTGTGGAAAGTAGTAGACCTTGATGATAATGCAATCATTGAAAAAGCATTTGCTGATATGGATCAAATCTATATTGCAGATGGGCACCATCGCTGTGCCTCAGCAGTTAAAGTAGGATTAAAGAGACGTAATGAGATGCCTACTTATACAGGAGAAGAAGAATTCAATTCATTCTTATCGGTATTATTTCCAGATGAACAGTTAATGATTATGGATTATAATAGAGCAGTGAAAGATTTGAATGGTTATTCTAAGGAAGATTTTATTAAAGAGATAGAGAATAATTTCGACCTTACGCTAGTTGGGGAGAAAGCATATGCACCAGAACATAAATCTACTTTTGGAATGTATCTAGACAACCAGTGGTATAAGTTAGAGGCCAAAGAGAACTTGAAGGCTATTACTGACCCTGTAGAAGGGTTAGATGTATCGGTGTTGCAGGATTATTTGTTAAATCCTATACTCGGAATTGAAGACCCAAGAATGGACAAACGCATTGAGTTCATAGGTGGTATCAGGGGCCTTTTAGAACTTGAACGTAGAGTGAATTCTGATATGGAAGTAGCTTTTTCCATGTATCCAACATCAATAGGAGAATTGTTTGCAGTAGCGGATGCAAATAGATTAATGCCTCCAAAATCTACATGGTTTGAGCCTAAATTAAGAAGTGGAATATTCATTCATTCTTTGGACTAGTGTCCTCCTCACATCAACAATAAACATTCTTTTATGAAGGAAGATGTTTGTTTTATTTGGAATTGTATAAATTGTATATTTGTTAATATTTTTTTCATTTGATTATATCAGATTTTATGATAGAATTATATTATGAATTAAATTATGTCATATAATTGTCGAATGATTACATAATAGGGGTCATATCGATGGGACAATCCAAATCATGAAAGTGAAATATATAAAAGAATGGAGATTATAAGTATGGGTAGCTTTTTTAGCCTAGAAGGTGGTTTTTTCAGTGGAATGGGAAAAATCTTTGATATTATGTTAGTAAGTTTGCTTTGGGTATTATGTTGTATTCCAATTATAACAATCGGACCAGCAACTACAGCTCTTTACTATTGTGTAGTTAAGTCGATACGTAGAGAAAGAGGATATGTAGCAAAAGAATTTTTCCACTCATTTAAAGTGAATCTTAAACAAGGAACAATTGTTGGTCTGATTTTTACATTACTGGCTGTTGTTATGTCATTTAATTTCCATATTGTTAGACAAATGGAAGGTAAATTAGGTAGTATTTTATTTGGAATCTATATTGCATTAAGTTTATTTATCATTATCACTGCAATCTATGTATTTCCAAACTTATCAAGATTTACGTTGACATTCAAGAATCTTTTTAAGAACTCAATTATTATGGCAATCAGACATTTGCCATTTACAATTATAATAGCAGTTATAGTTGCATTTGCAGCATTTCTAATGTGGTGGATACCTATTGCAGCTTTATTTGTACCGGGCGTAGCCTGTTTGCTAGTATCGTTTTTGATGGAAAAAATATTGAAGAAATATACTCCAGAAGATGCTGGACGTCCAGATGCTTGGTATATGGAATAATAAATGGTTATATAAGATGTCGAAATATAATAAACAAAGCACTATGATTGTATAAAAATAAAGAAAGACAGGTGTGAATTTTGTACTATTCTTGAACAATATGTCAAGAAATACAATATTTACACCTGTTTATGTATAACTGCATAATACATATCAATGAAATGGTATTTATTACTAAATATAATTGTTTTTTAATGGAAATAGTGATACAATATAAGTAATATTGTGATACACAGGGAGGACATTATATGAACGATATATTATACAATTTATGTGATTGGGCAGAAATCGAAGCAATTGTCTATTCAGAGCATGATAATCCTCATACTATTCTAGGAGCACATGTAGTAGAGGAAGGTATCTTATTTAATATATTTATTCCTACGGCAGCGAGTGTTGTATTACATATGACAAAAACAGGTAAAGAATATACAATGGAGATAGCTGATGAAGCTGGATTCTTCTCAGTACTAGTAAATGGTAAGAGAATTCCAGAATATACTTATGTAGTTACTTATGATAATGGGGACAAGCAAGAGATTGTAGACCCATACCGATTTGATCCGGTAATTGATGGAATGGATTTAAAACTGTTTACAAGCGGAATACATTATGATATATATAATAAATTAGGTGCACACCCGATGGAAATTGATGGAGTTTGCGGTGTTTTGTTTGGGGTGTGGGCACCGAATGCAATTCGAGTTAGTGTTGTTGGTGATTTTAATCTATGGGATGGTAGACGTCATCCTATGAGAAGATTAGGGGATTCTGGTGTGTTTGAACTATTTATTCCAGGTCTGCACTGTGGTGAACTTTACAAATATGAGGTTAAAGTAAATAGTCAATGTGTAATGTTGAAAGCGGATCCATATGGATATGCTTCCGAGTTAAGACCTGCAACAGCATCTATTATTTATGACATTAATTCCTATCAATGGAAAGATCAAAACTTTATAGCAAAACGGGAGGACCGCGATTACAAAGAAGAGCCAATGTTAATCTATGAAGTTCACTTGGGGTCCTTTAAGAAACCAGAAGACGAAGATAGGACTTTCTATAATTATAGAGAACTTGCCGTTATGATAGCAGATTTTGTGAAAGAGATGGGATATACGCATGTTGAATTAATGCCGATTATGGAACATCCATTGGATGCCTCCTGGGGATATCAAGTTACAGGATATTATGCTGCGACTGCAAGGTATGGAACACCAGAAGACTTTATGTATTTTGTAGAGTATATGCATATGCACAATATTGGAGTAATCTTAGATTGGGTACCAGCGCATTTTCCAAGAGATACATTTGGTTTGGCCAATTTTGATGGGACATGCCTATATGAACATCACGATCCTAGACAAGGTTCCCACCCTCATTGGGGAACGTTGATTTATAACTACGGAAGACCAGAAGTTGCAAACTTCTTAATTGCTAATGCATTGTTTTGGGCTGAGAAGTATCATATTGATGGGATACGTATGGATGCAGTGGCTTCTATGTTATATCTTGATTATGGTAAAAATCATGGTGAATGGGTTGCCAATATATATGGAGGTCATGAGAACCTAGAAGCAGTAGAATTCTTACACAATCTATCTAAGGTTTTTAGAAAGAAGCATAAAGGGGTTTTGTTAATTGCAGAGGAATCCACAGCTTGGGAGAAAGTAACTGGTGATGTGGAAGATGGGGGCTTGGGATTTGACTTAAAGTGGAATATGGGGTGGATGAATGACTTTGTTAACTATATTAAATGCGACCCTTTATTCAGAAAAGGTCATCATGGTGAATTAACGTTCAGCATGATTTATGCCTATAGTGAAAACTTCGTTCTTGTATTATCTCATGATGAAGTGGTACATGGAAAAGGTTCTATGATTAATAAGATGCCAGGAAGTCATGACCAAAAGTTCGCAAATCTACGTGTTACGTATGGTTATATGATGGCACATCCAGGAAAGAAATTATTATTCATGGGACAAGATATAGCTCAATTTGATGAGTGGAATGAGAATGAAAGTATTCAATGGAACTTACTAGAATATGACTCACATCGAGAAATGAAAGATTATGTGAAGGCATTAAATCGTCTATACAAGGATTATCCTGCTTTATACCGAATGGATTTTACTAGTGAAGGATTTGAATGGATCAATAGTTTGGATGCGGATAAGAGTACCATAAGCTTCTTAAGAAAGACAGAGAAGGAAGAAGAAACCTTATTAATTATATGTAACTTCACGCCAGTAGTGTATGAAAACTTCAAAGTAGGAGTTCCGTTCAAGGGCAAATATAAAGAAACCTTTAATAGTGATAAGGAAACATTTGGTGGTAAAGGATATGTGAATCCAAGACTCAAATACTCTAAGAAAGATGAATGCGATGGTCGTGAGAATTCAATACAAATTACAGTGCCACCACTTGGAATTAGTGTATTCACATGTACTCCAGTAGTTGAAGTAAAACCTGATAAGCTAATGGAGAAGACATCTGCAAGCACGAAGACTACTAAAGTAGAGAAGAAATTGGAAAAGGTGTCAAGGACTTCCAAGGGTTCAACGGAGAAGAAATCTACAACCTCAAAGAAGTCTCCAACTGCAAAGAAACCAACAGCGAAGAAATCGTCAAATGCTAAGGTCGAAGAAATACTTGCAGTAGAAACTGACATACAGGAAGAAGCAGTAGTTACAGCAGTAGAAACTGACATACAGGAAGAAGCAGTAGTTACAGCAGTAGAAACTGACATACAGGAAGAAGCAGTAGTTACAGCAGTAGAAACTGTTATTCACGAAGAAGTGGCTGTAACTACAGTGGATGCTACTGAAGAAACATTAGATGAAGTTATTCAACCTGAGAAAAGAAAGCGAGGAAGACCTCGTAAGCAACCAGTATAACAAGGGTTGTAATTACACATTAGATATTAGAATAATAGGAGATAAAGATGAATTTGAACACAATATTTCTATCAACTCAATCTCTGCAAGAAGGTGCTGAGGAAGTAGTAAAGAAAGTATCAAAACTATCAGAATATCTTGGTAAAGCCCAAGATCAGCTTATAGCTTTTGGATGGAAATTGCTTGTTGTAGTATTAATATGGTTTATAGGTAAGAAAATCATTAGGGTAATACTCCATATATTAGAGAAGACATTCAATAGAAGCAATATGGAGACTAGTGTATCTACATTCCTGATGGCAGTTATTAAAGCAATTCTATATGGTATCTTAGTTGTAATATTAATTAGTAATATTGGTGTGGATACCTCATCCTTAGTAGCAGTACTTGGCACCGCCACGTTATCAATTGGTTTAGCGCTACAAGGTAGTTTAGCAAACTTTGCTGGCGGTGTTTTAATACTTATTATGAAACCATTCCGTGTAGGTGATTATATTATAACTCCGGATAAAGAAGGAACTGTTACGGGACTTGATATCTTCTATACACGAATGTTAACTGCTGATAATCGTTTAGTAGTTATTCCAAACGGAACGTTATCCAATTCTAATATTATTAATGTAACACATGAACCTATACGTCGTTTGGATTTATCTGTATTAATCGACTATTCTGAGAATATTAAAAAAGTTAAGGATATTTTGGAACGAGTTGCTAGCGAACATGAATTAGTATTAAAGGATTATGACACACAAATCTTTGTTAATAGTTTTGATCCTAGTGCAATTAATATTGGTATTCGTATGTGGGTAAAAACCGAAGATTATTGGACTCTTAAGTGGGATATACTTGAGAAAATCAAAGAAGATTTTGATGCCAATGACGTAACAATACCATTCGATCAGTTAGATGTTAATATTACGAATCGAGACGTTGTTTCCAAATAATAACCTTAATAAGAAGAAATCTATGACCTGAAATAGAAGTAGAAGTAGATAAAAAAGATAAAGTATGAGGTAAGAGCATGTTAGAGGTAAAACAAAGAATAATACAAGAAATTGAAGTAGAAGATGGTTATGTTTTTGAGATTCATGAATTACCCGCTGATAAAGATACGATAGTTGAAGTATGGGTATATCAAAAGGAATACACAACTAAAATCCATGCATTTAGTATAATGAAAAGTACCATTTCAAATCCAACCAAATTATACAAACATATCGAAGACAATATGAAGGAATATATTGATACGTATAAGGAAGAAGTAATTGAAGAAATAGAAGATTAACCACAAACTTATAAAAATTAAGAAATGCAATATTTTAATTAATAAAGCTAAGTTAAAAAGTATAGAAAATGTCACATATCCGCATATAATATTATGTAAATTAACAAAAAGAAATTTATGTCTTTTCTTTTGGAGTAAAACATGGTATTTTATTAATAGCGGATTTGAGTATCCGTATCAAAGGGTGTTCTCAAATTTTATTTGAGGACACCTTTTTTATATAAGCTGAGCTAATAGTATTAATTAATTATATTGTTTGCTCTTTAATTTCTTATATAATGCGGGGAATACGGATTCAAAATAGATAGGATACCATGTACATATCCTTAGACAAAACGGAAGGAAGATAGGAAAATGGCGTTAAAAAATGTGATATCAGAAGTATTTGCGATCGATGTATTTAATGATGCTGTAATGGCAGAGCGTTTACCAAAGAAGGTTTATGCAGCTCTAATGAAGACAATTGAAGATGGAGAAGAACTCGATCATGAAATTGCGAATGTTGTTGCACATGCAATGAAAGAATGGGCATTAGAAAAAGGTGCAACACACTATACACATTGGTTCCAACCAATGACAGGTATTACAGCGGAGAAACATGATTCATTCATCAGTCCTGCTTCTAATAGCGGCCAAGCGATTCTTGAATTCTCTGGTAAAGAGTTAATTAAGGGAGAGCCAGATGCTTCTTCATTCCCATCTGGTGGACTTCGGGCTACCTTCGAAGCAAGAGGGTATACAGCTTGGGATTGTACATCACCAGCGTTCTTGCGTGAAGATGCAGCTGGGGTAACGTTATGTATTCCTACGGCTTTTTGTTCCTATACAGGAGAGGCTTTGGATAAGAAAACACCACTTCTTCGTTCCATGGAAGCAATTAATACACAAACTGTCCGTATACTTAAATTATTCGGACATGATGATGTAAAGAAAGTTGAGTGTTCTGTTGGTCCAGAGCAAGAATATTTTCTAGTAGATCGTGAAAAATATTTAAAAAGAGAAGATTTAATCTTCACTGGTCGTACGTTGTTTGGCGCAATGCCACCAAAAGGTCAAGAATTAGATGATCATTATTTTGGTAGCATTAAAGAACGTATCGCTGCTTATATGAAAGAATTAAACATTGAATTATGGAAACTAGGTATTTTATCAAAGACACAACACAACGAAGTAGCACCTGCACAACATGAGATGGCTCCAATCTATGGTACAGCTAATATTGCAACAGATCATAATCAATTGGTTATGGAGACAATGAAAAAAGTTGCTAAGCGTCGAGGACTAGAATGCTTATTGCATGAAAAACCATTCGCTGGTGTAAGTGGATCTGCAAAACATGATAACTGGTCACTTGTTACCAATACTGGAAAGAATCTATTAGAACCAGGGAAGACACCTAATGAGAATATTCAATTTTTATTATTCTTATCGGCTATTATTAAAGCGGTAGATGAGAATGCAGTTTTACTTCGCATGTCTGCTTCTAACCCAGGTAATGATCATAGATTGGGTGCAAACGAAGCACCACCAGCAGTTATATCAATTTTCCTTGGCGAGCAATTAGAAGATGTTATTAATCAGCTTATTGAAACAGGGGAAGCAAGATCTTGCAAACAAGGTGGTAAGCTAAATACTGGTGTTCATACCTTACCTGAACTTAAGAAAGATGCAACAGACCGTAACCGTACATCACCGTTTGCATTCACTGGTAATAAATTTGAGTTCCGTATGGTTGCTTCCTCCATGTCAGTAGCAGATGCGAATATTGTATTGAATACAATCGTGGCAGATGCCTTATGTGATATGGCAGATGAATTAGAGAAGGCAGATAATTTTGATATTGCTGTTCATGATTTAATTAAACGTACCTTAACAAATCATCAAAGAATTATATTCAACGGTAATGGATATTCAGAAGAATGGAAGGCAGAAGCTAAGAGAAGAGGACTTCCTAATACACCAACTATGGTTGATGCAATCCCATCATTAATTGACGCCCGTACAGTTGAAATCTTTGAAAAATTTAGTGTTTTTTCGTCTAAAGAATTACATTCTCGTGCAGAAGTAAATTATGAGAATTATTCAAAGACAATCAATATAGAAGCTAAAACAATGATTGAGATGGTTAATAAGCAATATATTCCAGCCGTTATTAAAGCAGTGAAAGGCTTGGCTGATTCTATTAATAGTATAAAAACAGCTGTACCAAGCGCTGATGTTTCTGTCCAGAGTGATTTACTAATTCAATGTTCTGAACTTCTAGCAAAAGCAAAAGCTGCCGTTGTTAATCTTGAAAATATAGTTGCAACAGCTGCTACAAAAGCAGAAGGTAAAGAACGAGCAATATATTTTAAAGATGTGGCAGCTAAAGCTATGGAAGAACTAAGAGCACCAATCGATGAATTAGAACTTATTATTGATAAATCTATATGGCCAGTTCCTACCTATGGAGATTTATTATTCGAGGTATAAATTAACCTTGTACGCTGTTTTCAGATACTGTAGGTAGGCTGCTTAAATTGTTGTTTTCTGTATTATCAGGAAGAGATTTAAGATATTCCTGACCATTACGATGGGAGATTCCTACGCCATTTATGCCACCGTTTTTAGCTAGTGCTACTCCTTCTTCTTTGGAAAGAGTACTTCCGTCGGATAGCTGGTAACCAGTAACCTTCCCACTGTGTTTTACCAATGCAACAATATTTTTAGCATTTGGCCCTGGACTCGGGATATTATCAAGTGCATTCATTGCAAGGGAAGAAGTATTTAATTCATTATTATCGTTTTGCAACATTAGTCATCACCTCTTTCTATGCTTAGTATGTTCGATGTGATAGTTAATATACTAGAGAACATTTCATAATTATGAAGAATTTAAGTAAGAACAGACTAATGGTTGTTTGACATAAGAATTCTAACTACCAAATATTAAAACTTAAAAAAAATAAAAAAAGGGTATTCCCTTTTGGGGGAAAACGTGGTATTTTATATCTAGGCGGATAAAAGATTATTCGTGGAACAAAGGTGTTCTCAAAGTGTATTTGAGAACACCTTTTTTATTTTGCATGAATAGTTTCGATGCTACATAATTTTAATTATTAATGGAAGGAAGGATAAAGATATGGCAAAAGACGTAATTTCAGAAGTATTTGCAATTGATGTATTTAATGATGTAGTTATGGCAGAGCGTTTACCTAAGAAAGTATATGCTACTCTTAAGAAGACAATTGAAGAGGGAGAGGAATTAGACCTTGATATTGCGAATATAGTGGCACATGCTATGAAAGAATGGGCACTTGAGCGAGGTGCAACGCACTATACACATTGGTTCCAACCAATGACTGGTATTACAGCAGAAAAACATGATTCTTTCATTAGTGCGGCATCGAATGGTGGTAATGCAATTCTTGAATTCTCAGGAAAAGAGTTAATTAAAGGTGAGCCAGATGCATCCTCATTCCCTTCAGGTGGTCTTCGTGCTACATTCGAAGCTAGAGGATATACTGCATGGGATTGTACATCACCAGCATTCTTAAGAGAAGATGCGGCAGGTGTTACATTATGTATACCTACAGCTTTTTGTTCTTACACAGGAGAAGCTCTTGATAAGAAAACGCCACTACTTCGTTCCATGGAAGCCATTAGTACGCAAGCAGTACGTGTGTTAAAGTTATTCGGACATGACGATGTTAAGAAAGTTGATTGTTCTGTAGGTCCAGAACAAGAATATTTCTTAGTTGATAAAGAAAAATATATGAAGAGAGAAGACCTGATCTATACTGGCCGTACCTTATTCGGGGCAATGCCTCCAAAAGGTCAAGAGCTTGATGATCATTATTTCGGAAGTATTAAAGAAAGAATCGCTGGATACATGAAAGAATTAAACGTAGAGTTATGGAAACTTGGAATCCTTTCTAAAACACAACATAACGAAGTTGCTCCAGCACAACATGAAATGGCTCCTATCTATGGAACAGCCAATATTGCAACAGACCATAATCAATTAGTAATGGAAACCATGAAGAAGGTTGCGAAACGTCGTGGACTTGAATGTCTTCTTCACGAAAAACCATTTGCAGGTGTTAATGGTTCAGGCAAACATAATAACTGGTCGCTCGTTACAAATACAGGTAAGAATCTTCTTGAGCCAGGTAAAACTCCTCATGAAAACATTCAATTCTTATTAATCTTATCTGCAATTATTAAAGCAGTAGATGAAAATGCGGCATTACTTCGTTTATCAGCATCAAATCCAGGAAATGATCACAGACTTGGAGCGAATGAAGCACCTCCTGCAATCATCTCTATCTTCCTTGGAGAACAATTAGAAGATGTAATCAGTCAATTAATTGAAACTGGTGAAGCAAAATCTTCAAAACAAGGTGGTAAGTTGAATATTGGAGTACATACACTTCCAGAGCTTAAGAAAGATGCTACAGATAGAAATCGTACATCACCATTTGCATTCACAGGTAACAAATTCGAATTCCGTATGGTTGCTTCGTCCATGTCAATCGCTGGTGCAAACACGGTATTAAATACTATTGTTGCAGATGTATTATCTGATATGGCTGATGAACTTGAAAATGCTGAAAACTTTGATTTAGCTGTACATGACTTAATTAAGAAGACATTAACAGACCATCAAAGAGTTATCTTCAATGGCAATGGTTACTCAGAGGAATGGGTAGCTGAAGCAGAACGTAGAGGACTTCCAAATGTTAAGACGATGGTTGATGCAGTTCCTTCTCTTGTAAGTGAGAAATCAATCAAGATGTTTGAGAAATTCAAAGTATTCTCAGAGGTGGAATTACATTCTCGTGCAGAAATCAACTATGAAGCATACTCAAAAGCTATCAATATTGAAGCTAAGACTATGATTGAAATGGTTAACAAAAAGTATATCCCAGCTGTTATTAAAGCAGTTGCTACATTAGCGGAATCAATCAACAGTGTGAAAGCTGCTGTTCCAAGTGCAGATGTAAGCGTTCAAACGACTTTATTAACGGATACCTCAGCTTTACTTGCAAAGGCAAAAGCAGCAGTTAATAGATTACAAGAAGTTGTCACAGAAGCTGCTACGAAAGAAGAAGGAGCAGAACAAGCAACCTATTTCAAGGATGTTGTATTCCAAGCTATGGCTGAACTAAGAGCTCCAATTGATGCATTAGAATTAATCATTGATAGAGAAGCATGGCCAGTACCAACATATGGAGAATTGTTATTTGAAGTATAATAATACTAACTTTCTTGATAAAATATAATTAAATAATATAAATTAAATAGGTAGAAATTAATATTTAGAGAACCACATAACGCGGTGTATAGTTATGTGGTTTTTAGTATATATATGTTTAAAAATGGGAAATAAATGAATGAAGTCTTGCCAGAATTTATGTAAGATGTTATTATGTAAAGATAGTATTTAAACTCCTAACACGAGACGGTTAGTGCTATAGTATTAGAGAAAAGGAGAAGTATAGTAGTAGAAGATAGGTACTACTACGTTATACTAATATGTATTATGAAGAAGAGAAATCATAAAAATGGATTTGCGAAAAAATTATTAGGGATGTCTGTATTACAGTATATAGTATCTTCCGGGGTATTAATTTTAATCGCTAGTATCTGTTTGATATCTGGAATGCGATCGGAAGCAATCGATGGCTTAGCGAGTATGGCTAAAACCATTCAAATTACTATTGATTCTATGGATACAGGGGATTATGCCATTAATGAAGGCAATGAATTAATAAAAGGAAATATGAATGTTACCGGGGAGAAGGAATTACTTGATACATTGGCTAAAGAATCAGGTAACGAGATTACGTATTTTTATGGGGATACTCGAGTTGCAACAACAATTAAGAACAAAGATGGAAGTGCTATTATAGGAACGAAGGCATCAGATAAAGTTGTACAAAAAGTATTAAAAGAAGGAAATACATATACGGATTACAATATTAAAATTAATGAAAAGCCATATTATGCGTATTATATGCCATTAAAGAATGCGGATGGTAGTATAGTAGGTATGCTTTTTGTAGGTAAAGAGTGTAGTGATATTAATGCTTTTATTAGATCCAAAATTGAAACGATATTAATGTTTGCAGTAGCTATGGTTATTGCATTCAGTATTGCAAGTTTCTTCATTGCTAAATTATTCGCTAATGGCATCGTATTAGTAAAGGGTGCATTGACAGATCTTGAACGTGGAGAGCTTAAGATAGAAGTTAATGATAAGTTGTTGAATAAGAAGGATGAAATTGGCGAAATAGCCAGAGCGCTAAATAATGTAATAATACGATTCAAATCCGTTATTGGAATTCTTAATCAAAGCTGTGACACCTTATTGGTAGAAGGAGAAGGGCTTGAGAGTTTAGCGACGCAATCAAGTAAGACTTCTGAAGATATCAGCATTGCAATTGATGAGATTGCAAAGGGTGCAGTAACACAGGCTTCGGATATCGAAAGTGCTACTTTGAATGTAGCTAATATGGGATCATTAATTGAGAAGATTACGGGTGATATTGAATCATTGAATATAATTACTGAGGCTGTTCTTGAAACTGAGAATGAAGCAAATAATAATATGAATGAACTATCAGAGTCTAATGTTAATACGACGAATGCGATAAATCGAATTGCTGCTAATATCGAAAAGACTGATAATTCTGTTCAAAAGATAGGAGAAGCGCTTAAACTAATAACGAATATAGCAGATGAGACGAATCTTCTATCTTTGAATGCCTCAATTGAAGCTGCAAGAGCAGGGGAAGCAGGAAGAGGTTTTAGTGTCGTAGCGGCGCAGATTCAAAAACTTGCAGAAGAATCTAATGCATCAGCTAAAAAGATTGATGATATCCTTAAGATGTTAGCCGAGGACTCTAAGGCTTCCATTCGCGTAATGAATGAAGTTCAACAGAATGTGAAAGAACAAGAGGAGAAATTGAACGATACAAAAACCAAAATTACTCAAGTTAGTGAAGGAATTAAGCAATGTAATCATAATACTGAGAATATTAATCAACAAGCAGGTGAGTGTAATACCTCTAGGGTTGTGGTAATGGATGTGATTCAGAATCTTTCTGCTCTATCAGAGGAAAATGCAGCGGCAACAGAAGAAACAACAGCTTCCATGGAGGAATTAACAGCTACGGTTCATGTTGTTTCAGAAGCAGCTCAAAAGATGCAAGAGCTTGCTACTACATTATATGACGAAGTGAAATTCTTTAAACTCTAATTATGTAAAATAATAGAAGTTCTCGTTGTTTACAATATTTTCATATGGTATATAGTAGTGGAAGACGTATAGTAGTTATAGTAAGGGCAAGGCCAAACAAGTTGGTTTTGCCCTTATTTTTCGGTATGCAGAAATAACTTTTAAAGATAGGATGCCATTATTGCCAAATGGACAAATCTAAAAAAAACAGACATAAATGTTAAAATTAAGACTTGAAAATATTGGAATAAAATAGTATCATATACAAAATAATTCTTTAGAAAGGAAAAATCGTATCTATAATTTCCGAAGTCCATTGCAAAAACGCATAGCAAAGGGTGAATGGGTAGAATGATTTCAGTATCGATAAGGAGATTTGAAAATGGTTAAAGTCGGAATATATGGTGCAACAGGTTATATGGGGGCAGAGGCTTTGAGAATTTTGCTTCAACATCCACAGGTAGAGGTAGTTTGGGCAACTAGCAGAGATGGAGAGGAAGCGCTAAATTATCATAAGAATTTCTATAAGAGAGGTATTCAATTTACAAAGCCAGAAGAAGTGAGTGGGAAAGATTGTGATGTTGTATTTTTTTCAACACCTACTGGATTAGCAGCAGAAATGGGGAGTAAGTTTTTACATGAAGGCAGTCGGATTATTGACTTTGGAGCAGATTTCCGTTTGAAAGATCAGGCTACATGGGAAGAGGTTTACGGACGTAAACATCCTAATTGGGAGCTTGCGAAACAGGCTGTATATGGTATAAACGAACTTCATAAGGAAGCAATAGTTAATACGAAGGTGGTAGCGAATCCTGGATGTTTTTCATCCTCTGCTATATTAGCGCTTGCACCATTAATTAAAGAAAATCTGATTGATTGTGACAAAATAATTGTCGATGGTATGTCGGGCACAGCAGGAGCGGGTGTTGATTTGGATTTTGCACTTCATCATCCACAGATGCATAATAACATTTTACCCTATAATGTTGTGAACCATAGACATTCATATGAAATTGAGCAAGAGTTAATGGGCATCTGTAATGAAAAAGTAAACATTAATTTTACTTCTTATTATGTACCAATCTCTCGTGGCATTCTATCGGCTTGTCACTGTTTTCCGGTTGAACATGTTACCAGACAGTCACTTTTGGAATTGTACAATGAATTCTATAAAGATTCCTATTTTATTAAGGTTATTGATATTCCTGAGAACAAAGATTGTGCTTGGAACTATATGCCTTACCCATGGGTGTCTTCAGTTGTCTCAACGAACTTCTGCCATATCGGTCTAAGTGTGGATGAAAAACGTAATCGAATCGTGGTGTTTAGTGTTTTGGATAGCATAGGAAAGGGTGGCGCTCAGGTTGGCGTTCAAAATATGAATCTGATAATGGGGTTAGATGAAAGAGAAGGCTTAGAGAATTATGGTCTCTATCCTTATTAATAGAATGGTAATATAGCAGTTTTTAGTATTCAGAATAAAATGGGCTTTAATAATATGGATAAAGAAAAATATTAGAAGGTATAGAGTATGTAATGGGAAATGTATCATTAAAAGTAAACGAGCTTATTCCCTTAATGTGGGAACAAGCTCGTTTGTACAATCTTTATGAATACTATTATACTAAGTTGGCTATATAAGCATCATTCAATTCAACGACTTGTTTCATCACTTCTTTACCAGGAGCACCTATGGTATTACGTTTGTTGACACAAGTTTCTAAGCTAATCGCTTCATAGATATCTTCTTCGAATACAGGGCTAATCTTCTTGTATTCATCAAGTTTCATATCATCAAGTGATATATTCTTATCGATACAATATAAAACCAACTGTCCTACAATACCATGGGCATCACGGAAAGGTACCCCATGATTAACTAAATAATCAGCAGCATCTGTGGCATTGGTAAACCCATTCTTAGCACTTGCTTCCATAGTCTTGTTGTTGAACTTCATTGTAGAAATCATTCCAGTGAATAAAGAAATACAACCTTTGACTGTATCAATTGCATCAAATGTAAGTTCTTTATCTTCTTGCATATCTTTGTTATAAGCAAGAGGAAGACCTTTCATTGTAGTAAGTAGAGACAGTAATGCGCCATAGACACGACCAGTTTTACCACGAACAAGTTCCGCAATATCTGGATTCTTCTTCTGTGGCATAATACTACTTCCGGTACTATAGGCATCATCGATTTCAACAAATTGATATTCATTGGAATTCCAAATAATGATTTCTTCACAGAAACGGCTTAGATGCATCATAATAGTGGAAAGAGCGCTTAATAATTCTATTAGGTAATCACGATCCGCAACCGAATCCATACTATTAAGAGTTGCACCAGCAAATCCTAATAATTCAGCAGTATACTCACGGTCAAGTGGATAAGTAGTTCCCGCAAGAGCACCAGATCCAATTGGTGAATAGTTCATTCGATGATAGATATCAGTAAGTCTTGAATGGTCACGTTTGAACATCTCAAAATAAGCTCCCATGTGATGAGCAAGTGTAATTGGTTGAGCTTTTTGTAGATGAGTGAAACCAGGCATGAAAGTCTCAATGTTATCCTTCATAATTATATTCAATTCAACTAATAGAGCTTTTACTAATTCTTTAATCTCGGTAACTTCATCTCTAGTATATAGTTTCATATCAAGAGCAACTTGATCGTTACGACTTCTACCTGTATGAAGTTTCTTACCTGCGTCACCCACACGTGATATGAGGTTTGCCTCTACAAAACTATGAATATCTTCATGTGTGCTATCAATAACGAGAGTACCATTCTCAATATCCTCAAGAATACCGTTCAGGCCATCAATGATAGTAGCCTTCTCTGCATCAGTAAGAATACCTTGTTTCGCAAGCATAGTAACATGTGCGATGCTTCCTGTAATATCCTGTTTATAGAATTTTTGATCAAAGGAGATAGATGCATTAAAATTATGTACAAGTTGATTTGTTTCTTTCGTAAATCGACCGCCCCAAAGTTTCATATTAGGTACCTCTTTTCTGTTAAAATAATATTATGTATAAACATGCAAAAATGTAAATAACATTCACAGAGTGAATAAATATACTGTTACTTAAATATGTAGTTTAAATACATAGTAATACCAATATATTACCTTGTTTTTTCTAGAAAATCAATACAAATAATGCTGAAATATAAGAAAAGTTCTATTTATTAAAAAAAATACTGGAAAAATATATGGACTATGATAAACTGAAATTGAGGTAGTTTTTTATAAGAAAATATAGCAAACGGTATAGAATTAGACGTGTAATAATATAAACACACAGTGAATTTATATACATTCTATATATCCTAGCTACCGTATACGAGTGGTAACAAGAATCTACTCGAAGTTATTTTGAAAGGAGTACATTAGAATATGAGTAAATTATTTGAAGAATTACAGCCATTTCTTGATAAGAACATGGCAATTGAAACAGCTTTAACATTGTTAAGTTGGGATAATGAAACATTAGCACCAGAAGAAAGTATTGAATTTACTGCAAAGGCAATTGGAGTTCTTGCAGATGAAGCCTTCCGCTCATTTGTTAATCCTGAGGTTCGTGAAATTCTAACAAAGTTAGATGAACATAAAGAGGAACTGGAAGACAAAGAGAAGGCGATCCTTAAGAACTTATTAAAGAGCTATGAACAGATGGAGAAGATTCCACCAGAAGAGAACAAAGAATTCAGTGAATTAACAGCAGTTGCAGGAAACATCTGGGCTAAGGCTAAGAATAACAATAACTTTGCTGAATATGCACCCACATTAGAGAAGATTATTTATTTTCAAAAGAAGTTTGCAGAGTATCGTAAAAAAGATGGAGAAAAACTATACGATATCTTATTGGATGATTACGAAGAAGGATTTAATACTGAAAAGTTAGATGCTTTCTTTAATAAGATAAAAGAGGAAATCGTTCCATTAATTAAAGAAGTTGCTGCAAGACAAGATCAGATAGATAAATCGTATAACTATTTATCTTACGATGTAAAGAAACAAGAGGATTTTAGCAGATATCTTGCTGAGTACATTGGTTTTGATTTTAAGAAAGGTGTAATCGCAGCAAGCGAGCATCCATTCACTACAAACCTACATAATCATGATGTACGTATTACAACTCATTATTATGAAAACAATTTAGAAAGTTCAATTTTCTCCATTATTCACGAAGGTGGCCATGCCATCTATGAGATGCAAGTAGCAGATGAACTAACACAAACGCCTGTTGGTGGGGGGGCATCTATGGGTATGCATGAATCACAATCACGTTTCTTTGAGAATGTAATCGGTAGAAGTGAAGAATTCTGGACTCCAATCTATCCTAAATTACAAGAGATGTTTAAGGAGCAATTAAAAGAGGTATCACTTCAACAATTTGTTGCAGGTATTAACAAATCCGTACCTTCTCTTATTCGTACAGAGTCGGATGAATTAACGTATACACTTCATATTATTATTCGTTATGAAATCGAGAAGATGTTCCTCGAAGGTAATCTTGACATTATGAAACTACCTGAAATCTGGAATCAAAAATATGAAGAATATCTAGGTGTTACTCCATCAAGTGATAAAGAAGGAATCCTTCAAGACGTTCACTGGTCAATGGGCAGTATCGGATATTTCCCTTCCTATGCTTTAGGTAACGCGATTGCAGCACAGATTTACTATCATATTAAAACAATTATGCCATTTGATCAGTATCTAAAAGAAGGAAATCTAGCACCGATTCGCGAGTATTTAAAAGAACATATTCATAGATTTGGTGCAACGAAGAATACCAATGAGTTCCTTATGGATATGATGGGTGAAGAATTGAATGCCGATTACTATGTAAGATACTTAAAAGAAAAGTATACGAAATTATATAATCTATAAGCATTATACAATTTAGCTACTATAGTTAATAGGTGAGCTAATATAAATGAGGCTGTTGCAAAATATAGTTATAATATCTATAACATATTTTGCAACAGCTCTCTTTTTTTGCTGTGAAATCTGGTAATCCTTCTTTTTAGATTATTGAGTTTTTAAACAAGACTCATTTGACGAGTTATTACCAATTAGATTGGAATTAGGCCTAAATCGGAGTTACTACCTTTTACAATGAATAAAATAATCAATTCATGTGGATAGTACTATATTGATAATATTAATGGTATAGAAAGGAATTATTGACATGGAAAGAAAAATTAAACTTGTAAAAGCAAGAGAAATTCTTGATTCTAGAGGTAATCCTACTGTTGAAGTTGAAGTCTTACTTGAGGATGGAAACATTGGTAGAGCGGCGGTACCATCAGGAGCTTCAACAGGAGCTTTCGAAGCGGTTGAATTACGGGATGGAGACAAGAAGCGTTATATGGGAAATGGTGTTTTGAAAGCAGTAAAACATGTGAATGGACCGATAGCAGAATTATTAGTAGGAAGAAATGCTTTGAATCAATGCGAAATTGACCGTGTAATGATTGAAGCGGATGGAACAGATAACAAAGGTAAATTCGGTGCTAATGCAATACTTGGAGCCTCCTTAGCTGTTGCAAAAGCGGCGGCGGAATCTGTTGAGCTCCCATTATATCAATATATTGGCGGTGTGAATGCGAAAGTTCTACCAGTTCCAATGATGAATATCATTAATGGTGGTAAGCATGCGGATTCTAGTTTGAATATACAAGAATTTATGATTATGCCAGTTGGTGCAGAATCATTTCATGAAGCACTAGAATGGAGTACGGTTGTTTTCCATACACTTAAGAAGTTATTAAAAGGTGACGGATATGTAACCGCAGTAGGTGATGAAGGAGGATTTGCTCCTAAGTTTAACTCCGATGATCAAGCATTAGAGTATATTGTCAAAGCAATACAAGAAGCAGGCTATACGCCAGGTGAAGATTTCTACATCGCAATGGATGCAGCAGCTACAGAGATGTACGAAGAAGCAGCAAAAGCAGGTAGAAAAGGAGAATACCTATTCTGGAAATCAGGTGAATATAAAACTGTTGATGAGATGGTTGCCTATTGGGAAGATATCTGTAATCGATATCCGGTTAAATCTCTCGAAGATGGACTAGCAGAGGAAGACTGGGAAGGTTGGGAAAAACTTACGAAAGCTCTTGGTGATAAGGTACAATTAGTAGGTGATGACTTATTCGTAACGAATACAAAACGTATTAAGAAGGGTATGGATATGGAAGTATCCAATTCTGTATTGATTAAATTCAACCAAATTGGTACGCTAACGGAGACATTAGAAGCAATTGAAGCTGCGAAATGTAACCGTTGGACTGCGGTAGTTTCTCATCGTTCCGGTGAAACAGAAGATGTAACACTTGCGGACATTGCAGTTGCTACCAATGCAGGTCAAATTAAAACAGGGGCTCCATCAAGAAGTGACCGTGTTGCCAAATATAATAGACTCCTTAGAATTGAAGAACAATTAGGTGAGGATGCGGTTTATTTAGGTAAGAATGCATTCAAAGGGAAACAATAGTTGAGAATTTGCGCTTGTAAAGTTAGACTTGTAATATTACGAATAGATGCTATAATATAGCTAAATAATGCTACGAGAAATTATAGCAATTATCGACTCCTTGAAATCTTCAAGTGTGAAGTTGGAGTAACCTATATAACAACTATAACAACGGGGGGCTCACGTAAGTGGGCTGAGAGTAAGCTGTATCGCTTTGACCCAAAACCTGATTTGGATAATGCCAACGTAGGGACATATGCAGAGTTCGTTTATATTGCGATGCCTTTTGGCGTCGCTTTTTTTGCGACTGCACCTTGTGGAAGAATGTGGCATACCACGTTCTTTTTTTGTATTCAAATCATATGAAAGGAGCAAGTTTATAATTATGTTAAGAATATGTTTAGAAAATGTAAGAACCAAAGCACCTTTAGTACATAATATTACCAATTATGTGACAGTTAATGATGTTGCTAATATTCTGTTAGCTTGTGGGGCAAGTCCTATCATGGCAGATGATAAGGAGGAAGTTGAGGAGATTACTTCAATTTGTGGTGGACTGAATGTCAATATAGGAACGTTAAATCATAACACCATTCCGTCTATGCTATTAGCAGGAAAGAAAGCTAATGAATTAGGACATAAAGTAGTACTTGATCCGGTAGGAGCAGGAGCAAGTACGCTACGTACGGAAACAGCGTTAAAACTTATGAACGAAATAAAATTTGATGTAATTAGAGGGAATATTTCAGAAATTAAAACACTTGCATATGGCAGTGGTAGTACGAAAGGGGTAGATGCTGATATTGCGGATGCTGTAACGAAAGAAAATCTTAACGACGTAGTTGCATTCGCTAAAGCATTTGCGAAAAAGACAAAAAGCGTAATCGCCATTACTGGTGCTATAGATTTGGTTAGTGATGCTAACACTTGTTATGTTATTCAAAACGGACGTCAAGAAATGGGGCGTATCACAGGTACAGGTTGTCAGTTATCTGGTATGATGACTGCTTATCTAGCTGCAAATCCGGAACATACCTTGGAAGCGGCAACAGCAGCGGTATGTGCTATGGGACTTGCTGGAGAGATTGGATACAACAATATGAAGGATGGTGATGGTAATTCAACTTACAGAAACCGTATTATTGATGCAATTAGCAATATGACAGGTGAACAATTACAAAGTGGTGCCAGATGTGAAGTTCTATAATTTTATTAGGAATAAAAGAAAGTGAGGGCTAGTCATGAATTGTAAAAGTGAAGATTTGTTAGTCTATGCAGTTACAGACAGAAGTTGGCTATATGGTGAGAGTCTATATAGTCAGGTTGAAAAGGCTTTAAAGGGTGGTGCTACCTTTATTCAGTTAAGAGAGAAAGAATTAGATGAAGAACAATTCTTAAAGGAAGCCATGGAAATAAAAGAATTATGTAAGAGATATCATGTACCGTTTGTTATTAATGATAATGTAGAGATTGCTGTAAAGGTAGAGGCAGATGGCGTTCATGTTGGACAGAGTGATATGGAAGCGGGTAATGTAAGGGAAAAGCTAGGCAAAGATAAGATAATAGGTGTTTCTACCCAGACAGTAGAACAAGCACTATTAGCAGAAAAACAGGGAGCGGATTACTTAGGAGTAGGGGCAGTATTTCCAACAGGTACGAAACTTGATGCCGTAGAGGTTGGTTATGATAGATTACAAGAAATCTGTAAAGCTGTACATATACCAGTTGTAGCAATTGGAGGGATCACAAGAGAAAATATTATACAACTAAAGGGAAGCGGAGTAAGCGGTGTTGCAGTTGTAAGTGCAATATTCGCAAGTAAAGACATTGAAGCAGCAACGAAAGAACTTTGCAATAAGACAAAGGAGATGATTGGTTAATATGTATAAGGCATTAACTATTGCTGGTAGTGATTCAAGCGGTGGTGCTGGTATTCAAGCGGATATTAAAACTATGACAGCTCATGGTGTGTATGCCATGAGCGTAATTACAGCATTGACGGCACAAAACACAACTGGTGTTACAGGAATTATGGATGTAAGTAAGGAATTTTTGGAAGAGCAGATGGATTGCGTATTCACAGATATTGTGCCAGATGCGGTTAAGATAGGTATGGTATCTTCAGAAGGATTGATTCGAAGTATTTCAAAGAAATTAAAACAATATGGAGCACAGAATGTGGTCGTGGATCCTGTAATGGTAGCGACTAGTGGTTCTAGATTAATTACGGAAGAAGCGATATCGGTATTAAAGGAGGCGTTATTTCCTTTGGCAGATCTTCTTACCCCTAATGTACCTGAGACAGAAGTAATTGCTGGGATCAAGATCAAGACAAAAGAGGATATGGTGAAGGCTACGAAGATGATATATAACAGGTACGGTTGTCCTGTACTTTGTAAGGGAGGACATTTTGGAAATGATGCAGATGATTTATTGTATATTGATGGAGAGATACATTGGTTAAAAGGAGAAAGATATGATAACCCCAATACCCATGGAACTGGTTGTACATTATCAAGTGCTATCGCTTCCAATCTTTCGAAAGGATATTCTATGATTGAAGCAGTGAAACTTGCAAAAACCTATGTCGCGAAAGCGATTGATGACAATATGAATCTTGGTAAGGGAAGAGGCCCATTGAATCATATGTGGAAGATAATGCAATGCGATGATAATTTTATTTTTTAATATAATTAGATTTCGCAACGCGAAGTCTTAGTACTGCTACGTGTGAAGTTAAGGTTAGCAAATTGACGAAATCTAAGTTAAAACTAGCTTTTGACACTCTAACCAGGTAATAATTAAATAAGATTGGAGAATATTATGAGAGATTATGCAACACAAATGGAAGCCGCAAGAAAAGGTATTGTAACAGAACCGTTAAGAAGTGTGGCGGAGAAAGAACGTATGACAGTAGAGGAATTACTTCCTCTTGTAGCGGAAGGTAAGGTTGTAATCTGTGCCAATAAGAATCACAAATGTATTGATCCGCAAGGAATTGGTTCCATGTTAAAAACTAAGATTAATGTTAATCTCGGAATATCTAGAGATTGTAAAGACTATAATGTTGAGATGGAAAAGGTAATGCAAGCAGTGAATATGGGAGCAGAGGCTATCATGGATCTATCCTCTCATGGTAATACGATACCATTTCGTCGTAAATTAACATCAGAGTGTCCTGCGATGATTGGAACAGTTCCCGTGTATGATTCAGTAATTCACTATCAGAGAGATCTAGATACGTTAACAGCCAAAGATTTCATTGATGTAGTACGTTTACATGCACAAGACGGTGTTGATTTTGTTACGTTGCACTGTGGCTTAACAAGAAAGACGATTGATCAAATTCGTAAACACAAACGTAAGATGAATATCGTATCAAGAGGAGGCTCGCTTATATTTGCTTGGATGTGTATGACTGGTAATGAGAATCCATTCTACGAGTATTATGATGAAATATTAGATATTTGTAGAGAATACGATGTAACAATATCCTTAGGTGATGCCTGTCGCCCAGGGTGTCTTGCAGATGCATCGGATGTTTGTCAAATTGAAGAATTAGTTCGCCTTGGAGAATTGACAAAACGTGCTTGGGAGAAAGATGTACAAGTTATGGTAGAAGGACCAGGGCACATGCCAATTGATCAAATAGCAGCCAATATGAAGATTCAGCAAACAATCTGTAATGGAGCACCTTTTTATGTACTCGGACCATTAGTAACTGATATCGCACCTGGTTACGATCATATTACGGCAGCGATTGGTGGTTCAATAGCAGCAGCAGCAGGAGCCGCTTTCTTATGCTACGTTACACCTGCAGAACATCTTGCACTTCCGAATCTAGACGATGTGAAACAGGGAATTATAGCATCTAAGATAGCAGCACATGCAGCAGATATAGCAAAAGGAATTCGTGGTTCCAGAGAGAGGGATGACCGTATGGCTGATGCCAGAAGAGAGTTAGACTGGGAGGCGCAGTGGGAATGTGCCATTGATCCTGAAACAGCAAAAGCAATCCGAGAAGATAGAAAACCTGAACATGATGATACCTGTTCCATGTGTGGTAAATTCTGCGCAGTACGTAGTATGAACAAAGCTTTGGCAGGGGAACATATCGATATATTATAGCAAAAATGTTTCTTCAATACAAAGAATAAACGTATAAAGAGTTTCTTCATTTTGAAGAATTTAACTAGACAGATGAGAAGTTAATGATTAAATATTGTCCTCAAACCAAGATAAAATATGGTTTGGGGATTTTTTTGTAGAGTTAGTGCTACTTATACATGAAAATGTTTGTATGGGAAAAATATGTAATAAAATTATTGACAAATTTAATATTAAATGATATATATTAGATGAATGTGAAATGATTATATATGATAGATGACTAATATAATACTTGATATCTAATAATAAGTAGGAAGGAGATGAAGTACGTATGATACAAATTATAGATAAGCCATGTTGGCCACTAGAAGCCATTAATGTATTAAGAAAAGAAGTTTCAGATGATTATGACAGAATCACAAGTCATCCAGAAAAATTCGGTAAGACGGAAACAGAGATGGAAGCGATGTTTCAGCTATATTTGAATTATAAAAAAGAGGTGCTTCCCGAAATACTAGATATCTTTTCTCGCTATGATGAAGTGAAGAGATACCTAATTGCAGAAGAGAAAAAAAAGTATGATTTGCTTATGGCAGTAGCGATGACTGCATTAGACAATAATAACTTAGAGTCTCTAGATGCGAAGCTTCTTGAAGACCAGTCATACCAAAAACGTTGTCTTGCAATTGTTTTGGCTGCCTTACTTGAGGAGGATATTGATCTTGATGATTGCGCTTTGCTGAAAGAATTCGAAAATCCAGCTGATGTAATTCGTAAAATGGAAAGTCTAGAATTATCAGATGATATAAAGTTGAAATATATGGATTTATATCTTAATATGGACAGTTTTATCAAAGTATTCTATAAGATGATGGAGGAGATGATTCCTTGTTTGCAAGAACACTTCTACTTAATCGAAGAAGAGTGTAGACATAGAATTGAGGAAATTAGAAGTCCTATGTTTATAGAATATTTGCAAAATGGCTCTTATGGTGTTGCTTTTGAATTTGATGAGAAAGTTATTTATAAAGTAAGTTTGAATATCTTTCAATTTAACAGTCTTGCTTTTATGGATATGGATGAAGGGATAAGAAACTTTGTATTAGTGCATGTTGGTATGTATATTCAAGAATTAGTAATGGAGAAGATTAAAAAGAATCTGATTACAGATTCTGAGATGACTACCATTTGTAAAGCATTAGGAGATGCCAATCGTTATAAGATGCTTAAGCTCTTTCTGAAAAACGAGAAGATGTATCTACAGGAATTGGCCAAAGAAATTGGGGTAACGCCAGCTACGGCCTCCCATCATCTGACGTTACTTATTGAAGCTGAATTGATTACCATGTTATTGAAAGAGAAAGAAAAAGATAGAAAGGTGGTGTACTATCAGGCAAATAGAGAACGTCTGCAACAGCTTTCAGAGACATTTCTTAATATGTCAAATATGAGAGAATGAGGAAGGAATATAAGAAGATTTGATAGGCAATTAAGAAATACGTATCTGTTATCTACATGGAAAAATTTTTGCATTAACTAATTATAGTTAGAGGGGAGATAGAGTATGGAGACAAAGAAATATCCATTAAGCAAGACGCTAAAGCGAATGCTTGCGAATGCATGGATAGAAAATAAAAAGTTATTTGGGCGAGTAGTTTTATATATGATCATTGCCGGTATCTATCCATTCTTCGCGGTGGTGCTACCAAAGTTACTTATTGGAGTATTAGAAACGAATGGAGATAATGTAGAAGATTCTATTAAGCAAGTAGTAATGATTGTTGGAGGATTTTTTATACTAGCAGGATCATTTGGCTTCTTACAAGCATATATCCATGATGCTGACTACAATAAGATATCTAGACTTCGCTTAAATTGTTTGAATGTAACATTTACGAAGCTATTAACCATGGATTATAAGTATAGAGAAGATGCACAATTTCTTGATCAATATAATCTGGCGTTTGAATCAACGAGCTCCAACGATAATGGAGTGGAAGGTATCTATCATAAATTATATGATATGCCGGCGGGAGTAGTATCAATCCTCATCTTAGCTTTATTAATTGGTTGGAAGAATCCATTAATCTTACTAGGGATTCTATTGAATATAGTGGTAGGGCTTCTAGTAGAGAAGACTGCAAACGGGTATCAATATTCTATGAGAGAAGAAGAAGGGAAAGCCCATAGAAGAAAAGATTATTATTACAAAACTACTTATGATTTTGCATATGGTAAGGATTTACGTCTGTTTGGCTTTGAGAAACGTATTATTGACAATTATAATTTTGAAATTAGTCAATATGTCAAGATCACTCGGTTGGTACAGAATAAGCAACTTCGTTTAGGAGTATTGTCACTATTGGCAGCGTTAGTTAGTGATGCTTTAACATATGGTTTACTTATAGTGGGAGTAATTCGGGGCATGTCTATTGCTGATTTTTCTATGTATCTGTCAGCGGTAATAACGTTAACAACGTTATTAATTACCTTCTCAAAAGATGTTGCTTTCGTATACAAAGAAGGATTATATGTAGAAGACTTCTATCGCTTTATTGACGCAGATCTAGGTACGAAAGGTGGAGACAGAGAGGCACTAGCAGAGACACTAGAGGTTGAGTTTCGTAATGTGACTTTTCGTTATCCAGGAACAGAGAAGGATATTTTCAAAAACTTGAATTTTACCATACATAAAGGTGAGAAACTTGCAATTGTAGGTATTAATGGAGCAGGTAAAAGCACCTTGGTTAAATTGATGACAGGTCTGTTCGAACCGACAGAAGGAGAAATCTTGATTAATGGTATACCACAGAAAGAATTCGACAAACAAGAATATTTCAAGATGTTTTCAGTAGTATTTCAGGATGTTAAACCAATCGCATTTACAATCGGAGAGAATGTTTCATGCGCTTCAGATGATATACAGACGGCACAGATCTTAAATTGTTTAGAACGTGTTGGACTTGGAGATAAGGTGAAAAGCTTTGATAAGGGACTCGATCAGATGATGCTTAAGATTATCGACGAGAACGGGACACAATTCTCAGGAGGAGAAAGTCAGAAATTAATGATTGCCAGAGCACTATATAAAGATGCGAATATGGTTATACTTGATGAGCCAACTGCAGCGTTAGATGCATTAGCAGAGGCAGAAATCTATAAAGATTTTGACGATTTAGTAGCTGGTAAAACATCGGTATATATATCACATCGTCTTTCTAGTACGAAGTTCTGTGATAAGATTGCCTTGTTTGATGGCAATGGACTTGCGGAGTATGGAAATCATGATGAACTTATGGAGCTTAGGGGAGAATATTATCATATGTTCTCAGTTCAAGGCAAGTATTACAAAGAGGAGAGTTTAGGTTAAAAAACGACGTTTTTACAACCAGAGATTTGTGCTATGCATCAAGTCTCTAGACTTAGGAAAGGTGTGTGTATGTTAGTATGAGACAGGGGAATAACAAAGAGGTAAAGAAGATAAAAAAAGTATTTGCATTAGCATGGGGAATATCTCCCTTGTATATTATATTACTTATCATGAATTCATTAATTGGTGCGATGCAGATAGTAGCCAACGTTGTACTTCCAAAGTATCTAATTGATGAATTGGTTACCAGTAGAAATACTGGGAGTTTGTTGTACATAGGCGGTGCAATTGTATTAAGTAATTTGATATTCAGTTTTTTGGGAAAATTGATGACAAGAAATCTCGCAATTCAAAACCGTTATATGAATGAGAAGATGAATCAAGCATTAGGAATTAAAATTATGAATGTCGATTATTCGTATCTTGAGAATCCGTATTATCTAGATTTGAAAGAACGAGCAGCATTTGCCTGTACCAATCAAAGTGCGGTTTATAATCTAATAAATAATAGTGCCGATTTGTTGAAATCTCTTGTTACGCTGTTTAGTATGGTAGCGGTTATGCTTACACTAGGACCTGTCTTATTCCTAGTGAGTGCGGTAACGATTATATTAACTGTAGTAGTATTGACTTCGTTCTCAAGTTATCAAGTTCGTTTTTTTGAGAAAATTATCCCGGTAAATAGAAAGTACGGATATTATCTAGGACTTGGGTATTCGGAGGATGAGATTCAAAAAGATGCTAGATTATATGGTATGGAGCCAATGCTTTTGTCAAGGGTTGTTAACTATACGAATGAGTTTATGGGAGAATTTAATAAATACTATAAGAAACAAGGAAAAATTCGTGGAGCAGTAAATATTATAGCAAATCTTCAAGCGGCATTAACGTATGGATATGTCGGTATTCGTGTAGTAACGAAGCAGTTTGGAAAACAAATAGGTCTGGGTTCTTTTATGATGTATGTGAATGCTTCGATACAATTTACGGCGACGTTTCGTACTTTAACAGATAATATTGTGGGGACGAAGCAGATGCTTGATTACCTTGATCCATTTCTCGAATTGATGGACCTTCCGGAGGTAAAACAAGAAGGGGATATTCCTTTTGAGGGGGATATCGAGAGTGTATGTTTTGAACATGTAACATTCTGTTATCCTGGTAGTGAGAAAGAAGTGTTATCGGACCTATCCTTCCAGATTAATAAAGGAGAAAAAATCTCAATTGTAGGATTGAATGGCGCAGGGAAAACAACATTGATTAAATTAATATGCCGCCTCTACCATCCTACCTCAGGTAAGATTCTCATTAATGGCAAAGACATATTCGATTATGATTACGATAGTTATATCAAGAATATAGCAGCCGTATTCCAAGACTATAAATTATTCGCATTTTCTTTGCTTGAGAATATAACATCGAAAGATAAAGAAAGGGTTGATAAAGGCGAGGTAAATGAGATCGTTAAAGAAGTAGGCTTGGAAGAAAAAATTGAGGAGCTACCAAATGGTTTAGACTCCTTATATGGGAAAGCATACGACGTGAATGGTATTGAGTTATCAGGTGGACAGAGTCAGAAAGTTGCTATCGCTCGTGCCTTATATAAGAATGCATCTATGGTAATTATGGATGAACCAACAAGTGCGCTAGATCCATTAGCAGAAGCAGATATCTATCACAACTTTAACAATATGGTTAGTAATAAAACAGCAATCTATATCTCACATCGAATGTCAAGTAGTGTGTTCTGTGACCGTATCCTTGTACTTGACGGAGGTAGTGTATCTGATTTTGATAGCCATGAGAATCTCATGAAAAAGGGAGAAAGCTTGTATTGTAAGTTATTCAAGGCACAGGCTGAAAATTATAGTGAAGCATAATGAAAAGATATTAGAAAAGGAAGCAATTTGCTTCCCTTTTTAATGTTGTGGATTATGGATTAATTAGCGAAGAATTATAGTTTAACAGTATAGTTGTTAATTGCATGAGGACAGTAGATACTATGTACGATTTGGTAATGAAAGGTATGAAGAATCTGCTAACAACATGAAAGTGGAAGTGAACTAGATTGTTCGCATATAGTACTTGCCTACAACCATATATTAATAACAAGCAATTATCTTTAAGGTGTTAGATATGGACATTGATGAAGAAAGAGAGAAGATAGGTAAGTTCATTAAGGCGGGTCTTGTTGTGATGAGTATAATATTGCTTCTTGGAATTATCGGAGGCTCTGTGAAAAAGGTGGTTACTGTTTCGAAGATGCAAGATGAGCGTAAACTACCTATATATTGTGTTGACTGCTCGGAGAAGAAAGTAGCTCTTTCTTTTGATGCTGCCTGGGGGAATGAAGATACGCAGGCAATTCTTGATATATTAGCAAAGCATAACGTCCATGTAACATTCTTTATGACGGGTGGTTGGGTAGAGACTTATCCTGACGATGTGAAAGCGATTGCGGCAGCAGGGCATGATCTTGGAAATCATAGTGAGAATCACAAGCAGATGTCACAGTTAAGTAAGGAAGAATGTAAAGAAGAGATTCAGAAGGTTCATGACAAGGTTAAGGCGTTGACAGGGATTGATATGACATTGTTCCGTCCGCCTTACGGAGACTATAATAATACCTTAGTAGAGTCAGTGAATGAATTGGGATATCATTGCGTACAATGGGATGTGGAAACACTAGTCATCAAAAGAAAGATGACTATATACGGTAATCTACTACTATTTCATCGTTGTAAATCGTTATCTGACTTATAAAAAGTTTTGATAATCTTTTCCTTGTTTCAATATCGCCATTCCTTAATTGATACTCAATATCATTATTCTCTCTAAGCTCATTTCTGATATTAATCAAATCCTCGTTTCCTTCAATTACATTGCCTTCTAGTTCATTTAATTCATTACTCAATACTTTCTTTTCTGTGTCTAGTAAAGTTATCCTTTCTTCTAAATATTTAATTAGTGTGTTATTTCCAGTAGCAATTGACGTAATTAAATTTTCTATTTCAGTTTCTATTTTTACTAGTTTCATTTCTATATCTTTCTTTTTATGAATATACTCAAGAGGAACCGAATTATCTAGCTTTGTATTTTCTACAAATTCAATAAAATCTTTGTTATGAATATGGTCTATCAATTTATTGATTACTGTATTATCAAGCATATCCAATCTTGTAGTTTTGGCATTACAGGAATCTTTTCCACGATTTTTTTTCGAACTGCAAACATAATACATAGTTCCATTACCTGAACCACTTGTTGATATGCTATATCCGCAGTAACCGCATTTTAATAAACCGCTGAATTGAGATTTTCCACTTGTCCCAGATCTAGAAGGAATTGGTTTGATTCTCCCTAGTTTATGCTGGACTTTTATCCAAGTTTCACTATCTATGATAGGTTCATGCTCCATAATACAAAGATATTGTTCTTCGATTTTTCTACATCTTTTATGTTTGCTTAAACCTTTACTTGTTTTTCCATAAATATTTATCGACTTAGTTCCATCGAAATCAGACACATCATTTACAAAATTTGCACCATTTGATTTGAAATACCCATATATTTTAATATCGTTTTGAGTATATAGCGCACGACATAAATAATCCGATATAACACGCTGAGTCCATACCCTTTTACCGGTCTTGTTTCCCCTTGATTTATAGCCACAAAGATTTAGTTTTTCAATTATAGTAGTTGTAGAACCGTCTGGTTCTAGATACCAGTCATAAATCTTTCTAATAACTTCGGCTTCTTCTTGGTTAATTTCAAGTATAGTATAGTTTTTTCCACCACCATTTACTCGCTTCAATTTATACCCATAAGGAGCTGGTCCACCTCCCCAATGGCCAAGTGCAGTACGATAATAATAATTATCTGTTACACGTTCTACAACGGTTTCCCTTTCTAATTGCGCAAATGTCATTATAATATTTACCATCGCCCTGCCCAATGGAGTTGATGTATCAAAATTTTCTGTAGCCGACACAAACTTACAACCATATGATTCTAACTCAATAATTAGATTACTGAAATCGGCCATAGACCTGCTCATTCTATCTAATCTATAACAAATGATTTTTTCTATCTTACCATCTTTTATGTCTTTCAACATTTTTTTGAATTGAGGTCGTTCTAAGTTTTTCCCTGAATACCCTTTATCACTATAAACTACATAATCCCATTCATTATATTGGCATAACGCTATACATTTATCTATCTGTGATTCAATTGATAAACTGTCTTTTTTGTCAAGTGATTGCCTTGCATAAATAGCTATCATTGTATATCCTTTCTTGCCTGTTTATAGACATAAAATATTTATTAAACGTACTCTTGCTAAATAAAGTTAATAGTTGTATAATTAAAAAGCAAACAAATGTTCTGTTTTTAAGGGGGTTTACTATTGGATAAAAATGATGATGATATGAATTGTATTAAAGCAAGTATTATTGAATTAATTAAAAATATAAATGATATATCAAGTTTATATAAGATAATAACATTTATAAAATTTTTAACAAAGAGCAATAATTAGTTTTGCTCTTTGTTTGCAGCTTTTAATGTATATAATAATAATCTTTTTGTGCTATCACTTGCTCGAACATACTCACGCATAAATTCTAAATCAAGTTCATCATTTTTAGCTGATAGCATTCCGAAATAGCATTCAAGTTCACATTTTTCTTTAAGAAAATCAAAACTAATCTTCCTTTTTTCTGACTGTTTCCCTAACAAATAATCAGTATCTACATTAAAATAATCTGCTATCTGGTTTAACACATCAAGGCTAGGCTGTCTTTCACCTAATTCAAGCATTGATATAGTTGAAGGAGATAGCTTTAATTTATCTGCCAGATCCTTTTTACTCAATTTCTGTTCTTCTCTTAATAATTTCAATACATCTTTAAAAAGCATATTATTTACCTCGTGTTTGTTTTATTCTTGCTATATGTATATTGTATCACGAATCGTGATGTATGTAAACACAACAAGTGTTATAAAATGTAAAAAGGTAAAAATATACAACATATGACTGTTAAAAAGTAACAAAATTATGCATAATTACATGATGAAATTTGTAAAAAGTAAATAAAAATACTAAAAACATCACTAAAAGTGTTGACCATAATCACACAAAGTGATAATATGGACTTACAACAAAACAAGGAGGTGATTAATGGTGGCTAATACAATTGCAGAGAGACTGATTGAGTGCAGAGGTAATAAAAGCCAAGCACTGGTAGCTAAAGAAACAGGAATAGCACCATCAACAATTTCAATGTATGAAAATGGAGAAAGAGTGCCAAGAGATTCAAATAAAATTATTCTTGCAAAATACTATAATAAAACAATACAAGAATTATTTTTTTAGTCATTAACAACACTATAAGTGATGATAACGACACGATAAGAGATGGTAAACATGTACAACCCATAATACATATAATGTATAAAAACATTAGGAGCAAAAATGAAATATAAGAATGCAACATATAGCACGCTTAATGGTTTTAAAGTAACAGAAAGAGTTTTGGATATTCCAGAACAAGAAGCAAGAGAATATGCTAAAGAAATCAAAAAAGCAATATTAGAACTAAAAAAGAAATAAGGAGGATCATATGAACGATTTAAAAATTTTTACAAGTGCAGAATTTGGACAAGTTCGAACAGTAACTATTAACGAGGAACCTTATTTTGTTGGAACAGATGTAGCAACAATATTAGGATATGCAAAACCACAGAATGCAATTGCTACACACGTTGATAAAGATGATACCCTAAAACAAGGCATCACAGATTCGTTAGGAAGAATACAAGATACAACAATCATTAACGAAAGCGGTTTATATGCTTTAATCTTCGGTAGCAAGTTAGAATCAGCTAAACGATTTAAGAAGTGGGTAACAAGTAAAGTACTACCAGATATTCGCAAAAATGGTACATATCAAAAGCCACTTACAACTCAAGAAATTATGAGAGAACAGCTTACAATGATTGATAACGTATCGGATCGTGTTACAGCACTTGAGAACAACATGACAATTGACTACTCGCAACAACTCGCATTAGAAAAACTAGTTAATAAGCAGGTAATAGATGCACTAGGGGGAAAAGAAACAAACGCTTATAAAGAGATTAGTAGAAAGGTTTTTACTGAGTGCAATCGTGATATCAAGAACTACTTTAATGTAAATAGCCGAAACAACATAGCTGTAATCGACTTTGATAAGGCTAGACAATTTATACAGAATTGGAAACCTTGCTATACTACACAGTTATTTATCAATGACTGTAATCAGCAGATGTGCATCAATTAGGAGGACAAGCAATGAGAAATCAAAGAATAAAAGAAGTATTTGCTGAAACAGATACAAGTATATTCAAAAATTAGAGGGATATGAACTAAACAGATCAGAGGAATGTACAAGCAAAGAAGATTGTTCTGATAACTGTTTAATCCTTGAATTTATCAAACAGATTGAATATGTATACATTGCAAAAAGTGTAATGTTAAGTGAAGAAGGAATCTCATGTACTGGTGATTACATATTAGACATTATTCCAGAACAGGAGGACAAGCAATAATGGAAGAAAAAGCTATAGTAGAATTGACAGGAAAAGCATCTACCCTAATACATCTAAGTGAGGACTATGAAACAATTTTAGAAGATGAAAACACATATAGTGTTAGAAACATAAAAATAAATACAAATGATGAGAATTTACAAGCTATTGTAATGATTCATAAATTAAAAGATGGTCATTACAGAAACTCGACATTAGATAAAAGTGGGGTAGCATATCTATCTCAAAAGTATTAATGGTGAAGCCTATGAGAACAGCAAAGGTAATTAACAGGACAAGCATAGTAATAACAATTCTGATGTTTATACTTGCATACGGAACAATCGGGGCCTTAGAGCAAGGCAACATAAATATGCTACAAGCAACACGCAGGCTATTAATATTTATACTACTGATACTGTTTAACAGTAGTGTTGCTTATCTAACAGGGAAGGAGGACAAGCATTGAGCATTAACAGAATAAGCAAGCAGAATGGAGTAGCAACGCAGCTACATCAAAAACCTAGGGATTGTGGTTATGGTGGAAAAGAATATAAGAAACCATTTGAACAGTGCTTAGTAGATGAAATTAAGATTGATCAATACAACGAAGAAATAACAGAAGTACTGAAAGAAATACCAGATCATCAAGGATATTTGCTACTTAGAAAAGTCTTTGTTGATTTAGGCATAAGAAAATAATCCTAAGGAACTGGCATTCCAAAGGATTCAACATATAAAAATAAATTCAAGGTGAGAATATCACAAACGGAGGTAATAGTCAAGTGGACGTAAAGAAAATTGCACATGAAGTCTATAAAACTGTTGATAAAAACTATCCAATTCCTAATCAGTTATATGCTTTGATAATGAAATCAATAACTAATACTTTAAAAGAGCAATTTAAACAAGAGACAGCATAAATCAATATAAAAACTGATCGTATGATTAAAGAATCTAATACTTGTACAGAAGAGAGAATTGTAGGGTTGACATATGAGAAAGTACTACTAAATTTGGGTTTACGTAACGAAGGAACGGTTGAAACACCTTAAGAAACATACATAGTTGTTGCATTTTAAATATATCACAGTATTAGATGCATAAAACAGCCTAGGGGATACTGCCTATCCCCTGGAAGGAGTGATAACTTGGGAGACGTTAAGTGGATTAGGTTAAGCATTGATATGTTTAACAATCGTAAAATCAAATACTTAAGAAGCCTGCCAGAAGGGAATAACATAATTCTAATATGGGTTATGCTCCTAACTATAGCAGGAAGATGTAATACAAGTGGAATGATATTTTTAACGGAAAATGTACCATATACAACAAAAATGTTAGCTAAAGAGTTGGATTTTGAAGAAAATACAATAATCCTCGCAATAAATGCTCTTGTGCAACTTGGAATGATAGATTATTATAACGAGAATTTACTAATAACTGGTTGGGAAGAACATCAAAATATTGATGGATTAGAAAAAATAAGGGAACAAGCAAGAAAAAGGCAAGCTAAATTACGAAGTAAGCAAAAGCTATTATCTGATAGTAACGCTACACATAACGTTACAGTAACGCAAGGTAACGCAATAGAACTAGATAAAGAAATAGAAATAGATATAGATAATAAAGAACATAGTCTTGCATACGAAAAAAAGTATGCAAACGATTCCTTTGAAATGAAATGCGTTAATTACTTAATAAACAGTATAGCTAGTGAAATGCCTAACGCAAAGATACCGGATAATGATAAATCAATAGATGATTGGTGTGATCATGTCGAGAAGATGAAAAGACTTGATAAACAGAGCGAAGCAGATATATGGTCTACTCTCTTATATGCTACAAGTGATAACTTTTGGAAGAGCAATATAAGGAGCACAAAGAAGTTTAGGGAGAAATATGAGACATTATTTTTACAGAGCAAGAACAAGAAGAATACTAAGCCACAAACACAATCTACAAACAAATTTAATCAGTTTCCACAGCGCGTATATAGCCAAACCGATTATAGTAGCCTAGAGCAGAGATTATTGAATAAGGGGTGATATCATGAAGTGTAAAGAATGTATTTGCAAGGAAGGATCTACAAAGTCAGTATGTATTAATCCAGATAGTGATAACTACACGGATTTTGTAAAAGACGTAGAAGGTTGTGACGTTGGGATAGAAGAAATGTCCAAGGAGGAATACGAAGCGTATGAATAAAGTAGGAGAGAAACGTAGAGAGCAGATACGAGATTTTATTGTTAAATACAATAAAGAACATGGATATGGCCCAACTTACGAAGAAATAAAAAATGGTGTATACGTAAGTTCCTCATCTTGTATACAGAATCATATTTATACAATGTTAGCTAATGGAATGCTTGAGACAGATGCAGAAATGGGCGCATCAAGAGCGTTGAGAGTACCTGGTTATGCATACGTAAAGGTAGGTGATGATAGTGAGAACACGAAATCAAGTTGATCTTGAAGAATTGAAAAGACTATATGATGATGGTTACTCACATCATGAACTATGCGGATACTTCCATGTGTCTACAGATAGTTTATCACAAATCTTAAAAGAAAATGGGTTTAAAAGAAAGCAAAGAAAAGGTAGGCCTAGAAAAGCGTTGGTAGAGAAATTCAAGCCTATGAAGCCTACTAGAAAGCCTAGAGATAGAGAATATGCGTGTCCAGTGTGCGGTAAGATATTTTATGATTATGTAGGTAGCGTGGCAGATAAATGGCCATACCAACGGTGTATAAACAACAGAGAGCGTAAGATTTGTACATGGTCATGTACAGTGAAGTATGACAAGTTAACGGAGGGAGTAAAGAACGATGCAAATTAAAGAATATCAAGATTTAGCAATGAGGACGAATGACGGTAAGTGTACGGAAAGACTAAACTCTGAAATAGAAAAAGGACAAGGGATAGTTGATGTAGGAGGAATAATTAATGCATGTTTAGGACTAGCAGGAGAAGTTGGCGAAGTTAATGACATGATTAAGAAAATAATTTTTCACGGGCATCAAATCGAAGGTGATGAAATAAAAAAAGAGATCAGCGATTGCATGTGGTACATAGCATTAATGTGTGAATCATTTGGATTTAGCATGAATGAGATTGCAGAGATTAATATTGAGAAGCTAAAGAAACGATATCCGAACGGATTCAGCGAACAAGCAAGCATTAACAGAGTAGAGTAAATAAATTTAAAATCAAAAGGAGAATTTAATATGAAAAAAGGATTATTATTTATCGCATTAACAATAGCATTACTATTAACAGGGTGTACAACGCAGGCAGATAGAGTATCACAAAATTTATCTCAAGAAGCGGATAGCTTCAACGTAATAAGACAGTTAACAGTTATCAATTGCATTGAGGGAGATGTATTGTTTCAGATGACAGGCAAATTGTCTATAACAGCAGATACGAACGATAATCAGCTAGAAATAATTGTAGAAGATGAAAACGGTAATTATCAAAAACACTTTGTAGGATTAAGTGACAATGTAACTTATGTAGTTGAACAATTGAAAGCTAAAAATGTATCAAATTACAAATATACTCTTAATTACAATCCTAAGATGTGGATTCCTATAGAATTTGAAAATATTGATTAAGAATAAAGGACGGTGATTAATATGGAAAATTGTGATCACGAATGGATATTTCAAGAAACCCAGAAAAAGACAAGCGTTAGCGGATATGAACACTATTATGCACATTATCACAGAATAGATTTATATTACTGTAAAAAATGTTGTGAACAAAGGAAAATTGAGCAAAAAGAAGGAGTATCATTGCCGTTTGGCGGGATACGTAATTTACCTAAGTTTGCACCAGTTTGGTATTAAAATAAAGGTTTAGCACACTAAGAACTTACAAAAGCACAACAAAATGTAAAGGAGTTGACAAAAATGGATTTAAAAGTCGTTTCAAAGAAATTTAATCATGATGTTAGTTCATTTGCTAAGTTGCTTGGGTACAGTAGACCAGCATTGTATCAAATTGCAGATGGAACTAATAGAGTGTGTACCCCGAGATATTATGCAGCAATGACGTTGCTTAAGCTTGAGAGTGACAGAATGTATGAAGAAGATTTAAAAGCTGCAGAGCAAAGGCAATTAGATCGTGAGAAGTCTATAGCTGAAATGTGTAAGAATGTTGGTGCTATAAATGTAGTAGAACGAGTATAACAAAATAAAGGTTTTTTAGGAAAGGAAGAACAAGAAATGCTGGAAATTGTTAACGAAGAATTTGATATGTTCATGCAAGACGTGAAAGAACCATCTTTTGTTTTTGGTAGTTATTTAGACGAAACAGATTATGAAGATGAGTATTGTCACAATGATATTCATGAGGCAATGCATACTTTAGAAGAAAAGATAGAGGGTTATTTACATATTAATTATCCAAATAAATTCATAGTATCTTCAGGTTGGTGTGTTCATGTTATGACACCTGATAGAGCTAGGCAATCAAGAATTACAGAGGGAACTATTGAAAGATGTTTGGTTAAATAAATAACTAAAGGTTTAGGGAAGGAAAAAGCGAATGAAAACAGGAACATGTAATTATTGTGGTGATGACAATCAAATTGTTAGAGGAACACCTTATATGGCAGATATACCAGCCAAAATGTGTGAACATTGTTGGAACATGACAAGAAAAGAGTATTTAGCAAGTGAAGGAACTGACATTGGAGAATTTGATACTGATTAAAGGAAGGAGCTAATCAATGAAAAAATATTATGTAGTTGATAAAGATAGTGAAGTAGCAAAAGCATATTCAGCTTGGAAGAAAGAACAGTACGAAATAAATAGTACCTTTAAGGAATTAGCTAAAGAATGTGAAATAGAGACAAAAGAATATTACCCAGTAGTAGATAGATTGTGGATAGTACCTACTAAGAAAGATAGAGAAAAATTCAAAGACGAGATGAAGAAGTCATGCGATGGAGAATTTAAGAAGAGTTCGGCTACATCAAAGGCATGGGTAGCAAAGTGCAAGGAAAGGGATATAAAGGATTTATGTAGACCACATCTAATGTTCTTCTTTTCCAATACTGGTAGATGCTATGAGAGTATGTCAGAGGTAAACGGAACATTTTATGCTACATACGAATCAAAATGCGACTTCGAGTGCTTCAACGATGCATTCAAGGAAATCAAAGCAAGTGAATATTACAAAGCGTTAGAAGATGCAGGAGCAATGTAAATGATTAGGGAAGGAAGGATTATATGAGCAATGTTGTGATTAATATACCTGACAATGGTTGGTTCCAGAGTGGAAGTAATGTTGTTCCTAGTGACAAAATGCTATGTGTTGTACTCCATGCACTTGGAGACAGAACACCAAAAATTTATCAATACAGAGAAGCGGATTGGCTAAATAGAGATAGCGATTATTTTCTTGATGTAAGTGAAAAGTGGGAATTGGATTCGGTTGAGTGTGGAGAAGAGTGGAATCCTGGATTTCTGCAAATGAGTGTGGTAGACAGTTGGAAACCACTCGGGCTACCAGACAAGGAAAACAAAAGAATTATTGATGATATTGAAGAGTGGTTTGACTAGATACATTGTAGTTGCGGTAGGGCAGGCTTGACCGCTACCGTAACGTTTTGCCAACGATGGCAAGATATATCAGGAAGGAGTTAAGTATGAAAGAGCAAAAGTTGTACGTATGTGATCATTGTGGAACACAATATAAAGATAAAAATGATTGTAAAGGATGCGAAGATGGGCACAAAATACCTGTTGCAATAGATACTGCATCATGGGTATCTATAAAACAAAACGGAAGCGGCTATCCAACAAAAGTCCATGTAGCAATGAGTAACGGAGAAACAATAACTTATAACAGGTAA
>NZ_FRCP01000008.1:165282-346089 GCF_900142955.1 Anaerosporobacter mobilis DSM 15930 | reverse complement strand
GATAGCTCAATGGTAGAGCACACGGCTGTTAACCGTGGTGTTGCAGGTTCGAGCCCCGCTCGGGGAGTTAACAACAATAGTTGTTCAAAACAGAACATGTGGAACTGATTAGGTTTACATGATACAAAAATAATTGGCTCCATGGTCAAGCGGTTAAGACACCGCCCTTTCACGGCGGTAACAGGGGTTCAAATCCCCTTGGAGTCACTCAAGTCTTTCAATTAAGATTTGATGACATATTTATGTATAAGCTAAGGTTTTAGCTTAGATTTATATGCCGACGTGGCTCAATTGGCAGAGCAGCTGACTTGTAATCAGCAGGTTATCGGTTCAAGTCCGATCGTCGGCTTATATTAGCAATAAGTACGTGCTAGTATTTAGAGTTTGGACCTTTAGCTCAGTTGGTTAGAGCAACCGGCTCATAACCGGTCGGTCCTGGGTTCGAGTCCCCGAAGGTCCATTTAGTTATGAAATGAATTTTTATTAAATTGTATTAATGATTTTAGTTTGGCCTAGTGGCTCAGTTGGTTAGAGCGCCGCCCTGTCACGGCGGAGGTCGAGGGTTCGAGTCCCTTCTGGGTCGTCACATAAGTATAGTGTGAAGATATTTAAAACTTGCTTATTATAGACGACAGTTTATAATATCCCATGGGATCATAGCTCAGCTGGGAGAGCACCTGCCTTACAAGCAGGGGGTCACAGGTTCGAGCCCTGTTGGTCCCATCTATGCCGGCGTGGCGGAACTGGCAGACGCACAGGACTTAAAATCCTGCGGGCCTAATCGCCCGTACCGGTTCGATTCCGGTCGCCGGCATATCAATTAAATATTATGTGCGTTTAGCTCAGCTGGATAGAGCGTTTGGCTACGGACCAAAAGGTCGGGGGTTCGAATCCTCTAACGCACGGAACATGAACCTAGATAGTAATATCTAGGTTTTTTTTGACGTTTGTGGACGTTTTGTCAACATGATAGGAAGCTGGACTTAACTATATTTTATATAATGTAGAAACATCCTCTTTGGTAAGTGATATAATTTGTCATATATCGAGCTTAATAATACCGGATATATTTAAGAAACTGAACAATAGGTGCAATGATATATAGAATTTAATAGAAAATTAATTATCGTCTTATTTACCTAATAATTATAGTATGTTAGAATAGTAAATAATTTAACGAGAACACTTTATAATATATAATGTTCTTAGATCAAATGAAGAAGCCTTTATTATATGTAAGAAGGGAGTGAATTTATATGACAAAGGAAGAATTCATCAAAGAATTAAGAGAAAGTCTATATACAGAAATTCCAAGCATAGAAATAGAAAATAATGTCCGTTATTATAATGAATATATAGATAATCAAACAAGTAGCGGTAAGACAATGGATCAGGTGATGGAAGAGTTAGGGGATCCGAGATTAATAGCAAGGACAATAATTGAAACTTCAAAACTAGGTAAGGCTAATTATAACAGTGTACACAATAATACGTATCAAGAGACATATTCAGATACAACTGATGCGTATAGCAATAATGCAGATTATAACCACACTTATACTTTCGACGGAAAAATACCATTACGATACCGTATATTAGGCATTGCTATATTAATATTCTTTGTAATGCTTCTTATATTCTTGGGTAGCATAGCTATTAGATTGTTTATTAGCATTGGTATTCCAATTTTGTTAGTGTATCTATTGGTGAGGTTAATTACTAGAAGGTAAAAGAAATGATTTTATTAGAAATATAGTTTATATTATGTAATATATTCATTTTATATTAAAATGAAACACCGCCGAGGGGGAGCCAAGGCGGTGTTTCGATGAGGGGAGTATAAATAATTAATAAGGGGTTATATAGTGTACTAAAGAGTCCTTTTGAAGGATGAACTCAATTAATACATTCATATTATATAACAATCATTATTAAAAAGCAACAGTTAAAAACGTAAAAAGCCTTGTATTTACTAGGAAAAATATGCTAGATGGAAGCATATATAACTAATATAGTAAGTAAGTGGAAGAGATAAACAAGAGAAAAAGTCACAAATATGTAAGCGCTTACACAATTTGTTCTTTGGCTGAAATAGATTTAATAAAAATGTTAAAAAGATGAATAATTTTATTTTTTTTGAAGATACTAGTACCTGTAGTTAAAATATTTTCTTTTTAGGAGGAACTAAAAATGAACAATTACCAAAACAGCAAAAATTCTTCAAGTAATTCATCAAGCAACTCAAGCAACTACCAAAATACTAGCAGCCAAAATACTAGCAGCCAAAACACAAGCAGTCAAAACAAAGCATCAAATGCTAGTAAAGAAAAAAACTCAACAAAAAATTCTAACAGTCAAAACTACAATAAATAGTATTACTTAAACAGTATTACGTTTCTTGTATATTAGATTTTAGAAGGATGAGCTATCACATATGGTATCTTATAGGTACCGATGTGATAGCTCATTTCTTTTGATACATAGCCAAACAATATGTAATAAAGAAATAAATTTTGACATAGATATGGTCGTAAAACATAGAAATATAGTGAAATTTAATTCACCAAATGACGTTTTATGGAATAAAATATAATAGAATGGTTGGTGATATTATGTGTTTTGAAACAATCTCAGCTAAAGCGCTGAACACTTATATGCAAAGTTCTAGCTATATATTAATTGACTTAAGGGATTATGCAGATTATAGAAGAGGGCATATACCGACAGCCAGAAGCATTCCTTATGATGATTTAATGAATAATATAAATCAATTGGATAAAGGCAAGAAATACATCTTATACTGCGATAGAGGTAGCATGAGCATGCTAATGTCAAAAGAATTATGCACATTAGGATATTCTGTAATAAATATATATGGGGGAATACATGCGTATAGAGGTGTTTTGGAAAGATAATATGGAATGTTTATAATGTAAATAAAAAGATGGAATTTTGTTGACTACGGTTAAAAAGTGATTTAATATTAAGTACTAGGATATACTAAGGAACAGACAAATATATGATTTGGGCTTGCCCATTTTGTCTTTTATGGAATATATGTACTATAGAGCCCCTTGCTTAAAAACGTTAGTGTAGGGGCTTTATCTGTATGTATAAGTTAGAAGGAGATTATAATGAACCGATATGAATTTATTGCGCCGTGTCATTTTGGTATGGAAGCAGTTTTAAAACGAGAAATCATGGACTTAGGGTATGAAATTGTACAAGTTGATGATGGTAGAGTAACATTTGCAGGAGATGAAAGTGCATTTTGTAGAGCTAATATATTCTTAAGAACGGCAGAGCGTGTATTACTAAAGGTAGCTAAGTTTAAGGCAGAAACATTTGATGAATTATTCGAAGGAACAAAGGCAGTTCCTTGGGAGAAATATATACCTGTGGATGGTAAGTTTTGGGTAGCAAAAGCTACATCTATAAAAAGTAAGTTATTTAGTCCATCAGATATTCAATCTATTATGAAGAAGGCAATCGTAGAGCGTCTAAAAGGCGTTTATAAGGTGAATTGGTTCGAAGAAGCAGGGAATTCCTATCCAATCCGTGTTACCTTCTTAAAAGACGAAATAACAATAGGGATTGATACATCAGGGGAATCACTTCATAGAAGAGGATATCGTAAGTTAACAAGTAAGGCACCTATCACAGAAACACTTGCCGCAGCACTTATACTTCTTTCACCTTGGAATAAGGATCGGATCTTAGTTGATCCATTCTGTGGTTGCGGAACGATACCAATCGAAGCTGCACTCATTGGAGCGAATATTGCTCCTGGTATGAATCGTTCCTTTATTGCGGAAGACTGGACGGAGATGATTCCTAAGAAGTGTTGGTATGAAGCAATTGAAGAGGCGAATGACGTAATTAGGCATGACGTAGAGATGAATATCCAAGGCTATGATATTGATGGAGAAATCGTTAAGGCAGCGAGAGAGAATGCACAGATGGCAGAGGTAGATCAATATATACATTTCCAACAAAGAGCGGTTAAAGATTTAAGTAATCCTAAAAAGTATGGTTTTATTATCACAAATCCACCTTATGGTGAGCGTTTGGAAGAGAAGGCGATGATGCCGCCTCTATATAAGGAGATGGGGCAGGCTTTCAAGAATCTTGACACATGGACGGAATACGTAATTACAAGTTTTGAAGATGCAGAAAAATATATAGGTCGTAAGGCAGATAAGAATAGAAAAATCTATAATGGTATGTTAAAGACGTATCTTTATCAATTTATGGGCCCAAGACCACCAAAGAGAAGTAGAGAAGAATAAAGAACTGCAAAATTGGAGGGTAGTGATAATTATGAGTAAAAGAATAATCTTTGCGACAGGCAATGAGGGAAAGATGAAGGAAGTCAGAATGATTTTGGCGGATCTCGGATATGAAATCCTTTCGTTAAAGGACATTGGTTATGATAAGGAAATCATTGAAGATGGCAAAACCTTTGAAGAAAATGCGTTAATTAAAGCAAGAACAATTGCAAATGAGAGAAATGAAATTGTACTGGCAGATGATTCTGGATTAGAGGTTGATTATATGGATAAACAACCAGGCATCTATTCTGCAAGATTCTTAGGGGAAGATACCTCGTATCGTATTAAGAACCAATATATAATTGACCAATTGAAAGATGCAAAACTAGAAGAAAGAACAGCACGATTCGTTTGTGCAATCGCATGTGCATTTCCAGATGGTAAGACGCTTACAACTCGTGGTACGATAGAAGGTTATATTGGATATGAAGAGCGTGGAGAGAACGGATTCGGATATGATCCAATTTTTATGGTGCCTGAATTCAATTGTACAACGTCAGAACTTGACTTAGAACAAAAGAATAAGATTAGTCATAGAGGTAAAGCATTAGAGGCTATGAAAAAGCTAATATCTGCTTAACGAAGTGGAGGCTTATATGAAAGTATTAATCGTTAGTGATTCCCATGGAAGAACTTCTTATTTGGAGTGGGTTATTAATAAAGTGGGACATATTGATGCATTCGTCCACTTAGGAGATTTTGAGGGACAGGAGGAATACATTCGTAGTCTCGTTACTTGTGATACTTATATTGTATCTGGAAACAATGATTATTTTACTGATGTAGAGAGAGAGAAGATCGTTACATTGGGTACTTACCGAGTATTATTAACACATGGACATCGTTATCATGTTAATTATGGTACTGACTATTTGCTTGAGACAGCTCTAGAGAATGGATTTGACATTGTAATGTATGGACATACGCATATACCAAGTGTAGAGTATCGAAGAGAGACATATCTGGTTAATCCAGGTAGTATATCCTTGCCAAGGCAAGATGGACGTACTCCTTCCTATATGATTATGGAAATTGATCGTAGAGGAGAGATATGCTTTAATATCAATTATTGTAAATATAATTAAATTGGTAGCTATTCTGAACGGACGTAAGAAAGAGTCGGTACCGGAATAGCTATTGTTATGTAATTGTAGATTTGATATTTATTTCTATAAAAACTCTCATTGTAGGTAAATGAAAAGTATTATTATTTATTTATGAATGAAGATATTAGAGTTTGGAGAGAATAGTATAAGTAAATTCTTTTGAATTTTAAATCCAATTTCCAGTTGTAAAAGAATGGATTGTTAGTAGGAAAAACATTAAAATCAAGGGTTTGCAGGTTTAGATGTGACCTATAATAGTTACAAATGAATTTTTTATATTGTTTGAAAAAATAATATTTTTGAAAAAATTAAAAAAAATTAAAAAAGGTGTTGACTTTTCTTTTTGCTTATAATATAATAATTCTTGCGTTGAGGCGATACAGTAAAACAACGGATAACAAGTTACAAAATGAAACGAAGTATTTAATGTTTTTAAGTCTTAACTAAATAGAATACGGGGTGTGGCTCAGCTTGGCTAGAGCGCTTGATTTGGGATCAAGAGGTCGCAGGTTCGAATCCTGTCACCCCGACTTATATGCGGGTGTAGTTCAATGGTAGAACACTAGCCTTCCAAGCTAGATACGTGGGTTCGATTCCCATCACCCGCTTTGTATATGAATTAAATATACGAAGTAATACGCGCGAGTGGCTCAGTGGTGGAGTATCGCCTTGCCAAGGCGAGGGTCGCGGGTTCGAATCCCGTCTCGCGCTTACGAAAGAAAATCGCTAATCCTTATAAATCAGGGGTTAGCGATTTTTTGTTGCTTGTAAAACATGTATGCAGGAGGCGTGCAAGGTCATTTTTCGTTGATTCATATTATAATGACCTGTTCTTGTATGAGCGGTTCTGCTCGGTTTATGGTATTTGTTGATATAACAACGGGTAGTTTCAATATCCTCATGCCCCTGATACTGTACTTTTTTATTAATGATAAGATTTCTGTATTTTACAATGTATTGTCCATGATGAGTATGGTATAATATGGTTATGATTTATAAAGTGTAACAGTAAATGTGTATATTTTGTATTTTTGAAAAAAGAGCAGACACGGTCAAGCGCTTGCTTATTATTTTTGGTATGCTTTTTACGAGGGGGGTTATATGCATGCATGGGAAGCTATACAGAAAACGCTGAACCACATTGAGGAACGAATCGGCGAAGAAATTAAAATAGAAGAGTTGGCGGAAATCTCCGCACTTTCTTTGTTTTATTATCAGCGATTATTCACGCGGCTAGTCAAAAAACCGGTGCGGGAATACATTAAGCTGCGCAGGTTAGCTAGAGCCTGCGATGCGCTTCGTGATAAACAAAACCGTATTCTTGATGTTGCGATGGAATATGGATTCGGTAGCCATGAAACATTTACTCGGGCATTTAAGGATGCTTACGCTATTACCCCGGCGCAATACCGGGACAAGCCTGTCGTCTTAAACAATTTTGATAAGCCTAATTTATTGTTGAGCTATGTTATGGTCGATGAGGGGGTTCCACTAATTAGCGAAGGATTGGTGCTGGAATATAACCGCAAAATTCTTGACGAGCCAATAAACTTTCTCGGAGTACAAGATTTTTGGCAATTCAAGAGGGGTAAAATGCTAGGTGAAAGAACCGAAGTATCCGAACCTTCCACTATTTGGAAGAGGTTTCTCGACGTCCGTAAAGATATTCCGTGCACACCTGGTGGCCGCTGGATTAGTGTTTCATATCATGGTGATGCACCGGAGGGTTTTTCCACTTATTTTGCTGGCGCGGAGGTAGAATCGGACACGGAGGATTTTCGCTTTGCAAGCTGGCAACTGCCTGTAAGGGAATATATCGTTTGTAAGTTTGAGGCGGAAGATTTTAAGCAGTTATCGGCTTCTTTAGGTAAGATGATGAAATTTACACGATTTTGGCTCAAGAAGCATGGTTTGATTGCGGACAGTTTTTTTCCGGAGATTTATTATCAGAATTCGTACGAGATGGCGTACATGGAAATGTGGTTACCATTCAAAAAAAGAGAAAAATAATATTTTAGGAGGAAATGAAAATGAGTAGGTATGAAGAAGGATTAAAATTAATAGAAGTGACGTGTGGCAATAACAAAGACAATATGATTTCCCTCGCAACCATCGCGATGGAACTGAATGCTGACGGAAAACCTCGACCTTATGCACGTGATGTGGATGCTTATTATGAGGACGGTGTGTTCTATATTGTTACTTACGCAAAAACAACTAAAATGCAACAAGTTGAGCAAAACCCCGAAGTTGCGTTTACAGTTTGCGGGGGATGGATCTCTGGTAATGGAATAGGTGAAAATCTCGGCTGGGTTTTAGACCCGAAAAACGCCGAATTAAGGACAAAATTACGTGAGGTTTTTGCTGCATGGTACGACTATGCGAACAATGAAAATGACGAGAATTGCTGTATTTTAGCAATCCGCATCACCAAATGCACGGTAGTGAAAGATCACGGCGCTGATCGTTATTATATGGATTTTGTGAATAAAGTAGAGATGAAAGAGGGATCTATTTTATAAAACATAAAAATTTTCTAACATGTTACCTAATTGTTTTATGAACATACATTTCAGATTTTAATACATATAAATAACTGGTGCGAAATTAAGGTTTAAATCCCGCACAAGCAAACTAATTTCGTCAGAAGTTCTTATTTATAAGACTTCTGGCTTTTTTTGCTTTTCTATGTTTTTGAGTACCCTTGATCATTTCGCTTCCGTTCATCTTTGAATACCATTTGTAATAGCATTTGTTGTCTACTCCATCCCCTGATTATTTGTATATTTGGATTTATATATGTTATTTGATATGATATTATTTATTGTATTAGTAAATAAACAAGTATGTGGGGGGGCTTATGCAGATAGTATATGATACAAGAAAAGACTTACCATGTGAAGAATTACATGAATTGTTTATGGCAGTAGGGTGGTCTGATGGAACAGTAACTCCGCTCATGCTGGAGAAGTTTAATGTACCTTTTATAAATTCAACAATCGTCATTTCTGCTTGGGCGGAAGAGAAATTGGTTGGATGCGTTAGGGTACTTAGTGACAGGATGTTTAGATCTATAATATATGATTTAGCGGTTATGCCAGAGTTTCAGAATCAGGGGATTGGAAAAGAGTTGTTGAGAAGATGTAGGGATGTTTTTCCTGATTCAGAGTGGTTGGTCGAAACTAAAACAGCGACAGGATTTTATGAAAAGATAGGATTTGAGCCCAATAAAGATGTCTTTTTAAGTATTCCTTGTAAATGGTTTTAACGATAGCTCTAGATATAATTATTTTGAACTGGAGGTGAAATAGGGCTGAGATAAAACAATTTCAAGATGCTTATTGAGCACAATATCACAGAAGATTTGACATCTTACTAATCCTTAAGGGTTGGCGATTTTTAGTTGCATAAAAATGTGTGTAGGAGGTAAACTTTCGTGTTTGACTTTTTACATACAGATAAGTATAATTAAGGAAATTTATTATATAAATGTTAAAAGTTGTGAAGCTACATACATTTTGTTCCGGTTATAGGTTATGATGAAGAGAATTTTATATTGCAGAATCTCTTGAGGCGCTTAATCATACGAGAAGGCCAGAGCGATTATATGAGAAATGTGGATTTGCTAAAGAGGCACAACAAGAAGATATAATTCTTATGAGAAAAGTACTATGAATTAGGAGGAATATTATGCATTTGTTTAATGCAAGTTCATTAGTTAATGAAGATGGAATAAAAGAGCTATTAAGTACCTGGAATAAACCAGGAGAATTAAGAAATAAATTAATTGAAGCAAAGAAAATGCTTTTGAAAGTATACAATTTTAGAGCATATAATATACCAGAGGATTTTACGACTACTTCTTATGTAATCGCAGCGAATCATCTAACGGATTCTGATGGTCCGCTTATAATAAGTTTTTACTATGAACTTATGCATGAAGTTAAAGATACATATCCGGAGTTATTTGTATTTGCTAAAAAAAACTGTTTTAATGGTGTTTCCATACCGAAAGAATTAGCACCGATATTAGAGTTCGAAAAAGTTTGTTCGGTTGATCGGGAAAGTTCTGAAGGATCTATGACGGCTTTAAAAGATGCTGTAAAGTGGTTTGAGGAGGGGGAAAAACCAAAGCACTTTTTGATTTTCCCTCAAGGAACAATCTATGACATAAACAAAGATAGTTCAGAGGATATTGAGCGAGGAGCGTTCTGGTTAGCAAAATTACTTGGGATTCCCGTTTTACCAGCTTTTATTGAGCAAGCGGTGGAAGGAGACGAGAATCGTTTGGTGTTTGGAAAACCAATTGTAATACCAAAAGGATGCCGAGATTTTGATGAACATAAAAGATTATGGTTAGAAAGTGTAATTGAAGCGCAGAATGAATTAGGAATTCTTACAGGGACTCCAGCAAGAGAAGTCGTGCTTGATGAAGAACATCAAACGAGAAAAAGATTTAAACCAAAATAATAACGGGGTAAACTGAGATGATGGAATTTAATAAAGAAAAAATGATAGGTCAAGGTAATACTGCAGAGATATATAAGATAGACGATAAGAAAGTATTAAAGTTATTCAGAACTGGACTTCCGAAAGATGTCGTGGAAAGAGAATATCAAAATGGGATTATCGTGCAGAATATATTGGATTGTGTTCCAAAAGTATATGAAATGGTTGAGATGGACGGCAGACATGGAATTGTTTATGAAGAAATTAAGGGAACAGATCTGCTGAAAACGATGCTTGTTTCATTTGGGAAAATTAATCATTATGCAAAGAAATTAGCCCATTATCATCTGGATATACAAAAACCTGTTAATGATACATTGAATAGTGTAAAAGATAAATTAGAAGAAGATTTGAATCGGGTTGATGTGCTTCCAGAAGAATATAAAAAAATTATACGAAACTATTTAAAAGAATTACCAGAGGGTAATACGCTATGCCATTTGGATTTTCATCCAGGGAATATAATGATAGCAGGTAATAAGGCAGTTTTTTTGGATTGGATGACGGCTTGTAGAGGAGATGCATGTGCGGATGTTGCGCGTACATGTATTATGCTAAAGTATGGTGGAGTTGAACATGCACCTTGGATTATGAAAAAGTTAATATCGATTACTCAGCATCGTATATACAAGGTATACATAAAAGAATATCTTATGATTTCCAATAGAAGAATAGAGGATATTAACAGATGGGAATTGCCAGTTGCAGCTGCAAGATTAAGCGAATGGATTCCAGAAGATGAAAAGCGGATATTAGTTCAATTGGTAAAAGAACGGTGTGATGAATTTGAAAAAAGAGCGAGAACCTTACAGTAAGAGGTAACTCGCTTTTTCTTATGTAGTTGTTGAGGAAAGGCGAAGGCCGTAGATATTGGCTAAAACAGCACGTCGTAATGATGAGTGTTGTTTGGAGGCTTTATACATGTTTATCTTCTTTGGGAAGAGTTTCATATATTCCTATTTTATTTCCAATAAGCTCATGGTATAATCAGTAGGTGTAACGTTAAACTAAATACTTTTAGGAGGAATGTATATGGGAGTTAAGCTAGGAAAAAGAAGTCTACTAAGGAAAGCTAGTGGAAGTAAGAGGGGATTGATCCATAGTCTATTGGTTAAGATGTTAATAGCGTTTTTCATACCAGTTATCTTAATTATCATACTTGGTAGAATATGCTATAACTATGCGTCAGATACTATAATAAAGGATTATAAAGAGAATTCCGCTAATACAGTAAAGGCAATTAGTATGTATATGGATCTTTCCATGGATATGGTTTTATCAAAGACACAAGAATTGAGTAATGACTCCGATGTTGTATCTTATCTAACGAAGGGACAATTAATGGAGAAATCAAAATACTCACTTCTCTACCGAAATATTATGTCAGACTTGGTAGCAATGAAAAGCAATAATCCTAATATATTAGACTTGCATATAATTGCGGAAGGAACTACTGCAAAATCAGAGGCCAATTCCTCCAATTCTAATGTTAGTGGTACTTCTAAAACTATTTACGAGACCTATCAAATCAAACCACTTTCAACCAAGGGGGAATTATCAGTTAATATATATCAGGATTTGATGAATAGCGGGGAGGGAACAGCTTGGAGTAATGCCAAAAATCCCAACCAATGGTACGGATATCATAGGTTTTTAGATGAGCAGTTAGAAACGAATAATTTGGACTATGCATTAACACTGGTTCGCAGACTTAGCAAAGGAAAAGGCTTTATTATTGCGGATATGAAGTTAACTACCCTATATGAAATATTGGATAATATGAAATTAGGGACAGGAGCAATCGTTGGAGTAGTAACTAATGATGGAAGAGAGATTTATGCTTCTAATCAAGACGAGAAAACTACGAATATATTCAGTTCAATATCATATTCTCAAGAAGTTAATACAGGTACGAAGACTGATGGCTATGAAGAAATAGAGTATCAGAATAACAGTTACCTTTTTGTATATTCACAAGTAGGAGATTCTGGGGTAATGATCTGTAGCTTGATACCTAAGAGTACTGTGTTAGCAAGAGTAGCAGATATAAAGAAAGCGACGGTATTGGTAGTTATTATTGCATGTGTAGTAGCATTAATTATAGGACTGGGAATGTCATTTGGAATCTCTAAGGATATATCAAGTAAGAAAAAATTACTCTCGGAAGTTGCCATGGGAGATATGACAGTTATATTCAAAACCAAGAGAAAAGATGAATTAGGGCTTTTATCCAAGAGTCTCAATGAGATGACAGGAAAAGTACGGAAATTAATAGGGGGTATATTCCATGTTAGCAATGATGTAGCAGGTATCTCAGAATTGGTTATGATAAATTCAAATAATATGTTAGAAGCAACACAAAATATCTTTTACTCTATTGATGGAATTAGGCAAGGAACCTCTAAGCAGGCGGAAGATGCACAAAATTGTACCTATCAAATGAACGTGTTATCAGACAAAATTGAAGAAGTTACAATGCATGCAAAGGGGACTGAAAAAATTGCTTCCGATACAAAAGGTGTTGTATCTGAGGGAATTATATTAGTAGATGATTTAAGCGACAAAACCAATCATATTACTGATATGACACATACAATTGTAGATGATATTGTTAAATTAAAACAACAATCTGCAAGCATATATAATATCATTGATGTTATTAATGAAATATCAGAACAGACCAATCTGCTATCATTGAATGCATCGATTGAGGCAGCCAGAGCTGGTAAAGAAGGCAGAGGGTTTATGGTAGTTGCTGGTGAGATAGGTAAATTAGCAGATCAGTCAATACATGCAGCAAGCAATATAAGGGATATTATTAAAAAGATTGAAGAGCAGACAAATAATACAGTTAAATCTGCACAAAAAACAGAAAAAATGGTAGAATCGCAGAAGTTAGCATTAGAAGAAACCGTACATGTATTTCATTCCATTAACCAGAAGGTTATAAAACTTACAGATCAAATTGATTTAATTGCCATTGGTGTGGATAATATGGCTGGATCTAAGAATGATACATTAAGTGCAATAGGAAGTATTGCAGCGATTTCTGAGGAAACAGCAGCAACCACGGAGCAAATTAGTGAGACAGGACTAGTTCAAATCAATTTTGCACATGAACTAACAGATATTACACAAAAGTTAAATGAAACGGTAATCGCTTTAAAAGCCAATTTGGATAGTTTTAGTATATAGTTATACAATAGCAACATAAAATAATAAAAAAATAGCCACTTGACAAACATATTTGCTAGTGTTATTATAAGTTTAACGTTAAACCAACTGTAAAACTAGAACAAAGTAAGAGGTTTAATTAGTTTATATTAACTAGATAATAATACCTTACTAGATATATTTTAACAGAGTTTTAACGTTAAATCTAAACAGATTTTGAAGGGAGAAGTTTATGAGAAAAAGCAAAAAGTTACTTAGTATGGTACTTGTAGCTACGATGGCAGCAAACTTAATGGTAGGTTGCCAAAAGACTGACAAACAAGATGGGAAGAAAAACAACACTAATGCAACATCAACAGAAGCCAGTGATAATTCAACAACAGATACTGTGAAAGAAGATGAACCAAAGGCTGAACCAGTATCAGTTACACTTGGTATCTGGCCTGAAGATACACTTACAGAAGATATCAAAGTGTATGAGGGATACGTAGAAGCTTTGAAGGCAACAAACCCTAATGTTACTTATAAGCCAGCCTATTATAAGTATGCAGCAGATACATTTATGCCAATGGTACAATCAGGAAATACTCCTACTATTTTTGAAACATGGTTTACTGAACCACAAAAATTAATTAAAGCAGGTGCTGTTGCTGATATTACTGATGAATTACAGGCACGTGGTTGGTTAGATAAGATGAATCCAGCGATTAAAGATATCCTTTCAGATGAAAATGGAAGAGTTTATGGAGTTCCTAGAGATGGATATGCACTTGGTATGATGTTAAATGTAGAATTATTCGAAGAAGCAGGTCTTGTAGATGCAGATGGTTATCCAATTTATCCAAAAACTTGGGCAGAACTTGCTGAAACTGCAAAGACAATCAAAGATAAAACAGGCTCCGCAGGACTTTGTTTACTTGCAAAAGATGGAGCGGGTGGATGGCACTTCTCTAATATAGCATGGGCATTTGGAGCAACTTTAAGTATAGCAAACGATGATGGTACATATAAAGCAAATTTAAATTCCCCAGAAGCAATTAAAGCAATGGAATATGTTAAATCATTAAAATGGGATTATGATGTATTAACAGCAGATCCTACGAATGAAGATTGGGGTACAGGATTTACTCAAATTGGAACAGGAAATGCAGCTATGTACATTGGAGCAAACGATGCAGTTGCTCAACCAACTCAAGTAAATGGTTTACCAGTTGATAAATTGGCTATGTGTCCAATTCCAGCAGGTGATGGCGGTCAATTCTCATTATATGGTGGAACACCATATATGTTCTCTAAAGATGCAACTTCAGAAGAAATCAATGCAGCTTTAGATTTCTTAGAAGTAATGGGTAGAGCTCCAGAAGTTAATGACAATGTTATTGCAGGCTTGAAAGCAGATGCTCAAAACAGAGTTAACAATGGTGTACCTGTAATTCAACCTTTCCCAAGTTGGACAAATCAAGATTATATTGATGCACAACTTGCAGTAGTAAAAGAGTTCCAGAATGTAGATCCTAAGATGTTCCAATCATATTTTGATGCTACTTCTTCAGAAGGATTACGAGTAGAAGAACCAGGATTAACTCAAGAAATGTATGGCGAATTAACGAATGTATTACAAGCTGTGCTTACAGATAAGAATGCTGATGTAAAGGCTCTTATGGATACTGCTAATAAAAATTATCAGTCTATGTTAGATGCAGCACAATAATATTAAGTATAATGTAGTGATATAATAATTTGTGTGACTGCCATGAATGAAGACGATAAATTCTAAGTGGCAGTCACATTCATGATTTAATCAATAGAACATTCCGTATCGATATAAAGAAAGGATTCAAAAGCGTCAAGGAGGTGTCTGGCAGTGAAGGATAAAATAAAATGGAAAAAGCGTGATACGATAGGTTGGTTAGTGATGGTGCCTACACTTATCTTGTTTGCTTTCTTTGTGTGGGAACCACTTATAGAGAATATCAGACTTTCACTTCATAGTGCAGTTGGATATGAAATAAAAGAATTTGTTGGATTTGAAAATTATATAAAGGTACTAAATAATCCTACGTTTATTAAAGCATTTAAAAACACATTTTCCTATACATTATGGTCTTTAGCAATTGGGTTTATAGTACCTATTATTTTAGGTATATTAATATCAGAAACAGTACATTTAAAAGGGTTTTTTAGAACAGGTATCTATTTCCCTAATATTGTTCCAGGGTTGGCAACAGTATGGATATGGAGCTACTTTTTTATCCCAGGTAAGACAGGAGTGTTAAACATAATGCTCTCTAAGATAGGAATTGATGCACAGGCGTGGCTTACAAACCCTAAGTGGACAATTCCTCTAATTATTCTAACGATGACATGGAAGGGAGCTGGAGCAACAGCATTGATATATATGGCTAATATTAGTGGCATTAGTCCTGATTTATATGAAGCAGCTACAGTGGATGGAGCCGGTATATGGAAGAGAATCCGTCATATTACAATACCAAGCATAGCTGGAATTGGAAAGACAATGATGATACTTCAAATTATTTCAGTATTTCAGATTATGTATGAACCTATGGTAATGACCAATGGAGGACCAAATGGTGCAAGTGTATCTTTAATGATGTTAATGTATCAGTATGCGTTCAGAGACTTTAATTTTCCAGCGGCAGCAGCATTATCGGTTATGATATGTATCATATTGGTAATCTTAAGTGGATTATATATGAAACTTACCAAATCATCTGAGGAATAGGAGGTGGTGTAATATGAGTAAAAGAGATCTAGGTAAAAAACATAATAAGTTTTTCGGAAAGTATGAAGATAAAAAAGATGGTGTGATTAGAGGATTTGATGTTCATTCCACTAAAGTTAAGATTCTGTGTATTATAATTATGATTCTTTGTCTAAGTTTTGTGGTTGTTAGTGTATTCCCAATTCTGTGGGTATTCTTAGCCAGTTTCAAAGATATCAAGGAATTTACAAGAGAAGTATCTATAATTCCAAAAAGTTTTGATTTGTCAAAACTACAGGAGAGCTGGAATGCTTTAAAATTCCAAAGGTATTATATTAACTCCTTTATCAGTGTAGGAGGTAGCGTAATCTGTGCAGTAATCTTCAACGGCCTATTGGCTTATGGATTTGCTGTATTACGTCCGAAGGGATACAAGATTGCCTATGGTCTAGTTATGTGGAGCTTGTTAATACCAGCAACTACTAGTATTGTTGCAGTATTTCGAAATATCAACCTAGTTGGTTTGAATGGTACATTTGTACCACTGTGGTTAGCATTTGGTGCCAATGCATTCTATGTAGTAATTTTCAAAGAATTCTTTCAAGAGATACCAAAAGAAATTTTGGAGGCAGCCAAACTCGATGGAGCAGGTGTCTTGAAAGTATTTAGTACTATCATGATACCATTATCCAAACCAATTATTATGGTAGTAGTTATCTTTGCAATTACGGCGGCTTGGTCAGATTTCTTATTACCATACCTTGTACTGAATGGTTCAGGTAAGGAAACAGTAATGGTTAAGCTATTCTCGTTTAAAGATACGCCAACAGATGCGGTCAGTGTATTACGTGCAACGTTATTTGCGATTATACCACCTACCGTATTATTCGCATTATTTCAAAAACAAATTACAGATGGAGCAACAGCAGGTGCAGTAAAAGGATAAGAGAGGCTAGTATGGGAAAAATAGCAGACAAATATTTCAGGGTAGATCCATGGAAGATTGTAGAAGATGGATTTGACAAAAACTACAGTAAAGTAGCAGAATCGGTATACTCATTAGGAAATGAGTATATGGGAATTCGTGGATATTTTGAAGAAGGATATTCAGGAGATACGCTTTTAGGAAGTTATTTTAATGGCGTATATGAGAATGAGAAATTAGAAGGATCTTCTTACAAGGGGATTGTTGATCAGACAGATTTCATGGTGAATTCTGTAGATTGGATATATACAAGAATCTTAGTAGATGGAGAATATTTAGATCTCAATCAATCTAAGATACGTAATTACCAAAGGATTCTTGATATGAGAACTGGAATTCTTACAAGAAATCTGGTATGGATTACCCAGAGTGGAAAAGAGATTGAGATAAAGTTTGAACGATTTTTATCAATGGTTAATGCTCATATTGGAGTGCAGAAAATCACAATCAAAGCACTTAACTTTAGTGGAAAACTAGAAGTAGAGTCAGGAATGGATTTTTCTATTATCCATCAATCAAGACAAAGAAATTTCTGGGATTGTAAAAAGGTGGTAGATAAGGAAGAGTATCTAGCATTGCGAGGAACTACACTTCAATCAAAACATCAAGTGTATTCGGGAGCACGTTTTATTCCATCGGCTAATCAAGTTGAAACTCTACATAACGAGACGGTAGATTCGAAGGTTTTAACCAATACATTTGTATATGAGTTACAGCAAAATGAGACAGTAAGTCTTACTAAAATTGTAGATAACGTTGTGTATCGTGCTGAAACGGATGGAGAAGAGAGTGAATTCCAAAGAGAATGTAAGGATGTGGAGAATTACCTTCAAACGCTTACTTACGAGAAGTTATATGAGGAAAGCGCAAGTTGGTGGGAGCAGGTATGGAAGAACTCTGATATTAGAATCGATGGAGATGAAGAGAATCAACAAGGAATCAGGTTCTGTATCTTCCAGATGTTCCAGACCTATCATGGGGCTAGAATGGGAAACAACATTGGAGCAAAAGGATTAACAGGAGAAGCGTATAACGGCAATGCATTCTGGGATACGGAGACCTATTGTTTACCGTTCTTCTTGTTCAATAATCTACAAGCTGCGAAGAATCTCTTGTTGTATCGATACGTAACATTACCAGAAGCAAGGCAAAGGGCTATGGATTTGGATTGTAAGGGAGCCTTCTATCCGGTAGCAACAATTAGTGGAAGAGAATGTTGTAATTTGTGGCAGCATGCAAGCCTTCAATTACAGGCATCAACTGCAGTAGCATATGGAATTTGGTTGTATGATAAGATAACGGCAGATAAAGATTTTCTGTATGAGAACGGAATTGAAATGCTTGTGGAAGTGTGTAGAATGTTAGCAACAAGAGGAAGTTGGTCAGCAGACCAAACTCGTTATGGCTTTTATAGTGTTATGGGCCCTGATGAATTCCAGATGATGGTTAATCATAATTGTTATACCAACTATATGGCGAAATTCACGTTATCATATACCATAACAGTATTAGAGCAGTTTAAGGAAATCCACGAAGAACAGTATAGTAAAGTAAGAGAAAATCTACAAGTTACAGATGATGAATTGTCTGAGTGGAACAAGATGTGGAAATGTATGTACCTTCCGAAAGATGAAATGACAAGAATCTATGAACAACATGAAGGATTTTTTAATTTGCCTCATGTAGATGTAGATACAATACCAATTGAGGATTTTCCGCTGTATGATCACTGGTCATATGACAGGATCTATCGAAACGATATGATTAAGCAACCAGATGTTTTGATGTTTATGTTATTGTTTAACAATAACTTCACAGAGGAAGAATTAAAGGCAAATTATGAGTTCTATGAACCAAAATGTATTCATGAAAGTTCCTTATCGCCTTCCGTTCATTCCATATTAGCATCTCAATTGAAAAAACATGAGGAAGCTTATGAGCTCTTTCAATTTGCAACAAGAATGGACTTAGATAATTACAATCGTAATAGTGGGCAAGGCTTACATACAACATCAATCTCAGCAGCTTGGATGAACATTGTATATGGTTTTGGAGGTATGCGATCAGATGGAGAGCATCTAGAGTTAAATCCTTCTATACCAAAAGAGTGGCAAGGATATTCATTCCATATTACGTATAAACAACAAGTAATTTCAGTTGAAGTTGGAAAAGAGAGAATTCAGTTGTACACATTAGAAGATATACCAGTAACAATATGTGTTTACGGTAATATCTATGAAATTAACCAAAAAGCAACAGAAATCACAATTCCAGTAGAATGGAGAGGATAGCTTATGATTGCCGATTTGAAGAATTGGACCATCAAAGAAAGTGGCTTTTCAGAAGATAAAGTTACAAGCAATGGGAATAAATTCTTATGTGGTAATGGGTATCTTGGTATAAGAGGTACCCTAGAGGAATTTGATAAGGAGTATCTGCCATCTATTAACTTAGCAGGAATATACGATCAGGTTGGTAATGGGTGGAGAGAGCCTCTTAACGCACCCAATGGCTTATATACTAGAATAAAAATAGATGGAGTTTATTATGACTTGCCAAAGAATGAACCAGTAAATCATGAACAAGAAGTAAACTATCGTCACGGGATCGTCACCAGAATTACAAGGTGGGAAACGAGGCGAGGGAATATTACGGTTACTTGTGAAAGGTTTGCCCATTATGATAAGGTGCATCTTATCTGTATGAGGTATAGTATTCTTGCGGATTTCCATGCAGATGTTGAGATTCTAACTGGAATTGATGGAGATGTATGGGATATTCACGGCCCTCATTATGATCAATTGCTTTTTGAGGAAGAAGATATATTTACCGCCACAGGAATTACCCATGAGAATAAAGATCGGGTTGCTGTAGCAGAGGAGATATCTGTTAATCATCCATATGAGAGAAAACGTAAGAAAGAAGGACGTAAATTGCTACATCGGATTTGCCTTATAACAGAGGCAAATAAAAAGATAGATTTAGATAAGATGGTAGCGATATATACCAGTAAAGATTGCAAAGAGCCAGAAGAGGCAGCGAAAAAAGAAGTAAGAGAAGCTTTACAAAGAGGATATGAGGTTTGTAAGTCGACTCACATGAATATCTGGGAAGAGCATTGGAAAACAGCAGAGATATATATCGAGGGTGATCCAGAAGCCATGGAAGCACTGAATTACTCGTTATATCATCTACAATGTATCGCTCCAAGGCATAGTGATAGTTTATCAATTGCAGCAAGAGGGTTATCTGGACAGACATACAAGGGGGCAGTGTTTTGGGATACAGAAATGTTTATGCTAGATTACTTCTTATATACACAGCCAGAAGTAGCTAAAACTTTATTACGTTATCGCATTGATACTCTTGAGGGAGCAAAAAAGAAGGCTGAAAGTTATGGATATGAAGGTGCCTTTTATGCATGGGAAAGTCAAGAAGGTGGTTACGATGCATGTAGTGATTACAATGTCACGGATGTGTTTACTAAGCGCCCAATGCGAACACATTTTAAAGATAAGCAGATACATATATCTGCTGCCATTGTTTACGGAATTATGCGTTATGTTAAGATTACAGGAGATCAACGTTTCCTTGAACAGGGGGGAATTGAAACCATATTAGAATGTGCTAAGTTTTACGACTTCTTATTAGTAAAGAAAGTCCATTCTGATCAATATGAGTTACACGATGTAATTGGACCAGACGAATATCATGAACGAGTAAACAATAATGGTTATACCAATAGAATGGCGAAGTTCACCTTTGAAACCGCAGCAAAATTGTTAGATGATCTAATGAAATTCTCGAAAGAGACAATTGAGAAGATAGAAGACAATTATGATGTAGAACGTTGTAAGATGGATTATAGAGAAGCTGCAGAACGAATCTTTATACCTAAGCCAGATGAGAATGGAGTATTAGAACAATTTGATGGATATGGAAAGTTAGAAGATGCGTCTGTGGAAGAAGTTAAAGGAAGACTTCTTCATGAAAAAGAATACTGGGGTGGTGCATATGGTGTTGCCTCACAAACAAAAGTTATTAAACAGGCCGATGTAGTAACTTGGCTGACTATGTTTTCGGAGGATTTCTCGGAAGAAGTAATGTTAAAGAATTGGAGATACTATGAACCGCGTACAGAGCATGGTTCTTCGTTAAGCGCATGTATGTATGCGCTGCTGGCTTGCCGCTGTGGAATGCCACAGAAAGCATATTCTTTCTTCATGAAATCAGCAAGTGCAGATTTGCTTCCAGGAGGTAAAGAATGGGCAGGGTTAGTATATATAGGAGGTACGCACCCGGCAGCGGCTGGGGGAGCATATATGACAGCAATACAAGGATTTGGTGGAGTATATGTCGAGGATGGAGAGCTAAAAGTAAAACCTCAGCTTCCTGAACAATGGAAAAAACTGAGGTTTACGATCAAATATCAAAATCAATTATATGAAATAATAGAAACAAAGGATAGTGCAGTAATAAATCCATTATAAGGTGCGAACGCTGTTTCGCTCAACCAGATGTATGGGCAAGACGATTTCCGTTTGTGAAAGAGTCTTGCCTTCTAATTTTTGTACCATAAAATCCACGGCGACACTTCCTTTAAGATGCATATCCTGATGAATGGTAGTTAGCGTTGGTGTAATGAGTTGACAGATATTCAAGTCGTCAAATCCAATAATAGAGATATCTTCTGGAACGCGAATACCATTAGCACGTAGCCCTCTAATAATACCGGCTGCCATAATATCTGCAGAGGTAACTATGGCGGTAACTTCAGGATATTGTATAAGCTCATTACTAAGTTCTTGGCAAGAAGCAAGATCCATTTCATATTGAAAAACAATGGATTTATTGAAGGGAATTCCACCTTCTGTAAGAGCTGCTTTATAACCTAGGAACCGCTCCTGTAATACGCCACCGTCTTTAATAGAAGGTGAGGCAAAAGCAATGTGCTTATGGCCGTGTTTAATCAGATATTGGGTTGCTTGATAACTGCCCTTGAAATCCTCCAAGCCAACATTACAAAAGTTTGGATGATGAACATAACTGTCTATAAAGATAATTGGAAGATCAAGAGTAGTAAGGGCATCAAAAAAATTATCACGAAACATACCTGTGATAAAAAGCCCATCTACATTCCAGGTTTGTAAAAAGGCAAGCAACTCGTCACTGGTTTCAACAGTACGAACCATAAGATAATACCCATGTTCACGTAATACGGACTCAATGATGCCAACAAAAGTGGCTTGAAAAGGGTCGTCCATAAAATTAAGCTCTTTATCTGTAACGATATGATTAATAAGAGCAATTACCTTGGAGGAACTTGAAACGAGTGCTCTTGCAGACATGTTTGGAATATAGCCAAGTGTTTTAATGGCTTCATTAATTTTGTTCTCCGTTTCGGGAGAAACACGTGTAGATCGTCCATGAATTACATTGGAAACTGTTGTGCAACTAACGCCTGTGTATGCAGCGATATCTTTAATGGTTGCCATATTAAGAACCCCAACCTTTCACTAGTTTTGTGTTAAACCTATTTAATACAATAGCATGTAATTGGTGAATTTACAACATAACTTTAGTGTTGATAAGAATTTAGGATGAAAGAATCTGAGTGGAAGGAAAGAATGCAAACATAACACTTTCATCCCTTTTGTTTGCGCCTCAATAGAGAACGTTAGAATTTCTGCTAGAGGCAAGGTGAAAACAATGATTAAAGGAATTATTTTTGATTTAGATGGAGTTTTAGTATCCACAGATGAATTACATTATCAAGCTTGGAAGAGATTAGCGCAGGAGTTAGGAATCAAGGATTTTACAAAAGAAGATAATGAGAAACAACGAGGAGTTAGCCGAATGGAATCTTTAGAAATTGTATTAAATAAAGGGGATAAGGTTTATTCCTTGGAAGAAAAGGAGGAGTTAGCAGAGAAAAAGAATGCTTATTATGTGGATTTACTAGAGACGTTGGATAATAATGCGGTACTATGTGGAGTAGTTAAAACGATTCGTTATTTAAAACAATTAGGAATGTTAATCGGTATCGGATCAGTAAGTAAGAACACCCCAGCCATCTTACAAAAAACGGAATTAGATCAGTACATAGATAAGGTTAGCTGTGGACTAGACATTACGAATTCAAAACCAGATCCAGAAGTATTCTTAGTTGCAGCAGGAAAACTTGGATTAGAACCTGAGAACTGTTTAGTGGTAGAGGATTCTGCAGCAGGAATTGTAGCAGCAAAAGCAGCAGGAATGAAGTCATTAGGGGTAGGACCATATTATCAGAGTCTTAGTGCAACGTATGAGGCAACAGGGCTTGATACGGATATTCCATGGGAAACTATTTTACAAAATTAACTGTTTGATGATGGACATTAATTTTTTAAGATTTATTTAATAAGGATTCGGTTATCCAAAGTTTTAATGAAAGTTATTAATTATGGGGAAAGGAAAACTATCGTATCTGTGTGATAGTGGGCGTATGTATGATAAAGAAAGCAAATAAGATAGAGAATCTAATGATTATTATATTAAGTATTGCAATTCTTATCAGTATTAGTGTTATTGGTTATAGTAAAGTAAAAGAAAATAAACAAGACACCACAAAAGGAAAACTTGTATTGTATGAGGGACCAAAATCCTTAAAGGATGCAACAAAGGAGGATTTGGTCGCAACATCAGAGCAGGAACGAGATTTGACCCTAAAACATTGCGTGGATACCTTAATTACAGTTGATGGTGAAGACTGCTATGTGTACGATACGAATGTAAATCATACGAGAAAATGGGTAAGTAATTATTTGCCTCCAATCTCTCGAACACCAATTACTTATTTTGATTTTGAAGGTAGAGCAGATATTGTTATCACAGTGCTTGAAAGGGAGATTGAGAATGTTCAGATAAGCCCTCTAAGTTATGGAATTAAGCCTAAGATAAACAAGAAGGATCATACGGTATCATTTTCCATAACAACACCAGATACCTATACCATTCAATTTAATAATTCTCCAGAACGCGCGGTGCATATCTTTGCTAACGCAATTGAGCAAGATATACCAGATTTTAACGATGAGAATGTAGTATATGTTGGACCAGGGGAATGGGATATTGAATCTATATCTTTAGAAAGTGGCCAAACGTTATATATTGCAGGCGGGGCAGTCGTTCATGGAACAATTAATGCAAATTTTGTAAAAGATGTAAAGGTATGCGGTAGAGGAATCATTGATGGTTCAAAATATGAGGGCTGGAAAGGAGCGACAGCATATATACCTCTAAAATTTGACCATAGTAGCAATATTGTAGTTAAAGATGTTATCGTGCTGAATGCCAATGCGTGGGTTTGCCAGGCATTTGATTCAGAGAATGGTGTAATTGATGGTGTGAAGATTATCTCTCCAAGGCCAAATGGAGACGGAATTACGTTACAGTCTTGTAAGAATTTTGAGGTGAAAAACAGTTTTGTTCGTAGTTGGGATGATTCACTTGTGGTGAAGAATTACAGTGGGAATTCAGAAAAGATAACATTTTCTAATATGCAGTTATGGACGGATTTAGCACAATCTATGGAAGTTGGATATGAGACAAACAAAGGAAATAAAGAGAATGCGTCCATAAATGGTGTCACTTTCGAAAATATCTGCGTATTGAATAACTTTCATAAACCCGTAATATCAGTGCATAATGCGGATGATGCCATTGTGTCTAATATAACGTTCCGTAATATAACCGTAGAAAATGCACAGATGGGAAGTGGAGATGGCGATATAATGCCATATCTGATAGATTTAGACATTACACAAAGTTCCAACTGGTCAACAACAAGAGAGAGAGGACAAATCAAAGATATCCTAATTGAGAATGTAAATGTGTTATCTGGTAAGAATGCACCTTCCCGTATTAAGGGTTTTGATGAGACACATATCGTGGATGGCGTAACAATTAATAATCTTGTAATTTTAGGAAGCAAAATTAAAGATTTCTCAGAAGGCAATTTTGAAATTGACGGTTTATCTACCAATAATCTAACGATTGAATAAGAAGAGAGAGCATAGTGTGAAAGATAAATCTTTCACACGGCGATTTGGTGCCCAAAGTCAACAAGTTGACTTGCACAAAGTCGCCAGACTTTTGAAAGGTCATGGTGATTAATATGAATAAGAGAAGATTTGTGGTTATTATTTTGGCTGTAATCTTGGTGGGGTTAATTGGATATGGAGTTAGTCAGAAAAAGAAACCAAGTAAACTAATTGCTGAAATTACGAAAGTTGAAGCTCCTGATCAGACACAGAGTGAAGAAAACCCAGCATTTATAAAAGAAGAATATGTATCAGTTTTACCAGAAGGAACGAATATTGCACCAGAAGGAAAGATTGATGCCAATGGATTTAATCAAACATTTACTCCACGTAAAGCAGTTGATGGAATGACCGGAGCTGCCTCTTACTGGGAGGGAAGTCCTGATGCATATCCTAATGAATTATCAGTAACGTTCAAAGAGGATAAAACGATTCATGCCATTCGTGTTGCAATCAATCCAGATAGTGTTTGGGGAAAAAGAACGCAAACTTTTTCTGTTAAGGTAACATATGATGGTGAAGTATATGAAACCTTCCTTGATGAAAAGGCATATGAGTTTGATCCTACCACTGGGAATGAAATTATTCTTGAATTTGATGATATGCAAGTAAGAGGGGTAATGCTTAGTGTTACCTCAAACACCGGAGCTACTGGTGGGCAGGTAGCAGAATTTGAGATTTATAGTAGATAGAAGATAATACAAAAAGATGTAGGAAGAGCCTCTACGTGGTTACTTCCTACATCTTTTTATATAGTAATAGAATGAGAATCGTTGTGTTGGAGTATCCGCTTTATTACAATTAAATTAGAAAAATCAATAGAGATTGACTGAAATTGGTATATTTAGTATGATATACCTTGTGAGTATAATAGAAAGGGAGCGAATATAAAATGAAAAAAGTATTGTTTGTTATGATGGCTTTAGTAACTTCGGTTACTATAACTGCATGTAATGAAAGTAGCACATTAAGAAATACCGAGACAACAAGTAATCAAGTAACAGATGATAAACAAGTAGATGATTCTTCTAATGAGAATACAGAGGGAAAGAGTGAGGATAGTTCTGAAAGTGACAAGTTAGAAGTTGATCTTAAAAAGAAAAATTCAGTAGAAGATATTATTGAATATACTATCAAAACTATTGAGACAACATCTAAACTAGAGCCAAGTAATGTAAGTAGCTTTTATACTTATTATGAACCAGATGATGGGAATACATTATTACATATAGAGATGGATGTTAAAAACCTTTCCGATAAGGATATTGATATTGATGATGTAATGAAGGTGACTTTCACTATTGATGGTAACAAGTATAGTGCACAGCCGGTTTTAGAAGAAGAGGATGATTTTGCCTACACAACATCGATCAAACAATTAATGACAGGAAGAATACATTTCTTCACAAATATCCCTACAGATCTTGCGACAGATGAAATCAATCTAAACATTAAGATAAATGACAAATCATATGAGACTACATTTGATTTAGAGGAAGTAAAGCCAGAAAAGAATTATGTTAAAAAGGGCGATAAATTATCAAAAAAAGACTTGTCAGAAGTTACGATTAAGAGTATTAAGTTCACTGATAAAGTGGAACCAAGCAATCCTTCAAGTTACTATACTTATTACGAAGTTAAAGATACTTCGAATACTTATTTGGCTCTAAAGATTAATGTGAAAAACCTTAAAGGTGACAGTTTGGATGCTGATAAGGTAATGAATGCTAAGTTGATTTATAACGATAAATATACCTATGATTGCTTTTCAACTATTGAGAAAGATGGTACTTTTACCTATACGAATATTACATCTATAGATCCTTTAAAGAAATCGGTAATTTACTATTTGTTCGAAGTACCGAAAGAAGTGAAGGACGGAGACGTTGAATTACAGATAAATTATGCAGGTGATAAATATTTCGTAAAAGTAAAGTAAAATAATCAATTATACAATACATGAACTACTCTTCACTCTGAACTTCAGCACGATATTTAGCGGGTGTAATACCGACAATACGCTTAAAAGTTCTTATGAAATAGCTGAAGTTCTCATAACCAACTGAAAATCCAATTTCCATTACAGATAAGCCTGTATTCTTTAGTAGAATGCGGGCTTTTTCTATACGATATCGTGTGACATATTCAAGAAATGTCATGGAGAAATTCTGTTTGAAATAATGACAGAAATACTTTGGAGACATATGATATATCTCGGCAAGATCTTCAAGACTAATTGGATTAGCATAGTTCTCTTGAATGTAAGATAGAATCTGCTTCTTAATATCTGATTTTTTTGAGGTGTTAGATTGGATTAATAATGTGGGAGTGTATAGTAGTTTGGCTTGAATAAGATAACCAATTATCTTATAGATACATGCTTTGGTAGTGAGTTCATAGCCAAGAGTTTTGTTTTCATTTACATGAATAAGTTCTCGAACTTCATTTAATACATTCCCATAGATAGGGGAATCCATTGGAACAAAGGCTGGAAAATGCAACGTGTGCTTAAGAAGTGGCTCTACAAGTGTTTGACTATAGTCAGATAAAGCAAATTGTAGGGATTCTAATGGAAATACATAAGCATAATAGCAAGTGTCCTTCTCTGCTGAAGAAAACTGGTGAAGCATCTCAGAATTAATAAAATAGATATCGCCAGGTGTAAGATGGTACTCCTCTGATTCAATCCATAGAGTAAGGGAGCCAGAGTGCAGATAGATTAGTTCCACTTCTTTATGCCAATGAAAGGTAACGAATAGATTACCTGTTGTATTGAGCATATAATATTGTTCAAACGGGAACAAAACATTACCACGTGGGCGTTTCTCTTCAAATTGTTCTTTCATTAGAAGTCCTCCTCCTATAAGCGAATAGTCTTAATTTCGTAAATCTGAATAGGAAAACTTAGCATCTCTATCAATTGTGGATTTTGTGCTATTATTAGTGGATTTGATACAAGTATAACATGAAAGATAAGGATATACTACTATTATAAATAAAACTTAACAATAACATAGAATACAGGAAAGAGGGATAAATATGCCAGCATGGTTAGATAACGCAATATTTTATGAGATTTACCCACAGAGTTTTCAAGATACAAATGCAGATGGTATTGGTGACTTTAACGGAATTAAAAAACGTTTGGATTATATTAAATCTTTAGGGTGTAATGCAATCTGGATGAATCCATGTTATGAATCTCCATTCAGTGATGCCGGTTATGATGTTGCGGATTATTATAAAGCAGCACCACGTTACGGTACTAATGAAGAACTTAGAGAACTGTTCGAAGAAATACACAAAAGAGATATGCATATTATTCTGGATCTAGTTCCAGGACATACTTCAATTGAACACGCATGGTTTAAAGAGTCTATGAAAGCTGAGAAGAATGATTTCACAAGTCGTTATATATGGACAGATGATATCTGGAAAGGATTCGAAGGGTACAATAATATAGCAGGTTGCATTCGTGGAATTTCAGATAGAAATGGCTCTTGCGCGGTAAACTTCTTCTCCACACAACCGGCGTTAAACTATGGATTTGCTAATCCATCAGAAAGTTGGCAAGTAGGACCAGATTCTGAAGAGGCAACAGCGTCTAGACTTGCTATGCAGGATATTATGGCATTTTGGTTAGAGATGGGCTGTGATGGTTTCCGAGTAGATATGGCGGGTGCTATGGTGAAAGGGGATACCGATGGTGAAGCAACGATTGCATTTTGGCAGAAGGTAAGAACCTTCTTAGAAGGGAAATTCCCAGAGGCAGCTATGATTTCAGAATGGGGAGAGCCAGAAAAATCCTTAAAAGGTGGATACCATATGGATTTCTTATTACATTTTGGTCCATCTCATTATCTCGATTTATTCCGCGTTGAGGAACCTTATTTCTCAAGAAGAGGAAAAGGTGATTGTAAAGCCTTCGTGGATACGTATATGAAGAATTATGAGGCAACGAATGGAAAAGGATTGATCTGTATCCCAAGTGGTAATCATGATATGCCACGTATGCGTAAGTGGTTAGATGAAGAGGAGATGAAGATTGCCTTCGCATTCTTATTATCCATGCCAGGGGCACCATTCATCTATTATGGTGATGAGATTGGTATGCGTTATCTAGAAGGTTTAACGTCTGTAGAAGGTGGATTTGACCGTACAGGGGCAAGAACACCAATGCAGTGGGGAGATGGTGTGAATGATGGATTCTCTACGGCTAGTCCAGAGCTATTATATATTACTATGGACGAAGATGAAAATCGACCAACCGTTAAGAAGCAAGAAAAGGTTGACACCTCGCTATTAAATTGTATTAAGACGTTAACCAAGATTCGTCTTGATAATGAAGCACTACAAAGTAATGCATCTGTTACCTTTGAATATGTGGAAGATTATGCTTACCCTCTTGTTTATAAGAGAACAGGAAGAGAGCAGACAATACTAGTTGCTTTGAATCCATCTGGCAATGAAGTAACATGTAAGATTCCTACGAAAGTGGTTGATAAGGTGATATATTCTTATCCAGAGGTGGCTACTTTAGAAGATGGTAAGCTTACGGTTCCTGCAGGTAGTGTTACATTCTTTGAAGTATAGAAATAGTAAATGGTGTAGGAAGCAACCACTTATGGTTACTTCCTACATTTTTTAATCTAAAGTTATGCTGATATCAATTCGTAATAAATCATTAAGACACTAAGTTACACACTTAACCCCTTATCATCTTCACAGCCAAGCATAATATTCAAGCATTGAATGGCTGCACCAGAAGCACCTTTTCCAAGGTTATCAAACTGGGAAGTTAGAAGGATACGATCTTCGTTACCTGTTACGTAGATATTCAGTCCATCATAGCCAGTTAAGTGATTACCACTTAGAAAACCATTCGTTTCACTCTCTGCACCAAAAGGCATAACGTGAACTAGGGATTGATTGGCATAGTATTCGGTTAGATAAGTATGGACTGATTCAGGCGTTTGCTTTCCATTTAATAAATGTGTATAAAGAGGTACAGTTACAATCATGCCACTATAGTAATCTGCAACAATAGGAGAGAAGAGAGGTTCTCTGTCAAGCCCTGCTATCCATTTCATCTCCTTAAGATGTTTGTGTTGCTGTGACATAGCATATTCTCTTGGGGCAGAAAAATCAGCATGTCGATTTGCATCTTCATATTCACCAATCATCTTCTTACCGCCACCGCTATAACCAGTTAGAGAAAAGCTACTAATTGGATAATTAGAAGGTAGAATATCACTAGCTGTTAACGGATAAACAAGAGAAATAAACCCAGTTGCATGGCAGCCGGGGACAGCAACGAAACGACCTTCTTTAATTGAGTTACGATGATTTACTGATAGTTCAGGAAAGCCATATGCCCAGTCGCTCTCTGTTCGATGAGCAGTCGAAGAATCAATAATGCGAACATGGTCATTCTCTACTAATTGTACTGCTTCTCGTGCAGCTGCATCGGGTAAGCATAGGAAAGTAATATCAGATTCATTGATCTTCTTTTTACGTTCCGCTAGGTCTTTTCTAAGGTCTGGATCAATTGTAATTAGTTCGATATCGTCACGGTTCATAAAGCGCTCATTAATACGTAGGCCAGTAGTTCCTTCACTGCCATCGATAAATATCTTTGTTTTCATATGTATAACCTCCTATTAGATATGTTGCTTGTGCACAATGGCTTAGCACGAGTATGTGCAATCAAACACATTCTGTATTCTAAGCTCCTTGAATAATTATATGGATGTTGTTAATAAAAATGCATAAATACAGAATAATTATACATAATTATAACTCTATATGTTTAAAAATACAATATATAATTATTTGTGGAGATGTAAAATTTATTCATATTCTAGGATTGACAACTATAACGGCCACCGATATAATAATACTATATCGGCAGCCGTTATAGTTGTTGTCATGTGATGATAATTAGGTGGCAGAATTTAATAGGGGTACTTAAGTATGGGAAATAACGATTCAGTGGCATTAACGGAAGCAGTGTATTATATTCTACTGATATTATATGAACCAATGCACGGTTATGGTATTATGCAAAAAATTGAGGAACTCTCTAGTGGTAGAGTAAAATTAGCAGCAGGAACCTTATATGGAGCAATCAATACTATGCTAGATAAGGATTGGATTCAAGCATTACCAGAAGTCAGCAGTAGTAGGAAGAAAGAATATATTATTACGGAGCGAGGAAAACAGGTGGCAGCATCAGAATTAATACGCTTGCAAGAACTTGTATTAAATGGAGAGGAAATAATAGGAGGGGAATAGATGTCAATAATTAAGTATAAGTGGTTCTGGGCATGGGATTTTAATAAGGAAGAAGAATGGCTGAATGAAATGTCTGAAAAGGGATTACAACTTACGGATGTTAAGGCAATACGGTATAAGTTCGAGGAAGGAAGAAAGAACGAGTACACGTATCGCATTGAGATGCTAGATGAGTTCCCAAGTAACAAAAAAAGCAGAGACTATATTAGATTCTTAGAAGAAACAGGGGTAGAGATGATTGGTTGTTACCTGCGGTGGATATACCTTCGTAAGAAAAAGTCAGAAGGAGAATTTGATTTGTTTTCTGATTTAGATTCTCGTATTAACCATCTTACTAAGATACTATATTTGCTTGCATTTATTATGCCATTAGAGTTGCTTGGTGTGATAAATCTATGGCGTAGCTATAGTAGTGTTAATGATGCGTTTGGCCTAATAGTTGCCATATTAAATAGCATACTAGCAGTGACTATAATTATGGGGGGTTCTAAAATCTATAATCATCGTAAAAAACTGAAAGAGGAACGTTGCTTGCATGAATAAGATAACATAAAATCCCTTTCTTGCTGTATAACTTGTAGAATAATTCCATAGAAACTTAGGTCAAAGAGAGGTACCATGTAACTTAGATTCGTTTTGTAAGAAATGAAGTTACCGGGTACTTTTTTTATTTATATAATAGTGGTTTTAGGAGCATCGACAGTGAAAAATAGGTTATGTAATTAGCAAGAATACATAGGAGAAAGGAGTAGGTTTATACTAGTGTAATCTCTCCAAGATATTCATCTGATTAGATGCAGTTGGTATCGGAGGTTAAGGGAGAATGGTCGCAAGATATCGAGAAAGAGCAAGCTGGAAGGATCTTAGACTATATTGCTAGGAAAGACTTTGTACAATTGACTAATGAGGAGAGATATCTGTTACAATTTCGATTACGTGCAGTTTTGTATGTTCTACAAAAGAGTCATATACTTGTGCCGAAACTAAGAGAAATTAGTCTAGAGAAGATGCTACTTATGGCAAAGGATTTCGCGTATGAGAACTATGATATATATGAAGAGATGAAAGCGTTAATACAAGGGGTATTGTTATAGTGGTTTTGATAAGGATGCCAAAAGCCTATTTTAGAGCCTAAGTCTTAATGATTTCATACTTTGCTCATCGAACTATGTCCGCTATAACATTATGTAAGCTTTAAATGTGTAAATTGGCGAGGGCAAGTTTTATTCGAGGCTTTGGTATCTGAATCAATATTATATACAACAAATGGAAGATTTCACAAAATGTTCGCAGTTTAAACAAACTCCGAACATTTTTTTTCGTTATAGTAGTAGTCAAAAGTATAGTAAGGAGAGGAGACATGTGTGGCCCTTCTTTCGGCTTATTAATTGGGGCAGTATCACAGGAAAACTTGTGATATTCACGAGTATAAAAATGAGAGAAAATCCAGTGGCAATCATTATTCCAGCTTATGATCCAGATGAAAAACTATTACTATTATTAGAGGAGATTACAATTAGAATGAATAATATCCATCTAATTGTTGTGAACGACGGAAGCAAAGAAGAGAAACATGAAATATTTCGCAGTGCCGAGAAGTATGCTGTTGTGCTGAACCATAGAAAAAATTATGGGAAAGGCCGTGCGATAAAAACTGCATTAGCCTACATTCAGTTAGATGAAGCAAAAGATACCATTGTAGTAGTTGCTGATGCAGACGGACAACATACCGCCGAAGATATTGATAAGGTTGTAGAGCAAACAGGAGAAGAACAGACCTTGATTCTAGGAAGCCGTGCTTTGGTAGGCCATGTACCAGCACGTAGTCGGTTTGGGAATATGTTGACTAGAGGAATCTTTCGTTTGGCAACAAAGGTTTCCATTAAGGATACCCAGACAGGGCTTCGTGCATTTTCATACAGTATGATTCCGTATCTTATAGATATCAAAGGGGAACGATATGAATATGAGATGAATGTATTATTACAGTGTGCAAGAGATGGTATTGATATGAAAGAAATACCGATTGAAACAATTTATCTAGAGGAAAATCAATCGTCACATTTTCGAGTGATTAAAGATTCTTATCGGATCTATAAAGAAATTATACGATTTTCATGTTCCTCTTTGCTTTCATTTTGCATTGATTATGGGTTGTTTACCTTTTGGAATCTTCTATTTGGAGCATTAGGCATGCATCAAGTCGTTGCAGTAAGTAATCTAGGCGCCCGGTGCATAAGTTCTATATGTAATTACGCCATGAATAGGAGATATGTGTTCAAAGATAGAGATAGTATCCATAATTCTGCAGTTAAATATTTTGCTTTAGTTATTGCAATTTTAGGAATGAATACTATACTGCTGATGATACTCGTACATACAATAGTCCCAAATCCTTATATAGCGAAGGTAATTGTTGAAATTATGATGTTTTTGGTAAGTTATTATGTACAGAAACATTTTGTGTTTCACAGCTTGCAATGACTATTAAGGAAAGAAAGGAAATAGATCAATATGGTGAAGTTAATTCGGGTGAAGAGAAAACCTCATAAAGAAATGTCTATTCCAGCAATGATTGTGATGGATGTTGTGTTGTATCTAGTATGTATGGGAGGATTTTTGTTGTATTTTTATATATTACCACATCATTATAACGATTCAGGAAAAGTGGTCGCATCTACAGATACAAACTCACAGCAATTTACATTATCGGAGGTAGAAGATTCAACAAGCAAGGGAGAACTACGAGGCGAAAAGCCAAGTGGAAGTATGTCAGAGAGGATACCTAGTGGAATTAGTAATGAGAATACCAGCGAACAACAAGCTGATAGAAGTGCTGGTGATAGTATGAAAGGGAGTAACAAGACGAGTAAAGAGATACAAAGTTATGCAGATGATAAAGTAAGCCTAACAGTTAATCAAGTCACCGCAGGTACGGGAGCGGATAAAGTTACGTATTATGTGGCAGATGTTAAAGTTAGTAACATTGCTTATCTTCGTACGGGTTTTGCTTCTGGGGAGTACGGTAAGAATATTAGAGAATCAGTTCAAGATATGGCAGATGATAATAACGCAATCTTAGCAATGTCTGGCGATTATTATGGAAACAGTGATACCAGTGTTGTTATACGTAATGGGGTATTATATCGAGATGATATTACAGGAACGGATATATGTGTTCTATTCACAGACGGGACAATGAAAACATATTCTCCAGACGAATTCGATGTTGATGAAGTAATCGCTGCTGGGGCATGGCAAGCATGGAACTTCGGACCTTCTTTATTAGATGATAATGGAGATGTACCCTCCGCCTTCAATACAACTTCGTATCTGAATAGTGAGAATCCAAGAGCAGCTATCGGATATATAGAACCAGGTCATTATATCTTCGTAACGGTGGATGGTCGTAATGAGGGGTATAGTAGGGGGGTTACATTAAGTGAATTAGCTGGAATTATGTCCTCTTTAGGTTGTAATGTTGCCTATAATCTGGACGGAGGCAAATCATCGGCTATGGTGTATGAGGGAGAGTATGTGAATCAACCAGCAGATGGAGGAAGAACCATCAGTGATATTATCTATATTGGGGATGAATAGAAAGGTAGGTAAGAAAGAATGAGTGGAAAGATACTACCTCATATTGTCATTGTTTTGGCAGCAATGTTTATTACATTTTGGATTCTAGATCAGTTGAATCCCATTATGAACTTTATTAATAATTCCATATCAAATGTATTGCTATTATTATTTAGTATCACATCATTAGTAAATGCAATCTTTTCAATTGTTTGGTATCGTAGAAGTAAGAAGTAGTTGATGAATAGAATAGTAGCAACTTACCAATAGTATAGTATCGGTTGACAAGCTGGTAAATCTATTATACATTTGTAATAATTACTATTATTATTATTATGAAGTACGAAGGGAGAAAAGAAATGAATAAGAATGTATTCTTTAATTTATCGTATGGTGTCTATATTATCTCAACATGGGATAATGGAAGAGCAACTGGTTGTGTCGCTAATAGTGCTATGCAAATTACTTCAGAACCAGCAACAATTGCAATAAGTATAAACCATGATAATTATACTAACAAATGTATCCAAGAAAGTGGTAGATTTGCAATCTCTATTTTAACAGAAGAGGTTGATCCACAAATTATAGGAACGTTTGGTTACCAATCTGGTGAAACGGTAAATAAATTTGATTCGATTGATTATGAAATCAAAGGTATGCTACCTGTAATAAAAGATTCCTGTGGTTATATTACCTGTGAGGTTATTAATAAGATGGAGACAGATTCTCATACTGTATTCTTAGGTAAAGTTTTAGATGGCGATGTTATGGGAGAGGGTAATCCAATGACATATTCTTACTATCATAAAGTGAAAAAAGGCAAGAGTCCAAAGAACGCTCCGACCTATATTGCGGATTAACTAGTGTAATAAATTAAACAATTAAACATCGTACTCGAAGATTCTTTGGAGTAGGAAACAGCTATAGTAGGCGAAAAACCGCTCTTGCTTAGCTTCACACGTAGCAGTACTAAGAATATAACGCCAGTAAAGGGTAGAAGGTATCCTTGCTGGCGTATTTTTGTGTATATTTTACAATAAAGAAAGGGAATATTTGTTGATATAGCCGTTGTTTATATTATACAAGTGGAATATAATACTAATATAATATAAAGGATTTTACAAACCCTATATAATGATTCATCATAAGGAGGTTCTAGTATGTCTTTAAAGCACGGGTTATTAGGTTTGCTAAACTATAATAGTATGACGGGATATGATTTAAGTAAGTTCTTTTCTGATTCGCTTTCATTTTTTTGGACCGCAACAACAAGTCAGGTTTATAGGGAACTTACAACTATGGAAAGAGACGGTTGGGTAACATCGGAGGTCGAAGTACAGTTTAGTAAGCCAAACAAAAAAATATATTCAATAACAAAAGTGGGAAAGCAAGAACTGCAAGACTGGTTAACGAACCCGAATATAGAACAAGATAATCCTAGTGAACGGAATCCTATGCTAATGAAGGTTTTCTTTGGTGCGGAGGTATCTAAAGAAATTATGATGGATTACATGGCAAAGACCAAGGAATATTATGAAGGGAAATTAAAAGAGTTACATCAAGCAAAAGAAATTATAGCTTATAATGACGTGGAAAGTAGTAAAGATAAGATACTGTATTGGAGACTTTGCGAAAGTTATGGGGAGTATTGCTGCAAAGCTATTTTAGAATGGATAGAAGAAGCAGTACATAGTATTAAGGAGGAGAGTTAAGTATGAAAGTATTGGTATTGAATGCAAGTCCTAAGGGGAACGATAGTGGTACAATGAAGATTACGGAATCGTTCCTAGAAGGTCATAAGAAGATACATGAATGTGAAGTTAATACCATTGATACCTATAGTTTAGATATTAAGCCATGTAGAGGTTGTTTTGAATGTTGGCATAAGACACCGGGGATCTGTGTGATAAGAGATGATATGGCAGAATGTCTTGAAATATTAATTGAAGCGGATTTGATCATATGGAGTTTCCCTCTTTATCATTTCTCTATGCCAGCGAAAGGGAAGATGTTTCTTGAGAGGACCTTACCTACAATCCTACCGGAATTAGTAAAGACACCTAATGGTTGTGTGCATCCGGGCCGATATGACAAGGAACAGAAGGTTGTACTAATATCATCCTGTGGATTCTATAATACGGAACATAATTATGAAGGATTATTAAAGCAGTTTGAGTTACTGTATCAAGATTATACGGCAATATTATGCGCGGAAGGACCGTTGTTAAATGTTCCAGAAGTATCTTATTTTAGTGAGCAATACCTTGAGTCTGCTAAAAAAGCAGGAGAGGAGTATGCGAAGGAAGGAAAACTAAGTGAAGAGACCAAGAAGTCACTAGCTGAACCGATGATGCCAATTGATATGTATCTGGAGAATACAAACAGAAAGTGAGATCAAATTTGATTGTAAGAAAGGAAAGATAATAGTATAATAATGGTAATTGGTTTGGGGAAATGAGGTTATCATTATGGTGGAATATGTTAGCAGTAAGGACTTAATTGAAATGGGTGTTCTTTCAATTGTACTAATGATTATGTTTATATTTAGTTTAAAGGATTTCATTAAATTTATGAAATGTAGAAGAAGGTTTTATGAAGACTATATCTCCTGCTTTCAGCTGGAAGAGCATAACTTGGGGGTTAAGATATTAGGTCTTGTAATGTATTTCCTAGCTGCAGTTATAGCAATATTTAGGGGAATTCAATTATTACTACGAATAGAAGATGTATATTATCTAGAATTAATTATATATGTCACCAGTTTTACAGTAATAACATGTTCTCTGGTTATAAACCTAATTTCGGAGTTTATACATATAAGAACAACTACGGGTTTAAGTCCGGAATATATGTCGATCAATTCTTTACTTATACCAAAAGATGAGATTGTTTATGAAGAATATGAGAATGAGATTATAATATATCGAAAGAGTAAGAAGAAAATAAAGGGAAGACAACTTGCTTCTCAAGTTTATTATATCGATAAGGATCAGAAGTTTATTGACTATGTACATAGGTATTATCAAAAAGTAAAAGATACTATTTAATAGCCAAGTAGTTAAGATGCTTATATCTTCTTGACTACTTCTTTTACTAATCAAAGAAAAATACTTTCGATAATAAAGTCAAAAGTGCATAAGCACTATAAAAAATAGTCATCATACTATAGATAGAGACGTTATGAAAGAAGGATGTTTTAAATATGGCAGATAAGCATTATTTTGCATGTGGAAATACAGCAAAGGGATTTCAAAATATGTTCGATTCCAATTTACAAGGGCTTAAGAAAATCTATATTCTAAAAGGCGGACCAGGTACTGGTAAATCCACTTTGATGAAGAAGGTTGGTAAGAAATATGTGGACAAAGGTTATGATGTAGAGTATATCCACTGTTCCTCAGATCCAGATTCTTTAGATGGAGTAATCGTACGTGGAATTAGTGTAGGAATTGTAGATGGTACCGCACCACATGTAATTGAGCCAAAAGTTGCGGGGGCTATTGAAGAGTATGTGAATCTTGGAACTGCTTGGAATGTTGAATTGCTAGAGAACAAAACGGACGAGATTAGAGCATTACAAGAGCAGATTAGTTTATGTTATCCAAAAGCATATGAAGCGTTTGATAAAGCATTGAAGATTCATGATGAATGGGAAAAGATTTATATTGAAAATATGAATTTTGAAAAAGCAGATGCTTTTACAGAGAAGGTTTGCAAGAGGTTGCTTGGAAACATTGAAAAGCAAGAGAGTGGAATAGTAAGGCATCGGTTTTTTGGCGGTTCAACACCAAAGGGTGCAATGGATTATGTTGAGAATATTACGTCTAATTGTAAGAAACGATATTTTATTAAAGGTAGACCAGGTTCAGGCAAATCAACCATGCTGAAGAAGATATTACGGAGAGCAGAAGTCCTAGGTTTAGAAGTGGAAGTATATCATTGTGGTTTTGATCCAAACAGTTTGGATATGATACTTCTTCCTGAGCTTGAATTGTGTATCTTTGATTCCACTGCACCACACGAATACGAACCAAGTCGTGAAGGTGATGATGTAATTGATATGTATACAGAGTTAATTAATCCGAATACGGATGAACGTTATGAAGATGAATTGAAGGATATTAAGAAACGTTATAAAGAAACCGTTGCAGTAGGGACTTCTTATCTTAAAAAAGCTAAGGATTTACACGATGAGTTGGAGAAATATTATATAGCAGCAACAGATTACGATATAATAGAGAAAACAACGAATGATGTAATGGCACGTATAGCAGCAAGAGAAAGATAATACTTAGTATAGAAGTGAATTATGTCCTTTGGTACCTGTATCAACGATTGAATAAAATACGAATACTGTAAGCGCGAGACAATAACTTGAAGCTTACAGTATTCGTATTTTTTTATTTGTAAAGTAAACTGCGAGTGTCCACGTACGACAAAGGAAGAGTTACTCTCGAATTATATCAATCTGCCCCTCGTCTTCGCTATAGGAGAAATCGAATTGTTGATATAATGATAATGCATTGGTATTCAACACATCGGCCATTAAGAATGCTTTCCCAGCTTTGTATCTAGCACCATAAGCAAAAGCCTGGGATAATAACTGTTTACCATACCCGCTATGTTGGAATTCTGGTCGTACGGCAACTTCCCTAATCCAAAGTGTTGGACCTTCCGGTTTATCAAAGGAATAGAGAGTGACTGCAACAATTCCAGTAATAATATTCTCGTGCTTCGTTGCTAGAATTGCGCTATGTTTGCAATAACTTGCATTCGGATCTTTACCTAGAATCCAACTTTCGGCCCATTCTGTTGTTTCGCCAAGAAATCCCCTACTTTGTAGGCGACAGGATCTGGTAACGGCAGCAGCTTCTTTTGCATCTTCTATAGAAAGGACATTAACAGGACATTCCCTGTGTATATCATAGCTATACATATCTCTAAAATGAGCAAAAGACTCAAATCCATGAGAACGAAATTCATCTACATAGGCATTAGGAACAAATTGCATATAAAGAGGTTCTTTAATAGTATCAACCGCATTAAGAAGTAGAGGAATAGAATTGGTACAAAAGTAAAGTTCTATCATAGAAAGTTCTTCGTTTCTACCTAGAATCAAGATTAAATCATTTGTTTGAAGAAGAATTGTACAATCAGCAATATATTCATAAGGTGTATAGGTCAATGAGGTATAGGTGAAAGACTCCAGTTGATCGGTTATTTTATTATATTCATTTTCTGTAATCATTTAAAATGTACACTCCTTACTAATTAAGATTATGTATTACAATATTGAGTATACTTTATGTGAGGTTGCTACGTATATAGCTAGAACGGATATAGATATACTATACAGTGATATAAAGCAGAAAAAGACGGTTACAAAATGTGGTATTTCGTAACCGCCTTTTAACTTTATAGAAAATTTCGAAACTCTTCGCCGTGCATATTGGCATTACTATGCAGCTAATTTGGTTGTATAGACTATTTTCTTAACGGTCTCTACAGAGAGGGCATAGTCTGAAGAAAGTTGTTCAAAACTATGGCCATCTATATAGCGGCGTTTAATTTCTTGGTTTCTATGTAACAATTCTTTACGGATACCAGAACATTCGCCCCATTTCTTTCGGGTGGATTCTCCGTTAGGTATATAGAGCAATTCTCCCTTAAGATATTTTTGGATTTCTCGAACTAATTCTGTTGGTAATATTTCGTTTGCATTCTTATAATTCATTCTAACTCCTGCTCCTAATCATTAATAACTTAAAAGAAGTCATTAACCTATTAAATCATGACAATAAAAGTATGTAAGCTAGTATTGTCGTGGTTACAAGTTACGATTATAGGATGCAAGTGTGCAAAACCATTATGTTAGAATAAGTTATGGCGATTTATATATTTGACCTCCATGAAACTATCGCCATCTGTTACGCATACAAAGCAGTATGGTTTTGCAGACATTGCATGGAGTTAAGACTTAAATGATTTAATGTAACCATGATGGTACCTCCTATTTCTTTTTTCTGGTAATACCTAAAGTTTAACAAAAGTGGGGGGAAATGTAAAGATAGAAGTCTAGATAATACGGAGTACTCCTTTTGAAGAAAAATTGTTATAGTAAAATTATTGTTTGGGTTGAATTTTTCTTCCCATTATGTTATAGTACTAACGTTGTAAACCCTAACAAACACAGGGTTTCAAGGCTATTTAATCGTGTGTTCGAGACCTTCCACACGTTAAACAAAACTAAAGGAGAATAGAATATGAAGAGATCAAAGGTTCAGTTTTTAACGCAAGCGGCTATGATTGCCGCGATTTATGTTGTATTAACATACCTATTCCAACCGTTTGGATTCATGGATGTTCAAGTACGTGTTGCAGAGGCATTAACAATTTTACCATTCTTTACACCAGCAGCAATTCCAGGATTATTCGTTGGTTGTCTACTTGGTAATTTGCTTGGCGGTGCAGTCCTATTGGATATTGTCATAGGTAGCTTAACAACGTTAGTAGCTGCGTGTCTTTCTTATTTATTAAGAAAGAACAAGTACTTTGTAGCACTACCACCAATTATCGCCAATGCGATTGTGGTCCCATGGGTTCTAAGAATTGGATATGGCTTGGCAACGCCTATTCCCCTAATGATGGTAACCGTCGGAATCGGTGAAATTATTTCATGTGGAATATTAGGAACCATATTATTACAAGCACTTATCAAGTACAAGAATGTAATCTTTAGACAAAAAGTAGCATAGTTAAATACATTATAATTGTTTAGAACAAAAACAAGGTCAATACACAGAAGAGTGTGAGGAAAAGTACATGGCGAGTAAAATCGTTATGTACTTTTTCCCTTTTCAGAAGATACTTTGATGATGGAGGTTAATTCGTATTGATGCCACAATCTAGTTGCTAATTATTAATGAATGGTAGCTTAGTAAAGAAGCCACAGAAATAACATATTTTAAGAGTAAAATGAGTGGAATTAAGAAAATATTAAGGGAATATTAAGGAAACAAACGTTCGCTTTGCATTGTCAGTCACTTCTTAGTATGGTATAATTCTATGCATATATAGAAGATGGGAGTTACTATCTCCCAATGATATAAGTAGGGGAGTGATAGAATGCGATTTATTCATTTGGCAGATGTGCATCTGGGGATGCAGCCAGATCTTAGGAGAGATTGGAGTCAAGACAGAAGTAAGGAGATTTGGAGAACATTTGAGAATGTTGTAAACCAATGCGAGGAAGATTCCATTGATTTATTATTAATCGCTGGTGACTTGTTTCATAAACAGCCCTTACTAAGAGAGTTGAAGGAAGTGAATTACCTTTTTAAGCGCCTAACAGGGACACATGTGGTATTGATGGCAGGTAATCATGATTATATAAGTCAGACTTCTAATTATATGAATTTTCCTTGGGCAGACCATGTGCATATGTTTTATCAGGAAGAACTTACTGATTTCTATATCAAAGAGTTGAATACTAGAGTATTTGGCTTAAGCTATTTTACAAGAGATATTACAGAGCCCAAATATCATCAATCTGTTTTAATTAATAAACAAGAGATATCAATTCTATTAGCGCATGGTGGTGATGAAAAGGATATACCTATTGATCGTAAGATAATTGAATCACAGGGATATACGTATGTTGCGTTAGGTCATATTCATAAACCAGCTTTGTTTACGAATCAGATGGCATACCCAGGTTCACTAGAGCCACTAGATAAGACTGAAACCGGAGAACATGGCTATATACAAGGTGAGATTAGTAAGTTTGGGGATGAATATCAGACGGTTATAAAGTTCGTACCATGTAGTAGGAGACAATATATACCAATTGAATTTGAAGTTCAACCACATATGACGCAGCTAGAAGTTATAGATGGTATCAGGGAGCAGATTCGCCTTAAGGGAACGAATCATATATATAGTATTACGTTAGAAGGTTCTAGAGGCGTTGATATCACTTTTGATGAGGAGGAGTTTTTAACACTAGGACATATAACCCAGGTAGAGGACCACACCATACCTGATTATAATTTTGATGAGTTATATTTAGAGAATAAAGATAATATTATTGGAATGTTTATAGACAAGATTCAGAGTTTGGAGTATGACGATGAGGTTATTGATAAAGCGTTATATCTAGGGGTAAAAGCCTTAATGAAATTGAAATAGAAGGCGACTTTAGAAGGGAGCATATATTCATATGATTATAAACTCATTAGGGCTAAAGCATTTTGGTAAATTTCAGGATGAAAAGATAGAATTACAAAATGGTATTAATCTTTTGTATGGAACGAATGAGGCTGGTAAAAGCACGATACATACCTTTATAAAAGGAATGTTATTTGGTATTGATAAACAAAGAGGCCGAAAAAGCTTTGATGTATATACCAGATATAAGCCGTGGGATACACCAACCTTATATGATGGAGAATTAGAAATAACCGTTGAAGAAGTCCCGTATCTTATTAAACGAAATTTGTACAAAGAAGAAAAATCGGTTCAGATTATCAATATAGATACTGGGAGAGAAGTTCCATATAAGGAGCAGCGAGGCGGTTGTTTTATAGAAGGATTAACAGAAAGTAATTACAGTAATACGGTCTTCGTAGCGCAACAACAAGTAGCAACAAACAAAGAGCTTGCGTTTCGTATCAATGACTATATAACAAACATGTCAACGACAAAGTCCAGTGAGATTAATGTTAATCAAGCCATTAAAGAGTTACAGGCGAGAAAGAAAGAGATTGAATTAAGGCAAACGAAACAGCAAATTAAAGAATTGAATATAGAATTACACCAGATTCAGACAACAGATTTTATGTTGAAGGAATTAGAGAGGCAGATTGTTGGGTTTGATAAGGAGATACAAACGTTAAATCTAGAAAAAGAAAATTCTAAGATAGAAGGGGGATATCTTCAAAAACTGCAAATTCTAGATTCTTATATAAAAGAATATGATATAATTGTAGAAAAATATCAAAGTCTTAGGGATTGTCGAGATTATTATTACCAAGTTATGCAACATATAAAGGCTTGGGATAGTGTTAAGGTAAAGCAAGACAATCCGCTACCGATGGAGAATAGCCCTCCTAATCAGATGGACCCGAGACATAAACCAAAGAGTTACAAAGGCTATCTATTAAGTGTATGTTTATTAGTTATTAGCTTCCTAATATGTATTCTTGTGCCACTCAAGGGATTGGATAAGGGATTTATCATGGTAGCAACGGCGATCCTCTCGATTAGTATTCTACTTGTACAGTTAATTGTGAATAACAAGAAGAAGATTCCTATTGAAGAAAGGTTAGCAGAACAGCCGTTAACTGATCAAGAGAAGCTACATGTAAATCAATCGATAGAAGAATATCACGAGATAAGTAAACGTCTTCTAACAAGAATGCAAGCACAAGAAGAAGATATACTAATGTACGCAAACAAAGTTGTTGCTATGAATGAGGTTAATTCAGAAACGATGAAAGTGATGCATCAAGAAATTGATAAATTAGCAAGCCAACTTAATAAACAAAAAGATGTGATACAACAAAAGCAAGCGAGAGAAAAAGAAGTGATCCGTCTAATAGAAACTGCTTCCGCTAAGAAAGAAAAGTTACGATGGGAATTCTCTAGATTAGAAGAGAGTATTGCAGATTATGCTAAGAAAAGAGCCTTGCGTGACGAACTCATGGAGAGACGAAAGAAGGAAGATGTTGAAGTAACCGCTATTGACATCAGTATTCAGACGATACAAGATTTAGCTGCGGCTATTCATGATGATTTTGGAGAGAAGTTAAATAGATCCATATCAGAGATTTCGACTGCATTTACACTGGGTAATTGTTATGATGTAAAGGTCGATGAAAAACTAAATATGAAGATAGTGAAAGGCAGTGATTTTGTTCCTATGGAGTACTTAAGTACAGGAACCGTGGAACAATTATATCTAGCACTACGTCTTGTGGCAGCTGACCTTCTTCTGAAGGATAAAGAGATGCCCCTAATTCTAGATGATGCTTTCGTATACTATGATGATGATCGATTAGAAGAGACGATATGTGAACTAGCAGCAAGGACATCAAGACAGATTCTTATCTTTACTTGCCACAATCGAGAACGGCAAGCATTAGATAAACATCAGATACCATATAACTATATAGAATTATAAAGGAATGATAGGTAATTGCGAAACTCTTTTCCGTTCATAAAGTATACCTGTGTTTTAAGGCTGTCTACTACAGTTTGCATATAATTGTATGACTTACACATACAACAGAAAACGTTGTATGTGACGTACACACAATTCAGCAAACAGTAACGACAGACATAAAACACATTGGTATACCTTGTATGAACTACAAAGAGGTTAGCAATTTCCTATTAAAGCAATAATGTAGAAAGGAATATGCTTCAAAGTATCTTAGTGAACAAAGGGTCTAGTGTGAGAATAGTTTCACACATAATTATTGGAGCAGTATCGCGGGAATACTTGCGATACGCAAAAGGGTATAAGTATGAATAACGATAGTAGAAACAATGGAAACAAAAGCAACGGTACTCGGGGGACAAACCGCTCTACAACAAGTGGGGGGACGGCAAATCGCACTTCAACTGGCGGGAAAAAACCACCGAAAACCAAGAAACAATTAAAGAGAGAAAAAGCAATTAAGTTCAGAAAGAAACATCCTGTGCTGCATCATATGAAATTTGCAGGTAAAGTGTTATGTTTAGTACTTCTAATTGCAGTGTTAATCTTAATCCTGTTGTTTTATAACAAGTATGGTAAGAAGGTTTTGAACATGCAATCAGAGGCAAGAAAGTTTGTTAGTGAATCAACGTTAGATACGTTTCGATCCACGGAGACTAGCATTGTTTATGGTGCGAATGGAAAGATTATATCAGAATTAAAAGGAGAGAAGGATCTATATTATCTTGATTATTCTGATATACCAAAAGAAGTTGTGGAAGCTTTCATAACGATTGAAGATAAGAACTTCCTTAAACATAAGGGAGTGGATCTTAAAGCGAATTTAAGAGCGGTATTGGCATTAGTCAAGAATAGGGGTGCTATAAAGCAAGGAGCAAGTACAATAACCCAGCAGTTAAGTCGTAACATTTTCTTGACGCATACAGTCAGTTGGGAACGTAAGATTGAGGAAATCTTCATTGCAACAGAATTAGAGAAGAAGTATGAGAAATGGCAAATCCTTGAGTTTTACATTAATAACGTCTATTTTGCGAATGGATATTATGGTATTCAAGCGGCAAGTGAGGGGTATTTTAGTAAAGAGGTAGATGATTTAACATTATCAGAAATTGCCTTCTTATGTGCGATACCAAACAATCCAACGGTATTTGATCCTATGGATAATTATGATAATACGATTTCAAGAAGGAATAGGATACTTAAGCAAATGTATGAGGATGGTAAGATTTCAAAGTCAGAGTACCAGGAAGCTTATGATCAAGATATAACTTTAGATGTTAAGAAGATTAAGAAGAAAGACTATGTAGAGACGTATGTTAACCATTCTGCAACGAGGGCTTTAATGCAAGCAAATGGATTTACGTTCCGTTATGATTTTGAGTCTGAAGAAGATGAAGCAGATTATAAGGAGAGATACACAAGTCTATATAATGAATGTCAACAGTCACTATATAGATCAGGTTATCGTATCTATACATCAATCGATATGACACAACAAAAGCTTCTTCAGAATTCAGTAGATGAGGCATTAGCCAAGTTTACAGATGTAACAAAAGATGGTGTGTATAAGTTACAAAGCTCAGCGGTATGTATCGATAATGAAACTGGTTATGTAACAGCTATCGTAGGTGGAAGAAAGCAAAAGAGTACGGGGTATACTCTAAACCGTGCATTCCAAAGTTATAGACAACCAGGTAGTGCAATTAAACCTTTAATAGTATATACACCTGCCCTAGAGAATGGTCATTATCCAGAAGAAACAGTAAATGATCAGAAGTTCGAAGGAGGCCCTAGCAATTCTAATGGTGCTTATTCTGGTAAGATAACTCTTCGAAAGGCAGTAGAACAATCTAAGAATACAATAGCTTGGAAGTTGTTTGAGGAGATTACGCCAAAGGTCGGATTACGTTATCTGAAAAGAATGAATTTCGCAAAGATTGATAAGAATGATTACTACCCAGCATCAGCATTAGGCGGTTTTACAAATGGTGTCAGTGCAGTAGAGATGGCGTCTGGGTTTGCTACACTTGAAAATGATGGAATCTACCGTGAACCAACATGTATCGTAAAAATCACAGATGCAGAAGGTAAGGTAATTGTAGGTAGCGAAAAGAGTGATTATCAGGTATATGATAAGAACGCAGCAAGAATGATGACAGATATACTTACTGGAGTAGTTAAATACGGAACTGGTAGGGGATTAAGTATTCCTGGTATGGCTACTGCAGGTAAGACCGGAACAACGAATGAAAGAAAAGATGGCTGGTTTGTTGGTTATACACCATACTACACAACAAGTGTGTGGGTAGGTTATGATATGCCACAGACACTAGATGGCTTGATGGGTTCCACATATCCAGGACAAATATGGTATAACTTCATGACGCAAATTCATGAGGGACTTGAGAGTATGACATTCCCTAAATATGTGGATACAAGTCCAAAAGAAGACATCTTACAAGGGGAAACTGAGGAAGTTGTACCTGAAGAGGAAGAAGAAGATGAAATCACAGATGACCAAGGTGGAGTGATAGAAGATCCTGAGGATAATCAAGATAATGAGGATACGACAGATACACCGGATGACACACAACAACCAGATAGACCAGGTAAACCAGATAAACCAGGCAATGGAAACCAAGGTTCATCAGGAGGTTCTGAAGGTACAGATGAAGACGACGGGATAATCGATGACGGTGATGATGGAATGGATCCAGATGATGAAGATGGAGTCGTAGACGAACCAGAAGAGCCGCAACTACCGAATGATGGGAATAATGGAGCAGTTAATCAGGGATCAGGAACTTAACAGAGGTTAATAAAAGGAAGGTTGATAATTCAACCTTCCTTTTATACATTTATATGGAATTATTTTTTATATTGATTAATGATGTTTTGAATTCTTTCTGTTGGGTTTAATAAATCACTTATAGATGCATCATGATTTAAGGTATCGATTAATAGTGCAACATACTTACTCATATCTGCAGAGATATAATATTCTTTTGTTAACAATTCAGCTGGTTGATAAACAAGGTTAGTTGTAATAACTCTATAGATTAAGCCTTGTTCGTAAGCTTCATCAAATTTATCGAATCCACTAGTGAATAAACCGAATGTTGCAGCTACAAAGATTCTGCCAGCTTTTCTTCTCTTAAGTTCAGCAGCTACGTCAAGCATACTTTCACCAGAAGAAATCATATCATCAATAATAACAACATCTTTACCTTCTACATCAGTTCCTAAGAACTCATGTGCCACAATTGGGTTACGTCCATTCACGATTGTAGTATAATCACGACGTTTGTAGAACATACCCATATCTACGCCAAGAACGTTAGCAAAGTATACCGCACGTCCCATAGCACCTTCATCAGGGCTGATAATCATCATATCTTTAGCGTTTACCTTTAAGTCAGATACATTTTGAAGTAAAGCTTTGATAAATTGATAAGTTGGTTTAATTGTTTCGAAACTCTTTAAAGGAATTGAGTTTTGAACACGAGGGTCATGTGCATCAAAAGTGATAATACTTTCAACACCCATATTCGTAAGTTCTTGAAGTGCAAGTGCACAGTCTAAAGATTCTCTAGAGCTACGCTTATGTTGTCTACCTTCGTATAAGAAAGGCATAATAACGGTAATTCTTCTAGCTTTTCCACCAACGGCAGCGATAATACGTTTTAAATCTTGGTAATGATCATCTGGAGACATATGATTAACATGGCCACTCATATTATAAGTAAGGCTATGGTTACATACATCAACCAATAGATAAAGGTCAGTACCACGTACAGATTCATTGATAGAACCTTTCGCTTCACCAGAACCAAAACGTGGGCAAGATGCGTTGATTAGGTAAGAGTCTCTTTGATATCCAGCAAACGCTATTGTAGACTTGTGTTCACTCTCTCTTTCTTTTCTCCACTTTACAATGTAGTCATTTACTTTTTCTCCTAGATCTGAGCTACTTTCTAAAGCGATGATTCCCAGCGTTCCTACTGGAATTGTTTCAGTTAATTTTTCTTGTTGTGGCATTACTTCGTCCTCCATAAAATGTAAACGGTTGTATACACGTGTCATAAAATGTCCACTAAATTTATACCATTATGTTTCAAGCAAGTCAAGGCATATAATAAAAATTAAGTAGAAAATGCTTTCTTTATTCGTATATCATCTCCGACAATCTTCAAAAGACGATAATTACTTGCAAGTCTAGAGAAAATACGCTCACTGTAATTCGTATTTAGATTATCCCAAGAAAGGTTGGTTGATATTATAGTTGATTTTTTACGTAGATGACGTTCATTAATACATAAATATAATTGAGAAGTTACAAAACTATTATTAAGTTCTGTACCAAGGTCATCTATGATGAGTAAATCGCAATCTAAGATATACGCAAATTGTTCATTTGCTTCGCTTTTTTCTTGATCCTTATTAAACTTGTTTTTCTCAAGAATATCGAAGAGTTGAAAGGCGGTAAGGTAAATAACCGTATGGGAACGATCTAATAATTCTTTCGCAATACAATTAGCTAAGAACGTTTTACCCACTCCCGCATTACCATACAATAGAAGATTAGAATAAGTAGAATCAAAAGTGTCAATGTATTCTATGCAACTTGAAACTACTTTCTTAATATTGGCTAGCGGCGTTAGATTTGTTGTCTCTTCTATATAGGAATCTGTATAGAAGTCATAACGAAAGGTTGAGAAATTCTCTTGCTCCATAATTCCTTTAATATTGGATTGCGAATAGAGAAGATCAACAATGGCTTGTTTAAAACAGTGGCATTTCTCGTTTTCAATATATCCGGTATCTTTGCAATCTTTACAGTGGTAGGTTGGCATAAGATAATTGGAAGGATATCCGTTTTCAGTAAGTATCTCAATCTTGCGCATGGATAAATCCAGATTGCGGTCTGCTAATGAGTTTAGAGACTGATCATCACCCATTAAAGATAGTTTAGCACTTTGAATGGAGTTTGATACAATCTGGTCATCAATTTCTTTAAGTTCAGGCAGAATGGAATAGATGTGTTTCACACGTTCCTCTAATTCGTGTCTGTTTTCTAATTGACGTTTATCATACTCTCTAAGAATTTTATTATATTGAAAATTCTTTAATTGCATTCATTTCATCCTCCTTTATTGTTTATTTAATAAACGTTGTTCAAGAGAAGAGTAATCCGTAGCTGTATATGTTCTCTGTGGGAATGCATTGAATTTGTTGTTTGTCGGTTTAGCTGCCGAAGATTGCTTTGAGGAAGAAGCACTTGATTTTGCGTGTGCTAAATCAAGTTTTTCAACATCAGATAGATGGTGAACGCCTTTTTTAAACCAACTTTCGAGAATCTTATCCGCATATTTAAAATCTGGCTTTTGGGTAGCTAAGATTGTTCTATTACATGCCTCAATAATGATATCAATACTGAAGGCGTAATTATTGATCCAATTAGTAATGAACTTCTGTTCAATGGCACCAGGCATACGATTCATTCCAAAGGCCTTAGAAACCGCATTAAAATTAGCATTGTACGCAATAGCAGTAGCTTCTGCTTTTTCTACAGTATCAATGCCTTCTTCTGCCCATTTAAGTGCAACTGCCTCGATATAAGAAGAATTTTTCTTATTCTTTGACACACAGTATTCATATAGATACATAATTAATTCCACTGAAAAACCAACATTTTCGTATAAAAAGAGAATCAATTGAATATCAGTGGGTTTTAATAATCGTTCCAAATAGATTTCAATTATATTCATAAGCCACTTGATTTCATCGTTCTTCGTTAAAGCTTCAACTTGGGAAGGTGAATAAGTTGGCTTCTCAAATGTCTTAGGTTCTTCCACGTTGTCTTTTATAATAGTAGAAATCCGGGTAGAGTCTTCTGAATCTAAACTGTTAATATTCTCATCAATAAGAGAGGAAGATGCAGCAATTTCATTGGAAGCGGTTAGGTCAATATTTGTTAAGTCATTCAATATAATACCAATAATAGTATCTTTTCTATCTTTCTCTAATGTAAGAGCTCCAGCTTTGTCCCAGTAATTAAGCGCACGAATAATATCCTTTTCAGAATCTTCAAGGAAATCAGCAATTACTGAAACGGATACGATTTTGTCTGAGCTAGATAGGAGACGAAGGAGATAGAGATATACTTTTACAAAAGAACCACTTGCTTTTGGCATATATTCATCAATGAAGATATTTGAGATTATAGTTACATCGTTCATGTGATTGGTATGTAACGTAATAGGTTTCATACGAGCTAATCCTTTCTAAAATATATTAACAGGGGGGAGTGGATCTCCGTTGTCATCAATGTTTAAACATTATAGCATAATCCAAATATAATGCAAATAGGGGATTTTGGTATTTGTTTTTTTGACGAATGTGGATATATTTTGTGGATAATGTGGATAACTTGCAAGAGGGGAGGGATAGTACAAGGTAAGGCCTATAAATAGGGCATCCATATTGATCAAAGAGCAAAAAAATAATCCACAATCTTATCTTAAGAAAATTGTTGATAAGATTGTGGATAATGTGGATAACTATATGCCTAATAAGGATTCTCCAATAGAAACAACGTCTCCGGCGCCCATAGTTATCAACAAATCGCCGTTATTACAATTTTGTAATAAAAAGTTTTCGATTTCTTCAAATGAGGAGAAATAGTATACTTCTTTACCAAGTTGCTGTAATTCTGCTTGGAGATTCTTTGAAGATATCTCGCCAGTGTTTACTTCACGAGCAGCGTAGATATCCGTTAATACGATTTTGTCAGCTAAGGTAAGAGCCTTTGCGAAATCTTTTAAAAATGCTTTCGTACGAGTGTACGTATGCGGTTGGAATACACACCAAGTTGATTTGTGTGGATAACGTTTTGCAGCCTCTAATGTTGCTGTGATTTCTGTCGGGTGATGTGCGTAATCATCAATAATTGTAATACCAGCAACTTCACCCTTATACTCAAATCTTCGCTCTGTTCCGTGGAAAGCAGTTAAACCTCGCTTAATAACTTCTAATGGAATTTGACGTTCAAGTGCTAAACCAATCGAAGGTAACGAGTTTGATACATTATGCATACCAACTACTCCTAAAGTAATATGGTCTACAAACTCACCGTTGTGCATTAAATCATACTCACCGTATCCGTCAGCGTTGAATGAGACGTTTGTTGCACTGTAAGTGAATTGAGTCTCCGGCGAAGATGGAATACCATATGATACTACCTTACAAGGTAGGTCACGTGTGATCTCTTCATAGTTTTCAATTTCACCGTTGATGAATAATACACCATCTTCCGGAAGTCTTTTAGCAAACAAATGGAAGGAATGACGTATATCAGTGATATCTTTGAAGAAATCAAGATGATCTTCTTCAATATTCAAGATAATGCTATATCTTGGATTAAACTTGAGAAAACTGTTGGTATATTCACATGCTTCTGTAATGAAGTTATCGGATTTACCAATACGTATGTTACCATCAATCGCTTTAAGTATTCCACCAACAGAGATGGTAGGATCTAAATCGCCTTCAAGAAATATTTGTGAAATCATTGAAGTAGTAGTGGTTTTGCCATGAGTACCTGATATAGCGATTGCATTTTTATAGTTAAGCATAACTTGCCCAACCATCTCGGCACGGTCCATTCTCGGTATATTTCGCTGCAAAACAGCCTGCATTTCTGGGTTATCTTGATGAATAGCAGCAGTGTATACAACTAAATCTATATCCGGAGTAATATTACTAGCCTTTTGACCATATAATATAGTAATGCCTTTTGCTTCTAGGTGCTCTGTGATTTTGCTCTTTTTGGAATCAGAACCGCTAATTGTAAAGCCTGCTGTATGTAACAGTTCGGCAAAACCACTCATACTGATTCCGCCAATTCCAATAAAGTGAATGTGGATTGGTTCATTAAAATTGATTTTATACATGGAACGACACTTCCTATTCTAAATTAGTATATGATAATATATTGTTATTATAACCATTTCTATGAAAAAAACAAATAGAAAATCGACTATGGTTAAATTTATCAGTATTATCATAGATTAACAATACTGCAATAAGTGCTGTTTCACTGTCTGTTTTAGTAGAAAGATTAGAGGAAATGTAAGGAAAAGGAAAGAAGAAGGCAAATAATACAATGGATAGGAGGAATACAACAACTAATTAGTTGATAAGTCACAAAATAATATTTAATATTTGGGAAATTTTGTTCACATTTGAATGGATCCATGATATAATAGTAAACATAAAACAACAAGAGGTGATTACGTGATTAGAAAAGAAATGATAGCAATGTTACTTGCTGGGGGGCAAGGTTCAAGACTAGGAGTTCTAACATCGAAAGTTGCGAAGCCTGCTGTTGCATTTGGAGGGAAATATCGTATTATCGATTTTCCGTTAAGTAATTGTATTAATTCAGGAGTTGATACAGTTGGTGTACTAACACAATATCAACCATTAAGACTTAATACACACATTGGAATTGGTATTCCATGGGATTTGGATCGTAACATTGGAGGGGTATCCATTCTACCACCTTACGAAAAGAGTAATTGTAGTGAATGGTATACAGGAACTGCTAATGCTATTTTTCAGAACTTAGAATATATGGAATATTATAATCCTGAATATGTATTGATTTTAGGTGGAGATCATATTTACAAAATGGATTATGAGGTAATGCTAGAGTATCATAAATCCAACCATGCTGATGTAACAATAGCGACAATTCCGGTACCGATGGAAGAAGCAAGTCGGTTTGGGGTAGTAATCACGGACGAGCATGGGCAAATTACAGATTTCCAGGAGAAACCGAAAGTTCCGAGAAGCAATTTAGCTTCTATGGGGATATACATATTTAGTTGGAAGATTTTAAAGAATGCTTTGATTAAGCTATCAGATCAACAGGGGTGTGATTTTGGTAAACATATCATTCCATTTTGTCACGAGAATGGTAATCGTATCTTTGCTTATGAGTACAACGGTTACTGGAAAGACGTTGGCACACTAGGTGCCTATTGGGAAGCCAATATGGAATTAATTGATTTAATTCCTGAGTTTAATTTATATGAAGAGTTTTGGAAGATATATACCAAGAGCGATATTATTCCACCACAATATATTGCAAGCGATGCCAAGATCGATAGAGCGATTATTGGAGAAGGTGCGGAGATTCATGGGGAGGTATATAACTCTGTGATTGGATCGGGTGTATATATTGGAGAAGGAACTGTTGTTAGAGATTCCATTATTATGACCTCGTCTAGAATAGAAAAAAATTGTACTATCAACAAAGCTATTATTGCTGAGAATGTAGATATTGGCAATAATGTTGAACTTGGAGTTGGTGAGGAGGTACCTAATATTGTAGAACCGAACATATATTCATTTGGTTTGGTTACAATAGGAGAGAACTCTTACGTACCTGATAATATTAGGGTTGGCAAGAATACTGCTATTTCAGGAGCAACGAAGCCAGATGAATATCCTAATGGATGTTTAGCTAGTGGTGAGACTTTAATTAAGGCAGGTGATATATAATGAGAGCAATAGGAATTGTTTTAGCGGGTGGAAATAGTAGTAGAATGAAGGAACTATCAAACAAACGTGCAATTGCAGCAATGCCTGTTGCTGGTGGTTATAGAAGCATTGACTTCGCGTTAAGTAATATGTCAAATTCCCATATACAAAAAGTTGCCGTGTTTACACAATACAATGCAAAATCTTTGAATGAACATTTGAATTCTTCGAAATGGTGGGATTTTGGTAGAAAACAAGGTGGTTTGTTTGTATTTAATCCGACAATTACAGTAGATAATAGTTTCTGGTATCGTGGTACTGCAGATGCGATGTATCAAAATCTCAGTTTCTTAAAAAACAGTCATGAGCCTTATGTAATAATTGCATCAGGAGATGGTGTATATAAGCTTGATTATAATAAAGTTTTGGAGTATCATATAGCTAAGAAAGCTGATATTACAGTTGTGTGTAAAAAGCTAGATGAAGGTGAAGATGCAAGTCGGTTTGGTGTTATTAAAACCAATGAAGATGGTAGAATCGAAGAATTTGAAGAAAAACCAATCGTAACGACTGAAAACACAGTATCAGCAGGGGTATATATAATCAGAAGAAGACAGTTAATTGAGTTGATTGAAAAATCGGCACTTGAAGAAAGACACGATTTTGTTAAAGATATTCTCATACGTTATAAGAATCTGAAAAAAATCTATGCTTATAATCTTGAGAGTTACTGGAGCAACATTGCAACCGTCGAATCTTATTACAAAACGAATATGGATTTTCTGAATAAAGAAATTAGGGATTATTTCTTCAAAGAGTATCCTGGGGTATACTCGAAAATTGATGATTCACCACCAGCTAAATACAATAAAGGAGCTGTTGTTAAGAATAGCTTAGTGTCGAGTGGTTGTATAATTAATGGAGAAGTTGAAAATTCAGTCTTATTTAAGAAAGTGTATGTTGGGAATAACTGTGTAATTAAGAATTCAATCATATTAAATGATGTACATATTGGAGATAATACATATATCGAAAATTGTATTGTTGAAAGTAGGGATACGATTCGTTCAAATACAAGGCATGTAGCTGAGAAAGATGAAATCCAGATTGTCATTGAAAAGAACGAGAGGTATGTATTGTAAAAGTATTTTAGTTAAGTCGCAAAAAGAATCGTTTCTATAACGTAAGTAATTGGTAGTGGCAAGTATTTATCTGTTTAACAACTCTTACTACTTATATGCATCTGTTTCATGATGGTACAAGCTGTCGTAAAAACAGGAATATATAGTGGTAAGAGTTATGTGCTGTAAATTAATAGTTACTATTTTAATTAAGTACTTATATGGGGTATGAATTGATTCTTATAAAATAAAGCGAAAAATGTATGACTTATTAATTGACTTAAAAGTTCAAACAAAAGGGGGTTTACTCTAATGCAGATTACAGACGTTCGAGTAAGGAAGGTAAGCAAGGAAGGCAAAATGAAAGCGGTAGTGTCTATTACACTTGATAATGAGTTTGTAGTTCATGACATCAAAGTTATCGAAGGTGAAAAGGGATTATTTATCGCGATGCCTAGTCGAAGAGCTGGAGATGGAGAGTACAGAGATATTGCACATCCGATTAATTCAGAAACAAGAGATCGTATTCAAAAGATTATTCTTGAAAAGTATGAAATAGCAATATTGGAAAACGACACAGTCGACGAAGATTAATAAAGAAGCTATTGCTTCACTAGGCCTATCAGTGAAGCAATAGCTTCTTTAATTGTGAAACAGGTGGTGCTACTACAAATGAAAAATCTTAGCAGAATATTAACGTTACTTGTGCTAAGAATCCGCTATAATTGACAATGGAGTATTACGTTTATACTAGTATAAGAAAAGGAAGGTAATTATGAATATTACACAGTTTTTATCACTACTGGGTGGTTTGGCATTATTCTTACTCGGAATGAATATGATGAGTGATGGCCTAGAAAAGGCTGCCGGAAACAAGATGAAGAAGATTCTTGAGAAGCTAACAACCAATCGTTTTTTAGGAGTAGCAGTAGGTGCAGCAATTACAGCTGTAATTCAGTCCTCTTCAGCTACTACAGTTATGGTAGTTGGTTTTGTTAATTCAGGACTTATGACATTAAGACAAGCTATATGGGTAATTATGGGGGCGAATATAGGGACTACAATAACAGGGCAATTAATTGCACTTGATGTTGGAGTAATTGCACCGGTGTTTGCGATTGTTGGTGTTGTGTTTATCGTATTCTTAAAATCAAAGAAGCTATATCATATAGGACATATTATAGGAGGACTTGGAGTCCTGTTTGTTGGTATGGAGATGATGAGTGGAAGTATGAGTGGATTAAGAGATTCACAACTATTCATGGATACGGTAACGAATCTATCTAATCCATTACTCGGTATTGCTGTTGGTGCAATATTCACAGCAATTATCCAATCTTCTTCAGCTTCAGTTGGTATATTACAAGCTTTATCAATGAGTGGCGCCATAACATTGAATAACTCAGTGTTTGTTTTGTTTGGGCAAAATATCGGGACATGCATTACTGCAGTGCTTGCATCAATTGGTACAACACGTAACGCAAAAAGAACAACAATTATACATTTAATGTTTAACATAATAGGAACTGTAATATTCACATGCATATGCCTAGTACTTCCGTTTACTGATTGGATTATTAAGCTTACACCAAACAATTCGGCAGCGCAAATTGCTAACGTGCATACGATATTTAATATTGTAACAACATTTCTATTATTACCAGTAGGAACATATCTAGAAAAAATTGCGAAGAAAATCTTACCTGAACGAGAAGATGAGAATAATGGAGAGATGAAATTACAGTTTATATCTCCAACAGCAGTGATAAATCATTCTTTTGGTGGAGCAAGCGTTGCAATTTCTCAGATTCATAAAGAAGTAAATCGTATGTATGATCTAGCTGTTTATAATGTGCAGCTATCTTTTGACCAGGTATTGCACTGGGAAGAGAAGAAAGTTGCTATAGTAGAACAGAATGAAGAATATATAGATTTCCTCAATGCAGAGATATCCAAATACATTTCAAGTATCATATCAGCAGAGATGTCAGAGAAAGATGGAAAAGCAATCGGAATGTATCTGGGGATAATTGGAAATGTTGAACGTATTAGTGATCACGCTGTAAATATATCAGGCTATGCTGATTTATTAAAGGAAAAGGGTTCCATGTTGGCTGAGACAGTAGAGATGGAAGTTAGAGATATGAAGCGTGTTGCATTAGGCAATCTTAAGAATATTAACATGTTAGAGGATAATATAACAGTAACGGATCTAGATAATGTAATAGAGACAGAAGATAAGATAGATGAGATGGCAGTTATATATAGAGAAAATCAATTATGTAGATTACTAAAGAACGAGTGTAAAGGCGACATAAGTGTAATATATTCAGAACTGATTACTGATTTCGAAAGAATAGGTGATCATATCATGAATATAGCGGAATATATGGCAGACTAATTTGATGGCATTATTAAGATAGGCTAGGGGTGGAGCATACATTTAGATATGCTCCACCTTTTTCTATATGATATCTAATATAGAATTAAAGTGTTTGCAAGGGGGATATTGCTAATAAAATTTATGAAATAACCCCTTTACAAACGAATTCAACTCTGTTATACTAGTCCAAGTCAGCTGATGAGTTGTAGAAAATGAACAAACAATTCTGAAAAAAGTAAGAATTAAAACAACTCAAAAAATAATGAAAAAACATGTTGACAAACGTCGAAAGATGTTATAAGATATAACAGTCGCTTCTGACAAGAACAGAAAACAAAGATTTGAAATGAAAAATGTTTGAAAAAAGTGCTTGACAACAAGGAAGCAACATGATAAACTAGATAAGCTGTCGCAAACGACTGAGAGATGTCGAAAAGCGGTACAACTTATAGAAACATTAGGAAACAAGATTTCAATGTATTGAAATTTGTTAAAGATATTACACAATGAACATTGAAAATTGAACAGTGAAACAACCCTGAAAATTCTAAACGTGTTCACAAGTTTTACTTGATAGAATGCGAAAAAAGATTTTCTGTCGACGATAATTTAATATGCGGGTGTAGTTCAATGGTAGAACACTAGCCTTCCAAGCTAGATACGTGGGTTCGATTCCCATCACCCGCTTAAGTTTAGCAAAACTTTAGTGAAGTTAAACTGGCAATGGAAACGTTGCATGTGTGCTACTAGCTCAGTTGGATAGAGCAACGGCCTTCTAAGCCGTGTGTCGGGGGTTCGAATCCCTTGTGGCACGTTTAAGCGGGACAAGCTTATTAATAAAATATGGTGGGTATAGCGCAGTTGGTTAGCGCGCCAGATTGTGGCTCTGGAGGCCGAGGGTTCGAATCCCTCTATTCACCCTTGCTTGTATAAGCAGTATTGGGCTATCGCCAAGCGGTAAGGCACAGGACTTTGACTCCTGCAGTCGCTGGTTCGAATCCAGCTAGCCCAGTTTGAAATGAATATTTCAAAACATTTTGTAACAGACTAGTATTGTTACTGAATATGGGATATTAGCTCAGTTGGTAGAGCACTTGACTTTTAATCAAGTTGTCCGGGGTTCGAACCCCCGATGTCTCATTTGAGAGTTAGAGATAGAAAGAACCCGTGGGTTTGATCTATTGATCCCTCATCTAGAAGGAAACTTCTTAACTGAATATGCGGATGTGGCGGAACTGGCAGACGCGCTAGACTTAGGATCTAGTGGGAGACCGTGCAGGTTCAATTCCTGTCATCCGCAGTACCAATGAAAAACCATGCTTATTCAAGCGTGGTTTTTCTGCTGTAAATCATAAATTTAGTCAGTTTTCCTTTATAGGTGCTTATAAATATAATCACCGTATTAAACTAAATTTTTATAGAAGAATATTTTTTAAAATATTAACAAAACAGCTTGACACATAGAATATTAACGTCTATAATGTTTAAATGTGACGTGCTGCAGTTATGTTCAAAATTAGACATGCTAAGCACTTACAGAGCGAAAAAAGTGTGATAAATGCCTACCAAAGCCCCGGTAATGGTATTTTAACATATAGAAGAGGCTATTATAAAATAGCTGACATTAAAAAGACTATGAGTAACCAATATGTTTGGTTGTTGAAGATTATTCAAGGAGGTAAACCAATGAAAAGTTTTATGGCTAGTCCATCTACAATTGAAAGAAAATGGTATGTAGTTGACGCTACAGGACATACATTAGGTCGTCTATCATCAGAGATAGCATCAGTATTAAGAGGTAAGAACAAACCAACTTACACTCCACACGTTGATACAGGAGATTATGTAATTGTAATCAATGCAGATAAAATCAAAGTTACTGGTAAGAAAATGGATCAAAAGATCTATTACAATCACTCTGAATATGTAGGTGGAATGAGAGAAACTACATTAAAAGAGATGATGGCTAAAAAACCTTGTGATGTTATCACTCTTGCTGTTAAAGGCATGCTTCCAAAAGGACCTTTAGGAAGACAAATGCTTACTAAGTTACATGTATATGCTGGTGCAGAACATGATAATGCAGCTCAAAAACCAGAAGTATTAGAAATCAAATCTAGATATTAATCGGAAATTGAAAGGAGGAAATCACAGTGGCTAAAGCAAAATTCTACGGAACTGGAAGAAGAAAAAGCAGTATTGCTAGAGTATACTTAGTACCAGGTACTGGTAAAATTACAATCAATAAAAGAGACATGGATAACTATTTTGGTCTTGAAACATTAAAATTAATCGTTCGTCAACCACTTGTATTAACAGAAACAGCAGATAAATTCGATGTACTTGTTAACGTTCGTGGAGGTGGATTCACTGGTCAAGCTGGTGCAATCAGACACGGTATTTCAAGAGCATTATTACAAGCAGATGGTGACTACCGTCCAGCTCTTAAAAAAGCAGGTTTCTTAACAAGAGATCCAAGAATGAAAGAACGTAAAAAATACGGTCTTAAAGCAGCTCGTAGAGCACCTCAGTTCTCTAAGAGATAGTCTGTGCCGTTTGTGGAATCGTGCAAAACCGCATATTTACTGGCTTCTTGAAGTTTTGGAATGTCGTAAAATGGTGTGGATTTAGTACGGTAACTAACACACAACTAACAAGTAACTAACAAAAATATAGGATGTTTTAAGTGCTAATCAGTGCTTAGAACATCCTTTTTTGATATCGTTTTTTAGGCAAACTTCTAGGAATAAATATATTCTTCATTTTGCTCTCCTTAATTTTTCAAGTTCCTTGTGATATGGAACTTGTATTTCGGGATTAAATTTGGTTGATTGCTTTTACCAGTTCCTGTACATCAAAGTGGGTATACACTTTTTCTGTCAGAGACATGGCTCCCGAATGTCCTGCAATCTTTTTAATAATCGTTTGGTCAACTCCTGCTTCTGCAAGTAAGGAAATGCAGGTGTGTCTGCAACAGTGCGGAGTCTTTTCAATGTTTAAGTTCTGCATGAGTGGTGTGAAATAGCTGTCATAATAATTTCGGTATAGAAAATGCTTGTTATCTTCTGTATGAAGCAGATATTCACAATCTGGAGCAGAATCAAACCATGACTGATAAAATGGAAGAACTTTATCGGCAATTGGAACTTTACGGATTCCATTCTCGGTTTTGCTATCCACTACATCGAAATATTGTTCTTCCAGATGAACGTCTACTTTCTTCAAGTCTAAAAATTCTGAAATTCTTAGTCCGTTGTAAATGAGCATTAGGACAATCTGATAATACTTATCATCCTTTAATTCCCATAAACGTTTGATCTCATCTTTTGAAAATTTCTTTCGGTCATATTTATTTGGATTACGCTCCTTATATCTTACGATATCTACGAATTCTGAGTAATTCTTATTGCAGATATCATTCTTTATCGCATAATCATATAGCTGGTTAAATAAGACCTTCAGCTTTCGCAGTGTGGGATAGTTCTTGCCACAAGTGTCAACGACATGTTGTAAATCAACAAGTCGTAAGTCTTTGAATAACTTATCATTCAAAGAGGTGCATAAGCTGTAAGAAGCGGTATAACCATTTACATTAGATTTCGATACAGTCGGATATTTCTCTGCCGACCATTTCTCATAAACTTCTGCAAAGGTAACTTTGGAAGCTTCCAAGTCATAAGGATTGGTATTATAGTCTGCAAGCATTTGCAAGCCTTCCGCTCGATTGGCTGCATAACCGATAATTACATAATCTTGAACCTGTTTATCCTTCTTCTCATCAAAGTGCCATCCAACAGTCTTTTTGACGATATAAGGATTTCTTCGTTTCCCGCTTAGCTTATACACAGTGCCATAGCCATTTGGTAATTTCAATAAAACATCATCCTTTCTTTCATATAGTATTCTTCTTATTGGCTGGTAAAAAGAGTACGTTTGTCAATGTACGATGATTTCTAATCTTCGTGGGTAACTTTGGTAACACTTGGGCGAATCGTCTTCCAGATATTATAGTTATCCATGGTCTGACTTCCCATCGCTAGCAATTCTTTCATTGCTTGCCAATCCTTAAGAAATTGAATCAAGCTCTTGTCTTTAAAGAAAATCCCTGGTTCACCGTCGATATCCTTTAATTCTACGGAAAACACTTCGTCGATTGCAAAGAGAAGTGGAAGAACATCACCGTCTGCCTGAATATCAAATTCAGCTAAGGCATTTACATTCACATTCAATGCGTCTGCTATTTTCCTTAACTGGTCTGGTTTTGGAAGATTCTTTCCCAATTCATATTTACGAATTGCAACTTCATGAATTCCAGATTTGTCACCAAGTTCCTTTTGTGTTAAGCCTCGAAATGTTCGTATTAACTTAATCTTTTTACCTGTGGTCAAAATAATCACCTCCTATAGGAAAGAATATAACATACTAAAAATGAAAAGTAAACATTAAATTATTATATATTGACAGAGCATTAAAAGCACTGTATAATACAAAAACATAACAGAGCAATACTTGCTCTATATAGATATTGGGAGGTGAAGTTTCATGGGAGAAGTAAATTACCAGATTGAGCTTCCGTCATTTACTGGGCGAAATGTTCCGATTGCTGAAATAGCAAAAGCCATCGGAAAAGATGCGCAATATGTAAGAGTCGGATTGCAAAAAGGGATTCTCAAATTTGGATATGCATTCAAGATGGAGAATTCCTCAGAGTATAACTACTTTTGCCCTGACAAGAAGGTATGGGAAGAAATTGGATATTTCAAAGAAGTACCAAGGGCAGTGTAGCAAGAAGTAAAGAAGGGAGTGATTTTATTGGAATTCCAATAAAAAAGTCCTAACCCATAGGGAAAGGACTTAAAGACAACCAGCAGAGCGGATATATCTTATCTCGCAAATATTATTATATCAAAAGCTTCTGCTGGTAACAACGATATTATTTTATCAGGAGGACGATGAGTGAGTGAACAAAGGACAGCATTAAAATTAATCCATATGGAGGATGTGCAGACAAGAGAAGTGAATTGGCTTTGGTATCCGTATATCCCATATGGAAAGATAACAGTAATAGAAGGAGATCCAGGGGAAGGAAAGACAACACTTGCACTGACATTAGCAGCACTACTTAGCAGAGGCCAACCGCTTCCATGTGATGACGACATACCATATGAGCCTATCAGTATTATTTATCAGACTGCCGAAGATGGGATTGACGATACGATAAAGCCAAGACTTGAAAAGGCAAATGCAGACTGTAGTAAAATCCGTGTTATTGATGAAACGGAGAAAGAACTGAGTATGACCGATGAAAGACTAGAGCAAGCAATCGCTGAAACAAATGCAAAGCTTGTCATTCTAGATCCGATTCAAGCCTATATCGGTTCTGATGTCGATAATGCACAATGCCAACAAGTTGGCACAGCTAATGAGATAAGACCCGTATTAAAGAGATTGGGAATAATTGCCGAAAAGTATGGATGTGCCATTGTTCTTATCGGTCATATGAATAAAGCTTCTGGTTCAAAGTCAACGTACCGAGGACTAGGTTCTATCGATATTCAGATAACGGCAAGAAGTGTATTACTAGTAGCAAGAATACCAGATAAACCTAACATCCGCATTATGGCACAAGATAAATCAAGTCTTGCGGCGGCAGGAGATTCCGTTGGTTTTGAAATTTCAGAAGACAGAGGATTTGAGTGTATCGGACCATATGACATTACCGTAGATGAATTACTTGCTGGAAAAGAGGGCAGAGGGCGAGAGAAGTTAGATGTAGCCATTGCTTTTATAAAGGGATACATCGGTGCGGAAAGTGAAGTTCCTTCTAAGGATATCGAAAAGGAAGCTGCTAAAAAAGGAATAAAGTGAAAAACCTTATTATCTGCAAAGAAGAAGCTGGGGATTATGGCTGGAAATCGTGAAACTACAGATGGGACTATGTATTGGACTTGGATATTGCCTAAGAAAGAGTTTAACAATTTGACTTCTTAAGATGGCAGATTCTTAAACTCTGGCGAAGGCTTGTGAAGCGAAGCTTCACATATAACGTGATTAAGCGGCGTAACGCTTGCCCCCTAAGTTTGGGATTTCCCAAACTGATAGGGGGACATTACTTTCGGAGCAGTGCTATAAAATTCTTACGAAGGAAAGTAAAGAAGAACATGATAGCAGCGCTTTTAAAGAAGAGAAAGGAAATTAACAAATGACTGACGGATAAATAGAAAGGATGATTAGATGGGGAAATGAAAAACAATATCGGGTGCATTACACCGAATCCCAAATCTGGAACATAATAATCGTGACCACTGGCCACCCAATGCAACGCATGATAGAGAAGATAGAAATGTCTATTATGTAAATGGCACAAGAGATTTTACCATTGAGCAGGCATATGACAAATTGTTTGAAGTTTCTTATCAAGAGTGGAGACAGAAGGAGATTAAGAAAAGTCGTGGGGAACGATGTCCCGAAACTTATTATGAGAAAATCAAACAGGATAAGCAGAAGCATGAGCAGTACGAAATTATTTGGCAGATTGGAGATTTGCAAGATACGGGATATGAAAATAATTTCTATGATTCGCTATTTGCAGAACGAGCGTTGCTGGACTTTGCAGAACATATGCTGACAGAAATTCCTAATGTAACATTTCTGACAAAGGAGCGAATTGCTGATCCTGATTGGAAACCACCCTTTGAGGAAGGAATTGTAATCAATAATATGGCTTTTAACGGTGATGAATCAACACCACATCTGCATATGACATTTATCCCTTATGTGAAGAATTGTAGTCGAGGACAAAGTGTACAGAATGCTTTTTCGCAGACATTTAAGCGAATGGGATATGTAACTACCATGAAGCAAGCGGTTGATGAATCAGATAATCTTGTCTGGCAGGACACACCGCAGGGCAAAGTGCCACAAATGAAAAAAGTGGAGTATGGGGCGGTAACTTGGATTGAAGAGCAGAAAGAGTGGATTGCAGATTATATGCAAAAAGAACTTGAGTGGGAGCGTTTCTTTAAGGGTAAGAATGAACGTGGCGATTTGTTATTATCGGATTATCGAAGAGAACGAGCTGCGGAACGAGCCAAAGAAGCGGAGAAAAAAGTTGTTCTGGTGGAAACTGATTTGAAAGTGAAAGAAAAAGCAGTTACGGAGAAGGCTTCTACTATTTTTAAGCTAGATGAAATGCTGACAGATAAAAAGAAGAATTTGGAGCAGTTTGATGATACGGTTCGGTATTATGATCGAAAGTTGGATTCTGTAAAGAAAGAACTTGCAGTTGTTGAGGATGATTACAAAGTAGTTTCTGATAAACTGGAAGTGAAAAGCAGAAAGGCTGAAATAGCGGAAGAAGTATATTTCATGTATAGTGGTGCTGGTTCTGACAGGGAACATGACTTGTTTGAAGAAGTGGTTCAGCTTCGGTATGAGAATGAGAAGAAGGATGGAGAAATTAGAGGCTTAAAGCAGAAGTTGAATGAAGCCTATGAGTTTATGAAGCGGTTTATGATTGGTGAAGTGACTTTGTTTGAGAAGTTTATGCAGGGGGTGAAGGAGAAGGTAAGAGATTTTGTGGGAATAAGGTAGAAAGTCAAAAAAGAGTCTGAAAACTAGACTCTTTTTGTTTTATGTGGAATATTATGTTTATTTGTTATATAATAAATGATAAAGTTACCTCCATTTGACATTGTTTTTATCGAAAAGATAGTATATTGATGTTGGAGGTGATTAAATTGACTAAGATGAGGAGTGTACGTATGATAGCAATATCGATAACAAGACTATTTGGTCGCTTTAACTACGATGTTCGTTTGAAAAGTGATGGGTTAACAATTATAACAGGTCCAAATGGATATGGAAAATCAACAATATTGAAATGTATTGATGCCTTAAGCAGAGAGCTAGAAGGTATGTTATTTTTTTCAGCCCTAGATTTTGAATCTATGGTTATAGAATTTGAAAATAAAAAAACAGAAATAAAAAAAACACCTAAAGAACTACTTATAAATGGAATTCCGTTGAATATTCAGTTTCAGATGCAGCAATTAAAACGTAGACCTTATTTTCATCAAATAGATGAAAATAGATGGATTGACGTGAGACGTGGGGAAGAGATTGAAATTGGAGAATATTTAAGTAGAAACTTTCTTAAAGAATATGGAGAGCCGGATTTTGACAATAATAAAAAAACAGTAACTAAAAAGATATTAGTAGAGTTGAAAAAAATAAAAGAAAGCTTGGGTAAAATATACTTTATTAAAGAGCAAAGACTTATTCGAGAGCAAATCAGCTTTTCCTCTGATAATAAATTAGTAAATGTAATTGAAGAATTGCCAATCAAATTTAAGACTGTAATGTCTGATGTTATGTCTAAATATTCTTCAGTATCAAATGAATTGGATAGTTCATATCCAAATAGACTTTTTTCAAATGAAGGCGCGATAACAAAGGAAGAATATCAAAGAAATATAGAAATAATGAATACTAGATTTGAGAAATTGAATAGGTATGATTTGTCTACAATGCAAAATTTGAATAATGTTCTATTTAAAGATGAACATGCTAAGGCTTTAAAAATATATTTTGATGACTTTGAGATCAAATATAAAGTATATGAAGACTTTATAAATAAACTAGAAATGTTTACAAATATAATTAATGATAGGCTTTCTTTTAAAAGAATTGTTATTTCTAGGGAACTGGGTATATCTATTGAGGATACTGAACAACCTCAAAAAGATTTGAGTTTAATGCAATTGTCATCAGGTGAAAAACAAGAAATTGTACTTTTTTATCAACTAATATTTGAAACCGAAAATAATATTCTTTTACTTATTGATGAACCCGAAATTTCTTTGCATATTACATGGCAGAAACGATTTATGGATGATTTGATGAAAATTATTAAATATAAAAATATGAACGTAATTGTTGCAACACACTCACCTCAGATAATTAATAATCATTGGGAAAATCAAATTGACTTAGGAGAAATTTATGCAGAACAACTCGATAAAGAGTAATCTGACGAAGGATGACATTATCTCGGATATCAGGTTAACGTTAGGTGCAGATATTCATAGAAGTTTTGTATATATCATTGTTGAAGGTGAGGATGATATTAAATTTTGGAAATCTGAGTTAAATGATAATGTTTATCTATATGAATCATATGATGGCAAAAATGGTGTTGAAAAAATTGCAGGTGAAGTTTTTAAAGCAAATAAACGTGTAATTGGAATTAGAGACAGGGATTATTCTGATCTTGAAACTGGTACAGATCAAGTTTTTGCATATGATAATTCGTGTATGGAAATGATGTTTTTAGAAGATGAGGGAGCTTTGGATAAAATATGCTGTGAATTTTACCAAGGTTCTATGAAGAATCAGGAGCTTAAAGAACACGTATTATCGGAACTATGTTTTTTGAGTTGCGTAAGAAAACTTAATGAGCAAAAGAGTTGGGAACTGATTTTAAAGGGAGTCTCAGTTTCTAACGTTTGTGACAAACATACACTTAAATTATGTACTGAAAAGTTAAAAACTGAAATTAATAAAATGAATAGATCTAAATTCGATTCGGTAAAATGTAGTGAGGTTAATTCGGAAGTTATTACAAATAATTCAATTGAGGATTTCCTGTTGATTACACAAGGACATGATTTTGCGAACTTATTTGCGACAATTTGTAACTTTATCAAACCTAAATCTAAAGGGATATCGGGTAAAAATGTTGAAGAGTGTTTGAGATGTGCTTTTACGCATCAATCATTTATAAAAACGAAATTGTATGAAATGTTGGCAAGACATCAAGAGAATATTAATATAAATTTTCTGGTGGCATAAATACATATTTATAGAAACTGAATTAAACGATGTCAAGGTCTAAGAGTAACAAACACGTAACTAACATCCTAACTAAAGAATCCAGCATTCATGCGGTTCTACAGTTCTCAAACACCTATCAAAGAGATAATTGGAAACGTCATACAGAAATATTCAAACCCTTGCAAATATTATATTTGCAAGGGTTTTTTGCTTTTATTTTTTGCATTAGCAGCTACCTTCTCCCATGATTTAGGCGAACACTTCATCAATATTAATTGTTCCGACAGCATTAATTATTTAATGGTATAACCGAGGTATTAGAAAGTACGAGAAAGACTTTTCATGAATCTGATCATGAAGAGTATATAGAGATTTTAACAGCGGTTATAAAATATCTTGAAGAAAATAAGAAAACTTGTTTGAGAAAAATTTATTATACTATTATGTGAGCCTTTACGTAAAAGAAAATGATTCCTATTTAGAACGCTATATTTTTATGTATCATGCTATAGGGAGTTCTCTTGTTAGTCAGTGGTTACAGGATGAGATTCCTTATCCATCGGTAAAATTGGCAAAGTTAATTTGCGAAATGTTGAGTAGTGCAAGAAAATATCAAGATAAGAATAACTTCTAATCAAATCTTAAAACACAATATTTATTATAGGATTATATTGGAGTAGAGCATTTTAATAATGTTCTACTCCTGATTATTATCTTTTATTAGAGAGGATAAAGCAGTATCAATAATTCTTAAAATATCATTAGAATGTATTACATCACCTGTAATTAGTAATCGATAAAAAATTGGTGCAAAAATAAGATCAGTGTATAGTTCAATGTTGGTATCCTCGTATATCTCGTCACGCTGTATTCCACGTTCAAATATTTGATGTGATATTAATCGACGAGGTACAAAGTATCTGGATCTGTATTCCTTGGCAAATTCAGAATCATATTGCCCTTCTGCTATGAATTCAGCGATTATTTTCCCTTTCGGACTATTAATAAATTCGGATAAATTTTTCACCTGCTGAAATAAATCTTCTTTAATTGAACCTGTATCAGGAACAGGTAAAATGGTTTCAGTTGCATCAAAAAAGGCATCAAGTGCCAGAGAACTTTTGTTTTGCCACCATTTGTATATTGTCACTTTGCTAACGCCTGCTTTTTTTGCAATTCCTTCAATAGTCACTCCCGCAAATCCCTGTTCAAGAAGCAACTCATAGGTAGCTTGCAGAATTGATGTTTTTGCTTCCTCACTTCTTGGTCGTCCACTTTTTGGATTCATAGATAGAATCTCCTTTATAGTTGTTGTTTATTATAACTTTATTTTAGTTTGAAATGTAAGTGATGTAAGTTATGTGAAATGCTACGTTTATTATACAATATAAATTATAGAAAAAGAAGATTGACATTACTGAACGATGAGTATATTATATAAAATGAACGTAACGTTCAGTAATATATTGAAAGGTTGTGATTGTATATGAACAAGAAAATAATAGCAAAAGAAGAAATTTCAAGATGGTTAGTTTTATTATTTGCAGGTGCATGTGGGATTATAGTGGCGAATTTATATTATGCTCAACCACTGGTGGGACTAATTAGTAGTGATATTGGGTTACCACCTGATTCGGCAGGTATGATTGTCACAATGACCCAGCTAGGTTATGCATTTGGTCTTTTGTTCTTTGTTCCGTTGAGTGATTTAATAGAAAACAAGAAACTAACAATTGGTATTCTGTTAATTGCAATAGCGGGATTACTTATAGTAATAACAACGCATAATGTGCTCATCTTTTTAATAGCGATAACTATGATTGGCCTTGGTTCTGTATCAGCCCAGATTCTTGTCCCGCTAGCATCATTTTTAGCATCGGTTGCACAAAGAGGAAAGATGGTGGGTAATGTTATGAGTGGACTGTTACTTGGAATTATGTTGGCTCGTCCGATTTCAAGTTTTCTGGCAAGTATTTTTAATTGGAAGTTTGTATTTATACTTTCAGCTATTTTACTTTTGATTTTAATTTTTATTCTACAAAAGAAACTACCTTCTAGACAACCGATTCAAAATGATAAATATTCTGACATTATTAAATCTATGGGAAGATTGCTACGAGATGAAGAAATTCTTCGAAGAAGAGCACTATATCAGGCTACTTTATTTGGCACATTTAGTTTGTTTTGGACAGTCACTCCACAATGGTTAGGATCTAATTTTCACCTAAAACAACAAGGAATTGCACTATTTGCATTTGTAGGAGTAGCAGGTGCAGTAGCTGCACCTATTGCAGGGAGATTAGCTGATAGAGGAGTAACAAACAAACTAACGGGTATAGCATTTGTTACAGCATCATTGTCGTTTGCGATACCACATCTATATAATGGTAATAAATTGTTTTCGCTTATGTTACTTTGCCTCTCAGCAGTAATTCTGGATTGTTCTGTTTCCGCGAATCTAGTGCTTAGTCAGCAAAAAATATATGGTTTGGATGCCGAAAAACGGGGGCGTATGAATGGATTGTTCATGGCTATATTTTTTATTGGTGGTGCTGTCGGATCGTCAGTGGGTGGATACATATATGTACATTACGGCTGGAAGGGAACGTCTCTCTTAGGATTTGTATTGCCCTTGCTAGGATTGTTATATTTTTTAACAGAATTAAAAAGTGTAAATAGAATTTAAGAATATATTTTTAAAGCTATTTTGGTAAACAAAGCTGTCTCTCAGTCTTCTACTATACCTATTAGCGTTTCAGATGTTACTATAAAAATAAATAGGATTCATCTAAAAAACTAGATTACAACACTACATTTCTCTGTTGTAACCTAGTTTTCATCAATGTTTATTTTATTGATAGTCTTAGAATCCTTTTGATTTTAACCATACATCAGCTTCTTCTTCAGTTAAAAATGCTTGTTGTTCAAATTTAGAAGAAATTGCTCTATTTATCTGCATTTTTACGATAGCGCTATCTACGATAACTGCACCATATTTTAAGTTATTATTAGCTAGCCAGTCTGTATGTTTAGCCATAATTTCACCAAGGTCAGATACTTTGTATTTTCTTAAGTCAGAGCAAATTGCCCAAGGCTGATTGCCTAATGCAGGTCCAATTTTATTTTCGAACTGGCTATGATACTCTGCATAATCTTCTTTGGTCCAAAGACCGACTGGTGCTTCCTTAACAAGTTTTTTAACAGGGTCATAATTAATAGTGTATAGACCCTTTGGGTTTGATATTAACATTATAATATCCTCCTAATTATGTTATATTTGAGATGGAGTATTAATTCCATGATACTCTAAATGAGTTATATTTTCTAAATTCTAAAGCTTTCTATTTCTTTTTTGAGATTATCGGCAATGGAGAACATTTCGTTAGAGCATTCTGCAACCATTTGGATGAGAGTATCCTGCTCTTCAACAGATGAGGAGGCCTCCTGCGTGGCAGCAGCAGTTTCCTCAGAGATGCTTGCTATTGTAGCAATCATATCTTCGGCCTCTTTTGCATCCACTGTCAAACCAGATGTTGCATCTGAAACAGCTTTTACTTTACCAGCTATCGAAACAACTTTATCAGATATATCTCCAATCGCGACTACTGTAGAATCCAGCGCTTTTTCCTGTTCCGTTGATAAGGTGTCAGCTCTCTTAATTTGCATTACTGTATTCTCAATGCCATTTTGTACATCTTTAATAATATCGGTAATCTGCTTACTAGATTCACTTGATTGTTCTGCTAATTTACGAATTTCTTCGGAAACAACCGCAAAACCTCTACCATGTTCACCAGCTCGAGCAGCCTCAATTGCAGCATTTAATGCTAAAAGATTTGTTTGTTGTGCAACACCTTTAATTACCTCCAGAATCTTACCAATTTCTTTGGATTTTTCCATTAAATCAGATGTAGCAACTCTCATTTCCGCTGTAATCACTTTATTTTCAGCCATTTTTTCTTCTTGATAATGAATGGATTCCTTTACGCTAGACATTGCTGTAATTGCATCTTCTGCGATTCCATCAGAGGCAGTCATATCTTCACCAATACATATAATCATTTCAGTAATGCTGTTAATTCTCAAGCTACCTGTTTCTATGGATTCAGCTTGTTGGGTAACACCTTCAGCTAGTTGTGAAATTGACTGTGTAACTTTTGAAGATATGTCGCTCATATCTTCAGAGGAACGCTTTATCTCACTGGCTGAAAAAGTTACGATATCCACTGATTCACGTACAGTGCCTATGAAGTTATCAAATTTTTCATGGTCGATTGTGTTGGTATGTTCATGTAATTTTATAAAATTATTATCATAATTATCTGTTGATTTTATCTTAGATGGTAAAATAAGAAATAAACAGACCGCACATAGAATTAATACAATAAGACAAAATACTACCATGAATACTATGAAGCTACCCATTGTAACATCATTAGTGCTATTTTGAATTACAGATTTAGCCCTAATTCCCACTCCTATAGAAAAAATTACAAATCCAACTAGCATAACTAATAGTTCAGTAATAATTATATTAGTCGGGGAACCCTCTTTTTTTATTTTTAGTATTTTCAATTGCAGTACCTCCTGATTTGGAAAATTTGGTAAAAAAAATAGCAGCAGTAGTTTACCACTAACGGCTGCGCCAACTACTGCGACCCGACTATCATAGGTAATACCCTTAGACTCGTAGCTTTGCGTCCCTATTTTTCAATAGGTTTGCCTTTTAAGTTTTGATTATGATTCCTCCATTAACTGCAACGAAAATGTTATAATTTCAATACTAGATCATAAAATTAAAAACTATTTAATTAACATTTGTGCTAGTCCATTGTTTGATAAGAATCAAAAATGTTGATTTATGTCTTTTTTTGTCTAATCTGATTATACACTATAATAATTTAAAGTCAAATAAAAAAATGCACAAATTACCATAAATGAAATATTAAGTAAATTATTGTACTATAAAGATAATCCACCATCAATAACGATTGTTTGTCCAACTATATATCTAGAGATATCTTGGCATAAAAAATATGCTAATTCAGCAACTTCACTGGCTTCGCAGAATCTTTTAGCTGGAATTGATTGTTCATAAAAATCTTTTGCATCTCCTAAAGATTCTAACATATCTGTTTTTATAACTCCTGGTGCAATAGCATTTACACTAATGTTATTGCCAATTAATTCAGTACTTAGTACACGTGTAAATGCGGAAACACCTGCTTTGGTAGCCGAATATGCATAAGAAGCAGGAAGATTCTTTATAGCAGATAGAGAACTGACATTAACTATTTTTCCGTAGTTTTGTTTAATCATATAAGGAGTAACTAATTGACATAAATTAAATAATCCAGATAAATTAGTGTTAACTACATCGTTCCAATCAGTAGGATTCATATCTGTAATTGTTCCATATTTAACGATACCAGCATTATTAATAAGAATATCAATCTTACCAAATTTTTCGATAGTATATTCAACCATTTGTTCTAGTTCATCTTTTTTAGCAATATCACATTTAAATGCATAAGCTTTTCTTCCAAGTCCAGTTATTTCTTCTACTACCTTATTAGCTGCAGCTTCATTGTTTACATAATTAACTAAAACGTCTGCTCCTTCTTCTGCTAATTTCAATGCGATTGCTCTACCAATCCCTCTTGAAGCTCCTGTTACTAATGCTATTTTTTTTTCTAACATGCTTTTACTCCTTTAGTCTTGTTTTGATAATGCTTTTAATCTGTCACCATTAGGTGAGGCTTCACTTCCGTCAGTAATTAATTCAATTACAGCTGGTCCATCTAAATCCTTTAATAATTCTGTAATACCCGACATTTGTTTAATATCATTGATTTCCATTGTTCTGATGCCACATGGTGCAAGCATATTTGCAATGCTAATTCTTTCTTGCTTAAATTCTGATACTACTCTGTTAAATAGGAACTGATGTCCGTGGTCAACAAATCCTAACATGGCATTATTAACAATAAAATATATGATTGGATAGTGGAATTCTTTTGCTGTTAATATCTCCATACCATTCATAAAGAAGTCGCCATCTCCTGCAATAACGGCTATTTTTTTACCAGTGTTAGCAACATGAACACCAACTGCGCCACCAATAGCGCAACCCATGGCTGCATAATTTAGATTCGTTTCGAAATCACCTTCTGCAGGTATATGAAGATATTTAAAAACAAAGTTCATGAATTCTCCCATATCTGCCATATAGTAAGTCTCTTTTGGCATATATTCTGGAAGCTTTTCCATGAATTCTTTTAAGCTTAGACCGGTATTAGTTTTAAGTATTGGTTGATTAATGACTGGTTTTATAAAACCAATATCCCCTACAGCTTTTGTATTCTTAAGAAGTTGTGGTAATGCATATTTTAAATCCATACAGATAGTTACATCTGTTGTATAAACCTTACCTAATTCTTTTGCGTCGAAATCTATATGAATGACTTTTTTTCCTTTTATCAAGGCTTTACTAAAATTACTAGTTGCATTTTCACCCAAACTGGATCCCATTACTAATAAGCAATCTGTATTAGTATTAGTAACATAGGCATTAGCAGCCTCTGTGCTTGCAAAACCGTAGTTTCCAAGATTAAAAACAAATTCGGCTGGAATAACACCTTTACCCTCTGGAGTAGTTACGATTGACCATTGTAAATGCATACTTAATTCCATTATAGATTTTGAAAATCCTCGTGCACCTTTACCGACTAAAATTAAGCCTCTTTTTGCATTATCAATAATTTCATAAGCTTCTTTAGGAATCGGAGTATATTCTTTTTCTAGTGTAATTACAGATTCATATACAGGTATTTCACCTTCAAATTGATTCAGTTGGATGTCAATTGGAATAGATAAATGTACAGGTCCTTTTGGAACGGTATTAGCAAGTTTGATAGCATAAGCAAGTTCTTTCATAACATCTTCTTCTTTTAGAATTGTTTTACTGTATTTGGTGACTGGTTTTAGGATATCTTCGGTATTTAACTCCTGTATTGCACCTTTACCAATTTGCCATCTATGAACATAACCTGTAATTACTAAAACGGGTGCTTTAGTTCTGTATGCATCTGCAATACCATTAAGCATATTATTAGCACCAACGCCACCGGCACCCAATAACAACGCCATTTTTCCACTCACACTTGCATATCTAGCTGCAGAATAAGCAGCTCCACCCTCATTTTTAAAAACGATTGGTTTAATATCTACATCGTTTAGGGCATCCACTAGAGGACTGATGGTACCTGCAGGAATGCCAAATAAATAATCAACATTTGCAGATTTAATGTATTCTAATATTGCGTTTGCAAATCTCATCTTTTGCTCCTTAGATTAATATTGTTCTTGCAGATATTCATCTGCTAAGTCACAGCACACTTTTATTTCTTCATCTGTAAATTGATGAAGTTTTCCAATAGAGGCAATGCAAATGATTGCATTTACTTCATCATCTCTGACCACAGGAATTATCATAATGCTCTTAAGTCCAAAAAGAAAAAAAGCATCAGCTGATCTACTATCATTATCTATATCATAGATTTCGACCGGTTGCTTTTTCTCTGTAATTTCTTTTAATATATAGGTATCTTTTACATAGACAGGGTTTTGTCCATGTACAGTTATCCATTTTTCAATTCCTAAAACATCAGTTTGTGTTTTATAAACAGGACTTAAATGACCGTCTACAATATGATGGTAACCTATATCCATGACTTTTGTTATATCAGAAATTTTTTGAAATAAATTTGCTAAAATTTGTTTATCCATATTTTGTCTCCTTTCTTCGAACTTAATTAGCAATAATGAGTCAATGATACAATTAATTATATTTAATCATTTTTCGTAATTGCTTATTAATTTCATTTAAAAATAAAAATACATATTTAACCTATTATGGATAAATATGGACTCCAGATTAACACAAATTATTGGGTTTGTAAATACTTACTTATACTTACTCTCATTAATTATTACATAAAATAGCCAATAAGCAACGACAATTTGGGCACAATTTCATTTTAGTTATAAATGTAACCATTATATTTAACAAATTTTTGAAATTTTTTTGTGCTCTTTTACTCTGTTGCTTTACTCGTATACAGCGAAAAAATTTTGAGAATTTATAAATAATTTCTTATAACCGCCTAGTAAAGCAGACACTTACAAGTGATAATTATGACTTGTAAATATGGAGAATAGATGGTGAGGAAGAGTTTGTACTTAACTGGGGGAGGTCTCACATCTTATACCCATTACGTATAGGAATATAAGAGTAAGATGTGAGAAACCAATAGAAACCTAGTAGTGATAACTACTAGGTAAACTTAGAAGGAGTAAGGCTAAACAATACATATTCGATTACCAAGTCTTAAGCGCATTCAACCCGTTATAGCGATCAATTAGAAAAGACAGACGAAGTAGGAAGAGTGTATTAACATCTTCAAGGTTAATATCACATAGTTCTATAATACGATTTAAGCGATAGACTAAAGAATTACGATGAATATAAAGGCTTTCTGAAGTCAATTTAATGCTGCATCCCTTGTCTAGGTATATACATAGAGTTTCGTACAGTTGTGTGTTATTCTGATGATCATATTGCCTAAGAGTTACTAAGCATGGATGGCAAAACCGTCCTAATAAATCTGGATTCTTTACCTCAGAGAACAAATCGTAAACTTGGTAATCAAGATAACGGCAAATGAATTCCTCTGGGTTTAATTTTTGCCCAAGTTCTAAGGCTACATATGCTTGTTCGTAGTGACTGGCAAAGTTCTCTATGTTAGAGAAAGGATTACTGATACCTATTCGTACATGTTCTTTTTCTGTGAAGTCTTTTAATATGTCAAGTAGTTCGTAATCTGTTTTTGCATGTTCTTTTAATGGAATCATTGCAACAATCCCGTTTTTATGATATGTAACATGTGCTCCCGGTAACTGCATCTTCAAACTTAGATGTACAAACTTTTTTAAGTATTCGCGTCCTAGAAATCTTGTAGGCCGAATAAATAGTACTAACATGTTATCAGGGAAATGAAGTTCTGTAAGTCTTGGTAGCAGGTCCTTAGAAGGGGCTCCAATCAGTAGGTCATATAGTAATTGTTGATACAAACTACTTTCTTCAAAGAGATCTGACCTATAGTAAGCAATGGTATAACTGATAATATGACTCACTGTACTGAGCATTTCATAATGATAGGGAAGAAATTTATTCTCACTCTCTATCATCAATAGAAAACCAACTTGCATTCTATTATGAAAAACCTTACTACTTAATTTGCGATAGGGAGATACAGAGCAGGTAACTTCTACAGCAGATGTAGTTGGGGCGGCATTCTTAATCGAATCCAGTTCTTTCACTTCTTTTATAAATTCATAAGAACAGTAACCTTGCTTTATATTTTCCTTCCAAAGAGGGTCAAGGACGGGGATAGAGCTAGAACTGGCGATGATTTTGAAATTCATATCACAAAAAAGCAAAGAATTCCCTAATCTTACAGACGCGGCATCTAAAACGGTTTCAATACTATTTGTCTGATCTGCAAGGGCAGTAAGTTCCTCAAAAAGTCCTTTACTGTAGGTGGTTTCAATCAATATTTTTGCTTCGTTAAATAAGGTAAACAAAGAAGATTCTTCTACTAAAGCAAGGTTTTCCACTGAAGCAAGGTTTTCTGCTAGAGTAAGGTTTTCTGCTAAATCAAGGCTCTCTATTAAATCAAAGTTCTCCGTTACAGTAAGATTTTCTATAGAGGAAGCATTTACCCCATTGGTTAAGAGCATAGACTTGTCCATATGTGCGAGAATACATTGCGATGGAAGAGGAATTCCGTCTTGTAATTGTTTAACGTAACCAAAATAAAGGGTGCTCTTACGTTTATCATGTTTGTTGTCAATCAAAGCAATATCTTGTATCTCGAAGTCCTCTCCTTGGGATAAAATGTCTATCCTATAGTCGTTCGACAGTATTTCTACTAATTTTGAAAAGGTCATATTTTTTCCTCATTATTAACAAAAATGTTGTTGTGATATTATTACTATAGTGCATAGTAAACAAATTGTCAAATTTTTATCATTCATCATACACATTGTAAAATTAGGTGTTTCAGTGTATTCTAAGGACATAAAAACAGAAGAGTATTCCGTTAAATAAGGAGGAGAAAATGTTTAATAAATTGTTTGAACCAGGAAAAATAGGAAAGGTAGGCATTAAAAATCGTTTGGTCATGTCTCCAATGGGCTGTGGACTTGCAAATCTTGATGGAACACCATCAGAGGATATGATCGCTTTCTATGAGGCGAGGGCTATTGGTGGTGCAGGACTCATTATCCCAGAAATCACCCGTGTAAATGATGTACATGGTGCAGGTCTTATGAGACAGTTATCAGTTACAAAAAACAGACATATTGAACCACTATCAAAACTTGCAGAAGCAGTACATAAACACGGAAGTAAGATTTTTATTCAGTTGCATCATCCAGGACGTGAGACAGTTTCAGCACTCCTTGGTGGACAGCCAGTAGTTGCACCATCTCCAATTCCATGTAAATATCTCAAACAGGAAACACGTGAGCTTAAGACAGAAGAAGTAAAAGAGTTAATTAGTCAGTTTATTGATGGTGCAGTCAGAGTACAAAAAGCAGGCTGTGATGGTGTAGAACTGCATGCAGCTCATGGATATTTGTTACAACAATTTCTATCTCCATATACGAACAAAAGAGAAGATGAATATGGTGGAAGTTTTGAAAATCGTCTACGAATGATTCAAGAAATTATCGTTGGGATTCGTAAGGCATGTGGTCCTGACTTTCCTATTGGTGTAAGACTTAGTGTAGAGGAGTTTCTAGAAAAGACAGGAGTGACAGAGGAGTATATCCATATTCAAGATGGTATTAAAATTGCCATGGCATTAGAAGAAATAGGTATAGATTTTATTGATGTCAGTTGTGGATTATATGAAACAGGAATTACTAGCGTAGAACCAATTTCTTTCCCACAAGGTTGGAGACGCGATATGATTATGGCAGTTAAAAACCATGTAAATATTCCTGTCATTGGTGTTTCTGCAATAAAAGAGCCTACAGTGGCAGAGAAGTTCTTAGAAGATGGAGTAGAAGACTTTGTATCCATGGGAAGAACTTGGCTCGCTGATGAGAATTGGGGCAAAAAAGTACAGGAAGGTAGAGAAAAGGAAATACGCAGATGTGTTTCTTGTCTACGTTGTTTTGAGAGTTTGAATCAATATAATGCGGCAGGATTACCACCTGAATGTTCCTTGAATCCAAGACTTGCCAAAGAACGTAGATATGGAGATCTAATTCATGATACAAAAGGTCATACTGCAGTTGTAGTTGGCGGTGGACCTGCTGGAATGTGTGCAGCACAGACACTTGCCTCACGTGGAGTAAAAGTGACACTTATAGATCGCCAAGGTGAACTTGGAGGAACCGTAAATCTTGCTAAGAAACCACCATTAAAAGAACGTATGCAGTGGATAGCTGAATATTATCAGAATGAATTTGAGAGACTAGGAGTAGAAGTAAAACTTAATACAGAAGCTACTGCAGATATGATTATGTCTTATAAACCAGATGCAGTAATTGTTGCAACAGGTTCTACTTCCATTATTCCTAATAAAATACCAGGAGTTCATGGTAACGCAGTATATACAGTAGAAGATGTATTAACGGGAGAAGCTGTGTTACAAGGGAAAAAAGTAGCGGTAATTGGTGCTGGTCTTACCGGGCTAGAAACAGCAGAATATCTTTGTACGAATGAAAATCAAGTTGTAGTGATTGACATGCAAGAGAAAGTAGCACCAAATGCAAACCATACCAATGTTGCTGATGTCTGTGGACGGTTAGCCAAATCTGATGTACAATATATGTTAGGATATGCATTAAAAGAGATTCATGAAGATTGTGTAATATTAGAAAAACCAGAAGAACACATGGAAGAGAAGGTATCTGTGGATGCAGTAGTGTTATCTCTTGGATATCGTCCTGATCAGTCTTTAGTTTCTGAGTTAGAAGCAAAAGGAGTGGTTGTAAAACTAATAGGAAGTGCTATACAAGATGGAGCAATTGCACCAGCAGTACGAACAGGGTATGAAGTGGGACGTGAATTGTTTGTAGAGAAACATATACCAAGTTTTCGAATTAGGAAAGAAGAGCTTGCAAACTTTGGTAAAGTTTCGCTTATGGATAATCAGGAAGGCATCTATATCAGTTATTTAACTGATCCAGCGGCAATTGCAAGAATTTTACCTCCACCATTGAAACCATTTTCTATGCCAGTAGTTACGTTGTCTGTCTGTCATGTAAATAATCCTACTTTTGCAGATGATTACTATGAAGCTATATTAGGTGTTTATGCAACTTATGGAAAGACACTTGGTTTATATCCAGTAGGACTTGTGTTAGGAGGACCCGGAGCTGAGATGGCAGTGCAATGTGGTCGTGATAACGGAAGCATTCCAAAGAAGCTAGGTGCAGAGTTTGTTATTAGAAGAAATGGAGATACAGTAACAGCGGGAGTGACTAGAAGAGGAACACAACTTGTAGAGGCAACGATGAAATTAGGAGAATACAACAGTCCTCTTACAGCAGCGCTCTATCAGTTCCCAGCAGCAGGAAAGCAGACATTTGGAGGAGGTTTTTATTTTCATATTGACCGTGAACCAGATGAAGAGGGCGTATCGCATTTTAAAAACGCTTCCTTGTTGATGAATCAGTGCGAGTATAATTATCAGTCATGGGAACCAGGACTTGCAGCATTGAATCTAAAATCAAGTGTGGACGACCCATGGGCAGAATTACCAATCAATACCATTATCGGTGGTGCATATTCTAAGAACAGTTTACTAGTACATAAATTAAATTTAGTAGAGAAATTGGAAGCTGATGAGGTAGTACCATATCTATTAACAGGTCGCTATGATCGTACTGCATTCATGGAAACTGGACGAATCTAATTAAATATAATTTGATAATCACCTAAGTTATTATATTCAATTACGAAACTCTTTGTAATGGAAACAAACATATCAATATATTTTATGACTGCTGTCATAATCTGAATTGTGATTACGTCACATACAATGTTTTGGTTGAATGATATGCTATCAACATGGAAAAGAGTTTCGCAATTGACTAACTATATTATAAAAAAGAAAGGAAGTATAAAAGATGGAGAATTTATTTGATTTAACTGGAAAAGTAGCAGTAGTAACAGGTGCAAGTTCAGGCCTAGGAGCAGACGCGGCTTTGGCATATGCAAAAGCTGGAGCAGATGTTGCAGTATTAGCAAGACGTGTTGATAAACTGAATGAAGTGAAAGCAGAAATCGAGAAAACAGGTCGTAAAGCGATTGCTATCGGATGTGATGTTACCAATGAAGAGAGTGTAAAAGAAGCAATGCAGACAGTTATTGATACTTTTGGCCATATTGACATTTTATTAAATAATGCAGGTATCGCTGTTCGTGGTGGTGTAGATAGCATGACAGAAGAGGATTGGGATAAGTCCTTCGATATTAATGTAAAGGGAATCTTTTTAGCTAGTAAGTATGTTATTCCTCAAATGAAAGAAAGAGGATATGGTAAAATTGTAAATATTGCTTCTGTCAACGCAGTGATTGCAGATAAGCATGATATGTTTATCAGACATTCCTATAACGCATCTAAGTCAGCGGTTCTTGGCTTAACAAAAGGTATGGCTTGTTCTTACGCTAGATATGGAATAACAGTGAATGCTATCGGACCAGCACTTTTTGAATCCGAGATGACAGCAGGAACATTATTCAAATCAGAACAGTTCCTTAATACTTATAATGCAGTGAATCCAGCAGGACGTCCAGGCAACAAGGGTGAATTAAATGGTACTGTCTTATATCTTTCAAGTGATGCTTCTAGCTACGTACAGGGCCAGTTTATAATTGTAGATGGTGGTGGAGCTCTCGTATAAGGGTATGAGATAGATTAAGTATAAGTAAATAAAATCTTTAGGGAGTTTCAAAAACTTCTATAAGAACAAATAGTTGATATTGTAACGAATAGAGTTATACTCTACTAGTTACGATATCAACTATTTTTTATCAAGATATGTAGAAGATAGAAGATATTCTATTATGGGTTGGTGTTATCCATAGCATCAAACGTATAATTATTGATACTGGACCGAACTAATTCGATGAATTTCTTAGAAGTCGCAGAAAGCGATTTATTCTTATTGTAAATAAGGCTATAAGGATAGCTAGGGTGTTGAACAGGGAGATTCAATAGTTTTAGCAAGCCATATTGTAACTCAAATTTCACTGCAACATAGGGCATAAGAGAAACCCCTAGATTAGAGCTAACGGCTCTTTTAATTGCATCAATATTTCCTAAACACATAGTGATTTTTTCTGGAATGTTGATAGCTCTGATAAAATCGACGTAATAAGAATATAATTGGGAATCGGTTTTATGTACAATAAAATTCATTTCTCTTAAGTCTTCAACTTCAACCACTTTGAGACTACAATAGGGGTTTTGAGGAGATGCAACAATAACTAATTGATCATCAAAGAGCTTTTCTACATAGATATTATTATGATAGAAACAGTTTCCGCCATTTAGCGCAATATCTATAGTACCGCTTGTAATCAAATGAGAAATCTCTGAAGTATTTCCTATATGTAAGTTAAATTTTAAATTGGGATACTGTTTATTAAACTCTCCGATTATATCAGGAAGAATGTAAGAGCCTGGAGTATTACTTCCACCGACATTTAGGGTTCCACCGATAAAGTTCTGTGTAATAGAAATTCTATTCTCAAGTTCATGAATAATATCAAATATTCTGTTGGTATATTCTTGAAGCATAAGTCCATTTTCATTCAAAAATATTCTATTTCCAATCTTGTTAAATAGCTTTAGTCCAATTTGTTCCTCAAGTTTTTTTATTTGAATAGAAAGTGCAGGTTGACTGATATGAAGAATCTCTGAAGCTTTTTTGTAGCTTTCATACTGAGCAACCGTATTAAATAATTCAAGGTAATGTAAGTCCATGATTAACCTCCAACTTAAGTAGTTACTACCTGTTTTTATCAATAACTTTGGTATATGATTTATATTTATATATTGTATTTGAAATAAATTTATAAAAGGATACTATTTAATTACAAGGAAAAATATCATAATGGATTTTACGAATGTCTAGATAGTCAATTGCAAAAATCACAGATATGTTATTGTCATGGAGAAGAGTTGTGCAATTGCCTACAAATTCTTAAAATTAAAAGGAGAGTTAGTATGCTATTAAGTATCGGTGTTCCACTTAAAGTGATGGGAATAGGAATTGTTATATCGTATGGAATTGCGTTTCTAATTAAAATTTTATTGGTATGTATTAGAATGTTTAATAAAGGTCAAAAACATAATAACTAAAGGTATATCTGAATTATACATCATAATGTACAGAACAGGGGATAGAGTTGAAAAAACAATAGTTTTTTAGCAAAAACTTAATGTAAACATTAGATTCTCCAGATATCAGAAAGGGGTATGTTTATTGATATGAAAATTATAGAGTTGTTTCAGGGCATTAGTACAATGTTTCAACAAGAACCAAAGGTTGTTATATTGCGAGTTGTTTTAATATTTTTAGGATTTTTGCTTGTTTACTTAGGGAAAAAGGGTACATTAGAGCCGCTTATTATGATACCGATGGGGCTTGGTATGTCAGCGGTTAATGCTGGAGTTTTATTTATGGAGAATAATCAAATTGCTAATTTAATTATCAATCCGTTGTTAACTACCACGGATGATTTAATGAAGTATATGCAGATTAATTTTCTACAACCAATATATACATTAACGTTTAGTAATGGACTTATTGCTTGTTTGGTCTTTATGGGAATCGGAATTTTATGCGATATTGGTTACGTGTTAGCCCATCCGTTCATTAGTATGACCATCGCTTTATTTGCGGAACTTGGAACGATTGCAACCTTTCCAATTGCGAAACTTATGGGGCTATCTGATGGGGCAGCGGCAGCAGCTTCTATTATTGGTGGGGCAGATGGACCAATGGTGCTATTTGCAGCATTAAAACTAGCACCAGAATATTTCGTACCGATCTCGATTGTTGCATATCTATATCTAAGTCTTACATATGGAGGGTATCCATATTTAATCAAGCTTCTAATACCGAAGGAGATAAGAGGACAGGTAATCGTAGATAAAAAGCCAAAACATAATATTACATCCTCTGAGAAGTTGATCTTCGCTGTTATTGCGAATGCCTTACTTTGCTTGTTGTTCCCTGTTGCAGCACCACTGTTTTTGAGTTTCTTTATTGGTATAGTAATAAGAGAATCCGAAATTAGTAAGTATGTAAAACTTATTGAAGATGGATTTTTATACTTTGCAACATTTTTCTTGGGGTTAATGCTAGGTGTTTTATGTGATGCAAGTACGTTATTAAATCCTGTTGTACTTAAATTATTGGTTCTTGGTATTGTGGCATTAACGCTTTCAGGAATCGGTGGTATATTGGGTGGATATGTTATTTATCTATTAAGAGGGAAGAACTTTAACCCGGTGGTTGGTATTGCAGGAGTTTCCTGTGTTCCATCAACTGCTAAGGTAGCACAAAAAGAAGTACAAAAGGTTAATAAATGTGCATTCATTCTGGATTATGCGCTAGGAGCTAATATTTGTGGTGTAATTACTACGGCTATTCTTACAGCTATATACGTTACACTTTTGCAGTAATAGTAGTTATTTTTTGTATAAATAGTATGTAAATAGAGACGGACACAGTAAATTTTACCGTTTAGGCGGAATGAATTTGTTGTGTCCTTTTCATTGTGTCCCGAGATAGGACGGTTCTAAGGATAAAATAGTATGAATAGCTAAAGAAAGATTAATAAAAGAATAATAAAAAGAAAATAATAACTAATATAAAGAATTATGTTGACTTAAATAATTATAAATGATATATTAAATTTAACATAAAAAATAACAAATTAAGGTAAAAATCACTAAAAATATAAATTAATATGACTTCTAGATAAACAAGCTTGCATTGATTAAAATGAATAGCTTGTTTTTTATTAAAAATTCTTGGAAGCTTAATAACATGATTTGAGAGCTTACCAACAAAAATATATATAAATTCAATTCGTATTATTGACTTCTAAGAGTTTACTATTTTTTAAGGAGGGTATTTTTATGTTTAAGGTTCAAAAGAAACTAACATCATTGCTATTACTATTTATTATGGTGTTGGGAAGTATTTCGGGGCACTTAGTTACTGCGAAGGCGGCAGACTCAAGACCGGAAGGATTTGTCTATGCGCAGGGAACAAAATTCATGTGCGATGGCAGTCCGTATTATTATGGGGGAACAAACTGCTATTATCTAATCTACAAATCAAAAACGGAGGTAAACAATGTAATTGAAGATGCATCTGATATGGGCATTAAAGTAATCAGAGCATGGGGGCATCTAGATGTAGGTACTAAAACAGGGAAAACCAATTCTCAAGGATATCAAGTGTTTGAGAATAACAATGATGGATCAGGTGAAAAGGACGGGGTGTATTTTCAATATTTTGATTCAAAATTAAAGAAACCGGTAGTTAACGAGGGTGCAGACGGATTGCAAAGATTAGACTATGCAATCGCAAAAGCTGAGAAAGAGAATGTAAAGCTTCTTATTACCTTCACAAACTATTGGGAGGCATTTGGTGGAATGGGTCAATACGCCAAATGGGCGAAAGAAGCAGGAATAGCATCTAATCTGACAGGGGATGATTTCTATACCAATGAAACCTTAAAGGGTTGGTACAAGAATTACATATATACTTTGCTTAATCATACAAATCCTTACACAGGTAGAAAATTAAAGGACGAACCAGGTGTTTTTGCATGGGAACTTGCGAATGAGCCAAGATGTAAAACAGATGCAGGCTGTAAGAATGATGTAATATACAAGTGGGCAAAAGAGATGTCTGCATATGTAAAATCAATTGATCCCTATCATATGGTTTCTGTTGGAGATGAAGGATTTTATAATCTTCCATATAACTCAGTACAAGAATCGAGCTGTAGCTATATCTGGTATGGAGCGGAAGGTGTAGATTTTGAAAAGTTGATGACAATTGATACCATTGATTTTGGGACTCCTCATATCTATGTAGATCAGTGGGGGATGAAATATACTGGAGATGGTCAAGATGACATGCTTTGGTTAAAAAAACATGCCGAGACAACGAAGGCAAATAATAAGCCTGTTATATTAGAAGAGTTTGGTATTAAGGATAAGTCCTTAAGGGATGCTGAATATACACAATGGTACAATGTTATTGAAGGAAATACTTATGATGGGCTTGAATATGCTGGTTCTAACTATTGGATGATAGCATCGTATCTTGATGATGGAACCTTATATCCTGATTATGATGGATATACAGTTTATGGGCCTTCTGAAGCAACGCAGACAGCAACAACAAGAAGATTAATTATGAATCATAATCAAGTAATGAACAAGAAAAATATAGCGAATAGTGTAAATGTTTCGCAGGTGAATTTCGACAGAAGTAGTCCAACTGATATTGTTGTAAAGGCGGTAATGAAGACGGGAAGTATTACTGGACTTACAAGCAATGATGTAGAGATGAAGCTAGGTACAGATTATACAATTAATTCAGACACAATTACAATTAAGAAAGAATATTTCGCTAAGAAAGAACTAGCAAAATACACGTGTAAAGTATTAACTTCTGCTGGAAACAAACCAACATTTACAGTGAATGTAACCGATAGCAAGGTAGCAAACCCAGAATTATCTACCTATACAATTGCAATCGATAAAAACACAAAAGTATGCAAAGACGTTCAGGTGACAATGACACCAAATGGTAGTGAGTTCCGTGGGATTAAAAATGGTTCAAAAACATTAGTACAGGGAAGTGATTATATAGTAGACGGGAATACGGTGACTATTAAGAAATCCTATCTTACATCACTTGCTACAGGTAATGTGGTACTTGCTTTTGATTTCTATGAAGGAATTGACCGTGAACTTACTGTTAGTGTAACAGATTCCACAGGAAAAGATTCTTTTGATACATTCGATGGCTATACTTCTGTAGATGAATTGAATACAGCATATAGTAAGAATTCCAGTGGTAATAGTGTAGGTCTAAATCTAGTTACGAAGAATGGTTCACAGGCATTATCATTTGCCTATAATGTTGGAAGTCCCAATTATTGCGGTGTGAATAAGGCGATGATAAACAAAGATTTTGCTTCGTTTCTAGGTATTGAATTATGGATAGAGGGTGATGGGTCAGGTAATGAAGTGACCATTCAATTTAGAGACGACAATGACCATTACTGGGAATCCTATATTAAACTTGATTTTACAGGTGGTAAGACTGTTCAACTTCCATTTAGTGGATTCAAAGCACCAAGTTGGCAATCAGCAAGTGCAATTCCTAATATAGCAGCAATTAATCAGTTTTCTATCTATGTTGGTTCTATATCATCTAAGACAACAGGAACGATATACCTCGATGAAATTGTTGCTTATAAAAATCAGGTAGAGATTACAACACCATATATACAGAACTCCGAACTAGAATACAATATACAACAACCTTCAGATTTAGTAACAGACGTAGTTTTTTATGGAACTACACTTAAATCTATAACATATAACGGAACAGCTTTAGCGCAAGGAACAGACTATTCGATTAATGGAGGTCAGATAAGAATAAATCAGGTATTTTTAAATACTTTGGTAGAAGATGGCCAATATAAGTTAGTATATACTTTCAGTGATAACACTACGGCAGTACTTACTATAACGGTTACGGGAAATGGGATTGTTATACCAGGAGAAGAAATAGTAATTGATTCTTTTGATAACTTGGTTTCTTCTAATTATGTGAGAAATAGCAATGGGAATAGTATTACCGTTACTTCATCATCAGGTAAGGCGAAGATTAGTTATACCGTAGGTAATCCTGAATATGCTGGTATTACTAAAACATTTTCCTCTGCGATGGATTGGTCGCAAGGCGGTAAGGTTAAAATAGATCTAGTGAACGATATAGCTGGAAGAAATCTTGTAATACAATTCCGCGATCAAAGCGGTAATTACTTTGAAGCAAGAAAAAGCTTATCAGCTGGTACTTCAACCATTGAGATTCCAATAAGTGATTTTAAGACTCCATCATGGACACAAAGTGCAGTAGCTGATTTATCAAGAGTTACAGAATATTCAATCTATATAGAAAAGGGTAGTGCAAGTGCGGGAAGCGGGACCTTATATATGGATAATCTAGTACTTGTGAAAACAGACGATGAGCCAATTGTTAGCAAGATCGTAATTGATACCTTTGATAATATCAACTCATCAAATTATAGAAGGAATGAGAATGGAAATGCGATATCCATTACCTCTGAGGGAGAAAGAGCAAAGGTAAGTTATACCGTAGGTAATCCGGCTTATGCTGGTTTTACGAAAGCTTTCTCTAGTGGGATGAACTGGACTACTGGTAAGACGATGAAACTAGAGGTTACTAGTGATGCTGCGGGTAGAGATCTTGTTATACAGTTTAAGGACAAGGATGGGAGTTATTTTGAAGCAAAGAAAACCCTCTCAGGGGGAAGTAATACAGTAACAATTTCTCTATGTGAGTTCAAGACACCATCATGGGTACAAAGTGCAACACCTGATTATTCTATGATAACGGAGTATTCCATTTATATTGAAAAAGGAACAGCAGTAGAAGGGGTAGGGACTCTTTATCTAGATAATCTGATTCTTGTATAAAATTGTAATAATCTTCTTCATGGAAGATAAAAACTATAAAATTTGACCATTAGACAGGCTTGAGTATATAAAAAGGCAACAAGCCTGTCTTTTTCCTCAAATAGCACTATTATGATATAAAGCGGTAAGGTGTTAAAGCGATTAGGATAGGGGATTTTGAAAAACTTATACGGGAAAACTTATTAATTTAGGTTTCTATATTTCTTTGTTACTATAGAGAAATAATGAAATAAATAAAGTACCTTTATTAGAGGGGATTTGGATAAATCCAATTGCTCAAATTATAACAATAGAAGGGAGGATATAAGCATTTTGCTAATAAAAGGACTGAAAAAACTATAATAATATTAGGAGGTTTAAGTATGAGAAGGGGTATGTCTGTATTAATGTCAACCATCATGGTAGTTTCATTAATACTCCCAGTAAATGTAAAAGCTAAAGTGGATGCTAACTCAGTTGGGGTAACGAGTACATCAGAAATTGTTTCAAATGAGGTTTATAAGATTACCGCAAAACATAGCGGAAAGGCACTTGATGTAGAGGGGGGTTATACTCATGATGGTGCCAATGTTCAACAATGGTCAGATAATGGGAACATGCAGCAGCAATGGAAAGTAGTAAGTACTGGAGATGGGTATTACAAATTAATAGCAACACACAGTGGAAAAGCACTTGAAGTATCCGGCTGGAATACATATGACGGTGCCAATGTTCAACAGTGGACAGAGAATAGTGGGACTAATCAACAGTGGCAGATTGTAAGCGCTGGTGATGGCTACTACAAACTCATATCTAGATCTAGTGGCAAGGCACTTGATGTAGTAGGCGGTTATGCCAATGATGGTGCGAATGTTCAGATATGGTCGGATAACGGGAATGATCAACAAAGATGGAAGTTTACTCTAATTTCAAGTTCAAATGAAGATACAGACAGTCCTTCCACTCCAAATGGTCTTAGTACAGTTTCTACAACTAAAAATTCAATCACTATAAGCTGGAATGCTTCTAATGATAACGTTGGAGTAGAAGGTTATGATATTTACGTAGGTGATGAAAATAATAGTGTTGGTTCAACTACAGCAACGAGTTACACTGTAACTGGTTTAGAAGCAGGCAAAACATATACGATTTATGTACAGGCGAAGGATGCTGCAGGTAATAAATCAGGAAAAAGCAGTGTTAGTGCTACAACATCAAAGGATGAAGTTGTAGATACACAAGCACCAACTGCACCAACGAATCTTAAAGATACAAGTAAAACAGCTAACTCAATAACTCTTGGCTGGACAGCATCAACAGATAACGTAGGAGTAGTAGGATATGATATCTATGTTGGTGATACTTATGTGAGTACAACTACTGCAACAAATTATACTGTAACGGGTTTAGAAGCAGGAAAAACATATATAATCTATGTACAGGCGAAAGATGCTGCAGGTAATAAATCAGGAAAGAACAGTGTTAGTGTAACAACATCAGAGAATGAAGTTGTAGATACGCAAGCACCAACTGCACCAACGAACCTTAAAGATACTAGTAAAACTACTAACTCAATAACTCTTACATGGACAGCATCAACAGATAATGTAGGAGTGGTTGGTTATGACATCTACGTTGGCGACTCATTAGTAGGAACTACTACAAACACTAGTTATAAGATTACGGATTTAAAGGCTGATACTACATATAGCATCCATGTACAGGCAAAAGATGCTGCTGGCAATAAGTCCAATAAGAGCTCCATTACATCTACAACTAGCAAAGAATCACAACAAGTTAGCGAAGGATTCTATATTGATGGAACAACACTTTATGATGCCAATGGCAAACCTTTTGTGATGAGAGGTATTAATCATGCGTATGTCTGGTATCAAGGAGACGAAAACATTGCTATACCTGCTATTGCAAAAACAGGAGCTAACTGTATTAGACTTGTACTTGCTAATGGCCAACAGTGGACAAAAACGTCTATATCAGAATTACAGAATTTAATTCAATTATGTGAACAAAATAAATTAGTTGCTATCGTAGAAGTACATGATGCTACAGGTTCAGACAGTATTGCAGATTTAGAAAAAGTAGCACAGTATTGGATTGAAGTTAAGAATGCATTAATTGGACATGAAAAAACAGTTATCCTTAACATTGCCAATGAATGGGGCGGCAAATGGGACGGAGAAAACTGGAAGAATGGATATGCTTCTGTTATACCAAAACTTAGAGATGCCGGAATTAAGAATACTATTATGGTCGACAGTGCTGGTTGGGGACAATATCCACAATCCATCTTCGATTACGGTAAAGAAGTGGCACAATCGGATAAACTTAAAAACACAATGTTCTCAATCCATATGTACGAATATGCGGGGGGTACTGCAGCTGTTGTAAAGAGCAACATCGATGCTGCTTTAAATATTGGATATCCAGTATGTATTGGAGAATTTGGAATTAAACATACTGATGGTGATGTTGATGAACATACTATTATGAGCTATTCTGAAGAAAAATCTGTTGGATACTTAGGATGGTCATGGAAGGGTAATAATGAAAGTCTTAAGTACTTAGATATGGCTGAAGATTGGGCTGGAAATACGTTGACAGAACAAGGTCAAGCAATTGTTAATGGACAATATGGCATTAAAGCGACATCAAAAATATGTAGCGTTTTCGAGACTGAAGAAGCGGATGATTCAGTTGCACCAACAGTACCAGAAAACTTATCAGGAAAAGCAATCAGCTATAATTCTGTTGAGTTAAACTGGAGTGAATCAACAGATAACGTTGGAGTAAAGGCGTATAATATTTATCAGGACGGACAATTAATTGATATCAGTCAATCAAATAGCTATACGGTTAAATCTCTAAAAGCAAATAAAGAATATGCGTTTTCAGTTAGTGCACTAGATGCAGCTGGAAATGAATCGGCTAAAAGTAGTACAGTTACAGTTAAGACTCTGGATAGTAATGATAAAGAAGCACCTACTACACCAACTAGTCTAAGTGGTACAGCAGCTGTAACAACAGCAAGTTTGTCATGGAATGCATCTACTGACGATATTGGAGTAGAAGGCTATATTGTTTATGTGGATGGTGTTAAAGTAGCTATTTCAACTAAAACAAGTTATATTGTATCTGGGTTATCACAAAACACAGAATATACATTTACTGTTACTGCATTTGATGATGCGGGAAATGAATCTGTTGCAAGTGATGTACTTGTTTTAACTACAGGTGATAAGAGTGAGTTTCCTACAATTGATCCAGGTCTCATTGATGATTATGATGACTGGTATGTAGGTATCAATGGTAACGACGAACCAGCAACCGGTACAGTTGCAGAAATTACAACTCTCGAAACTGGTGGACTCAATATGGCATTCAATCTTCAAGTAGAGAACTATCCTTGCTTCCAAGTTGATCCAGCAACAACATTGAATTGGAATGCATACGAAAGTATAAATATCGTTGTAACGAATCCTAATGAAAAAGAGATTCAACTTCAAACAATTATTAAAGATGGTGATTGGAAATGGGTAGAACCAGGACTATATACTAAGATTCCTGCCAAAACTACAATGATGATTACAGTACCATTAACTTCTATGACTTCAAAGACAGCAAATAGAGTTATTTTCCGTGTTCAATCTGGTGGTGGCGGATTTGCAGGTAGCATTCAGTTGCATGCAGTTGATTTTGACTTAGAAGCAGGTGCTTATGCTTCAACAATTGCAGAAATGAACAGACCAAAAACTGCTAGTTACTATACTTGGAATTTTAAAGATTCTGCATTTACTCAAAACATAGAAAGTGGTTTACAAGGCGAGACTATGTATGCTACATTTTCTGACGTAACAGTTAGTAAGAATGCAGGTATTTCTACAGAAACGCAACCTGGTTTAGGAACAGGTCAAGACTGGTCTTCATACTCTAGTCTATCATGTACACTAACAAATAAAGGAACTGAGCCTATTCATGTGTCTCTAGTTTTACGTACTGGTGGTGGCTGGGTATGGCAAGAAACTGGTGGACAAACAGCTACTGATGAAACAGTAGAAAGAATAGTAGAACCGGGCGAATCAGTTGATGTAATCTATGATTTCAATGCTCCAATTTGGAAATCTGCTCTTACTGAATGGGTAAATAGTGATGCTTTGCAAACATCTACCGATGTAAAAGGCATTCAGTTTAAGATCTATACAGGTTCAGATCAAGAGTCAGTTGATGGAAGATTAGAAATTACAAACTTTAGTCTTAATTTTTAATAATAAGTAAATTTCTACAGTTCTAACTGTAAGTAATAAAAGCTCTTTGTACTGATAATGGTAAGGTCCATTAGGATTAAACCAAATGTCATGCAAAGGGCTTTTATTTATTGACATAAGGTAGATTGAGGAACTATTATGTAATAAGAATAAGTAGTGGGGATTTAACTTAGGCAATTGCATAGGAAATTTAACTAAGTAAAAGAAAAAGGGCGTGAACATATGTTAATTGAGAGAGAGATGTCTTATGAGCAATTAAGAAGCTATATCATAGATACCACTAGTTTTGGTATTGAAGAATTATCAGATGCAGAGAGAGAAGAACGCGAATTATGTGTTAAACAAGCCAAAGAAGATATGGATAAACTTCTTCCAGAAGGTATGAACACAGTAAACAATAAAATTAAAGAATATGTGGATGAAGATGGGGAAGTAGTTGGAGCGTTGTGGACAACTGTTCGAAAGGAAGAGGATTATCTGTTGTTAGCTATGATCCATGTGAAGGAAGAACAAAGAGGCAAGGGTTATGGTAAGAAATTAATGGATTTGGTTATCGAAGAAGCAAAGGAAAAAGGTCTTGAATTAGTAGCACTTGGGGTATACAAAACGAATGAGACAGCAATTTCCCTATATAAAAAATGTGGTTTTATTATCTTTGATGAAGAAGATTTACGTTATGCTATGTTACGACAATTGAATGAAGACTAAGGTAATTAGATAAAGAAGTGAGGAAATAAGATGGAAAGAAATTGTAGTTTAAATGAGATATCAGATGGGAGATTTTATGAATTAAATGATATGGTGAAGGCAGGTTGTGATGATTGTAAGGGGTGTTCCGCTTGCTGTCAAGGAATGGGGAATTCATTAGTACTTGACCCGTTAGATATTCATCGTCTTTTAATAAGCTTGAATTGTAGTTTTGAAGAATTGTTAGTAGATAAGGTTGAACTTAATCTGGTAGATGGAGCAATCTTACCGAATCTTCTTATGGTTGGGGAACAAGAGCGATGTGTATTCTTAAACCAGGAAGGCAGATGTAGTATTCATGCATTCCGTCCGGGTTTTTGTCGAATCTTCCCTTTGGGAAGATATTATGAAGATGGAAGTTTTAAATATATCTTGCAGGTAAATGAGTGTATAAAACCGGGTAAAACAAAAGTTAAGGTAAACAAGTGGATTGATACGCCTGATCTGAAAAGAAATCAGGAGTTCGTTAATGAATGGCATTATTTTTTGAAAGATGTGCAGGCTGCAATGACGACCGCACAAGACGAAACGCTTAGAAAGAAAATCACCATGTATGTGCTTCAACTATTCTATGTAACACCATTTTCAAAAGAAAAAAACTTCTATGATCAATTTGCAGAGCGATTGGAGATTGCGAAAAAAGAGTTAAGCAAGAAGAATTAAGAAAAATGAAAATCCTGTTATTAGATTAGAGGATATCTACATAAATGATTTTATAAGTACTACCAGTTGACAAAGAATAATAGACACGCTATCATATAAAACATATAGAACTAATATGAATTTGCAATAAAAGATTTTATCTATTAAGGATGGTATATATGTTAAACGAGTTTTCAAGAGCGCAATTATTACTAGGTGAAGAGCATATGCAAAGTCTTAAAGATGCAAGAGTAGCCGTGTTTGGAATTGGTGGTGTAGGTGGATATACAGTGGAGGCGCTTGCTAGATGTGGAGTGGGTGCATTTGATTTAATTGATGACGATAAGGTATGTTTAACGAATATTAATCGTCAAATCATAGCAACAAGAAAGACCGTTGGTAAATATAAGGTTGATGTAATGAAAGAGCGTATTCTTGACATCAATCCCAAGGCAGAAGTAACCGTTCATAAGTGTTTCTACCTACCAGAAACGGCGAATCAGTTTGACTTTACACAATATGCATATGTTGTAGATGCGGTAGATACGGTAACAGCAAAGCTTGACATTATCATGAGAGCCAAAGAAGCAGGGGTACCTGTGATTAGTTGCATGGGAGCGGGGAACAAATTAGATCCAACAAAATTCGAAGTAACGGATATCTATAAGACAACCATGTGTCCACTGGCTAAGGTTATGCGTAGAGAATTAAAAAAGAGAGGCGTTAAGAAATTAACAGTGGTTTATTCAAAGGAAAAACCAACTAGACCATTGGAAGATATGTCAATGAGTTGCAGAAGCAATTGTATCTGTCCACCAGGTGCACAGAGAAAATGTACGGATCGACGAGACATTCCAGGAAGTTTATCTTTCGTCCCTTCTGTTGCAGGGCTTATTATGGCAGGGGAAATTGTTAAGAATTTAGGTATTGAACAAAATATTTAGATATTCTATTTCTTTAGAAAAACTAACTATAAACTATAGTATGAAACGACGGCTACACTATATTTAAGATAGTGTAGCCGTCGTTTCTGTTTTATGGAGTATAATGCATCTCAAACAAATTATAGAATACTTGATACCCCATACCTAGGTACAAGGATATTGCAGGAATGTTTTCACCAACTACACTAAGAGTAGCTTGGGTTTCTCCAAGTTCTTTCAGGTACCTAAGTGAAGTTGCGATGGTTTCACGTGCAATATTCTTATGTCGATAGTCAGGAATGGTAAATATATTCTCTGTAGCACTTCGTCCATCACCGATTCCCCAAACGGTAACGGAGGATACAACTTTGTCGCTGTCTTTTGCAACGAAAACTTTAGTAGTATCACCATTTAGACGAAACCAAAGCTCGTGCTCACTATCCCTGACATTGTCAAAGCCCAGCTCATTAGCTTCCATATACTGCTTCATTCCATCAGCCTCAAAAGAATGAATACCGATAGAAATCGATTCAGGGATTGTATAGCTTGGAATTTCACCAGTTAAATCAAAGGATAGAACAGGAGTGATACCATGAGCAGTAAATTGTTCTTTTAATAATTGTTCCATATCTTCTAAGCTAGAATCCTCGCACCAACAACGCATAACGATTTTTTTGTCTGAGTATTTCTCTTTGTAAGTAGCAAAATGCTTCTTCAAGGCATCAATAAGAAGATGCTTTACTAACCTGAAATCGGGACGATTCTCCTGAACATGACATTCAAATTGCATATAGTATTCAGGAATATGTGTAACGTTACTCTCAATGTAGTACCAAGTGCCACCATAGGAAAGTGCTGCCACACCGATGACAGAATCATATTCATCGACGGCGACTATGGCATCTTCCTTATGAAAATCTTTTTGCCATTGTAGTTGAAGCCACATAAAAAAATGAATATTCTTAATGGACTCCAAATCTTTTACTTGAAACTCTCGTATTGATATCATAATAACAATCATACTCCTCTCAAAAGCATAGATATTTATTATCAATATTTATTATATAAGTGGGAATAATCTGATTGTATCAGAGACAAATATGAAATTCAATTCAAGGGGAGCTACCAAAACAGATATAGTTATAGTCGCCAGTTATTTTTCTTTGGTTTTTATTTGACAAATTACTTTGGCAGGAATATAATTGACTCAGAGTCAATTAAAAAGGAGCGTGTAATAGTATGAGTAAGAGAGTGGTATTGATAACAGGTGCATCATCAGGGATTGGTAGAGACACAGCGTTAGTTTTAAAGGATATGGGATATACCGTATATGGTGCTGCACGTCACATGGATAAGATGAAAGACTTAGAGAGGAAAGGAATCTATACCTTACCAGTGGATGTAACGGAGGAAGAATCCATGGTTAATTGTGTAGATAGCATATTGAAGAAAGAGGGAAGAATTGATATACTTGTGAATAATGCAGGTTATGGATTCTATGGAGCTGTTGAAGATGTTCCTATTGATGAGGCAAGAAGGCAATTAGAGGTGAATCTATTCGGCCTTGCACGTATGACACAATTGGTACTTCCTACTATGAGAAAGCAACATACAGGTAAAATTGTTAATATATCTTCGATGGCAGGTAAGATCAGTACGCCATTCGGAGCCTGGTATCATGCAACCAAGTATGCGCTAGAAGGTTTCTCGGATTGCCTTCGTATGGAGACAAAACCATTTGGAATTGATGTGATACTTATTGAGCCAGGCGCAATTAAGACAAATTGGGGTACTATTGCCGCAGACAATCTAGCTGAAGTATCAGCCAAGGGAGCATATGCAAAGCAAGCAAATCATGTCGTTAATTACTTAAGAAGATCATACACATCAAACAAGATTTCAAAACCTGAAATTATATCAAAAACAATAGCAAAGGCTGTTAGAGCTAAAAAACCAAAGACGAGGTATCTAGTTGGTTATGGTGCTAAACTTTCTGTATTTTCAAAACGTGTATTATCGGATCGAGCATTTGATAGAATGATTCAGAAGGTTATGAGATAAGGAGTGAAAACGTGGCAAAGAGAGCAAGAAGCCAAGAGGCGAAAGAAGAGAAGGCAGGAGCAATTCTTGATATGGCAGCTGAGATGTTTGCTACTAAAGAGTTCGAAAGAATTAAGATGTCGGAGATTGCGAAAGCACTAGGAATATCCAATGGAATCTTGTTTGTGTATTTTAAGACGAAAGAAATGCTGTTTTTTCAATTATTGATGCGTGAATACGCAAGGCGTCTAGAGAATATGGAACAACGAATAGAGAAAGCAGATATCGGTAATTACGACTTATTTAAGAAGTTGGTACTAGAGGAGATGGCAGTCATAATTGAAGATTCGGATATGTATATTCGCTTAGTATCTATTCGCGGGGCCATCCTTGAGAAGAATATTGATTTAGAGGTAATGATTGAATCAAAACAATGGTTTTATAATCGATTTAAGGAAGTGGCACTGATTATCTATGAACGTTGCAAGGTGTTTAAACCCGATGAGATTATGGAGATTTTCTTAGTGCAGGAATCGATTTTAGTTGGATGTAAACTATGTTCAAGTTTACCAAAGGATGTACTAAACATTATAGATAAATATCAGATGGAAGGCTTTAAGTTTGCATTTAAAGACAATGCACTAAAAACAATGTCTTATTATCTTGATGGAATGCATCAACATGATTAAATATGCAAGGTATATTCCTTGAATATACTAGTACCATGAACCAATATATGATATAATGTAAATGTTTGTATGTGGTAAAATTTACAAAACGCTTTCGAAAAGGTTGGTGATGTAGCTAAACTGCTACTGCCGGCCTAGGCTTTCTAGGAATTTCATGCTAATAAAAAAGCGTACAAAGGAGAATAGCATATGTTAAAAGATATTATTACCATTGGCGGACTTACGGTACATGGATACGGACTAATGATTGCTATAGGTTTTATGTTGGCAGTTTTTGTAGCGATGCATCGTGCCAAAGGTTATGGGTTGAACCAAGAGTCTATTATAGACATTGCATTGATAGCAATTATCTGTGGGTTCTTAGGTGCAAAACTATTATACATAATTGTTGAATTCAAAGACTTTGTCAAAGACCCAATTGGTGTAATTGGTTCAGAAGGATTTGTTGTATATGGAGGACTGATCACTGGAGTACTTTCCTGCATGTTGTATTGTATTAAGAAAAAGCTTAGCTTTATGAGCTATTTTGATATTGTGATGCCATCTATATCCATTGCGCAGGGATTCGGAAGAATTGGTTGTTTCATGGCTGGGTGTTGCTATGGTAGAGAGACAGATTGTGCAATAGGGGTAGTATTCCCAGCAGATAGTATGGCACCTGCAGGAGTGAGAGTATTACCTACTCAGTTATTCTCGGCAGCAGGAGATTTTTTAATCGCAGGAATTCTTGTGTTATATGCTAGAAGAGCCAAGTACAAAGGAAATGTTGCTGCTCTATATCTTGCTTTATATGGTGTAGGGAGATTCTTAATTGAATTCCTTAGAGATGACGAACGTGGGGCAGTTGGATTCCTTTCAACGTCGCAGTTTATATCAATTTTCTTTGTAATAATTGCCGGAGTTTTATTCTATGTGAATAAGAAGAGAGGCGTAGAAGCGGATCGATTAATAGATAAAAGTAATGAGCAACAAGAAGGTTCTCTGTAATGGAGAGCCTTTTTTATTGCTCATTGGTTATAATAGAGAGAGGTAAAGATGCTGAGGGGGAGAAGGAGGAAGAGATAGATTAAAAAAATGTTATTTATAAGCAAAATATGTAAAGATGTCTTCGGGCTTAACTGGTATAATACATCCATAATATGGACCAATTAGGGATTGGTTGATAAAAAGAGGGGGATGCAAATTGAAGGATCAGAACAAAATGGGTGTTATTCGTAGTATGAAATATACGTTACGGACCATATGGGAAGCTGATAAGGGAGCGGTAATATATTCATTCTACAAGAACTGTACAGAAGAAGTGTTTGCAACATTTTTCTTTATCTATCTACTCCAGTATATCTATTCTGCCATCGAGGAAGGGAAATCCTATGAGGGCTTAGTAAGAATGGTGGTGATTTTCTGCGGGTTACATATTGTAATCCATCTTGTATCAGCGGGGTATGCATATTACATACGACTGAGAACACCGAAGATATATGGACATGTCTTTCGAAAGGTAATAACGAAGGCAAAAACAATAGAACTAGCAAGATATGAGCAACCTGATTTCTATGATCGTTTTTCTAAAGCATTAGACGAATGTCTGTCAAAGGCAATTGAAGGAATGCAGAATTTAACCTGGGCAATTGGCTGTTTTCTAGCGGCAGTAGCTGGTCTGGGATTGGTAGCCAGAGTAGATCCTGTCTTGTTACTGTTTGTGGTACCACCTGTACTATCTTCCTTCTGGATTGGTGGAAGGCTGAATAAGTTACAGTATCAACTACGAGAAGAAGAGACAAGAGATAAAAGAATTAACGAGTATGTTAAGAGAGTTTTTTATGAAAAGAAATATGCAAGTGAGTTAAGACTTTATGATATTAAAAAATTATTATTTAGAAAACATACAAAAAGTTATGAAAATCGATTTGAAATCAATCGAAGAATCAGCCGGAAACTTAGTTGGTATTCTTTCTTACAATCCGCATTGTTTTTTGGCTTGACACTTCTTATGGCGTATCTCTATGTTACGGTTGTTCTTAAAACAAGTGGAGCAACTAAGATAGGTGCTTATGTAGCAATTCTTTCAAGTATTGAATACATCTGTTGGCGTGTTAAGGAAACCGTTAAGTTTATGAATCTAGCTGGGAAGTCCTGCATGTATATGAACAATCTCAAAGATTTCTTAGAGTATGAATCCAAGGAGCAACAGGTGGGAACTCGTGACGTGGATCAACCACTTGGTGATATTGATATGAAAGATGTTACGTTTACCTATGCAGGTGCCAAAAATCCGGTAATTAATGGATTATCATTACATATAAAGCAAGGAGAGAAAATTGCATTGGTTGGTGAGAATGGCGCGGGCAAGACAACCCTTGTAAAACTATTGATGGGGTTATATGAGATTCAGCAAGGATCAATTACAATCAATGGAATTGATATTAGGGAGTTTCAACAAGATCAGTTTCATCAACATTTTGGAACAGTCTTTCAGGATTTACAGATATTTGCACTACCGCTATCTCACAATGTTTTAATGCGAGAGCCAAAGGACGAGATGGAACGTAAGTTAGTGAAAGATGCTCTTGAAAAGGCGCAATTTGGGGATAAATTAAAGAGGCTTCCTAATGGTATAGATACGATGCTTACCAAAGAATTTGATACAGATGGTTTCGTAACTTCAGGTGGCCAAGCACAAAAAATTGCGATTGCCAGAGTATTTGCTAAGAATCCAGATATTGTTATATTAGATGAACCATCGAGTGCCCTTGATCCAATTGCAGAGTATCTTATGTACGATAATATGCTTCATGCATCGAAAGGTAAAACTGTGTTTTTTATTTCTCATCGTTTATCCTCTGCAAGAATTGCAGACCGAATCTTCTATCTTGAACATGGGCAAATCAAGGAATGCGGAAGTCATGATGAATTGATGAAGAAAAACGGAAACTATGCGAATATGTTCCGTGTACAAGCAACGCAGTACAAAGAAACGATCTCAAGTGATATTCTTGATGAATTCAAGGAACAATTCGAAGGAGAGGGGGAGTTCGATGAGTAAGAGTAAGATGGAACAAGAAGAGAGGGTTTCAATCAAACGTCTATTTTCCAATGTAAGATATAGTATCGCCTATGCATGGAAAGTTGATAAAAAGGTAGTATTAACAATCTATATTGCAATTATAAGTGGATATATCATCTACGCCTTGTACAGTACTCTCTTTTTAAAATGTTTCATAGAGATGTTATCTAATCATAATGTGTCGCTCTTTAAAACTATATTGTTTGTTTTAGGAGGAACAGGCTTAATGATCGTGGGACAGGCGTTAGAGAGTCCTACAGAAAACTGGGCTAGAGCTAGATTTGTCCGAGTAACTGGTATTATACAAAGAGAATTTATCAAGAAGGCATCAAATATTGATTTGCTATGTTATGATCAGAAGAAATACTTCGAAGATTTTGTTATAGCAGCTTCTCAATCAGATGAAATGATTATAAACACGGTAATGTGTACGGCAGAGATGGCTGGTATCATTACTGGTATTGTAACGGTGGGAACTTTAATTCTTACCATTAATCCTATTATAGCAATCTTTCCAATTGTGGGATTTTTAATTAATATGATGACTCGTTTCCGTATTACGGAATTAGAGTATCAGTATGATATGGAATATAAACGACTGATGAGGAAGGCTGATTATTCAAAACGTGTGTTTTATCAACCTGAGTATGCAAAAGAAATCAAATTATCAAGTATCGAAACTCCACTTCGTATGCAATTTGAAGGAGCACTTACCGAGATCGAGGTGAGTGCAAAGAAGATAGGAATTAGGATTGCACTACTATCACTGGTTAATTGGATTAGTGTCTTCACCATACTATCCAATGGATGTGTGCCGCTTTATCTTGGATATCTTGCATTGATTAAGAGAACTATTGCGCTTGGTGATGTGGCAGCTATGAACAACGCGCAGGGAGCTGTCAGGAATTTCTTAGATGGGATTAATTATGCCCTAGTTCAGTTCCAAAAGGTTGGTCAATTTGCAGAACGTTTTCGTAGGTTTATGGATTATGAGATACAGATTGAGAATAGTCAAGGAACGAAAGAACTGACAACGTCGAAGGAGGTTTTGGAGATTAAGGATATCTCGTTTCGTTATGAGGGAGCAGAAGAGGAAACTCTCAAACACGTATCCATGACAGTTAAACCGGGGCAGAGAATTGCCATTGTTGGAGAGAATGGAGCAGGTAAGACAACATTTGTTAAGTTATTAATGCGCTTATATGACGTAACAGAAGGACAGATTACATATGGTGGAACAGATATACGCGAATTCAATACGAAGGAGTATCGAGACAGTATCGGGGCTGTGTTTCAGGAATTCCAATTGTATGGTGTAACCCTTGCAGAGAATGTTATGATGGGTGAATATCACAAGGAACAGGAGCGAATCGTGTTAGAAGCTCTTCATCTTGCAGATTTTGATAAGAAACTTAGTCGTTTGCCAAATGGTATCCAGACACAGATGACCAAGGAATTTGCAGAAGAGGGAACGATGTTGTCTGGTGGAGAGACACAAAAAGTTGCCATTGCAAGAATGTTTGCTAAGAACAAAGATATCTCGTTAGCTATCTTAGATGAGCCATCTAGTGCACTTGATCCATTATCAGAAGCAACCTTAACAAAGAATATGATGGACAATGCAAAAGAAGCAGCAGTTATATTCATATCGCATCGTTTATCTACGACAAAGGATGCGGACCATATCTATATGTTTGAGAATGGTACCATAATCGAAGATGGAACCCATGAGGAATTGATGAAGTTGAACGGTAAGTATGCATATATGTTTGAGAAACAAGCGCATTATTATCAGGATGAGATCGCATAATACCCCTTGACTCTTACGTTACGTTATAGTATATCATGAGGTAGAAGGAATGAGGAGGTCAACACGATGAAGATACATGAAGTAGCTGAGCTTTCCGGTGTAACCGTTCGTACTCTACAGTACTATGACCAAATTGGATTGCTAATACCTAGTGAAGTAACAGAGGTGGGGTATCGCATCTATCATGAGGAAGATTTAGATCGATTACAACAGATTCTATTCTTTAGAGAATTAGAGTTTCCATTGAGAGAAATTAAAGACATCATGAATAATCCTAGTTATGATCGGTTGGAAGCGTTACGTAATCAAAAGGCTATGTTACTTGAGAAACGAAGTCGTATGGATCGATTAATCCGATTAGTAGAAGAACGATTAGGAGGACAACAAGATATGAGTTTTGAGGAATTTAGTATGGAGAGTATTGAGAATCATAAGAAACAGTATGCAGAGGAAGTAAGAAATCGCTGGGGAGATAGCGATGCATATGCAGAGTATGAGAAAAAGACAAAGGGATATTCTAAGGAAGATTGGAATTCCATCTCACAAGCCGGTGATAGTATTATGGGCGAGTTTGCAAAGCATAGGGATTTGTCACCAGAGGATGAAACAGTACAAGAATTAGTTGCTAGATGGCAAAACTTTATTACTACACATTATTATGAATGTACGAAAGATATCCTAGCAGGATTAGGTAATATGTATGTAAGTGATGAGAGATTTAGAGAAAATATTGATAAACATGGAGAGGGAACAGCTGAATTGATGTCAAAAGCAATTGAAATTTATTGTGCTTAGGGAGTAATATGTAGCCAATGAAGTTGTAATCTCAGAGGGGAGTATCTTATGTTAGAATTATCAGAAAGTTATAACATCGCAAAGCAGATGAGAGATATACTTAAGGACAAAATTGTGAGTGAGGTGGTTGTTTTGCAATCACCCCATAAGTTTACGTGGATTTGGGGCGAAAAAGATTCATTTGAGGAACTTCTAGAGGGAAAGCAGGTAACTGGAGCAAATTCTTATGGCGGAATTATTGAATTGGAACTTGAAGATGTAAGAGTGACATTTGCAGATGGTGCTTATCCAAGATATTATGATAACCCTAAGAAATTTCCTAAAAAGAGTCAACTTTTAATTCTATTTGACGATGATACATCAGTTGGAGTATCGGTGCAGATGTATGGATTTATTGGAATATTCAAAGAAGGAACTTGTAAAGAAGGCTATTATTTTGGGTCAAAAGCGAAGGTATCACCTTTAAGTGATGCATTTACGTATGAATATTTCAAGCAAGTATATGAACAAAGTAAAGGGAAAAAGGTTTCTGCAAAGGCATTCTTAGGAACGGAGCAAAGATTTCCCGGGATAGGAAACGGAACCTTACAAGATATCTTATATCAAGCAGGATTGCATCCAAGGTGCGATATGGAAAGCTTATCAGAAGAAGAGTTTCATAGATTATACACTTGTACTTACGATATCGTTCGTCAGATGTGTGAGGAAGGCGGACGTGATATAGAGAAAGATTTGCTTGGCAATCAGGGAGGATATCAGACCTGGTTAAGTAAGAAGACAGTGTGGACACCATGTACGAAGTGCGGTTATGAGCTTCGTAAGGGAAGCTATCTCGGAGGAACCATTTATTATTGTGAGCATTGTCAGAGGGAATAATTGATCATTAATACTGTATAATATTAATTCTTTACTGTGATAAAGAAAAAATCAAAAAAAGCATTGACATTTTTAGTCACATGAGTATAATAGTATTAAATTACCAGTTAAAACAATTTCATAAGATTAAACCGTTGAGGTGGAGATAAAAATGATACATGCGCTTACAGAGAGTGAGGGAGGGTGAGAACCTTACAGAGATGCCGTTCATTAAATGGACCACTGAGGGCATGGTCAAAGTTGTTCGTAAGGACTTCGAGTATTCCATGACGTGAGGGCATACGTAAGTTGCCGGGAATATGATAGTATTTCGCAGAGAGTTTGGGAAACCATAAATCAAGGTGGCACCGCGGTATAAGTATAATTATAACCGTCCTTGACTATTGCTATAGTAATAGTCAGGGGCGTTTTTTTGTACAAATTTTTATATTCATGCGTATCATAAGTTTACTTGCGATACTGCACACTTATTACCACTCCATGCGAAGATGGCAGACATGAAAAGGAGGAATACTATGATCACATTAGCAGAAGCTAAGCAATTTGCAAAAGGGTACCAAGTCGTTCCAATCCATACCGAGATTCTATCAGATATTCGGACTCCAATTGAGGTGCTACGAGCATTGAAGAAGGTGAGTCATCATTGCTATCTGTTAGAGAGCGTTGAGAATCAAGAGATTTGGGGCAGATATACGTATCTTGGTTATGATCCTAAGATGGAAATCAACTGTGTCGATGGAGTGGTAACTGTGAAGAAAGACAAAGATGTTAGGCAAATGAAAGGAAACCCAGGAGACTGTATCAAAGAAATCTTACGTCAGTATACAAGCCCAAAGATTGCTGGAATGCCAACATTTACAGGTGGGTTAGTTGGATATTTTGCTTATGATTATGCAAAATACAAGGAACCGAAGTTGAAACTGACAGCTAATGATGAAGAAGAGTTTCGGGATGTTGACTTGATGTTGTTTGATAAGGTAATTGCATTTGACAATGTGAAGCAAAAGATTTTTGTGATTACAAATGCAAGAACAGAGAATCTGGATAATGAGTATAGCCGTTGCATCGATGAGATTGATGAGATGGTTGAACTAATTAAGCATGGAGAACAGCTTATAGACAATCCAGGTAAGCTTACTTCGGAGTTTACACCGTTATTCTCAGAGAATGAATATTGCGATATGGTTACTAAAGCAAAGAGGTATATCTATGAGGGAGATATCTTTCAAGTGGTATTATCGAACCGTCTAGAAGCAAAGTTCGAAGGTAGTTTACTGAACACCTATCGTTTGCTACGTACCACGAATCCTTCTCCATATATGTTTTACTTTAGCAGTGACGATATGGAAGTGGCAGGGGCATCACCAGAGACATTAGTGAGGTTAGAAAACGGAATATTACATACATTTCCTTTGGCAGGAACAAGACCAAGAGGGAAAGATAAGGCCGAAGATGAGGAACTAGAGAAAGAGTTATTAGCCGATGAAAAGGAACTTGCAGAACATAATATGTTGGTTGATCTAGGACGTAATGATTTGGGAAAGATTAGTAAGTTTGGCAGTGTTAAGGTTGAGAAGTATATGCAGATTCAAAGGTTTTCACATGTCATGCATATTGGTTCAACAGTAGAATCGACGATCAAAGAAGATGGATGTAGTCTTGATGCTATTGACGCTGTATTACCAGCAGGAACATTGTCCGGAGCGCCAAAGATACGAGCAATGGAGATTATCAATGAACTAGAGAATAACAAGCGGGGTATCTATGGAGGCGCAATCGGATATATTGATTTCACTGGAAACATGGATACCTGCATCGCAATACGAATTGCGTATAAGAAGAATGGTAAAGTATTCGTTCGTTCAGGAGCTGGAATTGTAGCAGACAGTGTTCCCAAAAAGGAATTTGAAGAGTGTATTAATAAAGCGAAGGCAGTAATGAATGCTGTGAAGAATGGGCAGCAGGAACTGTAGAAGGGAGGGAAAACATGATTGTACTGATTGATAATTACGATAGTTTTTCCTATAACTTATATCAACTTATAGGAATGATGAATGAGAACATTACAGTTATTAGAAATGATGAAAAAACTGTAGAAGAAATCAAAGAAATGGATCCCTCACATATTATAATTTCTCCCGGACCAGGAAGACCAGAAGATGCTGGTGTGTGTAGGAATGCAATACGATACTTTGCAGGAAAGGTACCAATACTTGGAGTATGTCTAGGGCATCAAGCAATTTGCCAAGAATTCGGAGCAACTGTTTCCTATGCAAAACAACTGATGCATGGAAAACAGTCAGAGGTTCAGATAGATACCGATTGCAAGATCTTCAAAGGATTATCAGAGTATACTAAAGTTGCAAGATACCACTCATTAATTGCTACAAAAGACACCATCCCAGAAGAACTAGTAGTGACAGCCAAGACAGACGATGGTGAGATTATGGCAGTAAAACATAGAGGTTACGAAATATATGGCTTGCAATTTCACCCAGAATCCATTCTTACGCCAGATGGATATCAGATGATAAAGAATTTTTTGGGATAGTAGATAGTATCAATAGAGATTACAAGGATAGTAATTATGGAAATAGCCATAGTGTAATAAGGGATTACAAAACTCAACTTCCGAGTATATCTACATACTTCTTGTCTTGAAAGCTATGCTAAGAAACACTTAGGTGTGCAGTGTGTTTCGTGCATAGATTACAAAGAAAGAAGTATGCTTGAAAACATAGGGAGTTTTGTAATCACTTCAACAAAGTGTAGAAAGGGGATTTTATATGATTAAAGATGCAATTGCAATTTTGAGTAAGAAACAAAATCTTACACAGGAGATGACAGAAGCGGTCATGAACGAGATAATGACTAATCAAGCAACAGATGCTCAAAAGTCAGCCTTCTTAACAGCAATGGCAATGAAAGGTGAAACCATTGACGAAATCACGGCAGCGGCTAGAGTTATGAGGAAGCATTGTGAAAGATTCTTGAACGATATGGACGTATTAGAGATTGTGGGAACGGGCGGAGATGGATCAAACACATTCAATATATCCACAATGGCATCTATAGTAGTATCAGCAACTGGGATACCAGTTGCAAAGCACGGAAATCGTGCGGCATCTAGTAAATGTGGTACGGCAGATTGTTTAGAGGCACTTGGTGTAAAGATTGATATTGAGCCAGAGAAAAGTGCAGAGCTTTTGAAGGAAATAAACATCTGTTTCTTATTTGCTCAGAAGTACCACACGGCAATGCGGTTTGTGGGTCCGGTTAGAAAAGAGATGGGAATACGAACGCTATTTAATGTGTTAGGACCTTTAGCAAATCCAGCAGGTGCTAGTATGCAACTACTAGGGGTATATAGTGAAGATTTAGTAGAGCCACTTGCTCATGTATTACACAATCTTGGTGTTAAGAAAGCAATGGTTGTTTATGGAGAGGATAGTATTGATGAAATCTCTATGAGTGCTCCAACTAAAGTATGTGAATTCAAAAATGATAGGTTCAAAACATATGAGATTACTCCTGAACAATTTGGATTTACACGTTGTGAGAAAGCGGAATTAGTTGGGGGAGAGCCCAAGGAAAATGCAAAAATTGCACTTGATATCTTGAATGGTATGAAGGGGCCTAAAACAGACGCGGTTATCCTTAATGCAGGAGCTGCCATTTATGTTGCATCGGACGACTTGACGATAGAAGAGGCAATTGAGATTGCAAGAAAAACAATTGCTAATGGTACCGCAAAAAAGCAGCTAGAAAGATTCATAGCAAAAAGTCAGGCAGAGTAGAGTACATAAGTCCATATTTGTTTATAAGGAGGAGATACATGTGAATATATTAGAGGAAATAGCAGAGAAGACGAAGGTTCGAGTGGCCGCTCAAAAAGAGAGGATATCTCTAGAAGAGATGAAACAAAGAGCAATCGAATGTGTAAAAATAGATTCAGATTCTGACGGTATTAATAAAGTACAACATACACCATTTGAAGAAGCAATTGCGAAGAAAGGATTATCTTTTATCTGTGAAGCAAAGAAAGCCTCCCCTTCTAAGGGAGTCATTGCAGAAGATTTTCCTTATCTGGATATAGCAAAAGATTATGAGGCAGCAGGGGCTAGTGCAATATCGGTATTAACAGAGCCATATTACTTTCAAGGTGATAACGCATTTCTTAAAGAGATTACAGAGAATGTATCCATACCAGCACTAAGAAAGGATTTTACGGTTGACGAGTATCAGATCTATGAGGCAAAGACTATAGGAGCAGGTGCAATTTTATTAATCTGTGCCATACTAGACGATGATCAATTACGAACCTATAGAGAAATAGCGGATTCCCTCAATATGGCTACGTTAGTGGAGGCACATGATGAAGAGGAAGTAAAACGTGCCTTAGAAACAGGAGCGAGAATTATTGGAGTTAATAATAGAGATTTAAAAACCTTCCAAGTCGATATTCAAAACAGTATTCGCTTGCGTGCTTTAGTCCCGAAAGAGGTATTGTTCATATCGGAAAGTGGAATTAAGACAGCAGACGATATCAAAGAATTAGTTGCAAATGGGGTAGATGGGGTTTTAATTGGTGAAACGATGATGACAGCAACGAATCGTAGAGAACAGTTACAAGAATTGATACAGAGTAGTAGGAGGTGACTCGTTTGTCAACAACAAAAATCAAGATTTGTGGATTACGTCGACTAGAAGATACCACGTATGTGAATAACTATAAGCCCGATTATGTTGGTTTTGTGTTTGCTAAAAGCAAACGACAAGTTACTAAAGAATTGGCAGAGATACTAAAGAACGAACTTGATCCCGCTATTATTCGAGTAGGAGTATTCGTTAACCAACCGTTAGATTGGGTAGCAGATCTAGTTAACCGAGATATTATTAACTATGCACAGTTACATGGGGATGAAGATCATGAGTATATTACGAAGTTACGGTCAAGTATTAGCAGTAACGTTATTGGTGCTGATAGGGATAGGAAAACTGGAATTATTAAAGCTGTGCGAGTGCAAGAAGAATTAGATATTGATAGGGCCAATTCATATGATTGTGACTATATACTATTGGATACCTATTCCGTGGAATGCGAAGGCGGGAATGGAAAGACCTTTGACTGGAGTATGATTAAGAAGATGAATAAACCCTTCTTCTTAGCAGGTGGTATTAATGAAACGAATGTATTGCAAGCAATACAAACTGTAAAGCCATATGGAATAGATGCCAGTAGCGGTCTGGAGACAGATGGTTATAAGGACGTAGGGAAGATAAGAAACTTTGTAGAAAAGATTAGGGAGTATACCGAGAAATAAAAACATTTTGTAAAGGCAATCTTATAACACAGATAAGTTGTCGATATGGAGAAGTGTTTTGCCATTGCCTAAAGTAATAGAGTAGAAGAGGAGTGAATGAAATCATGAGTAAAGGAAGATTTGGTATTCATGGGGGACAATATGTTCCAGAAACCCTAATGAATGAATTGATTAAGATTGAAGAAGCGTATGAATTCTATAAGAACGATAAAGAATTCAATACGGAATTAACAGAGTTATTGAACGAGTATGCAGGAAGACCATCCTTATTGTATTATGCAGATAAGATGACGAAGGATTTAGGTGGAGCAAAGATTTATTTAAAAAGAGAGGACTTAAATCATACAGGTTCTCACAAGATAAATAATGTTCTTGGTCAGGCTTTACTTGCGAAGAAGTTGGGAAAGACAAGAATCATTGCAGAGACAGGTGCGGGGCAACATGGTGTTGCTACAGCTACAGCTGCAGCTTTACTAGGACTTGAATGCGAAATCTTCATGGGGAAAGAAGATACGATTCGTCAAGCCTTGAATGTATATCGGATGGAACTACTTGGTGCAAAGGTTAACCCCGTTACAACAGGAACAATGACCTTAAAAGATGCGGTTAATGATTGTATGAGAGAATGGACGAGAAGAGTGGAGGATACCTTATATGTGCTTGGTTCTGTTATGGGACCTCATCCGTTCCCTACTATGGTAAGAGACTTTCAAAGCGTTATTAGTAGAGAAGCGAGAGAACAAATAGTAGAGGTAGAAGGCAAGCTTCCGGATGTAGTAATGGCTTGTTGTGGTGGCGGAAGTAATGCTATGGGAATGTTCTATAATTTTATTAATGATGAATCGGTTCAATTAATTGGCTGTGAAGCAGCAGGCCATGGTGTGCATACTAGTGAAACTGCTGCAACGATAGCGGTTGGCACACAAGGTATCTTTCATGGTATGAAATCTTACTTCTGCCAAGATGAATACGGTCAGATTGCCCCTGTATATTCCATATCAGCAGGACTTGATTATCCTGGAATCGGGCCAGAACATGCATATCTACATGATCTTGGCAGAGCTAAATATGTTCCTGTTACGGATGAGGAAGCAGTAAATGCATTCGAATATATAGCAAAGCAAGAAGGAATTATTGCAGCGATTGAGAGCTGTCATGCCGTAGCTTATCTTATGAAGCTTGCACCCACTATGACAAAGGACCAGATTATTATCTGTTGTTTATCAGGTAGAGGTGATAAAGACGTAGCAGCTATCGCAAGATATAGGGGGGTGGATTTACATGAGTAGAATTAAGAACGCATTTGAGAATAAAAAGGCATTCATTGGTTTTTTAACAGCAGGTGATCCAAGTCTTGATAAGACAGAAGAGTTCATATTAGAGATGGAAAGAGCAGGGGCAGCTTTGGTTGAGATCGGTATTCCGTTTTCTGATCCAATAGCAGAGGGACCTGTCATTCAAGAGGCGAATATTCGTGCTTTGAGTGGGGGATGTACTACAGATAAAGTGTTTGATATGGTTGCTTCCCTTCGCAAAAAGACAAATATTCCGTTGGTCTTTTTAACATACCTAAATCCAATCTTTAAGTATGGTTCTAATCGCTTTTGTAAGAGATGCGAAGAAGTCGGGATTGATGGATTAATTATACCTGATATGCCATATGAGGAAAAAGGAGAGCTAGCCAAGATAGCAGCAGAATATTCTATCGAGTTAATTTCATTAATTGCTCCGACTTCAGCAAGTAGAATTGAGATGATAGCAAAAGAAGCGCAGGGATTTATCTATGTAGTTTCCTCTATGGGGGTTACAGGAGTTAGAAGTGATATTAAGACCAATGTAACAGAAATAGTGGAGAGTATCCGTGCGGTTACAGATACTCCCGTAGCAATTGGTTTTGGAATTCATAAAAGAGAACAAGTTAGAGAATACTTTAAAGAAGCAGATGGAGCAATTATAGGTAGTGCGATTGTTAAAATCATTGCACAATATGGTAATAAGGCTGGCGAGAAGATTTATGAGTATGTGCAGGAATTGCTGGCTTAATAAATTAAACATAATAAGCGGTTGGGAAGTAGTATTCCTAGCCGCTTTATAATTACAAAATCCCTAAAAAAGTCGTTTAAACTTTATTATTCTTACTTGACATTAAGGGAGTAAAGTGTTAAATTATAGAGAATATTTTCGTAAATTAAAAGTTTGTTTTTAGAAAAGAGGAAAATATATGACGAAGCTTAATTTTAATAAGATCAATAGGGACGACGATTTTTAGCGCTTGTAGCTGTGAAGAACCATAGGTACAAGCGCTTGTAGTGTTGTACCTATGTGGAGATTATAGATTTATAGATAAGAACCGCATTGGTAAATTATAGTTTACCCTTGTGGTTCTTTTTGCGTTTTTCGCTGGATTAATGGAACTATATATTACTTAAGGTGAAATTATATTTGTGTGTTTGTCCTATGAAGGGTGGTGATACTTTGAGACATATAGACGATGTCTTCATGGATTCATTAAAGGAACCCATAATCCGTGAAGAAATAAGAAAGGACCATGTCAGATGGTGAAGGTAAATGTTATGAAAGAAATGACAGGAATAATTGAAGAAAAAACAATAGAGCCAGAACAATTTTGTGAATATATAGGAAATACAATTAAGGTGCATGGAAGCATCTATAAGATTCGAAAAATGAGTGGATTTGCTTTTGTATTACTACGCACTAAGAGAGATATAATTCAATGTGTATATGGAGAAGAGTTTTCTAGTTTTTCGTTAAGTGAGATTGTGGAAGAATGTTGTGTTATCATTACTGCTGATGTAGTGAAAGAGGAACGTTCAAAAACAGGAGTTGAACTACGATTGGTTGATGTTGAAGTATTATCAAGACCAGTTATGGAATCTCCAATTGTAATTAATAACAAGAAGGTAGATACCTCAATAGAAAATCTTCTTAATTATAGACCAATCACATTACGTAATGAGAAAGAGAGAGCCATATTCAAGATTCAAGAAGGATTATGCCAAGCATTTCGGACATATCTTACAATGCAACGATTTACAGAAATTCATACACCTAAGATTGTATATGCGGGTGCGGAAGGGGGAGCTAATATCTTTCAGTTAGATTACTTTGGAAAAAAAGCTTACTTGGCCCAAAGCCCGCAATTTTATAAACAGATGATGGTAGGAGTGTATGAAAGGGTGTTTGAGATTGCACCGGTATTCCGAGCAGAAAAACATGATACTTCAAGGCATATTAATGAGTATACAAGTGTTGACTTTGAGATGGGATATATACAGAGTTTTGAGGATATTATGCAGATGGAGACAGGTTTAATTCAATATGCAATGAGATATCTTGAGGATGAGTATCATTATGAGCTTGAACTTCTTAAAGTAAAACTTCCAAAAGTGAGTGAGATTCCAACCATTCGATTTATGGAGGCTAAGGAATTGATTGCGAATGAGTACCACAGAGAAATGAAAGACTATGAAGATTTCGAACCAGAGGAAGAAAAATTATTATGTGAGGCAATTAAGAAGAAGACAGGAAGTGAATTCATCTTTGTTACTCACTACCCAACGAAGAAGCGTCCATTCTATGCATTTGAAGATCCAGAAGACCAAGAAGTGACATTAAGTTTTGACTTACTATTCCGTGGTCTTGAAGTTACAACAGGAGGCCAGCGAATTCATAATTATGATATGCAAGTAGCGAAGATGAAAGAGCGTGGAATGACAGTAGAATCATTCGAAAGCTATTTAATGATGCATAAGTATGGTATGCCACCTCATGGAGGATTAGGTCTGGGACTTGAACGGTTTACTAGTAAGCTTCTTTTACAAGATAATGTAAGATTATCAACATTGTTCCCAAGAGACATCAATCGAGTTACGCCATAGAAACTTGCGCTTTAAACTTGGGCTACTGTTCTTTCGATGTTACTATATAATAGGAAGTAGTATATTATTTTTATTATACTAGGTCGACGGTGCCGCCGACCTAGTATAAAATGGAAAGCAATTTCAAATAGCTGGTCTGAAACATTTACATAAGATGGTAAAAGAGTATGTCGAATTATAAATTAACTTGTATTCCCTCTTGTTTTCTTTCTTTGACTTTGCTATATTTGTAAATTGAGATAGTCAAAAATTAAGTTTATAATATGTGAAATACATATAGAAGACACATATAATAAGGGGGGGATTGGGTATAACATTCAAAGTTTTTAATAAAGTATGCTACAGAACATTAAGTAGTAAGTAGAAAAGGGGAAAAACGATGGTATTTTCTAGTTTGATATTTTTATTTTTATTTCTACCATTGTCGTTAATTGCGTATTATTTTAGCAAGAATAAAAATTGGGTCTTATTAATAAGTTCAATGATTTTTTATTCTTTTGGTGGTATTAAGTTTATATATGTGATAATTGGATTGACTTTTATTAGTTATATTGGAGGATTGCTAGTTGACTCTTCGAAGACCAATCTGACACGTCGCTTATCTTTGGTGGGGACGATCTCTCTACAATTAATAATACTAATTTTATTCAAGTATACGAATTTTATCATAGATATTATTAATAATATTTCGAATTTTGATTTAAGAGTTGTTAATATCGTATTACCAATTGGTATTTCGTTTTATACATTTCAATTGATTAGTTACGTAGTTGATGTATATAGAGAAGATTGCGAAGTGCAAAAATCTTTTGCAAAACTACTTTTATATTCAAGTCTTTTTCATCAGTGTATCGCAGGTCCAATTGTTCGTTATCAAGATATTGCAGAGCAGATGGAATATCGAAAAGTGACAGCTGGAATGATTAATAGAGGAATCAATCGATTCTGTATTGGTCTTGCAAAGAAGGCAATTTTGGCAAATCATCTTGCATCGTTAGCGGATACGCTATTGCCAACAACGATGGATGGAATGAAGACTTCGAGTGTTGTTGGTCTTTGGCTAGGTCTAGCAATGTATATGTTACAGATTTACATGGATTTTTCAGCCTATTCGGATATGGCAATCGGTTTAGGATTAATGGTAGGTTTTAAGTATAGAGAGAATTTCGACTATCCGTACATGTCGAAATCAGTGAGTGAGTTTTGGAGAAGATGGCATATCTCTTTAGGATCATTCTTTAGAGATTATGTATATATCCCAATGGGAGGCAATCAATTAGGACTAGGCAGAACGATATTAAACTTGTTCATTGTATGGGCACTAACTGGATTGTGGCATGGAGCTGCTTACAATTATCTATTGTGGGGGTTATATTTCTTTATCTTTATTACGATTGAGAAGTTATTCGCATCAAAGAGAGTTGGCAAAAGAGGAAAGGGAATTTCTCATATTTACTTGCTTATAGTAGTACTCTTCGGTTGGTTACTATTCCGTTATTCCGATTTAAACCTTATGTTTGGGGTATTGAAAGGAATGTTTGGAGCAGGCGATTTACCATTTATGGATCTTAGAACTTCATTATTATTACAGAATAATGTATTCTTTATCATGGTGGCTATAGTAGGCTCGACGGCAATTGTTAAATTATTAGATGATATACTGTCAGATCTTTCTAATAGATATGGTTGGATTGCCAATGTGACGATGACTTTTGAGGTAGTGGCTATGCCTGTAATCCTAATTGTATCGGTAATATCTTTAGTAGGAAACAGTTATAATCCATTCATCTATTTTCAATTTTAAGAGCAAGAAATTGTTGAAAGCGTAAGGGTGCTAAGATGAATTATAAAAGAAGATATATATATCATGGAATTAAAATACTTAGTTTTTTAGTTATTTTATTTGTTGGGATGGTCTTGGGAGCTATCTTTACCCTTCGACCAAAGTATTCAGAGATAGAAAAAAGAAAGTTACAAGAACTACCTAAGCCTCAATTAGTAGAGATGTGGAAGGGGCAATATTTTAGCGAATTATCAACATGGTATGCAGATACGTATCCCTTCCGTGAGAAATTAATAGAGGCAAATGGAATGTTTGATAGTCTGTATGGTTTCCAGACGGAACAAATTACAGGTTCTGCTGTGGTGGCAGATGATATACCGGAAGTTGGGGAAAGTGGAGATGTACCAGAGGATAATGTCGATTCAACAACAGAGGTAGATGATAGCCAAGCTACAGATGAAGGGGAAGTTGGTAATCAAGATAATAATCAGGATAGTAATCAAGAAACTACGCAAGAGGAGAACGAAGATAATTCTCAAACGGATAGCAATGATGAAACGGAACCTTCAGTAGACGTAACAGAGAATAATGAGGAGACCATTAGTAAGAATGATATCAATAATGGACAGACATTTGGTAGTATATATGTAACAAAAGAAAGAGCTTTTAGTTTGTATTATTTTAGCTTATCAGCAGCAAATGCTTATGCTAAGTCAATTAATAAAATTGCTAAAGATTTAGATGGTGTGGCAAATGTTTATGACTTACTAGCACCTACTAGTGTCGCGATTTATTTGGATGATGAGAAGAGCAAGATGATAGGTACGAGTGATCAAAAGGCGGCTTTTGAGTATATCCATTCTAAGCTTGGTAATGGCGTTAAAGTAATTGATGCTTTTGATCATATTAAGTCACATAATAAAGAGTATTTATATTATAGGACAGATCATCATTGGACTGCTTTAGGCGCGTATTATGCATATGAAAAGTTCTGTGAGAGTAAGGGAATAACCCCAAATCCGTTATCAAGTTTTGAAAAGAGAGAGTACCCAGGCTTCTTAGGGTCTTTTTATGCGGCGACCGATCAATTAAATGCAGTCAAAAAGAATACTGATACAATTGAAGCGTATGTGCCAAAAGGTACCAATACTATGACTTATACAGATAAAGATGGGAAAGAGTACAAGTGGCCAATCGTAAATGACGTTTCAAAATATAAAGATAACGCGAAGTACAGTACGTTTGTAGCGGGAGATAATCCTTATTCGGTTATAACGAATGAGAATAGTGCTAGTAATGAATCTTGTGTAGTCATTAAAGAGTCATATGGAAATGCCATGATACCGTTCCTTGTTGACCATTATAAGAATATCTATATAGTTGATTACCGCTATTATAAAGGAAATATTATTAACCTTGTTAAGAAGAAAAAGATCAATGATGTGGTTTTCATCAATAATGCGGAGGCAATTAACAATACGGTTGTATCATTAATCGATAAGATTAGCTAAGACAGATACAGGCCATTGTTGATAGTTTGAGTTTGATTGGTGTAATCGATTAAGCCAAACTTTTACAATATATCAAAAGCACTATAAAAAAGACAATCTTCATGGTTTTATGTGGATTCACGGATATAACATATCTGTGCTCCACACATAAAACATTTGAAAGATTGTCTTTTTATGTTGTATTTCATTGAATAATCTGAGAATTGACTTAAGTTAACCAAAGTGTTTCGGAACAGCTATTTACGTTGTTATAGCCAGGCCCCATCAAAAGGAATGATCTGACCTGTTAGATATGTGTTGCCAGTTGCAATTGCATAAACAAACTCAGCCACGTCTTCAACTTTACCAAATCGGCCAGAAGGGATCTCAGCTTCTAATTCCTCTTTGTCTTCCTTTGAGAGAAATTGGTTCATCTGTGTATCAATAGCGCCACAGGCCACTGCATTTACTTGAATGTTGCTTGGAGCAAGTTCTTTGGCTAATGCCTTAGTGAAGGAATTAATACCACCTTTTGTTGCGGAATAAGCAACCTCACAAGAAGCTCCTGATATTCCCCATACAGAAGATATGTTAACAATACGGCCAGATTTTTGATGGACCATACTTGGGATTACGGATCTAGAGCATAGGAATACAGAAGTTAGGTTGGTAGTTACAATAGAATTCCACTCGGCAAGAGAGAGATCACTTAATAGTCCAATATGGGATATCCCTGCATTGTTAATGAGAACGTCGATGTGACCAAAAGCCTCTAAGGCGCTAGCACATAATCTCGTGGCATGTTCCTCCTCGCCAATATTACCAACATAAGAGATACAACAAACCCCATGGGATTCAACTTGTAGTTTAACGGCATCTAATAAGGAAGCGTTAGAATGGCAGTTAATTGCAACGTTATAGCCAGCTTTGGCAAACTCTATAGCAATCGCTTTACCAATACCCCGAGAGGCACCAGTAACGATGACGGATTTTGGAATCATAGGAAGTTCCTTTCTATTAGACCTTATTAATTAGGATTTTAGGGTACTCCACCCGCTAGCACGTAAACATTTTGTTTGTAATTATTCTATCAGAGAATGTTTTGATATACAATTACTTTTTATTGGCTTAATTTCTGAATAGTCGTATATTATTCGATTGTGGAAAAATACCAAAATATTGTGTCATGTGAATAAATATGGTATTATATGGTATATCTTATCTGCAGAGTCATATTAAAACTTAGATGAGTAAGTTAGTTTTAGTAATAGTAAATGCGGTTAATATGGAGGGAAAAATGGAGTACACTGATAAGAGGGAACAGAATAAGAGAGAAATAGCTTTGTTAATCGTATATGCATTGGGGCTAAGTTTGTTGGCAAATATCTTTATCTTGCGAGTACTGCCTAAACTTGTATCAAATATGTCGAATTATTTTGGATATGAATTAAAGTCTTCCGATTTATTAACAAAATATTGCATGGGTATTGGGGTTAGAGTAGTTGGTATATTGATATTTCTTTATATTATTAAGAAATTTGACTTTTATAAATTGTTTACGTTCAAAATTAGTAAGCAATATATCATAATCAGCTGGTTGTTTATTGGATATATTATTGCTAATATAGAATTAGGTGATTTTAATAAGGTAAATGTCGTTACTATTATATGTATGATTATCGAAGCAATGTCAATAGGATTCTTTGAAGAGATGGTCTTTCGTGGTACCATATTACCTCTGTTTCTTGAAAAATGGGGGAAGAGTAAACGTGGAATACTTTTTTCGGTTTTAGTGAGTAGTGGTATTTTTAGTATTCTTCATTTGAGTAACTTATTTACAGGAGAACTACCTATTGCTGTGTTTTCACAAGTAATTTATACCTGTATAATAGGGATTGCTTTTTCTGCATTATTTCTTAGGACAAACAAGAATTTACTTTGGTGTTGCCTTTTGCATGGTTTCTATGACATGGCAAGTGGATTTGGTGATTTTTCAAAAGTACTAAATGCTAATCAAGAGGTATCGAAGGAGTTAGTTTCTATTGTACCTTATTTAATAAATATCTGCTTATTTATACCCTTGTTAATTTATAGTTTGTTTTTATTAAGGAAGGTTGAATAAATACGAATACAAGAAAGTGCTGCATTCAATTAGCACTTTCTTTTTGGTTTTAATCTTATATGTATCACATAGAATCATCCTAATATTAACTTCCTTAAAATGCAAGGAGCAAGAAGAAAATTCCATAGTTGATACTTTTTACTGTATCTGCTATACTACATGGTGCAGGATATGAAAACGAAACGAAAGGAATCACTATAGACGTTACGTAACTGTCTATGGTTAGCGCATTAATCAGTACGCTAGGGAATAAAAATACTATGAAACGAAATAAACATTTGCATGCATTTATAAGAGGATTTATTCGGACGGGATGTATGATGGTACTAATGTTTATTGTTGGATTTACAACATACAAACTAACTATTGGTGTCTATAAATTAACACATAAAGATGGAAAACAAACTAGTACTGAAAATAACTTGATTGCTAATGATGGTACTGCAGATAATATCTGCAAGAATTTATTATATATAACGGATGAAGATGAGAATATACAAGGTGTTATATTAGAAATTCTGAATACGTATACCAACAATTTGGATTATGTTACAATTCCAAATGATACACAGTTCCCGTTATCAACAGACTTGTATCAGAAATTGTATGCGAAGAATAAACAGATTCCTCAAATTCTATCTCTAAAGAATTTGAATACGTATTTTGATAAATCAACAAGATTTGTATTTGGGAAGCTCATAATGAATGAGCTCCTTGGAACAGAACTTAGTTGCTATACTATAATAAATAGTGAGACTGCAGATGCTATTTTCAATGAAGAAACAAGAACAATATTATTACAGACGGGAGAGCGAGTTGAGGGCTCCGTATATGTGTTGAAAGATAGTATAATTGAGTCTGTAACGGAAGATGAATCTTACTCGATGAAAGAGTACTTAGCAAGATTTTATGAGGTAGCAAAGTCCAATCTACCTTTGGAATCGAAACAAAAGTATGCATCCACATACCGTAATGTGAATAGGGATTATATATACTATCACATAATTCCTGGAGCACAGCAAATGGATTATTACGATGCGGATTTGGAACTAACGAAAGAACTTATTATGCAATTGGTTAATAATGAGGCATATACAAATACACAAGATGCAGAACAAGAAGCCGAGTCAATTTCATCCGTTGGATTAAGGATTTCTTTATTAAATGGAAGTAATATTACTGGTTTGGCAAGTAAATATAGTGATATTATTCAGAATGCGGGTTTTGGAGTTGCAGAAGTAGGTAATTATACAGATGAAATATTACAGAATACAAAGATTATTGTAGCGCAGGAAGGAATGGGAAGAGATTTATTGCCATTATTTCAAGATGCGGTAGTTGAAGTAGGAACGGTACCAGTAGGTTTTGATATACAGATTATATTAGGAGTTTCGGAAAATAGATAGGTATACCTTTTTATGTCTTACGTGCATATTTGTTGCTATGAAAGAGGTACGGTTAATAAGAACTTAATAGAAATAACCCATTAGAAATCTCAATTTAGTGTAATGATCACTAATAGTGAGTATGGAGGTTAAAATGAAAAATAAGACTAATGTAATGGGAGTTGGACTGGATGTTATATCTGTTCTAGCCTTCAGCCAAAAATTGAAAGAGTTTCTGCTTAATGATTGCTTAAATGTTGTATTCCTCATTACTGCAAAAACTCTTGAATATGCCAATGAAGAAGAAGAATTTAGAAACAGCCTTGCGTGTGCAGATTATATATTGCCGTCACAAGAGATGCTTCTAGACCTTGCATATCCACACATATATGAAAATGCTAATTATGTTAGTGACTTTCACAAATTACAGTTAAGTCTAAGAAATATGGATTGTACTAAGAAAACAGTTTTCGTTGTATCAGACATGGTTAACCAAGTGGAGAGCTTTCTTAACTATAAAAGAAGGACAGAGGAACGTTTCATCGTTGTTGGTTCTTACATGGGAGATATAACAGAGAATGAGGATCTTGTTATTAACGAAATTAATGCAGCTGCACCAGATATCTTAGTGCTTGCATTAGAAAGTCCGGAGCAAGAATTATGGATTGCAAGAAATAATACGAAGTTGAATGCAAAGCTATGTCTTGTGTTAGCAGACATTAAAGATGGTATGTTGAAAGAGTATAATGAGATTCCTACTATAATAAAGAGACTTGGTTTACAAGGGATATATCATCATGTAAAAGCATGGAAACCGCTTAAGCAGGTTAATGCAAGCCGGACATTCAAAAAGAAGCTAGAGAACTATAATAACAATAATATAAAATAGTGGGGCCGATTATGGAAGTTACGAAAAGATCTAGGGGTAAAGATTGCTTACTGATTATAATAGGTACTTTGCTAGTAGCGGTATCGGTTAATGTTGTATATGAGCCCCTCGGTATGGTAACTGGAGGGGTATCAGGTCTAGCAATTGTTATTAAGTATTTTACTAGTAATGTAATAGACGGCGGAGTTCCTATTTGGTTTAGTAACCTTGTAATTAATATTCCATTATTTATAGGAGCTATATTATTAAAGGGAAAGAAATTCGTCGGGAAGACATTGTTTGCAACGGTATGTTTTACCGTTGCTTTATACGTTGTACCTAGTTTTAATATTAATTACCAAGATTATCTGTTGGCAGCGGTATTTGGTGGTGTTATTGGTGGTGTTGGATTAGGGCTGGTATTCGTCACTAGTGCAACTACTGGTGGAACAGATTTGTTTGGTATGATAGTGCAAAAATATTTTAAACATTATACAGTACCTCAGTTACTTATTGTAATTGATGGTGCTATCGTATTAACAGGTGCTGCTGTATTCGGTTTGAACAAGGCATTATATGCAGTTATTGCTGTATATATTAACTCGAAAGTGATGGACAGTATCTTAGAAGGGCTTAAGTTTGCAAAAGTTGCGTACATAATCTCGGATCATTATGAAGAGATAGCGAAAGAGATACTATATACGATGGAGAGGGGAGTCACAGGAATATCTGCGCGTGGTATGTACTCGAATAAGGAGAAGCAGATGTTGTTTTGCGTCGTATCAAAGAAGGAGATAGCACCTGTGGTAGAAATCGTTTCTTCTATTGATAAGAAGGCTTTTATAATTGTTAGCGATGCTAGGGAAGTTATGGGAGAAGGCTTTATAGAATATAGACAAGAAAAGTAGAATTTTTCAGCTAATTTATTAACAAAACAAACTATTTTAATAAGCGTTATACAAATTATACAAAAGTCTTTTTTTTAATTTGGTAATATGGAGTATGGTTTTTAAAGGACAAATGGTGTATCATTAGCTTATCGAATTAGTGTAATATTGGTTAATAAAAACAAGAAAAATTCTAGGGAGGAACTGTTTAATGGCAAGTTTATCATTAAAAAATATCAATAAAACATATCCTAATGGTTTTGTAGCAGTAAAGGATTTCAACCTTGAAATCGCAGATAAAGAATTTATCATCTTCGTAGGTCCATCTGGTTGTGGTAAATCTACAACTCTTCGTATGATCGCAGGTCTTGAAGAAATCTCTTCAGGTGAATTATGGATCGGAGACAAATTAGTTAACGACGTAGAACCAAAAGATAGAGATATCGCGATGGTATTCCAAAACTATGCGTTATATCCACATATGTCAGTATATGACAATATGGCATTTGGTCTTAAGTTAAGAAAAACTCCAAAAGATCAAATTGACAAATTAGTACATGAAGCAGCTAAAATTCTTGATATCGAACATTTATTAGATCGTAAACCAAAAGCATTATCAGGTGGTCAAAGACAACGTGTTGCCATGGGACGTGCTATTGTTCGTGATCCTAAAGTATTCCTTATGGATGAGCCTTTATCAAACCTTGATGCTAAACTAAGAGTTCAAATGCGTATCGAGATCTCTAAATTACATCAAAGACTTGAAACTACAATTATCTACGTAACACATGATCAAACAGAAGCTATGACACTTGGTACAAGAATCGTAGTTATGAAAGATGGTCTTGTTCAACAAGTTGACTCACCAATCGCATTATATAACAAACCAAACAACTTATTCGTAGCTGGTTTCATCGGTTCACCTCAAATGAACTTCATCGAAAGCAAAGTTGTTAAATCTGGATCAGACGTAATCTTAACATTTGGTGCTTTATCTATCAAATTACCAGAAGTTAAAGCTAAATTATTACTTGAAAAAGGTTATGAAAACAAAACAGTTATCCTTGGTATTCGTCCAGAAGATATTCATGATGAAGAAATCTTCATCGAATCAAATCCAGGAAGCGTTGTTGACGCAACAGTTAAAGTATATGAATTACTTGGTGCTGAAGTTTACTTATACTTCACAATCGATCAATTTGAAGTTACTGCACGTGTTAACCCACGTACAACTGCAAGACCTGGAGATACAATTAAAGTTGCATTTGATTTAACAAAAATCCACGTATTTGACAAAGAAACAGAACAAGTTATCTGCCACTAATCAGATATTACGAAGATGCTGCTATACTGCTGATAAAAATCAGCAGTATACAGCATCTTTTTTATTATTAGGGAAAATAAATTAGTTTAGTGATTAAACTAAATAGGTTTAAGCCTGATTTGATTAAAATTGCTAAAATTTATAGTAACTTTGTAGGGATTTAGTTTACATTTAATAAAAATAGTGATAATATTAGTATAAGTTAGTTTATGAAATGTAAAAACAGAGGAGTGAATATATGATATCAAACCAAATTCTTCAAAATACAATAGAAGGCTTAAAAGTAATTACTCGTATTGACATATGCGTGATGGATACAGAAGGTAAAGCGTTAGCGTCTACTATATCAAACGCAGAAGACTATGAGAATGCTGTACTAGCATTCGTTGATTCTCCAGCAGATAGTCAAGTTGTCCAAGGATATCAATTCTTTAAAGTTTTTGATGAACATCAGTTAGAATATATTATCCTTGCCAAAGGTGATAGTGAAGATGTATACATGATTGGAAAGATTGCTTCTTTCCAAATTCAGAATCTATTAGTTGCATATAAAGAAAGATACGATAAAGATAACTTTATCAAGAATCTGTTATTGGACAATCTGCTATTAGTGGATATCTATAACCGTGCTAAGAAGCTTCATATTGATACCGATGTTAGACGTGTGGTTTTCATTATTGAGACTAAGAATGAAAAGGACATGAATGCACTTGAAACAGTTCGTGGATTATTCTCTGCGAAGACTAAGGATTTTATCACTGCTGTTGACGAAAAGAACATTATTTTAGTAAAAGAATTAAAACCAAACGAAACATACGAGGATATGGAGAAGACAGCAAAAGTAATCCTTGATATGCTTAATACGGAAGCTATGACAAAGGTTCATGTTGCTTACGGTACGATTGTAAATGAAATTAAAGATGTTTCTAGATCATATAAGGAAGCTAAGATGGCTCTTGATGTAGGAAAGATCTTCTACAGTGGCCGCAATGTAGTGGCATACAACAACTTAGGAATTGGACGTCTTATCTATCAATTACCTATGCCTTTGTGTAAGATGTTTATCAAAGAGATTTTCGATGGCAAATCACCAGATGATTTTGATGAAGAGACGTTAGCTACAATTAATAAATTCTTTGAAAATAGTCTTAATGTTTCAGAGACTTCAAGACAGCTATACATTCATCGAAATACGTTAGTTTACCGCTTGGACAAATTACAAAAGAGCACGAATCTAGATTTACGCGTATTTGAAGATGCTATAACATTCAAGATTGCTCTTATGGTAGTTAAGTATATGAAGTATATGGAAAGTCTTGAGTACTAATTAATTAAGATGTATAATAATAGAGCACCGATTTGCTCCAGTAGAGTGGTTATGCTACGGGTTCCAAATACGGTGCTACATTTATAATGAAAAGGATACATTTGTGGAAGAAGGATCTTTCCCAGGCAACTTTGAGCCTGTGACCAAAGTTTGCAGGCTGTGAAAGGCATGGTATTATTATGAAAAACGAAGTAGATGAATTATTAAAGGAGTCTATTGAGCCTCCTATTATTGTATTAGAAAACGTATCGAAATCGTATCAAAAGGACGTAGATGCAGTGAAAGATGTTAGTATAAAGATAAGAAAAGGTGAGTTTGTTTTTATCGTTGGTAGTAGTGGTTCTGGAAAATCGACTTTGATTAAAATGTTACTAAAGGAGATTGAACCTACATCGGGAAAGATTTTTGTGAACGGGAGAGATATAACAAGACTTAGAAGAAGGTTAGTACCGAAGTTCAGACGTAATCTAGGAATTGTGTTCCAAGATTTCCGTTTATTAAAGGATCGGAATGTTTTTGAGAATGTTGCTTTTGCGCAACGAGTAATTGAAAAACCAAGTCGAACGATTCAACGTAATGTACCAGCTATGCTATCACTTGTTGGACTTTCCGATAAGCTTAACGCATTTCCGAGAGAACTTTCTGGTGGAGAGCAACAAAGAGTTGCATTAGCAAGAGCACTTGTGAACAATCCTCTCATATTACTAGCAGATGAACCGACTGGAAATCTAGATCCTAAGAATTCTTGGGATATTATGTCCTTATTAGATGAGGTTAACAAAAAAGGTACAACAGTAGTGGTCGTTACACATAATGTAGAAATCGTAGATGCTATGCAGAAGCGTGTTATAACAATGAACAAAGGTATATTAGTCAGTGACGAACAAAAGGGTGGTTATTCAAATGAAAATTAGTTCAATTTTATATAGTTTTAAGCAGGGAATAAAGAATATTCACCGTAATAGAATGTTTTCTCTGGCTTCTATAGGAACAATAGCGACATGCTTATTCTTGTTTGGTATATTTTATTTCATATTAGCAAATTTTCAATATACAGTTAAGATTGAGGAAAAATCAGTTGGTGTATCCATTTTTTTTGATGAGAATATAACTGAGGAGCAGATTGAACAGATTGGAAATCAAATCAAACAGCGTGAGGAAGTTGCTACACTGGAATACATATCAGCAGATGAAGCATGGGAAAAGTATAAACAAGATACATTTGCAGATGAACAGGAGCTAATCGATACATTTGCAGAGGATAATCCGTTAGAGGATTCTGCATCATACGTGGTGTATCTAGATGAGGTTGCAAAACAACCTGAATTCGTTGAGTTTGTTCAAGGGATAGATGGTGTTCGTAAAGTCAATAATTCAGACAAGCTTGCACAGGGATTGAGTGATTTTAATCTCTTACTAGGTTACGTATCAGGAGCAATTATTATATTATTGTTAGCTGTTGCGATTTTCTTAATCAATACAACTATAACAATGGGTATATCGGTACGTAAGGAAGAGATTTCTATCATGAAATTAATAGGAGCGACAGATTATTTTGTACGGTCTCCGTTCATTGTAGAAGGAATGCTTATTGGATTGATGGGAGCCATATTCCCATTGATTTTACTATATATTATCTACAATCAAGCAATTATGTATATTGGGCAGAAATTTAGCATCTTATCAAATATCTTACATTTCTTGAATGTAAATCATGTATTCGCCACATTAATACCATTATCACTAGCGATTGGAGTGGGAATTGGTTTTATTGGAAGTATGATTACAGTGAGAAAACATCTACACGTATAAAGTAAGTAGAAGATTGCTTATTATAACGATGAGAAAGGTATGGTAACAATATGAAAAGAAAGAAGCGAATGCGACGATTTGGGATGTTGATGCTTGTATCCCTCTTAACTTTCACTTCTGTATACACCGTCTTTGCGTCAGGAATCAACGATGCTAAGTCAGAGAAGAGTGATTTAGAGAAGAAGAAAGAAGAGACAGAAGCTAAGATAAAAGAACTTGAGAAGGAGAAAGGTGACATTGTTACGTACATCGAAAAGATGGATGTACAGTTGAATGATTTGAATAAAGAAATCACTAGTTTGAATAGTCAAATTGATACTGCTAATACAGATCTTGATAAAACGAAAAAAAATCTGAAAGAAGCACAAGAAACTGAAAAAAACCAGTATGAGACGATGAAGAAAAGAATAAAGTATATGTATGAGAATGGTAATGCAAATTACATAGAAATTATTCTTGGTGCGGCAGACATGTCTGACATGTTAAATCGTGCGGAATATATAGAAAAGATAATGCAATACGACCGCACTATGTTAACGAATTATCAAGATACAAAGAAGCAGATAGAATTAACGAAAAAAGACATAGAGAATAAGATTGTCGAATTAGAGGAATTAACAGAAGAAGTTAATTACGAAAAAGACACAGTTGAAAAACTTATTGACAACAAATCAAAAGAAGTTGAAAAGTATAATGCTAACATTCAGCAATCAGAGTCGATGGTTTCTAATTATTCTAATGCGATTGTAGAACAGGAAGCCTTAATTGAAAAGCTTCTTGAGGAAGAAAGACGAAGAGTCGAGGAAGAAGAGAGACGACGAAAAGCCGAAGAGGAACGTAAAAGAAAAGAAGAGGAACGTAAGAGAAAAGAAGAGGAAGAGAAGAAGAATCAAGAGCAGAGTAATAATTCGGGGAATTCTAGTAATAATAACTCAAATGGTAATAACTCGTCTGATAATTCTTCGAATGGCTCAGATTCTTCCAATTCAGGAACACAGGGAGGATTTACATGGCCTCTACCTGCTAGTCATACGATTACCTCATATTTTGGTAACCGTGGGCAACCAACAAGTGGTGCTAGCACCTACCATCAAGGTATCGATATCGGAGCTCCTACGGGAACTTCCATTGTAGCAGCAAGTTCAGGAACGGTTGTAACAGCTTCTTATAGTGCAGGTGCGGGTAATTATATTATGATTTCTCATGGTAATAGCGTATACACGGTATATATGCATTGTTCTCAGCTGTTAGTATCGGCAGGTCAAACGGTTAGTAAAGGCGAGAAAATTGCATTAGTTGGTTCTACAGGAATCTCCACCGGACCTCATCTGCATTTTGGCGTTTCTGTTAATGGTAGTTATGTGGATCCATTAAATTACGTAAAGTAAGAATTCGTTAATTTGGTAGAAGTCTTCTGTGACTTTGAACTGGGTTAGTAAAGTAATATCGTTATAAACAGACAAAGAAAGGATATGACAGCTTTTATGAAAAATCGTTATTTTCAAGGTATGCTGGTTGGTTTGTTGGTTTCAGCACTTTTCTTTAGTGTTTTGTTTGCTGGTTATGTTAGGAGCAATTCTATACAGAGTGCAGAAGGTAATAATGGAAGTACAAATCTAACTACAGAAGCCGATTCTGATAACTCGCTAATGAGTAAAGCAGTTAAGTCAAAGCTTAATCGGATAAAATCGATTATAGATACGTATTATTTGGATGAAATAAATGAAGATAAGATGGTAGAAGGTATGTACAAGGGGTTGGTTAGTAGTTTAGAAGATCCTTATTCCGTATATTATACCAAAGATGAGTTTGCGGCTTTAATGGAGTCTTCATCAGGAAGTTATTGTGGCATTGGAGCTTATGTTAGTCAAGATGTCAAAACTGGAGTAATAACAATTGTAAAACCTTTTGAAGGGGGACCTGCGTATAAGGCAGGAATGTTGCCTGGAGATATTATCTATAAAGTCTCCGGTGAGGAGGCAACAGGGAAAGACCTTTCAGAAATCGTAAGTAAGATGAAGGGTGAAGAAGGGACGACAGTTGATCTTGAGATTATTCGTGCGGGAGAAAGTGATCCAATTAAGTTAACAATTGAAAGGCGTACGGTTGAAGTTCCAACGATATCCTATGAGATGTTAGACAATAAAGTTGGTTATATCCAGATAGCGGAGTTTGATGAAGTAACAGGACCACAATTTAGAAGTGCCATAACGGATCTTGATAATCAAGGAATGAAAGGTTTGGTAATTGACTTGAGAAACAACCCGGGTGGATTACTTGATACCGTTTGCGACATGTTAGACCGTATGTTACCAGAAGGCTTAATTGTCTATACGGAGGATAAGAATGGCACTCGTACTGAAGAGGTGAAGTCAACAGCAGAAGAATCCTTTGACAAGCCACTTGTTGTTATGATTAATGGTAACAGTGCAAGTGCATCAGAAGTATTTGCTGGAGCTATCCAAGATTATGGAATAGGAACAATTCTTGGAACAACAAGCTTTGGTAAAGGTATCGTTCAATCTGTAATTCCTCTATCTGATGGAAGTGGAGTTAAAGTAACGGTATCAAAATACTATACACCAAAAGGACGTAACATCCACGAAATTGGTATTGAACCAGATGTGGTAGTTGAATTAAAAGATAAGTTGAAGACAAAGGTTGTAATAGATAAATCTGAAGATAATCAATTGCAAGAAGCAATTAAGATTATTAATGAAAAGAGTAGTAAGTAAGACCTATTGTAATAGTGCGAGAATAAGAATCGCTCAAGTTAATTTTTCAGCTTGAGCGATTTTTATGCTTAATAATAGATTTGTCTATTCCCGTGAATGGTATCATTGATAGAAGTATTCAGCCATTCGATTGCTTTTGATGAATCTCTTTCTTCAATACATTGATATAACGTGAGTGTATTTTCATAAAGTGTTTCGATGCCGTACAGACGGCAAAACCGTTCCCAAAGGGTAATAACAGGAATTCGAAAGCTTGAAAAGATTAAGGGCATCAGCGTATTTCCTGATAGGTAAGCAAGCTCATGTTGGAATGCAAAGGCTACTGTAGAAGCTTCCTCTGGGGTTTGCGCTATCAATAATGAATTAACTTTTTCTTTTAAGCTGTGAAGCTCATCATCAGTAATCTTTGGAATACATAAGTTAATTGCTAAGGAATCTAATCCAAGTCTAAGCTCTAATATAGAGCGAATCTCGTCATCTCTCAAAATTCCACCATTATAGTTCATAATAGAAATCAGAGTATCGATAGTCCCGTTTCTACGGTAATCAGCGACAAAGGTACCTACACGTGGTTTGATTGTAAGAAAACCTTTGCGGGCAAGTTCAGCAATCCCCGCATTAATAACTGCACGACTAACTTGCATTGTTTCGGCAAGTTCACGTTCCGCTGGGAGTTTTTCTCCTACTGGTAATTTCCCTGAAAGAATCATAGTTTCTAATTGCTGAATGAATAGTTCTTTTAACGAAGGTGCGCATAATTTTTCAAATTGCATAGAGGAATCTCCTTTTTAGTATGTATTTTAGTTGATCTGTTATGGAATAAAGTTTATCAAGTGTTGTTAAAAAAAGTAAAACCATCAGTATATATGTGGTATAACCACAGACCACAAAGATATTATAATGGAATATTGACCAAAATTCAACATTTTTATTGTGCGAATAGCTGAAAAAATAAAGTAATAATGATACAATGTTGACATATTGCATATAAAAGTGTTATGTTTTTAACAAAGAGAAGTGTGTTCATCTGGTATGACCAGATGAACAGGACACTATAGGGAGGGTTATTTGTATGTTTACTTTTAATTATGCAGAAGGTGCAAGTTTACTTAGTGTTTGGCTTGTATGGCTTGCGGTATTTGTTGTTTTATTCGGTCTTAATGAATTAACAAGAAGATCGACAATAGCTGGTTTTGCTTGTTTTGTTGTATTGCCAATTGTTTTATCAGCCTTATGGTTCACGGTGTTAAGTGATACCACGTACACAGATTGGTTCCATCTTGCGAAAGTGTACTCATCCACGGCAGGGTGTATTGGATTTTGGTGTATTCGTCATCTGCATGGTAAGAACAAAAAGACTGGTAAGGAGTGGGCATTAAGGACGAACAAGATTGCATTATGTTTTCCACCACTTATTCTTGCAATTAATATATTAGAAGCAGTAGCCCGTGATATAGAAGTTGGTTTAAACTATGCAGGCGGTGGAACGCTAGCTGATGAAGCTATGTATGTTCTCGGCGGACCATGGAATTTCATGAACGCGGCTGCGGGAATTCTTAATATTATTACGATTACAGGTTGGCTTGGAATTTGTATTCGTAAGAAAACAAAGAAAGATGGAAGTCAAGATATGTTATGGCCGGATATGCTATGGTTCTGGATTATCGCATATGACTTATGGAATTTTGCTTATACATATAACTGCTTACCAGGTCATGCTTGGTATTGCGGATTTGCATTATTATTAGCACCAACGGTTTGTGCCTTTACAATTGGAAAAGGTGCTTGGTTACAACATAGAGCACAAACATTAGCATTGTGGTGTATGTTTGCTCAAACGGTACCAGCCTTTATTGATAAAGGGAGATTTGCAGTAGCATCAACATATAACGAAACGCCACTTTTTGTGTGGAGTTTGCTATCATTATTAGCTAATGTTTCAGTTTTTGCTTACATGATTTACAAAACGGTTAAGACAAAGAGAAATCCTTACAAGGGTGAGTTGTACATAGATTTGAAGAAGTATCAAGAGGTTAAGGAACTAGCAGAGTAAGTAACTAATTATTTTAAAAGAGAGAGGTATTTATGGATAAATTTAAAGTGATTGAGATCAAACAAAGTGTTTTCGAAGACAATGATGCAGATGCAAATCGATTAAGAGAAGAGTTGAAACAGGAGAATACATATTTGCTTAACTTAATGTCGTCTCCGGGATCGGGAAAGACTACAACCCTTACTAAGACGATTAATGAGCTAAAAGATGAATTTAGAATTGGTGTTATGGAAGCGGATATTGATTCCGATGTGGATGCGCAGACAATTTCGTCAACAGGTGCCAAGGTTATTCAACTACATACAGGAGGAATGTGTCATTTAGATGCGGATATGACAAGACAAGGAATTAAAGAACTAGGAACAGAGAATGTTGATCTTGTTATCTTAGAAAATGTAGGTAACTTAGTCTGTCCAGCGGAATTTGACACAGGATCTACAAAGAACGCTATGATTCTAAGCGTACCAGAAGGTGATGACAAACCACTTAAATATCCTCTAATGTTTTCTATCTGTGACGTGTTACTAATTAATAAAATTGATGTTTTAGAATATTTTGATTTTAATATTGATCTATGTACACAAAGAGCGAAAAAGTTAAATCCTAATATTAAGGTAATACCGATTTCTGCACGGACCGGAGAAGGTATTTCAGAATGGACAGATTGGCTTAGAAATCAAGTAAAAGAAGGTGTTAAGTAGAAAGGGAGAGTGTGCTTATGGAGACTAAGAAGAAGGTATTAGAGTTTGCAAACAAAGTTAGTAATAAAAAAGTTGGTGCAAGAGGGGCAATTACTGTAGATGATGCAAGATATAGAATTCTAGAACCAGTTGTTACCGATGAGATGGCGGAAGTAGCACTTGTGATGGAGTTTAGAAAACCTCAGAATGCCGAGCAATTAGCTGCAAAGTGTAATAAATCTCTAGAGCGAACGAAAGAGCTTTGCTGGGAGTTAGCAATGGCTGGTGTTTGTTTTATTAATGAGAGGGACGGAGTAGATGTATATTGGTATGATACTTGGGTTCCTGGTATCATGGAGATGATGGTAAACAACAAGGAAAATGTTGTGAAATATCCTCAAATAGCAGAAGCTTTTGAAGCATATGGCCGTGAAAACGGACCAAGATCAATAGGTAGCTTTCCAGCTGGAACAGGACTAATGCGAGTTATTCCAATTGAGATGGCAATTGATGGAGAAACAAGAAAAGCATCATACGAAGAGATATCTAAATATTTGAACGATAGTCATATCTTCTCAGTATCGGATTGTTCTTGCCGTACCTCTCGTAAGATTATGGGAGAAGGTTGTGGTCACTTAGCAGAAGATATGTGTATTCAACTTGATCATGCAGCAGAATACTATATAAGAACTGGTAGGGGGCGTGAGATTACAAAAGAAGAAGCGTTTGAAATCATTCGTAAGGCAGAAGAGAATGGTCTTATGCACCAGATACCAAACTTAGATGGGGCAGGTAAGACGCATGCAATTTGTAATTGTTGCGGTTGTTCTTGTTTGGCACTTCGTACAGCAGAGATGTTTAAGAATGTTGATATGTCACGTTCAAACTATCAAGCTCAAGTAGATGCTGAGAAATGCGTAGCTTGTGGAGAATGTGTAGAACATTGTCCAACCAATGCCGCTCAGTTAGGTCAGAAGTTATGTACAATTAATCCTCTTCCGAAGAAAAAAGTAGAAACTCCAAGAGACACCGAATGGGGACCAGATAAATGGAACGCGGATTATCGTATTAATCGAAAGAATGTTGTGGACACCGGAACAAGTCCTTGTAAGTCAGAATGTCCAGCACATATTGCAATACAAGGGTACATAAAATTGGCGTCACAAGGAAGATATAAGGAAGCTCTTGAGCTTATCAAACATGAGAACCCATTCCCAGCGGTATGTGGTCGTATCTGTCCAAGAAAATGTGAATCGGCATGTACCCGTGCTGATATAGATGATGCTATTGCAATTGATGAAATTAAGAAGTTTATTGCGGATCAAGAATTAAAATCAGAAAACCGATTTATCCCAAAACAAAGACATGAATATGGAAAGAAGATTGCTATAGTAGGAGGCGGACCAGCTGGCCTCTCCTGCGCATTCTATTTAGCAATCGACGGCTATAAAGTAACGGTATTTGAAAAACAAGAGGTGCTTGGGGGCATGCTTACATTAGGAATTCCAAGTTTTCGTCTTGAAAAGGATGTTGTGAATGCGGAGATCGAAATCCTTAGAGAACTAGGAGTAACCTTCCAAACGGGAGTAGAAGTTGGTAAAGATATTACCATTAAAGAGTTGAGAGAACAAGGATACAAAGCGTTCTATTTGGCGATAGGAGCACAAGGAGGAAGACAACTTGGTATTGAAGGGGAAGATGCAAGCGGAGTAATTACGGGTGTTGATTTTGTGCGCAATGTAAACCTTGGCAAAGCGGAACCATTACATGGTAAGGTGGTTGTAATTGGTGGTGGTAACGTAGCAATCGATGTTGCTCGTAACGCAACCAGAGTAGGTGCAGAAGCAGTTAATTTGTATTGTCTTGAAAACCGCATGGAGATGCCTGCATTAGAAGAAGAGTGCCTAGAAGCAGAAGAAGAAGGAATTGTTCTTAATACTAGCATGGGACCAAAACGTATCCTTACTGAGAATGGTAAGGTGGTAGGTGTTGAATTCATGAAATGTAAATCTGTTTTTGATGATAACCATAGATTCAACCCAGTATTTGATGAGAAAGAAACCTTGATTGTTGATGCGGATTATGTATTAATATCAGTTGGTCAATCCATTGAATGGGGAGAACTTGTTGCTGATTCGAAGGTTATGTTAAATCAAAACAAAACTATTCAAGCCGATCCATTTACCTATCAAACAGCCGAACCAGATATCTTCGCGGGCGGGGATTCCTTTACAGGTCCTAGATTTGCAATTGACGCTATTGCAGCTGGAAAGCAAGCAGCTATCTCGATTCATCGGTTTGTACAACCAGGACAAAATCTAATCTATGGTAGGGACCGCCGTGCATACCAATCGCTTGATAAGAGTAATATTGATTTTGAAGGTTATGATCGTATGCCAAGACAAAAAGCAGAACATGATCATTCTAAGGGAAAAGATGTATTCGCTGATATTCGTGTTACATTTACAGAAGAGCAGATGAAGAAAGAATCGCAGCGATGCCTTGGCTGCGGAGCGACAGTGATTGATGAGTTCATGTGTGTAGGTTGTGGCCAATGTACGACAAAATGCAAGTTTGATGCGATCAAGTTAGTTCGTGTATACGACAAAGCAGGTGTTGGATATGAAGACTTAAAACCTGTTGTCGTTAAAACCGTAATTAAGAGAAAGGCTAAGATTGCAGTCAAAAAAGTAAAAAATGCGTTTTCTAAAGCTGAGTAAAAGAAAGCGGGTATGAAAAATGCATGAATTAGGGGTATTGTTAGAAGTTGTTAAACAGGTAGAGACCATAGCGTTAGAGAATGAAGTCAATCAGATAGAGACGCTAGTACTTCAAGTTGGGGAACTGTGTTCGATGGTGCCGAAGTATCTAACAAAGCTGTATCCTGCCGCAGTAGAAGGAACCGTCTTAGCTGATTCAAAATTAGAGATTGAAATCATCCCTGGAAACGGGAGATGCAAACAGTGTGGGCAAGTATATAACCTGATCGACAATAAAGGAGCTTGTCCAGAGTGTAAGGTGATGGATTTTGAGATGTTAAGTGGGAAAGAGTTCTTTATCAAAGAAATCGTCGCATGTGAATAATTCGGTAATATAGACAAATGAACAGAGCCAAAAGTGCAGTTAATATAATGCACTTTTGGCTCTTTCTATTGCAGTTTGTGTATGAAGTTGATTTATTGGTGAATAGTATTAAGTGGAAATTATTAAATAGACTAGAACGATTGTTTTAGTATTTCCTGATTGAGGAAACAGAACAGACATTCGGAAATATGTTGATTTTAGGAAATGCATATGATATAATTGGCATCAAAGTAAGGAAACGGTCATTAGTCAATTGTGAAACTAATTGTAGTGCATACAAACGTACCAGTGTGTTTTATGTCTGTCGTTACTATTTGTTGGATTGTGTGAACGTCACATACAATGCCTTGTTTGTATGTGTAAGCCACACAATCTTAAGCAAATTGTAGTAGACAGCCTTAAAACACAGGTATGTTGTATGCACGGAGAATAGTTTCACAATTGACTAGGAAGCGGTTATGTCTATATATTGCCACAGAAGAAAGGGAAAGCCATGGATCATTTTAATTTAGTATCGGAGTTTGCTCCTACGGGAGATCAGCCAGAGGCGATACAGGATTTGGTGAAAGGTTTTGAAGAGGGCAACCAGTTTCAAACCTTGCTTGGAGTTACAGGATCTGGTAAGACATTTACCATGGCAAATGTAATACAAGCATTGAATAAGCCAACTCTTATAATTGCCCATAATAAAACACTAGCGGCGCAATTATATGGAGAATTCAAGGAGTTCTTTCCGGAGAACGCAGTTGAGTATTTTGTTAGTTATTATGATTATTATCAACCGGAAGCCTATGTTCCATCAACAGATACTTTTATAGAGAAAGATTCTGCCATTAATGATGAGATAGATAAATTACGACATTCTGCCACAGCAGCGTTAACAGAGAGAAAAGATGTAATCATTGTTGCCAGTGTATCTTGTATCTATGGTTTAGGTGCACCGGTTGACTATCAGAATATGACCTTGTCATTGAGACCTGGAATGGTTAGAGATCGTGATGACATTTTAAGAAAATTAGTAGATATCCAATATACAAGGAACGATATGGACTTTAAGCGTGGTAGCTTTCGTGTTCGTGGAGATGTCGTGGAGATTTTCTCAGTTTCTGCTACAGATACAGCCGTACGTGTTGAATTCTTCGGCGATGAGATTGAGCGAATCACAGAAATCGATGTATTAACTGGCGAAGTGAAATGTGAGCTAGAGCATGTGGTTATGTTCCCAGCCTCTCATTATGTTGTTCCACCAGATAAGTTGAATGAAGCAATTAAGAAGATTGAGGACGAATTAGAAGAGAGAGTTTTATACTTTAAGAGAGAAGGAAAACTCCTTGAAGCACAAAGAATATCCGAGCGAACGAATTTTGACATCGAGATGCTTCGGGAAACGGGATTTTGCTCTGGCATTGAGAATTATTCGGGACCGATGTCTGGACAAGCACCAGGAAGTACACCATATACATTAATGGATTACTTTCCAGATGACTTCTTGATTATCGTAGATGAATCGCATATAACGATACCTCAGGTAAGGGGTATGTACTCGGGTGATAGAGCTCGTAAAGAAACGCTTGTTAATTTTGGATTTCGTTTACCATCTGCGCTTGATAACCGCCCACTTAACTTTGGAGAGTTTGAAAGTAAGATTAATCAGATGATGTTTGTATCGGCAACTCCGAATGTTTATGAGAGAGAGCATGAATTGCTGCGTACAGAGCAAATTATCCGACCTACGGGATTACTTGATCCAGTTATTGAGGTTAAACCAGTGGAAGGTCAGATTGATGATTTGATTGGAGAGGTCAACAAAGAGGTTGCTAAGAAGAATAAGATTCTTGTTACAACATTGACTAAGCGTATGGCAGAAGATTTGACGGACTATATGCGTGAAGTTGGTATACGAGTGAAATATCTTCACTCCGATATCGATACACTAGAACGTTCTGAGATTATTCGTGATATGCGACTTGATGTATTCGATGTTTTAGTAGGAATTAATTTATTACGTGAAGGTCTTGATATTCCGGAGATCACACTTGTAGCAATCTTAGATGCGGATAAGGAAGGATTCCTTCGTTCTGAGACATCATTAATCCAAACGGTTGGTCGTGCAGCACGTAATTCAGAAGGTAGAGTAATCATGTATGCAGATAAGATTACAGACTCCATGTCGAAGGCAATATCAGAGACGAACCGTCGTCGAGAGATTCAACAAAGATATAATGAAGAGCATGGTATTACTCCGACAACCATTAATAAGAAGGTACGTGAGTTGATTAGTATCTCGAAGAAGGTTAGTAAACAAATGTATGACATGGAAAAAGATTATGAATCTATGTCTAAGAAAGAGTTACAAGCAGTAATTAAGAAGATTACCAAAGAAATGCATACGGCAGCTGCAGAGCTTAACTTTGAGATGGCAGCACAATTGAGAGATAAGTTACTTGAATTAAAGAAACATTTAAACGAGATAGAGTAGCTATCTAGCTACAAATTAGATAACGAAGTGTTTGTTCTGAGAGAACAATCTACAGTTATATTATAGAGGGAGCATGTGTTTGACATGATAAAAGAAGAGAAAGACCATAAAAAGTATATTAAGATACGAGGAGCAAAGGAACATAATCTAAAAGATATCAGTTTAAATATACCTAGAGATGAGTTTGTTGTATTAACAGGATTAAGTGGTTCAGGGAAGTCCTCGCTTGCTTTTGATACCATTTATGCAGAAGGGCAGAGAAGATATATGGAATCTTTGTCATCTTATGCTAGACAATTCCTTGGACAGATGGAGAAGCCCAATGTGGAGAGCATAGAGGGTTTGCCACCTGCAATATCAATTGATCAAAAATCAACAAATCGAAATCCTCGTTCTACCGTAGGTACAGTAACAGAGATTTACGATTACTTCCGTCTTCTATATGCAAGAATCGGTATACCACATTGTCCTAAGTGTGGTAAGGAGATTAAGAAACAAACAGTCGACCAAATGGTAGATGAGATTATGAAGTTGCCAGAGCGTACGAAGATTCAGCTACTTGCGCCTGTAGTACGTGGGCGCAAAGGAGAACACGTTAAGTTGTTTGAGCAAGCAAAGAAAAGCGGCTATGTACGTGTGATGGTTGATGGTTCTTTGTATGAACTTAATGAAGAAATTAAGTTAGATAAGAACAAGAAACACAACATTGAGATTATTGTAGACCGTCTTGTAGTGAAGGAAGGTATAGAAAAACGTTTATCCGATTCCATTGAAAGTGTATTAAAGTTGGCGGATGGTCTGCTGATTGTAGATGTTATTGATGGAGAATCATTGAATTTTAGCCAGAACTTTGCTTGTTCTGATTGTGGTATCAGTATTGATGAGATTGAACCAAGAAACTTCTCGTTCAACAATCCTTTTGGAGCGTGTCCAGAGTGTTACGGTATTGGAATTAAGATGGAGTTCGATGAAGAATTGATGATACCGAATAAGAAACTCAGTATAGTAGATGGTGCTATTGTTGTTATGGGATGGCAATCAGCAACGGATCCAAGTTCGTATACACATGCAATCTTGAAGGCATTGGCAAAAGAATATAAGTTCAGCTTGGACACACCATATGAAGAATTATCAGAAGAAGTTCGTAATATAGTAATCTATGGAACGGGTGGAAAATCTGTTAAGGTTCACTATAAGGGACAACGTGGAGAAGGTGTTTATGATGTTGCATTCGAAGGTTTAATTAAGAATGTGGAGCGCAGATATCGTGAGACAGGTTCTGAGTCTAGTAAGCAAGAATATGAGGGCTTCATGAGAACAACACCTTGTAAATGTTGCGGTGGAAAACGTCTTAAGAAGGAATCCCTTGCAGTTACTGTAGGTGATAAGAATATATCAGATCTTACAGAATACTCGATTAGAGATTTATTTGACTTTATGAATAATCTGGAGTTGACTTCAATGCAAGTAAAGATTGGGCAATTAATTCTAAAAGAAATACGTGCACGTCTCGGTTTCTTAATTGATGTAGGTCTAGATTACTTATCATTAGCTAGAGCAACTGGAACTTTATCAGGTGGTGAGGCACAGCGTATCCGTCTTGCTACACAGATTGGTTCGGGCTTAGTAGGTGTTGCGTATATCTTAGATGAACCAAGTATTGGACTTCATCAAAGAGATAATGACAAATTGCTACGTACACTATGTAACTTAAAGGATTTGGGCAATACATTGATTGTAGTTGAACATGATGAAGATACCATGTTTGCAGCGGATCATATAGTGGATATCGGCCCTGGTGCGGGAGAACATGGTGGTAGAGTGGTTGCGGAAGGAACTGCTGAGGAAATCATGGCGAATCCGGATTCTGTTACAGGTGCTTATCTAAGTGGTAGGATTCAGATTCCTGTACCTAAGGAGAGAAGAAAGCCAACGGATTACCTTAAGATAAAAGGTGCTAAAGAGAATAATCTGAAGAACGTCACAGTAGATATTCCACTAGGTATCATGACTTGTGTAACGGGTGTTTCTGGTTCGGGTAAGAGTTCGTTAGTTAATGAAATCTTATACAAACGTCTTGCTAGGGATCTTAACCGTGCGAGATGCATACCAGGTAAACATACGGATATTGTCGGTATAGATAAGCTTGACAAAGTTATTGATATTGATCAATCTCCGATTGGACGAACTCCACGATCCAATCCAGCAACATATACAGGTGTATTTGATCAAATTCGTGATTTGTTTGCTACAACACCAGATGCGAAAGCAAAAGGATATAAGAAAGGTAGATTTAGTTTTAATGTGAAAGGTGGCCGCTGCGAAGCTTGTAGTGGTGATGGTATCTTGAAGATTGAGATGAACTTCTTGCCAGATGTCTATGTACCATGCGAAGTTTGTGGCGGAAAACGTTATAATAGAGAAACGCTTGAAGTTAAGTATAAGGGTAAGAGTATCTTTGATGTACTTGATATGACAGTAGAAGAAGCATTAAAATTCTTCGAGAATATGCCAACCATTAAGAGAAAGATAGAATCCCTTAATGATGTAGGTTTATCCTACGTAAAATTAGGGCAGCCATCTACTACCTTATCAGGTGGGGAGGCACAAAGAATTAAGCTTGCTACAGAATTAAGTAAGAGAAGTACAGGAAAGACCATCTATATCTTAGATGAGCCTACAACAGGACTACATTTTGCCGATGTCCATAAGTTGATTGATATCTTAAGAAGATTGTCTGATGGTGGTAACACCGTTGTTGTTATTGAGCATAATCTTGATGTAATTAAAACTGCCGATTATATTATTGATATTGGACCGGAAGGTGGAGATAAAGGCGGAACTGTAGTGGCTACAGGTACCCCAGAAGAGCTTGCAAATTGCAAGGATTCGTATACAGGTGCATATATCAAGAAACAACTAGAACGTTTCCAGTAGAATAAGTAAAGTATGACAATGTAATGAAGAACACCATAGGAAGTTTGAATTTACCCTTTCCAAGTAGAGAGTACAAGGGGAATATTGATTGCTTCTTGTGGTGTTTCTTTTATTACTCACTAGTTAATCATTATTATATATGTTATAATGAGTGTGTCAAACTACTTAATTAATAATGTGATTAGTTAAGATTAGTCTTAAGTAGGGGAATTGGATACAGAATGTAAATCTTAGACTATTAAATTAAGATATTATAAGAGGTGAGCATGGGATGAAAAAAATTATACCAGTAATGGTACTAATTATGCTATTATGTGTAGCGTGTAAGCGCGATAATAGATTAGTGAATGATTCTGATAACAAGGGAGAACAAACTTTGTCGGAAGCAGAAAATCCTGATAAGCTACAGGAAGCTGATAAAGAAGTGCATCTAGAACTGGAACCAGATGAATGGTACTATGTTGGAGAAGGGGACTTGGATTACGGCTATGGTAAAGTAGTGTTTTTTGATTCTTCTATGAAAGTAATGAAATATTTTGATAACGCTGTACTTCCTAATAATGGTATGGGTGTTATTGATATAACTAAGCCGGTTGTTCTTGGTCAGTTAGATGAAGAAAAAAGAAATGGTACTACAATTATTGAACCAAATCAATATACCTATGGTGTTTATGATCTGAAGAATGATACGTGGATCATACCAATGGATTACAATTCGTTGGTTAAATATACGAACGGATGTTATGGAGCAGTTTTAGTGGATACTGAGTTTAATACAAGTAGTATGACCATATATAGTGAACAGGGGAACGTATTAGCAGAGGGAATTGATGTAACGAATAGTTATGTTAGTTCTGTTGGTGAGAATCTTTGGAATGTCTCTTATGATGGAACACAACCAATAGAGATCTATGATGGGAATGGAAAACGTATTAATACAATAAGTAATAGTTATGGAATGATTCATGGTGCATATTTTGTAGCATCTAATACAGAAGAAGGGGATATCATCTATAATGAAGATGGAGAACCAGCTATCACCAAAGAAATCGTAGTCGCTAATGGCAAATTAAAAGATGTTGATGATCAGCATTTCTTTGTAGTAAATTATAATGACTATAGTCAGATGATTGAGGCGCAGATTGGTAAGTATCAATTGATTTTAAATAAAGATGGTAAAATAATTAGTCAAATTAATCAAGAAGAATTTCCGGATAAATTAGTATCTGTTGTGTACTGGTTGTATTGCGTGACAGAGAATACTGTTATAGATGAGCCAAACAACAATGATACAGGTACCCAATCACCTATAGGTGACGAGGATAGAGAAGAGGAAGCTGGGGATGATGATACAGTAAATGGCGATTATGGTATCGTAACGGATAAAGAGGACACCATATATAATGTGACAAGAAAAAACAATGTCGCATCCTACTATGACGAAGAGGGAAATCATCTGGTAACATCAAAGGGGGAAGAATTCCAAGGACATTTACAACCATATGGCGTGGATTTTACTCCGCATGATTTGTTTTATCAAAAATCAAATGGTTTTGAAGTATTTGATTATGAGGGCAAAGAGACGTATCAGTTTAGTATAGGAGAGTTTGGAATCGTTGAATTACAATCTCCATTACGCAATTTTTATCTAATTACGAATGAATTAGATGAGGGAACTGTAATCTATGTGTACTATAAGAACACGTTGTTAGCAGAGGGATCAAATCTGGTAGTTCAAGTTCTTGATGGTAATCTTGTAATTACAGATTATTCGGAAGACTATGCGCTAGATGAAATTTCGCATATCTATAATGCGAATGGTGTTAAGGTGTATGATTCGCCATGTTATGAGATGATTGAGCAGATTGGAAGTAAGTATATTCTAACACAAAGAGAAGGGGTTAGAACGATTGTAGATTACACTGGTAATGTAGTATATGCATTTGATCAAAAGATACAAGTAGAAGAGGTGGAATAAAGATTGGTAGACGGATGTTAAATAAATATCAATTTAAGGTTCCTTTTTCTGAACAAATGCGTTATAATAAAACCGATATATAAATAAAATTGTTTAACAATAACGTAACGATTCAGTTACCTGGTTTATAAATCTAGTTGCACACAAAATGTGTTAAAACATTCAAATTGGGCTAGTTAACTTGATGTGGTTGAGTGGTTACACTAATTATCATAAGAAAGATATGGAGGATAAAAATATGTTAGTATCAGCAAAAGACATGCTTACTAAAGCAAAAGCAGGAAAATATGCAGTAGGTCAATTCAATATCAACAACTTAGAATGGACAAAAGCAATTCTATTAACAGCTCAAGAAAACAACTCACCAGTAATCCTTGGTGTTTCTGAAGGTGCTGGAAAATATATGGGTGGATATCATGCAGTAGTTGGTATGGTTAATGGTTTAATGCAAGATCTTAATATCACTGTACCAGTAGCATTACACTTAGATCATGGTAGTTTTGAAGGTGCAGAAAAATGCATCGAAGCTGGTTTCTCTTCAATTATGTTTGATGGTTCACACTATCCAATCGATGAGAACATTGATAAAACTACTAAATTAGTTAAAATCTGTAATGAAAAAGGTTTATCATTAGAAGCAGAAGTTGGTTCTATTGGTGGAGAAGAAGATGGTGTTGTAGGAGCTGGTGAATGTGCAGATCCTAACGAATGTAAACAAATCGCTGACCTTGGTGTTACTATGTTAGCAGCAGGTATCGGTAATATTCATGGTAAATACCCAGAAAACTGGGCTGGTCTTAGCTTTGAAACATTAGAAGCAGTTAGTGAAAAAACTGGAGATATGCCATTAGTTTTACATGGTGGTACTGGAATTCCTGAAGATATGATTAAAAAAGCTATCTCATTAGGTGTTGCTAAGATTAATGTTAATACAGAATGCCAATTATCATTCGCTGAAGCAACTCGTAAATACATTGAAGCTGGTAAAGATCTTGAAGGAAAAGGCTTTGATCCACGTAAATTACTTGGACCAGGTTTTGAAGCAATCAAAGCAACTGTTAAAGAAAAAATGGAACTTTTCGGATCAGTTAACCAAGCTTAATAAGAAATTATTTATACAGAACGTGTAATTTTTAATAGGTAAAAAGAGCTGCCACTATAGTCAAATTGACTAAGTGGCAGCTCTTTTAGTTTTGTTATAGTAGGTTGTTTTATTTGAAGTTTATCTCTGTTGGTTAATTTAGTTTATGTCCACAGTTTGAACAGAAGTTACCCTCACCTGTCTTTTGCCCACAGTTTGGACAGAAGTTCGGCTTTTCTGAGGAAGAACTAGAAGTGGCGGCGCCTGATGAAGTTTGTGTAGGTGTAGCTTGGTTCGTATTGCTTGCTTGATTTATATTCTGCATCATCTGATTGGCCATATTCATACCCATCATCATACCAGCCATATCGGAAGCAACTCCACCACCGCCAACAGCGCCAGAAGAGATTCCGTCAACCATGGAAGCTTGTTGATAGGTGTTCATGTTACCGATCATGCTGTGTGAAGCATTCTTTTCAATCATCTTTTGAACACTTTCAGGATAGTTAAAGCTCATTATCTGGAAGCTTGTAATTGTCATACCACTATCAAATAACTGCATATCTAAGTCATCTTTAATTCCTTTAGCAATATCAAAGGACATTGACTGAAGGTTGAACATATCCTTGCCTTCTTTAACGATCCATTTCATTAATAACTGATCCAATATGGAGGTAATACGAAGTTTTACATCTTCTACGAAATAAGAACTTTTAACACCTGCAATCTTGTCGATTAACTTAATATAATCATTAATCTTAAAACTGAATGTACCATTAGAGCGAATAGGCATTCCGCCTGGCAATTGAGGTGTAGGTATGTTAATCGGATTCCCAGTACCCCAACGTACAAGGAATTCTTTGGTGTTAATGAATAAAACCTCGGCACGAATTCCGCTGTTGAAGCCGAATTTGAATCCCTTTAGAGTTGAAAGGAAAGGAATGATTTGAGATTCGATATCGTAATCTCCTTCATCGGTGAAGATACCTTCTATCTTACCGTTGTATAAGAAGATAGCATCTTGGCCTGGGCGAATGATAAGGCGGCTACCTTTTTTTATTTCTTGATTAGACCATTTATAGAAAATCATATCTTCGCGGAATTCATTCCATTCCACCACATTAGAAAATTGATTTGAGAAAAGTCCCATAATTTGTTCTCCTTTTAAATATTATCGTTTAGAAACTTCTTTCGTTACCACTTGAGAAGGAACTTCCACCACCTGTAGTTCCGCTGCTACCACCACTACTGTTATTATTATCTGCTTTTTTTGTGCGAGTAGTCGTGGTCCGTATATAATGATCAAAACAACCAGTAAGTTTAGAGTTCCCATGGTCTAAGTAAGTTGCTGAATTAGTTGTTACTCTACCACCGGAATTGAATACCATGATTCCAACAGCAGTAGCTCCGATAATTACAGCGATTAAGAGTTGAAACCATAGCTTAAAGAAGATGTTATCTGGATTTGTACCAGGTTCTGCACCAAGATACAGGTTAGCCTTTTTGATGAAAGTTTTAATTGCGTCATCATAATCACTTCCCTTTAGCTTTGGAGTGACAACGTCGAGTATTTTATTACTACGTCCTGAGTCCATTCTTATTGCTGCATCTTCATAGGCAAAAATATTTGTTTTGTGATTATCTATATCGATAAGGAAAAGTACACAGTTATCATTATATCCATCATTGCCATGTATATAAGTATCATAATACATACTAGCATAGTCAGTAGTAGACAGGTTATTCGTATCATTGGTTGTTACTACCACAATGGAAGTATTATGCTTCTTGCTATATTTATTAGCCAGATCATTCAAATCTTGCTGGTCATCAGTGGATAATAGATTGGCATCATCAATGACGTAAGGAATATCTTTGTTGTTAGTAGCAGCTTGCGTTGTTGGTGCAATAATAATACTTGATAATAAACATAACATAAAAAGTATTAAGGGAAGGATATGTTGTTTACTGGTTTTCATAATAATCCACCTCCCATTAATAATGCAATGATTTTAATAATAATAAAACTGGCCACGGTGATACCACCAAACCAAGAAGCGATTTTACCTTTACTTAGAGGAGGGCGACCGACTATTTTACCTGTTTCTCCATTCATGGCAAAAACATGTTCCGAATCTTGATAATCATAGCACACTAACCATACTGGTAAAAGTGCGTAGAAGGCGTTCTTTGGTTTTATGTGAATTCTTCTATTAAACACATTTACACTACTATAGCCGGCTATGCTAGAACGTAGGTAGGTTTCCACATAGTCGGCAACACGATTTTGAACACGAGGGAACAAATCTTCATCAGTATAGTTATATTTTTCCGCTGTATATCCTGCAAGATAAGGCAAGTTAAATGGTTTCAAGTTACGATAATCAAAGGGTTCCAATTTATCCATTAGACCATCGTTCATTTTTTCTGAGGCATCTACAGGTATCTTAAGGTAAGTTAGGTCTGCGCTTCGATATACATTATAATGCTGTGTTTCGGTTACGATATAATCTCCTTGTTCATACGTTCTGACGCGAGTACATGCGGCATTCAGTTCTCCGTTACTATGTAAATCATATAACCAGAAAGGAACGTATAATCCTGTCATGCTTTTGATTCTATCAGCGGTCATGAAACCTTTTGGAGTAAGTCTGCCGTTTTTACACCATTTTTTAAAGGCTTCTTGAGCTTGTGTCTTACTAATTTGAAACGGAATTATATAGTAGGGAGAAGATTCCCCTGATAATCGATCGGCAAGAACGACAGGAGCACCGCAGAAGTTACAACTAGTCGCTGTTGTATCTGGTTCTGTAATTAATACAGCACCACAGTTATTACATACATACTGATTTACTTTAGACTCGTAAGAAGTATTATGGGTTGAATTAGTATATTCCTCAGAAGAGGTGGTGTTACCTTCTTCGTTGCGTTTCATGGTATCAATATCGCTAGTATACCCGCAACTTTCACATAGAAGTTTCCCTGTATTGCTGTCGAACTTCATATCCGCACCACAGCAAGGGCATTTGTATTGAACGACCATAGTGATTTCTCCTAATATTTACTAAGCTTGAAATAAGGTGTTGTAAAGGAACGATCAGGATTGCAAAATGCAGTCTATATGTTACTATACAACACCTTTATATTGAGCTTTCTATTATTTACCTAAGCTTGCTTTTAATGCTGCTAATTCATCGTCTACTTCTGATGCAGAATTAGCATATTTGGCAGTTAAATCAGCGATGTCATCTTTAGCACCGCGATTTAATTCAGCCATAGCATTGGCAGAATCAAGCATCTTGTTTGCTTTAGCTTCCATTCTATCGAATGCTGATATGGAATCGTTGGCACTTGAAACACTAGAACCAATTTTGTTGATGCGATCTTGAGTTTTAGCAACAGCCATTTTACCCTTGATCATATCTTTACGAGATTCTAATTCGTTTATATCATTTACAAGTTTATCGTGCATCTCTCTCATTTGAGTAGCATTAGCGCTTGCTATATTGTAAGATTCTTGAAGACCGGTTTGTTTGTTTGCTAGAGAAGATTTCTTTTCTAAGAATTTACGAGCGTCATCTTCATTACCAGCTTCAAGGGCCTTTACTGCGAAATTTTGCATTTTATTAATTTCACTAGTGCATTCATCTAATTCGCGTTTGGAACGTTGCTCTTCAGCCATGATGGAAGCTGTTTCAGCTTTCACTTTACCTAAATCACTGTTCAAATTACGTAAGCACTGGTCAATCATCTTTTCAGGATCTTCTGCTTTATCAAGGAGTGCGTTAATATTACTTGCCATAATATCTTTAAATCTTGTTAATATACCCATTTGTGGTACCTCCCTCAATTATGTATTTATAGTTTCCCTATAAATAGTTAGTAACTGTTCAGAAGTTTTGTATATAAGTTTTCCGAATGTCGTTACATTATTTTTACAATTATAGTGTAGTATCTTTTGGCTTCAACGTCAAGTTAAAAAGGGATTAGAAAGCTTAGCAGAGTCTTAAAAAATAAGAAAAAAAGCATAAAATGTGTATATTCTGCTATAGTGATTATACTTATACTAGTATACATCTTGTCTAAGTAGGGAAAAACGTGTATAATCGCTAATAGAAAATATTTATTGCAAGTATTTAAGACTGCGAATACGTAGCTAAGAATAATGCACTTTTATTAATTATAGAAGAAAGAGAGTAAAATACAATGTGGTTAGCAGATGGCTGGAAAGATTACGAAGTAATTGATACTTCAAAAGGAGAAAAATTAGAACGTTGGGGGAAATACTTATTAGTACGACCGGATCCACAGGTTCTTTGGGATACCCCTAGAAAGCATAAAGGTTGGAAGAATATGAATGGCCATTACCATAGAAGTAGTAAAGGTGGTGGCGAATGGGAGTTCTTTGATTTGCCGAAGCAATGGACAATCAATTATAAGAGCTTAACTTTTAATCTGCAGCCATTTAGTTTTAAGCATACAGGAGTATTCCCAGAACAAGCAGCAAATTGGGATTGGTTCTCTAACAAAATTAGAAATGCTGGACGTCCAATTAAGGTATTAAACTTGTTTGCGTATACAGGTGGAGCGACTTTATCAGCGGCAGCTGCTGGGGCAAGCGTTACACATGTTGATGCATCAAAAGGTATGGTTACATGGGCGAAGGAAAATGCAAAGTCTTCTGGACTTTCAGAAGCACCAATCCGTTATATCGTAGATGATTGTGTGAAATTTGTTGAACGTGAGATTCGTCGTGGAAACACATATGATGCAATTATTATGGATCCACCTTCCTATGGAAGAGGACCTAAGGGAGAGATTTGGAAGATTGAAGAAGCTATTTATCCTTTTGTACAACTATGCACAAAAGTTCTATCGGATAATCCTTTATTCTTTTTGATTAATTCATACACAACTGGACTTCAACCAGCGGTACTGGCTTATATGATGGGGACGGAATTGGTGCCACGTTATGGTGGGGTTGTAAACGCTGATGAGATAGGTTTGCCAGTTACATCGAATGGTTTAACACTGCCATGTGGTGCTTCAGGAAGATGGGAATCGAAGTAAGTATATTTTTTTGCTGTGATTCAAACATGATTGAAACTAGGTGAGAGTGGTTTTTACACAATATAACGATATAGGGGATGCTAATTAGGGACAACAAGGTGATTAACACTTTGTTGTTTCTTTTTCTTTAATCCTGTAATAGAACATAAATTTGTGGGGAGAATACTAATTAGAGCATGTATATGGTGGAGTACTAAGAATGTAGTTCGTGAGGTGAACAAAGTAAGAGCTATAATAATCTGTGTATGATAATTAAGAAAGGAATTGATAAGTAATAAGAATAAGATGTGTGAGGACATATTCCATTACTAGTTATTAATAGCAAGTTATATATAATAGGAAGAAACTCATCAAAAAGGTAAAGCGTATGAAAAAAATTATACCTCAATGCAGGTGATGTAAATAGTGATAATGGTGATATTGACAAATTCATTGTAATAATCTAGTTGTTTGGCAAAATGTAAAAAAAACAAAAGAGTATAAATAAAATATTGTATATTTTTTTGGAAAAATAATAAAAAAAAGTGCTTGCAATTCTTGTAAACCTACTGTATAATAACTATTGTTGTGACATTGATAGCGTAGAAGCGCGAGGTTGCTGTGTAAGACACAGGTTTTCCGTGGAGCGAATGTCAAGTTATAAAACTGGCGACAAGTCACTGTACAAATCAATAGCTCTGCAAATTGCAGAAGAGAGAGTGTGTGTAATTAGACAGGTTCTAATTACAGAGTAAGAAACCGCTCGTTTTACGAGATGAGTTATCTGCGATACACACGGATACGTGTACAGTCACCGCTTGTCGTACTGATATTAAGTGCGAAAAGGAGGCGACTTTTTTTATGGCAAGTCAAGTAATGAGAATTACACTTAAGGCGTATGATCATCAATTAATCGATCAATCAGCTGGGAAAATTATTGAAACTGTAAAGAAAACAGGATCTAAGGTGAGTGGGCCTGTGCCACTACCAACTAAGAAAGAGATAGTAACAATTCTTAGAGCTGTTCATAAGTACAAAGATTCCAGAGAACAATTTGAGCAAAGAACTCATAAGAGATTAATCGATATCATCACTCCAAGTCAAAAAACAGTTGATGCATTATCTAGATTAGAAATGCCAGCTGGTGTGTATATCGACATCAAAATGAAAACTAAATAGTTTTCGAAAGAAGTAAGTATTAAAAGCAAGTAATCCTTTAGGGTTTATATATAGAGACCAAGTGTCAGGGGTTCCTGACCCAAGCACTCAAAAGTAAGCCATCTAGGATGATTACACGAAATTTGTGTAATCCGCTGTAGATTAAACAGGAGGTGCATTCGTAATGAAGAAAGCAATATTAGCTACTAAAGTCGGAATGACTCAAATCTTCAATGAAGATGGAGTATTAACTCCAGTAACTGTATTACAAGCTGGTCCTTGTGTAGTAACTCAAGTGAAAACAGTTGAAAATGATGGATACAGTGCAGTACAAGTTGGTTATGGCGACATCAGAGAAAAATTAGTCAACAAACCAAGAAAAGGACACTTTGCAAAAGCTGGTGTTACAAACAAGAGATTCTTAAAAGAATTCAGATTTGACAATGCAGAAGAATATACTGTTGGACAAGAAATCAATGCAGATATCTTCGCAGCAGGAGACAAAATCGACGCAACTGCTAAGTCAAAAGGTAAAGGATTCCAAGGTGCTATTAAGAGACATGGTTTATCTAGAGGACCTATGGCACATGGTTCTAAATACCATAGACATGCTGGTTCGAATGGTGCTGCTTCAGATCCAAGTAAAGTATTCAAAGGCAAAAAAATGCCAGGACACATGGGTGCTGTTAAAGTAACAATTCAAAACCTAGAAGTTGTTAAAATAGATGTAGAAAATAACCTTATCTTAGTTAAAGGTGCTGTACCAGGACCTAAGAAATCTGTGGTTATGTTAAAGAATTCAGTAAAAGCAAACTAATTGCTTTAAGGAAGGAGGAACACACTAATGGCAAACGTATCTGTTTACAATATCGAAGGTAAAGAAGTTGGTTCAATCGAACTTAACGAAGCTGTCTTCGGAGTTGAAATAAATGAACATTTAGTTCACATGGCAGTTGTTCAACAACTTGCAAATAAACGTCAAGGAACTCAAAGCGCTAAAACTCGTGCAGAAGTTCGTGGCGGTGGAAGAAAACCTTGGAAACAAAAAGGAACTGGTCATGCAAGACAAGGTTCTACAAGATCTCCACAATGGACTGGTGGTGGAGTTGTATTCGCTCCAAAACCACGTAACTATTCATTCAAGATGAATAAACAAGAAAAATTAGCAGCAATTCAATCTGCTTTAACATCAAGAGTAAATGCTTCTAAATTAGTAGTACTTGATGAACTTAATTTCCCAGAAGTTAAAACAAAACAAATGAAAGCTGTACTTGACAACTTAAAAGTAAGCAAAGCATTAGTTGTTTTAGGAGAAAAGAATGACAATGTAGTATTATCAGCTAGAAATCTTCCAACTGTAAGAACTGCATTAACAAATACAATCAATGTATATGACATCTTAAAGTATGATACTTTAGTATTAACTAAAGATGCAGTAGCAAAAATTGAGGAGGTGTACGCATAATGGCAAATTTAAAATATTATGATGTTATACTTAAACCAATCGTTACTGAAAAAAGCATGAATGCAATGAGCGAAAAAAAGTATACATTTTCTGTTCATACAGATGCGACTAAAGGTCAAATCAAAGAAGCAGTTGAAAAAATGTTCGAAGGAACAAAAGTTGCTAAAGTAAACACTATGAATCTTGATGGTAAAAATCGTAGACGTGGTGCTGTAGTTGGTAAAACTGCTAAAACTAAAAAAGCTATCGTTCAATTAACAGCTGATAGTGCTGATATTGAAATCTTCGAAGGATTATAAGAGTAATCTTATATAACGCTTCGGCGGTAGACCGGAAATAGATTAACAATATGGCTTTTTATAGCCGATAAGAATAAAACAGACGAACAAGAGTCGTTAACACGCAGTGAAAGGAGTGCAAAACATGGGAATTAAAAAGTTTAACCCATATACACCTTCCAGAAGACATATGACTAGCTCAGATTTCGCTGAAATCACTAAATCTACTCCTGAGAAATCATTAGTAGTATCTTTAAATAAAAACGCTGGTCGTAACAATCAAGGAAAGATTACAGTAAGACACCAAGGCGGTGGATCAAGAAGAAAATATAGAATCATCGACTTTAAGAGAAAGAAAGATGGTATCCCAGCAACTGTTGTTAGTATCGAATACGATCCAAACAGAACTGCTAATATCGCACTTATCTGCTATGCAGATGGTGAAAAAGCTTATATCCTTGCTCCTAACGGATTACAAGTTGGAACTAAGCTTATGAACGGAGCTGAAGCTGAAGTTAAAGTTGGTAACTGCTTACCACTTCAAAACATTCCAGTAGGTACTCAAGTTCATAACATTGAATTATATCCAGGTAGAGGTGGCCAATTAGTTCGTTCAGCTGGTAACTCAGCTCAATTAATGGCTAAAGAAGGAAAATACGCTACACTTAGATTGCCATCAGGCGAAATGAGAATGGTACCAATCATTGCTAGAGCTACAATCGGTCAAGTTGGTAATATCGATCACGAACTTATCAACATTGGTAAAGCTGGTCGTAAACGTCACATGGGTATCAGACCTACAGTTCGTGGTTCTGTAATGAACCCTAATGACCATCCACATGGTGGTGGTGAAGGTAAGACTGGTATCGGTCGTTCAGGCCCTGTTACACCTTGGGGTAAACCAGCTCTTGGCTTAAAGACAAGAAAGAAAAACAAGAAATCTAACAAGATGATCGTAAGAAGAAGAGACGGTAAGAATATAAAGTAGTTATAAGGAGGTAGAACCTATGGGTCGTTCACTTAAAAAAGGACCATTTGCTGATGCAAGCTTACTTAATAAAGTAGACTCTATGAATGCAGCAGGTGACAAATCAGTAATCAAAACTTGGTCACGTCGTTCTACAATCTTCCCACAATTCGTTGGACACACTATTGCTGTTCATGATGGAAGAAGACATGTGCCTGTATATGTAACTGAAGATATGGTTGGCCACAAACTTGGTGAGTTCGTAGCTACAAGAACATATCGCGGACACGGAAAAGACGAAAAGAAATCAAGAAGATAATTAAAAATAAATAATCGTCAGTGGACGAAATACTGACAGAATTGTTTCACTTTGAAAGGAGGTTTCATCCATGGCAAAAGGACATAGATCCCAGATTAAAAGAGAAAGAAATGCGAACAAAGATACTAGACCATCTGCAAAATTATCATACGCAAGAGTGTCAGTTCAAAAAGCTTGTTTCGTATTAGATGCCATCAGAGGTAAGGATGTACAAACAGCACTTGGTATTTTAGCATACAATCCAAGATATGCTTCAAGTTTAGTAGAAAAATTATTGAAATCAGCAATCGCTAATGCTGAAAACAATAACGGTATGAATGTTGAAAACCTTTATGTTGAAGAATGTTTCGCAAATAAAGGACCAACTATGAAGAGAATCAAACCAAGAGCACAGGGTAGAGCTTACAGAATCGAAAAGAGAATGAGCCATATCACTGTAATTCTTAATGAAAGATAGTTTCGTGCAAAAACGAACTTATTGAATGAAAGGAGATTACAATGGGACAAAAAGTTAATCCTCATGGTTTAAGAGTCGGCGTTATCAGCGATTGGGATTCTAGATGGTATGCAGAGTCAGATTTCGCAGACAATCTTGTTGAAGACTATAAAATCAGAAAATATCTTAAAAAGAAATTATATTCAGCTGGTGTTTCAAAGATCGAAATCGAAAGAGCATCAGATAGATTAAAAATTATCATTTTCACTGCTAAACCAGGTGTAGTTATCGGTAAAGGTGGATCTGAAATTGAAAAATTAAAAGTGGAAGTTCAAAAATTCACTTCTAAAAAATTAATGGTAGACATCAAAGAGGTTAAAAAACCTGATATGGATGCTCAGTTAGTAGCAGAAAGCATTGCTGCTCAACTTGAAAATCGTATTTCTTTCAGAAGAGCTATGAAATCTACTATGGCTAGAACTATGAGAACTGGTGCTAAAGGTATCAAAACTGCAGTTTCTGGTCGTTTAGGTGGAGCTGATATGGCTCGTACTGAATTCTATAGTGACGGTACTATCCCTCTACAAACATTACGTGCGGACATTGATTATGGATTTGCAGAGGCAGATACAACTTTTGGTAAACTAGGCGTTAAAGTTTGGATTTACCATGGTGAAGTACTTCCAACTAAGGCAACTAAGGAAGGGAGCGATAAATAATGTTAATGCCAAAAAGAGTAAAGCGTAGAAAACAATTCCGTGGTTCTATGGCAGGTAAAGCCATGAGAGGTAACACTATTTCTCACGGTGAATACGGTATTGTAGCTTTGGAACCAGCTTGGATTAAGTCAAACCAAATCGAAGCAGCCCGTATTGCTATGACTCGTTATATCAAACGTGGTGGTAAAGTTTGGATTAAGATTTTCCCAGATAAACCAGTAACAACTAAACCAGCTGAAACTCGTATGGGTTCCGGTAAAGGAACACTAGAATACTGGGTAGCTGTAGTTAAGCCAGGTCGTGTAATGTTCGAAATCTCTGGAGTAGCTGAAGAAGTAGCTAGAGAAGCATTACGTCTTGCAACACACAAGTTACCAGTTAAGTGCAAGGTAGTTTCTCGCGCAGACTTAGAAGGAGGTGCGGGCAGTGAAAACTAAGAATTATGTTCAAGATTTAAATACAAAGTCAGTAGCTGAATTATCAGAAGAATTAGTAGCTGCTAAAAAGGAACTTTTTAATTTAAGATTCCAAAACGCAACAAATCAATTAGATAATACAAGCAGAATTAAAGAAGTTAGAAAGAACATCGCTAGAATTCAAACTGTACTTTCAAAGCAAGTTAAAGCTGCTGAATAATCCTAGAAAGGAGGAATTGTTGTGGAAAGAAAACTTAGAAAGACTCGTGTAGGTAAAGTAGTAAGTGATAAAATGGATAAGACAATCACTGTTGCTGTAGTGGATCACGTTAAACACCCATTATACAACAAAATCATGAAGAGAACTTATAAATTAAAAGCTCATGATGAAAATAATGATTGTAATATTGGAGATAGAGTTAAAGTAATGGAAACAAGACCTTTATCTAAGGATAAGAGATGGAGACTTGTAGAAATTATTGAAAGAGCAAAATAATTTCTGAAAGGAGTATTAATAGCATGATACAACAAGAATCAAGACTTAAAGTTGCTGATAACACTGGTGCTAAAGAATTACTTTGTATCAGAGTATTAGGCGGATCTACAAGAAGATACGCAGCTATTGGAGATGTCATCGTTGCTTCGGTTAAAGATGCAACACCAGGTGGAGTTGTTAAAAAAGGCGACGTTGTTAAAGCTGTAGTTGTTCGTACTGTAAAAGAAACTCGTCGTAAAGACGGATCATATATTAGATTTGATGAAAATGCTGCAGTAGTAATCAAAGATGACAAGAACCCAAGAGGAACTCGTATCTTTGGACCAGTAGCAAGAGAATTAAGAGAAAAACAATTCATGAAAATCGTTTCATTAGCACCAGAAGTATTATAAGGAGGTGTCGGCTGTGTCAACAACAAAAATCAAAAAAGGTGATACTGTTAAAGTAATCGCTGGTAAAGATAAAGGCAAAGAAGGCAAAGTTGTTTCTGTTAAAGACGGAAAGGTATTAGTTGAAGGCGTAAACACTGTAACTAAACATGCTAAGCCAAGTCAATCTAATCCAAACGGTGGAATTATACACCAAGAAGCACCAATTGATGCATCAAACGTTATGTACGTTGTAAAAGGAAAGACTACTAGAATCGGTTTTAAAACTGTTGATGGTAAAAAAGGCCCTACAAAAGTACGTTTCGCTAAGTCAACTGGCGAAGTTATCGACTAATTAAGAGAGGAGGTCTCATAAGTTGAGTAGATTAAAAGAAACTTATAAAAACGAAATCGTTGAAGGTATGATCAAAAAGTTCGGATACAAGAACGTTATGGAAGTACCTAAACTTAATAAAATAGTAATTAACATGGGCGTTGGTGAAGCAAAAGACAACGCAAAAGTATTAGATACAGCTGTTAAAGATCTTGAAATTATCGCTGGTCAAAAAGTTGTATTAACAAGAGCGAAAAACTCTGTAGCGAACTTCAAAATCAGAGAAGGTATGCCTATCGGATGTAAAGTAACTCTTCGTGGCGAAAGAATGTATGATTTCGCTGATCGTCTAATTAATTTAGCATTACCTCGTGTACGTGACTTTAGAGGTGTTAATCCTAATGCATTTGATGGTAGAGGAAATTATGCACTTGGTATTAAAGAACAATTAATTTTCCCTGAAATTGAATATGATAAGGTTGATAAAGTTAGAGGTATGGATATCATATTTGTAACAACAGCTAAAACTGATGAGGAAGCTCGTTATTTATTATCATTATTCGGTATGCCATTCAAAAAATAGTTAGGAGGGAAAAATTCATGGCTAAGACGTCAATGAAGGTAAAACAACAACGTCCACAGAAATTCTCTACAAGAGAATACAACCGTTGTAGAATTTGTGGTCGTCCACATGCTTATTTAAGAAAATACGGAATCTGCAGAATTTGTTTCCGTGAATTAGCATATAAAGGACAAATTCCAGGTGTTAAAAAGGCAAGCTGGTAGAATTAAGGAAGGAGGCAAAATTAAATGACAATGAATGATCCAATCGCAGATATGCTTACAAGAATTCGTAATGCGAATACTGCTAAACATGATACTGTAGATGTACCTGCTTCTAAAATGAAAGTAGCTATCGCTGAAATCCTTTTAAAAGAGGGATACATCAAAAGTTTTGAAATTGAAGAAGTAGACGGATTTAACAATATCCATATTACATTAAAATATGGTAAAGATAAGAATGTTAAGATCATCACAGGTCTTAAAAGAATTTCTAAACCAGGTCTTCGTGTATACGCAACCAAAGAAAACTTACCAAAGGTTCTTGGTGGTTTAGGAACAGCTATCATCTCTACAAGCAAAGGTGTTATCACTGATAAAGAAGCAAGAGCTTTTAATGTAGGTGGAGAAGTTTTAGCATTCGTTTGGTAATAAACGACTAGAATGTAGCTGTTATACATGAGAATCTTCGATTCTCATGTACTTCATTCCTAGAAGTAGACTTATTTAATAAGCTTTACTAAAAAGGACTAGAAGATAAGAATGTAACGTAAGTTACTGATAACTTAAAACATGTACGCGCTTGCTTCATGGTAACTGTAACGGATACAAAGCATGCGTCGTAATATTATAGGAGGTGCAACATGTCACGTATAGGAAGAATGCCTATCGCTATCCCTGCAGGCGTTACTGTAACGGTAGCAGAAAATAACAAAGTGACTGTTAACGGTCCAAAGGGAACTCTTGAAAGAGTTTTACCAGCAGAAATGGACATTAAAGTTGAAGGCGAAGAAATTGTTGTAACAAGACCAAGCGACTTAAAGAAAATGAAATCTTTACATGGTCTTACTAGAACATTAATTTCAAACATGGTAGTTGGTGTAACAGCTGGCTATGAAAAAGTTCTTGAAATCAACGGTGTTGGTTATAGAGCTGCAAAACAAGGAAAAACATTAACATTATCTTTAGGATATTCTCATCCTGTAGTTATGGAAGATCCAGAAGGCATCGAAGTAATTCTTGAAGGACAAAATAAGGTTATTGTTAAAGGTATAGATAAAGAAAAAGTTGGCCAATACGCTGCTAATATCAGAGAAAAGAGACAACCAGAACCTTACAAAGGTAAAGGTATTAAATATGCTGATGAAGTTATTAGACGTAAAGTTGGTAAGACTGGTAAAAAATAATTAAAGGAGTGTAAAAACAATGGTTAGTAAAGAATCAAGAAGTAAAGTTCGTGTTAAAAAACATAGAAAATTACGTAATCGTTTCTCTGGCACTACTCAGAGACCACGTTTAGCTGTGTTTAGAAGTAATAATCATATGTACGCTCAAATTATTGATGATACAGTTGGTAATACTTTAGTATCAGCTTCGACTTTACAAAAAGAAGTTAAGGCTGAGCTTGATAAGACAAATGACGTAGCAGCAGCAGCATATTTAGGAACTGTTATTGCGAAAAAAGCATTAGAAAAAGGTATTACTACAGTAGTCTTCGATAGAGGCGGATTCATATATCAAGGTAAAGTAAAAGCTTTAGCAGATGCAGCAAGAGAAGCTGGTCTAGAATTCTAGGGTAAGGAGGAGAATAGATGAAACGTACAATCATTGATGCTAGTCAGATGGAATTAGAAGATAAAGTAGTATCAATCAAACGTGTTACTAAAGTAGTAAAAGGTGGACGTAACTTCAGATTTACTGCATTAGTAGTTGTTGGTGACAAGAACGGACACGTTGGTGTTGGTTTAGGTAAAGCAGCTGAAATTCCTGAAGCAATTCGTAAAGGAAAAGAAGATGCAACTAAAAAATTAATCTCATTACCTATGGATGAGAATGGAAGTATTCCACATGACTTCCTTGGTAAATTCGGAAGCGCTTCTGTATTACTTAAGAAAGCTCCGGAAGGTACAGGTGTTATTGCAGGTGGACCAGTTCGTGCCGTTATCGAACTTGCAGGCCTTAAGAATATCCGTACAAAATCATTAGGATCAAATAATAAGCAAAACGTAGTACTTGCTACAATCGAAGGATTAAACCAACTTAAAACTCCTGAAGAAGTAGCTAAACTTCGCGGTGTTTCAGTTGAAGAGCTACTAGGTTAGTAGGAGGTTAATGACATGGCTGAAAAATTAAAAATAACTTTAGTTAAATCTACAATTGGTGCCATTCCAAAACACAAAGCAACTGTTGAAGCATTAGGTCTTAAAAAATTAAATAAGACTGTTGAAATGCCAGATAACGCTGCAGTAAGAGGAATGATCAATCAAGTTAGACATTTAGTAAAGGTTGAAGAAATATAATCACGAATTAGTAAGGAGGTGTACACATGAATTTATCAGAATTAAGACCAGCTGACGGTGCAAAACACAGTGATAACTTTAGAAGAGGACGTGGACACGGTTCAGGTAACGGTAAAACAGCAGGTAAAGGTCATAAAGGACAAAAAGCTCGTTCTGGAGCTCCAAGACCAGGTTTTGAAGGTGGACAAATGCCTTTATACAGACGTTTACCTAAGAGAGGTTTCACTTGTAGAAACTCTAAAGAAATCGTTGGTATTAATATTGATACTCTTAACAGATTTGAAGACGGCGCTGTTGTTACAGTTGAAGCTCTAATCGAAACTGGAATCGTTAAGAATCCAAGAGATGGCGTTAAGATTCTAGGAAACGGAGAACTTACTAAGAAGCTTGATGTTAAAGTGAATGCTTATAGCGCAAGCGCTGTTGAGAAAATTCAAGCTCTTGGTGGAAATGCTGAGGTGATTTAAGGATGTTGCAGACAATCCGAAATGCGTGGAAAATTAAAGATATAAGAAAAAAATTAATTTATACTTTTATAGCACTCGTTATTGTTCGAATCGGTTGTCAACTTCCTATCCCAGGGGTAAATGGAGATGCGATTAAGCAGTTCTTTAGTCAGCAGACTAATTTGGGGTTCTTTGATGCATTGACTGGTGGTTCTTTTACCACCATGTCAATCTTTGCATTAAATATTACACCATACATTACTTCATCAATCATTATGCAGCTTTTAACTATTGCAATACCAAAGTTGGAAGAAATGCAAAAAGACGGGGAAGATGGAAGAAAGAAGATTGCAGAGTATACACGTTATGTAACAGTTGCTTTAGCTGTTATCGAAAGTGTTGCTATGGCAATTGGATTTGGTAACTCAGGCTATTTAGACGGTGGACTTACATTTACTGGTGTTGTTATGGTAGCAGTATCATTAACAGCAGGTTCGGCTTTCCTAATGTGGTTAGGAGAAAGAATTACAGAAAAAGGTGTAGGAAATGGTATTTCAATTATCTTATTAATTAATATTATTTCAAGAATACCAAGTGATATGAGCACACTTTACAAAAAGTTTGTTGATGTCGATAGTTCAGGAAATGTAGTTAATTCGATACTTGCAGCAGCAATTATTTTAGCTGTTATTGTAGCAATGGTAGTATTCATTATCTTTTTACAAGATGGTGAAAGAAAAATCCCTGTTCAATATGCTAAAAAAGTACAAGGAAGAAAAATGGTTGGTGGACAAACTTCTAGTATTCCTTTAAAAGTAAATACTGCTGGTGTTATTCCGGTAATTTTTGCTGGTTCATTATTACAATTCCCAATTATTATTGCTAGTTTGTTTGGAACTAATCCAGCTTCTGGTGCAGGCGCAAGCTTAGGTCAGAAAATACTTAAAATTATGAATCAACAGGCTTGGTGTAACTTTACAAGTTTTGGCGAGTTTAAGTATACATTAGGTTTAGTAATTTATATTGCATTATTGATTTTCTTTGCATATTTCTATACTTCAATTACTTTTAATCCTATTGAGATTTCAAATAATATGAAGAAACAAGGTGGATTTATACCTGGTATTCGTCCAGGTAAACCTACTACAGATTACCTTACAAAAGTACTTAATAACATTATCTTCATCGGCGCAATTAGTTTAACAATTGTTGCAGTTGTACCAATTTTCTTCTCAGGTGCATTTGATGCTAATGTATCTTTCAGTGGAACATCCTTGATCATTATTGTTGGTGTAGTTCTTGAAACTATGAAACAAATTGAATCACAGATGCTTGTTCGCCACTACAAAGGTTTTCTAAACGATTAATAAGATAAGTAGTAAGCTGTAGTGATTCGTCCTGCAGCTTTTACTACTATAATGATGTACAAATGATTGATTAGAAAGTATGATGGTAATAATAGTATGTAAGGGAGGAAAATTATGAAGATTATTATGTTAGGTGCTCCAGGAGCGGGCAAAGGAACACAAGCGAAAAAAATCGCAGAAAAATATAAAATTCCACACATTTCTACGGGAGATATCTTCCGTGCTAATATCAAGAACGGTACTGAACTTGGCAATAAGGCTAAGACTTACATGGATCAAGGATTATTAGTCCCAGATGAATTAGTAGTAGATCTTGTTGTAGATCGCGTAAAACAAGATGACTGTGTAAACGGTTATGTTCTTGATGGATTTCCAAGAACAATCCCTCAAGCAGAAGCACTTGATGCTGCATTAGCTGCAATCGGTGAAACAATAGATTACGCTATCAATGTAGAAGTACCAGATGAGAATATCATTCGTAGAATGTCAGGTAGAAGAGCTTGTGTTGGTTGTGGTGCAACGTATCACTTAGTTCATATTCCACCTAAAACAGAAGGTATCTGTGATACATGTGGAAACGAACTTATCTTACGTGACGATGATAAACCAGAAACAGTTGAAAAACGTCTTAATGTTTATCATGATCAAACACAACCACTTATCGACTACTATACAAATAAGAATGTACTTGTAGAAGTAGATGGAACAGTAGATATGGCTGACGTATTTGCTGCCATCGTTAAGACCCTAGGTGAATAAAAATGTCTGTTACGATTAAATCAGGTAGAGAAATTGAGTTAATGAAAGAAGCAGGTAATATACTTGCAATCGTGCATGATGAATTGAAGCATTTTGTTAAACCAGGAATTACAACCAAGGATATTGATAAAAAAGGAGAAGAGATTATTCGAAAGTTTGATTGCATTCCTTCTTTCTTGAATTATAATGGGTATCCGGCATCAATTTGTGTATCAGTTAATGATGAAGTCGTTCATGGAATACCTTCAGAGAACCGATATATACAAGATGGAGATATTGTTAGTCTCGATGCAGGTGTGATTTATAAAGGCTATCATTCAGATGCAGCAAGAACCTGGGCAGTTGGTAATATTAGTGATGAAGCAAAGAAATTAATTGAGGTTACGAGACAAAGCTTTTTCGAAGGAATTAAATTCGCCAAAGAAGGTTATCACCTTAATGATATTTCAATTGCGATACAGGAATATGTAGAGTCTTTTGGATTTTCAGTTGTACGGGACTTAGTGGGACATGGAATAGGTACTGCATTGCATGAAGACCCAGAAATCCCAAACTTCCGACAGAAAAGAAGAGGGATTAAACTGCAGGCAGGTATGACGCTTGCAATAGAACCTATGGTAAATATTGGACGTTATGATGTGGAATGGCTTGATGATGATTGGACAGTTGTTACAGAAGATGGTTCTTTGTCAGCACATTACGAGAATACGGTTTTGATTACAGATGGTGAGCCAATTTTACTATCTGCAAAAAAGTAGGAGAGTATAGATGTATCAATTAGAAACTTTCCAGTACGGTATGCTTGCATATTCGAAAGCTGGACATGACAAAGGGAATTTATATGTAATACTTAAGACTGATCATGAATATGTATATCTAGTGGATGGTATTCGAAAGAAAATCACAAATCCCAAAAAGAAAAAAATAAAGCACATTCAAATCATTAATGATATACCTGAGATTTTAAAAGAGTGTATGTGCTCGGGTAAAAAAGTAACGGATGAGGATATTAAGAGATCCATAAAGATATTCTCGAAACAATAGATTAGTAAAGTAACCACGGGATAGGATATCCCCTTTCAAGGAATTTAGGAGGTTTATAAATGTCTAAAACAGATGTAGTTGAAATCGAAGGAATCGTTATCGAAAAATTACCAAACGCAATGTTCCAGGTTGAGTTAGAAAATGGACACAAAGTTTTAGCTCATATTAGTGGTAAATTAAGAATGAACTTCATTCGTATCTTACCAGGAGACAAGGTAACATTAGAATTATCACCATATGATTTATCAAAAGGAAGAATTATCTGGAGAGATAAATAATTAATGGTGTAATGGAGGTATAAATTAATTTGCAACTATTCAAGTATGCATCTTTCCTAGTGATAATGATGCACACAAATTGTTAAATACAATTAAAACCGAAGAAACTTGATGATTTTTTTGTGAAATCACATAAAATGAATGACAAAATAAAGGTTTTGAATAGTAACATTAATTTTATATAAATAACGCTTGCTATTTACAATTTTTAATGGTATAATGGGAGCTGACTTTTGTGAAAGGAGTGAATCTCGATGAAGGTAAGGTCATCAGTAAAACCAATTTGCGAAAAATGCAAAATTATTAAGAGAAAAGGAAGTATCAGAGTTATCTGTGAAAATCCTAGACACAAACAAAGACAAGGCTAATATCCAATAAAAAGCGGAAGGGCTTTTTATTGTTTCGTATATATATTTTCGATCATAAATAGTTCTTGCTTTTTGTGTTACAATCTGCTAGGTAACTAGCGCGTATGAGAAATTATACGCTGAATATTTGTCATATGTATTAATCATATCGACGATATTCCATTGTGATATTGTGGATAACAGGAATGTTATGCACTTTTTGCTGTGTTTGACAGTAATACAGGTGTACTTGTTATTTGATATACTATGGTATCTCTGTCTTATGATATCTATGATACCTTTAGTATAAGCGAACATAAGAATTCACTTATGTTTGTCACAATTTAAAGCGGCTGATGCAATGAAACGCCTGGGAAGGTTGTTCGTTGCGAAAACAGAATATATGGTACTGTATATTCTATTATATGTAGGGGCTACTAGTCCCGACTACAAATTAAAAGTAAAAAAGAAACTATGATTAGTTAAGAAGTTTCGTAGTATGCATTTCACCATATGTTAATCTTATATTAGTCATATGATATTACAAACGGTCTTAACAGTATAATTAATTACAAATTATGGAGGTGTAATACGCGCATGGCTCGTATCAGTGGTGTAGATTTACCAAGAGAAAAACGTGTTGAAATCGGTCTTACTTACATTTATGGAATTGGTAGAGTAAGCTCAAATCGTATATTAGCTGAAGCTAATGTTAGTCCAGACACTCGCGTTAGAGATTTAACTGACGAAGAAGTTTCAAGAATTCGTGATGTAATCGACGCAAGTCAAACTGTTGAAGGTGATTTACGTAGACAAATCGCACTTAATATTAAGACATTACAAGAAATCGGATGTTACAGAGGAATCCGTCATAGAAAAGGTCTTCCTGTTCGTGGACAAAAAACTAAGACTAATGCTAGAACTAGAAAAGGTCCTAAGAGAACTGTAGCAAACAAGAAGAAATAATAATCTTAATTTATTCGGTTAAATAATAGGAATAAAAATCCAATAGGAGGGTTTGGAAATGGCTAAAAAAATAGCAAAAAAAGTGACTAAAAAACGTGTTAAGAAAAACGTTGACCGTGGACAAGCACATATTCAGTCATCTTTTAACAATACAATTGTTACGCTAACAGATGCAGAAGGAAATGCTCTTTCATGGGCTAGTGCAGGTGGATTAGGATTTAGAGGTTCTAAGAAATCTACTCCTTATGCAGCACAAATGGCAGCTGAAACTGCAGCTAAAGCAGCAATCGTTCATGGTTTAAAATCAGTAGAAGTTATGGTTAAAGGACCAGGTTCAGGTAGAGAAGCTGCTATCCGTGCGCTACAAGCTTGCGGTATTGAAGTAACTAGTATCAAAGATGTTACTCCAGTTCCACATAATGGTTGTAGACCACCAAAACGTAGAAGAGTGTAGTTCTTAACTTACGAATAATATATAGAAACGCTGTAACAACGGTAATCTTTCATAAGAGTAACAAGGAGCGTTATTGTTACTAATAAGGTAAAAAATGTATAAAATGCATGTTTACTGGTAAAGATTTAAGTTAATAGATTAGGAGGTAACTAATAGCATGGCAAGAGACATGAGTCCTGTTTTAAAAAGATGTAGATCACTTGGTCTTGATCCTATTTACCTAGGAATAGACAAGAAATCTAATAGAGCTCCAAGAGCTGGTAAAAAATTAAGTGAGTACGGCTTACAATTAAAAGAAAAACAAAAAGCTAAATTTATCTATGGTGTATTAGAAAAACCTTTCAGAAATAATTTTACGAAAGCTAAAAAGATGAAGAACGGTACTGCCGGTGAAAACCTAATGATCATTCTTGAACTTAGATTAGATAACGTAATTTATCGTTTAGGTTTTGGTAGAACTAGAAAAGAAGCTAGACAAATCGTTGACCACAAACACGTTTTAGTAAACGGTAAATGTGTAAACATTCCTTCTTACTCAGTTAAACCAGGTGATGTTATTGAAATTAAAGAAAAGTGCAAAACTGCACAAAGATATAAAGATGTCTTAGAAGTTACTGGTTCTAGATTAGTACCAGCTTGGTTAGAAGCTGATCAAGACGCTTTAAAAGGTGTTGTTAAAGAAATGCCTACAAGAGATCAAATTGATGTTCCAGTTAACGAAATGCTTATCGTCGAGTTGTATTCTAAATAATATGTAGTTTTCATTTGTATCAATGTGGTTATGGGTTGCTTAGGTTTATACCGAGAAAAATATCCGTAACTACTATATAATGAAAGTTATATGTTATGAATGATTACCCTCAATAATTTAACCCAAAAGGAGGGTCCAATAGTGTTTGATTTTGAAAAACCAAAAATAGAGATTGCAGAGATTTCTGAAGATAAAAAATATGGACGTTTTGTAGTTGAGCCACTTGAAAGAGGATACGGAACAACTTTGGGTAATTCTTTAAGAAGGATTATGCTTTCTTCTTTACCTGGAGCAGCAGTAAGTCAAGTTAAAATTGACGGTGTTGTTCATGAATTTAGTACAATTCCAGGTGTTAAAGAAGACGTTACTGAAATAATAATGAACATTAAGAGCTTAGCAATCAAGAATACTAGCGAAACGAATGAGCCAAAAACTGCATATATCGAGTTTGAGGGTGAAGGAGTTGTAACAGCTGGAGACATCCAGGCCGATCCTGACATAGAAATTCTAAATCCAGATTTAGTCATCGCTAACTTAAGCGGTGGTGCTGATAGCAAACTATATATGGAATTAACAATTACTAGGGGTAGAGGTTATATCAGCTCTGACAAAAATAAAAATGATGATTTACCAATCGGTGTAATCCCTGTGGACTCAATCTACACACCAGTAGAACGTGTTAACTTAACAGTTGAAAACACTCGTGTTGGTCAAATCACTGATTATGATAAGCTAACATTAGATGTTTATACAAACGGTACACTTGTACCTGATGAAGCAGTTAGTTTGGCCGCAAAAGTTCTAAGCGAGCATCTTAATTCTTTCATTGATTTATCTGAAAATGCTAAGACTGCAGAAGTTATGGTAGAAAAAGAAGATAATGAGAAAGAAAAAGTACTTGAAATGAACATTGATGAGCTAGAATTGTCCGTTCGTTCATACAACTGCTTGAAGAGAGCTGGAATTAATACTGTTGAAGAATTAACTAACAGAACTTCAGAAGATATGATGAAAGTAAGAAACCTTGGCCGTAAATCCCTTGAGGAAGTACTTGCTAAGTTAAAAGAACTTGGTCTATCACTTAATTTGAGTGATGAATAAAATAACAATACTGAACTAGTATCCCGCGAGGCGTTTTTATTCTAATTAAAAACACCGTTTTAGCGGGCGCCAGATTGTGCAAAAACAATTTGTGTGCATAATTTGTGGCTATGGATCACATTGTGTTTAATAGTTGCAAATAAAAGTCATAAGGAGGTAAGAAAATGGCAGGCTATAGAAAACTTGGAAGAACTTCAAGTCAAAGAAAAGCTTTACTTCGTAATCAAGTAACTAACTTATTATATCATGGTAAAATCGTTACTACAGAAGCAAAAGCAAAAGAAATTCGTAAAATTGCTGAGGGCATGATTGCACTTGCTGTTAAAGAAAAGGATAACTTTGAAACTGTAACAGTAACTGCTAAAGTTGCTCGTAAAGATAAAGATGGTAAAAGAGTGAAAGAAGTTGTTGATGGTAAGAAGGTAACAGTTTATGATGATGTTGAAAAAACTATCAAAAAAGACAGTGCTTCAAGATTACATGCTAGAAGACAAATGCTTAAAACTCTTTACACTGTAACAGAAGTTCCAGCTGAAGCTGCTGGTAAGAAAAAGAATACTAAGACTGTTGATGTAACAGATTTATTATTCGATGAAATCGCACCAAAATATGTTGGTCGTAACGGTGGTTACACAAGAATCGTTAAGATTGGTCAACGTAAAGGTGACGCAGCTATGGAAGTTCTTATTGAATTAGTGTAAGAAAAACTATAGATAAATATTAGAAAGTAAGTGGTGGTTACCATTTACTTTCTGTTTTGAGGCTAATGTACTTATTAAGTAATAGCCTCTTTTTTTGTGTAAAAATTGTAGAATGAATGATGATTAGAAGTTAAATAGAAAAGGTACATAATGGTTAAATAGATTAATTGGCGAACAACCCCAAATAGCTATAGAAGTATGGAAAATAATGTGTTATAATCATATGGAGTATGTTATTGAGAAAATGGAGTTACAAATATTAGCTATCAATAGGAGCTAATATTATGAGTAATGAGTTGGGGGGAAAGTTTATGTTTCAAAAAGTAAGAAAGAAAATTATTAATAAGGCAATTATTAAAATAATTGTGTGTATAGCTGTAATCATAGGTACATTGGTATATACTGATATGGCACCAATCAAGTTGGTAAAAGGTCCTGAAAAAATTGATATTGACAATGTGGACTTAGATAAGTACGAGGGTAAATACATAAAAGCTAAGGTTGCATATGTTTACAATTCTTTCTTAGAAGAAGTAACCTATAAGAAAAATAAATTTGGCTCTAAATCGGCAGGAGAAGTCACTGCTAGATATTACATTACCGATGTTAATTTATCACAATATCTTGCGTTACGTGCAGATGGTGATTATTTAATGAATAAATTTGATGTCTTGATGGATAATACACAAATTTCGATTGATAAGGGTACCGAACCAGTAGCATATTCTTATAGAGGTTCCTTTGTGAAACTAAGCAAACGTGAATATTCAGAACTCAAGAGTATCATGACACAAGCTGGTTTGTCAGAAGACATGTATTCCGATTACATATTCAAAGTCAACTATGTTGGTAAGGTGGATGAAGCATATGCTATTACAGGCTGTGGAGTTATTATATTTGCTGTAATATTTGCATTACTTTCAATAATAAGAGCTTTAAGCAGTAGATATACAAAAGATGCTAGGAAGTTTGCAGTAAACAACGGTATTCCGTTTGAACAGCTTTGTATGGAGTTAGATGGGGCATATGAAACAAGTAATGTATGGATTACTACTAGGTACACGGCTTATATTAGAGGGAATAAGATTAGAGTTCTTAAGAACCAAGATTATATCTGGGCTTATTATAAAGAAACAAGAACTACTAAAAAAGGAGTTACATCTGTAACTAGACAAATAGCTCTTGCTGATCGAAATAAGAAATTCACTTTTATTACAATAGCGTCAGAAGATGATGCAAGAAATATTTTAAGTATTTATGCAGAGACTCAACCACAGATTGTACTTGGATTTAATGATGATTTACAAAAGTTATTCATGGAAAATTTTGAACAATTCTTAATGCTACCTTATCAAAAAGCAAGTAGCGAAGAAGAAACTGCACCATCAAAAGAACAAGTACCAGAAGAACAGGAATCAGAAGTGCGAGTACCAGAAGAACAAGCACCAGAAGGATATATACCAGAGGAATATGTACCAGAAGAGTACGTACCAGAAACTTATGATACCGCAGGAAAAACAACTGATAATAATTAATAATAATATTTCAATAATAGAAGTTTAAAAAGTAATATAATTCGTGTAAAGAGGCTATGATAAACTGGAGAATATGAAAATATTCAATAGTTTATTGTAGCCTTTTTGCAAATGAAAGGTTTATATACGGTAACTCTTGCATTTGCAAGCATAATACCGTACAATGTTAAAAGTAAATAATGGCTGAATTATAGATAAATGAGGAATTGCAGATGGGAATCATTAAGGCTAAACAATTAGTGCATGAATATATTCGTCGAGATGAAGAAGGGAATACGATCGGAATTAATCGGGCTCTCGATGATATTGATATTGATATAAAAAAGGGCGATTTTGTTGCTATATTAGGACATAATGGTTCAGGTAAATCAACGCTTGCAAAGCATCTGAATGCTATTCTTATGCCTACAGAAGGAACATTGTGGGTTAATGGATATGATACTAAGGAAGAAGATAATATTTGGAATATTAGGCAATCTGCTGGTATGGTGTTTCAGAATCCGGACAATCAGATCATTGGAACTATTGTAGAAGAGGACGTTGGATTTGGTCCTGAAAACTTAGGTGTTGAAACGAAAGAAATATGGAAACGCGTTGAAGAAAGTTTACAGGCAGTTGGAATGCTAGAATATCGTTCTCACTCTCCTAATAAATTATCGGGTGGACAAAAACAACGAGTAGCAATAGCAGGTATTATGGCTATGAGGCCGGAATGTATTGTATTAGACGAGCCTACAGCAATGTTAGATCCTAATGGACGTAAAGAAGTTATTCGTACCATATCGCAGTTAAATCGTGAAGAAAAGGTAACTGTACTCCTTATTACACATTATATGGAAGAAGTAATAGGGGCAGACAAAGTTATCGTTATGGATGAAGGTAAAATAGTAATGCAAGGTGCCCCAAGAGAAGTATTTACAAGGGTGGAAGAATTGAAGGAATATCGATTAGATGTGCCTCAAGTAACAGAGCTTGCTTATGAATTAAGAAAAAATGGACTAGCAATACCAGAAGGAATCTTGACAGTTGATGAACTTGTAAGTGAAATTGCTAGATTATAGACGGGCGGTGAGGAAATGTCAATTACATTAGATCATGTGAATTATAGTTATAGTGTAGGAAGTGCATATGAAAAACATGCATTGAAAGATGTTAATCTAACAATTAAAGATGGTGAATTTATTGGTCTGATTGGGCATACAGGTTCAGGAAAATCAACATTAATTCAACATCTTAATGGATTAATGAAAGCAACAAGTGGAACGATCTATTATAATGGAAAAGATATCTATGATAATGACTTTAACATGCGTGAGCTAAGAAATAAAGTAGGATTAGTTTTTCAATATCCAGAGCATCAGTTGTTTGAGACAACAGTGATTAAAGATGTTAGCTTTGGTCCAAAAAATCAAGGGTTATCCCAACTAGAAGTAGATCTACACTCTTATGAAGCATTAAAACAAGTAGGTATTGAAGAAGATTTAATTGATTGTTCACCTTTCGAATTATCCGGTGGGCAGAAGAGAAGGGTAGCAATTGCAGGTGTTCTAGCTATGAGGCCAGAAGTGTTAATATTAGATGAACCTACAGCGGGGCTAGATCCAGCAGGTAGAGATGAGATTCTTGATCAGATATCTAAGTTACACAAAGAACGGAATATAACTGTTATACTTGTTTCTCACAGCATGGAAGATGTTGCGAAATATGTGGATCGTATTATTGTAATGAATAAAGGTGAAGTTGTATATAGTGATGTGCCAAAGAAAGTATTTGCTAATTATAAAGTATTAGAGACGATAGGACTTGCTGCGCCACAAGTAACATATGTAATGAATGGATTAAGGGAACAAGGAATAATGGTAGATACAAATGCAACAACAATTCATGAAGCCAAAGAGGAGATTCTTAAGTGGGCTAGACGGGAAATAATAGAAGGGTAAGGTAAGAATATGATAAGAGACATAACGATTGGACAGTATTACCCAAGAGATTCATTCATACACAAACTTGATCCTAGAACGAAAATTATAGGAACTTTTATATATATTATATCCTTATTCTTTTTCCGTAAGTTTATCCCCTACCTTGTTGTTTTTGGCTTCCTAGGTTTAGTAATTAAGACATCAGAAGTGCCGCTTAAGCATATCCTAAAAGGGTTGAAATCTATCATGTTCTTACTTATCTTCGCAGTGGTATTCAATATTTTTCTTACCCCGGGTGATATATTATGGAAATGGGGGTTTTTGAAGGTAACAAGGCAAGGTCTTGAGACAGCAGGATTCATGGCAATCCGTCTTGTTTTGTTGATTATGGGATCATCCCTTATGACATTTACAACAACACCGAATCACCTAACAGATGGACTTGAGAAGATTATGAATCCACTAAAGAAGATTAAAGTACCCGTGCACGAGATTTCCATGATGATGTCAATTGCACTTAGGTTCATACCAATCTTATTAGAAGAGACGGATAAGATCATGAAAGCACAGATGGCAAGAGGTGCTGATTTTGAGTCGGGAAACCTAATTAAAAAGGCAAAAAGCTTAGTTCCGTTATTGGTGCCACTTTTTGTTTCGGCATTCCGTAGAGCCAATGATTTGGCTATGGCTATGGAAGCGAGATGTTACCATGGTGGAGAAGGAAGGACAAAGATGAAACCGTTGCAATATCATAAGCAAGATGGCATCGCTTATGTTATACTGTTTGGTTATCTTGCTGTACTAGTAATTGTGAAGCTTATAAGCCCATTCTAGGTCATCAATGCTAATATGAACCTGCCTCGAATTGGTTCTGTAGATTTAAATATAATAGGAATATATTAGTAGCTGATAAGAAGTAATGATATACAGTTAGGAGTTTTATAGTGTATGAAGCGTATTAAATTAGTGATTGCTTATGATGGAACGAAATATTGTGGTTGGCAAATACAACCTAATGCAATTACAGTAGAAGAGGTTATTAACAAGCAACTTACGAAGTTGCTTGATGAGGACATAGAGATTATAGGCTCAAGTAGAACGGATTCGGGGGTACATGCACTTGGTAATGTAGCAGTTTTTGACACAGAAACAAGAATACCTGCTGACAAGATAGCCTATGCACTAAATCAGCGATTACCAAAGGATATTGTAATTCAATCTTCTTGTGAAGTTCCTCTTGATTTTCATCCAAGATATCATAAGAGCTGTAAGACTTACGAATATAAGATATTAAATCGGGAATTTTTGCTTCCAACAATGCGTTTATACCATCACTTTGTATATAAGAAGTTAGATACGGATAAGATGCAGGAAGCGGCTAATTACCTGGTGGGGGAACACGATTTTAAGAGTTTTTGTTCCACAAAGATACAAGTAAAAAGTACGGTAAGAACCATTTATAGTCTAGATGTAATATGTAAAGGCGATGAGGTAATCCTACGTGTTCGTGGTAATGGATTTCTATATAATATGGTAAGAATTATTGCTGGAACACTCATTAATGTAGGATTAGGCATTATGGAACCAAGTAAGATACCTAAGGTTTTAGAGTCTCCAGAGCGTGTGAAAGTCGGTCCTAATGCTCCTGCACATGGACTAACACTTGTGAATATTGAATTTAAAGAGTAAATGGAGCTGTTGTAGTTCAAAGATAAAATTGAACTACAGCAGCTCTATTTTCGATTTTATGAAATTAGGTTAGGTAATCTATATTCGGATACTAATATAAATTAATAGTATCGGTAGTAACAGAAAACGTTTAAGTAATCTATGGTACTATAAATAGTGTTAAGACCATATTTTAAGTATAAATAGATAAGATAATGGAAATATATTGTAAGAAATGTATAATATTATAATTGGTAAACATATGATATAATGAGTATATGATAAAACATTACGAAAAAGGCATAAAAATATAATGTAATTTGATGTATGTTTACTCAGATGCGAAGTGAGTAATTTACTAGTAGGAGATAGGAAAAGGGAGGAAGGATGAGTATGAAAGTATCGTTAAGAAGCAAAATTACATTCTTAGTGTTACTGCCAACTATAGCGGTAGGCTTAGCTGCTATGATTACAAGTACGAATATTGTTACTAGAATTATTAACAGAGAAATTAAGAATCAACTTAATGCAGCTTCTATGGTAGGTATTGAGCATTATCAGAATGGAAATACGGCTGACTATTATATGAATGTTAGGGGCATTCTTTATAAAGGAGTTGTACAAATAACGGATGATTCTTCAATTGTTGACCGTATTAAAGAGTATTCGGGTATTGAGGCAACTTTTTTCTATGGTGATTCACGCTATGCTACAACGTGGAAAGGCGAAAACGGAAAACAGATGTTAGATACGAAGTTGGATTCAGATGTCTATGAAAAAGTGTATAAGCAAGGAGAAACTTACTTTCTAACGGATTCAACAATTGATGGGGTGAATTATTATGCCTACTATCAACCAGTTAAACAGCCAAGCTCAGGTGAAGTTGTAGGGTGTTTCTTTACTGGTAAGCCATCCAATCAAGTAGCAAGTCAAATTGATCAAATTCGCAAGCAGGTATTTCTAATTACATTATTTATAATCGTCATTTCTATGATCCTTGCTTCTGTAATGTTATGGTTTATAATTAAGTCCCTTAAAAAGTCAGTTAAAGATTTAGGTGCGGTTGCAGAAGGTGAACTTGCTATATCCGACCAATCAAAACAAATAAAAAAGACAGATGAAATTTCTGAGATAGCGATTACTACGGTCAAACTAAGAGAAGCGTTACGTAATGTGATTGGAGAAATCATGGAGTCAATTGATTTAGTGAAGGAATCATCAGAAAAATTAAGTGTGACGGCAGATAAAACCAAGGAAACTACGGAGGTAGTAAAAAGAGCCGTTAATGATATCTCAAAAGGAGCCATGGCACAAGCAGAAGAGACAACTACTGCTAATACACATGTTGTAGAGATGGGAAATTACATAGCGAACACAGTATCAGATGTGAATCAGTTAACTTTAAAAGCAAGTACAATGAACGAATCAAGTATGGAGGCTATTGATATTCTTGGAGAGCTGCAAGGTATCAATATGCAGACCAAGGAGGCTATTGATTTGATTTATAGCCAGACGAATACAACCAACCTATCAGCACAAAAGATTAGAGAAGCAACGAACATTATTACAGATATCGCAGATGAAACCAATCTATTGTCATTGAATGCAAGTATCGAAGCTGCAAGAGCAGGGGAACAAGGACGAGGATTTGCTGTTGTTGCCGCACAGATACAGAAGTTAGCGGAACAATCTGATAAGTCAGCTAAGGCTATTCAAGATATCATAAGTATGTTACTTAAGGATTCCAATCAAGCCGTGCAAACAATGGAAGTTGTTAAGAATACAATTCAAAAGCAGAGTGAAAAAGTTGAAGCTAGTAGAATTAAAGTGAATAGTGTTAATAGTGGAATTAAAAAGTTTACAGAGGGCATTAATGAAATTCGAAAACGTACAAGCAAACTGGATAAAGAAAGAACGCACATAGTGGATATCGTACAGAATCTAACTGCAATTGCGCAGCAAAATGCAGCAAGCGCAGAAGAAACTTTAGCGTCTACAACAGATTTAGCTTTCACTATGGAAGAGGTCGCAGATGCGATCGATTTATTAAAGACGATTACTAAAAAATTAAGCTCAGAGGTTGAAATCTTTCATATGTAAAGAAAAAGGCACTATTTTTGTTATAAAAAAATAGTGCCTTTTTCTAAGGAAATATTTAGAGTTATAAACAAATATTAATTGTTGAAATAATATATAATTTAGATTATTGAAGTGATAGTAATTGTTGGATATGATCATGATAATCAGATTAGTACTAGTAATTAACATAAAATACCAAGTAAAAGTTGTAACAAATGTCATAAATAGAAGGTTTTGGGTATGTTTTTTGTATTTGGAATTCATATTTTCCCTATGGTATACTAATTTTAATTAAGGATAAGCGGAAGAAAAGGGGGAATTAGGAATGAAATTTACGTTGCGAAAAAAGATAACCTGTATGGCTATGATTCCTATATTAATAGTAGGTATATCAGTATTAATGGCAAGCACAAGCAGTGTTACAACGATGGTAAACAAAGAAATTAAGAACCAGTTAAATGCGGCTGCTATGGTAGGAATAAAACATTACCAAGACGATAGCACGGCAGATTATTATCGAGATACTAATAATATCCTATATAAGGGAGTCGTACCGATTGATGGCAACAACACAGTTGTGGAGATGATTAAATCTTATTCTGGAATTGATGCAACATTCTTCTTTGGCGATACTAGAATTGCAACTACCATAAAAGATAAAAGCGGAACGTTACTTATCGGTACTACTATGGGCGAAGAAGCGTACGATCAAATATACAATAAGGGTGAAACATATTTTACTAAGAATTCAGAATTAGGCGGTGAGCCATACTATGGATATTACATACCAATTACACAGCCAAGTACGGGCGAAATCGTAGCTTGTTTCTTTACTGGAAAACCTACGAAAGAAGTCACTTCCCAGATCAATAAGATGACAATTAAGATTTTAATAATCATGGTAGGTGTAAGTTTACTAACGATGATTGTTGTAACTGTAGTAATCAATATAATCATAAAAGCTTTGAAGAAAACAATGAAACAGTTAGAAGCGGTTTCAAAAGGTGATCTTAGTGCTGTGGAATTCAAGAAGTCAATTAAGAAAAGTGATGAAATCTCAGAAATTGCCTTGTCGACTATGGACTTAAGACAATCTCTTCGCGGTGTAATTGGGCAGATTGGAACATCCGTAAGAGGATTAAAAGAAGCTTCCATTAAACTAAGTAATACAGCTGAGACGTCACAGAATACAATGGAAATTGTTGAACGTGCAGTGAATGATATCTCTAGAGGTGCAATGGCACAAGCAGAAGAGACTACGGAGGCTAATGATCATGTAATGGTGATGGGAAGGCATATTCAAGATACCGTTGATCATGTGAACCAGTTGAATGAACATGCTGCAGTGATGCGAGAATCTGGTGAAGAGGCACTTGTAGTTTTAGAAGAATTACGTTCAACGAATAATCAGACCAGAGATGCTATTAAGATGATTTATAATCAAACCAATACAACGAATCTATCAGCACAAAAGATTAGAGAGGCGACCAATATCATTACGGACATTGCGGAGGAAACCAATCTTTTATCACTAAATGCAAGTATCGAGGCAGCAAGAGCAGGGGAACAAGGTAAAGGCTTTGCAGTTGTAGCAGCGCAGATTCAAAAGTTAGCAGAGCAATCAGATCGGTCGGCAAAGGAGATTCAGAACATTATTGTTGCCTTACTAAATGATTCAAACAAGGCGGTTGAAACGATGAATGTTGTAACTGATATTATTGTTAAGCAGAGTGAGAAGGTCGAAATCAGTAAGAATAAGGTAGACAGCGTTAATGATGGAATTCGAACATTTACAGATGGGATTATAGAGATTAGAGAAAGAAGTATGAAATTAGATCATGAGAGGACACGTATAGTAGATGCAGTTCAAAGTCTAACAGCGATAGCACAGCAAAATGCAGCAAGTACGCAAGAAACATCTGCATCAACGGGGGAATTAACTGGTACGATGAGGGATGTAGCAGATGCAGTTGAAACATTACAAAAGATATCAGAGACGCTAACAAAGGAAGTGGAGATATTCAAGTTGTAGTAATTGCTGATAGTTAGATAGCAGAATGTGTCCATTAGGAGTAGGTTACTTAATAGACACATTCTGATTCTAAATTGTTTACAAAGAACAAAATATTTTCCTTAAGGTATTGCAAAATAAAATTCAATCGAGTATAATTGTTTTTGCTGATATTGAATCGGCAATGATGGGCCATCGCCAAACGGTAAGGCACTGGACTCTGACTCCAGCATCTCAAGGTTCGAATCCTTGTGGCCCAGTATATAGAATAAGATATTTTAGAACAGAGAATGTAGAGATACATGATCTGTTTTTTTTATATTTGCAATCAAAGAAACAGGGGACTCAATTCACTAAATCAGACAAATTAATCCAACTTATAGCTATTAAATAGAGGATAATGGAAATAAAATCGAATCGAGTATAATGTGTAAAATTAAATACAAGCTGCCAGTCACCTTTACAAAACGTTAGTGTAATGATACAATCAAGATAGCTATTCTAAGATTTTATAAGTAAACTTTCGTTCAATGCTAAGGGGGAACAAAAAGTTTAATTATAACAGTCTGAACAATAACATGAACAAAAAAACAAGCCAAGGTAAGATACATATTATTCGATGAATGAAGAAGTATGATAATGGCTATAAATAAGTTAGCAGGGATGTTGCATCTAAGAACTTGTAACATTACCTTAATTATAAAAAGGAGGATATCTTAAGATGGCAAGAAAAATGAAAACTATGGATGGTAATACTGCAGCAGCACACGTATCGTATGCATTCACAGATGTGGCAGCGATATATCCAATTACTCCATCTTCACCAATGGCAGATTATACTGACCTTTGGGCTACACAAGGTAGAAAGAACATATTTGGTCAAACTGTAGTTCTTTCAGAGATGCAATCAGAAGCAGGTGCAGCAGGTGCAGTGCATGGTTCATTAGCAGCAGGTGCACTTACAACTACCTATACAGCATCTCAAGGTTTATTATTGATGATTCCTAATATGTACAAAATGGCGGGTGAATTACTGCCTGGTGTTATTAACGTATCTGCACGTACATTAGCAAGTCATGCACTATCTATTTTTGGTGACCATCAAGATATTTATGCATGTCGTCAAACTGGTTACGCTATGCTATGTTCAAGTAGTGTACAAGAAACAATGGACTTAGGTGCTGTAGCTCATTTAACAGCAATTAAAGGACGAGTTCCTTTCGTGCACTTCTTTGATGGTTTCCGTACATCTCATGAAATTCAAAAAATTGAAGCATGGGATTATGAAGATTTAAAAGATATGTGTGATATGGAGGCAGTTGATGCGTTCCGTCGTCGTGCATTAAATCCAGAACACCCTGTTACTCGTGGTACTGCTCAAAACCCTGATGTTTTCTTCCAAGCAAGAGAAGCAAGCAACACATATTATGATGCAGTTCCAGAATTAACTCAACAATATATGGACAAAGTAAACGAAAAGATTGGTACAGACTACAAATTATTCAACTACTATGGTGCTGCTGATGCAGAACATATTATCGTTGCAATGGGTTCTGTTTGCGAAACAATCGATGAAACAATCGATTACATGATGGCAGCAGGAGCTAAAGTAGGTGTAGTAAAAGTTCGTTTATACAGACCATTTAGTGCAAAACATTTAATTGATGTAATTCCTGATACAGTAAAACAAATCAGTGTACTTGATAGAACAAAAGAACCTGGTGCAATTGGTGAGCCATTATATGTAGATGTAATTGCTGCACTTAAAGATTCTAAATTCCACAATATTCCTGTATTTGGTGGACGCTATGGACTAAGTTCTAAAGATACAACACCTGCTCAAATTATTGCAGTTTATAAGAATACAGAAAAGAAACAGTTCACAATCGGAATTGTTGATGATGTAACAAACCTTTCACTTGATATCACTGAAAATCCAAACACTACACCAGAAAGCACAATTAGCTGTAAATTCTGGGGACTTGGTGCAGATGGTACAGTAGGTGCAAACAAGAACTCAATCAAGATTATTGGTGATCATACTGACATGTATGCTCAAGCATATTTTGATTATGACTCTAAGAAATCAGGTGGTGTTACAATCTCTCACTTACGTTTTGGTAAGGAAAAGATTAAAGCAACATACCTTATTGATAAAGCAAATTTCGTAGCTTGTCACTGTCCTGCATATGTTAATAAATACAACATGGTTCAAGACTTAAAAGATGGTGGTACTTTCTTATTGAACTGTAGCTGGACACCAGAAGAGATCGAAAAACATCTTCCTGGACAAGTAAAAGCTTATATTGCAAAACATGGTATTAAGTTCTATACAATTGATGGTATTCAGATTGGTAAAGAAGTTGGTCTTGGTGGACGTATTAATACAATCCTTCAAGCAGCATTCTTTAAACTTGCTAAGATTATTCCAACAGAAGAAGCTGTTAAATTCATGAAAGATGCAGCTACTGCAACTTACTCTAAAAAGGGTGATGAAATCGTACGCATGAACCACGAAGCAATTGACCGCGGTATTACAGGCGTTGTAGAATTCAAGGTACCTGAGTCTTGGGCAAATGCTGAAGCAGAAGAAATTCTTGTTAAAGCCGAAGGAAAGAGAAAAGATGTAGTTGATTATGTGAACTCAATTCAGAATAAAATTAATTCTCAAGATGGTAATAGCTTACCAGTTTCGGCATTCGTTGATTATGTTGATGGTACTGCACCAGCTGGTTCGGCAGCATTTGAAAAACGTGGTATTGCTGTAGATGTACCACAATGGAACAAAGACAATTGTATTCAATGTAACTTCTGTTCTTATGTGTGTCCACATGCAGTTATCCGTCCTGTTCCAATGACAGAAGAACAAGCTGCAAATGCTCCAGAAGGTGCACCTATGTTAGACATGACAGGAGTTCCAGGTCATAAGTTTGCTATCAGTGTTTCTGTACTTGACTGTACAGGATGTGGCGCTTGTGTTAATATCTGTCCTGGTAAGAAGGGTGAAAAGGCATTATCCTTTAAACCAATCGAAACTATGTTAGATCAACAAAAGATGTTCGACTTTGGTGTTCAGCAAGAAGTACCAACAGCAGTTACAGAGAAATTCAAAGAAACTACTGTTAAAGGAAGTCAGTTTAAGAAACCTTTACTTGAGTTCTCAGGTGCTTGTGCTGGTTGTGGAGAAACTCCTTATGCTAAGTTAGTAACACAATTGTTTGGAGATCGTATGTATATTGCCAATGCTACTGGTTGTTCTTCAATCTGGGGTGGTTCATCACCATCAACTCCTTACACAGTTAACGCTGAAGGTAAAGGGCCAGCTTGGGCAAACTCTCTATTCGAAGATAATGCAGAGTTTGGTTATGGTATGGCATTAGCACAAAGAGCTATGAGAGCACGTTTAATCTCTTCTGTTGAAGCTCTTTCTAAAGTAGTTGACAAAGAAGATGTAAAAGCAGCTTGTGAAAAATATCTTGAAACTAAGAGCAACAGTGGTGCTAATGCAGTTGCATCAAAAGAATTAATTAAAGCATTAGAAGCATGCGATTGCGATAACGCAGACCGCGCGGCTATCTTAAGAGATAAAGATTTCTTATCTAAGAAATCTCAATGGATCTTCGGTGGTGACGGTTGGGCTTATGATATTGGTTTCGGTGGTTTAGATCATGTAATCGCTAGCGGCGAAAATGTAAACATTCTTGTATTTGATACAGAAGTGTACTCTAATACAGGTGGACAGTCTTCTAAAGCAACTCCTACAGGTGCGATTGCTCAATTCGCAGCTAATGGTAAAGAAGCTAGGAAGAAAGACCTTGCAGCGATTGCAATGAGTTATGGTAATGTTTATGTTGCACAAATCGCACAAGGTGCTGATTTCAATCAATGCTTAAAAGCGTTCATTGAAGCAGAAAATTATGACGGACCTTCAATCATTATCGCATACTCACCATGTATCTCTCATGGTATCAAAGGCGGTATGATGGGTGCTCAAAATGAAGAAAAACGTGCAGTTCAAGCAGGTTACTGGCATTTATTCCGTTTTGACCCACGTCTAGCTGATGAAGGAAAGAATCCATTCCAATTAGATTCTAAACAACCAACAGCTGATTACAAAGAATTCCTTAATAGCGAAGTTCGTTACAGTAGATTATCCCGTTCATATCCTGAAAGAGCGGAATATCTATTTGACAAAGCTGCTAAGGATGCCAAAGAAAAATATGAACAATTAGCATATAAAGCTGGCCGTGCTGAATAATTATGATACGGAGGTGAATGCAAAATAGTTTGTTGACTGTATGTTTTTCAAACGCATTGCATTCACACACCAGCAAAAAGAACACTCTTCATTCGTTGTATGTCAAGTATTGACACGATGTGTCCAGACTTGGCCTACAACTTCTATGAAGAGTGTTTTTTTGATGTTGCATTACATGCAATGTGTTTGAAAAACATGCTAGGTTC
>NZ_FRCP01000008.1:0-164567 GCF_900142955.1 Anaerosporobacter mobilis DSM 15930 | reverse complement strand
ATCGGGTGGGGACGGAGGTGAATGCAAAATAGTTTGTTAAATGTATGTTTTTCAAACGCATTGCATTCACACATCTGCAAAAAGAACACTTACAACTATAATTAATTATTATAGAAGCAATTGTATATTAACCTTCTACGTGATATACTTAGGTTTATGTGTCAGAGAGTATTATTATATACTAAATACATGCGGAATAAGGCGACTGGAGTAATTCAGTCGCTTTATATTGCTCTATATTGGATACTATTTTGGTTTCTTGGAATCTTATATAGCAACATAACAATGATGAAAGATGTGAGAGTTCTTAATATGAACAAACTATGGAATTATTAAAATAGATATATGACTGGAGAAGAATTAACATGTGTGCAAGGCATAAATCAATTTTTGAATATGATAGAAGAGAGGATTTTCATGATAAGTTGACCCAGTGGATCGGGGATGTTTTTTACGATATACTTCCTGAGCATGGTTATGAAGTACGTGAAGAACAAATATATACGTCATTCCAAATGGCTGACGCTTTATGTAACAAAAAGGTTCATCTAGCGGAAGCTGGGCTTGGTACGGGAAAAACATTTGCCTATTTACTTCCTGCAATTGCCTATGCAAGGTTGAATAGAAAACCAATCATCATTGCATGTGCAAAGGCAGCGCTACAAGAACAGCTATGTGGGGAAAAAGGCGATATTAAAACCCTTTCAGATTTGCTTGGGTTAGAGGTAGATGCAAGGATGGCGAAAGACTCCGATCAGTACGTTTGTGATGCAAAAGTGGACGAGTCGAAGGAAAAGTTTGATAACTTATCAGAGGGCTTGTCTTTTGAGATCAACGAGTGGTTAGGGAGAACGAAACGTGGAGAACGTTCGGAAATTCCTCTTGTGCCAGACCGTGTATGGAAACATATAGGATGGGATGAAGGTATGTCTTGTGATATGTGCTTAGACCGTGGTTTTTGCAAGCTTATTAAAGCAAAAGAGTATTACCGGTCTGCTAGAGATATCATAGTGGTAGATCACGAATTGTTTTTTAAAGACCTTTGGACGAGAGAGGAACGAATTGCCGATGGGAAACTACCAATTCTTCCAGAGTACTGTGGTGTTATCTTTGATGAAGGACATAAGATTATACTTCCTGCATCGATGCAAGCAGGGAATAGAATTATCAAAGATGATATTGAGCAAATGATTCATAGTATTGAGGAAATCCATGGGGCAAGAGAGGAACTACTTCTAACAGTAACAAGGTTGGAAGATGTTACTTCAACATTTTTTGTGAGGCTAAATCAAGTAGCGATTGTAGATGAAGGGTCGGAGCGTTTTACAGTTTATTGTGAGGATTCTTTGTTAAAGTTAGCCGAGACTTTTCAAAAGGTGCTTGATAAGTTGTTACTTGAATTACAGATTGAGCAAGAACTCTATACGGAATCACTTTCCACTAATTTGATACAGGCATATGAGATGCTAATTGATAATGCAATGTTGGCAGTACACCATTTTCGTAAAAACAAAGGTAAGGATAGTATCTCTTGGATAAACCGAGAGGGAGATAGTTTTTTTGTAGTGCCTAGGAATATAGACACACGCTTGAATAAACATCTGTTCCAAAAGAAGATACCGGTACTACTTACATCTGCAACATTAAGCAATGATGGGGATTTTAATTATCTAATACGTACACTAGGGGTAAAGAATCCTTCCTATTCCACAGTTGGTAATTCCTTTGATATGGATGAACAAGTGGAAGTTTATTTACCAGAACCATTCTCGAAAGACAAGATTAATGTAGAGATTACTAAAGAAATTGAAAAATTGGTTTATCTCTTAAAGCTGAATGAGGGACGAGCTCTTGTTCTTACAAGTTCCCAAGAGGAAGTAAGAAGAATACGAGAGGGAATAAAACACTATCAGTTACCTTTTGAGTTTTTGTGGGAAGATAAAGCAGAAAGAGGATATCTTATTAGACAGTTCAAGGAAGAGGTTTCTACCGTTTTAATTGGTTCTGATTTTTGGGAAGGGATTGATGTTCCGGGAGAATCATTATCCATGGTAATCATATGGCAACTACCATTTCCAGCGCGTGATCCTCTGATTGAAGTACAACGATTAGAGGCAAAGGAAGAAGGATTAGATGAAGTGTTAACTATTGATTATCCGGCTATGGGGCTTAAACTAAAGCAAGGATGCGGCAGATTAATTCGGAAAGAAGATGACTATGGAAAAATAGTAATTATGGATTCGGTATATGGAGAAGCTTATGAGAGATTTGTTTTGAGTGCCTTGCCTCAAGGCACTAATATCAAATATATCAGTGACCTGTAATCTTAAACTGACATCATTCTGGAACTATATTGAAGGTAAAGTCGTCTAATAAACAATTGTAAAAGGTTTATTAGACGTTTTACCAGTTTATAGGGCATAAGTTCTTGATCGTACAAATATACTTACAAAAAGAAGAAGGGATGCTTATGTCTAAAGACTTTATATTTATTAAGCTGATGGATGCAAATCAGAATGAAGAGTTTATTATCGAAGAAGAGGAGATGGTTGAGAAATCCTATGATAAATTGATAAAACAAATCTCCGTCAAGTGGTATTACAAAAACTTAATAAAAAGACTACCTATGAAGCTTGGGAAGCTAACCTTTCTAGGTGATAGTATTCCTTGCGCCATGTTACCCTTTACCAAAGAAGAGAGATTAAACTTACCCAGTCAATATCTAGATCAGTACATTAAAGAGATTATGAAACATCTGAATATCAATCGGGCATACTGTATGGAAGAGCTGCAGGAGAAGGATAATGAAAGGGCCGAGAGGGAGCGGACTTTGATCAAATTCCTATATCTGAAACAGCTCGTTAAGATTAGTAGAGATAAATTACATATTAAAGAAAAAGACATGAAACTGGTTATTATTGATTCCGGGGATAAGCGGATTGAACATGTGCTAGAACTGTTTATTAATAATTTAAATTATTTAACAATTATTACGAATCGTGAAGAATATTTTACAGGCTTTAGAGATATGATATATGATACCACAGGATTAGTTGTAGAATTTGAAGGGCTACCACTTAAAAACCACATTGAGGGGAACGTTATTATAGACTTAGATAGTGAAAATTATAAGAGCTATAATTTTTTTCCGTATGGAGCTTGTGCCATCGATGTAAATAGTTCTGCAAAGAAGAGGCAATATCTTCAAGAAAGAAGGAAAGATTTAACTATTATTTATGATGTGGATCTGTTGTATCAAGGGAATATCCTTAAAAAGAATATGATGGTTAATTATTTAAGAGCGAAAAGTGTGAATATTGAAGCGATTTATGGGGAGTATTATAGAAATATAAACCAAAATGAAATTCTTGAATTAATAGAAACGTGCAAGGTAAAAATAATCGTAATTGTTATATAATTGTTTGGCATTATCAGGGGTTATAATCTGATAATCTTGACATTGTACTGCCCATACGTTATAATACAAGGAATGTACAGTGAGAAAGTGTCAGAAGAAATAATCTGATAAAAGAGTGAAGAAAAGAAGCACTCAAGTTAGTGTTTATTCGCATATAGGCTTGTCGGCCTGGTGCAGATGGGCGTAATGTAAAGAATAGTAATAATTATTTTGGAGGTTGGGTTTAACATGGCAGACAAGAAAAATATTTTAACCTACGAAGGTCTAAAGTCACTTGAGGAAGAATTACAAGAATTAAAAGTTAATAAAAGAAGAGAAGTAGCACAAAAAATCAAAGAAGCAAGAGAACAAGGTGACTTATCTGAAAATGCTGAATATGATGCTGCAAAAGACGAACAAAGAGATATTGAAACTAGAATCGAAGAAATAGACAAAATCTTAAAGAATGCAGAAGTTGTTGTTGAAGACGAAGTTGATCTTAATAAAATCAACATTGGTTGCCGTGTTAGAATTATGGACATGGAATATGATGATATCTTAGAGTATAAATTAGTTGGTTCAACAGAAGCTAACACTTTAAAAGGAAAAATCTCTAATGAATCACCAGTAGGTCAAGCGTTAATTGGTAAGAAAATTGGTGATACTATTGAAGTAGAAACACAATCAGGCGCTATTAAGTATAAAATACTAGAAATTCAAAGATCTAACTAAGCCAGTTAGGTTACATAAAGGAGTGAATAAATTGGCTGAAGAAAAGAATGTAGTAGAACAGGACATTAATGAAATCCTTAAGGTGAGAAGAGCAAAACTTGCTGACCTTCAGGAAAGAGGAAAAGATCCTTTTCAAATTATGAAATATGATGTAACGCATCATAGTATGGAAGTAAAGAATAGTTTTGAAGAATTAGAAGGCAAAGAAGTAGCACTTGCTGGACGTATTATGTCAAAGCGTGTTATGGGAAAAGCATCTTTTTGTAATATAGCAGATGTTCAAGGGAACATTCAATCCTACGTTGCAAGAGACAGTGTTGGAGAAGAGGATTACGCAGAATTCAAGAAATTCGACATCGGTGATATTGTAGGTTTAGCTGGTACTGTGTTCAAAACAAAAACTGGTGAAATCTCTATCCATGCGACTAAAGTTACATTATTAACTAAGAGTTTACAAGTACTTCCTGAGAAGTTCCATGGATTAAAAGATACAGATGTTAGATATCGTCAAAGATATATTGATTTAATTGTGAATCCAGAAGTTAAGGATACTTTTATTAAGCGTTCTTTAATTCTTCGCGAGATTCGTAATTATCTTGATAGTAAGAGCTTTATTGAAGTTGAGACTCCAGTATTAGTTCCAATTGCAGGTGGTGCATCTGCAAGACCTTTTACTACACATCATAATTCTCTTGACCAAGATATGAACTTAAGAATTTCTCTTGAATTATATCTTAAGAGACTAATTGTTGGTGGTTTAGAACGAGTATATGAAATTGGACGAGTATTCCGTAACGAAGGTTTATCTGTACGTCATAATCCAGAATTTACATTACTTGAATTATATCAAGCATACACGGATTACCAAGGAATGATGGATCTAGTAGAAGATCTATATAGGACAGTAGCTATGAAAGTTCTAGGAACTACTTTAATATCTTATGATGGTGTTGAAATTGACTTATCTAAACCATTTGAGCGTTTAACAATGGTTGATGCCGTTAAGAAATATGCTGGTATTGATTTCAATGAAGTCGAAACAGATGAGCAAGCCAAAGCACTTGCAAAAGAACATCATGTAAAATTTGAAGCTAGACATAAGAAAGGTGATATCCTTAACTTATTCTTTGAAGATTTCGTAGAAGAGAAATTAGTTCAACCTACTTTTGTTATGGACCATCCAGTTGAGATTTCTCCACTAGCTAAGAGAAAACCAACGGATCCAAATTATACAGAACGTTTTGAATTGTTTATTACTAAGAGAGAGATGGCAAACGCATTCTCTGAGTTAAATGATCCAATTGACCAACGTGGACGTTTTGAAGCGCAAGAAGCAAATCGTATTGCAGGTGATGATGAAGCAGATCATCTTGATGAAGATTTCTTGTGTGCTCTCGAATATGGTATGCCACCTACAGGCGGTATTGGAATTGGTATTGACCGTTTTATTATGTTACTTACTGATTCATCTGCTATCCGTGACGTATTGTTATTCCCGACAATGAAAAGCCTGGATAAATAAATCCAGTAGAATCAGTACTTCCAAGGTTTTTGATATAAGGTTGACCAAGTTTTGACCAAGAAAAAATATAGTCATTTACACGAGTCAACGCTTAGATAAAGAATGGTTTGGAGTTCAATTTAATAGAAAAAAGCACTATTAGAGGACATTTTCTAAAGAAATTTAGAAGATGTCCTTTTTTGCGTTATGGAAAATAGTCAAAGAAAATTAAAAAATTGGTCAGATAATAATGACCCAAAACAGAAGGAGAATTGTATGGATAATAAGATTAATAAAAATACTCCAGTGAAGATTGAGAAGAAAAAATTAAACCCTGATAAGTTTGTTAGGTATTCTGAGGGAGCACAAATGTACCATATGAGTGTATCGAAATTTATGCAACTCGCTAAAGATGCAAAAGCTTGTTATAAATTGAATCAAATGGTCTTAGTTAGTCTGGAGGTATTGGATCAATACATTGAAACATTCAGAATACTAGATGATGACTTTTACAAGTAAGAGGTGATGATTTGTTGAATAAACTAAAACCATCTGTCAGGAGTTACATTCATGATGACAATATTTATAAAAGATATTTACGCCCAGAAGAGGCTAGCAAGATTTTAGGTTTAGATGAAAGTCGCATTATTCAATTTGCCTCAGCAGCTGGAGCTATCTATCAATTACCAAGGATACTTCTTATTCGTCATCAGAGATTGGAGGATTACATGAAACACCTTTACAAAGTACATGGTACAAATAAATTAGTTCATAAGAAATATGTTCGAATAGGTGAGGGTTCTATCATTTACAGTATTGGTCATCATCGCTTTATTGAAATGGCAAGAGCTGCAGGAGCGGTATATAAAATTAATGAAGGGACTGGTGGAACTGTTCTGATTAACTTAGAGTTATTTGATGATTATATGGAGCAGTTTAGAGAAAAGGCAGTTCCGATGAAAAATCCATTATGGAAAGAAAGTGAAAGTTAGGAAGGGGGCAGACATGGCATATTCGTATAAAAGCTATTCACAAACAAAGGATGTAATGAAGAAATACGTGAATGCGACAGAAGGATCTATTATTTACAGTTTAGGTAAAACACGATTTATGGCACTGGCGAAAGAAGCGGGAGCAGTATATAAAGTAGGAGCTTCTGCACTAGTTAATACAGAGGAATTTGAACAGTACTTGGAACAATTTTTGGAACCAGCCAAACCATTACCAAAGCATACTTGGAGAAACCAGAAGGAGAGTTGATTATAATGGTCTTTAATTATTATTACGGTTCGGAAGCGGATCAATTTAATTTCATACGAATTCCGAAGCGGTTAATTACAGATCCATTATTTGTAGACTTGTCATTGTCAGCAAAATTGTTATACGGAATTCTTCTCGATAGAATGAGCCTTTCTATGAGGAATAAGTGGTTAGACAAAGAAAATCGTGTATACATCATTTATCAAATATCTGAGATTATGGAAAATCTAAATATGGCTGAAAAAACGGCTATTAAAACATTGAAAGAATTAGAAGTTGTAGGTTTAGTCGAAAAGAAAAGACGTGGATTAGGATTGCCGAGTCTTCTATATGTTAAAAACTTTATTATTGATGATATGAAGCAAGAAAAGGAAGAAGACATAGAAGAAAAAGGTATCCAAAGTGAGGGAAGTTCAAGAACTGGTAAATTGTACAGTTCAAGACCTGTAGAAAATGAAGGTTCTAGAACAGTAAATATGGAAGATCAAGAACAGCAGAAAAAGATGGCACTTATTAGTAAGACTGAATTTAGTGATACAGATTTTAGTAGGACTGATACGAATCATATCAAATCGAATCAAACCATATTTGGTGATGAGAAGCGAGATGATGGGATTGATGTCGTAAGTGCGTATCAAGAATTAATTAGAGAAAATATCGATTATGATTTGCTAATTGAGCGTCATCCCTATGATCGAGAACTGATAGATGGAATTTATAATTTACTGATTGAGGTTGTGTTGAATCAAAGTGAGATGATGGTGATTTCGAGTTCAGAACTACCAACTGCATTAGTAAAGAGCAGATTCTTAAAACTTAATTTTTCGCATATTGAGTATGTGTTGAACAGTCTCCAAGGTAATACAACAAAGGTGAATAATATCAAGAAGTATCTACTTGCTTCCTTGTTCAATGCACCATCAACAATATCTGGCTATTATCAGGCAGAAGTGAATCATGACATGCCACAATTTGCTAGAAAATGAAAAACACCAAAAACTGGTGTAAAAAAGAAAAAATACACCAGCCTAGTTTCTATCCTGATAACTGATATGAGGTTAATATATACATATTCCAAGCGAAAGCGCGGAAATACAATTGAATATCAGTTACAGATTTGCAATATAAAGCAACACAAAGAGAAATCTTTGAAGGAGTAAAATTTCAGGATATTCGCCTGGAGGGCTCAAGACCACTGTTCTCACATTAGTAGTTCGATGGATTGAAAGATGAAGAACGAGAGGCAGGGCACAAGCCTGATAAAAGGAAGACGAATATGGTGGAAGGATAATAACCCATGGAGGTCGAGAGGTTCGACCTTATCCTCGAAACGGCAAGAGAGGAGATAGTGTTACCGCAAGGTAAGGCGTCATGAATGCGTAGGCAGCTCGTTTGTAACTCCCGGGAATGAGTACATTCCTTGTGTACGGGGCGAAGAGGGACTTGAAACAGTTGACGTACACCATACATAGCGAAAAGCTATGAATACGCAGGAGGATGCAGAATGATAGGAAGTGCGGTAACAGAAATAGCAATACCAACATCCACATTCTATTCACTTGATAAACTAGTAAAAGCTGTGAATCAAAAGTTATTAGAACTTCATAATGCATTTATCCGATGGAAGGAATGCAAAGATGGAGGAAAAGAAGAATAACAAGCACAGATTAACGAAAGCGGAAAGAGAAGAACGAAAGTTCAACAAAGATCTAAAAGATTGTATGAGATGCAAATTCTTTTGGGGCAATGATAGTAGATGTATTAACAGCAATTGCTTTAAGGAGAAGAGAAAGGAACCAGAAAAGACAGTACGTAGTGAATGTACGGATTGTTCCTACAAACAAGGTGATGGGTATTGTTTTCCGTGTATGAAAAAATTATTGGAAAGAAAGTGACAAGAAAAGAATGTGGGGAAGAGCAAAAAGTTTATTGAAAAGGAGATTAAATCAAATGGATAATGATTTTGAAATCATAGGGATTGATCATGGTTGGTCAATGGTCAAGACATCAAGCCAGGTATTTGTTACTGGTGTAAAGGAGATAACTACCGAACCAGGGATGTTTGATGATGTACTTGAACTGGATGGAAAGTATTACAAAATTGGCGGTGTGAGATTAGAGGTAAGAGATGTAAAGATTGAAAATGACAATTTCTACATACTCACTTTAGCCGGTATTGCAAGAGAGTTAAGAAAACGTGGCAAGAAAGAAGCTAATGTATTTATTGCAGCGGGTTTGCCACTTACAAGATTCGGTGTTGAGAAATCTGGATTTTTGGAATATCTCACTAAACGAAAAGAAGTGAGATTTTACTATGAAAAAGAGATGTATCAAATCAAGATTGTAAATGCGGCGGTATTTCCTCAGTGTTATGCAGCAATTGCTGATAGAATTCAAAACTTTGGGAATAAGGTTGTAATCATTGATATAGGAAGTTGGACAATTGATATTATGCCTGTTGTTGATAGAAAACCAGATAATTCAAGATGTACCACAACACAGCAGGGGTTGATTACCTGTATGAGGTCAGTAAATGATCAATGTGTACGACAGCTCGGAGCTGGAATTGATGAAAGCGAAATTCAGCATATTATGAGGAATGGTACAAGTGATATTGATGAAGAGTACCTAAATATCATCAAGAAAGAAATCACAGATTACACAGACCGTGTATTCAATTCTCTTAGAGAATATGGTTACAACCTAAAGACGACGCAGCTGGTATTTGTAGGAGGTGGAGCTGTAGTAATGAAAAATTTCAGCACGTTTAAACAAAAGAATATCAACTATATTTTAGACGTGAAAGCGAATGCTAAAGGATTTGAATATCTTGCAAATATTGGACTAAAAAGAAGATAGGGGTGAGATAAATGGCAAAAGCAGATCGTGATAGCATTGTTCATTATAGTCTTAGGCTTAATCTAAAGAATCCTAGACATTTGGAGATTCATAAGATATTTAAGCATCTGAATCAGGAAATGAACAAAACGCAAAACCAGCTTTTTATAGCTGCATTAGAGTTCTATGTTGATAATGTTGGGAAAGCCAATCTGGTAGAATTAGATAAAATAAAATCGAATGAATATGTGACTAGAGATGATATAGAGGAGATTAAAGAGGAGTTGCATGCCAGTGTAATTACCGAAGCTAGGAATGAAGTAATTCGATTACTTGGTGGTGTTGTAGCTGGAATGCAACAGATAGTACCGAAAGGATATTATCCGGTTCCGCAGGGTCAAGAAAGAAGATTTGATGAAGAAGATCATATACAAGATGAACAAACGATAGACCAGCTGGCTGACCTTGCTAGTAGCTGGATGGAAGAAGATGGAGGAATGGGTGAATGAGAAAAGTTTTTTCAACAATAGGATATGGATTGCTTGGATTTCTAAAAGGAATCGTTTGGCTTATATTGAATTTATTAAAATTGCTATTGGAACTAGCAAGGGTAATACTTCTATTGTTTGGACTTGTTCTCAGAGTATTCCTTGCGTTCGTAAGAGCAGGAACACCATGAAAGGAGGTTGTTTGTATGGCTACTGGATATAAAGCGTACAGAGAAAACCGAAGATTGATGAAGTATTTCTTTCAATTAAGAAATATGGCAGTTTAAGAAAAGGAGAACTAGATGCATTTAATACGGGACAAACCATTTACTGTCTCCGTGTACAAAACTGAATAATTTCACACAGTCATGTGGATAGGTAGTAACGGAGAACAGTATTGCCTATCCACTGGATTGGGTAGGTATTAGCGGCTATAAGGAGCCGCTATTTTCATATAAACAATTACAAACAATAAAAGAAAGAATGAGGTAAATCAAATGAAAGAGATTTTTGAACAGTATGGATCAGTAATTATTGCAGCGGTAGCAATCAGTGCATTAGTAGCAATTATCGTAATGCTTTTAGCAACAGATGGTGTAGTAGCAAATTCCTTCAAGAACCTGATCGACAGCTTCTTCAACAGAGCAGCTGGTACCATCACAGGCTAATGAATTGTAGTAAAGAAACCAATAAAAACAATTATAAGAAAGAATGAGGTAAATCGAATGAAAGAGATTTTTGAACAGTATGGATCAGTAATTATTGCAGCAGTAGCAATCAGCGCATTGGTAGCAATTATCGTAATGCTTTTAGCAACAGACGGAGTAGTAGCGAATTCCTTTAAGAACCTGATCGACAGCTTTTTTAACAGAGCAGCTGGAACCATTACAGGTTAATTGCTGGGATTAGGTAAGACAGAATGATAGAAAGAGGGGACAGCCTCCCCTCTTGGAAAGGAGTTATATGGAACGAAGTACAAAGTGGGAGCTTGTTCCCGCACATTTTGGACCCTTATGGTCATATATCGAGGATGATGAAATCACGGATATTGACTTTAATGGTACGGATTTATGGATTACCAATACAGCGAATGAACGAAAAAAAGTGGAGGAGCATGGCGTCACCAAGGAATTTATAGAAAAGTTCAGCCATTATATTGCCAATAACGTAAGTAAGCCTTTTAACAAGGTGGAGAATCTGTTAGAGGCAGATACCGATACCTTGCGCATCAGTATTGTCCATGAGTCCTCAGCAATTTCAGGAAGATCGGTTTGTATCAGAAAGACCCTTCCGACCGTTCGTATGACAAGAGAAAGCATGATTACAGATGGATATTGTACCAAAGAAATTTTAGAGCTTTTAACAAATTGCGTGAAAGCACGTATGAACTTTGTGTTCTGTGGGGAACCAGGTGTGGGAAAGACAGAAGGAATTAAGTTTTTTTCACAGTATATCCCTGCAAATGAAAGAGTCATTACCATTGAAGATACACCAGAGCTTCATTACAGGGAAATCAATACTGAGAAAGACTGCGTGGAATTAATGGTATCGGAAGGTTTCAGCTATACAAAGGCGATTAAGACAAGTCTTAGACAAAATCCTAAATGGCTCATGTTATCAGAAGCTCGTTCTGTGGAAGTAAAATATCTGCTTGAGAGCTTATCTACTGGAATACGTGGATTTACCACGATTCATACGGATGATGTAAGAAAGATACCAGATCGTATTTTAAATATGTTGGCTAGCCGAACCGATGCAGACCGAATGGAGAATGATATTTTCATGTTCATTGATGTAGGCATTTTAATCCGTAAAAAACAGATGGAAGATGGCAAAATCAGAAGATACATTGATCAGGTTTGTTTCTTTTATCGTAAAGACGGATGCAATATTACGTTTCCGGTGGTATTAAATGGAGAACTGATAGAGTGGTGTCTTCCAGAACCAGTTCTTGAGAAATTTGAACGAATGGGCATTACACCGTTTTCAAGGGAAGGAGGTAGTGAGGATTGAAGAAAGAACGTGGAAAAAAGAAAAAAAGTTCTCTCAGGTTTTTGCGATATAAGAACCTGACACTGGAGCTTTCAAGGTATGGATATGAGTTTACACCTAAGAAAGCAATGATATCCTATGGAATGATTGTGCTTCTTGCAGCTATCTTTGGACTGTTGTATAAGTTGCAGTTACCTTATATTGCGTCAATCGGAATCATTGGGGTGGTGTTCTCACCACTGGTTCTGATTCAGACCATGAAAGGGAAGTATCACACGACCATGTTTTCTATGGCAAATAATTATATGGAACAGTTCTTGTATTCCTTTAAGAGAAACAAAACGATACTGAATGCATTGACAGAGACGGCTACTATTTTTGATGAAGGAGAGTTTCATGAGATACTGGTTCAGGCAATCGAACATATTCAGTATGCCACAGATAGCGAAGATCCAGAGGAGGAAGCACTGGTGATGATTAGCGAGTTCTTTCATTGTGAAAGAGTCGATGCCGTTCATTCCTTTGTAATGGGTGCACAGAGACGTGGTGGTGATGCAGGCGGCAGTATTGCATTGCTTTCTAAGAACAGAGCCATGTGGGCAGAGCGAATTATCAATCTGCAAAAGGAATTTCAAATTGTAAAGCGAAATATCATGATTGCATTGGTGGCAACGTTGCTGATTTGTATTCTGCCTCTTTATCTGTTAGGAGGAGACTTGGATATTAGTGCGATTCCTCTTTGCCAGATATCAGCGGTGGTATTAATTGGTATTTGTATGCTCATCTATGTAAAGGCAGATAAGAAGTTGTGTAGAAGCTGGATTGAGAAGGAAACGGACAGTTCAGGAATGGATCGGAAATACCTTCAGGTAAGAGACTACGATGAAGTAAAGGAAGCCAAAAGCAGTCAGAAGATGGCGGTCATTCCAGCAATCCTTTTTATCGGTGCATTTGTGTATTTTCAAAACATTGCTATTCTTGTAACTGGGATTGTAGTAGTACTGTTTTTCTTAAATCAGCATAAGGCTGGTCATAATCTAGCCAAGAAAAAGGTAGCAAGGGAGATTGAAAAACAGTTCCCTAACTGGTTGATGGAGGTAGCATTACTGTTACAGACCGATAACGTGCAGATGGCAATCCGTAAATCCATGGACAGTGCGCCGGAGGTCTTGACTCATGCACTGGATGAATTGATTTTGGAACTGGAAGATGATCCAAATGCAATTGAACCATATCACAGATTTTTAAAGGATTATCGAAACCCAGATGTGCAGTCAGCCATGAAAATGCTTTATGCATTATCCAGTGGAAATGCAGGGGATGTCACAAAGCAGGTGGAAGAACTTATAGACCGCAATAATGCCATGATGGATAAGGCGGAGAAGTTGACGCAGGAAGATAAGATTGCAGGGATGAAGATCTATATTCTGCTACCGTCACTACTTGCTTCTTTTAAGTTGATGGTGGATATGGCACTGCTTTTGGTGGTATTCCTTCAGAACTTGACGTTTGGAATGTAGGAGGGGATAAGCATGAGTACAACAATTAAGACCTATGTGGGTATTTTTATCCTTCTGTTATCCGTATTTACGATGGCTGGAGTAATGTCCGCCTGTATTGACGCAAATAATGCGAGGGATTTTCATGCTTCTGTAGTAGCGGAAATCGAGGATTCTAATTTTGCACCAAGTGTGCTCAATGCGTGCAAGACGCAGGCAGCCAATGCAGGGTATGAGCTTTTGATTGACGAGAGCAGTATTGTAAAAGATGAAGACGGGAAACCAACTTTGATGGAAGTGATTCTGAGATACAACTATCATGTGGACTTCTTAGGAGTCATAAGTACCCAGCAGATTCGAGCATTTGCAAGATAAGGAGGATTTTATGAAGTTGATTATAGAACAATTTGGAAGTGGTATTATTTATGCCATTGCAGGAAGTGGAATGGCAGCCATACTGATTGGATTTTTAAGGGTGATCAGCAGTTAGGAGGTTTGAATGAAGGAGATTTTTGAAGAGTATGGAGAGTTTGTCATTGAAGCAGTCAGTGGCGGATTATTCCTTGGAATACTGGCATATTTCTTTCTGGGTTCGCCTATGACAACCCTAATTCATCTTTTCATTACCAGTGTGTTAGGAGGTGGTGCTTAGATGGAAGAGATATTCCATGAGTTTGGAACTGCAATTATTGCCATTGTTACTGCTGTCTTGATACTGGGAGTTTTATTTGGAATCTCGGTATCAGGAAAAACAGGAATATTACAGATTGCAGGGGTGTCAGTGGAAAAAGAAGAAACAGATTATGCTTCTTATCACGACTTTGATTCCGTAGTCACTTGGCATAACAGGACAAAGCCAGTTGCAGCATACACAGCTTCTTATGGCAGGTTTTTTGCTTTAAGTAGTACCAGTTTTCTTTCCAGGTATTATGCCAAGGATATGGAAGGAACGATTTATCCAATGGATAAGGTCATCCTTGCAAAGTTGTTTACAAATACTATGTTTGGTAAAGTGTTAGATATCAGAAAAGCCGATGGAACAAGTGTTATGAGTGCCTATTCCGTTACGGATGGAAGTATCCGTTTTCCAAGTACAGGGGTGTATGTGGTCTATTTTCAGATCAGGGACAGAGAAAATCTGACCAGTGTCTGGAAGATACCGATTGCCGTGGACGAGAGGAGGAGCTAGGGATGAAGAATGTGTTTTTAGGTTTTGGAATTACCATCTGTGTGATTATATCGATTGTTATTGTAATGACCCTGTGTGGAACGAATATGAGACAGAACGAGATAAATCGTGCAGTGGACAGTGCTTTACAGGATACCGTGGAGAACCAGTTTGATACTAAGACTTATTCCGTGGGCAGTAATGATGAGTTCATTGCAGATTTTATGGAAGCCTTATTGGTACAGATCAATTCTGACTGTAGCATAAAGGTCAATGTATTAGATGTTGATTATCAAAAAGGACTCTTATCCGTGGAAGTCATAGAGAAATATAAACATCCAATTGGAACAGAAGGTCAGGTGTCTGTAAAGAAAACCGTAATTATGGAACAGTACACAGTTCCAGTTAGTTAGGAGGCGCAAGATGAAAGAGAAGATAAAGAGATTTTGGAAAAAGCATTGGAAGTCAATGGTAGGTGTTTTAGTTATAATAGTGATGTTTGCGGGAGTATTGATGGTTTCTAAATTGGGTTCAAAGCAGAATATGGTGGAAACGTCCTCTGAAACTGGAAGCAATGAAATAACTAGTGAGGAAAAAGTTAAACCGACAGAAGCTCCTTTGGTAGAAGAAACACCTCAAGTAGAAGATACAAAAGAGCCGATAAAAGAATCTACGGAAATCTTAAAAGAGAATACAAATGTTACGACAACACCGACAGTGGAAGCCAGGATTTCAGAAACAGAGAAGCCTAGTGTAACGAAGAAAGCAGAAACAAAATCAGAGGAAGAAACCACATCGGTAGTGAAACCAACAGAAAAACCTGCTACTCAAGAAGAACCAACGGCAACAGTAGCAGCGACTACAGAAGCAAAGTATGTTCCAATATCAGAGGGATGGAAAGCAGAAGCATCTGTAAAGGGAGATATTAATTCTGCACAGAAGGCAGATCTTGATTCCATGATTCAGAATTGGAAATCAGGTGCTTTATCGGATGTAGAGCTGAAGGATAAAATCATCAGTTATCTGGATGAGCAAAAAATTGACTATATGGAAGTTAGTGTTACCAGCAAAGGATATGCATTGTTTGATGAGGTTCCTGAAATTGATTTAAGAGACGGTGGCAATCTGTATTCTTATGTTGGAACTTATAGTACAGGAAAGCAGAATCCAGATGGAACCAACAAGACCGTATGTTATAACTGGTCGGCATTTGTATTTTAGAGGAAGGAAGAATTGAATATGAAGAAATCATGGAAAACAGGCTTACTCAGTCTGTTTTTCTTATTGTCTGTAATTGGATTTACAGCTCTTGCTCCGCCACAGGAGGCGCAGGCTGCTACCTTCGATAACGCTGTTACCTTTTATAATACGTATGGGTCACAGATTGTTTTTAAAGATGGATACTTTTACTTTGCGACAATGGGAAAGCAGGCAAGTGCCAGTGTAAATACGACCCATTGGGGAACTGTAGGTTATCAGATGAAAGTAACAACGAGTTCACAGACTGCTTATATTTATTTTAATCTCAGTGGATATACCGTTGAGACGGTGGATTCGGTGGCAAGCGGTGGTTATATCTATGAGCTAAGCCGTATTAATTTAAGCTATGTAAAATCGAAGCTGGCTCAGACAAATCGGACAGCATACAACGAATTTATTATCAATGGTGGCTATATTGTAGTAGATAGCTGCATGATTACTATCAAGATCGATAAGTATGGAAATCGTACCAACAGTGGTTCCATGGACGATTACGGGAATTTTTATGGCAGTGTTTATACGGACTATAATGGCATTGCAAATGCAGCTCCTTGGAGTAATCCCAGCTCATTGCACAGTTATTTTAATATGACCATCAATTATGTAACACAGTTAAAATCCAGACAGGTAGTATATGTCAGGTATCAGCAGGCAGATGGAGACTATGGTAGTTATAGCGCTGTCATCAACAAAGATTATGTATATGGAGAAACAGTCTCTTGGTCAAGAGATGCTGACTCTTGCTATAATGCTGCAAGTATTTCCTACACAGCAAGGCAGGAGAAGACTTCATATGTATCGGTTACCCGTAAGCAATATGTGCAGAATGTTTATGTGAAATATCAAGACGCAAATGGAAACTACAGTGGAGACTGGGCACTTGCCAAGAGTCAGAATCTATATTATGGAGCAAGTTTTGAATGGTCATATGCAGGGAATGCTTGTTACAATGCGGCATCTGTAAGTAAGTATACTGTTACTGGAGCAAAGAATCATTATATCTATATTTCTAGAAAGAAGTATTCCGTAAGTGTCAGTGCAGGAATGGGAATCAGTAGTGTATCTGGTGGCGGAAGTTATTATTATGGAGCCAATTGTACAGTTGACGCAGTAGTGAAAACTGGATACACATGGAAGAATTGGACTGGAACATATACTTCAGGCAGTAAAAGCTATACCTTTTCTGTAATCGGAAATGTTTCCTTGACAGCGAATGCAGAGGCAAATACCTATTATATTGTGTTTCATCCAAATGGTGGAAGTGGCTCTATGACTACGTTGACTTGTAAGTATGACCAGACGTACACTCTGCCAGCAATGAGCTTTTCTTATCCGTCTCATCCATGTAAGTACCTTGGTTGGAATACAGATGCCAATTCCTACTATGCGACCTATGCAGAAAAACAACAGATTCGTAATCTTACCAGTGTAAATGGATATACCTTTCATTTATATGCAATCTGGGACTATGCACCTGATCTGACTTGCACAGATCGTTATTTTACTTTGTATGAAGCGCAGACAGGAGTGATTTCGGAGGCAGAGTTGCTTCTGACTGTAACATCAACAGACCGAGAGGATGGAACAACGCAGATCCGGGTTAAGAACTATTCTACAAACACTTTTACAGGCTTAACAGGTTCTGTAGTTATTACGATAACATATACCGCGACGGACAGTAGAAATAATACAACGGATAAGCAGGCGAAGGTAACGATTGTAGATACAAATACTACAAAAGAGGGACCAATGGATTTTGATGGCAAGAAGCAGTATGCAAGATTTATTGCAACAGAGTATTACCAGAAGGACTATTTCTCGGGAGGATTGGAGGCAACATCAAAGTGGAGAAGTTATGTGACTTATCGAAATACTTTGACGGCTGCAATGAACAATGTGAAAGGAGAAGATGGGAATTGGTCACATGTAGTGAAGAGCTATGAATTTTCTAAGGAAGATATTCAGCAGATGAAGCAATATGTGAGAGATAATGGGTCGGGGAATTAATATATTAAAACTTCCATCTCGAAGATTATGCTTCAGTGATTGCTTGAAATAAGGTGTAATATAAATTATTTATTTTACAATAATATAGCCAAATAGTATTCTGGGTTTTGTGTGGAATATTATTTGGTTATATAGAAATGTAGTGGTATAATAAAATAATATTGAAAAATAAAGTTATGTTTACATATAAAAAGGATATAAAGATGCATAAAAAATAGGAAGGAGTTGTTTGCATGATAAATGTAATTTTGTTTAGCCTAGCTCAAAATAATGATTATAGCCTAAAAAGATTAGTAGATGATCTTGAAATGGTGACGCAGGATGATACCCAGGGAATACATGTGCAAGAATATGATGATACGTTTTTGAAAGCTACATATTGGCAAAAAAAATATAGGAAAGGGTACCGATACAATATTGAAATTAAAGATTTTGAAGTTGTAGAAGAAGAAATTGTTAATATTGCAGATTTTGGAATTCAAATTTTTGAGGGTAAATTACTTGTTTTTGGTAATAAACAGATGGCGCAAAAAATAATAACCATAATTGGGATAGCGTCTAAAAATTCATATGTCATTACTGAATATGTTATAAATATCGAAAATTTGGTTAAGCGCATATGCAAGAATAAAGATATTGAATTAATAAAGATGAAATTGGTAGACATTACCTTGGACAAAGGATTATTAGTAAATTGTGATGTAAATTTATTAACTCAAGATAATCCGAATGAGATTGTTATGAAATATATTAGTAATATTGTTGTGATATCTTTCAAGTTTGAAAAGATGTTATCTAATATTACGATTTATAAGTCAGGCAAGTTTTCTATAAGTAAAATTGATATCGAAGATAAGGATGAAATGATACAGAAAATCATTGAAATTACGTGTTGAGGGAGAGGATTATGGGCGAACAGGCAAATAAAATTGGTAAGAAGTTAGAAGGATTTGGAGAAAAATTATTTACAGGGTTTGGGTGGACAGAATTAGCTAGAGATACTGAAATACAATGTAGTAGAAAACATAACCATAGTAAGCAGACACATGGCTTAGATTTATTTATGAGATTTGATAATCCTTATTTGGGAAGTAAACAAGGGGTTATTATAGAGTGTAAAAATAGACAAATGAAATCAATAACACAGGCTGAAATTGATAAATGGTTAGTGGAATTGATTAATTCTATTGAATGCTCACAATCGGCTCAGGAGTTAGAACATATTGATACGGAAGGCACTAATTTAAATACTGGATTATTATTAATACATGCTAATGATTCTTTTAATGATGATAATTTTAGTAAATATTTAAGTAATTTGAAAGTACCAAATAGAAGAAATCCTATTAATGTTTTTATTGCAGGAAATGCAGAGATAAATAGATGGAACTCTTTAAGAGATAAGATTGAAAAAGACTATAGTAAGGAGTTTTGTTTTATATATCCTAGTATAGAAGGTTCCAATATGGAGTTGGGTTCTTACATAACAATAAATCAGCTATATTCAAAATATATCTTTGCACAGGATGTTGTACATATTCAGAAGGATGAAGATGGATTAAGTTATCCAGTTCCCATGGTAAGGAAAATAATGATTTCATTTGATGACATTACAATGTGCAATTTTAAGTATATGTGGAGCATGTTTAAGGCATTTCAATTTCAAGATGCAAAGGAACTGGTATTTATGTTTTATCCTCGAAAAATAGATGATGTTGAATATGTAAAAGAGAATTTTATAAAAACGCTCTATCAAGCAAATCCTTCAATAACAAAAGAAATAGAGAAAAAAATTAAAATTGATTTTATTGATAATAGAAACTTATCACCAGTGGATGCGGGAGGAAGGTAAAATGATAACTGAGTATGTTGATTGCGCAGAATTTAAAAGACTTATTGTAGATAAAAAACTGAAGCCTGCAACGCTAAAATATTATTTGCGTAGAATGGGTATAGTATTCACTGCTAGTAATGCAGAGCAATTTGCTGAACAGGTATATACCATTTTCTTAGGCGCTGGAGAAATATCAGAACTTCGTGATTTGATGAACAATGATACCAATTATGAAAAATCACTTGTAATGAATTTGGTTTTAAAGAAGGAATCACAAGAAGATATTATTGATATTTTATTAGATGAAATAAACAAAAAAAAATCAATTAAATCAGAAGATTATTTTATAGAAAATCCAGTAAGAACCCAAGATGGATTATATGTTCAATTTTCATATACTAGAAAGTTACCAGGAAGAAATAAATTACTTGAATACGAAAAAAGGTTTTTAAAACTAAACATTCGTAAAGCTTCGCAGCATGAAGTGGTAGTTGATATAAGACAACAATCATCAATTGATTCTAAAAATGCACTAACATTTATAAATAATATTGTAAAATCAGAAGAGCTAATTAATGTCAGACATATCAATTTGGAATTATTGTCAAGTAAGAATAAGGTGGAATTTTTTGATAGAATTGCGGCATATAGCTTTGATTTATGGCAGCTAAAAACAATAACTGGAATTACGGTGAAGCAAGGACTCAATGATGAAGAAGATGAAGATGTGGTAGTTGATGAAGATGAGAATTCTCCAACATTAACAGGTATAAGCCAAGCAGTATTGAATGGAAGTGGACTCAGATCAAATGAATTTGTTCAGGAATCACTAAAAAAAGGATACATTATTTCTGCAATGCGCTATAGATATGAGCATAAAAAAGACACTACTGAATTTGCTGTTGTTCTAAGTTTTAGAAATCAAGATTTGAGAGTGGATATCGATAAAACATATTTTGAGGATGAAGGTAAAATATTAGTACAACCATTAGTAAAGGCAGAACAAAATGATATAATCATAGCATTTCAAAATAGTGCAAATCAGGTTTTTGGAACATTGATTAAAGAGCAAAGGAACGATTAGTTTTATTCAAAAAAGGCAAAGGATTCTTTCAAGCACAGACTTTCCTGTTCTAATTACAGATATATCAAAATACTATTATAAGCCGAGGAGAAATCCCCGGCTTTTGCTTTACCCAAACAATTTCATACATCCGTTAAGGAGGAAAGGAGGCAGTATGACAAACATTCGATTATGCCAGAAGGTTCCACCTTAACGTGGAATCCACTGCATTATTAATTTAATAACACAAAATGTAACTTAGGAGATATGAGCCAAAAACCCATATCTTCTTATTTTTTTTGCCCAGAAGGAGGTCACAATGTTGAATAAAGTAAAAGTGAGTACCATTCCGCTACAGAACGGAGAATGTGCAGTAGAGATTGTAATTACCATCGGAACGGAACAGCCAAAGAAAGTAAAGCAGGAGTCGACAATTTATGCAGAAACACTTGAAGCACTGGCAGAAACGTGGATGGACAAGGATCAAAGTAACCATGACAACGATGAGGATGAAGGATTCCTCTATGACAATTTAGATTAAGGAGAAAGATTATATGATGAATTATGAGATTTTTAAGGAAGTAGTAGCAGAGAAATTTATGGATTATTTACCAGCACAGTATCAGAGTATGAAGATTGATGTTCATCCAGTTGAAAAGGTAAATGTGACAATGGACGCAATTAATTTATTAGGGGAAGGGGCAGGAATATCTCCTACAATTTATATCAACGATATGTATGATCACTATAAATCCACCGAGGATTTACAGGAAGTATTGCAGTCTGCGGCAGAGAGAATGGAACGTGCAATGAAAGAAGCTCCTGAGATTATTCCTGCGCTTGATATGCAAGAGGCAAAGGACAATATTGTTTTTCAATTAATTAATACAGAACAGAATAGGGATATGCTCGTAGATACACCAAATAGAAAGTTCCAGGATTTATCAGTGATCTACAGATGGGTAGTAAAATCTGATATGGATGGCATTCAGAGTACGGTGGTGCGAAATGCATTAGCGGAAAGATTGGGATTTACAGAAGAGCAGATGTTTAAGCTTGCGGTAGAGAATACCAGAAGAATGTTCCCGCCAACCGTAAAAAGTATGAACGATGTAATTAGAGATATGTTTATGAAGGATGGTATGCCAGCAGAAATTGCAGATATGATGATTGGGGAAATGCCCCCAGAACAGACCATGTGGGTCATTAGCAATGAAAGAGGAATCAATGGTGCAATTTCCATGCTCTATGAAGATCAGCTTCACAAACTTGCAGAGCAGTTAGAAACAGACCTCTATATTATGCCCTCATCTGTGCACGAAGTAATTGCAGTGTCTTCATCAATGGGTGATCCAAATGAATTGGCACAGATGGTAGCTGAAATCAATATGGATCAGGTGTCAATAGATGAGAGATTATCAAATCAGGTATATCACTATGATAAAGATTTAAGAAAACTATCGCTTGCTACAGATACTCCTAATAAACGTTTGGATGGAATTGTGGCTGAACCAAAGTTAATTTATGACACAAAAGAACAGTCCCGATAGGAGGCAGCTATGAAACAGGAGATTACAATGAAAGAATTGGTGGCTCTTGTAAATAGCAGAGATGGTGAATTCAGAATTGACATAGAGTTTGGGAAGGAGCATGAAGAAGATGGAAAAGAGCAACAAGATGTCAACGATTCCATTAACAAATCCTTTCGAGCTTGAAGTGGTGTCTATTCGGCTTGTAAAAGATGCTCCGATATGTTCGGGGCATCAAATTACAAAGCCAGAGGATGCTGTAGAACTGGTTGGGAAATATCTCTGTGAAATGGATCGAGAAGTCCTATGCGTCATTAATTTGAAAACAGATGGAACACCAATTAATTGTAACATTGTAAGTATTGGAGCAATAGATGAAACAGTGGCACATCCAAGAGAAATATTTAAGAGCAGCATACTTTGTAATGCCTCGAGAATTATGCTCGTCCACAACCATCCCAGTTCTAATCTTGAACCTTCAAAGGCAGATGTAAGGCTTACTGACAGGATGATAAAGGTTGGAGATTTAATGGGGATTCCGTTAATTGATCACGTTATTGTGGGTGGGGATAATAGTAAGTATTTTAGTCTTAGAGCAAGAGAAATGTTGAAAAGTCCAGACATTCTATTACAGAGTAATTACAGACAACTTGACTTTGAATCACAACTGGTTGCAGAAAAAAGAAAGAGTAGGTGAGCGGAGTGGAGCAGAATCATTTTACAGAAGAAGAGCTTGCCATAGCAAAAAGTGTAGATCTTGTATCAGTAGCACAAAGTCTGGGATATACACCGAAAAGAATAGGTAAGTATTACACTTTAAAAGAGATGGATTCTATCCGCATTTATGATAGAACTCATTGGTTTCGTTGGAGTAGACAATTTGATAAAGGCGAAAACGGGGGATCACAGATTGATTTTCTAAGAGTCTTTGCTGGCATGGATGTAAAGACGGCAGTATTTTGGCTATTGGAGTTTTCAGGTTATCAGCGAATTGTAACTACTAAGTCTGAACCTGTATTGAAGTATCAGGTGAAAGAAAAAGAACTAGAAAGAAAAAACTTTCAATTACCAGTGGCTTCACTTGATAATTCTTACCTGTATTCTTATTTGGGTCAAGAGAGGGGAATTAGTAAAGAAGTGATTGATTATTTTATAAGTCAAAAACTTATTTACGAAAGCAGACACTATCATAATATTGTTTTTCTGGGAAATGACAAGGAAGGAAATTCAAGATTTGCAAGTATGAGGGGAGTTTTTGACAAAGAAGGAAAACCGTTCAAGTGCGATGTTGTGGGTAATGATAAGCGATTTGGATTTAATCTTAGTCACGAAAATAGTGAAAAGATAGTTGTATTTGAAGCAGCAATTGATTTGATGAGCTATGTGGATATTATGAAAGATTATGAAAGTAATCTGATTGCACTTGGTATGTTGGCAGATGCTCCACTGGCAACCTTTTTAGAAGAGCATCCACAGATTACGACGATTCGATTTTGTCTAGACAATGATGAGCCAGGGAAGAAAGCAACAGAGGAATTGTTGAAAAAGTATTATGAATTAGGCTTCGAAGTGGAAAACTTTCCTCCGCCTGCAGGATTTAAGGACTTTAATGAGTGGTTGATCGCGACAAGACTTCCAAATCTGAGTGTGGCTGCAAAAAGTGTAGCCAAAATCAAGTGATGGCTACAAAAAGTACAGCCAGAAACGAAAATTGGCTACAAAAAGTGTAGCCACGTTGAAGGAAATAGCAGGATAAATGGTTTTTTAGACAAAGTTTGGCTACAAAAAGTATAGCCATTTTATCAAGTTGGCTACAGAAAGTACAGCCAACAAGCAATATTGGCTACAAAAAGTGTAGCCATATGAATATATAAGGGGTTTCAGGGGATTTTAGCCCCTGACAAGTTGCGATAGGACGGCGACGTCGCTATTGCGTAACTTGCCGTGCTCGGGTCTGTATCTGGGCACGTGAGCCAGGGTGAAAATGTACAAAACACAGATAAGGGAGGTGCACCAAAAGCAATGGGAAAAGAAGTGAAGCTTTTTACAGAACCAGATGAATTATTGAGTTGGTTGGATGAAAACGACATCCTGATGAATCTTTCAAAGGAAGATGGACAGATACTTCTTAATTATATGGAAGGTCATGGTTATGCAATTGGAATTCGGGAAGACCATATGATACGAAAAGACCTATCAGAAGAAGATGGAGAAGTAGTGGAGTACACAATTGATGAGGTGATTGATATAGTATGTGAATGGAATTACGAATTGATTCGTGATGCAGATGAAAAAAGACATAATCCAAAAGATTTTATGGATTTTGCCAATGAACAAAACTGTTATGAATCCTTAAAAAGAGATGAAATTCGCCTTGATCGTATGTTTGATAGAACAATCTATGCTAAGGAGATTGAAGCACTGGCAGTAAAATTAGCGAATGAATTTATAAGTAATATGAACCACGGCAAGGATGTGGAGAAAAGTGTTGCAGCAGTATCTGAGGAAGTCCATCGTTACAGTACGGATAAAAGAGGAAGGTGACAGGATTGGCAGATCGTATTCATTGTGTAAGAAAAACGTTGCGATTGATGCCGGTGGAAGCAGAGTTGCTTTCCAATAAAGCAATCGCAGCAAATATGAAGGAAGCAGAGTATCTGAGATTACTTATCAGCCAAAAGCCGAATGATTATCCTGAAATTAGAAGATTGCTGAAAGATTTAATCAATGAGGTCAATCACATTGGAAACAATATCAACCAGATTGTTCGCAACAATAATTCAGCATTGTACACGAAAGCAGATAAAGAACGCCTAATAGCATATATGAAAAAATTGAATGTGGTAGTGAATGAGGCGGTGATTATGATTGGCAATCAGTAAGGTAATGCATATGAAGGATTCTGGTAGTGGATTTCATGGAAGGCATTTAAGAAGAAGCATCAATTATATTCTGAATCCTGATAAAACGCAGGATAGTAGATTGATTGGTGGAGTTAACTGTCAGCCAGATATGGCATTTGAACAGATGAAGGAAACTAAACGTAAATTTGGAAAGATAGATCAAAGACAGGGCTATCATATCGTACTTTCATTTAAGGAAGGAGAAATCACACCAGAAACAGCTTATGAGATTACAGAAAAATTCATAGAACAGTACCTTAGAAATCAGTATGAAGTTGTATTTTCTGTTCACGATAATACGGATCATATCCATTCTCATATTGTATTTAACAGCGTAAGTTGCATTGATGGTATGAAGTATCACTATAAAAAAGGAGATTGGGAAAAAGAAATACAACCAATTACCAATAGGTTATGTGAAGAGTATGGACTATCTATTCTTGAGATAGGTGATGAAAAAAGTGATCCAGATAGTGGCTATCAGAATTGGAGCGTCAATCGTGACGGACCATTTGTATGGTCAGATATGATAAAACGTGATTTAGATGCCTGTATTTTGCAGAATAACACGTTTGATGATTTCTTGGTTATGCTTAAAGATAAAGGGTATGAGTTAAAACAAGGAAAATATCTTGCGGTTCGTCCACCTGGAATGAGTCGATTTAAAAGGTGTAAGTCGATAGGTGATGAATATTCAGAAGAACGTATTAAACAAAGAATTTTGGAAGAAGATATGTCATCTTATTTAAAGAAGCAGCAAACAGAAGTGAAACCGCAGATCGTAAGATGCCATGTGAAGCGATACCGCAGAGCGAAGATGTCAGGAATGCAGAAAAGATATTATGCTAAGTTGTATCGGATTGGTATGCTTAAGAAAAAACCATATAGTCAGGTGTATCAATACAAAGATGATATTCGTAAAATGCACAGATTACAGCAACAATACCTGTTTTTGGCAAGGCATGATGTGAAATCCAGTGTAGAACTTGCAGCAACGATTATGAATCTGACGGATAAAAGAAAAGAAGTTTCCAGTGAAAAAAGTAAGATTTATCGTAATCAAAAAAAGTTTGAAACGTTGTTTCAAATTGCCGAAGATATGACAGCTTTAAAGGAGTGTGAAAACACATACCAGAGTGGGGATAACTTCTTTGAAGAGGAGCATAAAAGGTGGATAGATCTAGAACAACAACTTAAAAGTCTGGGATATACTTATGAGGAAACAGTGGAATTGAAGAATTATTATAGAAAGTTATGTTCGGAAATAAATCAGAAAGAAAAGGCTGTTGTTAAGGAACTGAATATTGGAAAGTCAATTTGGAAGGATACAGTAAAGGATGAGGATGCTAAGGTATTAGAGGATATTATCGAGAAAGAAAAAATAATAGAAACAGTGAAACAGCCAGTCCGTTAGGCTGTTATTTTTATGGAAAGAAGTAGGAGGAACGTATGGAACAATCAGAAAAGACAGCAATAAATATTCATATTACCGAGTTTATACAGGGACTGAAAAACCTTGAGCGCTATCCTAATGAAGTTTTAGCACTGGTGCAGGAAGACTTGGAGTATGGATTAAGTGAAGAACAGGTGAAACAATACTATAAGAAAAAATGGAGTATAGGACAGATGAAAATCTATTCTAAGTGTCTCCGTAATGGGTATTCCGAGGAAGCAATTAAAGTTATTACTTCTGAACATCTATCAAGAAATCAGATGAGCATTGCCTTGGAATTTTATGAGAAAGGTGTCCCACTCGATAGTATCAAAGCAGTAGTTGGACAAAATGAGTTTCCGGCTGCAATGAAGAAGGCATATGAAATGGTACTTGAGCAAATGAAGGAAACAAGGAATGTGGCAGAGGATGCACCTGATTATGTAAAGAAATTAGTTGACCAAATATCAGCCATGATTACTCATATTGAATTTCAGGAGAAAAGATATGATGCACTAGCAGAGCATCTAAAAATTTTTGAAACAACGAAAAAAGATGAAGATGTCAGAGATGATTTGGTAAAACAGAATGCGCATCAAGCAACGGTAATGAATGAACAGCAGAATCAGATTATGCAGGCAAATTCTGCAATCGCAAGATATCGCACTGAACTTGAGCAAAAAGAAAAGGAGATGAAAAAGATGCAGGATAAGATAGAGGCATTAGAAGAGCAGATCCGGATTATGGATCAAAGAGATTCTGATAGAAAGGCAGAATCAAAAACGGCAAGTACAGTACAGCCAGAAATGGTTCTGGTGCCGGAGCCTAGCATAGAGAAGAATAAGTCAACAATCATTCCGCAAAACATTTCCGGATATGGGGTTCCAATTTACTACACGGTACCGATGGTGGATTCGTATGGAAGAGTGGTTCAGACACTTCCAATTGAACGTACGGAGAAAAAGACTAGTGGTATAACAAATTTATTTTCAAAATTGGGAATAAAGAAAAAATCCAGACAGGATATTGTAAAGTTAGTGGCAAGTGGTGATTTAGTACCTGATCAGCTAGTGCAATTAAAGAGTGCAATTGAGCGAGGATTAACAGAGAGTCAGCTGGTGGAACTGATCAACAACAATGTCTCTGCAGAGAAGATGAAAGAAATTATTGAGATTGCAGTTCTTGAAAATGCAATGTATGAGAAGGAGTAGGAAGCATGATAACGATAGAAGAAACAATTGAAGCAATTCATAATAGCCATGGTGGTTTGACAGATGAAGAGATACAACTGATTGTCCAGTTTGCATTCAAGACAGGTGATGTTGAATTGACTTCGAAGATGATTGCGGAATTTACAGCAGAGGGGAAAGACAGCAATGCCTTGATTCAGAAATATGAAGCTGCTTTGGATGTAAAGCCAAAATGGGTAGATCAAATTGAGAATCTCTTAGTGGCAATAGAGATGTATCGTCTGGAAGAAGAAAAAGCAGTGAATCGATTGGCTGATGTATTAGGCGCATATGGTATTCATGTGTCGGCAGAGGAAATCAAAAAGTCGGATACAGAGCAGATAAAACAGAAAGTGAAGATTTTATAAGGAAGGAGGTAAGCTGGAGTTGTTTTGAAAATTCCAGTAACGAATATGGCAGAAGAAATACAAGAAGCAGTCCAAATTATACGTGTCGCATATGATGGGATTGAAATAGCAATGAAGGTTGGAAATGGTGGCTTAGGAGCAATGCAAAAAGCCATAGACTTTTTAAAGGGAATGCTTGATTATGAAAAATCTCTTGGAAAAACATCTATGAAAAAGCTGCTTATGAAAGGTGGCGATTTACAAGTCTTGCAGTTTAAAACATCTGATATGAAGAAAGTTGAGAAGCTGGCAAAGAAATACGGTATTCTCTATTCTGTACTTCCTGATGTTAAAAAGGCAGATGGTTTATCGGAGGTTATCTTTCATACAGAAGCAGTACCAAGAGCAAATATGATGATTCAGAAGTTAGGGTTTGGAAATATTGCGTCCTTTGATGATTATCTAAAGAATGGAGATGAGAAATCATTAGGAAAGCTATTGGACTTTCTCAAGCACCAAAAGAAGGAAACCGTTAAGAGTATGTCTTCTGATGGTGCAAGAGCAGGTGTTGTTATGGAGGGATTGATTGAAAAAGTAGGTCTTTTTGCAATGGAAAAGCAAAGTATCAGTGTGGAAGCGGTGAAAGAAAATTTCAGTATTGGAAATGAACAGGCGAATAGTGTAATTAAGCAGCTTGAAACCATTGGATTACTCGATAAAAGAGACGCAAATGGAGATCATAAGGTCATGATGGACAAAGATGCATTCTTAAATCGTGTCAGGGGATATCAGGATTTGGCAGAACGAATGAGGGCAGTATCTGCATCTAAGAATCTAAAACTTTCTGATGTAACAATTAGTAAAACTCTTATTACAGCAGAAAACGACCATGCAGTAAAAACGAGAGTGCCAGGAACCTGGGGTAAGGATGCAAAGTATGTATGGTTTGATAAATCGAATGCAATGGATATTCATGGAGGAAAGACTATGCTTACCTTTATTGATAAGGAAAAGGATTACAAGATTTATGATGAAGAGAATCGAATTGTATCAACCATGAAGGGCGAAGAATTATACGCTGGTCATTATGATAAGGTGGAATCAGCTGTTCGAGAACATTATGAAAGAAATCAGACCAAAGAAGTTGCAAAAACGCAGACTACAACTAAGACCACCGGTACGAGAAAGAGGTAGATACCATGCAGACAAGTAAGAAAAAACCATCGGTTATTTTTATTCTTGTTGGTGCAATCCTTGCGGGTTATTTTGGTTATTTGATTGGTGGAGCATGGGAAAAGGGCATGGAACTAAATGATTTTATCAATCGTTTGAATGAAGTTTGTTCCGCTCCCTTAACAAATTATATGAATGAGAATACAGTGAAAGCAGTAGCCATTGCCATAGGTATCTATGGGATGGCTATTTTAATGTATTACACCAGTCAGAGAAATCTAATGCCCGGAAAGGAATTTGGTACTGCAAGATTTGAAAATCCGAAAAGAGCAAACAAGATATTAGCCGATAAAGATGAGAACTTTAATCGAGTTTTAAGTCAAAATGTAAAAATGTCTTTAGATTTTCGCAGATTGAAATTAAATGGAAATATTCTGATTTGTGGTGGTTCTGGTGCAGGTAAGACATTTTATGAAGTAAAGCCGAATCTTATGCAAATGCCACATAATTGTTCTTTTATTTGCACTGACCCAAAGGGAGAAATTTTAAGAAGCTGTGGTCAGATGCTAAAGGACAACGGATACAATATAAAGGTAATTAATCTACTGGAGATGGATAAGTCAGATTGCTATAATCCATTTTCTTATATTCGTGAAGAAACGGATGTAGTAAAACTGATAACAAATCTAATTTCCAACACAACACCAAAAGGGTCAACACCATCAGATCCGTTTTGGGAGAAAGCAGAAGGATTATTTCTACAGTCTATCTTTTATTATGTGTGGCTGGTAGAACCTGCTTCAAGAAGAAACTTTGAGACAGTATTAAAACTGATTGGCGAGGCAGAGGTTGCAGAACAGGGCAAGATGTCCATGCTTGATAAGCGTATGAAAAAACTAGAGGAGTTATCACCTTTAGGCGCTAATCATCCAGCCGTAAAGCAGTACAACAAATGTATGCGAGGTGCTGGGGACACGGTTCGTTCCATTATAATCAGTGCCAATTCAAGATTGGCATACTTAGAGAATCAGCAAGTGCTGCGATTATTATCGAAAGACGAGTTGAATCTGGCTGATATAGGAATTGGAGTAAATGGAGATGGTGAAACGAAGACAGCGCTTTTCTGTGTGATACCAGATTCTGACAAATCCTATAATTTTATCATAGGACTTCTATATACGCAGATATTTCAGGAACTATATTATCAGGCGGATTTTAATTGCGGAGGAGCACTTCCAATTCATGTAACTTTTATGTTGGATGAATTTGCAAATGTTGCATTGCCGGATGACTATTGTAGCCTGCTTAGTACCATGAGATCTCGGTCTATCAGCAGCATTATTATCATCCAGAACTTTGCACAGCTGAAGGCTTTGTTCAAGGATACCTGGGAAACAATCCCGGGCAATTGTGACACCTTTATCTATTTAGGTGGCAACGAACAAAGTACCCATAAGTACGTTTCGGAGCTCCTTGGAAAGGGTACAATTGATAAAAAATCCAGTGGAGAAACTAGAGGAAGACAGGGAAGTAGCAGTAGAAATTATGATGTCTTAGGTAGAGAGTTATTTACACCAGACGAAGTACGAAAATTAGACAACAAAAAGTGCATCGTATTTATTCGTGGTTTTGATCCGATTATTGATGGTAAGTTTGTTCCATTTGGTCATCCAATGTTTCCGCAGACGGCAGATGGAAAGGGGAAAGCTTATATTCATAAAGTCAGAGGTAAGAGAGAATTAGTTGGAAGACCTTATGAAATCTTGTCAGCAAAAGCACTGGAGCATTTTGAAAAACGAAAAGCGAATGGAGATAACGTATATATTGATAAGTTGACTTATGATGAATTTATGCTTCTTGGTGATGTGGAGATGAGCAAACGATTTACGAAACTTGACGAGAAGGAACAGAAGGAAAAATTGAATCAGGAACTGGAAGCAGAGCTTGAATATGCAGAGGATATGAATCAAAAAATAAATGAAATGCGTCAAGTAAATCGACCAAACTTGAAAGAAGACACAATCATGAATCGTATGATCCATTGGCCTTATACCAAGGAGCAGAAAGAGGAAGCTCGTAAGGCAATGGCTGCAAAAGTCCCTCAGAGTAAGATATTAGAATATTTCTATCCAGAAACAAGTGTTGAGCACATGATTAAAGTCAGAGAATCGTTCATGGCATAACAGAAAAATAATCGGATAAGATAAAAGCAACACATATCAGGTAAACCTGAAGTGATAATATAACGGAGGAAACTCCGATCATATAGATAACCTAAGTGGAATGGGTGGTTATTATTGCAAGCCAATAATAATTGCCCATTTTTTCGTTGTAAAGGAGATTCAAATGAAAGAAAGAATAGTAAATCAGAACATGAATAACAAGCAGAAGGAGGAAAAAGGAATGAAAGGATTATTTAAAAACGTGAAAAGAAAAGTAGTGCCAGCAATGTCTGGTGCAATTATGGCAGTCAGCCTTATGAGTACACAGTGTTTTGCAGCATCAGGAACGTCTGCGGTTACGCAGCCACTTGATAACCTAAAGACTCTGGTAATTGCGGTTATCGGTGCCGTGGGTGTAATCATTCTTGCAAAGAATGTTATGGAATTTGCACAGGCTTATCAGCAGCAGGATTCTTCAACTATGAACTCTGCATTAAAGGGTATTGTAGCAGGAGTCATGATGGCAGGTATTTCAACCGTATTAACATTCTTAGGATTCTAAGAAAAAGCAGCACCGGGGGTGGAAACACCCCTAAAACAGAAGGAAGAGGTGAGAAACAAGTATGGATATTTTTAAACTTGGAGACAAGATTCTTTCCCTGCTGGAAATGGTATTCGGATTCTGGAACAACCAGATATCTTTAGTATTTGCAATGCTCGGACAATCACCCGTAAATTTCAAAGGTGGCGGTCCCTGGGCAGTGATTGAAGGAATTGAACCAATCTTTGTAGCGGTTGGCTCATCCCTGGTGGTATTGTTCTTTGTCATTGGGTTTTGCTCCGAAAGTGTGGACATCAGGGAAGAGATGCGATTTGAAGTGATTCTTCGGATGCTCATCCGAGTGGCACTAGCTGAATGGTTTGTGGCGAATAATGTGACAATCATGAAGGCATTTTTCACATCCATTGGAAACCTGGTAAATATATTATCAGCGGGCACAAATACGACAATGACCATTGATAGCACACAGGCAGACATAATTAAGAATTTAGGATTTGGAGAAAGCCTTATTATGCTAATACTTGCGGCATTGTTATCCATTATTATCATTATTTGTGGATTTTTTATGATATACACAGTGTATTTCAGATTTTTAAGATTATTGATCATTGTGCCAATGGGAGCAATTGCATTTTCAACTATGGGAGGAAACAGAACAGTCAACCAAACGGTAGTGGCGTATTGCAAATACTTTTTATCTGTCACGTTCGAGGCGGTTACTATGGCACTTGCAATTATTGTATGTAATGCATTTGTGAATGCTGGGCTTCCATCATTTACAGGAAGTTACGCGGATTGGGCACAGACACTAATCTATCTGTGTGAAATGACATTTACCATTGCACTGACGGTAGGAAGTGTAAAAGGAGCACAATCATTAACTAGTAAGGCATTTGGATTGTAGGAAGGAATGGAACATGGAAAAGACATTAGAATATGAAACCCAGTGGGGAAGCAAAGAAGAGGTATTATTTGATATTAATAGCTATCAGAACAATGGTTGTATCTATATTGGATTGGTAATAAATGAAGAAGGATACCCCGAACCATTTGGAGATATCACTGTTAATCTGAGTGGAAAAGCACCGGATTATTGTGGATATATTGATCTCAATAATATGCCAGAACTTGAGAGGTTTATTGAGAAAAATGAGCTTGGAGAGTTTACAGGGCTGACACAGAGAAGCGGTTTTTGTGAATATCCGTTATATCTGTTTAATCCAGAAAAACTAAGGGAACTTTGTCCAGATGGAATGGCAGCGTATGAAAAAACCATTGCTAAAGAAAAGTTGCCCGAAAAGGAAAAATGTAGATAGGAGGTATTTCAACAGTGGTAATTGAAATCAACAAAGATATTGATCGCTATCAGGAATCAGTAGCACTAGGATTATCAGCAAAACAGCTGGTGTTTTCTATTGCAAGTATAGTTGTGGGTGGTGGTCTGGTTCTTCTTTTGTACCGCTATATTGGTTTAACTGGTGCAGCTTATGTTGCAATTCCTTGCGTTGCACCAATCGCTCTAGGTGGATTTTATTCTTACAATGGAATGGGCTTTTACGAGTATATGGGAAGAAAATTCCATTTCATGTTTGGGAACAAGGCATTAACCTATGTTTCTACAGAAGGAGCGCAAGCAATAATGGAATTTGAAACGGAGTTTGCTTTTGCAGAGAAAGCAAAGGGAATAAAGTGCTTTACCAAAAAGATAAATAAGTCAAAAGAGGAAGTAAAATCAGTAAATAAAGGAAGTAGGGAGGATTTTGAAGAGATGAAAAAGAAAACAAAGAAAATTGCAATTGCTTGTATGGGAGTAATTGTAGCAACGATTGCAGGCATTGCAGCATATAAGTATATGCATTAGAAACTTTGAAATAGATTGGACTGACCTCTTAGGTCTGGACAATTCGGGCATCAGCCGGGATTGTTCCCGACTGGTGTTTTATTAAGCGAAAGAGAGGTAAAGAAATGGTATTATTTACAGATGAATTTAAGGAACTGAAAAAAGCAAGTGAACCGCTTTATAAGTCTCCGAAATCAATTCAGGAAACCATTGAAATTATGGCAGTAGCAGAGAATGGGATTTTTGAAGTGGCAAAGAATAGATATTCAAAATGCTACCGCTTTCAGGATATTAACTACACCACCACAAATGAGGACGAGCAGATTGATATTTTTGAACGATACTGTAAATTCTTGAATTCTTTGGACTGTAATTTTAAGATAACAATCAACAATAAGAATAAAAATATGGAAGATTTAAAGCAGTATGTTTTATTGAAGTATGTGGATGACGGTTATGATAACTTCCGTAAAGTATATAACGATATCATAGAAGCAAAGATTCTAGAAGGTAGACAAGGGATTGAACAGGAGAGATATTTAACACTCACAATTGAACGAAAGAATTTTGAGGAAGCTAAGGCACAGTTTGCTACATTAGAAGCAACGCTTCGCAAGGCATTCAATGAGTTGGGAGCAGATATCGTAGCACTTAGTGGGAATGAGAGATTAAAAATTCTTCATGATTTTTTTCACCTTGGTAATGAGAACAGCTGGGACTTTGACATCAAAGAAGCAAAGAAAATAGGAAGGGATTTCAAAAATGATTTAAGTAACGGTATGATTAAGTACTTTCCAGATAGCTTTGAGGATGAGCGTAAATTTTGCAAAGCATTGTTCATAAAGAAGTATCCAAGTAGCTTATCAGATCGATTCCTAAATGAAATCACATCACTTCCTGTTCACTCCATTGTCAGCATTGATGTAGTGCCGGTTCCAAAGGATTTGACCACTAAGGTATTGCAGAAGAAATATTTAGGCATTGAATCTGATATCATCAAACAGCAGAGAGTTCGTAACAAGAATAATGATTTCTCGTCCGATATCTCCTATGCAAAGAGAACAGAGAAGAAGGAAATCGAAACTATCATGGATGATGTGCGTGAGAATGACCAGTGCCTGTATTATGTGGCAGTGACAATTATTCTGATGGCTGATTCAAAAAAGGAATTAGAAAGTATCAGCGAAACAGTCGAAACCATTGGAAAACGTAACAGTTGCACCATTGATGTGCATTATCTGAAACAGAGGGAGGCATTAAATACAGCATTACCGATTGGCGTAAGACAGGTAGAAACTATGAGAACCATGCTTACACAAAGTCTTGCTGTATTGATGCCTTTTAATGTACAGGAACTGAATGATACGGGTGGTAATTATTATGGTATCAATCAGGTATCAAAGAATATCAACATTGGAAATCGTAAGAGACTTATCAATGGTAATGGATTTGTATTTGGTGTTCCTGGTTCAGGAAAATCCTTCTTCTGCAAGATGGAAATGGGAAATGTATTCTTGTCTGGAGATGATGAAATCATAGTGATAGATCCAATGAACGAATATTTTGATATTGCAGAAACCTACGGTGGAACAGTTGTAAATATGTCAACCTATACCGATAATTATGTGAATCCGATGGCAATGGATGTATGGAACTTAGATCAGAATGATTCCAAAGGCTGGGTAAGAGAAAAAGGTGAATTTATGCTGGGACTTTGTGAACAGTGTATCGGCGATTCCTTAAATTCTAGACAGAAATCCATTATTGATAGATGCGTAAGAAAGCTGTATATAGATATTGCCAGAAGCAGAGAAAAGTATATTCCAGTTATGTCAGATTTCTATGAGTTATTGAATCAGCAGCCAGAGGTGGAAGCAAAAGACATCGCATTATCACTGGAACTGTTCGTTAATGGATCACTTAACATCTTCAATCATCAATCGAATGTGGATGTTGACAATCGCTTCACAGTTTATGGAATCAGAGACTTAGGTGCAGAATTATCGCCCATTACCATGCTTGTCATGATGGAAAGTATCCAGCAGAGAATCGTGGAGAATGGAAAGAGAGGGAAAGCAACTTGGCTCTATATTGACGAATTTCACGTCTTACTAAATTCCGAGTATTCTGCAAAGTATTTACAGCAGTTATGGAAAAAAGTAAGAAAACAGGGTGGTTTATGTACTGGTATCACTCAGAACGTCGTCGATCTGTTACAAAATTACACAGCAACCACAATGCTTGCGAACTCTGAATTTGTAGCGTTATTAAAGCAGGCAAATACAGATAGTTCAAAAATGGCAGAGGTGATAGGTGTGTCAGAAGCACAGCTTCGATTTGTAACTAACAGTCCATCAGGTATGGGGCTTATCAAGTGTGGTAGTGCAGTAATTCCATTTGACAATCAGATTAATAAGGATACAGGTTTGTACAAGCTTTATAATACTAATATCCATGAGAAGATTGCCGAACAGAAGGCAAGGGAAGCAATGGAAAATTCTTTAGCTGAATAGGTCATGGAATGGTATAATGTCATTAGGTGTCGAAAGGCACCTTGTGACACAAATAAATTATTTGATGTTAGGTGTATTTATTCGCATTTAATCGTTATAAAGATATTCTAGAGTTTATGTATGGACTGACTTACAAAATTACAGGAACACGGAAAGGGATTGGTGGGGTATAATGGAAAAAATAAATGTTGATTTACAAAATTGTTTTGGAATTCAAGAAATGCATCATGAATTTGATTTTCATGGAGACAATATAATTGCTATATATGCACGAAATGGACTGATGAAAACCTCATTTGCTAAAACATTTCAAAAAATTCAGGCAAACAAGACAGATGATATATGTGATGCTATTTTCGGCGATGCTGGAAATATGACAGTTAAAATTGATGACAGAGATATAGTAAGTGATGATGTGTTTGTTATCAAATCTTTTGAGAGTTCTTATGAATCAGATATAACAACCCTTTTGGTAAAAGATACAATTAAGGAAAGACTAAGTGATGTTCTTAAGGCACGCGATAAATTATTTAAAGCCCTTGAAAAAACGTCAGGATTAAAGATAAAGAAAACAGCAGGTGGAAAAGCAACATATGAACTTGAGACAGCACTTATCGAGGATTTTGGATTTACAGAAACTAGTATTTTATTAAATTTGGATGCACTAATTGCAGAAGAAAGAGTGTTGTATTGTGGAAAGGTTTCTTACTCAACTATATTTGATGCAACTGTGATGAAAAAAATAAAATCTCATGAATTCCAAACACAAATTCAGGCTTTTATTTCAAGTAGTGACCGTGTATATGAATCGTTTGCATATTTGGAAAAGGGACAACTAACCTTACCTAAATTAAAAGATATTCGCAAATCACTGGAAAAAGATTGTTTCTTTGTTCGTAGCAATCAGTTGGTATTGGCTGGAACAGAGACTGTTAGTGATATGAATGAACTTGAGAATAAAATATCTGAAATTGAGACTGCTATTCGTCAAGTTCCTGAATTACAAGCAATAGAAAGTATGCTAAATGATGCTAAAGGAATGTCATTAAAAGATGAGATTGAGACACATCCAGAAATTGTTGAATTTTTGGCACTTGATAAGTTGCCTGTCCTTCGCAAAGCTTTATGGCTTTCATATATTAGTGATAATCAAAGATTATTTGATGATTTGTGTGAGAAATATGGTGCCCTTTCTGATGAAATTGATGCGGTAGATTTGGATGATACACCATGGAAACAGGCACTGGATATTTTTAATAAACGATTTAGCATACCTTATTCTATGGAAATTTCAAATCTTAAAGGTGCAATTATTGGTGAAAGTATTCCGCGAATTGAGTTTTCGTTCAAAAAAGGAGATAGAACAGTAAAAATTGACCGTGCAAAATTGGACGAGTTAGATACACTAAGTCAAGGAGAGAAGAGAGCCTTATATTTGCTGAATATTATCTTTGACATTGAACAAATTAGAAAGACACACAGAGAGAAATTGTTAATTATAGATGATATTGCTGATTCCTTCGACTATAAAAATAAATATGCTATTATTGAATATCTTTACGAATTGGCTCAGGAAGATCAGTTCTATCTATTGGTTCTTTCACATAATTTTGACTTTTATCGAACAGTATCAAGTCGATTAAACTTAAAAAGAGAGAATAAACTGACAGCCAATACTGATGGAATAATTATCTCTATTACACAAGAACATTATCAGAATCAGCCATTTGAACAGTGGAAGCAAAATCCAAACAAAAAAAATGTACTTGCACTAATTCCATTTGTTAGGAATCTTGTTGAGTTTGGACAGGATCGAAATGTTTCCCAAACAGGTGATGATTATTTGTTTCTTACTGCGTTGCTTCATGAAAAGTCAAATTCACATCAAATTACTTTTGGTCAGATACTTCCGTTATACCTTTCTTATGATGGAGTAACCGCATTTCATGAGGAAGTACAGTTAGGCGATTTAGTTTTAGGGTCATTATACAATGTTTGTGACGCAATAACCGCTACAGATACTCGGCTTGAAAATAAAATTGTTCTTGCTATGGCGATACGACATAAAGCAGAAGAATATATGATAAGGCAAATCAATCAGTACCAAGGACGAATGATATGGAGAAACGGGCGCCAAAATTGTTCAGGATCAAGTTCAGAGTTTTTAGTAGCAATGTCTAACATGACCAACCAAACGAGAGAATTACTAAATGGGTATAAGCAGTTTGGTGTGGACAATTCAGTTGCTATTCTTAATGAAGTTAATATTATGACTCCAGAGAATATTCACTTAAACTCATTTATGTATGAACCTATTTTGGATATGGATATCCTAGAATTACTAGACTTATATGACAGAATAAAAAGCTTGTAAGAAAAAATAGATTGACGGTCTAAAAGAAATTGAAAAAAATAAATTGGTTAAGGAGTTTAGATAATGAAAAACCACAAACTGATAGATGGTAGACTGCTTCAAACCAATAAGAAATTTTCAGCACTCAAAGAATCTCAAAAGACAAAAATTGCAGAGTGGGAATATGAAGCATATAAGGACTGTTATCTGAAATATAAGAAAGTGCCTGACAAACGCAGAGTAGATGAGATTCTGATTTCTGTATTTGAAAAGATAGAAGCCGCTGAAATCTGGATTCCAGAAGATGAGATATACAAGCATTATCAAAGCAGGCATAGCAAATTACTGAAGAGATTAAAGAAGGAATTCTCGGAAGATTTCCAAGATGAAAACGTAACCGAATAATTAATAATTATACATAGAGCATTCAAGCCAAAAACTTGTCTGCTCTCTTTTTTTTATCCAGATTGGAAAGAAGGTGAGACAATTGAAAATCAAAAAAGTAGATGACAAACCAATAATAATCCACGCAAAATCAAAGCCAAAGATTCATTCCCACGAAGTGAAGTCTACTGGGATTAAAGGTCACAATGTTTATTCTGTAAAAAGAAGTCCGAAGATTATGTCAGCCACTACTACAACGCAGACAATGGGAAAAGGGGCAGTTCGTAGAAGGGGCAAAACTACGTATCGGAAAAGCACGATTCATCAGAATCAGGAAAAACGTAGAGGACGAATCAATCAGCATAACAGAAATATCAAGGATGACAAGAAGACTATTAAGACAAAGAATTCCAGTATTAAGTTAGTGGGTGCAGTAGGTGCAAATGTAGCAGCAAATCAGATGGAAGGTGCAGATGAAATAAGAGATGCATCAATGATTGCTTATGGGGTTACAAGACCCATGACTGGAGCAGCTTCTAAAGGAGCAGAATTCTTTAGGCAGAAGTCATTGGCAGAGAAGAAGCGAAAGATTAAAAAAGTGGAGTCTGGTAGGAAGCTTTCGAGAAGGCAGATTAAAAAGACAACACAGAAGGTAGCAAAGAAAACAGCAAAGGACACTGCTAAGAAGGTAGCAAAAGAAACAGCAAAGAAAACAGCGAAAGTAGCTACAAAAGTTACAACGGATGTTGCTGTGACGGTAGCAGGAACTGCGGCAGTTGGACCACTTAGTCCATTGATTGGGATTGCTGCCGGAGAAGTTGTAGGAGCAAAGATAGATCATGATGATATGAAGCGTAATAGCCGAGTCCATAAAATCAAATTCTTTATAGATAAGATGAATTCCCAGGATAAACAGCAAGACAGTTTTTTTAAGCTTTTAAAAGACTTAGTTATGAATCGGGCTGCCATTCCATTAAAGAAAATGGCGCTTGCTGTGGGAGGATTCTTATTAACATTGATTTTGCTGATATCTGTTATAACGGTTCCAGTTGTTACAGTAGTTGCAACGATTTATAATTCCCCGTTTGCTCTATTCCTGCCACCGTTGGAAGAAGGTGATACGGTAATGAGTGTTACAACAGAATATGTTGCTAATTTCAACAGGGAGGTCAACACACTAGCCAATGAGCATAATGGATATGATAGTGGAGAAATCGTATATGTGGACTATGAAGGTACAGCTGCTAGTCCAAGCAATTATTACGATATCATGTGTGTCTATATGGTAAAGCATGGCATTGGTGATACTGCTACAATCATGAATGATATGTCAAAAGATTGGCTTCAGGATATAGTTAATGATATGTGTTCTTACACGACCAGTTCTCGAACAGAAACCCATGAGAATGAAGATGGAACAACAGATTCGGAAACAATTCTTTCTGTTAATGTTACGCTGAAAGATTATAGAGATATGATTACCGAATATAACTTTGATGAAGACCAGATAGAACTAATCAATGAAATGATGAGTCCAGAAAACCTTGCGATGATAGGTTATAGTGGTGGAGAATCTGGTGGAGGAAGTGGAGGTGGAAATAGCGTATCCTCTTTAACTAATACAGAAATTGAAGCAATCGTTAGTAGTATCGCTGATCCAACACAGAAGGAAACCGTAAGTTTTGCTTTAAGCAAAGTAGGGTATCCATATAGTCAGGCTTACAGAGATACAGGAAATTATTATGATTGCAGTTCGCTGGCTTACTACTCGTGGAAAACGGCTGGAGTCGATATTAGTTTTGGCGGTGCGACCACAGCTGCAGCAGAAGCACAGGGGCTTGATGAAGCAGGCAAGAGTATAACAGAAACAGATTTACAACCTGGAGATCTTATTTTCTATAGTTATACCACAAACGGAAGATATAAGAACATCAGTCATGTTGGAATTTATGCAGGGAATGGAAAGATGGTCGAGGCAAAGAATGAAGCAGAGGGTGTTGTATATGGAGATTTCCATAATGGAAGTGTTGTAATGTATGCAAGACCAAACAAATAAATAAGAATAGTAAATGAGACAGACCCAGTAAATAAGGTTCGGTCTTTTTTTGATTGGAGGAAAAATGAAGTTAGAAGATATCGTTCTTGTAAAAGAACATGTGAAAGGAAGGGTCATGAATTATCTATCCACATTAGATGATTATATGCTGATTCACACCGGATTAAAGACAGATTCCATTGTGATGAGCGGTCAAATTGCATTTGATCTGGCTAAGACCTTAACAGATGGGTGGAAATGGTCAATAGTAGAATTTTCAGAGTATAAAAGAACAGAAGCAAGATTTTGTACCAGTGAGGCGCAGCTAAGAGGATTTCTTGGTGGAAGATTTGATAATCCAGAACAAAAGACAGTCTTTGCTGAACAATTATGTAATGCTTATTGTTTGGATAAAGTAGCAAGACTTGGTATAAGACTGGATGGAAGCACCAATGGAAAAATCCAGTTTACCTATAAAGCTGTTGAAAGAAAATATGTGCAGGGAGATATTCTCCATAATTTTAACGGATCTGATTACAGGGTAATGGAAAAGTTCTCAGCAAGAAATCTATTGCTTATGGATGTAAATAAAGGAAACATGCTGGTGGCAATCGGTACTGGAACCTATACAAGATATCCAAAAGATGAAATACCTATGGAGGATAATCAGACAATTGCAATCGAATGGGATCATGGAGTTTATCTTGGAGCTACACCAAGCGGAATTGATTTTGGATTGCTTCGTGAGAAATACGGGGAAGTAAGAGAAGTTGAGAATTTGTCTGATTTTCGTACGCAACAGAGTGACATCTTTCTGTTCTATAAAAAGATAGCAGAAAGTCCACTGCTTGAAACTTCTGTCAAAGAGGCAGCAATGAATGCCATGTACGACATATTTATGACAGGCAGAGAAGAAGTCTTTAGAGAAAACTTAGACAGTGGAAAGTATGACCAAAGATTTCTTGGAACCGAGGATTTACACAAAGAAAAGGTGAGATAAATGCTAAAAGAATATGAGGTCGAAATCAAAGAGGTTTTGTCAAGGATTGAAAAAATCGAAGCAGGTTCTCTTGGAGAAGCCATTGATAAAGCAATGGAAAAGTATTATGCACAGGAAATCATTCTTGATGCCGAGGACATGAAAGATGTGGATTTTATTCCATATGAACAAAAACAACAATTAGGAAAAAGCAGATAGCGGAGGATAAAGAATATGAGTAAAGTAGTAGAAGAAAACGTAGTAAAGGATATGGCATTTTTAATTAAAACGCTGGAAAAGGAATGGGAAGTATCGAAGGAGAGTATTAAGACAGTTTTTATTTCAATGGATGAGGTGTCAAAGGTAAAATCTGATCTGTCTTTTATGATTCAGGTTAATACAGGTGTACTTAACAGTAATAATGGGATGACTTTTAAGGAGTGTATGATGATGAACAAAGAAAATTATGCACTTCTTAGAATCACAAAAAAGATAATTACCGCAACTGAAAAGGCAGAGAAGGATGAAACAGAGGAATTTGCCATTACTTTAGATAAAGAGGAAGCAAAGCTTTATAAGGAGTTGTTTGACAAGAAAAACTAGAACAGGAGGAGAATCGGATGAGCAATAAGTATGAAGCAAAAGCTATCTATGATGAGATGATTCATGATGTCACCACTTCTGAAAAGAAGTGGCAGGATGTTTGTCGACTCACCGGTCAGATATATAGATTTGAGTTTGATAACATCCTGATGGTGTATGGACAGCGCCCACAATCCACTATGATAGCCGATTATGATACTTGGAAAAAAGTAGAAAGATATGTCAAGCGTGGAAGTAAAGGCATAGCTATTTTTCCTTCAAGAGCATTAAATCCCCGAATGAGATATGTATTTGATATCAGCGATACGGGTGGAAAGAAACAGAAGCTCACATGGGATTTGGAGGGTGAAAACCTAAAGGATTATTTGGATTATCTGGTATCTGAAGGACAGATGGAGCAGTATGATGGAACAACACGAGAAGAATTACTAAATTCATTAAAATTATTTACAGGAACAAATGTTTGGGGTATAATAAGAACAGATTTTGAGGAAAGAATCTCAGAATTATCGCAGCTAGCTGGGAGTATGATAAAGGAACTCAATTATGAAACGTCAGGGCTGACCACAGATGACTTGGTATATCAAAGTGTTATGTATGCGGTTGGTACGAGATGCGGATTTGACTTATCTATGCAAGAACAGGATTTTAGTCAGATCGTAAAGATAACCGATGAGGAAGTCATTTACCGTCTTGGTTCCCTGGTATGCGATGTCTCCTGCAGCGTTCTTAGAGAATTTAGTAGAAACCTAAAAACGATTGAAAGCGAGAGGAGAATTGCATATGGCAGAATTAACAATGACGTATCACGAAGTAGACGGACTACTGTATCCGAATATTCAGATGCCGGAAGAGCAGGAAGTGAAATTAACGAATCTGGGGAAATACGGAATACTGGCGATGAATTATCTAAAAGAGAACGAACCAGCAAGGTACAAGACACTTTACCGGTTCGGGAAACTGGCAGAGAAAATGAACGAGGTGAACGAGGAAGCTTATCAACTGTTAGACCAGCTGATGAACGATTACCTGAAGAAACACAAACCAGAGAATCCGAACTCCACGATGGAGATGTGGAAACTGAGAGAACAGGCGAAGATGCAGGCAGAGGAAGTAGTCCTTCAGCAGATCGTAATGAAATTTCACTAGAAGCAGATGAAGAACTGAACAGAGAACTAAATGAAATCAATTCATTTGGAAATAGTAAGGAAGCCAATTACCATCAGGCTTCCTTTTTTGATGGGGATTTTGGGCTGAATACTAACGGATCGATGCATACACAAACTACCAAAATTTCAGCTACTAGACAAAAATATACTTATATTCAACCGAAGAAAGAGTTGGTTGTACCACATGAGTTTGTACGCCAAACCCTACTTCGTGGTACTGGCTTTGTAAATGGCATGAGTCGAGTGTGTAAGATATATCAGAATGAAATTGATGCAGGAACCAGAGCCAGACGTATTAAAAAGGAGTATGGTCAAGGTGGAGCAGGTTGGCCGATAGAGGGTTACGGTTTGCATGGTTATGATTCTTTCCATGCACAAGGACTTCGCCTCCAGTGGAGAGATGAGGAAGGTGAAAAAGAAGGCTATATTTCATGGGGGACAGTTGAAAAAGAAATAAGTGTTCTAATTATGACTGGAGAGTATCAGCCAGAGAGACAATCATTAGATGAAATTGCTATGGATGGTGACAGGGAAGATTATGTTGATATCGTTCACCGAGTAATAGATGCTACTGATGAACAGGAAGTCGTTGAGGTCGTGGATGCATTTGCGATTCCCGATGAACCTGAAAGCTATGAAAGTCATAGGAAGATCACAGAACAGAAAGCAGAGACAGAAACTTATGAAATGACACCAGAGGAACTTGCAGAAGAAGACCGTATGGTCACAATGGCTGAATATGGTGCGGAGATTGAAGCAGAAAATCGTGAATATGAAAAGCAGTATGAGGAGAGCCATAGTGATGAAAGACTGGAAGTAATTCCTACTGATTATGCAAACATAATTGCAGATATGGATGAAGATATGCGAGAGGCAATGGAAATTCTTGTGACAGAATGTAGCTGTTACATGCCTTTTAAACCATTTTTACAGGATATTGTAAATTCAGAGTATTTGCTCATTCCAAATAAATTAGAACTTTTGTCAGATATGGTCTTAGGAAGTAAAGAAGAGCAAAAAGGCTATAGCAACAACAAATATGGCTTAATTGAATACACCTTAAAGCCTTATGAGATTAAAATGAATTATAAGAACCGCTTTGGTGAAAGAGAAACAGTTGCAACAGGCTATAGAGAACTGTATGAAGTATTGTCCTATATGTCAAAGCAACCATTCTTCTGCGGAGCAGATCATAGACAACGGTATAATGAAATGATGGCAACTGAGGATAGAACAACCTTACAGCCAATATATCAGAGATTCCTTGATAAATGTGACAGCGCAAAACAGAATCGTGAGGAACAAGCACAAAGACGAGTTTCTACTGGTAATGAAAGTGCAGCAGAGAATCACATAGATGATGAAGTAACACATTCCGAGAAAAGTAACTTTCATTACAATTTGTGGGAACTTCAAAAAGGTGGAGCAAAGACAAGATACCAGTGGAATATAGAAGCAATTGGAGTGTTAAAGCAGGTGGAATCAGAACACAGACTGGCAAACAGAGAGGAACAGAAAATCTTATCAAAGTATGTTGGCTGGGGAGGTATTTCTCAAGTATTCGATGAAAATAATGAAAACTGGAAAAGGGAATATGTAGAGCTGAAAAGTCTTTTGACAGAAGATGAATATATTGCAGCTAGAGCTACTGTAAATAATGCATTTTATACTTCACCAGAAATTGCAAGTTGCATGAATCGGGCGTTACTCCAATTTGGTTTCCGAGGTGGAAATGTATTAGAACCAAGTATGGGAGTCGGAAACTTCTTTGGAAGCATGCCAACCCCTTTGCAGAATTGCAAATTATATGGTGTGGAACTAGATAGCATTTCCGGTAGAATTGCAAAGCAGCTGTATCAGAAAGCAGATATCAGTATTACTGGTTTTGAAAAGACCACCTTCCCAGATAATTTCTTTGACGTTGTGATTGGGAATGTACCATTTGGAGATTATAAGGTATTTGATCCGAAATACAATAAATTAAATCTTCGTATTCACGATTACTTTATTGCAAAAGCGATGGATCAGGTAAGACCAGGCGGTATTGTTGCGATTATTACGACGAAAGGAACGCTTGATAAAAGCAATGCTACCTTCCGTAAGTATTTGGCGGAGAGAGCGGAACTAATTGGTGCGGTAAGACTTCCTAATATGGCATTTAAAGAAAATGCAGGAACTGAAGTGACCAGCGATATTTTATTTTTACAAAAAAGAGAACGTAAGATTGATATTGAACCAGATTGGGTGCATTTGAGCTATACCCAGAATGGAATTGCGGTCAATTCTTATTTTGTAGAGCATCCAGATATGATGCTAGGACATATGGAATATGACACTAGAATTTACGGTCAGGATAGCAGATATACAGTCTGTGTAAATGATGCTGAAAACTTCAATATGTACGAAGAATTGAATAAAGCTATTCGTACAATATCTGCACAGATGACTGATTTTGAACATTTAGAAGAGTCAGAGGAAATAAGTGAAGATGCGATACCTGCAGATCCCGATGTGAGAAATTTCTCTTATACGTTTTATGAAGGAAAGTTATATTACAGAGAAAATTCCCATATGTACCGAAAAGAAGTAAATGCTACAGTAGAGGATAGGATTCGCTTGCTAGATGAAATTCGAAATAATACCAGACACTTGATCGATATTCAGACAGATGGTTGTAGTGAGGAAGAATTAGCAGAAGGACAAAAAACATTGAATGCAACCTACGATGCCTTTGTTGAAAAATATGGATGTATTACTGCACAGGCAAACAGCAGGGCATTCAGAGATGATTCTGACTACCCACTGTTATGCTCTTTAGAAGATGTAAATGAGGATGGGATTGTGAAGAAAGCAGACATGTTCTTTAAGCAAACCATCAAAGCCAGAATTCAGATTGAGAGAGTGGAAACAGCGGTAGAAGCGCTTAATGTATCAATCAATGAATATGGCGCAGTCAACATTCCCTATATGTTAAGTATTTATCAGCCTGATTTGTCAAAGCTGGTAGAGGAATTGGCAGCAAAAGGGAATGAACCGTCCTCGAATATTGCACTATCTGATGACGTAAAAGCAGAGTTAGAACGTGCGGTTATGCTTGAAGAATTACAGGGATTAATTTATCTGAATCCAAACCGTTATAACGAAAATAATCCAAACGCAGGTTGGGAGACAGCGGATGATTATCTGTCTGGAAATGTAAGAGAAAAGCTGCGTGTAGCAAAAGCTATGCGAGGAGCGAATCCAGAGTTATTCGTACAAAATATAAAGGCGTTGGAACAGGTGCAGCCAAAGGATATTGAAGCAAGTGAGATTGATGTAAGAATTGGAACCACATGGGTGGAGGCAGAAGACTATGAGCAGTTTATCTACGAACTTCTCAATACTCCGAGAAGGGAAAGAGCAGTACGAACTCAGTGGTACAATTCGGGAATACAGGTTCATTTGAATAAGCTGAGTATGGAATGGTTTATTGAAAATAAGTCAAGAGATAAACATTCTGTTGCAGCCACGAAAACTTATGGAACGAGCAGAGAGGATGCCTATTCAATTTTTGAGGATACGCTGAACCTAAAGACAGTTACCATTCGTGACAGAATTGATGATGGTGATGGAAAATATCACTATGTCGTGAATAAAAATGAAACGATGTTAGCAAGAGAAAAGCAGAACCAGATGAAAGAAGCATTTAAGGAATGGTTATTCCGAGATCCAGAGAGAAGAGCAAAGTATGTGGAGTATTATAATGAAACATTCAATAATATTCGCTTGCGGGAGTATGATGGTTCACAGTTACAGTTTCCAGGGATGAATCCAGAGATTGAATTACAGCCACATCAAAAGAATGCAGTAGCAAGAATCCTGATGGGAGGAAACACGTTACTGGCTCATTGTGTTGGGGCGGGTAAGAGTTTTGAAATGATGGCTGCTTGTATGGAGCAGAAAAGACTGGGACTTGCAGGTAAAACAATTATGGTGGTGCCAAAACCATTGATTGGACAGACGGCAAGTGAGTTCCTGCGCCTGTATCCGTCCGCTAATATATTAGTGGCAACAGAGCGTGATTTTGAAAAGAGTAGGAGAAAGCAGTTTGTCTCTAGAATTGCAACGGGAGATTATGACTGTATTATTATGTCGCATTCGCAGTTCGAGAAGATTCCTATCTCGGCAGAAAGAAAGGAGCGGATGTTGAACCAACAGATTGAGGAGATTGCCTATTCTATTGATGAAATGAAGTCACAGAACGGAGAACGATGGACTGTAAAGCAGATGGAGGCACAGAAGAAAAAGCTAGAGGAACAGTTGAAATCATTGGCAGATGAAAGTCGAAAAGATGATTTGATTACCTTTGAGGAGTTAGGTGTGGATTCAATTATGGTGGATGAAGCTCATAATTTTAAGAACCTTGCTATTTTTTCCAAGATGAATAATGTTTCCGGTATTAGCAGCTCAGGAGCGAAGAAATCTACAGATATGCAGTTGAAATGCCAGTATTTGAGTGAAATCAATGATGGCAGAGGAATTGTATTTGCAACAGGAACCCCGGTTTCAAACACTATGTGCGAACTGTATGTGATGCAGTTATATCTACAAAAAGAGGCACTAGAGCAGATGGGAATTTATCATTTTGACTCCTGGGCAGCAAACTTTGGTGAAGTAACAACAGCACTTGAACTTACCGTAGAAGGAAGCGGATTCCGATTCAAAAGCAGGTTTAATAAGTTTACGAATCTTCCAGAATTAATGAACATCTTTCGTGAAGTGGCAGATGTACAAACCAAAGATATGCTAAATCTGAAAGTGCCAACACTAAGGGATAATAAGTACACAATTGTGGAAAGTGAACCAGACTGGTATGTAAAACAGGTCATGGAGGATTTTGTAGTAAGGGCAGAGCGAATCCGTAATGATGGAATTGACCCATCAGAGGATAATTTCCTAAAGATCACACATGAGGCTAGACTGCTAGGTACTGATGCAAGGCTATTAGATGCAGATGCACCAAACAATACGGATGGAAAATTAAATAAGGTCGTAGAAAATGTATGCTACGAATATTTCAAAGCTGTCAACGAGAATAAAATCGGTTGTCAGCTTATTTTTTCGGATATTGGTACGCCTAAGAGTGGATGGTCAAGCCGTGACTTGAGTAAAGATTTTGATGTCTACAATTATGTTAAAGAGCAACTAATTTTTCGGGGAATTCCAGAAGAAGAAATAGCATTTATCCATGATGCTAAGACAGACGGGCAGAGGGATATCTTGTTTAAAGAAATGCGAACAGGTAAAAAGAAAATTCTAATCGGTTCTACAGATAAGTGCGGTACTGGTGTAAATGTACAGACACATCTTGTTGCGATGCATCATATCGACTGTCCTTGGAAGCCTTCTGCTATTGAACAACGAGAAGGCAGAGGTATCCGTCAGGGAAATGAAAATTCCGAGGTGGCAATTTATCGTTATGTTACAAAAGGAACTTTTGATGCGTATTCATGGTCATTAGTGGAAAATAAGCAGCGATTTATCAGTCAGGTTATGACAAGCAAATCTGTATCCAGAACTTGTGAGGATATTGATGAAGCAACTTTGTCATATGCAGAAATTAAAGCAGTTGCAACTGGCAATCCATTGATTCGTGAAAAGATGGAATTAGATAATGAGGTACAACGTTTGAAGTTACTAAAAGCTTCTTATGACAATCAGCATTATTCGTTGCAGGATAATTATATGATCCGCTATCCAAAGCTGATTAAGGCAGCACAAGAGAAACTGTGCTGTGTAAAGGAAGATATCAAGCTGAGAGATGCAGAACTAATTCAGAATCCGGATTTTTCTATTACGATAGGTAGAGCAAGTTTTGAGGAGCGTGTGGATGGTGGAACCGTTATGTTAGAAGCAATTAGTAAGTGCAAGACAGGTGAAATCAATCCTATTGGTCAGTTTCATCAGTTTGAGTTGCTGGTAGAAAAGAACTTCATGGGCACAAATTATTTGGTGCTTCGTGGAAAGACAGACTACAAAGCGGAACTGTCAACTAGCCCAGTTGGAAATATGGTGAAATTAGAAAATTTATTTAGTGGAATTCATGAGAATGAAGAGTTTTTACTGAAGAAGATTGACCAGTATCAGAATGATTTGGATGCCTCAAAGTCAGAGTACGAGAAGCCATTTGCTTATGAAACAGAATTGAAAGAAAAGCTGGCGCGTCAATATGAATTGAATGCACAGCTAAATCTGGAAAATGGGAAAGTGGAAGATGTGGACTTAAGTGCGACAAAAGAAGAATTGGACGAGGGCAATATAGAAAAGTCTGAAAATGATAAATATGTTGCTGAAGCAAAAACTGCTTATCAAACCAACGTGGATGATAGGAGCAGATGATGGATAGGGAAGGACGTGAGGAGTAATGGAGAAAGTGTATCGCTTGTTCGAAGTGGAAGAAGTGATTGCAGAGATGGATTTATCAGATATTGATGATGATATAGCTGAAACAGATGAAGAGTATCAAATTGTTATCAGTGGATGGTGGGTGCATATTCCAGAATTAAATCTAAATCTGCATGAGGGGGTTGTATGTACTTGGGAAGAAGAATCACAAATGTTCATGCCTAATTTTGCTGTCACGGTAGTATATGAAGCTAGTGCAGAACATCAGCACTATATCTACTTTGAACAGGACGGAATGGTCATTACCTTAGCTAATTGGCTGAATGGTCGTGTCCCTTTGGATGTAATTGAGCAGATGCGTTGTAGCATCTGCAAAGAGTAGTGAAGTGGATGGTAGGCATCCACTTTTGATTTTGGTGTATGCACGGAGCATACGGAAAGTGAGTAGTAAATGAAATATTCAATTCATGTAAATGAAGTAAAAACAAAGGAAGGCAATATCAAAGGATTTGCCACAGTAGTCTTTGGTGATTCATTTAAGATTACCAATATTGCAATCTTAGAAAATCCTGAAAGACATCAGTTATTTGTATCTATGCCTAGATATCGTTCCAGTGAAAGAGATGAGAATGGCGGTGTTATTTTTAAGGATGTCTGCAATCCCATCACCAAGGAATTTCGTGAGGAACTGTACGATAACATCCTTGAAGCTTATGAGCATGTAATAAATCAGGGAAAAGAGCAAGGACAGATTGAAAAAACACAGTCTGAAATGCCAGAGTTTTCAGTAAAGGTTACACCATTTGAAAGAGATGGTAGCAATGTATGTGGTCTTGCACGTATTTATTTCGATAATCAATTTATTGTAAATAATGTAAGTATCCTTCAGGGGAAAGATAAGCTGTTTGTTGCAATGCCGGCTTATAAGACAAAGCAGATAGACGAACAAGGCAAAGCGATTTATCAGGACGTGTGTTATCCAGTAACAAAGGAGTTTCGTGAAAAACTTTATGGAGAGGTAATGAAAACATATGAGGAAGAAAAGGAAAAGAAGCAGGAAGAGCAAAAAGAAACAAAAAATGATTTGCAGAAAGAGAAAGAAAAGTCAGGACAGTTTCAGAGTTTGCCTGATAGAGAGACACCGTTTCGATAGTAAATAATGTAGATGAAAGAGTCAGGGATTATCTCTGGCTCTTTCGAATTTGGAGGAAAAGACAATATGAGGAAAAGAGAATTTCAAAGAGCAGCTGTTTTTGCGATTATTCCAGTGATTGTAGAGTACACGAAAGAAGAAGGCAAAAGACTAACATTAAGTGTGACATCTAAGTTTTATGACACATTTATTAATCATCGATTCAGTGGAGGAATGTTACAAATCAACCTATATCAAAAAGGTGAAATAACATATAAGGTCTGGGACTGTATTGGAATATGCCGCAAGGAATATGTGAAATATTATGTTTATAACGAGAATGATAATCATGAACAGATTTTAGCTAAATTTGTTGAGGATTTCAGCAGGTTTTTAAAAGATTTGTATTCGATGGGGGATGTGCATGACTTCTCCGATATGTTTGATTTCACAGTGGAAGGAGATCCGAATAATTCGCTGGAAAAATATGAGAAGTTCATCAGAGTGATGCGTGGAGAAGAAACAGGGGATGAGGAGGCGTAAGCTATGGATATAGAAAAATCATTAACACAGGATGAAATGATAAAAGAATTAATAGGTCTGTTAAAAGCAAATCAAATGGGCGATAAAGCGAATGACTTATATGAAACACAAAGTGAAAAAAACAAGATAGAAAAGTTTCCACGTACGGATAAATGTGAAAAATTACTCAAGACATCAAGATGAGCCTATCGGGCCACGTTGAGAGTATAATTTTGATGACGTATTGTGGTTCAGGGGGCGAAAAGTAGAAGTTGACCACAACATATAGTGGTTCAAGAGTGATTTTGGAGCAAAAAATGAGCGAAAAAACACCGTTTTTTGACCCCTATTTTTGGGGTGCTTTATAGATGACATAGGGTAAAAAGAGTGATGACATTATAAAGGTGGAAAAATTGATGGCTCAGAAAGAGGGAGAAATAATCCTCTGGGATGATAAGAATTTTATATAATCTAATGTAGTGGTAGTTGTTTTGAAACAGCTACCACTATAGTTTTTTAATAGTTTGAAATTTTATTTCAAACTATTATAGAACCTACAATATTTGTGTTTTTAAAATAGGTTTGTATAGAAATCACCCTTTTATGGTATTAATGTCGTAATAGATGGTTTTGAGATATTTCAAATAATATAAAAAATACTTGAATAAATGCTCATATAACTATTGACATATGAGAAAAACAATAATATAATAAATACACAACGTATGAATGCTTGCTCAAGCATTCATATGAAATGATTTAAAAAGAGGTGATAATATGACTGAAAAATTTATTTCAATTGAAAGATGTGACTGCAATGTAATTCATGAGGATATTGTAAATCAAGTTAGAGATAAAATGCCTCAAGAAGAAAGCCTTTATGATCTAGCAGAATTATTTAAAGTATTTGGAGATTCAACACGAATCAGGATATTATGGGCTTTACATGAAGCTGAAATGTGTGTTTGTGATATCGCTGTATTACTTAACATGACACAATCAGCAATTTCCCATCAGCTGAGAGTCTTAAAACAAGCTAATTTAGTGAAAAACAGAAAAGAAGGCAAAGTAGTATATTATTCATTAGTTGATGATCATGTAAGAGAAATATTTGACCAAGGTCTAATTCATATCAACGAGAAGTAGTAATGCGGTATAATAGAATATTTTTTGAAGATATTTGGGCAGATATTTAAGTCTTCATATCAAATGAGCAATGTTTCAAGAAAATTTGAAAAAGACTTGTAGTATTCAAAATAAAATTACAAATAATATTTAGGAGGATTTAATAATGAAAAAGAAATTTATACTTGAAGGTTTGGATTGTGCAAATTGCGCGGCAAAAATGGAAAAGGCTATTAATGAGCTTGATGGAGTGAAAGAAGCTACTGTTAACTTTATGACCACAAAACTCGTTATTGATGGTGAGGATGAAAAAATGCCAACAATAATAGAAGAGGCCGAAAAAATAATTAAAAAAATTGAACCCGATACAACTATGAAAAAGGCTTAAAGGAGGCTATTTAGTATGACAAAACGACTATGGCGAATAATTATTGGTGCAGCCTTGTTAGCTACAGCAGTATTGCTTAATTTAAATAACGAATGGTTACAGATTGCTCTCTTTATAATAAGTTACATTATTGTAGGTGGAGATGTTGTAAAAAGAGCTGTAAAAAATATTTTTAAAGGTCAAGTTTTCGATGAAAACTTTTTAATGAGTATTGCAACAATTGGTGCATTTTTTATTGGTGAGTATCCTGAAGGTGTTGCAGTTATGCTGTTTTATCAAGTTGGAGAACTGTTTCAAAGCTATGCAGTTGGCAAGTCGAGAAAGTCAATTGCAAGCCTTATGGATATTCGACCAGATTATGCAAATGTTAAAAAAGGCGATGAACTTGTCAAAGTTGACCCAGATGAAGTACAAATTGGAGATATTATTGTAATTAAAGCAGGAGAAAAAATTCCTCTTGATGGCAAGGTAATAGAGGGAAGTTCAATGATTGACACATCAGCACTTACTGGTGAATCTGTTCCTCGTGAAGTAGAAGTAGGAAGTGATATCCTGAGTGGTTGCATCAATATTAATGGAGTTATTACAGCAGAGGTTACCAAGGAATTTGGAGAATCTACTGTAAGCAAAATTCTTGATTTAGTTGAAAATGCAAGTAGTAAAAAATCCAATTCAGAACAATTTATTACTAAGTTTGCGAGATATTATACACCAGTTGTGGTTATAATTGCAGTTTTTCTAGCTATTATACCGCCTCTTGTTATAGACGGGGCGACTTTTAGTGATTGGATATATAGAGCACTAGCATTCCTTGTGGTATCCTGTCCGTGTGCTTTAGTTATTTCAATTCCTTTGAGTTTCTTCGGTGGAATAGGTGGAGCTTCAAAAAAAGGTATTTTAGTTAAAGGTAGTAACTACCTTGAAGCATTGGCTCAAACAGAGATTGTTGTTTTTGATAAAACAGGTACACTAACGAAAGGTGTATTTAATGTACAGGAAATTCATCCAGAAGGGGTTTCCAAAGAAGAGCTACTTGAATTAACTGCATATGTGGAGAGCTATTCCAATCATCCAATTTCACTTTCACTGAAACGTGCATATGGCAAAGAAATAGACAATGGACGTATTTCAGATGTAGAAGAGATATCAGGTCATGGTGTTATTGCAACAGTAGATGGCAAAAAGGTTATGGCAGGAAATATCAAACTTATGAAAATGATGGATATCCCTTATTTCAAGGGAGAGCTGATTGGTACTGCTGTACATGTTGCTGTTAATAATAAATATATAGGTTACATTGTAATTGCCGATGAGGTAAAGGAAGATTCAGCACAAGCAATCAAGGAACTTAAGGCAGCTAATATTAAGCAAACAGTTATGTTGACAGGTGATAATAAAAGTGTTGGTTCAAAAGTTGCTAAAGAGCTTGGTCTTGATAAGGTTTATGCAGAACTATTGCCAGCAGACAAAGTTGAAAAACTAGAAGAATTATTTTCACAAAAATCCACAAAAGGTAAACTCGCCTTTGTCGGTGACGGAATCAATGATGCACCTGTATTAGCTCGTGCAGATATTGGAATAGCAATGGGTGGTTTAGGTTCTGATGCAGCCATTGAAGCTGCTGATATTGTAATTATGACTGATGAGCCATCGAAAATTGCTACTGCAATGAAGATTTCTAAAAAGACATTAAAAATTGCAAATCAAAACATAGTATTTGCAATTGGAATAAAGATAATTGTTCTTATTTTGAGTGCTTTTGGAATAGCTACTATGTGGGCAGCTATATTTGCAGATGTAGGTGTAACTATCATTGCAGTATTAAATGCTTTTAGAGCTTTGAATGTAAAGAAGCTATAAACTATTTTTCCTATTCACCCCTTGAATGATACCGATAATTGACGATACAATCAAGGGGTATTTTTTAATTTAAAAACTATAAATGAAAATTGGTTGGGATTTACCTTGAATTAAATGGTTTTAAAGATATGGAGGTTATGTAATTGAAAGTTATTGATGAATGTTGCTGTGAATGTATCACACAAAATTTAAATAGAACAAAGGAGAGTTGCCCTGTCTGTAATAATGAAGGAGTAACAGTTAGTAGGATAACCGTTGAACACTTGGTGACAGATGATTATCGTAATGCCGTTGATGGAGATCAATATAAGATATGCATGAATGAGGACTGCGACGTTATTTACTATAACTTAGATAAAGAAATAAAATTCTTAAAAGACCAAGTTAGGGTTCCTATCTGGTTTAAGAAAGATGCAGATCCTAAGTATGCTTGTTATTGCAGCAAAGTCACAGAAGATCAGGTAATTGAAGCAGTTGTAAAGCATGGTGCGAAAACCGTTAAAGAAGTAAATGCCATAACTGGAGCAATGAAAAATTCGCTTTGTAAGGAAAACAATCCTTTGGGGGTATGTTGTCATAAGATTATTCAGGAAGCCATTGATAAGGGATTAACCATGAAATGATTTGAGTTGATATGTTCTCACGAACAGACAAAACCGTTGATATCTTCCCACAAACGAGAGCCAATGTTGGATATGTTTCCAACTACGAGTGTGGATATGTTCCCCTTAACCATAGGAAACCTTGTACCGTTCGGTTAATGGGGAACTTGAGAATGCAGAAGCAGTGAACGGATTACTAAAACATATAAACGACAGTAAAGGATTTACTGAATTTGACGCAGAGGCATTTGAAGTACACGTCGACCACATTATAGTTTACAGTAGAAGTGAAATAGGCTTTATGCTCAAGTGCGGATTAAATCTTAAGGAAAGGTTGTGAGAGGATGAGCCATATTCCATATGGATACAGAATTGAAAACGGTAAAGCTGTCATTGATGAAGAAAAAGCAGAGCAAGTAAGGAAGCTCTATAAAGGATATCTTTCTGGACTTGCCTACATGCCTGCCGCAGAAGCCGTTGGACTTAAGCTTTACCACACAAGTGCAAAGAAAATGCTGCAAAATAAATATTACCTTGGAGACAATTATTATCCGGCTATTATAGATAAAGAGACCTTTGATGCAGCAGAAGCCGAGCGTGTTAAAAGACAGACTAAGCTTGGGAGAGTATTTGATAAGAAACCAGACAAAGTGAGCCAGGTTGCTACAGGTTTTAAAATGCCAAAGGTACAAATCAAATATGAGGACCCTTTTATACAGGCAGAATACGTATACAGCTTGATAGAAAGTGAGGTGAATGAATGATTTCCTTAGCTAAAAATGTTACGGTTATTCCAGCGAAGAAAATTATCGGTACTCAGAAACCAACCGAAAAAGTTCAGAAGACACGAGTAGCTGCTTATTGCCGAGTTTCTACCGACAGTGATGAACAGGAAAGCAGCTACGATACACAGATTGAGCATTATACCACCTATATTAAAAGTCATCCAGAGTGGACACTAGCGGGGATTTATGCCGATGACGGTATCTCCGGAATGAATACGAAGAAGCGTGATGAATTCCAGAGAATGATTAACGATTGCAACGACGGCAAGATAGATATGATCATCACCAAGTCCATAAGCCGATTTGCAAGAAATACGGTTGATTGCCTGAATTACACGAGAGCCCTTAAGAACAAGAATATCGGTGTTTATTTCGAGAAAGAAAACATCAATACGCTCGATGCCAAGGGTGAAGTTCTTATGACAATTATGGCTTCTCTTGCACAGCAAGAAAGCGAGTCATTATCAGCTAACGTTCGTTTGGGCTTACAGTTCCGATATCAACAAGGGAAAGTTCAGGTCAACCACAACTGGTTCCTGGGATATACCAAAGACGAAGATGGTCACCTTATCATTGATCCAGAGCAAGCCGAAGTAGTAAAGCGCATTTATAGGGAGTACCTTGAAGGCAAGAGCTTCTTACAGATAAAAAGGTCTCTTGAGGCCGATGAAATACGAAATGGTGCAGGAAATAAAAAATGGCATGAAAGCAATATAAGGCAGATACTTACGAACGAGAAGTACATCGGGGACGCATTGCTTCAGAAGACTTATACAGTGGATATACTCGATAAGAAGCGAGAAGCCAATAAGGGTCAGGTTCCTAAATATTATGTAGAAGACAGTCATGAAGCTATTATTCCAAAGGATATCTTCTTAAAGGTACAGGAGGAAATTGCTAGAAGGGCAAATCTTACTAACGGGACAACAAAACGCAAACGTATCTATAGCGGGCGATACGCCTTATCCGGTATGGTATTCTGCGCACACTGCAGCGATATCTTCCGCAGGATTAAATGGAACAATCGAGGGTGTAAGTCCACCGTTTGGCGCTGCGTTAGCAGGGTTGAAAAAGATGGTCCTGATTGCCCGGCAAGAACAGTTCACGAAGAATTGATCCATGAGGTGGTTATCAAGGCCATAAACGAAGCGTTCCGCGAAAAGGAGACAATCCTTCCGCTTTTGCGAGAGAATATCGAGAGTAGCTTAGAGGAGATCAACCTTAGTCAGATTGCAACAATTGATGATCAGATGAAATCAATGCAGCAGGAGCTACTGGCAACGGTCAATTCAAAGAATACCGGTGATGAGCTAGGTATGGAGATTAGAAGGCTGCGTGATGAGAAGCAGGCCCTTCAAAATGAGCAGGCATTAAGACAGGATCTGAAAACTAGAATTGATGAGATGATGCGTTTCCTTAATGACCTGCCTTGCGAGCTTACTGATTACGAAGAAGAATATGTGAGGACACTCTTGGAAAGGATTACAGTTTACGATGATCACATCATTGTTGAATTTAAATCAGGCATTGAAATACAAATAGACAAAGAGGTATAGAATATTGAGCTGACCGCCAATAGAGGGAACCATATCACAACACCCTTTGGCGGTTTTTCCATTTTTAAACGTTGATTATATCATTTCGTTGTGTTATAATAATTGATACAAATAAGGATTTAGGAGGAACCGAAACTATGACAGCCTCAATGCGTTTAAGATAAGCTGGCAATAAAAAAGGCAGAATCTATCCCCGATGATAGGCTTTTTTGTTGTACTTATTTATACGATATTGAGCATTCGTTAGTTACGGTGAGGATATAGATTATTTAACTATACCTTAATTTAACTATGTCTAAATATGAATGCTTCTAATTGTATGTAAGCAGACCAAAAGCCACATTGTGGATTTAGGCCTGCATTTTTTATTGCCTAGAATGATATCCAAAGTAGAAATTCAAGCAAAATAATATGCAGGAGAAAATATAAATGGAAAAATACAACAACTGGAAACTTAAGTTTTTTACAATATGGGCAGGACAGGCAGTATCTTTAATCACTAGTGCCATCCTGCAAATGGCGATTATTTTTTACCTTACAGAAAAAACAGGATCTGCTATGGTCTTGTCTATGGCTTCACTAGTAGGTTTTTTGCCCTATGCAGTCTTTGGACCTGCCATTGGTGTATTAGTGGATCGTCATGACAGGAAAAAGATAATGATAGGTGCTGATTTAATTATTGCAGCAGCTGGGGCAATGCTAGCTATTGTTGCATTGTATATGGAATTACCCGTATGGATGGTTATGGTAGTATTGTTTATCCGTAGCATTGGAACGGCTTTTCATTCTCCGGCTCTCAATGCGGTTACGCCACTTTTAGTACCAGAAGAACAGCTTACGAAATGTGCAGGTTATAGTCAGTCTGTGCAGTCAATAAGCTATATTATTAGTCCGGCGGCTGCAGCATTGTTATACTCCGTTTGGGAATTAAATGCAATTATTGCTATCGATGTATTAGGCGCTGTGATTGCATCTATTACGGTAGCCATTGTAAGTATTCCTAAGCTGGGAGAACAAGTGCAAAGTTTGAAACCAAATTTCTTAAGAGAAATGAAAGAAGGAATCGTCGCACTGAGACAAAATAAAGGATTATTTGCCTTATTACTCTTAGGAACGCTATATACGTTTGTGTATATGCCAATTAATGCACTGTTTCCTTTAATTAGCATGGAATACTTTAATGGAAAACCTGTGCATATTTCAATTACCGAAATCGCTTTTGCATCTGGAATGCTAGTAGGCGGTCTAATATTAGGAAGGTTGGGTAATTTTGAAAAGCGTGTATTACTAATAACTGGTTCATTCTTTATAATGGGGGCCAGTTTAGTCGTTTCAGGATTACTTCCTCCAAGTGGATTTGTTATATTTGTAGCTTGCTGTGCAGTAATGGGGCTTTCGGTGCCATTTTATAGCGGTGTGCAAACAGCTCTTTTTCAGGAGAAGATTAAGCCTGAATATTTAGGACGTGTATTTTCTTTGACCGGAAGTATTATGTCATTTGCTATGCCAATTGGATTAATTCTTTCTGGATTCTTTGCTGATAGAATTGGTGTAAATCATTGGTTTTTACTATCAGGTATTTTAATTATTGGCATTGCTATAGTGTGCCCCATGATAACAGAGGTTAGAAAATTAGATTTAAAATAAAATAATATTGGAGGGATATTTATGTATCTTATTTTCATGTAATTCTTCCTGCTAAAATCGCAGGGTTTTCCCTGCGTACAAGCAAATGAAAGCATGCGATTATAGACAGGAGGAAATAAGATGGAATTGATATTAAAAGCTAAAGACATTCGTGTGGAATTCACAGGGCGAGATGTTTTAGATATAGATGAATTAGAAGTATATGATTATGACCGTATTGGTTTAGTAGGAGCAAATGGTGCAGGGAAAAGCACTTTACTCAGGGTGCTTTTAGGGGAATTAACTCCAGCAGGATGTAAAATGAATCGTCTGGGTGAACTTGCTTATATCCCTCAGTTGGACGAAGTAAGTTTGCAGGAGGAAAAAGATTTTGCACTTGTAGGCAAGCTGGGTGTTGAGCAATTAGATATACAGACCATGAGCGGTGGTGAAGAAACAAGACTTAAAATAGCACAGGCTTTATCAGCACAAGTACATGGTATTTTAGCCGATGAACCTACCAGTCATTTAGACCGTGAAGGAATTGATTTTCTAATTGGACAGCTAAAATATTTTACAGGTGCACTGTTAGTTATTAGCCATGACCGATATTTTCTTGATGAGGTAGTAGATAAAATATGGGAACTGAAAGATGGAAAAATCACTGAGTATTGGGGAAACTATTCTGATTTTCTTCGCCAGAAAGAGGAAGAACGCAAGAGCCAGGCAGCAGAATACGAACAATTTGTTGCGGAACGTGGCCGATTGGAAAGGGCTGCGGAGGAAAAGCGAAAACAGGCTCGTAAAATAGAACAGAAGGCAAAAGGTGCTTCAAAAAAACAAAACACTGAAGGCGGAGGACGTTTAGCTCATCAAAAATCAATAGGAAGTAAGGAAAAAAAGTTGCATAATGCCGCTAAATCCCTAGACCATAGGATTGCGGCCTTAGGAAATGTAGAAGCTCCAGAAGACATTCGCAGGATTCGTTTCAGGCAAAGTGATGCATTGGCACTCTACAATCCATATCCTATTGTCGGTACGGAAATTACTAAAATATTTGGGGATAAGATACTGTTTGAAAAAGCATCTTTTCATATTCCCCTAGGAGCAAAAGTGGCGCTAACTGGTGGCAATGGAACAGGAAAAACAACTTTAATCCAAATGATGTTAAACCATGAAGATGGAATTTCTATTTCACCTAAGGCAAAAATAGGTTACTTTGCACAAAATAGTTACAAGTACAACGGTAATCAGAAAGTCCTAGAGTTTATGCAGGAGGATTGTGATTACAATGTTTCAGAAATTCGTTCAGTTCTAGCATCAATGGGGCTTAAACAAAACGATATTGGAAAAAGCTTATCTGCTTTAAGCGGCGGAGAAATTATTAAATTGTTGCTGGCTAAAATGCTTATGGGTAGATATAACATCCTGCTAATGGATGAACCGAGCAACTTCCTTGACATACCAAGCTTAGAGGCTTTGGAAATATTAATGAAGGAGTATGCTGGAACTATAGTGTTTATCACACATGACAAACGGCTACTCGATAATGTGGCTGATGTGGTTTATGAAATTAGCGATAAGAAAATAAATCTGAAACATTAAATTTAAGGTAGTCGCCGGTCAATGTAGTCTATACTGGCTGGCGGCTCCATTGTTAAAAAGTATAAAGACTTTTTTTCTTTGGCAAGAATTAATGTATACTAAAATAATTTTAATAAGGAGTATTAAAATCAATGAGAGATATCGAAATAAAAGAGAATATACTATTTCAGATAGACATGTGCTGGCAACTTTATCTTTATCACACAGAGAATCTAAAGGAGACAGAGGCACTTTGGACATTCAGTCCCATGGGTCTGCAGATACGAAGGCAAGACGATGGATGGAGTATAGATTGGCCTGAAATCGAAAGTTACGAGATTGGACCGTCCAGTATTGCATGGATTATGTGGCATATTATATATTGGTGGCGCACTACGTTAGATTACAATTTTGGAGATGGTACCTTGAAAAAGGAAGACATTACTTGGCCTGGAAGTGTTGAAAAAGCAAAAGAAGAAATAAAAACTCTTCATGATAAATGGGTTGAAAAATTAATCAATATGTCGGATGCAGAATATCAATCACAGCAGTATGCAAAATGGCCACTTGAGGGTAGAAGCTTTGCTGATACTGCATTATGGTTAAATGGAGAATTGATGAAAAATGTAGCCGAAATAGGTTATGGACGATTTCTATATGCAGCTTGTAAAAAATAGAGATAGCGATAAATACGAGAATAATTTTTTTAAAGAAGGAGACTACCAATGAATAGTATAATAGAAAACATATTAACAAGAAGAAGCATACGAACTTTTAGAGAGACTCAGCTATCGGAGGAGGATTTAAATACCATTCTAACAGCGGGAAGCTATGCGCCTAACGGGATGGGAACACAGAGCTGGAAGTTTACAGCCATTCAAAAAACCAGTGTACTTGCAAAAGTGAATGAGGCTATTCGCCTAACCCTTATATCTATACCTGTTGTAGCAGAAACGCATCCTTATGTTGTGAGCCTTGTTGAAAAAGCGAAAGACGAGAGTTCAAATTTCCTGTATCATGCCCCCACCTTTATTATTGTTTCTAACTTAAAGGACAACGGAAACTCTATGCCGGATTCAGCATTAGCCATCGGGAATATGATGCTGGCAGCACACTCACTCGGTATTGGTTCCTGCTGGCTAAATCAGCTGCCAGGACTCACACACATGCCCTTAATCCGTGAGCTTTTGTCAGATCTTGATGTTCCCGTAAATCATATTGTTTACGGATCTGTCGTTATGGGTTATGCTGCAGAGGAGCCGAAACAGGCTGCCCCTCGTAAAAATGTCGTAAATATTATTCGTTGAGAACGAGATTGGAGGTTTAATATTGTTTATACGAGTAGTTCCGTATGACCCCTTTTGGGAAGTAGAGTATGAAAATGAATCACAGAAGATAAGTGGTATTTTGAAGGACGTATTGGTGGATATTTACCATATTGGCAGTACAGCAGTTAAAGGGTTACATGCTAAATCAATCATTGATATAATGCCCGTAGTGACAAATATTAGTTTAGTTGATAAGTATAATGAGGAATTTGTAGCCATTGGATATGAGTGTATGGGTGAGTTTGGTATTGAAGGACGGAGATATTTCCGCAAGGGTGGCGATAATAGAACACACCAGATTCATATTTTTGAGCAAAGCAATCACAAAGATATTAATAGGCATATAGCAGTAAGGGATTTTCTGCGTACACATCCTGACATCGCTTTAGAGTATGGTGAATTAAAGATGGAGCTGGCTAATCGATTCCCGGAGGATATTGAAGGCTACTGCGCTGGTAAGGATGCATTTGTAAAGCAACTAGAAAAGGATGCTTTGCGATGGTGGCAAACTGTCTGTTAGGAGGTTATTCTCAAAGGATTGCAAGAAGCAGTTGAGGATAATCCGTATAACTAACTATTACATATCATGCTGATTCGTATTGGTAGAATAACACGAATTAACAAAGGATATATTTGTAGTAGCAAGTGTATTTGTTTTATATTCTATGAACCTATTTGATTTACATAATTCTATGTGGTATAATGGACTTGCTTATAATATAGATGCTTGGATAGCAGGAGGTTGCAAGATGATGATGGCAGTTAAATTAGCCTTCTAAAATTAAAGAATAAAATTTTAGGAGGCTAATTTATGAAATTTAATTTGATAGATATTGAGGATTGGAATAGAAAGCCATACTTTGAGCATTATTTAAATGCGGTTAGGTGCACTTACAGTATGACTGCAAATATAGAGATAACTGGTTTACTGCGTGAAATTAAACTTAAGGGCCTGAAACTGTACCCTACGCTTATTTATATCATCACAACTGTGGTTAACCGTCACAAGGAGTTCCGCACCTGTTTTGATCAAAAAGGTAAGTTAGGATACTGGGATAGTATGAACCCAAGTTATACTGTCTTTCATAAGGATAACGAAACTTTTTCAAGTATTTGGACAGAGTATGACGAGAACTTCCCACGTTTTTACTATAATTACCTTGAGGATATTAGAAACTATAGCGACGTTTTGAATTTCATGCCTAAGACAGGTGAACCTGCTAATACAATTAATGTGTCCAGCATTCCTTGGGTGAATTTTACCGGATTCAACCTGAATATATACAATGATGCAACATATCTAATCCCTATTTTTACTTTGGGTAAGTATTTTCAGCAGGATAATAAAATTTTATTACCTATGTCTGTACAGGTGCATCATGCGGTTTGCGACGGTTACCATACAAGCAGATTTTTTAATGAGGCACAGGAATTAGCGTCAAATTATGAGACATGGTTAGGAGAAAAATAATATAAAAATTGCTTGTGCTTGGGAGCTATAAACAAAGATCGAAAAAGTTGTGAAGCTCGTGAGGAAGCAAAGCGACCGAAGAAGCAGATGTTCCACCTATGCAAGGACTTCCCGAGAAGACGAGTGACAGCGAAGACCGATTGGAAGGAGTCTGAGCTTAGTGGAGTAATATATTCCTTATAAAAATCATTTCAAAGGATTAGAGAAATCTAATCCTTTTTCTTTGTATTTTTATACCAAAGCATATGAATTTACTGGCCGGGGTCAAATTGCAGGAATTGGAGAGGGCTGTTATGACAATTACGAATTTAATTTTTCATTTTGGTGATATTTATCCTGCATTAGTTTGGGTTGATGAAACTGCAGTTCTAGTTTACTCAGGATATCCTGGTCAACTTACTCAAATATAGAAAGCGATAAAAAAGGTAGGAATCCCATTTGATAAAATCAGTAGGATTATTCTTACCCACTAATTGCCGGTGATATGCTTTGAGTTGCGGATGGGTATCTTGTTCCTTCTCCTGAGCAGATTAATTTCGATCATAATATGTATCATCATTTTAATTAGTGGATATGTTCCCTAAAACCTTAAAACCGTTGATATGTTCCCTCATACCTCAAAAACGCTAAAAAACGGTTGACCTGTTTCCACTTACGTATGGTATCAAAATTTCGGAGGTAGACATCATTTGGGGCAACTCGGGCCACGTTGAGACGTGTGTTTTATTGTCCCACAAAAGTGCAGACGATTTTATCAGTGTAAAAATGGAGTACGCAGACGACCGAAAAATCCAGCCAGATCGTATCACCTACAGGCTTATTCAGGAGTATATCGAAGAAAAGTACGGCTTCAAAGTTCACACTGCAAACATTGCAGAGGTCAAAAGAAACTTAGGCCTGCCGATGTACGACGCACCAAACGCAGTTGAAGAACTAAAACGCCCATATAAACCAGCACCAGAATATAAAGTAGAAGCTATTAAAGACGCATTAAGGCACTTCAAGGTCATAGATTAAAGTAAAGTACCCTTTCAGCAGATCATTACTGTTGAGAGGGTCTTGCTTTTTCAGAAGCCGGCCAATGTAAGGATAGCCCTACAAGATTGCGGGTCTTTCTCTTCGAGCCATGTTTCCAGATTGCTTATAGCGATATCCTTTTGAATATGGATGCTCTCTTCAAATCGATATTCGATTGCACATGTAAGGATATCAACAGGTTCATCAAGAACCTTACCGCCAAGAACTGGGTATTCGTCAATTACAATCCAGTCAGGTGGGAGACCATCAAAGAGAGCCTGCGGATACAATTCCCTAAAGTGAATCTCAATTTCCATAGCTTCGATCTCACCTTGTTCTTTATCTGGGTAACAAGTGGCATAAGATACATCGAAGCCTCTAGTGAGCAGCATCTGAACGACATTGATGAGTTCAATATCAACAGGAATGGTCTTATCGGCGCATTTACAACAAGGCTTCGACCAAATTTCACTGTATAGCTCTAAACATCGTGGACACATCGTCATCATACAATCACTTCCTTCACCAGTTTATAGAAAGTAGTTCTTTTAAGATTAAGTGCCTGCATAGTTGCAGTTGCAGTTTGCTCGCCAGTGCGGTGATATTTACCGCCGGGTACACTGGAATAACCGAGGTTACAAGTCTATTGTTTGGAGATGCGTCAGCCGTTTGGAGGAAAAAGGATCTGAATGTACTGCCCCTACCATAAACGAGGAAACATTGCAGACAGCAGTGGTCAAGGCTATTAACGAACTTTTGGCTAACAAAGAACCCTTCCTCCAGGCGTTGCAGAAAAACATAGCTACTATACTTAATGAAGAAAATGATAATGCCACCAATGATATTGATAGCAAATTGGAAGAATTACAACAACAGCTTCTTATCCAAGCAAAATCCAAGAATGACTATGAAGATGTGGCTGATGAAATCTACCACCTTCGAGAATTGAAGCAAAATGCACTTGTTGAAAATGCAGAGCGTGAAGGAAAAAGGCAACGAATCGCTGAAATGACTGATTTCTTTAATGAACAATCCTGTGAGTTAGAGGAATATGATGAGCAGTTAGTAAGGAGGCTTATAGAAAAAGTTACGGTATTTCATGATAAGTTCGCCGTTGAATTCAAATCAGGAGTCGAGATTGATGTAGAAGGGTAATCTTTAGAAAGAGAACAGAAGAATTATATTGGATTTTTAAAGATAATATGATATAATAAAACGACTTGGAGGTGGAAGAATGTATAACTTTTCTTGCTAATTATATGATGCATAATAAGATATTTAAAGAAACGGCTATAGAACCGTTTGTTTTGTTATGCAAATTGCAAGAAAGTTAAGTATTCTACACTCAATAATACATTACAGTAACCTTATGTTATGTATAACAAAAGGTAATAATAGTATTTGTTTTTGAGCCGTAAGAATTTACTTTCTTGCGGCTTTTAATATTTGTAAAAGAAAGGAAGATAAACGTGATAGACAATGATACTATGTCATTCATGACAAAATCCTTGCAGAGTTGGATAACATTATAGAGTAATTAATGCCGAAAACCGACTTTGCTTATAAAATTTTTATAATGTAAAGGAGGAAGAAATATATGTCCTTAATAAATGTTTCAAATCTAACTTTTTCATATGAAGGAAGTTATGACAATATTTTTGAAAATGTAAGTTTTCAGATAGATACAGATTGGAAACTCGGTTTTATTGGAAGAAACGGACGCGGTAAAACTACTTTCTTAAATTTACTGCTTGGCAAATATGCGTATTCCGGCAATATAAGTTCTACAGTTAAGTTTGAGTATTTTCCTTATGATGTGGAAGATAAGAGTCTATATACAATTGAAGTAATGAAGAGTATTTGTACGGAATGTATGGATTGGGAGATTTTTCGTGAAATATCATTGCTTGATGTTCAAGAAGATGCTTTATATCGTCCGTTTAATACATTGTCAAATGGTGAGCAAACAAAGGTCCTTCTTGCAGCTTTATTCCTTACAGCGAGTTGTTTCCTGCTTATTGATGAACCTACAAACCATCTTGACATCGATGCACGTAATGTAGTGCAAAACTATTTGAAACGCAAGAAGGGGTTTATTTTGGTATCTCATGATAGAAGCTTACTTGATCAATGTGTTGACCATATACTATCTATCAATAAAACGAATATCGAAATCCAAAAGGGAAATTTTACTTCTTGGTGGGAGAACAAAACGTTACAAGATAATTTTGAACTGGCAGAAAACAAGAAACTCCTTAAAGAAATAGGAAGGTTGTCTTATGCAGCAAAACGTAGTTCAAACTGGTCAAATAAAGTAGAAAAAAGTAAATATGGAACAACAAATTCTGGTTCAAAACTGGATAAGGGTTATGTTGGACATAAGGCTGCAAAAGCGATGAAACGTGCCAAAAATATTGAGTCAAGACATCAGGAAGCCGTTTTACAAAAATCAGAACTGCTCCACAACATTGAACAATATGATGACTTAAAAATTTCACCACTTGAATTTCACAAAGAGTGCTTAATAGAAGCGAATGATTTATCATTGTCTTATGGAGATAAAGAAGTATGCAGTAATCTTAATTTCAGAGTCAATATTGGTGATAGAGTTGCCATTATCGGAAAAAATGGGAGTGGTAAGTCTAGTATCCTAAAATTGATTAATGGAGATGATATTAAATTTACCGGAAATTTTATGCTAGCAAGTGGACTAAAAATTTCTTATATTTCGCAAGATACTTCATATTTAAAAGGTAATCTATCTGAATTTGCCTATAATAATAAGATCGATGAAACTCTATTTAAAACGATTCTTCGTAAACTGGATTTTAATAGAGAGCAGTTTGATAAGAACATGGTGGATTTTAGTGCTGGTCAGAAAAAGAAAGTACTAATTGCTAAAAGCCTTTGTGAAAGTGCACATTTGTATATATGGGATGAGCCATTGAACTATATTGATATTTTTTCACGTATCCAAATTGAAAAAATGATTTTGGAATATTGTCCTACACTATTGTTTGTGGAGCATGATGATGCTTTTTGCAATAACATTTGTACGAAAAATATTAATTTAGGTTTGTAGAGATTTTGAGTTGCCACAATAACTAAAAGATATTTACATGAAAGGGTGAAGAAATGTTAAAACAAAAAGAATTAATTGCAAACGTTAAGAATCTTACTGAGTCAGATGAACGAATTACAGCTTGTATGATGTATGGATCGTTTACCAAAGGAGAAGGTGACCAATACTCTGATATAGAGTTCTATATATTTTTGAAAGATAGTATAACCTCGAACTTTGATTCATCCAACTGGTTGTTTGACGTAGCTCCGTACTTGATGCTTTATAAAAATGAGTACGGAACAGAGGTAGTTATTTTTGATAATCTTATACGTGGGGAATTTCATTTCCTTTCTGAAATAGATATGAACATAATCCCCTCGTTTAAAGATTCAGGTTATATTCCTGATACGAAGGCTATGCTTATTTACGATGAAACAGGGCAATTAGAAAATTATTTATCAGAGATAAGTGGTGCAAGACCAAATAGACTTACTGAAGAAAATGCTAATTTTTTGTTGTGTAATTTCTCTAATCTATGGTTGATGGGAATCAACGTTCTAAAAAGAGGAGAATATGCTCGTTCATTAGAACTCTTATCACAACTTCAAAAAAATACACTACAACTTATACGTATGGCAGAAAAAAATGCTGATAATTGGCTAAACATGAGTAAAAACCTTGAAAAAGAAATTAGCCTTGAAAATTATAAAAAATTTGCAAAGACCACTGCTCGATTAGATAAGGTAGAATTATTTGAAGCCTATAAAAATTCTTTGCTATTAGTTATGGATTTGCAAAGTCACCTTATTGAACAATACAACTTAAAAGTTACACATGACATTTTAGAAAGATTGTTGAATTACATTAGTGAATAGGAGAGTAACGTTATTCACAGTATTGGGTACTGAAAATTAACAGCATACCTCAGTTTTTCAAAAAACAGCGAAGCCTATGGATATGTTCCCGTCTACCGATAGTGCAAAAAGTGTCGTGGATATGTTTCCGAGAACGGACATACACAAATGACATTCATTCTGTCCTCTCAATCCATGGTGTTAGAGGAAACATATCGACTGTGAACCTTTTAATTTTCCCTATACTTTTTAATTATTTTGACTGAATGAATGTAAGGGTATTCAAGTTAGATTTATTCAGTAACGTGCCAATCGAAAAAACTCAATATGTTAGCAATCTAATGTGTTTAGAAAGTCTGATGGATTCTGTAAACGCACTGATTTGAAGCCTTTTCCGGGGTTAATCCCAGGAGAGGGCTTTTTATTATTGTATCAAAATCTGCATGAACATAGAGAGAATCATTCAGAAAATGATACAATTTAATAAAGCCCAAAGGTACTGTGCATAGGGGTATGCAATGTGCAAAAAGGGTGTGCAAATGTGCGAGGCCGGGAGCAACCGGTTATTTTTATATCTTTTATTATATTTTAGCTGAAATTTACTTATTTTGGACTTGAGTTCAATGATTAAAGGATGGTGAAAATGTGAATTATCAAGAGTGGATTTTCAAGATTAAACACCATTTAGAAAATGTTCGCAAACAGGCGGTAAAACTAACTGCAGAGGTAATTGGGCAAACCCTATGTGAAGATGATTTCTACATGATTAGTATTTTAGATAAATGTATTAGGCTCATCGATGGGTTTGCAATTATGATAGAGAAGCGAAACTTGACGTGTGCAGGGATACTATTACGAGTACAGATTGACAACTGTTTACGGACATATGCACTTTATGCAGCGGAAAATCAAACTGAGATTATCCGAAGTGTGTATAGCGGGGAGAAACAAATTAACAGAATGAAAGCTAAGGATGGGAATCTTATGACAGATGCCTACCTACGTAAGCAGCTAGCGAAATTTGACAAGAGATTTGATTCTGTGTATAAGGCTGCTTCTGGTTACATCCATCATTCTGAGAAGGCATTTTACTCTGTGGTATCTGTAAAAGAACCCTCATTTTTGGAGTTTAATGTTGGTCATCCAGTTCGTAATGAATTAGATCCTGTTTTGCAAGAATGTAGCGAAGCATTTCTATATTTCGTAAAATTTCAGTTTGAGTTAACACGTCCGTTCATAGAATCAAAAGTTCTCATTGATTCTACGGATACAGATAGCAATGTTTAAAGGTGTTCTATTTAAGGATTATGGCAATTTATACATTGTTTATTCAACACGTTATTAATTCATTAAAATCAACAGGCAAGGGTGCAATTGTAATTCCGACAGGATTTATTACAGCTAAAACAGGCGTTGAGAAAAAAATACTTCAGTATATAGTCGATGAAAAAATTGTTTATGGGTGTGTTTGTATGCCTTCGAATGTTTTTGCGACTACTGGTACAAATGTATCAGTATTATTCTTTGATAATTCCAAGAGAAACGACAAGGTTGTGTTAATTGACGCTTCAAATTTGGGAGAAGATTATCAAGATGGTAAAAACAAGAAATGCAGGCTGAGACAAGAAGAAATAGAATTAATAGTTAAGACTTTTTTAAAGAAAGAGACTATTGAAGATTTTTCGATAGCTGTAACTTACGATGAAATCAAAAAGAAGAAATATTCACTAGCAGCAGGACAATTTTTTGATGTTAAATTAGAGTATGTAGAAATAACTAATCAAGAATTTAATGAAACAATAGATGAGTATATTATTACTCTTGAATCATTGTTCTCTGAAGGTGAGAAGGTTCAGAAAGAAATCATTGAACAGGTTAAGAAAGTTAAGTTTCTATAGAAAGAAGGTGCAATAATGAGCGATTTCCCTAAAGAATTATGTTTCGCTTTAACTGATAGACTAAATGATGATGATAATGCAAAACAAACGTATGGGTGTAGACATACAAATCCAGATATTTGTGGCTCCAGCTATATAAATAATGTTTGTGCATTTGCATCTGAAGATAAAATTTGCAAAAAGCCTTCTGCAAAATGGAAAAAGATATATTACTTACTAAAAAGGGAGGAGGCTTAAATGGATTTTTTCAAATTAGAATCACTTTGTGATGAGATAATTGATTGTCCACATTCTACTCCGAGGTGGTTAGATAGTGGAATAAGAGTAATTAGAAACTACAATTTAAATGGAGCACATTTTGACTTCTCCAAATCATCATATGTTGATGAAGAGACATATTTGAATAGAACTAAAAGAGCAAAACCAGAAGCAAACGATATTATTATTTCGCGTGAGGCACCAATGGGGACAGTTGCAATCATGCCAAAAGGTTTAAAATGTTGCTTAGGTCAAAGACTAGTTTTGCTAAAAGTTAAGACTGAAAAGGTAAATCCACACTATTTACTATATGCATTAATGTCCCAATACGTACAAAAACAAATTAGAAAAGTAGATGTCACTGGATCAATAGTAAGCAACTTAAATATTCCAGACTTAAAGGAGCTAGTAATACCTGTATGTGAACGAAATGAACAAGATAAAGTTGCATCCATCTTAGTCTCTATTGATAAAAAGATTGGGATTAACAATAGAATTAATGACACACTTCAACAGCAAGCACATGATATTTACATGCACCTATTCTATAAAAAGAATACAAATGGAAAAATTTCTGACCTGTTAATAGAAAATGGAAAATCTAGTATAAAGGTTGGAGAAGCTAAAGATATTAATGGGGACTATCCGTTTTTCACAAGCGGTGAAGCAATTCTTGAATGGAAAGAAGCACTTGTTGAAGGTAGAAATTGTTTCTTAAATACAGGTGGAAATGCTGATGTAAAATTCTATGTAGGTGGTGCTGCATATTCTACTGATACTTGGTGTATTAGCGCAAGGGATGGATTATCAGACTATATGTATCTATTATTGAATTCTATTAAAGGTGAGTTGAATAAAAAATTTTTTCAGGGAACTGGTCTTAAGCATCTACAAAAAGAATTATTGAAAGACCGACCAATTTATGTCCCAGATGAGAATGAAATAAAATTATTTAACGGCTCTATTTATCCGATTTCCAACATGTTATCTGAGAAAACACGAGAAAATCTAAAGCTAACTGATCTAAGAGATTGGTTATTGCCATTGCTTATGAATGGACAGGCTACAGTTAAATAATCATGCCTCCGGTGAGCCGCTTTGGTGGTAACCGTACAAAGGAAAAGCAGACAGTAATCGATGAGTTAAAATACTTTTTCGAGAAATATTTCGGAGTAGGTGAATCTGCTAAATTTGCTAACTAATGCAACATGGGATTAGTGATTATGAAGGAGGTAAGTGCTATGGCTGGTAAAAATATGAATTATTTTCTTATGGACAGTACCCCTAACGGTCGCATAAAGTGTACACTTGCCAATTGGACAGGGGTTGCCTATAAGATTCCACGGATAAAGCTCGTGGACTGCAAGAATATTGATTACCTAAAACAGAGTGGCGTTTACTTCCTTGATTGGTGGCTTTTCTTATTTACGGATTGACTTTGACTGTGAATATACGTATAATAATATCAACAATGTTGTTGATATTATTATTAATAAGGAGTGGACAACATGATTGATGTAAATGAGCTATTGGAAGAAGCTATTAGAGAAACTGAAAATCTAAATGATGGCGAAGTTTTTCTTGTTAAAGATTTATTCAAGGGATATGTGTGGAATAGGATACCCAGAAAGGATCGACTTCTGCTTGGAACGTTATTTTTAAACCATGTTAGCAAAATGAATGGTAATTTAAAGGCTATTGAAAAGACTTCATCTAATCAGCAGAGGTATAAAAAGACAATTGATAAGTTTTAACTATCTTTTGTGAAATTAAAAAAATTATAAATATGTTGAGTAGAAGCAAAAGATTTGGCTTGGAATTTTTACAGCAGTGAATCGATAAAAGGAGCATGCTTGATGGTAGATAATATTATTAAATCAGTAGCAGAGAAATTATCCTCTCTGTCTTATATAGAAGGTATTGTTTTAGGTGGTTCACGTGCAAGGGGCACCCATACAGAGGATTCGGATATAGATATCGGCATCTATTACAATTCAGAATCATTTGACATAAATACTATTAATCAATTCGCTACAAAGCTGGATGATGAGCATAGAAATAACCTTGTTGTACCTCCCGGAGCATGGGGTGATTGGATTAATGGCGGCGGATGGTTAGTCATAAACGGGTATCATGTGGATTTAATTTTACGTGATATTAAACGTGTGGAACAAATAATGAAAGATACAGAGCACGGAATTGTTACTGCCAATTATCAGACTGGGCATCCCCATGGTTATATTAGTGCAATGTATCGAGGAGAATTAGCGATTAGCAAAATACTATATGCTAAGAATGAAAGCTTATGCGAATTAAAAAAACAGGCAGAAACTTATCCCAATGCTTTGCAGAAAAGTTTAGTTAACTTTTTTATGTTTGAAGCAGGGTTCTCTTTAATGTTTGTAAAAGCAAATTCGGGAACAGACGATAAATATTATATTGCGGGTCATGTTTTTCGTATAGTTTCATGTTTAAATCAAGTGTTATTTGCATGTAATAATGCTTATTGTATCAACGAAAAGAAAGCTATAAAACTGCTTGAAACTTTTGAACATAAACCTGAAAAATATACCGAGAAGGTAAATCATATTTTTGAAGTACTCGGTATCTCACTTTTTGAATGCTACGACATGACCGAGAAGCTTTATAATGAAGTGAATGAAATTGTATCGGAGATAAATAACTTTTTAAACGAGGAGAGTTCAGATGAAAGAAAACAAATATGATGATAATATATTTTTTCAAAAATACAGTCAAATGAGTCGCTCGCAGAAAGGACTGGCTGGTGCGGGAGAATGGGAGACTTTGAAAAAGATGCTACCTGATTTTAAGGGTAAGCGTGTGCTTGATTTAGGATGCGGCTATGGATGGCACTGTATATATGCGATGGAAAACGGTGCTTCCTCTGTAGTAGGTGTTGATATTTCTCATAAAATGCTCGAAGTAGCAAAAGGAAAAACCCATTTTCCACAGATTGAATATGAATGCTGTGCCATAGAAGATGTGGATTTCCCAGAGGAGAGCTTTGATGTAATACTAAGTTCGCTTGCGTTTCATTATGTAGCAGACTATGAGAATTTAATAAAAAAGATATATAGGATGCTGAAGGCTGGTGGCAATTTAGTTTTTACAGTTGAACATCCTGTTTTTACTGCTCATGGAACACAAGACTGGTATTATAACGAAAAAGGAGAAATACTGCATTTCCCGGTGGACAATTATTATTATGAGGGCAAACGGACAGCTATGTTTTTGGAAGAAAAGGTTACAAAATATCATAGAACACTGACCACATATCTAAATACACTGCTTTCAAATAGTTTTATAATAAATCAGATTGTGGAGCCACAGCCGCCAGAGAACATGATGGATATTCCGGGGATGGCGGATGAAATGCGACGCCCAATGATGCTGATTGTATCGGCAAAAAAGAAGATGTAATAATATAGAAAAAATAAACGAGGAGTATGTAAATGAGATCAGAAAAAGAAATGATGGATTTAGTACTTTCTTTAGCAGAACAGGATGAACGTATTCGAATTGTGACCCTTGAGGGGTCACGCGCAAATATTAATATACCTAAAGATGAATTTCAGGATTATGATATTACATATTTTGTAAGTGATATAGAACCGTTTATATCTAATGATGACTGGCTTAATCAATTTGGGAATATAATAATGATGCAAAAGCCGGAGGATATGGAATTATTCCCACCTGAAGAAAAGGGATTTTCCTATCTTATGCTATTTGATGATTACAATAAAATTGATCTTACCTTATTGCCCTTGGAAGAGTTAGATAATTACCTAAAGGGCGATAAATTAATAAAGGTTCTAATTGATAAAGATTGTAGAATTAAAAGGGACATAGTTCCGACTGATATAGATTATCATGTAAGAAAGCCAAGCGCAAGGGAGTATGATGATTGCTGCAATGAATTTTGGAATGTAACACCTTATGTTATTAAAGGATTGTGCCGCAAAGAGATACTGTTTGCAATCGATCATCTGAACCAGATTCTACGGTTTGAACTACTTAGGATGATGTCGTGGAAGGTTGGGATAAAGACAGAATTTTCATTAAGTGTTGGGAAAAATTATAAGTATATTAACAAATACATTGATGAAGATCTATGGAATAGATTATTATCTACATATCGCATGGATTCCTATGAAAATATTTGGAAGTCATTATTTATATGCCACCAATTGTTCAGGGAAGTGTCCAAAGAGGTAGCAGAACTACTGGGGTTTGATTATCCAGAGTATGGTAAGAACATAACAAGATATACCGAGGACATGTATAAAAAATATGTTGAAAATGACTATTTTTAAAGATTAGCAAAGATTATTAACCATAAGCAAGGGGTGTAAATGTATGGAAAGTACTGATGTTATAAATGAAATTAGAGGTATATTACCTCGTAACTCAATTGGAAAATATGATTTACTAACTATTTTTACACATAAAACCGTTTTTGATAAAATTGTAAAAGTACTATCATTGGATTTTCAAAATAAAGTAGATTATGTGGCTGCCCCAGAAGCAATTGGATGGATACTAGGCACTGCCATAGCCAAAGAACTTGGAGTGGGGTTTATTGGAGTAAGAAAAGGTGATAAGCTGCCATACGCAAAAGAAGAGATTATTTCGACACATTTTACCGACTATTCAGGTCAAGATAAAAGCTTTGAAATATCTAAGAGTTCTATTGTGAGGAACAAAAGAGTTTTGATTGTAGATGATTGGATAGAGACAGGTTCTCAAATGAAGGCTTTAATAGCTTTGTTAGAGAAATTGGATTGCAGCATTATTGGGTTGGCTACTATTGGGATTGATATAAATGAGGTTACTCAAAAATGGATAGACAGCAGTTTTGTAGCTTATATTGGCTCAAACATATAATAAACCGAAAGAAAATCTTGAATCAAAATTTTGGATGGCGTTAATTTACAATACAACGAAAGATGTTTACTCTTTTTTTATAAATTTTAAGAGGCGTTAAAAAACAGTTTTCAGACGAAAGGAGATCGAAGTTGAGTATAGATTTAAGTAACAAAAAAATTCCGAAAGAAGCAATTCAAGCATTAAAAACTATAGCGGAACTACTTGATAATATGTTAATTGGGGTGTATTTGTATGGTTCGGCAGTAATGGGTGGTTTACGTATGAATAGCGATGTAGATATTTTGGTAATAACAAATCAAAGTTTATCTGAAAAAACTCGAAGGAATCTTACAAATAGGTTAATGCTTATATCTGGGAAAATAGGAAACATAAAAGATATGAGGCCTCTTGAAGTTACGGTCATAAATCAAAAGGATATTGTCCCTTGGCATTTCCCCCCCAAATATGAATTTATGTATGGCGAGTGGCTAAGAGAGCAGTTTGAAAAGGGAGAAATTCCTGAGTCGACTTATGATCCGGATTTAGCAATACTTTTAGCACAACTAAGAAAAAATAGTATTAACCTTTTGGGACCAAAGGCAACAGAAGTAATTGAGCCTGTGCCAATGACAGATATTCGAAAAGCAATTAAAGAATCGTTGCCCGGGTTGATAGCTAGCATTAACGGTGACGAACGCAATGTGATTTTAACTTTAGCCAGAATGTGGCTGACAGCATCTACTGGTGAAATTCGCTCAAAAGATCTGGCAGCTGAATGGGCGATACCTCAATTACCCGATGAGCATGCTACTTTACTCAACAAAGCGAGAGAGGCTTATTTAGGAGAGTGTGTTGACAAGTGGGAAGGAATGGAATCTGAGGTGGCTGAACTCGTTAATCATATGAAAAAGTCTATAGAGTCTTCCCTTAATATCCAATTACCTTTTCGAATAGTTTAAATATAACAAAGACTAGTTGTTAATGTGCATTATTGATTGCTTCGATATGTTCCCCCATATATCAGTTTCTTAAAAAATAATCAAAATACCGTTGATACGTTCCCGCGAACGAAAGGGTTAAAAATCAGCTTAAGACATCAATGCCATCAACTCGAGCCATGGTGTTAGAGGAAACATATCTACACTGAACCTTTTAATTTTACCTATACTTTTTAATTATTTTGACTGAATGAATGTAAGGGTATTCAAGTTAGATTTATTCAGTAGCGTGCCAATCGAAAAACTCAATCCGTTAGCAATCTAATGCGTTTGACAAGTCTGAGGACTTCTCTAAACGCATTGATTTCAAGCCTTTTCCGGGGTTCTGCCCAGGAGAGGGCTTTTTATTTTTGTATCAAAATCTGCATGAACATAGATCCTTGTATGGGAAGTGGTCATATTCTGGTATATGCTTTTGACGTACTTATGGAAATATATAGAGAGTGTGGATATGTGGATAGGGATGCGGCACAAGCGATTATTGAAAATAATCTATTTGGTTTAGATATTGATAACCGTGCATATCAGCTTGCATATTTTGCTGTTATGATGAAAGCAAGAAGTTATGACAGAAGATTCTTAACAAGAAAAATTCAGCCGAATGTAACTGCGATTATAGAAACAAATGCGATAAGCCAGTTCTATTGTGAAGGGGTTACCAATGATAACGAGTTCAATAAAATAGGCGAATATTTAATCAAGACATATAAAAATGCTAAAGAAGTTGGAAGTTTGATTTCTGTTGAGGGAAATGATTATGTTGAATTTAAGGAATACATAGATAATTGTAACGTATCAGGTCAGATTACTATGGAAAGTAATAACTGGTATAGTGAAGTTATGCCTACAATGCAAAAAGTAGCAAAACAAGCTGATATTATGGCGAGAAAATATTGTGTTGTATCTACAAATCCACCATACATGAACAAGTTAGAAGGGGAGCTGAAAAAAGTTGTTATTGAAAAATATAAAGCATATAGTGGCGATCTGTTTTCTGTGTTTATGTATAGGAATTTTGACTACTGTACAAAGAATGGATATTCTGCATTTATGACCCCATTTGTGTGGATGTTTATCAAGACTTATGAGCAATTAAGAACGTATATTATTGAGCAAAAATCAATTATAACGCTTGTTCAAATGGAGTATTCTGCATTTGAGGAAGCGACAGTACCTATTTGCTCCTTTGTTTTAAAAAATGGAAAAGAATGCAAAAATGGATTATACATTAAATTATCTGAATTTAAAGGTGGAATGGAAGTACAGAGACAGAAAGTTATAGAAGCACTTAAGGACAAAAGTTGTAATTATTTTTATAATGAAAAATAGTATGAAAATCTAGTTATCCGTATAAACACTGGACTTATCACACTTTATCAAGGTCGAAACCAATCAATTTACTACTAATTTACTACTTATGAATGAGCTTTGATACGACGATTTACCCTTGAAAAGTGAAGAAACAAAGATACTTCCAATAAAAATTGAATAGGCAAAAGGTGGACACTTCAAAAATGAGGTGTCTATTTTTTTACCCGATTTGAAAGGACGTGATACTACGAAAATAGAAAAACAAGAGAATAAAGGTCGCTCCCCACCGTGAAAGACCATCAAACAAACGAGATTCATTCAACCATAAAAAAGAAAGGATAGGTAAAAATATGGAACTTAAATTTGTGATTCCCAAGATGGAAAAAACATTCGGCAATTTAGAATTTGCTGGCGAGGATAAAGTCGTACAGCGAAGAATCAACGGACATCTAACCGTCTTATCTCGAAGCTATAATCTCTATTCAGACGTTCAAAGAGCAGATGATATTGTGGTCGTACTTCCTGCTGAAGCTGGCGAAAAACATTTCGGCTTTGAGGAACGTGTTAAGTTAGTCAATCCACGTATTACCGCCGAGGGCTATAAAATCGGCACTCGTGGTTTTACAAATTACCTTTTACATGCTGACGACATGGTAAAAGAATAAAGAAAGAGAGGAAAAATGATGAGATTAGCAAATGGTATCGTATTAGATAAAGACACGACTTTTGGAGAATTAAAATTCTCTGCTCTACGTCGTGAAGTGAGAATCCAAAATGAAGACGGTACGGTTTCAGAGGAAATCAAAGAACGTACCTATGACTTAAAATCCAAAGGGCAAGGACGCATGATTCAAGTAAGTATTCCTGCCAGCGTGCCTTTGAAAGAGTTTGAATATAACGCACGGGTGGAACTTATCAATCCCATTGCGGATACTGTCGCTACTGCTACCTTTCAAGGAGCAGATGTTGACTGGTACATCAAGGCAGACGATATTGTGCTGACAAAGGATTCTAATTCCTTTAGAAATCAACAGCCACCTAAGAAAGAACCTGCTACGGACAAATAGCCACGTATCTTCCATTAGAGAGAAAGGAGAAAATCAAACATGAAACAGCGTGTCTTTCGTGGTAAAAGGATTCGTCCGAGTGACAAAGATTTAGTCTTTCATTTTACAGTAGCGTCCTTACTGCCTATTTTACTGCTTGTTGTCGGACTGTTTCATGTGAAGACAATCCAGCAGGTCAACTGGCAGGACTTTAACCTATCACAAGCAGATAAGATTGACATTCCGTATTTAAGTATCAGTTTCAGTGTCGCAATTCTTGTCTGCTTGCTGGTGGCGTTTCTATTCAAACGGTATCGCTATGATACGATTAAACAACTCTACCACCGTCAAAAGCTGGCGAAGATGGTTCTTGAAAATAAGTGGTATGAATCAGAACAGGTCAAAACAGATGGCTTCTTCAAGGATTCCCCCAGTCGTACCAAAGAAAAGATAACCTACTTCCCTAAAATCTATTATCGCCTTAAAAATGGCTTAATACAGATACAAGTGGAAATCACTCTGGGGAAATATCAAGACCAGCTCCTACACTTGGAAAAGAAATTAGAAAGTGGCTTGTACTGTGAGCTGACGGATAAAGAGTTAAAGGATTCCTACAGTTAAGTCCGATTCTTCAAGTTTAAAAACGGAACGTCAAAGTAATACAGTTCAAGAAAGAACGGTTCAAAAGCCAGTAACTTCAACTGCACCAACAGATAGAGCTTCACAACGTTCAATCACAAAAGAACGTCAGTCTACTGTTCAAAGAGTACCACTACAAAATACAAAAAGTAGACCACCAATCAAAACCGCCACCATTAAGAAAGGCAGTAAGAAACCATGAAGCTGAAAACTTTAGTGATTGGTGGTTCGGGATTATTCTTGATGGTCTTCTCACTGCTTCTGTTTGTCGCCATTTTATTTTCAGATGAACAAGATGGCGGTTTTTCCAACATTCACTATGGCGGTGTGGATGTTTCCGCAGAAGTGCTGGCTCATAAGCCTATGGTAGAAAAAGTTGCCAAAGAATATGGAATTGAAGAATACGTCAATATACTTCTTGCGATTATACAGGTGGAATCGGGTGGTACAGCAGAAGATGTTATGCAGTCCTCGGAATCCCTCGGTCTTCCACCTAATTCATTGAGTACAGAAGAATCCATTAAGCAAGGTGTGAAGTATTTCAGTGAGTTATTAGCCAGTAGCGAAAGGCTTGGTGTAGATTTAGAATCGGTTATCCAGTCCTACAATTATGGTGGTGGTTTCTTAGGATATGTGGCTAATCGTGGGAATAAATATACCTTTGAACTGGCTCAAAGTTTCTCAAAAGAGTATTCGGGTGACGAAAAAGTGTCTTACCCCAATCCCATAGCCATACCTATCAATGGGGGCTGGCGATACAATTACGGGAATATGTTTTATGTGCAACTGGTAACGCAGTATCTTGTCACAACAGAGTTTAATGATGATACAGTACAAGCCATCATGGACGAAGCTCTGAAATTTGAAGGCTGGAAGTATGTCTATGGCGGAGCTTCCCCGACTACCTCTTTTGATTGTAGCGGACTGACACAATGGACGTATGGAAAAGCTGGAATCAACTTACCACGAACAGCACAACAGCAATATGATGTAACCCGGCATATCCCATTATTGGAAGCAAAAGCCGGCGATTTGGTTTTCTTTCATTCTACCTATAACGCTGGCTCTTATATTACTCATATCGGGATTTATTTAGGCGATAACCGTATGTTTCATGCAGGCGACCCTATCGGTTATGCCGACTTAACAAGCTCTTACTGGCAACAGCATTTAGTGGGAGCAGGACGAATCAAACAATAAGAAAGGACGATTCAATGATGAAATTCGGAAAAAATCAGAATACAGAAAAACAGACACCAAAGGAAAAGAAACCTCGTGTCTATAAGGTCAATCCTCGTAAAAAGGTTGTGATTGTCCTATGGGTACTTTTAGGACTTAGTTTCAGCTTTGCGATATTCAAGCACTTTACAGCCATTGATACCCATACCATTCATGAAACCACCATCATAGAAAAGGAATATGTCGATACTCATCATGTGGAAAATTTTGTAGAGAACTTTGCGAAAGTCTACTATTCATGGGAACTAAACGACAAGTCCATTGATAATCGCATAGAAAACCTGAAAGCATATCTGACAGAGGAACTTCAAGCTCTGAATGTCGATACAGTTCGTAAAGATATTCCTGTATCGTCTTCTGTAAAAGGATTTCAGATATGGACGGTAGAAGCAGATGGCGACAATCAATTTGATGTAACCTACAGTGTAGACCAACTCATTACAGAGGGGGAAAATACAAAGACCGTCCACTCTGCTTATATAGTGAGTGTCTATGTAGACAGTACTGGAAATATGGTCCTCATTAAGAATCCGACCATTACTAGCATACCAAAGAAATCAGACTATAAACCAAAAGCTATTGAAAGTGAGGGTACGGTTGATTCCATTACAACCAATGAAATCAATGAGTTTTTAACGACGTTCTTCAAGCTCTATCCTACAGCGACAGCCAGTGAACTTTCCTACTATGTGAATGACGGGATATTAAAACCAATCGGAAAAGAGTACATCTTTCAAGAACTGGTAAATCCTATTCACAATCGTAAGGATAATCAAGTCACGGTATCGCTGACAGTGGAGTATATCGACCAGCAGACCAAAGCAACGCAGGTATCTCAATTTGATTTGGTACTTGAAAAGAACGGGAGTAATTGGAAGATTATAGAATAACAAATATTGGTACATTATTACAGCTATTTTGTAATCACGTACTCTCTTTGATAAAAAATTGGAGATTCCTTTACAAATATGCTCTTACGTGCTATTATTTAAGTATCTATTTAAAAGGAGTTAATAAATATGCGGCAAGGTATTCTTAAATAAACTGTCAATTTGATAGTGGGAACAAATAATTGGATGTCCTTTTTTAGGAGGGCTTAGTTTTTTGTACCCAGTTTAAGAATACCTTTATCATGTGATTCTAAAGTATCCGGAGAATATCTGTATGCTTTGTATGCCTATGGTTATGCATAAAAATCCCAGTGATAAGAGTATTTATCACTGGGATTTTTATGCCCTTTTGGGCTTTTGAATGGAGGAAAATCACATGAAAATTATTAATATTGGAGTTTTAGCTCATGTTGATGCGGGAAAAACTACCTTAACAGAAAGCTTATTATATAACAGTGGAGCGATTACAGAATTAGGAAGCGTGGACAGAGGTACAACGAAAACGGATAATACGCTTTTAGAACGTCAGAGAGGAATTACAATTCAGACGGCGATAACCTCTTTTCAGTGGAAAAATACTAAGATAAACATCATAGACACGCCAGGACATATGGATTTTTTAGCAGAAGTATATCGTTCATTATCAGTATTAGATGGGGCAATTCTACTGATTTCTGCAAAAGATGGCGTACAAGCACAAACTCGTATATTGTTTCATGCACTTAGGAAAATAGGTATTCCCACAATCTTTTTTATCAATAAGATTGACCAAAATGGAATTGATTTATCAACGGTTTATCAGGATATTAAAGAGAAACTTTCTGCGGAAATTGTAATCAAACAGAAGGTAGAACTGCATCCTAATATGCGTGTAATGAACTTTACCGAATCTGAACAATGGGATATGGTAATAGAAGGAAATGATTACCTTTTGGAGAAATATACGTCTGGGAAATTATTGGAAGCATTAGAACTCGAACAAGAGGAAAGCATAAGATTTCATAATTGTTCCCTGTTCCCTGTTTATCACGGAAGTGCAAAAAACAATATAGGGATTGATAACCTTATAGAAGTGATTACGAATAAATTTTATTCATCAACACATCGAGGTCAGTCTGAACTTTGCGGAAAAGTTTTCAAAATTGAGTATTCGGAAAAAAGACAGCGTCTTGCATATATACGTCTTTATAGTGGCGTACTGCATTTGCGAGATTCGGTTAGAATATCGGAAAAGGAAAAAATAAAAATTACAGAAATGTATACTTCAATAAATGGTGAATTATGTAAAATCGATAAGGCTTATTCCGGGGAAATTGTTATTTTGCAGAATGAGTTTTTGAAGTTAAATAGTGTTCTTGGAGATACAAAGCTATTGCCACAGAGAGAGAGAATTGAAAATCCCCTCCCTCTGCTGCAAACGACTGTTGAACCGAGCAAACCTCAACAAAGGGAAATGTTACTTGATGCACTTTTAGAAATCTCCGACAGTGACCCGCTTCTGCGATATTATGTGGATTCTGCGACACATGAAATCATACTTTCTTTCTTAGGGAAAGTACAAATGGAAGTGACTTGTGCTCTGCTGCAAGAAAAGTATCATGTGGAGATAGAAATAAAAGAGCCTACAGTCATTTATATGGAAAGACCGTTAAAAAAAGCAGAGTATACCATTCACATCGAAGTTCCACCGAATCCTTTCTGGGCTTCCATTGGTCTATCTGTAGCACCGCTTCCATTAGGGAGCGGAGTACAGTATGAGAGCTCGGTTTCTCTTGGATACTTAAATCAATCGTTTCAAAATGCAGTTATGGAGGGGATACGCTATGGCTGTGAACAAGGATTGTATGGTTGGAATGTGACGGACTGTAAAATCTGTTTTAAGTATGGCTTATACTATAGCCCTGTTAGTACCCCAGCAGATTTTCGGATGCTTGCTCCTATTGTATTGGAACAAGTCTTAAAAAAAGCTGGAACAGAATTGTTAGAGCCATATCTTAGTTTTAAAATTTATGCGCCACAGGAATATCTTTCACGAGCATACAACGATGCTCCTAAATATTGTGCGAACATCGTAGACACTCAATTGAAAAATAATGAGGTCATTCTTAGTGGAGAAATCCCTGCTCGGTGTATTCAAGAATATCGTAGTGATTTAACTTTCTTTACAAATGGACGTAGTGTTTGTTTAACAGAGTTAAAAGGGTACCATGTTACTACCGGTGAACCTGTTTGCCAGCCCCGTCGTCCAAATAGTCGGATAGATAAAGTACGATATATGTTCAATAAAATAACTTAGTGTATTTTATGTTGTTATATAAATATGGTTTCTTGTTAAATAAGATGAAATATTTTTTAATAAAGATTTGAATTAAAGTGTAAAGGAGGAGATAGTTATTATAAACTACAAGTGGATATTGTGTCCTGTATGTGGAAATAAAACACGATTAAAGATAAGGGAAGATACTGAATTAAAAAAATTCCCCCTCTATTGTCCGAAATGCAGACAAGAAAATTTAATTGAAATAAAGCAGTTCAAAGTAACTGTGATTACAGAGCCAGACGCAAAGACGCAGAGCCGATAAAATGAGATTAATACAATCTCATTTTATCGGCTCTTTCCGTTATGTATGGATTCTTTTAATTAGTCTTCGATGTTTCTTGCTTCGTTGATACCGCTGGCTAAAGATTCCATTAAGGATAGTTCTTTGTCTGTAAAGCTATCCATGTATTTCTCTATCTGTAATCGTCGGGTGCTTTTTACCAAGTTATTAGCAGGTAAGAAAAATTCATCAACGGAAACATGAAGTAACGATACAAGGTCATAAAGAACTTGTATGCTGGGGTGTTGCCCCTTATTTTCAATATTAGTTAAGTACCGTGGGTCAATTTCAATCAATGCTCCCACTTGTTCACGAGTTAAACCTCGTTTCAATCGAGCTTCTTTAATGGCTAAACCAAAGGCTCTAAAATCATATTTATCTTCTTTTTTACGCATAGTAGACCACCTCTATACATTTTATTGTTCCTACTGAATTAAAAACAGGTATAGAAAAACGTGTTATATGGTTTATAGGTTTATATTTAATAAAAAGCACTACTAAACGCCAATAAAAAAAACCGTTATATGGTAGTGCTATTTACGCTGTTAAAATATTGTATATTACTTCCAAATGGCGGTTTGTTGGAGGTCAACGTCGCCATGAAGTACATCATATACAATAAATTTCCTTACATTGGGTTCTTGTCAAAAAAAGTCGTCTATCTGCAATAGATAAGTACGTCCACCAATGTGGTTTTATAAATCATATAGATAGAATAACAGAAGCATGTAAACAGAGAAATAAATCTGTTTATATGCTTTTTTGGCTATTCAGAACTTTTTTACAAAGTTTATTTATCAGTAATGCAACAAATCCCCCTTTCACATTGGGACTAAGAGTGAAAGGAGATAAACGAGCAAGGCTCACTTCCTTTCCTAGACAGAAAGGGGGTGAGAAACATGAAACCATCTTCTTTTCAGACCACAATAGAAAATCAGTTTGACTATATCTGTAAACGTGCTATGGAAGACGAGCGAAAGAATTATATGCTTTATCTTTCAAGGATTGCAAAGCGTGAGGTGTCCTTTTCGGATGTTGGCGATTATCTTGTTAGCCAGTTTGCGACAACAGATAACTATTCAACTGACTTTCAGATTTTTACACTCAATGGGTTATCAGTAGGCGTTGAAAATGATTTGTTGAGTGAAGCATTACGTGAGTTGCCAGACAAGAAACGTGAAATTCTACTGCTGTTTTACTTTATGGACATGAGCGATTCAGAAATTGCAGACCTGTTGAAATTGAACCGTTCTACTGTCTATCGGCATAGAACCAGTGGACTAGCCTTAATTAAAAAGTTTATGGAGGAATTTGAAGAATGAAAACACAATATCCTATGATTCCCTTTCCTCTCATTGTAAAGGCAACAGATGGCGATACCGAAGCGATTAACCAGATTCTACATCATTACAGAGGGTACATAACGAAGCGTTCCCTACGACTTATGAAAGATGAATATGGCAATCAAAGTATGGTCGTTGATGAAGTCTTACGTGGAAGAATGGAAACCAGACTGATTACAAAGATTTTGTCATTTGAAATTAAGTAATATCCTCTCTCCTTTCGTGGAAGCGTGCTAAACCATTCCACGCTTCCCGAACAGGGAGGTTTGTTATTCCACCAAAGCATATTGAGCTTTCAATGTGTTTTGATAGGCTAACGAGCCATTGTTCTTTGAAAACTGAATAAAAGTAATCGAATACGTTTCGATAAGAAAAGAGCCAACGGAACTAACCGCCATGACCTATCTTATAAAGATAGCGAGCGATTCATGTTAGTGATCCGAGAAGCAATCTTTAGCAGGATTGCCTGCAACGACATTCTTATCGTGATAATGATACTCCCATACAGTCAATAGTCCGAGCGTGATAAAACCGTCGCAGGCAATGAGTATGGCTACATGAGAACCATGCAGGGGTGGAACTCCCGTGAGCTTTGCTAAAGCTGTTCGATTGCTGGTAAAACAACTTTTATGAAATCCAAATAAGTGATTTGGAAAGGAGGATTTTATGAAGCAGACTGACATTCCTATTTGGGAACGTTATACCCTAACCATTGAAGAAGCGTCAAAATATTTTCGTATTGGCGAAAACAAGCTACGACGCTTGGCAGAGGAAAATAAAAATGCAAATTGGCTGATTATGAATGGCAATCGTATTCAGATTAAACGAAAACAATTTGAAAAAATTATAGATACATTGGACGCAATCTAGCGTCGCCAAAGGGTCTTGTATATGATAAAATAGTATTAAGTCGTATCAAGGCTCTTTCCATAAAGGAAAGGAGCAAATGCCATGTCAGAAAAAAGACGTGACAATAAAGGTCGAATCTTAAAGACTGGAGAGAGCCAACGAAAAGACGGAAGATACTTATACAAATATATAGATTCATTTGGAGAACCGCAATTTGTTTACTCGTGGAAACTTGTGGCTACAGACCGAGTACCAGCAGGAAAGCGTGATTGTATCTCACTTAGGGAGAAAATCGCAGAGTTACAGAAAGACATTCATGATGGTATTGATGTTGTAGGAAAGAAAATGACACTCTGCCAGCTTTACGCAAAACAGAACGCTCAAAGACCAAAGGTTAGAAAAAACACTGAAACTGGACGCAAATATCTTATGGATATTTTGAAGAAAGACAAGTTAGGTGTAAGAAGTATTGACAGTATTAAGCCATCAGACGCTAAAGAATGGGCTATTAGAATGAGTGAAAATGGTTATGCTTATCAAACCATCAATAACTACAAACGTTCTTTAAAGGCTTCATTCTATATTGCTATACAAGATGATTGTGTTCGGAAGAATCCATTTGACTTTCAACTGAAAGCAGTTCTTGATGATGATACTGTCCCTAAGACCGTACTAACAGAAGAACAGGAAGAAAAACTGTTAGCCTTTGCAAAAGCTGATAAAACCTACAGCAAAAATTATGATGAAATTCTGATACTCTTAAAAACAGGTCTTCGTATTTCAGAGTTTGGTGGTTTGACACTTCCAGATTTAGATTTTGAGAATCGTCTTGTCAATATAGACCATCAGCTATTGAGAGATACTGAAATTGGGTACTACATTGAAACACCAAAGACCAAAAGTGGCGAACGTCAAGTTCCTATGGTTGAAGAAGCCTATCAAGCATTTAAGCGAGTGTTAGCGAATCGAAAGAATGATAAGCGTGTTGAGATTGATGGATATAGTGATTTCCTCTTTCTTAATAGAAAGAACTATCCAAAAGTGGCGAGTGACTATAATGGTATGATGAAAGGTCTTGTTAAGAAATACAACAAGTATAATGATGATAAGTTACCACACATCACTCCACATAGTTTGCGACATACATTCTGTACCAACTATGCAAATGCAGGAATGAACCCAAAAGCATTACAATACATTATGGGGCATGCAAATATAGCCATGACGCTGAACTATTACGCACACGCAACATTTGATTCCGCAATGTCAGAGATGAAACGCTTGAATAAAGAGAAGCAACAGGAGCGTCTTGTTGCTTAGTAGTACAAATGAATTTACTACTTATTTACCACTTCTGACAGCTAAGACATGAGGAAATATGCAAAGAAACGTGAAGTATCTTCCTACAGTAAAAATACTCGAAAGCACATAGAATAAGGCTTTACGAGCATTTAAGAAAATATAAAAAGATAATTAGAAATTTATACTTTGTTTATCTAAAAAATATAGAAGAATTTTGTTTTATTACAGGAAGTCCACTTTCCTTTTGGGCAAGCAAAGCTGCTGTAAATTCATTTCAAGATGGTAAATCTCTAGCTGACATGTGTAGCCCTAAAGTTGGATTACAAACAGGTGATGTAGATTTATTTGTAAGAAAATGGTTTGAATGTTCAACTGAAAACTTATGTTTAAATAATGTGATTATGAAAGAAAAAAGTGTATGGTTTCCATATAATAATGGTGGAGAATTTAGAAAATGGTACGGGAACAATGACGAGGTAGTTAACTGGAAGGATGATGGGATTTACGTGATTAACCATATTAATAAGGCTGGAAAAAAGGGAGCCAGGCCACAAAATAGAGATTACTATTTTAGAAATGGTGCTACTTGGTCTGCAATATCAAGTAGTTCATTTTCTGTCAGATTATTTCCAAAAGGTTTTTTGTTTTCGAATGCTGGAATGGCTATTTTTGCAGAAAGAGCAGTTTTATATTATATAGTTGGGTTCTTAAATTCTAAGCTTGCACAAAAATACTTAGGTTTTTTTAACGAAGGGTTGAATTATAATCAAGGAGATATATCCAAGCTTCCGATCATATTATCAGAGAAATATATTTCTGACACAATTGATTTAGTTGCTAATAGTGAAGTGATTTCTAAAATGGATTGGAATGCTTTCGAATCATCCTGGGAATTTACAAAACACCCATTTATAGATTCATCAAATTTAAAAAATGCATTTGAAAAGTGGAAAAGAGAATGTGAAAAACGCTTTTGTCAACTCAAAAAAAACGAAGAAGAAATAAATCGTATATTTATTGATATTTATGGCTTGCAGAACGAATTAGGTCCAGAAGTAGAAGATAAAGATATAACAATTTATCAAGCTGACTTACAAAAGGATATAAAGAGTTTTATATCTTATGCAGTAGGTTGTATGTTTGGGCGATATTCACTTAATGTTGAAGGACTCATATATGCAGGAGGTGAATGGGACGATGGCAAATATGGTGATTTTGTTCCAGATAAAGATAATGTTATTCCTATTTCTGACGAAGAGTACTTTGAGGATGACATACTGGGATTATTTGTTGAATTTGTAAAGATGGTCTATGGAAAAGAAACCTTGGAAGATAATCTTGCTTTTATTGCAAGTGCTCTTGGCAATAAAGGAAATACCTCAAGAGAAATTATCCGAAATTACTTTCTGAAGGACTTCTACAAGGATCATTTGAAAACATATCAAAAGCGTCCGATTTATTGGCTTTATGATAGTGGTAAAAATGATGGTTTTAAGGCGCTTGTTTATATGCACCGCTATACTGAGGATACAACAGGAATTGTTGTGTTGATTATTTGCATAAAATGCAAAAAATTTATATGAATGAAATAGAACGAATGCAGGAAATGGTTGATAATTCATCTAATTCTAAAGAAGTTGCTCAAGCAGAGAAGAGAAAAGAAAAGCTAGTTAAGCAATTAAAAGAAACAAAAGAATATGATGAAAAAATAGCCCATCTCGCACTTAGCCGGATTGACATTGATTTAGATGATGGTGTAAAAGTAAACTATGAGAAAGTACAGACGGGACAGGACGGAAAGAAACTTGATATTCTTGGGAAGATATAGGGGGTGATGAAATGGAAAAGAAAGTTGTATTATCAAGAATTGCATTATTGCTTGATACGAAATCTATCATCATAAAAAAGCATTGCTTAATTATTTTCCGGAAGATTTATCGCAAAATTATGAACAGATGGAAAGCTTTTTTGGCTTTATGCTTGAAAATAGAGGGGATTATTTTAAGGAACGTATCAAAGAACTAGAGAAAGAAGCAGAGCATTTACAGATGCAAAAACAAGAAATTAAAGAAATAATAACACTTAGTACAAGGATCTTCCAGAATACTCAGATTGTTGACGATATACATAATATTAACGAACAACTTAATATAGAATATTTGAGATTAGCTGATGTGAAAATGAAAATTGAAAAATATAATGAAATTAATGATTTGACCAAACAATCAAATGAAAAAGGTAAAGAAATTCTTGAAAAGACTATTGAGTATGAAGCCGAATATAATCAGTATAGTGAAAATATTGAAAATATTGAAACGCATTTCCAAAACCTTGTTCAAGCTGCATATGGTGAAGATGGAGTTCTAAATTACAGCTACGAGAATGACGTAAAGAAGAGATCAAGTACTGGACGTATAAAAATTTGCTGCCAAATTGCTGATGAGAATTCACATGGTCGTTTATATATGAAAATAAACATGTTTGACCTAGCCCTGTTTCTTAATCGAATTGATAATAATACAGGGTGTGATTTGTTAATTCACGATGGTTCTTATTGTAAGCCTAATCCAGGGGCAAAGGCTAAAGTTGTTAATTATGTAGATAACTATTTGAAAGACGCTGAGAAGGGGCAGTATTTTATCACAATAAATAAGTCCGAAGTGGAAGAAACGGATTTAGAAGATTTTCGAAAGAAGAAGATGATTGTAGCTGAATTTGATAGAGAGCATGGAGATGAGCACCGTTTCTTTGGCTGTAAGTATTAATGATTTATATGGAAAGTTGTAAATGTGCCTCAATCATTCAACACGAGATGCCGATGATGGCAAAGATTATGAGATAGAGTAAAAAAGTGGGAACTTCTTAATATAGTAATGCTTAAGTAAAGTTCCCTCTGTTTTTAATTTGAAAAGGTAAGGTTGACACGAAAAGTTATAAAATATATAATTTACTCAATATTAATGAAAGGACGTTGCACATGGAAGAGATAAATGACAATCTATATCATAAGATTATTCAATTATATCAAGAAACTTCTTCTGTAAAAGAAACAGCAAAGAAGTTAGGCACATATCCTATCAAGGTACGTCGTGTCCTTATTACTGAAGGTTTATGGAACAGCAATACAAGTGTTCAGATAGGTTCTCTATATGCAAGGGGATTATCTGTTGCTGAGATTGCAAAACAGCTTTTTATATCTGAAAAGAATGTTCAATCGTATCTTCCATATAGCAGAGGACAATATGGCGGAGACAATCGAAGTGATGAAGCTGTGCGAAGTGAAGTGTATCGTGAACGAATGCATGTAGCTGAAAGTTCACAAATAAAGAAGCTTAATCAAAATACTAATCAACATACTAATCAACATATGAATCCAGATAAAGAAATGGAGAATAATCGAATGGATAAATTAGATATATTAAAGGAACGTACCAGACAGTTGGCAGAAGATCGTCCTATCCCTTATGCCATAAGACTTCATTTAGAATTGGACATGGAAGACAAGGCATTGGGAACAAATGAATTAGGCATACTTGTACAATATGGAAAAATGACGACCAATATATCAAGAGATATCATTGTTCCGGGAGATATTACTCTACATGCACTTCATTATGCAATAAACAGAGCTTTCGGATGGCAGAATAGTCATTTGCACAGTTTTCATCCATATGAAGATGATTATAATATGATGATTAAATCAGGGAAACTTACAGATTGGGCTAAACTTGCAGGCATGTATTTCCGTTTTCCATGTGAAGATTATGAAGATATTTATTGGGATGATGATTATAAAGCTGGGATTAGTGTGAAAAACTGGATGAGGAAAAAATATACCGGACCATATTATTATGGAGGAACTAGAGAATATTTCTATAGGTGTCAGAAGGATGTAAAAGAGTTATATGAGTGGCAGCCTACCTTAGAAATAAGAAAATCATTCGGAGAATGGATGGATGAATGCAGAGAGCTTACTGAAAAAACAGGAGATAAGGACGCAAAAGCAAATATGATAAAACGCATTGCGCCAATTACAGAGGTGACAATTACAGAGCTTGCAGACAGCATTACTTTTGAAGGTGGCTTTGATGAACTAATAGAAAGACTTCCAATCTATGACATTTTACTTATGCCAGGAATGATACAAAACTTTGATTCTTGGGATTTTTCTAATAGACTAATACTGAAAAATTCAGAAAAGGAAGAGATATGTCTTGCTCCAGTCACATCACCTATTCTAAATGCAATCCGTTACTGGTACGATTATGGTGACGATTGGAATGTAAAAATAACTGCGACGGCATGTTATGAGACAAAGGAGAAGTATAAAGCATCTGGAAACCCAATAGAACCAATGGAAGAACACCGACCAGTATGCGTGGATGCAGATGCACTGCCAGTATGCGATGATATTGGTGGAATTTATGGATATTGTAATATGCTTGAAGTTCTTCACGGAGAAGATTTAGAAGAAAAAGAATCTATGAAAGAATGGGCTAGAGGTATGGGTTGGACTGGAAGAAAGACAAATCCTCCAAATATTTTATAGAAGAAAAACAGCCATGAAATCTGCAACTCATAGAGTTTATAAGACAGAGCTGACCAGAGAATATGATTCGTCTGGTCAAGCTTTCGTCATTCTTATAAATGCATTAGCAATCATGGGAATTATTACCCCCATAAGCTCCTAGATCCTCTTTTAAAAAATGAGACTTGGCTATTTGCAAATCATTAATACGGTAACCCTTTGTTTTTAGGATTGCAAATTTGAAATCAAGTAGAGCAGCAGGGACATTTAAAATGCTTGCTGTTTCAAAAAAGGTATATTCATTTAATGTTTCTAGAACGCTTTTGTCTTCGAGTAGAAGCTCAGCTGCAAATAGATTTGCTTCGTATTCCATAGGCTTATCAGCTCTTTTTTCCAATACTTCCAATTCCTGAAAGCCAGACATCATGGCAATTTCTTTGTGAAGCATACCGTGTCCTAACTCGTGGGCAATCAGTATTGGACGAAATAGTTCCATGATATTCTCATCAATTACGATATTATTAATGCGTGATTGATAGAAGTAGTAGGCTTTCAGTCTCTGATGTAAATCTATATAGTGCAATTTATAGTCCAGGACTTTACAGATAACAAAGGGATCTCGGCTACCTGCTTTCTTGACCAGAGCATCTACCACATTAACAATGTAATCAATTGTCATTTGGTATCACTTCCTTCAAAAATATTTTGGCATTTAGCTATTATAACAGTAGCAAAAATGCTGTCCTATTAAACGGACTCGTCGATCGGCGGCTTCGTTTTTTTCTTTCTGGAGAATTTTTCAGATGCTTCCTTCTTGGATGAAATATATACTTGCATTAAAGATTGCATAAATATCTCTTTGGCATCATCATCAAGATCGCCACCAGCGAAAAGTGCTCCAGCACGGTCTAACACATCTTTTGCCTCTTTTGCACCCTTGTAACCGAATTTGTCTTTGACAGTATCGAGAAAGTCTTCATTCTCGATATTTTTTTGCTTATCAGCTTCTTCATCATCTACCAGATAAGATACAGATACACTTAGCGCATCTGCCAGTTTCTTGATATTACTTTTTCTTGGGAGTGTATTTAGCTGCTCATAGGTATAGAGTGAACGTTCAGAAATACCTGTTATTGCTGCAAGCTCCGTCTGGGATAGATTTTTTAATAGTCTTGCCTCTTTTACTTTTTCACCAAAAGTCATGTTACTACCTACTTTCTAGGAAGAAAAATTTTATTCTTATAACTTCCGATTAACTATTGACAAACTTCTTTAAAATGATATAATCATGTTTGTTAGGTAACTTCTGATTAATCATATATCAGAACTTCCGAATTGTCAATAAAAAGTTCTGATTATGTATTTTGAAACTTCTGAAAGAAACGAGATGATGAGCGATGGGCAAACGAGTCATATTGCATTCAGATATTAACGCATGTTATGCGACAATAGAACATTTGCATCGTCCAGAGCTGAATGGAAAACCTTTGGCTGTAGGCGGAGACCCCGAAGCAAGACATGGTATAGTCTTAACCGCAGATTATATAGCTAAAAAATACGGTGTGAAAACAGGTATGGCACTTTGGCAGGCGAAGCAGGTTTGCCCAGAACTCAACATTGTTTCACCTAGAATGGATTTGTATTTGCGATTTTCCAGAATGGCTCATGAAATATATGGAGAATACACGGATCTTCAAGAACCCTATGGAGTGGATGAATCATGGTTGGATGTGACCGCTAGTAGTTCGTTAAAAGGTGATGGATACAAGATAGCAAAAGAAATTAGCAATCGTATGAAATCAGAGTTGGGCATAACCGTAAGTATTGGAGTATCCTTTAACAAGATTTTTGCAAAACTTGGTTCTGATTATAAGAAACCAGATGCCATTACAACTATGTATGAAGATGAATTCAAGAGCAAAGCTTGGGAACTTCCTGCATCTGATCTTTTATATGTAGGACGGAGTACCAATCAGAAGTTAGCTCGATTTGGAATCAAGACAATTGGAGACTTAGCACAAACAGACGAACATTTGTTAATGTCACAGCTTGGCAAGATGGGTGGTATTCTCTGGGCATTTGCGAATGGCTATGATGACTCACCGGTAAAAATGGAACATACACATGCACCAATAAAGTCTATTGGAAATAGTACTACGACACCAAGGGATTTAGAGACTGATGAGGATGTAAAAATTGTTCTTTATATTTTAGCAGAGAGCGTATCCGCAAGGCTTCGAGAAAATGGGTTTAAGTGCAGGGTGATTGAAATAAGTGTGAGGGATAATGAGCTTTATTCATTTACCAGACAGCATAAGATTGATCATGCCACGAGTATTACTGGTGAGATTGCAAGCGAAGCGTATCGGATATTCATAGAAAATTACGACTGGCGAAAACCAATCAGAAGTGTAGGAGTCCGAGGAGCAGATCTTGTCAACGACAATTATTGGGAACAGATAGATTTATTTTCAAGTGTAGAGCAAAGAGAAAAACAGATGAAATTGGATGATGCAGTAGATACCATTAGGCGAAGATTTGGATTCTATAGTGTTCAAAGAGGTCTTATGTACCGTGATAAGATTCTCTCTTCTGTGAATGCAAAAGAGGATCATACGACACATCCAATTGGTTATTTTGGGTAAAAGGAGGCATTTAAATATGGCTTATATGAGATATGATTTAAACGATAAACAGAATAAAATCTATGACTTCTTATGTGATTTTCTGAAAGCCCATGGTTTTCCGCCTACTGTCAGAGAAATTGCAGAAATGGCGGGACTTGCCTCGGCATCTAGTGCACATAATTATTTAAAGCAATTAGAAGAAAAGGGATATATTCGCCGAGTAGAAGGAAGTCCAAGAGCTATTGAAATAATGTGAGGAGGTGGTTGTAGTATGGAGATTGTAAAGGTATATGTGGATGTTACTGCTGAGTTTTCCAAAGAAGGTGTATTAACACCAAAAAGTTTTATATGGAAAGATGGCAGCGTATATGAAATTCAGCGTGTAAAAGATATGCGTCGAGCTGCCAGTATGAAGGCAGGTGGTGTAGGAATTAGATATACATGTGTTGTTGATGGTAGAGAAAGTTATCTTTTTTATGAGGATAACAATCTCTGGTTTGTAGAAGGGAAAACCGGAGCCTGATTATGTGTGGTGACATGTAATCAGTTGGCTTCGAAGATCAGCATATGGTTGGGGCATATTAGACAGGTATGCAACGGAACTCCCACCAGATAAGCTTGCAAAGGTGATTCCCTTTTCCTTTCAAGTACAAAATGTTACTGATGATTTTGTATTGTAAAGGAGCAGACTGAATGATGAGAGAATTAAAACAAATTGAATTTTATTGTAAGAAATGTAGAAAAAGTATGAAAATGGCATATTTACTTACGGGTAATGATGATGAACCTGTTTTAACAGGGATTATTATCAGATGCCATACAAATAGATGTACCAGAGTTATGGTACTAAAAAAGTACACAGAGGGAATGCTGATTGCCCGAGCAGATAATGAAGGGAAAGTATATATCTAAAAAAAAATCAGAGCAAAGTTAACATCAGATATAGTAATTGCTATGTAACAAAGACAATTTAATGAAGGCCTCATGATATGGGAGACGTATTGAATTACGGCAAGGCTGATGCTTGCTAAGACGGACTCACCGTGGACGCATGGGAAAGAAACCAGTTTAAGGACTGGACTTTCTCATGCGTCCTTTTTTGTTGCAAAAAATTTCATAGTAGTAGGAGTAATTTTCCATCCTTAAACGTTTAACGAGCCATACAAACGAAAGGATGGATTTTATTATGTTTAAAAAGAATTATGATGCAGTAGAATTTGGAAAGAGATTAAGAACAGCGAGAAAAAATGCAGGTATGACACAGGAACAGCTTGCAGAAGAATTGATACTGTCTGTGGATAGTATATCGAGAATCGAAAATGGAAAGGTGATGTGTATGCCAGAACATTTAGTTCATATTTGCGAAATTTTGAATGTAACATCAGATTATCTTTATTTTGGTGAGACTAAGAAAATATGCGAGGAGATGAATTCTTTAAGTAACATTGATGCAATGCTTGTGGGTTGTAATTTAGATAAAATAAGAAGGGTAGAGCAGATGGTGGCTTTATTTCTGGGTAGATAAAGAGTCCCTGCTATATATCACAGGGACCCTTGTGGAATGATGTTATTTTGCTTGGGATAATTTAAGTAATTTGGCTGTTAAGGATTTTATATTGTTGACGCTGATTTTTGCTGTAAATATACCATGAGATATATTGATATAGACATACTCATGATCTATTTTGACATCAACTTCCTTAATGTTGATTTCTAATAGTGTATTCATGAAAAACACCTCCTTCTATAAAAGGGGATGTAATTTTCGCGAATCCATTATGAATTAGTCATGTTTGTGCTTGTCACGTTCTCGTTGCTTTCTCTTTGCCATAAGCATGGCACATCGGGTAGAGCAGTATATCTTTCTGGAATTACCAATGCCTACATCGAAGAAGCTATTGCAAGTTGGGTTAGCACATTTTTTCACTTGTGTATTTGGCGCAAATGAAACCGAGAGTTCCATGTACATTGCCTCTAATAAAGATGTAATTTTCCAGTCTGATGTTAATTGGTCATTTTCAAATCTTAATTCAGGAGTAATTAGCATGGTTTGAGAGTTGAAGTGATCTGCAAGGCATGTGACAGCAGCATGTTGTAACATAAGGTCTGTAATTCCACAGGAATTCAATAAATCTTTAGATATATTTTCAGAATAGTATAATTCAGACAAACTGTCATTAGATGAAATGGAAACAACCTTTAGTAGATTAGTCATAATATCATGATAATTCTGCCAAGTGCAATTATTCATATATTTGTATGCTTCGAGTTTTAGAGGAAGTTGGAGCCAACGATTTGTTTTGTCTTCGTATACAAATTTTGTTAAGTCATCAAGAAGATGATTTAACTCTGGCAAGTACACATCTTTTAATTCAAATAGGCATGGCTGATCAATAAGATAATAGCTACTCAGATATTTGTAAAATAAATTGTTAAAGCATTCGGTTTCATTAGTACCCGGTTCAGGTGTCTTATATGTATAACATAATAATAGTGGCAGAAGGCAGTTAATAAGTTCGACAGGATCATTAGTATCAAGAGCAGCTTTTAATCCAATAAGTCTATGCATAGTTATTACTTCATCAATAAACATATCGAGATTTACTTCATCAGGTGCAAAATTAGGTACAGCTTCTGAAAAGATAGATTTATATGTTTTCATAAAAATATAGTTGTTGGTTTGATTTGCAAGTAAACGGTTAGAGAATAGTAATCCATATTGATTACAGAATTGAATGATTTGTTTAATATCATTTGTATCAATAGCTTGAAATTCATAGGCGATTGAGCCTTCTTCATATGAATTTTGGGAATATAGTTTTTTTAGATTACCTGGATATAATGCTGTAATTATTTTATTTGAGGAATTCAACTTATGATTTGCTGGCATTTCCTTTATGGCATACATGCCAACTATATTGCTGAACGAAAATCCTTTGTTTACAACCATTTCTTCACATCCTTTCATTTTGTCATATAAAAAAGTATATGTTCATATGACAAGTACCATTGTATCATAGAATTAACATAAAGAGAATTATAGAACATAAATCAACGAAGCCATTAATTTGTGTAAAAACGAGCTACGATCAAAAATAACACTGGGTGTGTTTGAATTAAAAAAAAGAGTCTGAAATGCTTTATATGAGCACGTTTAGAACACGCGAAAACACACGTAATAGAGCGTTAAAATCGCTGAATAACGATTGACCGTTATAATACATGATTGTATGATTGTTACATAAGAAAACGTATGACGGAGGAAACAGCTATGAACAAAATTGATATATATGTAAAGAATATGGCGTTATTCATTAACAAGAAGATCAAGGAAAATGGAATTGGACCTGCAGAACTTGCAAACCAAACAGGTCTTTCAATTTATGAAGTAAGAAATATGCGAGAGGGAAAATTGAAGAAGATTAACATGCAAAATGTTTTTAGAATAGCGAGATATTTTGGATGTGAAGTAGAAACAATTCTTGGAAGTAAATCATTACCAGAAGAACTTCGTGCTGATTATCAGCTTGTTGAATATGAAGAACCATTCTATAGCTATTACGGAGACCGAGTATTTGGAATAAGAGATTATTTTTTGAAAAAATACGATGAACAATATGAACAGTGTGTAATTGGTACGATTCACTCGTTTGTTAGTGCACACAAATTGGCCACGGGATATTTTGCAGAAGATATAGACAGAGAAAAAACAAGGCTATTGACCACGGAGCTAATCGAAAATGAGTATCAAGAATATATAATCGACCAATTCATTGCTGAAAAAAAATCTTCAAAAGCTAAAGAAACAAATATAGATGAAAAGAAATCCACGGCAGTAAAAATAGGTGAGAACCTAAGGGTGATACGAGAGTATCGAAAGATATCAAAAGAAAAGCTATCTGAGAAAACAAATATTTCTACAGATGTTTTATATAGGATAGAAAAAGGAATGAACAAAAAAATCAATTATGAGCAGTTAATAAAGATTTCTACTGCGTGTTTGTGTACATTGGATTTTTTACTTGGTAAATCTTATGATCCAGTATCTGATGGAAATGGAGAGGATGTGTTCTATGGATTAAATAAAACATTCATACAGAGACATGTTGAATTAGGACATGACATGGCATACGTTGCACTATATATGGATGAGCAATCCAAAACTTTAGTAAAAGGTATAATTGATAATCTTAACCTTATGTATAAACAAAAAGTAATGACTGATTCATTGAATAGAAAATCGCTTTCGCTGGCAGAGGTGTATGTTCGTGAGCAAGCGGCATTTAGAGAGGGACATCCTAAAAGAGGATATTCGATAAGAAAACGAGAATATGATGTTTAAAAAAAATTACCTATACAAAGACTGTATTCACAAACAGAATTGCTGATCTGTATAAGATAAAATTGAAGCAAAAAAATAGTCAAAGGAAGGAGGTGTTGGCAGAAATGGAAGAAGTTTATAATGCTATTGAATTTGGAAAAAGATTGCGGATGATCCGCAAGAAACGTAAATACACACAAGAACAGATAGCTGAGAAACTATACATAACCAGTGAAAGCGTCTCAAATTTTGAAACAGGAAAGACCGCATGTGCACATGAGCATGTAACAAAACTTTGTCAGATTTTGAATGTTTCTGCCGACTACCTCTATTTTGGAGTTGAAAAAGAATTAAATGAAGAAAAGCCTTCAGAATTAGATCAGATAATAAATAGAATTAAAAACTGCAATGACTTTGATTTGAATAGAATAAACTGTATGATTCAAATTTTATTAAAGCAACCAGCTGCCTAAACCCCGAATATCATTCGGGGTTTTTCTATGCAACTCCGAATACCATTCCGTTAATTTATCTTCTTGTATCAGCTACAATTTATACATGGTCAGCAAGACCTAAACCACGAGAGTGGATGCGCAGAAGCTCTCCTAATCAAACAACAGAATAGGAGAAAAAACAATGGAACAGAAGATTTTTAGAATGAATAATGAACAGCAGGTAGAGGGAAAAGAAACAAGAGTACCGAAGGGACAGGGAGTTATCTTCATTAAGACTCGTATGTCAGACAACAAGATTCATGATTTGGTGTCGGAAATGAAAGCTGTAGCAGAGGAAACAAATGTGGATGTAGTCGATGTTATTGTAGATGAATTTGCAAGCCACGATATAGACCGTGACGATATAAGCAGATTGTCCGAGTGGATGGAGAATTCAAGAGTTGGAATTATCTTTGTGAAATCTATTACGGATATTACAGATGATGATGAAGATCTGGAAAAGTTCATTGAAAGAGCAATGTATTTTGACATGATCATCGTGGATTTTACAAACCATGTAATCATCGCACCATATGTACCAGAAGGCGATGTAGAGTAATGAAAGAAAAGGTTGTTAGCTGCTGGGGGTATCCCCTGGCACTCAGTCGATGCAATTTCATAAATACAGAATGGGGAACTGTTGTGTACAGTCAATGCGGTGATTTCCTTGGTAGATATGAAACGGAATCGGCAGCATATGAAGAAGTAAAAGCAATGATAGAAGAAAGAGCGAAGACTGGAGGTCTGATTGGATATGCTGAAAAAATATAACGGATATGAAATTGGACCGAATCTTCGTAAGATTCGTAAAGATAAAAAGCTGTCCTTGTATCAGGTATGTGAAATAACCGGATTAAGTGATTCTAGCATTAAGCAAATAGAACAGGGCGGCAGAGGACTAAGCATGAGGACTTTATATCTTCTGATGTCTGTTTATCAGTGTGATGCAAATACACTGCTTAATATAGAAGTAAAAGAATCAAATACGGATAAAAAAGAAGGATCAATAGATAGCAAACTGGAAGAATTACCATCTGAACAGCAAGACTATTTCAGACACACATTTGAATTTATGATTGACCAGGCAGCAATGCTTGTATCGTAGGAGGTAAAATCATGGGAATAAGAAATCCGAGAAAAAAGAAAAGGGAGTTTATAGCTCTTTTATCTACAACGGGTTCTTTGGCAGAAACTGAGAAAAAAGAAGAAAAACAGGAACGTTACATTAGAAATTTTGTGAAAACCCAAGACATAGAAATTGTTGGAGTTGTTCGAAGAAATGGATTGGGGCAGGCAGATTTGAACCGCCAGTTTGAAAAGATAACACAACTGATTCGTCAAAAAAGAGCAGAAGGAGTCATTGTGGTAAATATGATGGCAATTTCAACTGACATTCCAGATGCATATTACAAAGTAGGAAAAATTATTGATGCAGGTGGCATTATTATGACTGTTGATGAAGGAAATCTAGGTATGGGAGTAAAAACATTAAGGAGGCTGAAGAAAGATGAGCAAAAACTACAAAAAGAAATATAAGCAATATAAAAGAGGGCAGGTTGTTTATGTAGATTTTGGATGGAAACCAGAAGGAGTGCAATGCTTTATACGTCCAGCAGTAATTGTATCATCCAACCAAAGTAATCACAATAATGGACCGCAGATAACAGTATGTCCATTGAGTTCAAAATTAAAGGATCTTGATGTACATGTGCAAATTCATCCTTTAGATGTAGGGGGATTACATTTGCAGAAGATATCAGACTTTATTCCGGAGGATATTCAGACTGTTCCAAAGTCATTCGTGAGAGGAAACATAGGAAATATTACGGTAGCATCAGGAGTAATGCATAAAATTGATCGAGCATTAATTAAGCAGCTGGGGTTAACAGGTATCGTGCAGAGAATGATAAGGGAGGCATTGGAATATGCAAAAAAAGATGAAAGATAAAAGATTTGTCAGATATGCAGAGGGTGCAGAAATGTATTCGATGAGTTTGTCTAAATTTCAGCAATTGGCAAAGGATGCACAGGCTTGTTATAAAGTAAATCAACTGGTTCTAGTGAATTTGGATATAATAGATGAATACTTAGAGACGTTTCATATAGTAGATGTTGACTTCTATAAATAGGAAGAAACAGGTGTCGGACCAGATTATGCGGAAGAATGGCAATAATCTGGTCCATTTAATAAGGATATAAAATAATAGGAAAGAGTTTGCAATATAGTGGTTGACTTTTGGTAAGACCAATATTATAATCAAAATAGGTTGTGAAGGAGGTAAAACATGGCAAGAACTGGTAGACCCAAAGTAGATAAGCCGATAAATCGGAGTGTCACAGTAAAGTTCAAAGAAGAAGAATATCAGCTTATGCTTGAATATACCCAAAGTCACAACATATCCATATCGCAATTAATACGAATTGGTGTTGAAATGCAGATTATCAAATCAACCCAGAAGTAGTGCAGGCTCTTTTCTCCAGAAAGGAGAAAGTATGGCTTGTAGAAAAGACGGAAAAGGAAGAGTTTTAAGAAAAGGAGAGCATTACCGAAAGACAGATGGTAGATACTCGTACATTTATACAGATCCATTAGGAAAGCAGCACACGATATATGCAAAATCATTAGTTACTCTACGTCAAAAAGAGGAGTCATTAATCAAAGACCAGATGGATGGGTTAAATGTATATGTTGCAGGTAACGCTGACGTGAACTTCTTATTTGACAGATATATATCAACAAAGTCAGAATTAAGGAGTTCAACTTATTCAAATTATTTGTATACTTGGAATCATTTTATCCGTGATACCTTTGGGAAAAAGAAAGTCAAAGAAGTAAAATATTCAGATGTATTATTCTTTTACAGTGACTTGATTAATAAACAGGGATTACAGATAAACACGTTGGAAAACATCAATACAGTATTAAGACCCTCATTTCAATTGGCAGTAAGAGATGACATTATCAGAAAGAATCCGATTGATGGAGCTTATGCAGAGGTAAAGAAAAGAAATGGTGGTTCAAGGAAGAGAAAAAGAGCATTAACGGTAGAGCAGCAGAGAGCATTTATAAATTATGTTGCAGAGAATCCATTCTTTTATAAGTGGTATCCGTTTTTTACTTTCTTGCTTGGTACTGGGTGTCGAATTGGAGAAGCGATTGGAATTCGCTGGGATGATGTTGATTTAGAAAAGCGTTTGATTGATATCAATCATAGCCTGACTTATTATCAGAGAGCAGATGATTCCTTCAAATGTGAGTTTCGAGTTTCTCAGCCAAAGACAGAAGCAGGTATAAGGACTATTCCGATGATGAAACAAGTATATGATGTGCTCAAAGATGAATACGAACGTCAGGAAGTGGAAGGGTTTTGTGTGGCAAATGTAGATGGTATGACAAATTTTATATTTACGAATAGATTTGAAACACCACACAATCCAGCAGCTGTTAATCGTGCAATTAAAAGAATTGTAGATGCTCATAATGCAGAGGAAGAAGTAAAGGCAAAGAAGGAAAAAAGAGAGCCGGTTATGATACCAAGATTCTCTTGTCATATATTCCGCCATACATTTGCTTCAAGATTTTGCGAGAATGAAACTAATGTAAAAGTTATACAGGAAGTTATGGGGCATGCTGATGTGTCAACTACGATGAATATTTACGCAGAAGTAAATCAGGATGTTACAAGAGCTTCGTTAGAAAAGTTATCAAAGAACATGGATGTATTTTAGAAAAGAGTCCTCTATTAGAGAATTCTAAATAATTCTTTGACTAAAAAAATATCAAAAGACCAATACTTGACCAAAAAGCACCACAATTTGACCTGTTTATTAACACGTATCTACAGAGCATTTGGGAAGAGTTTAAAGGAATATAAATGAATTTACATGGCTTACAGTTTGGAACAAAAAAATTCCCAACGATGAAAAATTTGGATAAATAATTAAATATAGTAAGGACACCTTTCTAAGATTTATTTAGAAAGGTGTCCTTTTTTACTTACATTTTGCCCCGTTTGGTGAATAGATAGAGAATAATGTATATGAATATATTAACAAAAAATGCTTGCGTTTAGGTTTCGATGATGTATAATATATAAATATGTGTTATACATGATAGCGTTATATTTCTAGAGGGATCGTTATTAATTTCAATATAGAAAAGGGAGTTATCACATTAATTATGCAAAGAAGATTTAGGTTCCTACTAATGAAATAGTAAGAGTTATAGTTCTTTTGCTATTAGTGTGAAAACTCCCTTTCATTCGTTAAAAGAGGGAAGGAAAAAAGAAGATGAATTCATATGGAAAGTCAAGTAAGTTTCTTATTGTTGTAGTCGTAATAATTGGAGTATTAATATTGGCATCTGATTCCACAGGAAAGCGTGTAGATGATGCGTTCTCTCCAACCGGAGACATAGCTAATATACAGATTGAGAATGGTAGTGTTGATTTCAAAATTGTTGAAGGAGATTCCTTCTATGTGAAAGGTGAGAACTTAGAAGAAAACAGCTATACATTTACACAAGAAGGAGATACTCTAATAGTCAAGACAAATAAAAAAAATTTTGAATTTCATTTCAGTTTATTTGAGGAACCTTCAAGGGTTACCATAACGATTCCAAGTGACATACAGTTTGATACAATTACGATTAATAACGGTAGTGGTGATTTTATAGTAAATACTAATTTGCCTGCGAAACAATGTAATATCACAGTAGGTTCTGGGGATGTAGTAGTGGAAGCAATAAAAGCAGAAGAATTTGATTGTAGTGTCGGTTCTGGTGACTTTGAGGTGAAGGATATAACTACTGATAATATAGGTGCATCTTTGGGTTCTGGAGATATAACCTTTGGATATGTTGAATGCGATAAGATGAGCATGGCAATTGGATCTGGTGATTTTATATTTAAGAGTTTAGAAGCAAGAGACTGTGATTTGGAACTTGGCTCTGGGGATATAGAAGGAAAGAATATGGTAGTTATGAATATGACTGCACAAACAGGTTCAGGCGACATCTATCTAAAGGGAGAATTAACAGGTGTATCCGAGTTTGTATGTGGTAGTGGAGATATTGAATTAAATCTTGATGGAGACGTAGAAGAGTATTCATTCGAAATCGATGGTGATGATATAGAGATAAATGGTGACGATTTTGGTAAGAACTATAGAAGCGATACAGTTATGGATAAACAATTACATCTAAAGTCTGGTTCAGGCGATATTGATGTAACAATTCGATAAAATATATAAGATTAGTTGTTATATTGATGGGATATAAAAAGAAGAATTGCAATTGGGATTCTTCTTTTTGTTTTTTTGTAGAGAAGAATTGTCAGATTTAATTGGGATAATGCTTTATACTGACAGTATCGGTTTGAATAAATCAACTTGACAAATGGTATAAGTAGGTATACTATATGATGTATAAATATACATATAATTTGAATAAAGTCGTCTGAATTATGATTATAGTGCATGGCTGTGCAAAAAAACATACAGCTAATGAATAATTATTAATACGCGGCTGATGGAAGGAGCAAGTGAATTAGTATGAACTTAAAAGGGCGTAGTTTTCTAACATTAAAAGATTTTACTCCAGAAGAGATTACATATTTTATTGATCTGGCAGCAGATTTAAAAGCAAAGAAAAAACAAGGTATTACAGGAAATAGTTTAAAAGGTAAGAATGTTGCTTTAATATTCGAGAAACCTTCTACTAGAACAAGATGTGCATTTACAATTGGTTGTATTGATGAAGGCGGGCATCCAGAATATCTAGGAAAAGATGATATTCAGCTTGGTCACAAAGAGAGTGTAGAAGATACGGCTCGTGTCCTTGGAAGAATGTTTGACGGTATTGAGTTTCGTGGCTTCAAACAGGATACGGTAGAAAAATTAGCAAAATACAGCGGTGTACCTGTATGGAATGGTCTTACAGATGAGTATCATCCAACACAAATCTTAGCAGATTTTTTAACTTTAAAAGAGCAATTTGGACAGCTAAAAGGACTTAAGTTAGTATACGTAGGTGATGGAAGAAACAATATGGCTAACAGTTTGATGATTGGTTCTTCTAAGCTAGGAATCGACTTCACAATTCTTGCACCAAAAGAGTTGTGGCCAACGGGTGAGTTAGTCGATACTTGTAAGGGATATGCGAAGGAATCTGGTTCTACAATATATATTACAGATGATTTAGAAGCAGTAGAGGGGGCCGATGCAATCTACACAGATGTATGGTGTTCTATGGGGGAAGAAGATAAGGCCGCTGAGCGTATTGCTATGTTATCACCATATCAAGTAAATCACGATTTGTTTGCAAAGACAAAGAAAAAATCAACAGTATTCTTGCACTGCTTACCAGCAGTAAAAGGGAAAGAAGTAACAGAAGAATTGTTCGAGCAGTTTTCAGAAGTAGTGTTTGATGAAGCGGAGAATCGTATGCATACCATTAAGGCCGTTATGGTAGCAACTTTAGGTGAATAATTATTAGGTGAATATGTAATTTAATAAGACCCTTTTTATAAAATTGATTGTGGTAATTTTATAAGAAGGGTCTTATTTTGTCAGATTGCTTGGGGTTTATATTGCAACTAAGCCAAAAGTTAGAATACAAAATTGCCGTATTATATCTTGTTCTTATTAAATGTCCAATAGTCATGATGGGGAAAATAGCATAAGATGGATAATTATTAATTTTTCATAAAAATGACATACAAACGAAATATTCTATGCTATACTAATATAAATTAAGCTTTATAGGAATGACTTCGCATTTGAAATTCGTGAAATTAATTTCGGTAACCCGTCACCCATTTTGAAAGGAGAAGGATTATGAAAGAATTTGAGTACGCTGATATTGCAAATGAGGTTAAAGAATTAGCCCAAATATGCAAGAAAAACAGCAAAATCGACCCAGAGTTATATAGCAAATATGAAGTAAAAAGAGGTCTTCGTGATATCAGTGGTAAAGCTGTATTAACAGGATTAACGGAGATATCAGAAATCGTATCCTATACTATTGTGGATAGTGATTTAGTTCCTTGTGAAGGAAAGCTTTATTATCAAGGAGTTAATGTTCAGGACTTGGTTAATGGATTTATTGCAGAGAAGAGATTTGGATTTGAAGAGACTGTATACCTGTTATTGTTTGGTGAACTACCGAATAAAGAGCAACTAGAAAATCTGAATGCTTTATTAGTTAAGTATAGAGAAGAATTACCAACTAGTTTTGTTAGAGATATTATCATGAAGGCTCCAAGCCGAGATATGATGAATACCCTAGCGAGAAGTGTATTAACCTTGTATTCTTATGACGAAAAGGCAGATGATACTTCTGTAGAGAATGTTTTAAGACAATGCTTACAATTAATATCGTTGTTCCCTTTACTATCGGTATACGGATATCAGGCATATAGCCATTATCATGATGGCAATAGCTTATTTATCCATTCACCACAGCCAGAACTATCAACGGCGGAGAATATACTGCATATCCTACGTCCAGATAGTAAATTCACACATCTGGAAGCAACCATATTGGACCTTGCGTTAGTCTTACATGCGGAACATGGTGGGGGAAATAACTCAACATTTACAACGCATGTGGTTACTTCATCAGGAACGGATACGTATTCTGCAATAGCCGCTTCTCTTGGGTCATTAAAAGGACCTAGACATGGTGGTGCCAATATCAAAGTAGTTAAGATGTTTGATGATATGAAAGAAACAATCAAGGATTGGGAAGATGAGGAAGCGGTGCGTGAGTATTTAGTTGATTTATTGAATAAAAGAAGATTTGATAAAGCAGGACTAATCTATGGAATGGGTCATGCCGTTTATTCAATCTCAGATCCTCGTGCTGAGATATTCAAAGGATTTGTTAAGAACCTTTCCGTAGAGAAGGGATTAGAGAAAGAATATGCGCTATACAATATGGTAGAGAGATTAGCACCTGAAGTTATTGCGAAGGAAAGAAAGATCTACAAGGGTGTTAGTGCTAATGTAGACTTCTATAGTGGATTTGTATATAGAATGTTGGATTTACCGATTGAATTATATACCCCGATTTTTGCAATAGCACGTATTGCAGGGTGGTCTGCGCACCGTATTGAAGAAATCATTAATGATGGTAAGATTATTCGCCCAGGATATAAGTGTGTCGCAAAACATAAGAAATATAAGACAATGGAAGACCGCGTAGCTGAAGAAGGAAATGAAGATATACGATTAGCATAGATACAAGATAGAACATAAAGCTGTTGTACTAACTAGGTCAAGGATTCCTTGATCGTATATAGTGCAGCAGCTTTTAAAATATGATATACTGTTAGGGAATAAGTGGACTCATTAGGAGAATCCTAGTTCAGTAAAAAGGAAATAATAAATGTTGTAGTGAAATATGGAGGATAAGATGAAGTGGAATGAGATTATTAAAAATAATAAGCTTTTACCAGATTTAATTAATGTAATTTTAGGTATTGCAGTTATCGTATTATTTGTATTAGTTATTTTAATGCCATCTAACTATGTAATAATGGCATCGTTAATGATTGTAGCAGGTATTATGAACTTAAGTAATGGATTTAGAAAAGCCCGTGTAAATAGCCAAAAAGGAATAGGAATGTTCTTTGGTATTGTGGGCTTTGTTCTTATTGCATTTGGTTTATACTATCTACGAATTGCATTTGCATAGAAAGAAGTGACTCGGAATGAAGACGAAAATACTAACAATTTTAAGCAATAGTGATGGTTATGTATCAGGTCAACAGCTATGTGAACAACTTGGTGTGTCAAGGACAGCGGTATGGAAAGTGATTAACCGTCTGAAAGAAGAAGGATACCTCATTGATTCGGTATCAAACAAAGGGTATCGCTTGCTTAGCCAGCCTGATGTTGTTACCAGTGAAGCTATTCTTAGTAAACTACAAACAAACTATATGGGAAGACAAGTTTTTTCTTATGATGAAGTAACTTCTACCAATACAGTAGCCAAGCAATTAGCAGATGAGGGAAAAGAAGAAGGAACGTTAATTGTATCTGATAAACAGATTCAAGGAAAAGGGAGAAGAGGACGTTACTGGGAATCACCAAAAGGTTCAGGAATATTTATGACGGTTATTCTAAAACCAAAGATGAAGCCAGTATATGCCTCGATGTTAACCTTAGTCGCTGCATTAGCATTAAATGATGCGATTACTGATTTGACGGGCTTAGAAGCCAAGATAAAGTGGCCCAATGATGTTGTTGTTAATAAAAAGAAAGTAGCTGGTATTCTGACAGAACTAAGTGCAGAAGTTGATTATATCAATTATATCGTTGTGGGTATTGGTGTTAATGTAAGTATGAAAGACTTTCCTGAGGAACTAAAGGACAAGGCTACTTCATTATTATTGGAATCAGGAAAATCCATTGGTCGTGCGCAGTTAATTGCTAAGACGATGGAATATCTTGAATGTTATTATGAACGTTTTCTTAAAACCCATGATCTAAGTGAGTTGAAGGAAACATATTCGAAGGTTTTGATTAATAAGGACCAAGTGGTAAGGATTCTTACTGAGGACGATTCTTATACAGGAGTTGCTAGGGGAATTACCGACGAAGGACATTTGATTGTTGAGAAGGATAATCATGATCTGGTGGAAGTGTACTCTGGCGAAGTCTCAGTTCGAGGGTTATACTCCTATACGTAATAGTTAACAATTGTCACATGACAATTGTCACGACTTTGTTTTCTTACCTTATATCCATTGCACAATCAATAAGAATGAAGTATATTAAAAGTAGGCTGATGACCTGGAATTCAGATTGGTATCATTGGCCTGGAAGTAGGGTACACACCTACGAATGATTGATAATAACTGATATCTCGCAGTGGGGTATAAGAATAGGAGGCAAAGTATGAAACGTTCTACAACAGGATTTATTTGGGGATTAATTATTATAGCACTTGGTGTGTTAATTGGTGCGAAAGCATTCGGAGCAGATTTTGATATTTTCTTTGATGGCTGGTGGACCTTGTTTATCATCATTCCTAGTGCAATTGGCTTGTGCGAAAGAGGAAACAGGACCGGAAGCGCTATTGGTCTTGCAGTTGGTGTAATGTTATTATTAGCAGCGCAAGATTTTATTGCTTGGCATATGTTTGGTAAATTAATTGTTGCATTTATCTTTGTTATCATTGGTCTGAGATTAATCTTTGATGAAGGTAGAAGAAACAAGAACGGGGATTTTTATCAAAATAACAATACAACAGAGAATACTTACACGTACACCTACGATTCAACTAATTCAACTAACTCAACTAACACGGATAGTAATTCTAACACATATACAGATAATAATAACGCAAATTTTAATTCAGGCAGTAGCAGCCGGGCATATAATACAATGAATGACACGAATGTAAATGCTATCTTTTCTGGTAAGGATCTGAACTATAATGGCTTATACTTTGGTGGAGTTGCTGTTACTGCCATATTTGGTGGCATTGATCTTAATCTGCGTAATGCTATTATTGATAAAGATGTAATTGTAGATGTAACTGCAGTATTCGGTGGTATTGATATCCATGTGCCATCCAATGTAAGAGTTGTTTCAAATTGTACAGCAATCTTTGGTGGCGTAGATAACAAAACGGTTACTCCTTCTATGACAGAAGGTATGAATATGCCAACAATTTATGTAAATGGTGCTTGTATTTTTGGTGGAGTTGATATAAAATAGTTTCGCAACTGAAAGGTCAGTATTGTCGTAACTATGTGTACGATATCTATAGGAGAAATTATGTATCAAGATAACGTTATCTTATGTGCATCTAGTGCATACGAGCAGAAATATTATTTAAATGATGATTTTAAAGACTTACCAGATGGGGTCAAAGAAGAACTTCAGATCATGTGTGTATTATACACGGAGGATATTGGTGGTATTCTTACTCTTCAATATGAAGAAGATGGTACATTAGTTTTCCATGTTGAAGCAGATGAAGGCGATTTATTATTTGATGAAGTTGGTAGTGTGCTTAAAATTAAAGAACTACAAAGAACAAAAGAAGAGTTATTAGAAGCATTAGAGCTTTACTATAAAGCATTTTTCTTAAATGAAGATGTTTCAAATTTACTTGATAACAAATAAATGAAGCAATAGAAGGGATGAATTGGCATGGTTAGACATATTGTAATGTTTGAATTTGCAAAAGAAGCGGAAGGAAAAACAGCAATTGAGAATGCAGTTATTGCAAAAAATCAGTTATTGGAGCTAACGCAGAAGTTGGATTTTATTCGTCGCATGGAAGTAGGGATTAACGACTCAGATGCAGATAGTACGAATTATACATTATGTCTTACTTGCGATTTTGATTCCTTTGTTGATTTGAATCGTTATGCAATGCATCCAGAACATTTAAAAGTGGGAGCGTTTATAGGTAGGGTAAAGCTAAGCCGTGCTTGTGTTGATTACGAATTATAGTTCAATATTGTTATTGACCTAGGAAGGATAAAAGATATGTTACTTGTAGTAGATGTAGGGAATACGAATATAACATTAGGCATATTCAAGGAAAAGGAGTTAATTGGAACATTCCGAATGACGACTAAGATTGCTCGTACCTCCGATGAATATGGAATATTTATACGAGAATTAATACTTACAAGAGATATACAACCTGAGAATATTGAGGCTGTTATTATATCTTCTGTTGTGCCTAATATTATGCACTCTTTTAAGAATGGTATTATCAAATATCTGAATGTAACTCCAATTATAGTTGGAGCAGGAACGAAGACAGGGATTAAAATTGCGACTGCAAATCCTAGAGAAGTAGGTCCTGATCGAATTGTTGATTTAGTAGCGGCATATGAGACCTATGGTGGACCATTAATAGTAATTGATTTTGGAACAGCGACCACTTATGATTTAATCTTAGAAGATGGTTCTTTCGTTGCAGGTCTCACGAGTCCAGGTATTCGTATCTGTGCTAATGCGTTGTGGTCTGATACGGCAGCGCTTCCAGAGGTTGAGATTAAGAAACCGGATTCTATCTTAGCTAAGGATACGGTCACAAGTATGCAAGCGGGGCTTGTATATGGATATATTGGACAGACGGAATATATCATTAAGAAGATGAAAGAAGAAAGTGGAATTAAGGATATCAAGGTAGTTGCAACAGGAGGGTTAGGTAAGATTATTGCTGATGCAACGGAGGAGATTCATATATATGATTCAGCTCTTACTATGAATGGACTACGATTGATCTATGAAAAGTGTAGAAGTAGAAAGAATTAGAGCTATTTAGAAAGGCACGGAACGTGTTATGAATTTACAAATAGGAAATGTTAATATTGGTGGAAATTTAATAGTAGGACCAATGGCAGGAGTAACTGACCTGCCATTTCGTTTGCTATGTAAGGAACAAGGAGCTGACTTAATCTACACAGAGATGGTAAGTGCCAAGGGAATTATGTACAACAACAAGAATACAGAGATCCTTCTTGAAGTGAAGGAAGAGGAACGCCCAGTATCACTACAATTGTTTGGTGCTGATCCAGATATCTTAAGTGAGATGGCCAAACGAATTGAACATCGTAATTTTGATATCTTGGATATTAATATGGGGTGTCCAGTACCGAAAGTTGTAAACAATGGTGAGGGTTCAGCACTGTTAAAGGATCCTAAGCTAGTGGGTGAAATTGTTTATAAAGTTTCACGTGCTATAAAAAAGCCACTTACGGTAAAAATCCGAACAGGGTTTGATGAGACCTGCATAAATGCTGTTGAGATTGCAAAGATCATTGAAGAAAATGGTGCGGCAGCAGTAGCTGTGCATGGACGTACAAGAGCTCAATACTATAGTGGTAAGGCTAATTGGGAGATTATCAGACAAGTTAAGGAAGCAGTTTCTATACCTGTTATAGGGAATGGAGATGTAGTGACAGTAGAAGATGCAAAGAGAATCACAGAAGAAACTGGTTGTGATGGTATTATGATTGGAAGAGGTATTCAAGGAAACCCATGGTTATTCTCTCAGATCAAAGAGTATTTTGCTACTGGAATTATTCCAGAAAAGCCACACGTAGATGAGGTTATTGAAATGATACTAAGACATGCCAAATTGCAGATTAAGTTCAAAGGAGAATACGTTGGTATTCGAGAGATGCGTAAGCATGTTGCATGGTACACAACAGGGTATCCAAAATCGGCTAAATTACGTAATGCTGTTAATGAGATTGCAAGTTTAGAAGAACTAGAATCTTTAATGATGCAATATAAGAGTATGATAGAAGAATAGAAAAAACAATCTTGAAATTTTGAATGTCAACGGGCGTATAATTCATATCTGCCGCTGACATACAAACTCTCAAGATTGTTTTTTTATGTTACAGTTCATTGCTATACTTTTATCGAAATAGATGATCTACAGAAAGGTAAGCGGGAATACCATTATGATAAGTTAATGGAACTTCTCCTTGGATTAATGGATAGATATAATCAACCAATTCTTTGGTAACATCATTGCCAGACACGGTAATCCATTCACGAGGAACACATTTTTCTACATTAGCTACATTAGAAACATTTGTGCTACCATAAGTAACTGTATAAGGTATATTGCTTGTACGAGTTAAGGTAGCCATCTTTGCAGTTTCTCCTTGATCGGCAAGATTAAAAGCTTTTTTACCAAGTTCGTATGCTTCGTCAAGATCTGTTCTAGAAGATATATGAGAAGCACAACGCTGCAATACATTTAATTCGATGGAACGTACTTTACAGTTGATTGTGTTCTTAATAAGGTTTTCGAGGTATTTACCAGTCCCGCTTAACATAACATGCCCAAACTGATCAGTACCTGTTGAGTTTGCCGAGATATATTTGCCAGCAGGATCTTTAATACCTTCTGATACAGCGATAATTACATGATTGCGTTTTTGTAATTGTTCACGAACGTCATTAACGAAGGAGGCAGTTGAGAAAGGGTGTTCGGGCAGATAGATGAGATGTGGTGCATCACTGTAACCCGTTCTTGCAAGAGCAGAAGCGGCAGTTAGCCAACCAGCATTTCTTCCCATAATTTCTACGATGGATACGCTTTTGGTGTCATAGATATAAGCGTCATGTGAAATCTCAAGAATAGAAGACGCAATGTATTTGGCAGCGGACCCAAAACCGGGGGTATGATCAATACAAGTAAGGTCATTATCGATTGTTTTAGGAATACCAATAACTCTAACATCAATATTATGTTTTAATGCAAAGGAAGATAATTTGTTGACGGTATCCATGGAGTCATTTCCACCAATATAGAAGAAATATTTTATATTATAATTAGAGAATAGTTGAAAGATTGTACGATAATCAGAATCATCAACAAGTGGATCTGATAATTTATATCTGCAAGAGCCAAGAAACATAGATGGCGTATTGATTAGAGTTGATAGATTATTGGAATCTATATGAAAAGTTTCCGTTAAATCGATAAGGTCATCTTTTAAAACCCCCTGTATACCATTTAAGGAACCATATATTTTATCAACGTTTGTAGATTGTAAAGCTTGATGAATCACACCTGCAAGACTGGAGTTTATAGCTGTAGTTGGTCCTCCAGATTGTGCGATGAGACAATTTATCTTTAACGACATAATGTTCAAAAACCTCCTGAAATATTCTATAAGCAGACCTATAATAGCAGAAAGACAAAGTCTTTTCAATACAATCAAATTAATTTAGTTACTAAATTAATAGTAGCTATCAATAATAATTTAACAAGTGCTGACTAAGCTCTTGGAACTATTGCAAATTATATAAAATTGCTGCATAATATTAGAATATGTAAGAAGTAAGTAGTATCTTAAAGATTTCATGAGTTATGATTGCGCCAGTTATATAAGAGATGAAAGGGGTGACTTTGTTGAATGCTACATCACCAAATAATATTCCAACAATAAGAACTTGCCAAAGATGTCATAAGTTATTAACCTATACTTATGGAGGTCCATCCCTTTGTCCAGAATGCATTGATAAAGATAAAGATGATTATAGTAAGGTTAAGGAATATATTCAATCTCATGCCAATACAACTGTTTTTGAGGTATCACAAGTAACGGGAGTTAGTTTGAAGGTTATTATGCAATTTGTAAGAGAAGATCGTGTACAAATTGTAGATACGAAGAATAAGATAAATCTAAAGGAGTAATCTTTATAGATAAATGGACGAATGAATTATATAGTAAATAGGAGCAACTACCATATATGATTATGACCTGTTATACAGATAGATGTATACAGCAGAGAATCTTGTATGGTGGTTTTTGTATTATAATGATATAATTTGGTGTAGTTGAAGGATTCGGGTCGACAAATAAAATATTACCAAATAAAGAAGAAAACTAATTGGACAATTCAACAAAGTAACGAAAAAAAGTGTGGAATAGAAAAAATGGTTGCATTTTTATGCAAAACAGTGTACTATACTTATAGAAAAGACAAATGTACGTAGTGGAAAGACAAATGCGTCCCTAAACGGTTAAAGTGTCAGTACATAAAAAGATGGAGGGTTTATGATGAGTAGTAAATTACGAGTAGGTATTCTTGGTGCAACGGGTATGGTAGGTCAACGTTTTATCTCTTTATTAGAGAATCATCCTTGGTTTGAAGTAGTTGCAGTAGCAGCTAGCCCAAGAAGTGCAGGAAAGTCTTATGAAGAAGCTGTAGGTGATCGTTGGAAAATGACAACACCTATGCCTGAAGCAGTTAAGAAATTAGTAGTTTTAAATGTTAATGAAGTTGAAGAAGTATCTAGTAAAGTAGATTTTGTATTCAGTGCTGTTGATATGACGAAAGATGAAATCAAAGCAATTGAAGAAGCATATGCGAAAACGGAAACCCCAGTTGTATCAAACAACAGTGCACATAGATGGACTCCAGATGTACCAATGGTAGTTCCAGAATTAAACCCAGAGCATTTAGAAGTCATTACTGATCAAAGGAAACGTTTGGGAACAACAAAAGGTTTTATCGTTGTTAAACCGAACTGTTCGATTCAAAGCTATACGCCAGCATTACACGCTTTAAAAGAATTTGGACCAAAAGTTGTTGTTGCAACAACTTACCAAGCAATCTCTGGTGCAGGTAAAACATTCAAAGATTGGCCAGAGATGGTTGAGAATATTATTCCTTTCATCGGCGGTGAAGAAGAGAAGAGTGAACAAGAACCTCTTAGAATCTGGGGTAAAGTTGAAGATGGCAAAATCGTGAAAGCAGCTGGCCCAGTTATTACAACACAATGTATCCGTGTACCAGTTTTGAACGGTCATACAGCAGCTGTATTTGTTAGTTTTGATAAGAAACCAACGAAGGATCAGATGATTGAAGCTTGGAGAAACTTCAAAGGACTTCCTCAAGAATTAGAACTTCCAAGTGCACCAAAACAATTCATTCAATACTGTGAAGAAGAAAACAGACCTCAAATTAAAATGGATGTTGATTATGAAAACGGCATGGGTGTATCAATTGGTCGCTTAAGAGAAGATACCGTATATGATTACAAATTTGTTGGCTTATCACACAATACTGTACGTGGAGCGGCAGGTGGTGCAGTATTAATCGCAGAATTATTAAAAGCACAAGGATATATTACAGCAAAATAATTTAGATAGAATGCATAGAAATGCAACATAAAAACAATCTTCAACAAATTGTCTGACAAGAGTAGACACGTAGTGTATACATCTGGACAGATGATTCGTGAAGATTGTTTTTTGATGTTGTGTAAAAGCATTTCGTTTGAAAAATATGCGCTGATATACATTTATAAATGTTATATCAGCCTCTTGTTTTATTCTAATCCTAACAGGTATTTGATTAATTCTATTGTGTTTTCTTTATTTGGTGAATTGCTAACTACTCCGAGAATAGGTTTTTCTATAGCGGAACCACTAGATTTATAGAGCTTGCTATCATCAATGTAGATACCATATGGAGCTAGTGGGCCGGAGGATACATTTCCTTTTAAGTCTTCATCTTTGATTGCCCCTGTATAATATTTATCAGCTAATTCTGTATACATATCAGCTGGAAGTAAATCCGATAAGCTAATAAGGAAACCATCTTCTGTTAATGTCTTAAAATATGCTTCATCAGATATAATAACATCAATCTGTTTTGCTGAGACATAAGTTGATATCTTCTGAATAGAACTTATTGAGTTTTGGGACATATCCTCATTAGATATATAATAACTATAATCAAACGTGATTTTTTCTTTGCCTGGTTCTACTTCAAAATGAGTATTTAGATCACTTAAGAAATCGTTTAATTTTTCTTGTTCAAAATAATCATTCACTACTGCTATATTTAATAATTCATCTGGTCTAGGTGCTACTGTTTGGTAGATTAGATAGCCCAATATGCCTGCAATACAAACACTAATAATAACTTTTTTTAAATAGTACATGTTAAAATAAGCGACTTTCTCTTTGAAGGTCATATCACCTAACTTCTCTCGTTCCGTCTGTTTCGTTCTTTTAGCATAGATTCCAGCAGAATCATCTAATTTTGTCTCTTTCGCCAATGTCATTCCTCTTTTCTGTATGTTTGTTACAATAAATTAACGTAATCGTTCATTGTTACTAGTGTATCATAACTGACAAGATAATAAAATAAGAAGAATCTAAAAATTATGTAAATAAATACATAAGTAATTTCAGAATTAAGGGTTGACATGTTGAAGGAACTGATATAATATTGTTTGAAACAAGTGATACAAAATTACTTGAAAAATTATATTGATAGAAAGACATTGAAGAGAAGAAGTAGAGAATCGTTCTTTTAACAGAAAGCTACCGGTTGATGAGAGGTGCAAAAAGAAAGTCTTGAAATACATCTCGGAGTTTCACACTGAATCATACTAAGTATGTAGTAGGCTGTGACGGGTGCAACCGTTATATTGATAGGGTATAATCCATTATTCGAAAGTATGTAGATGAGATGGCGTACCTGATGAGACCGAAGTAGTAATACTATGGTGAATAAAGGTGGTAACACGTGAGAATAGATGCTCTCGTCCTTTGTGTATATATACGCAGCGTATATAACACAAAGGACGAGAGCTTTTTTTATTGATAGGAAATCGCGGTTATCACTAAACTCTTGATGCAATGTCTTGGAAAGGGAGATTTCTATGACAAACAAATTAATTACCAAACAACCTGAGGAACAATTGAAGATTATTAAAAAGGGGTTATTCGAACTAATTAACGAAGAGGATCTGCTAAGCAAGTTAAAGAGAAGTTATGATGAACAAAAACCACTTGTAGTAAAATTAGGCTTAGATCCATCTGCACCAGATATTCATCTTGGTCATACGGTGGTACTTCGTAAAATCAAACAATTGCAAGACCTAGGGCATCACGCAGTTATTATTATTGGGGATTTTACTGGTAGAATTGGGGATCCTACGGGAAGAAGTAAAGTTAGAAATCAAATGACGAAAGAAGAAGTCTTAATTAACGCTAGAACATATGAAGATCAGATTATGAAGGTTCTTGATCCAGAGAAGACAGAGGTTCGGTTTAATAGTGAATGGCTTAAGAAGTTAGATTTTGAAGATGTAATCTTGTTAGCAGGTAAGGTTACTGTAGCAAGAATTCTAGAGAGAGACGATTTTTCGAATCGTTATAAGAATCAGCAAGCAATTGGTTTACATGAATTCTTTTATCCGCTTATGCAGGCATACGATTCCGTTCATATAGGAGCAGATATTGAACTTGGAGGAACAGATCAAACCTTTAATATATTAATGGGAAGATCGTTACAAAAGGATTATGGTTTAGAGAGTCAGATCGCTATGTTTGTGCCAATTCTTGAAGGAGTAGATGGAGTTAACAAGATGAGTAAGAGTCTTGGCAATTACATTGGAATTGATGAAGACCCAGATGTCATCTACCGTAAAGTGATGACAATTCCAGATAACTTAATTATTCGTTACTTCGAATTAGTAACGGATATTCACCCAGATGAGGTGGAAGTTTACAAAAGAGAGCTAGAAAGTGGAGAAGTAAATCCTAGGGACATCAAGATGAGCTTAGCTTGCGAAATAACAAGCCTGTACCATGGTATTGATAAAGCTGAAGCGGCGGAGAGACATTTCCAAGTGATGTACCAACAAAGAGAAGTGCCTGACAATATTAAGGAATATGTGATCAATCAATCTCTTGAACGACCAGAGCTTATGGATAATGGGGAAATTGATTTACCGATGTTAATCTGCAATGTGGGTTTTGCTAAGAGTAAGAGTGAGGCACGCAGACTATTAACACAGAATGCAGTTAAGATAGATGGGGAGAGATTCTCTGAGCTTACTTATAGCATGCAAGAGGAAGGCTTTATAATAGCAGTAGGAAAGAATAAAATTGTTAAGGTGGTAAACAAATAATAATTCTGTTGTTTATAAAGCCATGCCTATGCAATGGGAAAGAAATATGCTATATTTATCATAAGTATAGATTATTACGAGGTTGGAATAGATTTCTAATTATAGGAACCTATTTATTAACAAATAGAATCGGAATACTTATAGAAAAAAGAGATATAAAGAGAGGATACTACTCATTATGAAGCAGTTTAATAAAGGAAAAGGATCATCATCACAAGGAAATGCGAAAACATGGCAAGGAAAAAGTTCGCAAGGAAAAACTTCTCAAATAAAAATAGTACAAGGAAAACCAGAGAAAGGAAAACCAGCCCAAGGGAAAACGCTAACGAACTGGGATAGTTATATCACAAAAGAAGCGGGAATTGGAAAGGCTTCTTCTGGGAAGACTGATAAGAAGAATACTGTAAAGACAAAAACTAAGAGTATTGGAGTAAAGAAGATAGATAAGGGTAGTAAAGGAAACAGCAAGGTAGTAGCTGTTAAAAGACCGGTTACTATGCATCTATTCTATATGGCAACAGAAGAATATACATGTAAACAAATTGTTGCACCAGTTGTTGAGGAAAAGGGAATGGAGATTCAAGTTTGGCCAGAACTAGGAATCGCCTCAATTGAATTTGGAGAAGCAAGTAGTATTGATTTTCAAGAATGTGAGATAGAATCTTTTGATTCTGATAGCGATTTGGAATTCGTTAAAGAACATGGGATTAAGGTAATTTATGAAGTAACTATGGATGAAGCACATAAAGCAAAAGCTGCAAATTGTTTTCTATCTATGATTCAAACCAATGGAGGATTCTTCTGTACAGATAGTGATGATTTTGCACCTATTTATAACAAAGAGGAGTTGGAGAAATGGAAATAAAGAAGGAGGTTGATATAATAAGTAATTATATCATTCGTCTAAGAAAACATTTTCACAGACATCCTGAGATTGGAATGCAGGAGTTTGAAACTTCAAAACGAATCAAAGAAGAGCTAGCTGTCATGGAGATTCCCTTTGTGGCAGCAGCTGGAACTGGAGTAATTGGATTCATAGGCCATGGGTCTAAGGTGGTTGCACTCCGTTGTGATATGGATGCACTGCGAATCACAGAGAAAACAGGGGTTACATATAAGTCTGAGGTAGAGGGACTCATGCATGCCTGTGGGCATGACGCACATATGGCAGCTATGTTAGGTGCTGCTTCGGTATTAAAGAAATATGAAGAAGAATTAAATTGTACTGTCAAACTAATATTTCAACCTTCTGAAGAGAATTGTCTTGGTGCAAAAGCAATTTGTGATGGAGGACACCTAGATGATGTTAGTGAAATCTTTGGTTTGCATGTATTCGGAGATATTCCATGTGGCAAAGTATCCATAGAAGAAGGACCAAGAATGGCTGCTTCCGATATATTCCGTATACGAATTATGGGGAAATCAGGCCATGCGGGGAAACCACAACAATGTGTAGATGCAACAGTAGCAGGAGCAGCTACCATTATGAATCTGCAATCCATTGTAAGTAGAGAGTTGGACCCTGTTAGTAGTGCTGTAGTAACCGTTGGGCATTTTATCTCAGGAACGCAACATAATGTAATCTCTGGTGAAGCGTTTATTGAGGGAACTGCAAGAACATTCTCCACCCAGGATTGTAAGCATATTGAGCAGGCGGTAAAACGAATTGCTTACAATAGTGCTGCTACTTATAATGCTACGGCTCATGTTGAATACATGAGGTCTTTACACCCTGTTGTTATGAATGATAAGAGAGTGACACAGACGGCTAAGGAAGCAGCGAAAGAATTGTTTGCTCCAGAAGATATTATTTCTATTCCTAAGATGATGTTAGGGGAAGATTTTTCTATCTATCAACAACACATCCCAGGAGCCTTTGCATTCGTAGGAGGAGGAAACGAGGAACTAGGAAGAGCATATCCAAATCATCATGAATGCTTTAACATTGATGAAAGGGCGGTACTAGTATCTGCACAATTATTAATTGGGTATGTAATGAAATTTAACGAAAAGATGTAGGTTGATAACGCAAACTTCGCACTTTCCTTGGAGTAGCTAACTGCTATATTAAACGAAAAACCCCCTCTCTAAATGAAATTTTTTATACGCGAAGTATGAGTTAATAATTGCATTTTTTTAAATACGCCCAATTTTTTACTTGATTATTGTACAAAAAAAATATATTATTATATCGACAATAGAATAATGGGAGAAAAAGTATCGTGAAGTCTGTCCTTGACAGACGAGGAGGCCAGTGTGGAAGATTAATCTTTCACATTTTGAAAGGAGAAAAATTATTACAATGAAAGTTAAACATTTTTCAAAGTACCTATTCATGGTAGCTATTCTTGTATCTGCTATTGCACTTTCCGGATGTAAAGGTGATAAGTCAGATAAGAATACTAACAAGGCGCCGGCTACAGATGATACCTCTTCTAAAGAGCAGGACCATAATCAGGCATCAGATAAAGATGCAATCTATGGTGGCTCAATTGTAGTAGAAATAACACAGGATCTAGATAGTCTTGACCCACACAAAGCAGTTGCGGCAGGAACTAATGAAGTATTATTCAATGTTTATGAAGGTTTAGTAAAACCGAATGAAAATGGTGATTTAGTTTCAGCTGTTGCAAGCGAATACCAAATTTCTGAAGATGGTAAGATGTATACATTTACCCTTCGTGATGGAGTGAAATTCCATAATGGTGACGCGGTAACAGCAGAGGATGTTAAATATTCTATAGAACGTTGCGCTGGTTTGCTTGAGGAGACGGATCCGTCTGTTAAAGTAGAATCGGCGCTTTCTAATGTTAAGGAAGTAAATATTCTTGATGATAAGACAATTCAATTGGTGTTAGACAAAGGAGATACAGAATTACTTGCATATCTAACAAGTGCTATCGTTCCAGCAAATTACGATAAGTTAGATACTGAGCCAATGGGAACAGGCCCATTCAAATTCGTATCTTATGCACCACTTGAAAGCTTTGTAGTTGTTAAGAATGAAGATTACTGGGGAGATAAAGCATATCTCGATCAAGTAACTTTCAAGATTTCAGCCAATACCGATTCCGCTTTTATGGAATTAATGGCTGGATCGATTGATATCTTCCCATATCTAACCGATGATCAAGCAACACAATTACCGGATACTTATAATGTCGAAGTTGGTAATATGAATCTTGTGCAAGCATTATTCCTAAATAATGGAGCTGAGCCATTCAATGATATGAAGGTACGTCAAGCGGTTAGTTATGCCCTTGATCGACAAGGAATTCTTGATATGGTTGCTGGTGGGAGAGGAACTATCATTGATACGAATATGTTCTCAGCGTTTAAGAAGTATTATAATACAGATTTAGCTGGAACATATAACTATAATGTAGAAAAGGCAAAAGCGTTATTAGCAGAAGCAGGTTATGGAGGTGGATTAACATTTACCATAACAGTACCTTCTAACTACCAATTCCATGTTGATACAGCGCAAATTATTGTAGAGCAATTAAAGGCGGTTGGAATTACTGCGAAGATTCAGTTAGTAGAATGGAACAGTTGGTTAGAAGATGTCTATAAGAATCGAAACTATCAAGCGACAATTGTAGGTTTAGATTCGAATCTAGCACCTAGGGATTCAGTAGAACGTTTTGTATCAACAGCTAGTAATAATTTCATAAACTATAATAACCCTGACTTTGATGCTACATTTGAGAAAGCAATTGCAAGTACGGTTGATGAGGAAAAGGTAGAGTATTACAAGCAATTACAAGCATATTTAACAAATGATGCTGCCTCTGCTTATATTCAAGATCCACCTTTACTTGTAGCGGTGAATAAGAAGTTAGCTGGTTATACGTTCTATCCTGTATATGTTCAGGATATGGCGAAGGTATATTATATCTCTGAATAGGTAACGATTCAGAATATTTCCTTCACAAAGTTGATTAATTGGCTATATGAAGGATACTAGGTAGTAAAAATGATTTGGATAGAAATCAAGGAGAAAGAAAGGTGGGGAAATTGTGAAATATATTATAAGAAAAATAAGTACTCTAATTCTAACATTGTTCATTGTCTCAATATTCACATTCACGGCCTTTCAAGTAATCCCTGGAGATAGTGTATTAAGTACTCTTGGAATGGATGCAAGTCCTGAAGCTATTCAGGCCTTGCGCCAGGAGAGAGGTTTAGATGAGAATTTAGCCCTGCGTTATGGTAGATGGTTAGGCAATGTATTACAAGGAGATTTCGGAAAATCTACGCAGTATAATATGGAAGTAGGAGCATTAGTATCAAGCCGTTTAACTGTTACGGTTTGGTTAGCACTTCTATCCATTATTCTTATAATTGCCATATCAATTCCTTTGGGAATTCTATCTGCAATGAAGGAAGGCGGAATAATAGACCGCATGCTGACTTTGTTAACCCAGACGATGATGGCAATTCCACCATTCTTTTTAGGAATGATTCTAACCTTGATATTCGGCATATGCCTGAAATGGTTTGTACCAGGGAATTATGTAAGTTTTAGTGAGAATAAAGGAAAATTCTTTGCTTATCTAATCTATCCAGCGATAGCAATGGCAATTCCAAAGATTGCAATGACAGTAAAGTTCTTAAGAAGTTCCATTCGTAGACAGATGCATCTTGAATATGTAAGAACAGCAAAAAGTAAAGGAAATTCCAAGAAAGATATCTTGGTTAAACATGTTCTTAAGAATGCTCTAATACCTGTTATTACATTCCTTGGAATGATTATTGCAGATGTTCTTGCAGGGAGCATTATTGTTGAGCAGGTATTCAATCTACCTGGACTTGGCCGCTTATTAGTAGTGGCGATATCAAGTCGTGATTATGCAGTTGTACAAGCAGTCGTTTTATATATAGCAGCAATTGTAGTCGTAATTAATCTGTTTGTTGATGTATTATATCGGATTATTGATCCTCGAATCAGCAAAGAGGGAGGTGCCGAGTGAGGAAGAAGAATTTAAACTTCATTCTTGGTGCTATCTTAATAGGGATCGTTTTATTGCTTGTGCTAGTGGGGATATTCTACACCCCATATGATCCCAATGCCATGAATGGGTCTATCAAGAATACAGCACCAAGTTTTGCGCATTGGTTTGGGACAGATAATTTTGGTCGTGATATCTTTAGTCGTGTAATGGAAGGAAGCCGTACCACTTTCTTTGTGGCAATAGCAACCGTTGCAATTGGCACGATAGTAGGAACGTTAGTCGGCGCCTTCACAGGTTATTATGGTGGTGCCCTTGATAGTGTATTAATGAGAATTAATGATGGAATCACATCTTTTCCAAGTATCTTATTAACATTAGTAATTATAAGTATCTTTGGTATAGGTAAATACAATATAATCCTAGCACTTGGTATTGTTTTCATACCGAGTTTTGCAAGAGTTGTTCGAAGTGAATATATGGTGCAAAAAGAGATGGATTATGTTAAGATGGCAAAATTAATGGGAGCAAGTGATATACGTATTCTATTCATTCATATCCTACCTAATATAAGTTCCATGTTGTTCTCAACGATTACGATAGGATTTAATAATGCAGTATTAGCGGAAGCTGGTATGAGTTATCTTGGTTTAGGTGTTCAACCACCGGATGCCAGTCTTGGAAGGATGTTGTCGGAGGCTCAGGCATATCTATTTTCAGCACCATGGTATGCAATTGCACCAGGTGTTATGATTGTAATTACCGTATTAGGAATTAGTTTAATTAATGAAGAGCGTTAAATTATGATAAAGAAGCAACGTTCAGGACCAGAAAAACCTACGGTTTAGCTCGAGGCGGCGGATCCGCCCAATAGAATAATTCAAAAACACATTTCTGAATATAAACATTCAACCTACATTTTTGAAACATTCTGCTTGGCTCTGAACAGTTACTAAAAGAAAGGATATGATAGAATGTTATTAGATGTTAATAATGTATCAATTGGGTTCGCTGACACGAAGCCGATGCAAATGGTTGTAAACAACATATCCTTTCAGGTTGATCAAGGAGAGATTCTTGGGATTGTTGGGGAATCTGGATCAGGTAAATCAATGACAGCACTGTCAATTATGGGATTGCACAAAGATACTGCTAGGATAACGAGTGGAGAGATTAGAGTGGAAGGAAATAATCTTCTATCTATGTCTGAGAATCAAAAAAGGTCTTATCTTGGTAAAGAAATAGCAATGGTGTTTCAAGAACCAATGACTAGTTTGAATCCTGTCATGAAGATTGGTGATCAAGTCAGTGAGATGTTAGCAATCCACACAAGACTATCAAGGAAAGAGCAAAAGGAGAAGACCTTAGAAGCCTTGTTTGAAGTTGGACTTAACAATCCGGAAGAATTATATAATAAATATCCTCATGAGTTATCAGGGGGAATGCGGCAAAGAGTTATGATAGCTATGGCAATGATTTGCAAACCTAAGATACTAATTGCTGATGAACCTACCACTGCGTTAGATGTATCAGTACAAGCGCAGATTCTCGCTCTATTAAAGAAGATGAATAAAGAACATGGTGTGAGTATTATCTTGATTTCACATGATCTTGGTGTGATAAGAACCATGTGTGAAAGAACAATTGTTATGTCACAGGGGAAAATTGTAGAACAAGGTTTAGTTGAAGATATTTTCAGAAATCCCAAACAAGAGTATACGAAGAAATTAATTGATGCTGTTCCTTCTATTCATAAAAAAATGGTGGAGATAGAAACCGTAGTTCAATCACCTAGTAAGGTGAACGGCCAGGTATCTAAGATGCTATCCGTGAATGGAGTTAATATTTATTATTATCAGAATGGTAGAATACGTAGAGGTGTGAAAAAACAAATTGTAAAACAGGCTTCTTTCCATATTAATGAGGGAGAGGTTGTTGGAATTGTAGGAGAAAGTGGAAGTGGGAAATCTACACTTGCGAAAGCAATTGCAGGACTAAATATGTTTTATGAAGGGGAGATAACTTGTACGGAAACTAGACCGCAGATGGTATTTCAAGATCCGTATAGTAGCTTGAATCAAGCAAAGAAAGTTCAATGGATTCTAGAAGAACCACTAAAAATCAAAGGCGGTTACACCAAGCAAGAGCGTAGACGATTGGTGAAAGAGAAGCTAAGTGAAGTGGGATTATTGGAAGAGATTGGTAACCGATATGTATATCAATTAAGTGGTGGACAAAGGCAAAGAGTATGTATTGCAGCAGCGTTGATGTTACACTCGAAGTTTGTTATTCTTGATGAAGCAGTTTCAGCATTAGATGTAACCATTCAACGACAGATATTAAATCTATTGATGGAATTGAAGGATAAGCATAATTTAACGTATCTATTTATTTCCCATGACATGAATGTAATTCATGAAATATGTGATCGTGTAATTGTCATGAATGAGGGTAAAATAGTAGAACAAGGGGATACGGGAGAAGTATTTAGAGCTCCCAAAGATGAATACACGAAAAAATTACTGGCAGCTATTTTGTAGAACACCACATTGGCACCGCCATTGATTCGGCACCCAGATTAATTTTATAAAGCAGCCGCTAGATTATTACATAGTGTATAAATAATCAAGCGACTGTTTTTTCGTAAATTTCATAGTTATTATTTCTGATGAAATTAGATGTTTTTACTTAAAGCAAGTTGACATAATTTCCGAAATGAATGCTCAAAGTTATCATCATCCTCTTTGGTCCTCTTTCGAATACTTGAAGTGCGTACACCTCCACGGCGTTGCTTTTTGGCAATATGACGTTCAAACATAAGTAGATCTATATTTTCATTGGTATAGATGCGTCCATTTTGATTAATTGCATAACCTTTCTTACCAAGTACCATGGTAGCAACACCATAGTCTTGTGTAACTACAAGATCGCCTGGTGCTGTTCTATTAATTAAAGCAATATCAACTGCATCGGGAGCTTTACTTACCTGAATGATTTCAGAATAATCAGAATCTAAGATGTGACTTGTATCAATAATCATAATAACAGGTATTGAAAGCTCTTTAGCAACTTTTTCAATGATATGCTTAACTGGACATGCATCAGCATCGACTAATATCTTCATAGGAATATCCTTTCTCCGTAATCCCAGACTCCGCATAGCTGATTCTAGATAAAGACTATCTAGATGGCATACGATAGACTCACGAAATTACTTCGTAATTTTGTTCGTTAAATTAAGACTCCTTTGGAGCTATGGTCTTACACTCTGTGTAATCCCAAGGAATCAGCAAAGCTGATTCTCTTAATCTATAATATGCCAGATTACTAGATGGTTTACAAGTCGAAATTCATATATTTTTCCCTATTAGGTCACAAAAATTTAAGACATTATTCTATTGATTTATGGAAATACTAACATTATAATGAACATAACATGGAGATAGTGCATATGGAGGTGTAGAATGGACAATAAAAATCCGAAGAAAAAGAATGGAAATAAATCAGGTATTGTATTCTGTGTAGTAGCTACGCTCTGTGCATTTTTACTTTTTTACTATACGACGAATCAGTTAAAAGAAAGTGCAAAGGTTGAAGTTAGTTATACAGAATTTATGAATATGTTAAAGGAAGATAAAGTTAAGTCTGTTAAGATTGATTCTAGCAGAATTACAATAATTCCAAAAGAAGAGAAAACAAATGGCATGTTTACAATAACATATTATACAGGGTATTTGGATAATCCTGGACTATATGAGGCATTAGATAACGCTAAGGTAGAATACAAAGGACCAGTACATGATACCAGTACAGGCATCATAGATTTTATATTAGTGTATTTGTTTCCATTCATAATGATTGGTCTAGTTATGACCATGGTATACCGCATGATCAATAAAAGCGGTGGTGGAATGATGGGAGTTGGAAAAAGTAATGCTAAGGTTTATGTGGAGAAAGAAACTGGAGTAACCTTTAAAGATGTTGCTGGACAAGGGGAAGCGAAAGAGTCATTAAAGGAATTGGTTGATTTCTTACACAACCCTGGTAAATATACTCGTATTGGAGCGAAATTACCGAAAGGTGCTCTTTTAGTAGGTCCTCCAGGAACAGGTAAGACCTTGTTAGCAAAAGCAGTAGCAGGAGAAGCAAAAGTACCATTTTTCTCATTATCTGGTTCTGACTTTGTTGAAATGTTCGTTGGTGTGGGTGCATCAAGAGTAAGGGATTTGTTCAAACAGGCACAACAACAAGCACCATGTATAATCTTCATAGATGAGATTGATGCAATTGGTAAGAGTCGTGATAGCCATTACGGTGGTGGTAATGATGAAAGAGAACAGACATTAAACCAATTACTTTCTGAGATGGATGGATTTGACACCTCGAAAGGTTTAGTAATTCTAGCTGCGACAAACCGCCCAGAAGTATTAGATAAAGCATTATTAAGACCAGGTCGTTTCGACCGAAGAGTAATTGTTGATAAACCAGACTTGAAGGGTCGTGTAGATATCTTGAAAGTACATGCGAAAGATGTACTAATGCATGATTCGGTTGATTTAGAAGCAATTGCCTTAGCAACATCAGGAGCTGTTGGTTCCGATCTTGCTAATATGATTAATGAAGCAGCAATTACAGCTGTTAAAGCTGGAAGAACAGTTGTAACACAAGAAGATTTGTTTGAATCCGTTGAAGTTGTAATTGCAGGTAAAGAGAAAAAAGATCGTATTCTTGGCAAAGAAGAGAAGCGAATTGTTGCATATCACGAGGTAGGACATGCATTAGTTACTGCTCTTGTGAAAGAAGCAGAACCTGTGCAAAAGATAACAATCGTACCAAGAACAATGGGGTCGCTTGGCTATGTAATGCAAGTGCCGGAAGAAGAGAAGTATTTGAATACTAAGGATGAATTGTTAACGAGAATTACAACCTTATTCGGTGGTAGAGCAGCAGAACAAATTGTATTTAAGTCCATTACAACAGGAGCTTCTAATGATATCGAACAGGCGACAAAGATAGCAAGAGCTATGGTAACACAGTTTGGTATGACAGACCGTTTTGGTTTAATGGGGCTTGAATCAGTTGAGAACCGTTACTTAGATGGTAGAGCAGTCTTAAATTGTGGTGATGCTACTGCGGCAGAGATTGATAATGAAGTAATGCGTATATTAAAAGAATGTTATGATAAAGCACTTAAGCTTCTTGAAGGAGACCGTGAAACACTTGATAAGATTGCAGAGTTCTTACTTGAAAAAGAAACAATTACAGGTAAAGAGTTTATGAAGATTTACCGAGAAGTGAAAGGAATTCCTGAATCAGAAGATGATAAATCGGTAGGAGATAAAACTTCTGATAATAAAGCTTTAGAGATTATTGAAGTGGAAGTTTCTGATGATAAAGATGATACAAAAACAGAGGATACCAAGGAACAAGAGGATATAATAAAGATTGCAGAGGTACCTAAAGAAGATATACGTACAGATGATAAACCTCAGGTAGAAGATGAATTCAATGCTACCAAAGATAAAGAGTTAAGATAGGTAAAGACTGTCACATGTCATGTGTGACAGCCTTTTTAATAATACATGAGATTAGGTAAGGAGTATATAAATGACAACATATAAAGCAATTGCACTTGATATTGATGGAACATTAACAAACACGAAGAAAGAAGTAACACCAAGAACCAAAAAAGCGGTAAGTCGTGCCATGGAAGCAGATAAAGTAGTTATTGTAGCATCTGGTAGACCAACAGCGGGTATTCGTGGTATTTCTGATACATTAAAGTTAGAAGAAAAGGGTGGATATATTCTTGCATTTAATGGAGCAAGAATTATGAACTGTAAAACCCGAGAGGTGATCTATCAGAATATGTTACCACAGGATATGATTCCGGTTCTTTATAAAGAGGCAGTAGAACATAATGTGAGTATCATAACTTATGAAGGGGATGATGTAATCTGTGGTTGCAATCATGATAAATACGTAGATATTGAAGCAAAGATCAACAATATTAAAGTGAATGATGTGGATAACTTCGATCAGTATGTGACCTTTGATGTGAATAAATGTCTTATGACAGGGGACCCAGAGAAATTAGCTATATTAGAAAAAGAGATGCAACAAAAGTATGGAGACAGATTAAGTATCTATCGTTCCGAACCCTTCTTCCTTGAATTCATGCCTTTGAACGTGGATAAAGCTAATTCCTTGGCACACCTTTTGGAACACCTAGGTTTGAAACGAGAAGAATTGATAGCAATTGGTGATGGATTTAATGACTTATCTATGATTAAGTATGCTGGCTTAGGTGTGGCTATGAGTAATGCACAGGAAATAGTAAAAGAGAACGCAGATAAAGTAACGAAATCCAATGAAGAAGATGGGGTTGCGCATATTATTGAAGAGTACTTAACAGCGTAGCCAACCGGATTACGACTATCCGTTTAACTCCTGTAATCAAGAGTCTATGGAGGAAGTATATGTTTAATATAGAAGAAGAATTGAAGAAGCTTCCTGCGAAACCGGGTGTCTATATCATGCGTGATAAACATGACACAATTATATATGTAGGTAAAGCTATAAGTTTGAAAAATCGAGTGAGACAGTATTTTCAAAGCAGTCGAAATCTAATGCCCAAAATCGTAAAGATGGTATCGAAAATCGATCACTTTGAATATATCATAACTGACTCCGAAGTAGAGGCATTGGTATTAGAAAGCAATTTAATCAAAGAACATATGCCAAGATATAATACCATGCTAAAGGATGATAAGAACTACCCTTATATTAAAGTAACGGTACAGGAAGCATATCCAAGAGTCATGATGGCAAGGCAAGTAAAGAAAGATAAGGCGAAGTATTTTGGCCCATATACAAGTGTATTAGCCGTTAAAGATACTCTTGATTTGCTTCGTAAGATATATCAGATTCGTACCTGCAATCGGAACTTACCAAGAGATATAGGGAAAGAAAGAGCATGTTTATACTACCACATTAAGCAATGTAGTGGTCCGTGCCAAGGTTATATATCAGAGGAAGAATATAGGGAATCCATTGATCAAATTATTGATTTTCTAAACGGGAACTTCAATGAAGTTTTATCCATGTTAGAGAAGAAGATGATGAATGCCTCGGAGAATATGGAATTCGAGGAGGCAGCGGGCTACCGTGATCTTATGAATAGCGTTCGCCAAATGGCACAAAAACAAAAGATTACCAATATGTCAAATCAAGAGGATAAAGATATTATTGCGTTTGCAAGAGCGGGAGATGAAGCAGTAGTACAAGTATTCTTTATACGTAATGGTAAGTTAATTGGAAGAGAACACTATCATCTAACAGGTGTAGAGAATGATACAAGAGAAGGGGTTATGACTAGTTTTGTAAAGCAGTTCTATGCAGGGACGCCATTTATTCCGAGAGAATTACTTCTACAAGAGGACTTAGAAGAACCAGAATTAATTACAGAATGGTTGAGCGCTAAGAGAGGCCAAAAGGTATATATTCATGTACCGAAAAAGGGTGAGAAAGAAAAATTAGTGGAATTAGCGGAGAAGAATGCTTCCCTTGTATTACAGCAGGATTCTGAGAAGATTAAGAAGGAAGAACAACGAACAAAAGGTGCCATGAAAGAGATCGAGAACCTGCTTGGATTAGATTCGATTAAAAGAATTGAATCCTTTGATATCTCTAATATTAATGGTTTTGAATCTGTTGGGTCCATGGTTGTATACGAGAATGGTAAACCAAAGAGAAACGACTATCGTAAGTTTAAGATTAAGTGGGTTACTGGAAGCGATGATTATGCTAGTATGAACGAGGTACTAACGAGACGTTTTATTCATGGTAAGAGGGAAAAAGCGGAGTTGCTTGAGAAGAATATGGACTTAGAACATGGAAGCTTTACTAGATTTCCAGATTTAATTATGATGGATGGTGGTAGAGGTCAAGTGAATATTGCCCTTAAGGTTATGGAGGAATTACATTTAACTATACCGGTTTGTGGTATGGTTAAGGATGATAATCATAGAACAAGAGGATTGTATTTTAATAATATAGAGATTCCTATTGATCGGAGTAGTGAAGGGTTTAAGTTAATAACGCGTATTCAAGATGAAACCCATAGATTTGCTATCGAGTATCATCGGTCGTTACGAAGCAAAGGTCAAGTTCATTCTATATTAGATGATATACCTGGTATTGGACCAAAGAGAAGAAAGGAATTAATGAAGAATTTCCTTTCGTTAGATGCAATCAAGGAAGCTACAATAGAGCAACTTAGTATTGTGCCTACGATGAATGAAATGGCTGCGAAACAAGTATATGAATTTTTTCACAATAATGATGATGAAAATGCCACAAAAAGTAACAATTGAAGTTGAAAAAATAGTGTGTTAGAATGTACTTTATGGAAGTAGCAAAGCTACTTGAGAGATAAAGAAAATATTAGATGGCGAAGGAGATCATGTATGTATACAGTAGATTTGAAAAAATTAGTTGAAAAAATGAAACTTGTGAATTATACGCCAGATCTTAACATTGATGACATAAAGATTACCCAAACAGATGTAAACAGACCAGCTTTACAGCTAGCAGGATTTTTTGATTATTTTGATTCTGATCGGGTTCAAGTAATTGGTAATGTGGAATATGCCTATATGCAAAAGATGGAGAAAGACCATGGCGTTGGTATTATGACTAGATTATTAGATTATAAAGTTCCTTGTATTGTATTCTGCCGTGATATTGAGATTGAGCCAGATTTAGTAGAATTAGCAACTAAGAAAGGTGTTCCATTATTCAGAACAGAAAAACCAACATCTGCATTTATGGCAGAAGTAATACGTTGGCTTAAGGTTGAATTAGCTCCAAGGATTTCAATTCACGGAGTTTTAGTTGACGTATATGGTGAAGGTGTTCTTATCATGGGGGAAAGTGGTATTGGTAAGAGTGAAGCAGCGCTAGAATTAATCAAGAGGGGACATCGTTTGGTAACAGATGATGTTGTTGAGATTAAGAAAGTAAGTGATGAAACCTTAATTGGTACCGCACCAGATATTACACGTCACTTTATCGAACTTAGAGGTATAGGTATTATCGACGTTAAGACATTATTCGGTGTTGAAAGTGTTAAGAATACACAATCAATTGACTTAGTTATTAAATTAGAAGAGTGGAATAAAGAGCAAGAATATGATCGCTTGGGATTAGACGAACAATATACAGAATTCCTTGGAAACAAAGTGGTTTGCCACCAGATTCCAATCAGACCAGGTAGAAATCTAGCTATTATCGTTGAATCGGCAGCTGTTAACTACAGACAAAAGAAGATGGGGTACAATGCTGCTAGAGAATTATATAACCGTGTAACAAACAACTTGATGAAAAAGGAATAAGTTAATATCATATAGCTGTTCAAAGCGCCATGGGTCGACCAAAGAGGCGCTTGATACGGTTATGTATATAACTACATATAAGGAATATAGCAATTAGCTACTCCTCGAAAACTTCAAGTGCGAAGTTAGAGTAACTGGTTAGAGTATCATAAGCCTCTCGTAAAACTTGACTTCGTCAATTTGCACATATAAAACTCGACTAATGTTATGTCGAACGTAGTTCGATGAGCAACTGTATGAAGTCGTTGGTACTTAGGCTCTGTACTTTAGAGCCTTATGTACCACTACGAACTTTATCCAAGCGAGAGCGTGTTGCGAGTGAACAACGTTTGACATAACATGTTCACACATAAAATTGCGCAAATTGACGATTCAAAATATAAAAGGGGCTTTTGACACTCTAACCAGTAACTAAAAGAAATGTTTGGAAAGGAAAGAAGTATATGAATAAGTATTGTTTTGGTGTTGATATTGGAGGAACTACAGTTAAGATTGGTCTATTTACGACAGATGGAACTATTGTTGATAAATGGGAGATTAAGACAAGCAAAGAAGATGGCGGAAGTAGAATATTATCAGATGTTAGCGAATCATTATCTGAAAAGATGCAAGAAAAGGGAATTACAAAAGACGAAATCGAAGGAATTGGAATTGGTGTACCAGGTCCAGTAGATGACAAGGGAACAGTTCTTACTTGTGTAAATCTTGGTTGGGGAACATTCAATGTTGCCGAAGAAGTAACGAGATTAACAGGTATTACGAATGTGAAAGCAGGAAATGATGCGAACGTTGCAGCATTAGGAGAAATGTGGCTTGGTGGTGGTAAGGGCTACAGCGATATGATTATGATTACACTTGGTACAGGTGTAGGCGGTGGTGTAATACATAATGGGAAAATCATCACTGGAACAAAGGGCGCAGCTGGTGAAATTGGACATATGCTTGTAAATTATGAAGAAGAAGATCCTTGTAATTGTGGTAGAAAAGGTTGTCTAGAGCAATACGCTTCAGCTACAGGAATTGTGAAGGTAGCAAAACGTTTATTAGCAAAATCAGAAGAAGAATCTACAATACGTGATAAAGAGAATCTATCCGCTAAGATGATTTTTGATGCAGCAAAAGAAGGAGACAAAATAGCTACAGAATGTGTTGAAGAACTTGGCTGGTATCTAGGAGTAGCATGTGCCAATATAGCAGCGGTTGTAGAACCAGACGTATATGTAATTGGCGGAGGGGTATCTAAAGCAGGAGTGATTCTTCTTGATGTAATTCAGAGACATTATGAGAAGTATGCGTTCCATGCACATAAAGATAAAGAGTTTAAGCTAGCTGAACTTGGTAATGATGCTGGTATCGTAGGAGCTGCAAAATTAGTTATTAATTAATAACAATGTACAAAAAAAGATTGGATTTATATAAGAAAAGGACATTCGTGATAATGATATGTCCTTTTCTTGTAAATATTAATAAAAAAACACCAAAAACAAATACAATTATATACATTTACGGGCGGTTTTAACAGTTAAAAGTAAACTTGTTATAATTTTAATTTTTTTAAAATAGTAATTAAAAAAAATAAATTTAGTTGAAATAAAGAATTAAGTATTGTATTATAACAATGTACTAACGAATAAAAATTGTAAAAAATGACAGATTATACTGTTGTTAAGATGAATAAAGGATTCATATATTTATATAAATTAGAATTGATTAAAGAGGTATTATTTTGAATGATATAAATCAGAAATTAAAGGCGATCTTACCTGAAGAAAACATAGTAAGAAATGAACCGCTTGCAAAACACACAACATTCAAAATAGGTGGACCAGCAGAGTACTTTGTTACTCCGGAGAATGAGGACCAACTAAAACTAGTTATTAAGGTGTGTAAGGAAAGTAATATACCATATTATATAATAGGTAAAGGTAGTAATCTATTAGTTGGGGATAAAGGTTATAAGGGTGTAATAATTCAGATATATAAGAATTTTGATTGGATAAAAATTGATAAGAACATTGTTACGGCAGGAGCAGGTGTTATGCTTTCTAGATTAGCTACCCAGGCGGCTGAACATAACCTAGCAGGTTTACAAGGAGAATGTGGTATTCCTGGAACTCTTGGTGGAGCAGTAACTATGAATGCGGGAGCGTATGGTTATGAGATTAAAGATTATATCATATCAGCAACTGTATTAAACCAAGAAGGTGAGATCTTCACACTGAATAAAGAAGAATTACAATTAGCATATCGAACTAGTATTGTACAAAAGAATTCTTACATTGTAATAGAAGCAGTTTTTGAGTTACCTTATGGAAATAAGGAAGATATACTAGCAGAGATAACAGAATTTAATAGAAAACGAGTAGAAAAACAACCATTAGAATATCCTAGTGCGGGAAGTACATTCAAACGTCCTGTAGGTTATTTTGCAGGTAAACTTATCATGGACTCTGGGTTAGCAGGATATCGTGTTGGTGATATTATGATATCAATGAAACACTGTGGATTTGTTGTAAATGTGGGAAATGGTACTGCAAGTGAGGTTAGGCAGCTTATAGAAGATGTACAACATATTATATATGAAAAGCATCAAGTTATGTTAGAACCAGAAGTACGTATTATAGGAGAATTCTGAAAGTAATTATCATATAGTTGTATTGGTAGAACGTAGGAGGTTTTATCTTGAGGTTTGTAATCGTTACAGGGATGTCAGGAGCTGGTAAGAGCTCTGTTTTGAAGATGTTGGAGGATATCGGCTTTTTTTGTGTTGATAATCTACCAATCCAGCTTATTCTGAAGTTTGCTCAGCTTGCATATGATCAAAGTTCGCAGCTTGATAAAATAGCATTAGGTATTGATATCCGTAGCGGGCAAGCATTAGAAGGCTTGAATGAGATACTCGTTGAAGCAATAAGCAAAGGATATTCATACGAGATACTTTACCTTGATACTGTGAATGAAGTTCTTGTTAAGCGTTTTAAAGAGACAAGAAGGAATCATCCCTTGTCTGGGAATGGCAGGGTAGATGCGGGAATTGAATTAGAGAGAGAAAAGTTAGAATTTCTTAAAAAACAAGCAGATTTTATAATAGATACAAGCCAGCTTTTGATTCGTGAACTTAAAATTGAAATTAATAAAATCTTTGTTCAGGAGCAGGAATATGGTAACTTCTATATAACTATTCTTTCTTTTGGTTTTAAGTATGGAATACCAACGGATTGTGATTTGGTATTTGATGTACGCTTTTTACCGAATCCATATTATGATCAAGAGTTAAAGCCGCAGACAGGTAATGACAAACCAGTATATGAGTATGTAATGTCATCACAAAAATCAACTGAATTTCTGGACAAATTAGAAGATATGCTTGAATTCTTAATTCCAAATTATATAGAAGAAGGAAAGAATCAATTAGTTGTAGGCATAGGTTGTACAGGTGGAAAACACCGTTCGGTATCCATTGCGAATGCTTTAAGCGATAGACTATCTAAGTTAGAATACGGATTAAAAGTTGAGCATAGAGATATTAAAAAAGATGCACTACAAAAGAAGCTAGTTTGAGGTGAATAACAATGTCATTTTCAAAAGATGTAAAAGAAGAATTATCGAATCAAATTAATTCGGCTAGACATTGTCAAATAGCAGAAGTTGCTGCTATCATTAGTTTATGTGGTAGAATTTCTATTTCCGTAAGAGATGAATACATGATTAAGATCCATTCTGAAAATCTTACAGTAGTAAGAAAGTTTCAAAATTTGTTAATAGCAGCTTTTCATGTACGACCTGAAATAATAGTAAGGCAGAAGAAATATGAGCGAAATATTGTTCAGACTTCCGAATTAAGAAGTGACATGGAAGAAACATTAAAAAAGGGCAATATTTATATTGCTATTGTTAAACAATCTGATATTGCTAAGAATATATTAAAAGCAACCAGGTTAATAACCGAGTATGGAGATATTAAAGAAAATTTATCCATTGTTGATAATATTGTTGTCCAGAATACTTGTTGTAAGAGAGCATTTATCCGAGGTTCATTCATATCATCTGGATCCATTAGCGACCCAAGTAAAGCATATCACTTTGAGATAGCCCTACCAACAAGGCCAAAAGCTGTTCAATTACGAGAAATGTTGAAGGTTTTTGGAATTGAAGCAAAAATTGTTCAACGAAAACGGTATTTTGTAGTATATTTAAAAGAAGGTTCTCAAATCGTCGACTTATTAAATGTAATGGAGGCACATATTGCCTTAATGAATTTAGAAAATGTGCGAATACTAAAAGAAATGAGAAATTCAATTAATAGGCAAGTTAATTGTGAAACTGCCAATATTAATAAAACCGTTGCCGCTGCTTCTAAGCAAGTGGAAGATATCCTATTTATCAAAGAATTAATTGGATTTGGTGAATTAGATGAAGGACTAGAAGAAATAGCAACCCTTCGATTGGCTCACCCAGAAGCATCCTTGAAGGAATTAGGGCAATTGCTTAGCGTACCAATTGGTAAATCAGGAGTTAATCATAGATTAAGAAAATTAAGTATTATTGCAGATAATTTAAGGGAACACAAGGAGGAGAAGTTATGATTACAAAACAAATAACAATTAAGATTCCAACAGGATTAGAGGCTAGACCAATTGCTTTACTTGTTCAAGTAGCTAGTCAATACGAAAGTAGTATTTATGTAGAAAGTGAAGAAAAGAAAGTAAACGCCAAGAGTATTATGGGTATGATGAGTCTTGCTATTGCTGCTGGTGAAACAGTTACAGTTATCGCTGATGGAACTGATGAAGAAACAGCTATGGAGAACATTGAAAAGTATTTAAGTAGCAAATAGTTGGTAATAAAGGAAAAAGGCTATAGTAAAAGTTGATTGATGATCTACTTTTACTATAGCCTTTTTTGGTACGAGGGTAAATATGCATAGTTTGGCGAAAAACCAATGATGGTATGATTTGACTATGGTGATAACGGATGATACTATCAATATGTAAAATATATACAAATAATCAAGCGGGAGGAATATGTAATAGAGTGAAACGTATAAAAGGTTGTGTCATTGTAGCCACTTGTATGCTATGTGCAAGTCTTCTACACGGGTCGATGTTCAAGAATGTTACGATGAAGGCTAAGGAATATGTTAATGCACAAATTATGCAGGTTAATACGGTGGAAGAATCAAAAGTGAAATCTGTCGTAGTAAGAGATAAAGGTAATAAAGTGATAACATCAATAGCTAAAGTTTATCCCAGTGTACATATGGAAATTAGCGAGGATCAAGTAGGAATCAAAACTGCTGAGGTTATGCTAGAATTTTCAGAAGAGAGAATAATGGAATTATCACAGGAAACGTCCGAACAACAACCACTCAAAATACATATAGAATGCCCTACAGCAGCAATTAAGGAATACATACAAACATCAGAAATAAATCAAGTTAACATAACAATACATATACCAGATTCTATTATGAAAAAAAGTAATATACAGTTAGAAGAGATTATGCTTAGACAGGATGCAATTGCAACTCTTATAAAGAGTGAGAAAAGCATAACAATACGTATCGTGGGAAATGATAAAATAGTTAGATATGCTTGGTCTCTTGTTGGAAAACAACAAGGGAACCAAGAAAGAAAGGTTACAGATCTAAATCTTATGTTACGAGTACGTACAGCAACGGAGATAGAAAGTAGTATTATTGAACAATTCTTTAATGAAGCAAGAAATAAAGAATATCTAATAATTGAATTTTTACAAAAAGGCGTATTTACTGTACAAGCGAAGGTGAGCATAGCACTTGATTATGTAGTTATAGTGGACCGTGGTGATCGGCTAAAACCCTTACCAAGTAACTTAAAACACAATAGGAATACTGCATATAGAGTGGATGTTAATGGACGGATTTCTCTGAATATAGCAGAAGGAGATGTTTATTTTTTTGAAATCATTCACTAGCTTTCAAAGTAATTGGAGAACATTTGTACTAGTAATGCTATCAAAAAAATGGTATGATAATAGAGAAAATATACGGATTTAGATAGATTAAGGTCGAAGGCGCCAATTGGGGCTCGCTTCTAAGAGAGTGTTTTGGTGAATTACTACGTTACGTCCTTGTCTTACACCAGAAACACATCACTTAAGGAGGAAATCATGAACTTTACACACTTACACGTCCATACCGAATATAGTTTGCTAGATGGATCGAATAAAATAACAGAATTAATAGCTAGGGTCAAAGAATTGGGAATGACCAGTGTAGCTATAACGGATCATGGTGTAATGTATGGAGTAATTGACTTTTACCGAGCTGCAAAGGCACAAGGCATTAAACCAATCTTAGGTTGTGAAGTGTATGTTACTTCAGGATCACGATTTGATAAAGAAAATAACAATAATGTTCGTTATAATCATCTTGTGTTATTAGCTGAGAATGATACGGGCTTCCATAACTTGATGAAGATTGTGTCCAGAGGTTTTACAGAAGGCTTCTACTATAAACCTAGGGTGGACTATGAAATATTAGAACAGTACCACGAAGGAGTAATTGCATTAAGTGCCTGTTTAGCGGGTATTGTTGCAAGTAATCTTAGAAAAGGTTTCTATGAAGAAGCGAAGAAGGAAGCATTACGCTTACAGGAAGTATTTGGTGAGAACAATTTCTTCTTAGAGATACAAGACCATGGAATTCCAGAGCAAAAGACGGTAAATCAAGGTATGCTTAGACTAAATCGTGAAACAGGAATTCCACTTGTTGCGACGAATGATATTCATTATACTTTAGCAAGTGATGAAGAACCACACGATATTCTTCTATGTATTCAGACACAGAAGAAGGTTGAAGATGAGAATCGTATGCGTTACGAAGGGGGACAATATTACGTGAAGTCTCCAGAGGAGATGGAAGAAATATTTCCTTATGCGAAAGAAGCACTTGAGAATACCAATAAGATTGCCGAGCGCTGTAATGTTGAAATTGTATTTGGTGAGTATAAGCTGCCAAGCTATGATGTTCCAGACGGATATTCTGCATGGGATTATCTTCAGAAATTATGTAATGAGGGATTAGAAGTGCGTTATCCAGATCCTTCGGATGAACTTAGAGAACGTTTGGCTTATGAATTACAAACCATTCATAGCATGGGGTTTGTTGACTACTTTTTAATTACTTGGGACTTTATTAAATATGCAAGGGATCATGGTATTATGGTAGGGCCAGGACGTGGTTCAGCGGCTGGTAGTATCGTTTCCTATACCCTTGGTATCACGAATATTGATCCAATTAAATATAATCTACTGTTTGAGCGATTCTTAAATCCAGAACGTTTAACAATGCCCGATATTGATATCGATTTTTGCTTCGAACGTAGACAAGAAGTAATTGATTATGTTGTACGCAAGTATGGTAAGGACCGCGTGGTGCAGATTGTAACCTTTGGAACAATGGCAGCCAAGATGGTTATACGTGATATAGGACGAGCACTTGATTTACCATATGCCTATGTAGATAGTGTTGCCAAGATGATTCCAACAGAACTTGGAATTACGATTAAGAAGGCAATTGATATCAATCCTGAGTTGAAAGCCTTATATAATTCCGATGAACAAGCAAAGTACCTTCTAGATATGTCAATGAAGCTTGAAGGATTACCAAGACATACTTCAATGCATGCTGCGGGCGTTGTAATTAGTAAGGCATCTATTGACGAATATGTACCGTTGTCTAGGGCATCGGATGATACCGTTACAACCCAGTTCACCATGACAACGTTAGAAGAATTGGGACTATTAAAGATGGACTTCCTAGGACTGCGTACGTTAACGGTTATACAGAATGCAGTCAGGTTAGTGAATAAGAAGTTACCAGAGGATAAACAGCTCGATATCGATCAGATTGACTATGCTGATAAAGGTGTATTTGAACTAATTGGTTCTGGTAAAACAGATGGTATCTTCCAGCTAGAAAGTGCTGGTATGAAAAACTTCATGAAGGAATTAAAACCGCAAAATCTTGAAGATATAATTGCTGGAATCTCCTTATATCGACCAGGTCCAATGGACTTCATACCAAAGTATATACGAGGTAAGAATGAACAAGATTCCATTGTATATGAGTGCCCACAACTCGAGCCAATTCTCGCACCAACGTATGGCTGTATTGTATATCAAGAACAGGTTATGCAGATTGTTCGTGATCTTGCGGGATATAGTTATGGTCGAAGCGATTTAGTTCGTCGTGCTATGTCTAAGAAGAAAGCTTCGGTAATGGAAAAAGAACGTCAGAACTTCGTATATGGTAATGAAGCGGAGAGTGTTAAGGGTTGCGTAAACAATGGAATACCTGAAACAGTTGCAAATCATATCTACGATGAGATGACAGACTTTGCAAAATACGCATTTAACAAATCTCATGCAGCAGCATATGCCGTTGTTTCTTATCAAACAGCATATCTAAAGAAATACTATCCAGTAGAGTTTATGGCTGCACTAATGACATCGGTAATGGATAATCCATCAAAGGTATCAGAATATATCTATAGTTGTAGACAGATGGGGATTCAGATTCTTCCGCCAGATATTAATGAAGGAGAGGGGAATTTCTCTGTGGCAGGTACGGATATTCGTTATGGACTTAGTGCAATTAAAGGACTTGGTAAACCTGTAATTGATGCGATTGTAGCGGAGAGAGAGGAGAATGGTAAGTTCCTTAATTTGAAGGATTTTGCGAAGCGACTAACAGGAAAAGAGATTAACAAGAGAACCATCGAAAGCTTTATAAAATCAGGTGCTGTAGATAGTTTACCTGGTACAAGAAGACAGAAGATGATGATCTATGTTAAAGTATTAGAGGATGTGAACCGTGAGAAGAAGGATTCCATCTCAGGGCAGTTTTCCTTATTTGATTTTATGGGTAAGGAAGAAAAAGTGGAAGAGATTCAGATGCCTGATGTGGGCGAATTTACAATAGATATGTTGCTTGGGTTTGAAAAAGAAGTGCTTGGAATCTATGTAAGTGGTCATCCGTTACAAGAATTTGAATCCTTGTGGAAAAAGAATATTACAGCATACTCAACAGATTTTGCATTGGACGAAGAAACAAACTGCGTGAAGGTAGAAGATGGCGAGACAGCCATAATTGGTGGGATGATTACGGCGAAGACGATTAAAGCTACTAGAAACAACTCAATGATGGCATTTATCACAGTAGAAGATTTATTTGGCAATGTAGAAGTAATCATCTTCCCAAGAGATTATGAACGTTATAAAGAGCATCTACTAGAAGATAACAAAGTATTTATTCGAGGTAAGATTACAGTAGAAGAAGACAAACCGGCTAAGTTAATATGCGCTGAGATTATACCATTTGATTCTTTGCCAAAAGATGTGTGGATAAAGTTTCCTTCAAAAGATGCATTCTTATTAAAAGAAAAAGATCTATATGAGTTATTAAGTGAAAGCGATGGGAAAGACCAGGTTATTATCTATTGTGAAGCAGAGAAAGCAAAGAAGCTACTTCCAAAGAGTAGAACAATCCATGCGAACCTTGATTTAATACAGAAATTAAAGGAGAACTATGGTGCTGATAATGTGAAAATAATCGAAAAGAGTATTGAAAAACGTAGAAAAATGGATTAGAATGTAGAAGATTATAAGCAGTTACATGTTAATAGTAATGAATAAAATGAATTTTATTCATTTTGTGCATTCAGCTTTTTAAAAGTTGTATAGCTATACAGTTACTATATATAAACATCTCATGGAGGTTTTTTATTATGGCAAAAGAAATCAATACAATTGGTATTTTGACAAGTGGTGGCGATGCTCCTGGTATGAACGCCGCAATCAGAGCAGTCGTAAGAACAGCACTTGCCGCAGGTAAAAAAGTTAAAGGTATCAGAAGAGGTTACAGTGGTCTGTTAGAAGAAGATATCATTGATATGGACGCGAAAAGCGTTGCAGATATCATATCAAGAGGTGGTACAGTTCTTTACACAGCTCGTTGTGCTGAATTCAGAACAGAAGAAGGACAAAGAAAAGGTGCTGAAATCTGTAAGAAACATGGTATCGATGGTGTTGTAGTTATTGGTGGTGACGGTTCATTCCAAGGTGCTAAAAAGCTTGCTAATCTAGGAATTAACACAATCGCTCTTCCTGGAACAATCGACTTAGATATCGCTTGTACGGACTATACAATCGGTTTTGATACCGCTGTTAATACAGCTATGGAGGCGATTGATAAAGTAAGAGATACGTCAACTTCACATGAAAGATGTAGCATCATTGAAGTAATGGGAAGAAATGCTGGTTATATCGCTTTATGGTGTGGTATTGCTAATGGTGCAGAAGATATTCTTATTACGGAGAGATATGATCATAATGAGAATAGAATTATCAACAACATCATTGAAAAGAGAAAAGTAGGTAAAAAACATCATATCATTATTAATGCTGAAGGTATTGGTGATTCTTATGCAATGGCTAAGAGAATCGAAGCGGCTACTGGTATGGAAACTAGAGCAACAATTATTGGACATATCCAAAGAGGTGGAAGCCCAACATGTAAAGATAGAGTTTATGCATCTGCTATGGGTGCAAAAGCTGTTGACTTATTAAGTGCAGGAGCTACAAACCGTGTAGTAGGTTATAGAAATGGTGAATTCGTAGATTATGATATCGATGAAGCACTTAACATGACTAAGGATATTGATCAATATTTATTTGATATCTCTAAAAAACTATCTAGATAATTTTGTGTAAATTGGGTTAATAAATAAACGAGAGCTGTCACATGAAAAGGGAGGCATTCCCAGTGTGACAGCTCTTTATATAACTTATGAAAACTTCGCACTTGAAGATTCCCTGAGTAGCTAACTGCAACTGTAGTAATTACTTACTCTAAGGGATGTATTTTATGTATGAAGTTTGAGTAACTTATGATAAGTAGGTAAACTACTTCTAAGGAATCATAAATCATGGATAGACCGAAGGTCTATAGCACAATAGTAGGAGGAAATATATGAGTCCAAAGGCTAAAAAATTCATATCGTACTATAAACCATATAAAGGCTTATTCTTTGCGGATATGTTCTTTGCAATAATGGCTGCAGCAATCACACTAGTATACCCTATGATCGTAAGATACATAACGAATACAGTGTTGGTTCAATACGAGATGAACGAAGCATTACAAATTATTATCAAATTAACATTAGTTATGATTGGATTAATTATTGTTGAATTTATATGTAAATTCTTTATCAACTATCAAGGTCATGTGATGGGGGCCAAGATGGAACATGATATGAGAAACGAAATATTCGGACATTATCAGAAACTATCCTTTAACTTTTATGATAATCAAAAGATAGGGCAATTAATGTCTAGGGTCACGAATGATTTATTCGATCTAACGGAACTTTGTCACCATGGACCAGAAGATATCGTGATTTCATTAATCAAATTCATTGGAGCATTCGTTATTCTTCTATTCATCAACGTACCGCTAACATTAATTGTATTCTCTATAATCCCGGTTATGTTCATTTTTGCATATAAGCTAAAATCCAAGATGCATCTTGCATTCAAAAGGAATAGAGAGCGTGTTGCGGATATTAATGCACAAATCGAAGATAATCTTTCTGGTATACGAGTTGTGAAATCCTTTGCTAATGAAGATGTAGAATTAGTAAAATTCCATGAAAGTAATGGGCATTTTGTTGAGTCGAAGAGAAACAGTTATTTTATTATGTCAGTATTTCACTCTGGTTTAGGAGCATTCACAACGCTTATTAACGTAGCCGTTATTATTGGAGGTGGAGTATTTATCGTAAAAGATATTATTCAATTATCCGATTTACTGACGTATCTATTATATATAAACAATTTAGTAGACCCCGTAAAACAGTTAATTAACTTTACAGAACAATTTCAAAATGGAATTACTGGATTTGATCGCTACTTAGAAATCTTAGCAGTTGAGCCGGATATCGTAGATAGTAAAGATGCCGTTACTCTTACTGATGTAAAAGGTGAGATTGAATTCCAAGATGTTGCGTATCAATATAACGATACGGTAGCGGAAGTATTTCGTGACATTAACCTTCGTGTTAGACCAGGTGAATATGTGGCATTGGTTGGTCCGTCGGGCGTGGGAAAAACCACCATGTGTAGTTTGATACCACGTTTTTATGAGGTAACTAGTGGAAGAATCTGTATCGATGGAACAGATATCAGAGATATATCGTTATATTCATTACGCAAGAATATTGGTATTGTACAGCAAGATGTATACTTATTTGCAGGTACCGTTATGGATAACATTAGGTATGGTAAAATGGACGCTACTGATGAAGAAATCATAGAGGCAGCAAAGAATGCCAATGCACATGAATTCATAATGGAACTTCCAGATGGGTACAATACGTATATTGGACAACGAGGAGTTAAGTTATCAGGCGGTCAGAAACAGCGTTTAAGTATAGCTAGAGTATTCCTAAAAAATCCACCGATTTTAATTTTCGATGAAGCAACTTCAGCTCTCGATAATGAGTCAGAAAAGGTAGTACAGGAATCCTTAGAAAAGTTAGCTAAGAATAGAACAACCTTTGTTATCGCTCATAGACTATCGACAATTCGTAATGCAGAGAATATAATTGTGTTAACAGAAGATGGAATTAGCGAAAAAGGCACACATGAAGAGTTACTTGAACTAAATGGAATTTATGCTGAATTGTATAACATGACTAATCGGAAGTAAATCAAGCACGAACGAAGTGAGTATTTGATTTAACCCGATTAGTCAGCGATAGAACGGAGTTCTAGAGCTGGAATTACACGTTAGTGTAATTACGTACTCCGAAGGAGTTATTAGTCAACGAGGGAAATTACGGAGTGATTTTTTGAGTCTGTTGTGATAACCTGATTAGATAGAACGGAGTTCTAGAGCTGGAATTACACGTTAGTGTGATTACGTACTCCGAAGGAGTTATTAGTCAACGAGGGAAATTACGGAGTAATTTCTTGAGTCTGTTGTAGAAACTCCATTAGTCAGCATAAGTCAACGAAAGGGGAGAGGGTATGGTTGCAAGAAGTATGGAGACTCTTGATTTAGAGAGTCTCATGCGTACATACGGAAATGATGTTCTGAGAACCGCATATCTATATGTGAAAGATATACACTTGGCAGAGGATATCTTTCAAGAGGTTTTTCTCAAGGTAAACAACCGATATGATAGTTTCCGTGGCGAATGCGGGGTTAAGACGTGGCTTTTACAGATAACAATTAATACCTGTAAAGATTATTTGAAAAGTGCTTGGAATCAAAAGGTAGAAACTACAGATGAATTTAAGACACAGCAGGTAGTAGAAGAAGGCTATGAGAAAATCGAAAAAAAGGAAGATAACCAAGTGGTAAAGAATGCAGTAATGGAACTACCAGACAAGTACAAAGAGGTGGTTCTATGCGTATATTATCAGGATTTGAGTATTGAAGAGGCGGCTGATACGCTGCAGATTGCCGCAGGTACAGTTAAGAGCCGACTGAACCGGGCTAGACAAAAGCTAAAGAGTTCATTAGAGAGGAGGGTGTCATATGAAGAAACAAGAAGAGAATAAGGAAGAAAATAATGTTGTATTAAATAAATTATATGACATCAACAATCTGAAGAAGGATCTAGATGAAATACTTAACATAGAAGATATTACAGTATCAGAGTCTTTAATTCAAGCAACCTTAAAAAGAGCAGAGAAAGAACAAAGTAAACAACCAAAATCAAGAAATGAATCAATACCAAGTAATGACCCAGTACAAAGTAAAGAACCGATGCAAAGTAATCAACCAACAAGAAGTAAGAGAGGAGTTCCTTACCGTTATGGAATGATTGCTGCATGTGCTTGCATTCTACTTGTGGCAGGTATTCGTTTAATAACAAATCCGCTAGTAAGTAAGAAGGATTCCGAACAGAATATGGTAACTCAGGAGGAATCCGCTGCAGATACCTCGACAGGTAAGGAGGATATGGAATCTGCTGCAACTACAGATGCCAGTAATGCTGGAACTTCCGAGTCTGACGGAGAAAGTATTGTAGGTGACACAGAAAACAATAGTACGGATTCCACAGTGAGTACAGAGGAAGGTGAAGTAGTACCGTCATTCTTTGATATAGCAGATGAAGAGGGGACTCCATATACAGTCGCAGTTCAAGAAATCGAAAAAATTATTGTTTATGATGAAAATGGGGAAGCTATTAATAACGTGACGGATATATCAGATATTGAGAGCCTCTATAATGCATTTGCAAAAGTTGATGGTCAGTATCATGTAGAAGTAGTGCAAAATGAAAAACAAGAGGGACAACATGTGAGACAATATGCTATAATAGCTCAGGAAGATTCTGAATGGTCGGAACTTCATATATGGATAACAGATGTTGACAAAGAATCGTATATAGTAACGAGACAACTGGTAACATCAGCTGGAGAATCTATAACACACCGAATTACAGATGTTAGTTCAAATATAATCCAGAATGTTATTCATACAGGGCCTTGAGGAATACAGAGTAAGTAGTCGATAAAATAACATTAATAAGTCCTACGACAGAAGACGTATATTGGAGGTTACAATGGCAAAGTTATACTATCGTTATGGAGCAATGGGAAGTTCAAAGACTGCCAATGCCTTGATGGTTGATTATAATTATTATGAGAGAGGTAAAAAAGCCTATCTTGTGAAACCTAAAATTGATAATCGTGATGGTGAGAAAATTATTAAATCACGTATGGGATTGGAGAGAAGCTGTGATTTCTTAGAGCATCTAGTAATGATGAACGATGAAGAAATTAAGGAGTATGATTGTATCATCGTAGATGAAGCGCAATTCGCAACGAAAGAGCATGTGGAATTCCTTGTTCATATTGTAGATGATCTTGGAATTCCTGTAATTTGTTATGGATTACGTGCGGATTTTCGTAACGAACCGTTCGAAGGGAGTCTTTGGTTAATGGCTTGGGCAGATCGTATTGAAGAGATTAAGACGGTTTGCTGGTGTGGTAAAGGTGCAACATGCAATGCGAGAATTGGCGAAGATGGCAAGATTGTACGTTCTGGAGATCAAGTAGTACTTGGTGGGAATGACAAATACATTGCCTTATGTCGTAAGCATTACCGTGAAGGTAACTTGGGTCACGATGCACAAAGTTAAAGGATCTGGTGCTAAAAGAGCTGGATAGTTGAGGATATAGTAATTAATTTAGGAAAATATTTAATAAAGTGTATAATTTCCTCCATTTAACAAATAATATCAATATCACTAGATTAATTGATAATGATATTACGTTAAATGGAGGAAATTTTTATGAAGGCAACTGGTATTGTAAGAAGAATAGATGATTTAGGAAGGGTAGTAGTCCCAAAAGAAATAAGACGTACTCTTAGAATTCGAGAAGGAGATCCACTTGAGATATTTACAGATCGTGAAGGAGAGATTATACTTAAAAAGTATTCTCCAATTGGAGAACTTAGTCAATTCGCAAAACAATACGGCGACGCATTATCACAAACAACAGGCCATGTTGTATTTATAACTGATCGCGATCAATTCGTATCTGTATCAGGAACGACCAAGAAAGAATTGGTTGGAAAACAAATTAGTAAAGAACTTGAAGATGCAGTTAATGAGAGAGAGAGTATATCAGCTGTTTCCACTGATAAATCCTTCATTAAGATTGGAAGCGATGAAGATAGTGAATATACATCCGAAGTTATTAGCCCTATCATCTGTGAGGGTGACGCAATAGGAGCTGTTATTATACTTACAAAAGATACAAAGACTAAATTAGGTGAAGTAGAGATTAAGCTTGCAGCTACTGCGTCTAACTTCTTAGGAAGACAGATGGAGCAGTAAGAGTTTATGGGATAGGACGCTGCACGTATTATAGAGTGGACGCTTTTTTATTTGTTTGCAAATTGGGTTGTTTCAGTATGTTATTGAAACCAAATGCCTTCACACACCAGCAAAAAGAGCAACTTTCTTTCGCTGTATGCTATTGCACGAACATGGTATGTTCGTGCATGTCACACAGCTCAATCAACTTGTCTTTTTGATGTTGCATTTCATTGTATTTTGTTTCAATAACATGTGATTGACCTCAAAAGGTATTTGCAAACAAACAAAAAAGCTGTTCATAAAATGTTGCGTGCAGCTGTATATACCCATAAACATATATAATTTATATTGTATTTTAATAAGCTAGTGTTAATTTAACAATGTAGCAAGATTATAGTTTGTTATTTTATGAAAACATTTAAAATGAGTGTTTTTTGTGATAATCAGGCAATTTAATTTCTATAAACGAAGAATTAGTAAAGAATTTCTTCAGGAACGTAAATCATAATTAGTGTGGAGAATAAAACGAGGAGGAATATAAGATGAAGAGTTTGGAGCATGAAGTGAATGTAGAACCTTCAAATAGGGTTGAAATCGACTGTAATAAGGATATGTACACCTTTGAAGAGTTCGTTGATATAATCCGTGAATTACGAAGCGAACATGGTTGTCCTTGGGATAGGGAACAAACCCATGAAAGCCTTAGAGAATGTATGTTAGAAGAATGTTATGAAGCCATTGATGCAATTAACAAGAATGATTTAGAAAACTTAAAAGAAGAACTGGGAGATGTGTTGTTACAAGTAGCATTACATACTGTCATAGCAGAGGAAACAAATGAGTTTACCATGGACCAAGTGACAACGGATATAAGTAAGAAGATGATTCATCGACATCCTCATATCTTTTCAGATGTTAATGTAGAAAATTCTGGTGAAGTACTTAGAAATTGGGAAGCTATTAAAGAGAAAGAAAAGAAAGAAGAGACAGTTTCAGACGGTATGTTACGAGTTGCAGAGGCATTACCTGCCTTAATAAGAGCGACCAAAATTCAGAAAAAAGCTGCTAAAGTTGGAGTCGAAGGAGAGGATACAAGGACCGTTATTAATTTACTAAAAACTTCAATAAACGAGATAGAAAAGCAAAGCACAATAGGTAATAGTTCTCATATTGAAGAGGAAATAGGGAAGACGCTCTTTTTGATTACGGATTTATCGAGAAAATTAGGAGTAAATGCTGAAAATTCCTTGACAAATGCTACAGATAAGTTTATAAATAGATTTATAGGTGTTGAACGGCTCGCTGAAGGAGAAGGCAAGCATCTTAAGGACATGTCCATAGATGAGCAGACTGCTCTATGGGGACGAGTTATAAAAAATATTTTTTAAGTAATTTATTATTCAGAGGAGGAGTTTATCCATGAACAAAACAGAATTAGTTGCAGCAATTGCAGAAAAAACAGAATTATCAAAGAAAGATTCCGAAAAAGCATTAAAAGCATTTATCGATGTAGTAACAGAAGAATTAGCTAAGGGTGAAAAAATCCAATTAGTAGGATTTGGAACTTTCGAAGTTTCTGAAAGAGCAGCTAGAGAAGGAAGAAATCCACAAACTGGAGAAACTATGAAGATCGAAGCATCTAAATCTCCTAAATTCAAAGCTGGTAAAGCATTAAAAGATGTTATCAACGCTTAATTGAGTGTAAATGATTAATAGTTAAGTTGCTCCATGTGGAGCAACTTTTTTTAAACATATTTTGTAACTGTCCAAAGCCAAGCTCTGAACAGTTACCTTATTTTTAGGAAGGTTGTTGAGAATATGAGATTAGATAAATTTCTTAAAGTATCACGTATTATTAAAAGAAGAACAGTAGCGAATGAAGCATGTGATGCTGGAAGAGTAGTGATTAATGGCAAGGTTGCCAAGGCATCCGCTAATGTAAAAGAAGGCGATATATTAGAAATCGCATTCGGTAATAAGGAAGTAAAAGTAGAGATACTTGATGTACAAGAAACTGTACGAAAAGATGATGCAAAAGAATTGTTTCGATATCTGTAGAAGCTATGTGCATGAATTTAAGGACCTCCTAATATACTTATGATAGATGTATATTTAGGAGGTTGTTTTATGGAGGAGAAGCAATTACCAAAGGCTAATCATAAGGTAACATTAACAAGTCGCAAGAGTGCTATAATTACAGGCGTGAATGACGTATTATCATTTGATGCGAATGAAGTGTTATTAGAGACAGAACAAGGGATTTTAATGATTCGCGGTGATGAATTACATGTTAATAGGCTTACGCTAGAAAAAGGAGAAGTGGATATTGATGGAAGAGTCGACAGCTTAACGTACTCAGATGGAGGGTATTCTAAAGGGAGTGAATCATTCTTTGGAAGGCTATTCAAGTAGGAGGTTAGGAGGGCAATATGACAGAGATCATTAATTTGGAGGTCCAATTCTTTTTGACATCAATTCTGTATGGAATTCTTTTGCTAGTTGTTTATGATTGTATTCGTATCTTTCGAAGAATTGTTCCACATAAAGCATTCTTTGTCGCACTTCAAGATATTCTCTTTTGGCTTGTGGCGAGTATTGTTATATTCATTATGATTTATGAACGTAATAATGGAACAATTCGTGGCTTTGCAATACTTGGGATGTTACTTGGAATGATTATATACAATCAGATGCTTAGTAAGATAGTAGTTAAGGGAATTACCCTAATTATTAAAACGATTATTAAAGGAATCAAGAAAGGGTTATCCATATTGCTTAAACCGTTTGCATTCCTAGGTAAGAAATTAGGGAAGGTTTTTGGATTTGCAACGAGTAAAGTGAGCAAGGCGAATTCGAAGGTTGGAAGCAAAATTAAAAAAGTTGGAAAGAGTTCTGCAAAACAATTGAAAAATGCTGCTAAAACAGTTAAAATATCAGTAACGAAAAAATGATACATGGACGTACAATAAAAGAGTTATGAAAGAAAGGTGAATCGTATGATTATTGGACGAAAGACGAAAAAAAGGACAGGTTTATTCACAACTATTTGCTTAGTCCTTATGATCTGTGGTATTATCTTTTATCAAAAAGAAAGTTTGGATAAGAAGAGAATGACCTATCAAGAAAAAGACAAGGTGTTACAACAACAGATAGATGCAGAAACAGAACGTGCAGAAGAGATTGAGGAAAGACGAGCTTACGTCCAAACTAAGAAATACATAGAAGAGGTCGCTAGAGAAAAGTTAGGACTTGTTTATGAAGATGAGATTATTTTGGATCCTGGGAAGTAAGTGACAGGAATAGTATTTTGATAAAGGGAGATACTAACAGTAGCTATAATATTCTGAATTGAACAAATAAATAAAAAAATTCAAAAAAGTAGTTGACATTTATTATTTCTTTCAGTATAATAAATCTTGTCAGTGCGGCGGAGTAGCTCAGTTGGCTAGAGCATGCGGTTCATACCCGCAGTGTCGGCGGTTCAAATCCGTTCTCCGCTATCTTATAAGAACTTTAGGTAATTCATTAAGAATTACCTAAAGTTCTTTTTGGTTGCAACAACATTCCTTGTGTAGTACAAGCTTTTCACTATGCATTACGAAGGGAATCGTAAAACCGTGTCAGCTAATAGTTCTTAATATCCTAATTAGTGTGAGGTCCCTACATTCGAGCGAAATGCCGAGCGAGAGATTATATTGTCATAAACTTTTATGTAACTCGCCCGTTAATTTGACAAACATTTCATACAATTACTTCTATAATTTCGGATTGACAGCCAAATTAACGAAAAGGAAGTGTAATGTATGAAAGAAATTACTAAGAGAGGCATTGCGATTACTCTTATAGGACTTATGGTGTCACGAGCGCAATTTCTATCCATGAATCCCATTGCGGTTGCATTCTTCGCAGCAGCATATGTAGAGAAGACAATGCGACCCTTTTTACTAATTGGAGTAACGATTGGTTCTGCCATGGTCTTACCAACGGTTGAAGCCATAAAATATACATTTGTGATAATACTATTAGCCATTATAGGTAATCTAATTGAGAATCGGACTAAGAATAAACCAATCCCTTTGCAAGCTTTTGCATTCATAGCGGCTATTGTAACAGCGGGAATATCCTTAACAAAATATTTTTTGAGTTATGGTACGAGGGAACAATTACTCTATATTGCATTAGAGGCAGTATTAATTCTGTGTCTAACATTAGTCTTTAGTCGTCCAATCAAGTTTATCTTATATGGAGAGATGGGACAAGCAATGGATAATGAACAACTAATTAGTATGGCATTGCTAGGAGGGTTGGTGATCTATGGGATACCCGATATCGGAGGAATTGAATTCTCACTATTCAAGACTACGATATTCTTCTTGATCCTACTTATGGGATATAAGTATGGTGCAGGAGCAGGAGCAATAAGTGGAACGGTTTGTGGGATAGTGATGGGGGTACAAGGATATATAAACGTCACAGGAACGACAATAAAAGAAGATCTATTGCCTATCGTGGCGGTGATGTGCTGCCTAGGAATATTGGTAGGAATGTTCCGTGAAGTGGGGCGCCTTGCGACAGCAGTTGCATATAGTGTTGGTATAATTGGTGCAAGCTATTTATATGATGAATTTCTTATGACAACAACACAAATAGGAGCTATCGTATCCAGTGTGATTTTATTCTTATTCTTGCCAGCAACCATAATGCGGCGTATTCAGGGGAATACGGAACGAAAAAGTGAGATGCAGTTTATAGAACAAAACATACAGAGTATGACGAGACAGAAACTACACGGATTTGCAGAATCCTTTCAGAAGTTATCGAGTACTTTTCATACAATATCGGATACAAGAACTTCATTAAGTAGACAGGAAGTGGATGCGATATTTGATGAATTATCAGAACGTTTGTGTAAGGATTGTAGTAATTGTGCAGCTTGTTGGAAGACTGATTTCTATGATACATACAAAGCAACCTTCAGTATTTTGAATTCTGTGGAACAGAACGGTTACATATGTGAGGCCGATGTGCCAGTGGCGTTTGCAAAACGATGCATTAACCTAGGCGAATTTTTATCGGAGACCAATCGTAGCTTAGAGATTGCGAAGGTTAATCTTAACTGGACGAATCGAATGGCGGAGAGTAGAGAGGCAATTGCAGGTCAATTAGGTGAAGTAGCGAAGATAATCGATGACTTCTCTAAGGACCTTTCAGATACAATAGCTGTAAATGGTGCCGAAGAACGGCAGATCATTAATCAGTTGAAACTAAATCATATACAGGTGAAACAGATATCCATCATGGAGAGGCGGAGTAAGAGACAGGATATCTATGTAGTTGCGAGAACATCAAAAGGACGATGTATCACAACGAAGGAAACGGCAACAATTATAGGTAGTGCCATTGGCAAAAAGGTTAAGCCAGATGAAGGGAGTAAGAATATTCTTACAAAGGATTATGAAACGTTTATATTTGTGGAAGATACAACGTTTAAGACTCTAACAGGTGTGGCTAAAGTTCCAAGAGTAGGGGAAAGTGTGTCGGGAGATAATTTCTCAATCATGAATCTTGGTACGGGGGATATGATTATGACGTTATCCGATGGTATGGGAAGTGGCAAATTGGCTTGTGAAGAAAGTGAGTCAGTTGTTGAATTACTAGAACAGTTAATTGATGCTGGATTTAAAGAAGAATCAGCCATTAAGCTAATTAATTCCATCTTAGTAAGTCGTTCGGAAAGTCAGATGTTCTCTACCGTAGATATGAGTATATTAAATCTCTATACAGGAATCTGTGATTTTATTAAGATTGGAGCTTCAACAACTTTCATTAAACGTGATAATTGGGTGGAGAGTATCTGTTCAACCACATTACCAGTAGGTATGTTTAATACGGTGGATTTTGATGGTGTTTCGAAGAAGTTATATGATGGAGATTTTATTGTAATGGTTACTGATGGAGTCTTAGATTGTATTCAAGGAGAGAATAAGCAACAAGAAGTAGAACATATTATTATGAGCATTAAGAGTAGGAATCCACAAGATATGGCAGAACAGATTCTATCAAGAGCAATGGAGTATAGTGATAATGAAGCCATTGATGATATGACTGTATTAGTAGCAGGGGTTTGGAAAAAATATTAGAGCGTGAGACTTGCTATTTTTACAATTGAAGTATAGAATAGCTGATAGTTAAAACATTACTGTTCACAAGCAATCTCCGCGAGGTGTTTTTTGTGAGTGAAGTGCAGCGAAAGTCACGGAAAACCCGAGAATTGCGGCGCGAAACGGTGCTTTATTCCGTTTCTGTGCATCGCGAAGCGTGTTACTGCTTGGAGCACTGCCGTATTGGGGCAGTGTGAACAGTAACGCTAAAACATTTGGAGGACTAAACCCATGCTTAATAAGGTGAAGCAATATATAGAGTCGAATCGAATGCTGAGGAATAAAGAAAAGGTAGTATTAGGAGTATCAGGTGGTGCTGATTCTGTCTGCCTTTTCTTTGTATTGCTTGCGCTTCGTGATACCTATCAGTTAGAACTGCATGTTGTTCATGTCAATCATATGATCCGTGGCGAGGAGGCAGATGTCGATCAAGACTATGTGGAGAGAATCTGCAAAGAGAATACTATCCCATTCCACCTTGTGAAAGAAGACGTAAAGAAGTACGCCAAAGAACAGCATCTATCAGAAGAGGAAGCAGGAAGAAATATTAGGTATCAGGCATTCGAACAGGTACGTGAGGAATATAATTGTGATGTCATTGCTGTTGCACATAATAGCAATGACTGTGCGGAAACAATGTTGTTCCAGTTAGTGAGAGGAAGTGGACTTACAGGCTTAACTGGTATTCCATCTGTAAGAGACCGTATTATTCGCCCACTATTATGCATAACAAGAAAGGAGATTGAACAATATCTTGATGCGCAAGGTATTCCTTATCAAACAGATGCCACGAATTTACAAACGGAATATACAAGGAATAAGATTCGTCTACAGGTACTACCCTATCTAGAGAAGCATATTAATAGCCAAGCTATTTCCCATATAGTAAAATCGGCACAGATGCTTAAAGAAGTGGAAGAATTTATAGAAAAACAGACAAAAATTTGTTATAATAGATTGGTTCAATGTAAGGATGCTAGATACTGCTTTGATCGAGAAGAGTTTCTAAAGGAAGATACCGTGATCCAAAAGACGGTTGTTAGAGAGATTCTTAGAAATCTTAGCGGTCAGTTAAAGGACGTTGAAAGTATCCATATTGAGGATATATGTGGTCTTGCTGCAAAAGGTGTCGGTAAAAAAATAGATTTACCATACGGTATTGTAGCATACAATGGTTATAAGAATCTAATACTAACAAACAATAAGGTAACAATTAGTGATAATGATTTCATGGAAGGAAAAGAGTATCCCTTGATAGAAGAACCTAGAGAGAGTTCTTTAGATTTAATCAACAAACAAAGTGGAGTGATTGATTTAGCTAGTGGTGAAAAGCTAGGGTATGTAACCCACACCCTTACTCAGAATGAGAAAGCCAATCTATTGGATAAAAAACTGAACGTTTGGGATACTAATCAGAATGTGATTTCTAGTATTGACTTGCAAGTATATCAGAATACGAATTTTTATGAAGAATATAAAAAAAGTATGATAAATACTAGAAATGGGTATACGAAATGCTTTGATTATGATAAAATAAAAAATGCTGTTCAATTACGTACCAGACGAGAAGGCGATTACATGCAAATTGATGCTAAGGGTGGAACGAAGAAGCTTAAATCAATCTTTATTGATAAAAAAATTCCACAAAAAGATCGTAACCTTATCCCATTGTTAGCAGATGGTAATCATATTATGTGGATACTGGGATCACGTATTAGTGAAGCATATAAATTAAGTGAAAGTACCAAAACAATACTTATTGTTTATTTATTTGGAGGAAAATGAAATGGAAGACAAGATAAGAGTATTACTTAGTGAAGAAGAAGTTGATAAGAAAATTCGTGCACTAGGTGATCAAATCAGCAAGGATTATGCAGGAAAGAGCATTCATCTAATCTGTGTATTAAGAGGTGGTGTGTTCATCACTTGTGAACTTGCAAAGAGAATTACTGTACCTGTAACTATGGACTTCATGTCAGTGTCTAGTTATGGAGACGGAACAGAAAGTTCAGGTAGGGTTAAGATTGTTAAAGACCTTGATGACACGATAGAAGGAAAAGAAGTATTAATCGTTGAAGATATTATTGACTCAGGAAGAACATTAAGCTATCTTATTGAGTTGTTAGCTTCAAGAAAGCCAAATAGTATTCGTCTATGTACCCTTCTTGATAAACCAGAAAGAAGAGTAACTGATGTAAAAGTTGATTATGTTGGATTTAACATTCCAGACGAATTTGTAATTGGATATGGCTTAGATTATGCTCAAAAATATCGTAACCTTCCATTCATTGGAGTAGTTGAAAACGATTAATAAAAAAAGGGAGTAAGGTTGATGGCGCCGATTTGATTTATATTGCTGACATTGACCTAAATAGAAGGGAGGTATTGCTTTGAAGAAGCAGATGAAAGGACTTGGTTTCTATGCCATTATTCTTGCTATCATTGTTATGGCTATGTTGCTGTCAGATAGTTTGAATAAAGTAAGTACCGATTCATATAGTCTGTCACAATTTACTGCAGACTTGAAAGAAAAGACAATTAAGACAATTGACGTGTACATGAATGAAGAGGTGCCAACTGGTCAGGTTAAGGTAACCTTTATAGATAGTGATAAGTCAGCTTCAAATTTCTATGTAGCTGATACAAGTAAGATTGAAGATCTTGCAACGGAGCATGGTTACAATGCGGCTGTTCACGATGTAAGTCGACCAAGTTGGATTATGCAATTGTTGCCTTATATACTAGGTTTTATTGTAATTATTGTATTATTCTCCTTTATGACTAGTCAAGTTTCCGGTGGCGGAGGCAATTCCAAAGTAATGAACTTTGGTAAAAGTAGGGCTAAGATGTCAACTGATGAGAATAAGAAGACAACATTTAAGAATGTAGCAGGTCTTGACGAGGAAAAAGAAGAACTGAGAGAAATCGTAGATTTCTTGAAAGAGCCAACAAAATACATGCAAGTTGGTGCTAGAATTCCAAAAGGTGTCCTATTAGTAGGTCCTCCGGGAACTGGTAAAACTTTATTAGCGAAAGCAGTAGCAGGAGAAGCAGGTGTACCATTCTTCAGTATCTCCGGTTCTGATTTCGTAGAAATGTTTGTTGGTGTTGGTGCTTCTCGTGTAAGAGATTTATTCGAAGAAGCAAAGAAAAATGCACCATGTATCGTATTCATTGATGAGATTGATGCCGTTGCAAGACGACGTGGTACTGGTCTTGGTGGTGGTCATGATGAAAGAGAACAAACACTGAATCAAATGTTAGTTGAGATGGACGGTTTTGGAGCTAACGAAGGAATCATCGTAATGGCAGCAACAAACCGGGTAGATATTCTTGATCCAGCAATCCTTCGTCCAGGTCGTTTCGACCGTAAGGTTACAGTAGGACGTCCAGACGTGAAAGGTAGAGAAGAGATTCTTCATGTTCATGCAAAAGGAAAACCACTTGGAGAAGATGTAGACTTAAAACAAGTTGCTCAGACAACAGCTGGTTTCACTGGAGCTGACCTTGAGAATTTATTAAATGAAGCTGCAATCTATGCAGCAAAAGAAAATCGTGCATTTATTATGCAAGAAGATATTACACATTCATTTATCAAAGTTGGTATCGGTACAGAGAAGAAGAGTCGTGTTATCTCTGATAAAGAGAAGAAGATTACTGCATATCATGAAGCTGGTCATGCGATTTTATTCCATGTACTACCTGATGTTGGTCCTGTATATACGGTATCCATCATTCCTACCGGCAATGGTGCAGCAGGATATACAATGCCTCTTCCGGAAAAAGATGAGATGTTCAATACGAAGGGCAAGATGACACAAGATATCATTGTAAGCCTTGGTGGACGTATTGCAGAAGAAATGATCTTCGACGATATCACAACAGGAGCTTCTCAAGATATTAAAGTAGCCACAAAGACAGCAAGAGCAATGGTAACACGTTACGGATTCTCGGAATCCCTTGGTCTAGTTAACTACGATAGTGACGATGATGAAGTCTTCATTGGTAGAGACTTAGCTCATACCAGAAGTTTCAGCGAGGATATTGCTCGTTCTATCGACGAAGAAGTTAAGAGAATTATTGAAGATTGCTATGATAAAGCGAAGAAGCTTCTTACAGACAATATTCAAGTGCTTCATGGTTGTGCTGATTTACTTCTTGAAAAAGAACGTATTACGAGAGAAGAATTCGAATCTTTATTCGTAGCCGATGAAATACCTGCAAACAGTATAGAAGCCGATATAACTGAAAGTGGAGATTCTGAAATCTAATATTAGACATAAATAATTGTTTGAATAAAGGCAGCTTGTAAACTCGTATCACGAGATTGCAAGCTGTTTTATTCAGTGCTAGTATTACGGTGTTCTGTGTTTTGTGTTTGGTAAGTGAAATACTGATAAACGTATAAAGTTGAAGTGCGTTATTAAAACAACAATAATGAACATATCATAGAAAAAACAATTATGATTTAGTTACAAAATATTAGGGGACTAAAAGAAAGCAATATACGCCTTGGATTTGTAAAAAACTAGGAAGAATCAAAAGACGAGAAGTACGAGAAGCAAATAATGGTATATAAGTACAGTAATTATTTGGACGAGATGAAGTTCACCTGTCACATTTGACAAAAAAAGATTTATATTTATAAAATGTTTATGCACACTTATATGGTACATCATGCTATACTAATAAACGTAAACCCCAATACATTATATAGTTTTTGCTACACCCCATAAGTAACAAAAATACCTTCTCCAAAAGAGGACAGCAGATCGGATGGCTGTCCTCTTTTACTATATATAGTAGGGAAAAATATACAGATGAGTTATATAAGCAAGAACATGTTATAATATAAATCCTAAAACAATGTATGGTCAAATTGCTAGTGGTCCATGCTTATAGTGTGATAGAAATTATTCTGATTTGTGAACTATGGTGAAAATAATTAAAAATCCATGGTTGTATAATGAAAACGTGTATATTAGAATAAAATAGTTATCAGATAAATAAATACATATTAATATATTTGAAATAGAGGGAAGGTGCAAAAGAGACAGCACCAAAAAGAGAAAAGAGGGGCTTTCACATATGAATTTTAATACGAACTTCAATCAGCTGACGAAATATGAAAAGCTAAATGCTTACATGGAACATGTAGCACCGATTTTGAATCTTGATGCTTTATTTTGTGATGGAACCAAACAATACCGTATTCCGGAAGAACCAATGGCAAATGATGAGGTGAACATCCGCTTTCGTACCGCTAGAGAAAATGTGGATGAGGTTTATCTGATTTCGACATACAATAGGCAAGTGATGAAGAAGATTAACCACGATATGTTGTTTGACTATTATGAGGGGACCATTCAATTAGAAGAAGCGAAAGTGGAATACTATTTTGAGGTTCGAAGTGGACATTTCACCTGTTATTATAATCGTAAGGGCGTCATGAATGAAGTACAGAATAACTATAACTTTGTTCTTATGCCCGGCTTTCAGACACCAAATTGGGCGAAAGGGGCGGTCTTTTATCAAATCTTCGTTGATCGTTTCTGCAATGGAGATACCAGTAATGATGTATTGGACAGAGAATACACGTATATTGGAGAAGGAACAAGTGAAGTTAATGATTGGAACAAGTATCCATTATCAATGGGAGTAAGGGAGTTCTATGGTGGGGACTTGCGGGGCGTCATGAAGAAGTTAGATTATCTTCAGGAGCTTGGAATCGACGCTATCTATCTAAATCCAATCTTTGTATCTCCTTCCAATCACAAATACGATATACAAGATTACGATTATGTTGATCCTCATTTTGGAGTGATAGTTAAAGATGAGGGAGAGTTACTACAACCAGGTGATACGAATAATCAGCATGCAACCAGATATATTACAAGAGTTACTGCTAAGGAGAATCTTGAAGCCAGTAATGAATTGTTTATTGAGCTAGTAGATGAGATTCATAGGAGAGGTATGAAGATTATCCTAGATGGAGTTTTCAACCATTGTGGATCATTCAATAAGTGGTTAGATAGAGAATGTATCTACAAAGATGAAGAAGGATATGAAAAGGGTGCTTATGTTGATGAAAACAGCCCTTATCGATCATTTTTTAAATTCCGTGATGGTACATGGCCATACAACACTCGCTATGATGGTTGGTGGGGGCATGATACACTACCAAAGCTAAACTACGAGGAATCACCAAAGTTATATCAATATATAATGGATATTGCGAAGAAATGGGTTTCACCACCGTTTAATATTGATGGCTGGAGACTTGATGTAGCAGCTGACTTAGGACATTCCAATGAATACAATCATAAATTCTGGAAGGATTTTAGGAGAGCGGTCAAAGAAGCAAATCCAGAGGCGATAATACTTGCAGAACATTATGGAGATCCTAGTTCGTGGCTACAAGGCGATGAATGGGATACTGTAATGAACTATGATGCCTTCATGGAGCCACTAACCTGGTTCTTAACCGGAATAGAGAAACACAGTGATGAATCAAGAGACGATCTCTATGGGCATTATGAAGCATTTTATGGATCTATGAGTCATCATATGACAAGATTTAATACACAGTCTTTATTAGTAGCTATGAATGAATTATCCAATCACGATCACTCTCGTTTCTTGACTCGGACCAATAGAAGAGTAGGACGTACCGCAGCGAATGGTCCAGATGCAGCGAATTACGGCATTAATAAGGCTGTTATGAGAGAGGCAGTCCTAGTTCAGATGACATGGCCAGGGGCTCCTACAATCTATTATGGAGACGAGGCAGGCGTATGTGGGTGGACGGATCCGGATAATCGTAGAACGTATCCGTGGGGACATGAAGATAGAGGCTTAATCGCATTGCATCAAGAACTTATTCATATACACAAAAGTTATGAAGCTTTGAAGACTGGTTCCATGATTTTCTTATGTGGAGGAAATCATTATTTCAGTTATGGACGTTTTGATACTAGCGATAAACTGGTTATCATTGTGAATAACTTGCAACAAGAACAGACAATCGATATACCAGTATGGCAAGTCGGTATACTTGATACCGATCGTTTGGTGAGAATCATTCAGACCAATAGAGAAGGATATAATCTAGAAGCGAAGAGATACCAGGTGCGAGAAGGCTATGCCAAGGTGGTAATGCCACCAGAATCTTCTACGATTATAAAGACAATTGACACTTTCTAGTCAGTTGTCTTTTTTCATAAGGGAAAGAAGGAAACATTTTAAGACTTTAAATAAGCAAATTTTGTTTATAAACAAGAAAATTGGGAAAATTAAAAAAACTTGAAAATAATACTTGCAATTTTTTAGTTTTCTGCTATAATAATATCTTGTCAGAGCAATTAAGGAAGGGTTCCCGAGTGGCCAAAGGGGGCAGACTGTAAATCTGTTAGCTACGCTTTCGAAGGTTCGAATCCTTCTCCTTCCATTAATGCCGGCGTGGCGGAATTGGCAGACGCACAGGACTTAAAATCCTGCGGGGTCAAACCCGTACCGGTTCAAGTCCGGTCGCCGGCATTCAGTTTAATCTGAATGTAGATTGTGGGCACGACTGCTATAACAATAGGTTGTAGATATTACAATTTGTTGCTTACATCATTGGTTTTACTCAAAAGGGCATGCCCAGATAGCTCAGTCGGTAGAGCAGAGGACTGAAAATCCTCGTGTCGCTGGTTCGATTCCGGCTCTGGGCATTGATAATTTAATATGCGGGTGTAGTTCAATGGTAGAACACTAGCCTTCCAAGCTAGATACGTGGGTTCGATTCCCATCACCCGCTTTTCATTTGTCTAACAAATGTGATATACAAAGCATGTTGGCCAGCAAAGCTGACTATAAAAAATATATGTGCGCGAGTGGCTCAGTGGTGGAGTATCGCCTTGCCAAGGCGAGGGTCGCGGGTTCGAATCCCGTCTCGCGCTTACGAAAGAAAATCGCTAATCCT
>NZ_FRCP01000018.1 GCF_900142955.1 Anaerosporobacter mobilis DSM 15930 | reverse complement strand
CGTTTATTTTTTGAAAATCTTTTTTCGCATTCTATCAAGTAAAACTTGTGAATACGATTAGAATTTTCAGGGTTGTTTCACTGTTCAATTTTCAATGTTCATCACTTTACATTTTCAACAAATTTCAATACATTGAAATCTTGTTTTCTAATGTTTCTATAAGTTGTACCGCTTTTCGACATCTCTCAGTCGTTTGCGACAGCTTATCTAGTTTATCATGTTGCTTCCTTGTTGTCAAGCACTTTTTTCAAACATTTTTCATTTCAAATCTTTGTTTTCTGTTCTTGTCAGAAGCGACTGTTATATCTTACAACATCTTTCGACGTTTGTCAACAAGTTTTTTCATTATTTTCTGAGTTGTTTTAATTCTTACTTTTTTCAGAATTGTTTGTTCATTTTCTACAACTCATTAGCTGACTTGGTCTAGTATAACAGAGTTGAAATCATTTGTAAAGTGTTTTTTATTACTTTATTCAAACAAATTCTTAACTCCATGTCTAGTATAAGTTATATAATTCTATTTATACATTTTATTTTCAATTATATTAGAAATATAGTATTAAAAGGTAAAATGCTATATGATATATGCACCTAAAAAGGTTGTTACACACTTTCTTCGTGTAACAACCTCTCAAAATTATATTAATACATTATGTACTTGATCTAATGTTGCTGATAATGTTTCTACGGATTTCTTAGCATCTTCTGTTATATCTCTTTGATATGCTACTTCATGTTCTACGCTATGCGCAGCATCATTTGAAGCATATGCAGCGTCAAGAATCTTCTTGAATACTTCATCAACGCTATCAGCCATCGTATTCTGTATATCTACGATTTCTAGAATTTTATTCATATCATTTCCCATACTTTCATTAAAGGAAACAACTGACTTCATTGTATCAGAGATTTCTTTCGATGCTTTTGCGGATTGTGAAGCTAATTGATTTACTTGATTTGCAACTACTGCAAAACCACGTCCATGTTCTCCCGCACGTGCTGCTTCAATAGAAGCATTTAACGATAGCATATTCGTTTTATTAGAAATACCTGCAATTACATTCGCAAATCCCATAATCATAGAAGTCATCTTCTCCAAGTCTTCCATGTTCTTAGTTGCCGCAGAAACTGCTGCTGTTAATAATGTAATCTTTTCTGATAATTCTTTTATACTTTCCATACCTTCTTTTACTAAGTTTAAAGAAGTATCCGCACTGTTGATAGAATCAAACGCGTTTTGCTCTACCTTTTGTTGTGATGCATATAGATTATTCATCACCATCACCATATTGTCTAGATAAGTACCTTGCTTACTTGTTATTTCTTTTAATTCCTCAACAATCTCAAGATTTTGATTATCACCCATAATCTTTATCTCCCTTCGCACTTTCACTCTCTATTTAGGAAATTGCAAAACTCTTTTCCATGTCGACAACATATCTGTATTTTAAGGCTGCCTACTACCAAGAGTTTCGCAATTGCTTACTACTTTATTTATTATAAAAACTGTGATAAATCCCGCAATGTCTTAATACCAATGAGTTTTATGCCCTTGATATCAATTACTTCTTTGTTAACTTGAGGAAGAATACAGGTCTCATATCCCATCTTCATTGCTTCAATCACTCGTTGTTCGGCTTGATTTACGCTTCGTACTTCACCTGTTAAGCCAACTTCACCAAACGCAATTGTTTTTCCGTCAAGCGGACGATTTTTGTAACTAGACATAACAGCTAATATAATTGACATATCTAATGCTGGCTCGTTGATTTTCATTCCTCCAGCAACATTAATATACGCATCACAACTAGCAAGTTGTAACCCTAGACGTTTCTCAACTACTGCTAATAGAAGATTAACACGATTATAATCGGTACCTGCTGCTGTTCTTCTAGGCATATTAAAATTCGTCTGACAAACTAAAGCTTGTACCTCAACCATAATTGGTCTTGTTCCTTCCATCGCACATGTTACAATGGAACCCGATTCTCCTTCTGGTCTACCTTGTAACATATATTCAGAAGGGTTCGTAACCTCTACAAGTCCGACATTGCGCATCTCAAAAACACCAATTTCATTCGTTGATCCAAAACGATTCTTAACTGCTCTTAATATACGATAGGAAGCATGGTTGTCTCCCTCAAAGTATAGCACAGTATCTACCATATGTTCAAGTACTCTTGGTCCAGCCACAACTCCTTCTTTTGTTACATGACCAACGATAAAGATGGAGATCCCCATCCCCTTAGCTATCTGCATTAAACTATGTGTAGTTTCTCTTACTTGGCTTACACTTCCTGGTGCAGATCCGATATCCTCTCGAAACATAGTCTGTATCGAATCAATAATTACTACATCTGGATTTATTTTCTTAATTGCATCTTCGATTAAGTCAAGGTTAGTTTCACTTAATAGAAGTAAATCACCTTCCGAATAACTTAGTCTACTTGCACGCATCTTGATTTGCTTTAAAGATTCCTCGCCAGAGATATATAGTATATTCTTATGTCTAGATGCTAATTCCTTACACATCTGTAATAACAACGTGGATTTCCCTATACCGGGATCTCCACCAACTAATACCAATGATCCAACAACAATACCTCCGCCAAGAACACGATCTAGTTCACCAAAACTTGTACTAAATCGTTCATCCGTATCACAATTAACATTACTAAGCTTAGTTGGTTCGATTTGTATTCTACGATCCTTATTCGCTCCTGCTATTGCTCTCTTTACCACTGGTTCTTCAACGAATGTATTCCATCCCTTACAACCCGGGCATTGACCGACCCATTTTGCTGATTCGTATCCACATTCTTTACAATAAAATACGTTCTTTGCTTTCGCCATTCCTACAGTCCTTTTTTTAATCCTTCCTGCTTTATAACAATAAACTACAACCACAAAATTTGATACACTATGTTATCCAATAAAAAATAAGAGGTGCTCAACTTCCTATGTATTGGATATCAAGCTACCTCTTATTAATTCACGTTATACGCTGCGGCTGTGGGTAACTAAATAGTTACGTCTATAGTTTAACAACCTTAACTTTTGATTGTTTTCCGTTACTTAACTCTACACTTACAACTAATTTACCACCTAAATTTGTTTTCATCTTACCAACGTTTGTATCATCAACGAATACTTTGTATTCTTTCTCAGGTTCTAATTCTAAAGTAATTTGTACATCTTCAGAGCCTTCAACAACAAATTGAATATCCTTATCCGTTGCATTAAATGAGAATACAGAAGTACCAGGTACTGACTCATAAACAAACATTCCATTTTTCTCAAGTTTCGTAATCTCTTTAAACGTTTTTACTTTATACAAATCTCCATTATGCTCAAAATCTGAAACTTTAGACTTTTGGTCTAATGTATAGTTACCAAAGCTAATTGCTCCATTATTCTCTTTGCGAATTAATTCTTCAACTACTGTCATTACAGAACCCTCCATTTTTATACAGCACATCATTTCTATCTCTTCTTGACTTGTAATCCTCTATAATGGCATACACACCACAAAGTATCGTTTGTACTGTTATTAAAGATATTCAAACTAATGTCCCCCAATGTGTCTTCATGAAAGATATATTAAGTCCGTATTACATAAATGCACTCGGTTTTGCAGGTTTCAATATTCATTAATGAAATCCCTTACAATCATCACATGAAGAACATAGTTACGAATAGTTACTTTTTATTCTTTAATATAATCACATTATATAATAATCGACAGCTTTTTACTAGTGAATCTTTCGTGATTTTTATTAAATATCTATTAATATAGTTTTTCTATTCCTTACTGCATCTGAAATACTACTTTCTTATCGATGGTATCAATACAAACACGACTTCCAATCCCTACTTTTTGATCTAATATCTCTTCCGCTAGCTTGTCTTCAATATTCGTCTGTATCGATCTTCTAAGTGGACGAGCTCCATAGCTTTTATCAAATCCAGCGTCTGCTATAAACTCAATGGTAGCTTCCGTGAATTCAAGTTCTATATCAAGTTGTACTTTCGTACGTTTTGCAATAACTTGCAACATGATACGAACAATATCTTTTATATTTTCTTTTGTTAGTGAATGGAATACGATAATTTCGTCGATACGGTTAATGAATTCTGGTTTAAAGAGTCTCTTAACTTCCTCCATAACCCCTTCTTTCATCTTCTTATAATTTTCTTTTTCATCCACTTGTGTTGTGAATCCAAGTTGTTTTGGAGCAATGATACGACTTGCACCAGCGTTTGAAGTCATAATGATAATCGTATTCTTAAAGCTTACTTTTCTTCCTTGTGCATCAGTGATATGACCATCATCTAACACTTGTAATAAGATATTAAACACATCCGGATGGGCTTTTTCAATCTCATCAAAAAGAATTACGCTGTACGGATTTTGACGTACTTTCTCACTTAACTGACCGCCTTCATCATAACCTACATATCCTGGTGGAGAACCTATAAGCTTAGACACACTATGTTTCTCCATGTATTCAGACATATCAACACGAATCATAGCATTCTCATTGCCAAACATCGCCTCTGATAACGCTTTTGACAATTCCGTCTTACCTACACCTGTTGGTCCTAAGAATAAGAAAGAACCAATTGGTCGATTCGGATCTTTAAGTCCCACACGTCCTCTACGTATTGCCTTTGAAACAGCGGCAACTGCTTCCTCTTGACCAATTACCCTCTCATGTAGAATCTTCTCAAGATTACGTAGACGATTGCTTTCTTCTTCTTCTAATTTACTAACTGGTATCTTCGTCCATCCAGAGATTATATCAGCAATTTCACTAGGAGATACTACCATCTCCTTCTCCGTTTTCTCTTTTTCTTGTTGCGCACGAAGTCTATTTAATTCTTCAACATTTTTTGTTTGTTGTTTCTTAATCTCTCCAGCTTTCTCATACGCTTCATTCTTAATAGCTTGTTCCTTTTCTTCTTCTAAACGCTCATTCTCTTGTTCAAGTCTCTTAATATCAGGACTAGCCATATATGCACTTAATCGTACTCTTGATGAAGCCTCATCTATTACATCAATTGCCTTATCTGGAAGATAACGATCATTGATATAACGGTTTGACATACGTACTGCTGCAACCAGTGCATCATCAGTAATGGTAACCTGGTGATGAGCCTCATAGTGATCCCGTAGCCCTTTCAAGATAAGAATCGTTTCCTCCTCAGAAGGTTCTTCTATAACTACTGGTTGGAATCTTCTTTCTAAGGCCGCATCTTTTTCAATATATTTACGATACTCTTCTCTAGTAGTGGCACCAATTAATTGAATCTCACCCCTAGCTAATGATGGTTTCAAGATATTCGATGCATCGATTGCACCTTCTGCTCCACCAGCACCAATTATCGTATGAATCTCATCAATAAATAATAGAATGTTTCCATCATTCATTACTTCTTGGATAACCTTCTTAATTCTCTCCTCGAATTCACCACGGTACTTAGAACCGGCAACCATACCACTTAAATCAAGTGTTAGTACTCTCTTGTCTTTAATTGTCTCTGGAATGTTTCCTTCTACTATCTTTTGTGCTAAACCTTCTGCAATGGCTGTTTTACCTACGCCTGGTTCACCAACTAAACATGGATTATTCTTTGTTCTTCTACTAAGAATCTGAACAACTCTTTGGATCTCGTCTTCTCTACCAATGACAGGATCTAATTTTCCTTCTCTTGCATAAGCCGTTAGGTCGCGACTATATTGATCTAATGTCTGTGTAGAGGATTTACCCTTAGTTTTATTCTTGTTAGAGGTATATTCACTCTTAGCAGCATTACTATCCTGACCAATAGCAGTTAATAGGTCGATGTATAACTTTTGAATGTTCACACCTAATGTATTCATAAGACGGACTGCAATACAATCCGACTCTTTGAGTAGAGCTATTAATAGGTGTTCTGTTCCTACTGTTTGAGACTTAAGACGAACCGCTTCCCTATAACTTTGGTCTATAATACGTCTTGCTCTAGGAGTAAAACTTCCAGCTTCTAATACCTCTACATTAGAATTCGGAGCAATTAATTGATTTACTAAATCTATTATTTTCCCTTCGTCTACCCCATTCTCTTCTAATACCTTAGACGCTACACCCTCGGCATTAATGAGACCTATTAGAAGGTGTTCTGTTCCTATATAACTATGCATTAATCGATAGGCAGAATCTGCTGCTACCTGTAATGCTTCTTTCGCATTTATTGTGAATCGATCGTTCATTTTGTACACTCCCTTTCGCTGTGATTTGTTAGCTATAGTTCAGCCATGATTTACAAAGTGTTTTTATTACAAATGAATTAATTCAGGCAAACTTTCATTCAAGAACTTCGCTCTTGCTCTTTCTCTTTCTTTCACTCCTGCATTCTTACCTAATATTTTCTGCAAGTTAGCAGGCTGGATGGCCATCATTAATTTATAAAAAGATGGTGTTTCTTCGCTTGCTATAATTTTTGAATCATAGCCAAATTTAATCTGCGCTAGTAACGTCATTGCATCCGCAGTTGATATCTGCTTTGCATAACGTAAAACTCCATAGGAACGATATACTTGATCTTCATACTTATCAAAATTAGAATCTAATAGATATTCTCTTCGATTCCGTTCCTGTTTAATAATTTGATCTACAATCGTAATCAGATTTTGTATGATATCACATTCTGACATACCGATGGTCTTGCAATTTGATATCTGATAGATATATGCGAGACTTTTATTACCCTCACCATATACTCCACGAATGGATACATCCTGTTGACTTACTTCATCTATTAATTTATCCATCTTACCAGATATTCCAAGTGCCGGAAGATAAACCATTATAGATGCACGTAATCCTGTTCCAATATTCGTAGGACTACTTGTTAGATATCCTAATTTATCATCAAATGCATACTGTAATGATTCTGAGATGAAATCATCAATTGCATTGGCTTTCTCTAGTAATGGTAGCAAATTCATGCCACTACTTATTGCTTGTATGCGTATATGGTCCTCTTCATTCAACATAAGACTTACACTTTCATCTTCTGTCATAATGACTCCTGTAGGTTGCTTCTTCTGTGCTAATTTCTTCGTTATAATATGTCTCTCAACCAAAGCTTCCTTTTCAATTTCACTAGCTTTTATTACATTATAATAATAATACTTTCCAACTATTTCTTCAAGCTTTGTCTTCTTTTCTTCTAAGTGATTATGAATTTCTTCACATAGCAGTTCTGCCTGTTCTAAGGTGAGTTTTGGAGAGAATGGATATTTCGCAAAATTCCTTGCAAGCCGTATTCTACTAGAAATCACAACATCGCTTTGTTTACTCTGTTCTTCATACCATTTAGGCATTGTTGATTTCCTCCCTATTAGATTCTTCCTTACCAATACCAGTTTTTTTTGTGGTATTTCTCTCTCGCTCTTTCAACCTTCGAATCTCATCTCGTAATTTTGCTGCTTCTTCGAATTCCTCTTTCTCTATCGCTTCTTGTAAAAGAATGCTTTTCTTCTCTATCTCAGATAATTCATTAACAATCTTGCTCATCCATGATACATAACCTTTTGGCTGCTTTCCAACATGGACATCTGTACCATGAAGACTCTTTATGCTTCTAGACAATACCTTATTAAAATATTCATAGCATTTAGCACAACCAACCATTCCTTGTTGTAAGAATTGTTCATACGTCATTCCACAATGCTCACAACGTAATGCATCATCTTTCTTCTCTTCTTCTCCTTGTGTATCCGCTTTCTTATCTGCTTTTTCATTCGCTTTAGAATTAGATGCGCCTCTATAATTTCCAAGTATACTTGCTAAGATATCTCCAACAGAAACATTTTTATTAACAAATGTAGAACTCATGTGAAACCTAGTACATTCTGCAGCACATTCCTCACACAAGTGTTGTTCTTTCATCTCACCATTAACTACTTCTGTATAATAAATCTTCGCATCTCTCTTCTTACATCTATTACATAACATACTATTGCCTCCTTGATGCGACACTTCAAATACAAGACGAACAATCCTGTTACTTCATTAAAGAAATTCATTAAAAATATTATCTACCGCTTCATGAACCTCTTCTCTGGTAATGTCCTTACAATATGCTTCCGCTAAAACCACCTGCAAAACATTCATCATATCCATCATTGCCTTGCATCTGTCCGCTTCCACTGAAATAACAGCACCTTTTCTTCGATCTAGTTTTAGATAGCCTTCCTGTTTTAATATAGTATATGCTTTATTAACGGTGTGCATGTTAATTCCTATATTTTCTGCTAATTCTCTAACAGATGGTAGGTTATCACCCTCTTTGAATTCAGAATTTGCTATTCCTAGTATAATCTGATTTCTTAACTGAATATATATCGCTTCATCGCTATTAAAATCAATACGTACAATCACATGTATCACCTTCTTTTAGTTATATCTGTTATACGATTAGTATAACAAATATAAAGTCTTTGTCAAGTGGTATATAAACACAGAGTAGTATACTCTATCATAAGTATACTACTCTGCTCTAAATTATAAACACTCAATTTATCACATTCTAATCATTCACATCTTGTAACTGTTCAGAGCCAAGCAGAATAATTTAGAAAAATTCATCATCCTTTACACCACGTAATTTAACTAAAAGTCTAATTACTACTAGTGTGGCTATTAATGCAATTACACAACTAACAGCTACTAAGATTTTCATGTTCGCTAGTTTCTTCGCATATTCATCTTTTGTTACCTTACTTGTGGTTGTTGTAGTTGGTTGATCATAGGATTCCTCATATCTTTGTACTGTATTCTCGGTCTTATCATAGCGATAGAATTGTGGCTCGCTATCACCTTTTTTCATATACAATAACACATAGTCAACAAATTCTCCACCTATTGGCTCATATACAGTTACTGCAACTCCTTGTAATTTCATCGTTGTTTCTTCATAGCCACTTGGAATCATACTAGAATCTTCTAATGGTACAATATCATATGCAGAAGAAAAATGTAGTGTTATACTCTCACCCTCTTCTGTTACTAGATACCCTTCTGATTCTAGTGTTTCTTGATCTGCCTCTGTGATATCATCTTCTGTAATTTCATCTTCTGTTTCATCAGGAGTATCTTCTCCCTCACCTTCCGTCTGTCCATTCTGACTAGTAGGATCTTCTTGCTTCGTAACCACAATTGTGTAGGTTTTTTGATCACCAGAAGGTGCTGTTACTATTATATTCACTTCGTTTGGACCTGCATGCAAACTTTTATTACCTTTTGTCTTTACTTTCGCGTCCCCATCTTGAGCCATGGCACTTATTACAAGTTCATTAACATCACTCTCAACTTCTGCAGTGTACTTTGTTGTGTTGTCAGCAAATTCAGGCGATAATACACCTGGACTGATTCGTAAAGAATATAACTTTGCATTGTTCGAAACTTTCTCATCCGTTCCAATACTAATGGATAAACGATTACTTGAAACTGACATCTCCGCAGAATCTTCATACGTGTATACATAGGCTTGATCCATCGTCTCAATCTGTGCATTTCCTTGTTCAACGGCCTTAAATTGCAATATATACTTACGACTCTTAGCAATATTCTCAGGATTCATATCAGAAACACGAAGAATTCCATCTCCTCCGCTTACCAAGCTTCCACCGCTAATGAATTCCATTTTGCTTTCATCATACGTAAGAAATGTTTCAAATCCTCCAATTGTATCCGTTGCCTCAACTTTAACGATGACATTGAACGTATCATTCAGTTTTATCTCCGTGTCCTTTAACGTAATCGAAACTGTAGCACTTGCTGCTTTCACCGCTATACTTGGTATCAAGTTTACGAATAAACTTATCAATAGAATATATATTAGTAATGCATTCTTCTTTTGCTTCATTCAACCTTACCCCTTTTATTCCGATAAACGAATTACGTTAAGCTTATACTCTCGTTTATCTCCATTCTCAGCAATTACTGATATTACAACTTCGTTGCTTCCCACATTAAGTGATACTCTGCCCACGCCGTTAACAGTTGCTTTTTTACTCGCTGCTGTTGCATTAATAACAATAGAATCTGTACTAGCATCAACAATTAAGCCATATGTCTGTTCAATTGAAGCATCAAATGATGGAGTAATTGCAAATCCTTCTACTTTTAATGTCTTAAGCCAGTTGTTTGGATTAAGCTTATCTGCTGGTAATGTAGCTGGTACATCCGGCATGTTAAGGAATACTGGAATTGAGAATACAATTGGTACACTGTCCATACTACTATATGCAGCGAATGTTTTTGTTGCTTCTGACCAAGCGGCTTGAACATTGGCCATATATTGATGTGAATATGTTGACGTTGGCGTCATGTTAAATTTCTCAAGATATATTGTATTCTGTCCTCTTTTGATATAGGTAGAACCAATAACATAAGAACCACCTACAATGGAACGATATGGGCTTGTCCACGGAATGAGATACAAGGCATTATTGGCTGCATTCGTGGTTCCATTCTTTGCGTATCTCAATCCATTAGCAACCGCTCCACCCGCTACTGTACTATGGGTTGCTCCTATGTTATAGAAATTATATAACCCTTCATATCCACTCACAGTTCCTGTAGCACTTGTACTAAATGTCTTACTCGATGTAACAACTTCTTGTTTTACTCGTGAAGCCAAATGATATGGGCTAACCCCCGAATATTTTGCTGCATCTATAAACGTCTGCGCATACGTCTTCGTCTGTGTTACACCCTCCTCATCTACATACGTATAATTTGTCCCAGCCATTGGTGTTCCACTTAATATATTCTCAAGACCGTTTAGAGTCTGATACTGCTCTTGATATGACAGCAATTCAAACTGAAAAACTCCTTGTGGATTTAAGAAGTTTCTTGGATCCATATAATATGCGATAATATCTTTTGACGCCGTTACCCAAGTAGAACCATCGAATACTACGAAACTGTCCGTAGCCCACTTATACGCACCTGACTCCATGGATTTCCATGAAATGTTCTTACTGTTTGGAATTAGGTTCTTACCAACCACACTTTCCTTAGTAACTGCTGTATTCCAATCAAGTCCAGTATGATAAGCCTCAAACTGCCAATGTGGATACTGACTGTGTAATGATCTTAAATATGGCTTATAACTTTCTGGAAATCCCTGTGTTACCATCATTTGCTCAAATTGTGCATCCGATAATGGTTCTGTAGGTGTTTCTGTAGAGCTATCGTCTCCCGGAGTGTCACCACCAGGATTATTGTCGTCCGGTTTCGGATCTTCTTTTGGAGGGTTTTCCGTAGATGGGTCGTCTTTCGGGGTATCCTCATCGGTACCTTCTTCTGAATCCAACTTAACATAATCACCTGAGATAAATCCTGTCACAACTTTATCATTGTGAGTAAAATCAACTTCATACCAAACCATTCCTGATACCTCTGTAACAGAATAGATGGTTACTTTAGCGCCAGTTGAGAGATAAACCTTCGCACCAGACGAATCAACCATTTGTTCTTTCGTTGTTCCCGCTCCTACTCTAACTCTTAGATTATTCGTTGTTACTTTACCAGTATCAATCGGTTTTCTCTCAGGCTCAGCAACGGGAGGAGTGAACAACACCTTATTGGCTTCAATATAACCTGTATGTTTTTTCTTACTATATGTAAATTCCACACAGAAATACTTAACATCCTTTTTCGTTACTTCTTTCGTAATTGTTAATTTTGTTTTATTAGCTAATGATATCGTTTTATTCGATACTTTCAGATACGTTGTACTACCCGCAGCTTTTCTTATTTTAACTTTAGTACTACTATTTACTTTGGCCGCTACGGAATCTTTTAGTGTTAACTTCACATAATCACTTAATACGTAACCCTTCGTAGTCTTACCTTCCCACTTGAAGGAGATATAATACCATTTTTCTTTATTAACCATCTTTTCTGATAAGATTGTAACCTTAGTTCCTTGTAGTAATGATACCTTGGTTTTTGATGCCGTTAACTGTGTTGCCGTACGAGATGCTTTCGTTCTAACATTCAACTTCGTGGCTGTGATACTTGCAGGTAAATTGAGTGTAGCTGTCGCCGCCTGCGCTTTCTCCTCTTTCGATAACAAAATAGTAGACGGACATGCCATCACAATACACAATAGCAGGATTAATACCTTATGCCATCCTTTCCTATTCATAAATAACTCCTTTCTTAATGCCATAGAGTATTATTCTACTCTGTTCTTATCTTCCATGTTTTAGGTCAGTTAAACGACCTAGGTCGATAGCATCGGCCTACCCTTTATACCTCTATTAAATTCATGAGACAAGTGAGAATTCGTAGCTAAGGCATGAAATCATCTTTCCTCAAACTCAACTCATTCCTGTTCTTAACATACCTTATTTTATTTCACACAATTCTTTTTTGTGTATAATTTCCAACCTTGCAACTTAATTCCACCTTATATAATAAAAAATACTGAATATCTATGGCATTTTCATGGCATTTTGTCACATTAAGAAGGAATATAATACGAATACGCATCTATGGAAATGGTTATTTACACATAATTGGATTAACCATACCGTCGCATACAAAAAGGACAATCTTCATGGATTGTCCTTTCATGTTAGCATTCACTCTAATTATACAACTCGATTCATTGGTAATTCATTATTCACACCTTTAGACATTAAAATCTGATGTAAATCAATAACACCATTCAAAAATGTGGCTGCACAAGAAGCAAGATACGCATCCCACATTCGGAAGAATTCCTCTCCCTTTTCCTTTTTAATTTGCTCAGCATGTTCAAGATAATTCTTTCTCCAACATATTAAAGTCTTATTATAATGTCTACGTAAACTCTCCACATCTAGAGTATAAAAATGATACTCTGGTAACAGACTAATAATCTCTCTAAAACTAGGTAACATACCACCAGGAAAAATATATTTCTTAATCCAAGGGTCTCCACAGTGTTCCTTATGACCACTAATATAATGTAACAAAAATAATGCACCTGGTTTCATTACTGCACTAGCACACTCTAAGTATTCTTCGTATTGGCCACGTCCAACATGTTCAAGCATACCAACGCTAACAACTCTGTCGAATTGTAGTCCAGACTTTTTAAGATCACGATAATCCATAAGTTCTACCGTCACTAAATCTTCTAGTCCTTCTTTTTCGATATCTGCTTTACATTTTTCATACTGTTCTGTACTTAGTGTGATTCCATACCCTTTCACTCCATATTCTTTTGCAGCGGTTTTTAACAAGAAGCCCCAACCACAACCGATATCTAGCAAAGTCATCCCTTTTTCTAAATGTAATTTCTCAAGTATATGATGCACTTTATTACATTGTGCCTCGTATAACGTATCCGAATCTTTCTTAAAATACGCACAGGAATAGCTCCATGTTTCATCTAACCATAATGAATAAAAATCATTCCCTATATCATAGTGAGAGGATACTTCTTCCTTTTGATGTTTCTTAGACATATTCGGATGGAACAATTTCTTTAATTCAGACTTATTTCTATTAAAGGATTCCATATTACCTAGGAAGAGATTTAAGACATCGTACAAGTCGCGGTCCACCTCAATAATTCCCTTCATGTATCCTTCCCCCAGAGCTAACGATGTACTTGTTAATAATTCTTTCTTGCTTATTCCCTCGTTAATTGTAACAGTGAATTCAGGTTCTTCTTCCCCTACTTTAAGATGCTCTTCCTTCATATTTATTGCAAAAGGAATATGAATAAATTTACTTAGATAATCTGCTATAAATTGATGCAACGTATTTCACTCCTTATAAGATTTTTTTATTTATTCAACTACTCAGTATTTTCAGTTGAATCCTATTCTAAAGTACACATTCCTTATAAGGTTTTCCACTTTCCTTCTAATTATTCTCAACTTATCTATATTTTCCCTTTCTATATCTATTATTATAGTTGACTCTATTACCATTTCAACTTTCAGTAGATAATTTAATTGATAATTATTCGATTGATTGTCATGACAAAAGTTAGACCATTGAGAAATCAAAAAATAAATTAAAGCCACAAATCACACTAGGTTCATGTGATTATGGCCTTAAATTATTTGATATTAATTATGTAACATATAAATCATAAATAACATAATACTTCTTTTTATTTAAGCAATATTGGAAGGAAACTAATAATGTCAAATGATACATGAACAACCCAAGTTACCCAAATTAAATCAGTTTTCTTAAATAGATAGTTAAGAACTAATCTAGCTGGTATAATAGTAATCAGAGCCTGTGGTAAGTTGTTTCCATATGAAGGTAGGTGCCATACTGCAAATAAGGCTGCACATAATTTACAAAGAGTTGCTATACGAGATATCTATCTCATACAACAACTCCAATTTTATGCTTCGTCGATTGCCTTACCAATATCATTTCTCATGTATTTGTTAGAGAAATCAATCCATTTCGTTGCTTCATAAGCATTGGCTCTTGCTTCCTTTAATGTTGAACCCTTAGCTGTTACACCAAGAACACGTCCACCATTGGTTACAATTCCTTCTTCTGTCTCTTTCGTTCCAGCATGGAATACATAGTAACCATCTTTTCCTTCAAAGTTTTCAAATCCAGTAATCTTAATTCCTTTATCATACTTTTCTGGATAACCTGCTGATGCAAGAACTACACAAACGGCCGCATTATCTTCAAATTGTAAATCTATATCATCTAGTTTTCCATCGATACAAGCATTCATTACTTCAATGATATCATTCTTCATTCGAGGTAATACAACCTGTGCTTCTGGATCACCAAATCTAGCATTATATTCTAATACTCTTGGACCCTTTTCTGTTAACATTAATCCACAGAACAAGATTCCTGTGAAGTCTCTTCCTTCTGCTTTCATCGCATCCATTGTTGCTTGGTATACGTACTTTTCACAGAATTCATCTACTTCTTTGGTATAGAATGGACTTGGTGAAAATGTACCCATTCCACCAGTATTCAAACCTTGATCTCCATCTTTGGCACGTTTGTGATCTTGTGCACTTGTCATCGGTTTGATATGGGTTCCATCACAATAAGCAAGAACTGATACTTCTCTTCCTGTCATAAACTCTTCAATTACGAGACGGTTACCTGCGCTACCAAATTGCTTATCAAGCATAATAGACTTCACGCCATCTTTAGCTTCTTCGAATGTATTACAGATCAAAACGCCTTTTCCTAATGCTAATCCATCTGCTTTTAATACAATTGGATACGCACTTGTCTCTAAATACGTGATTGCTTCATCAGCGGAGTCAAATGTTTCATAAGCAGCAGTAGGAATATTATATTTCTTCATTAAGTCTTTCGAGAATGCTTTCGATCCTTCGATGATTGCTGCATTCTTTCTAGGTCCGAAAACTCGTAATCCTCTTGCTTCAAAAACATCAACAACACCTGCTACAAGTGGATCATCCATACCGATAATAGTTAAATCTATCTTATTTTCTTCAGCAAAATCCGCCAACTTATCTAATTCCATTGGTGATATAGTAACACATTCTGCAAGTCCCGCTATTCCAGCATTACCTGGAGCACAATAGATTTTATCTACATGATTGCTCTTTGATACGGAATATGCAATTGCATGTTCTCTTCCGCCACTACCGACGATAAGTACCTTCATTGTTTCGTCACCTCTCTTATTTTATCACTGCTTTACTATCTATAATTTCTACTTTACCATTCGCAATCAAATCAATCGCCTGGGGTAATATCAACCACTCAGCTTGTTTCATAACTCTCTGTTGCAATACTTCTGCCGTATCCTCTTGTTCTACTTCAACAGCTTTCTGTAATAGAATAGGGCCACTATCAACACCAGCATCTACATAATGCACTGTTGCACCAGTAACCTTCGCTCCTCTATCGAGAACCGCCTCATGTACTTTCAGACCATACATTCCTGGCCCACAAAAAGATGGAATCAATGATGGGTGTATGTTAATAATACGATTTGGATATTCCTTAACAAGGATCTCAGGAAGAATAACTAGATATCCTGCTAAGACAATTAGATCTACCTTATATGAATTAATTCTCTCTACCAAAGTCCTATTAAAATCTTCTCTCTTATCAAAATCTTTTGGAGAGATGCATTCCGATGCAATTCCATGCTTGGTCGCTCTGGTCAATGCATACGCATCTTTTTTATTACTTATTACTACTTCAATACTTGTATTTCGAATTGTACCATCTTCAACCTTATCAATAATCGCCTGAAGGTTTGTACCTCCTCCAGAAACCAAAACTGCAATCTTCATACGATTTCTCCTTACATGCATTCTTATATCACTAGTCAATTATGAATTCCCTATTCTAGAGTTACACCTTTGTCTCCACTCTTAACTTCACCAACAATATATGCTTTCTCACCAGTTGCTTCGATAAGACGAATTGCTTCATCTACCTGAGTAGGGTCAACTGCAACCATCATACCAAGACCCATGTTATACGTGTTGTACATCATCTGTTCAGCGATTTCGCCATCTTTTGCAAGCATATTAAAGATTGGTGGAATTTCATAACTATTTTTCTTAACAAATGCGTGAACTCCATCTGGAAGCATTCTTGGAATGTTTTCGTAGAAACCACCACCAGTAATATGGCTACAAGCTTTCACTGTAACTCCACCGTCTTTAAGAGAACGTAATGCCTTCACGTAAATCTTTGTTGGAGTTAATAAAGTTTCGCCAAGAGTTGCACCAAGTGATTCATAGTAAGTTTCTAACGCATCACGGTTCATATTGAATACTTTTCTTACTAATGAATATCCGTTACTATGAATACCAGATGAAGCGATACCGATTAAAACATCTCCATCTTTCATGTTATGTCCTGTTATTAATTTTTTCTTATCGACAATACCTACTGCAAAACCTGCTAGATCATATTCATCAACAGGATAAAAACCAGGCATTTCTGCAGTTTCACCACCGATTAAAGCGGCACCTGATTGAACACAGCCATTAGCAACACCGCTAACGATCGTTGCAATCCTTTCTGGTTCGTTCTTGCCACATGCTATATAGTCAAGGAAGAATAATGGTTCACCACCTGCACATGCAATATCGTTTACACACATTGCAACGCAGTCAATACCGATTGTATCATGTTTATCAAGGATAAAAGCTAGTTTTAATTTTGTTCCAACTCCGTCTGTACCAGATACTAAAGTTGGTTCCTCCATATCTTTAAAACTAGCAAGTGAGAAAGCTCCTGAGAATCCACCTATGTTCGTAAGAACTTCGCTTCTCATTGTTTGTCCAATATGTTTCTTCATAAGTTCAACTGCTTTATATCCTGCTTCAATATCAACGCCAGCTTTTTTGTAATCCATGTTACTTTCCTCCTGTTAATTCCAACGATTTTATAAAGTTACTCGTTTTCGTGTAATCCATAGAAGCAACATCATTGCTTCACATAAGTTATCTTACCACATTTTTCGATCTTTGTCTTATTTTGCACTGTATTAATTTCTTATGTTACTTATTAGAGTGATTAATAATATTTGAATTATCTATAAGTTCAACTACTTTAACTTTTGTTAAGAACTACCTTCTTATTGTATGTGCCGTTCGATATGCCGTAGGTGTTAATCCAAAAGATTTGCGAAATACTTTAGCATAATAATTTGCACTAGAAAATCCGCATTCTTGTGCGATTTCTTCTACTGTCAATACAGTGGATGATAATAATACAAGAGAATGCTCCAAGCGAATGTTTCTAAGGTGGTGCATAGGGGTAATTCCCTTTTGTTGGTGAAATTGCCTTGTTAGATGCGCTAAGGATACTCCGATCTCCATACACATCTCCGAAAGGTTCTTTTGAGTAGAGAAATTCTGTGCCATCCAATCTACCGCTTTGTCAACACAACCGATTCTTATACTGTGTGTAGGAGTTTCTATATCTTGCAATAACAGCATCAAAAATTGGTACAAGAAGATGCTATTGTTATATTGACCATATTGCTTTCCGTTTTGTACCGCTTGATACTCTTTCATAAATGTTTGAATCGATTGACTATTCTCACTTACTGATACTATATTTCCTTGCATTTTACTTATGTGATCATAATACGTGTCCGCAATTAAACCATTGAAATGAACATAACAAAAGCTCCATTCCTCACCTTCTTCTTTGCCAAGATAATATCTACTGTCATGAGGAAATGGTATCAAGAATGCTTTCCCAGATGTTAATTCTGTAGTCATTCCATCCATCTCGATATATCCTTTGCCTCCTAACGTATATTGTAGAAGATAACCATCATAATCCTTTCGCTTTGCATTATTATAATCATAGTTTTCATCTTTACGATGTTCCACCCCAAAATCATAGATATGTAGCAAGTTCGTAGTAAATGAATCTATGTTAGCAAACCCATAATTACCGTATATCAAAATATTACCCCCTTATGCAGTATTAGTCCTCTTTTCTATATAAGAGTACCATATGTATAATGAAATAAACAGTAGTTAGTCATTTGACTATAAACAGTAAATATATAAAGGAGTACATATTATGGATAAAAACACATTCGCACCAACTCCACCGATGGGGTGGAACAGTTATGATTATTACGACACCTCCGTTACAGAGGAAGATATCAAAAGAAATGCCGACTATATGGCGAAATACCTTAAGCCTTATGGTTTTGAATATGTTGTGGTAGATATTCAGTGGTACGCTTATAACGTAGGTACGAAAAGAGATCAATATCAGTATATTCCCTTCGAAAAGGTAGCCATGGACGAATACTCTCGCCTTCTTCCATGTCCCGACCGTTTTCCCTCTGCTTCTAATGGAAATGGCTTCAAACCATTAGCAGACTATATCCATAGTTTAGGTCTCAAATTCGGTATTCATATTATGAGAGGAATTCCTCGTATAGCAGCACATATGCATACGCCAATTAAGGGGACAACTATAACAGCAAATGAAATTGCTGATCCTAGTTCCATCTGTTCTTGGAATCCAGACATGTATGGAGTATTTCCAAGTAAATCTGGTTCAAAGGAATACTACAATTCTATTTTTGAACTATACTCGGAGTGGGGAGTTGATTTTATCAAATGTGACGATATTTGTCGTATGGACGCAGCTTCTGCCAAAGAAGAAATCGTTATGTTGCATGAGGCAATTAATAATTGTAATCGTCCGATGGTATTAAGCCTATCCCCTGGGCCAGCTAAATTAGAGGAAGCTTGGCATTATGAACGTTATGCCAACATGTGGAGAATTACAGATGATTTCTGGGATACTTGGCCTCTTCTATTAAATATGTTCGAACGTTGTGAACATTGGCAAAACCATGTCTCTACTGGTTGCTATCCTGATTGTGATATGTTACCTGTTGGCTTTGTTGGTAAGGGATTCCATGCAGAACGATTGACTAACTTTACCAAAGAAGAACAGATTACAATGATGACACTTTGGTCCATATTCCGCTCTCCTATGATGTTAGGTGCAGAACTTCCAAAACTTGATGAATGGACACTAAACCTTATTACAAACAGGAATGTGTTGCATCTATTAACAGGTAATCATAATGCAAGACAAATTATGCGAAGCGATAAACAAGCTGTTTGGTATTCTGAAGATCTACATGAAGATGTACAATACCTAGCTATCTTCAATCTAGAGGAAGAAGGAGACATTGAACTACAACCAGAATGGTTAAATCTTGAATCCTTAGAAGCGGTAGAGTTTACAGAATTATGGTCAAATGAAATACTAGAATTCAATTCTCTCTCCGATAGTACAACTCCTACTGTAACGGTTCCTACTCATGGTGCTAAGCTATACCGAATACGTAAAAACTGACACCAGACTATTTAAACTATCAAACTAGATAATACTTTTAAATCCACACATAAATAATAGGAAGGTTACAAAATTGATACCAACTTTATAACCTTCCTAAATCTCTATTGATTCAAATATGCTTGATACTTAATCGTCTCAAGTTTTTCTGCCTTTTCAAGAACCATATCATTCAATCCATTCGCATATGTTTTCAAACGTTCTCTTAAATCTAAATCTGTGGTAGCAAGGATCTTCGCTGCTAATAATCCCGCATTCAAAGCTCCATTAATTGCAACGGTTGCAACCGGAATACCTGGTGGCATCTGGCAGATTGAATATAAACTATCTACTCCACCAAGAGCTTTTGTCTGAACAGGAACACCAATAACAGGAAGAACTGTCATAGCGGCAGTCATACCTGGTAGATGCGCTGCTCCACCTGCACCCGCTATAATTACTTCAATTCCTCTTCCTTCCGCATTCTTTGCATAATCATACAGACGATCTGGAGTACGATGTGCAGATACAATTGTTAATTCATATTCTACCTTTAACTCATCTAATATCTCTGCTGCCTTGCTCATTACTGGAAGATCAGAATCACTCCCCATGATAATACCTATCTTAGCCATGCCATCATCCTCATTTCGTTATTATTTATTATTAAAAACTAATCTTCTCATGTGCAAAGCGAACAGCTTCTAAGGCTTCCTCTATCGTTGTTGCTGTTGCTGTTATATGTCCCATCTTACGACCAACGGCAACCTTATCCTTACCATATAGATGAATCTTCACACCTGGTTTTTGATATGCCTCTTCAAGACCTTGAACGTTAGCGTCTCCATTTGTCTGTCCTATTATATTCTTCATAGCCGTCGGACGAATAAGAGAAGTGTCCCCAAGTGGTTGAGAAAGAATCGCACGAATATGATTTTCATATTGCGACGTATAACAACCTTCGATTGTATAATGACCAGAGTTATGTGGTCTTGGTGCTAGTTCATTAACAAGGATATGTCCATCTTTCTTGACAAACAATTCAATACAAAGCATGCCACAACAACCAAATACTTCAATTGTCTTCTTAGCAATCTCCATTGCCTCGTCTGTGCTCTCCTTAGAGATTACAGCTGGAACTGTTGTTTCATCAAGAATACTATTCACATGCACATTCTCCGCAACAGGGAATACCTTAATATCTCCATTTGCACTTCTACATACAAAAATCGACACTTCTTTCTGAAATGGTACGAATTCTTCTACCATTAATGGAAATTTGCCTGCTCCAAGGCAGTCATATGCAGTTTCTACTTCTTCCCGTGCCCTGATGATTGCATTACCCTTACCATCATAGCCACCGGTACATGTCTTTAAGATTATTGGATATCCATACTTATCTCCAGCTTGTAGGATTTCCTCTATTCCATTAACGTCCAAATAATCTGGTACAGGTATCTTATGTTTACGTAGCCAATCCTTTTGATTCAGTTTATTCTGAATATGAAGTAACGTTTCACTTGATGGATAGACTTTGTGTCCTTGCTCTTCTAATAATTGCAAAGCTTTCGCATTAATATGTTCAAATTCATAGGTTACTACATCTACACATTCTGCCAATTGCTTAATTGCCTCAACATCATCAAAGCTAGCAACGATATGTTCATCTGCAATGCTATCCGCAGGGCAATTCTTCGTTGGATCTAGAATCACGAAATAGTAATCCAATCTCTTCGCATCAAGAATCATCATCTTACCTAGTTGTCCGCCACCAATTATACCTATTCTATGCATACTTATCCCTGTGCCTTTCCTTATCGTATCTATTCAATATTCCGACTTATTAACTCTTAAGACGTCATAAAAGTCCACGTAATCGACTTCTTTATTCTAACGATAATTGTACTATTGCCAGAAAGCGCAGTCAAGGATTTAAGGGGTAATGATACTTTAGAATTACTTATGTTATTTATAACTAAACAAAAGAAGTACAAACAATTCTATCGCGTTTCTATAATTCTCTACAGTATAACATCTGCTTCTACACGAATATCTTCACAGGAACTACCAACACGTATCGTATATTTTCCTGGTTCTACAACGAACGCTTTTTCTTCTGCGTCATAGTAGGAGAATGCACTACTATCAAGTGAAAATGTTACAATCTTAGATTCACCTGGTTCAAGAGAAACTTTTTCAAATCCTTTTATCTCAATTTCTGGACGTTCAACCTTACTTTCTACAGGTGATACATAGATCTGAACAACTTCTGCACCTCTTTGATTTCCAATATTGGTAATACGTACTTGACCTGTTATTTTCACACTATCTATCACTGTATTATCATCTATCCTACCAACTAAAGAATTGTCAATTACTAAATCCTCATATGCAAATGTAGTATATGATAACCCATGACCAAAGCAGAACTGGGTAGGTACCTTCTTGGTACTATAATATCGATATCCTATGTTAATACCTTCTGAATGATGTACCTCTAAATCTCCTGGGAATTCACCGATGCAATGTGCTGGCGAATCCGTAATCGTAATCGGGAAAGACTCCGGTAATTTACCTGAAGGATTCACATCACCAAACAATACCCTAGCAAGCCCAGTTCCCCCTTCCATACCAGCATAAGACGTCCAAACAATTGCCTTTGCATTCTTCTCCCACTGTCTCATCTCAACAGGTGAACCAGAAATGATAACAATAACTGCTTCCGGTTTCACTTCTAACACTGCTTTAATCAATTCATCTTGCTCATAAGGAAGAATTAAATCATTACGATCAGCTCCCTCCGTATCGTAATCGTGGTTTAATCCCCCGATTATAATAACTTCGTCTGCTTCTTTTGCCACTTTGACTGCTTCTTCTCGTAATTCCTTACGTTTCTTCTGCTCTACAATCAGATGTTCATCGACTTGATTATCCTTCGTATTCTCAGGTGTAACTCCTTCTGAGCTACCACTACGATTTACAATATCCTCAAGACTACTTTCCTGCCAATTCACATCACTTTCTTCCTTCTTAGGCTCAATATAGTACCCGGGTGCGTACTGGATTTTTGTGTTACCACCAAGTAACATATTGATTCCTAATAATGGTGAGATTTCATAAAGTGCTTTGATTTCCGCACTTCCACCACCATTACTATGGATCATATCTCCGTTCTGCCCAATGACTGCAAGCTTTTTAACTTTCTTACTAAGCGGAAGTCGATTCTCCTCATTCTTAAGTAATACAACTCCCTCTTCCGAAGCTTTACGAATCACCGCCCTATGTTCAGGCGTATTATAAGAACCCGATTTTCTCTCTTCGCTAAACATGTGTAGACGTTCCATCATAGTAAGAATTCTGCGTACCTTTTTATCTATCTGCTCTTCTAAAACCTTACCACTCTTTACTGCCTCTATTAAAGGATTTGCCATAAAATATTCATCAAAATTATCCGTTACCGACATCTCAATATCAAGACTTGTATTGGCTGCTTGTTCCGTGTCATGTGCACCGCCCCAATCAGAGATGACCACACCATCATAATCCCACTCTTCTCTAAGAATATCGTCAAGCAAACATTTGCTATGACAACAGTGCTCACCCTTATAGCGGTTATACGCTCCCATAATAGAATAGGACTCACCTTCTTCTACCGCCGCTTTGAAGGCAGGAAGATATAACTCACGAAAAGCACGGTCATCAATGATAGCTTCTACTTCAAGTCGCTTTGTTTCTTGACTATTTGCGGCGAAATGTTTCACACAGGCAGCTACATCAGCTTCTTGCACCCCTTTAATTAATGGAACCGCTAATTCCTTGATTAGATATGGATCTTCACTCATATATTCAAAATTCCTACCACATAGCGGACTACGTTTCACATTAATCCCAGGTGCTAAGATCATGTCCTTGCCACGTCCTCTTGCTTCTTCCCCTAACACTTGTCCTACTTGATAAGCTACCTCTTTATTCCATGTAGATGCTATAGATGTATTACTAGGTAAATAGGATACAAAGTCATAGGATAGACCAATTGTTTTCCATTTGGCGTTCTCAAAATCATTACGGACACCCATAGGCCCATCAGCGAACTTAAGTGCTGGAATCCCAAGACGCTCTACCCCAGCTGTTTTGAATAAACCATTTCCATGAATCATTCCGATTTTTTCTTCTAGTGTTAATTGTTCCAACAGTGATTTTACGTGATGTTCCTGTTCTATTGATAGTTTTTTCATAGTATGCATTCCTTTTCTTTATATAATTCAATCAGAGTTTTTTATGTAGCCATATCTATAGTTGCTATTATAAATATAATTACGAAACTTTTACTTAAGTATCATACATGATACCTGTATATAAAAATACTATCATTATTCCATATAATTGTCTTTTTTTTTAGAGAACGAGCACTAAAATTGACAAAATATTATGTTGAATGTATAATAATTATGTATAATTAAGATAACATATACTAAAAAAACCTCTATTAATATGGTATGAATTTTACAATTCATCTTTTTTTGGTATATTTTACTTATACGATTAACCTACAGGAGCCTATAAGGAGATTAATACGTGCTATCATTTCATGTTAATTTTAAAAAAAAGATAACTTTAAAAATTAAAAACCAGCTATACACTGTATACTTACTAGGAATTCTGATTCCTGTTACCATAGTAGGTTGCTACTTAATACTGAATACACGCTCCTTATTAATTAAGCATCATACTGCTCAGATTAATTCTGACAATATACGTGTTCGAAGTATTATTCTCGATGTCACTACTTCCGTTAAGAACATAGCAGATGAGATTTTCTCGGATAATCAATTGCAGGAGATTCTATCAACAACCTATGGTTCCAAGCAGGAAGCGAATGCAGCTATCGGTAGTTATGATAAATTCAAAAAATATTTATCACGATATGCTGAAATAGCAAATATTACAATATATACCATGAATGATACCATACAAGATTATACTAATTTCAAAAAAATCACACCTGAAATACAACGAACGGAATGGTATAAAGAAGCTTCTAATACAGCCAGATATCTCTGGCACACAAGAACTGTAACCGATTCCAAAGGAATTAACCCCGCCAATGAATTGACTTTTTCCTATCGAATCCCAATAACGCAAAGGGGCGATTATGCTTTACTTGTTATGAACATTAGTAATAATTATTTGAGATCTCGCATTAATAATAATACATTCAAAACCATAATTACGGTAAACAAAGATTTCATCTTCTATGGTAACGAAAAGAAATTAACCGAAACACTTGCTCTTCCTATTGATTATGATCAAAAATATTTTACTTACTCAGGAAGTGCCTTTTATAATGAAGAAGAAGCCCTTGTAGAGTTATCCACACTAATACCTATACAAAGTCAAGACAAATTATATATAGTGACAATTGATACAGAAGCTTTGAAAGATACCAAACAAATCATACTAATTTGCGTAGGAACACTATTATTTAGTGTCTTTGTACCATTGCTAATTGTAATCTTCTACGCGAACCACTTTTCTAATCGTATCAATACCCTTCGTTCAGAGATGCATAAGGTTAGTAAGGGCGATTACAACATTATACATGGATTCACTGGTAACGATGAATTAAGTGAAGTATACTCAGATTTAACTACGATGATTACCAGTATTAAAGAGATGGATAAGGAGATTTATGAAGGTAAAATCAATCAACAAAGATTAAAAAACCATCAACAAAAGATAGAATTTGAAATGCTCTCAAGTCAGATTAATCCTCATTTCTTATATAATACCTTAGAAACTATTCGTATGAAAGCATTATCAAATCAAGATAAAGACGTTGCTACTGCTGTAAAATTACTGGGCAAATACATGCGTCACAACTTAGAAAGTACTGGTATTACTATCAGCCTACGTACAGAATTAGAATATATTGAAATCTATCTAACCATTCAGAAATTACGATTTGGAGATAAGATTAACTTTGCAATCTCTATTGAACCAGGATTCAGTACAAGCAATTATTATATTTTATCACTACTGATTCAGCCTATTGTTGAAAATTCCATTATACATGGGCTTGAAGAAATCGAATCCAATGGAATGATTCATATTAATGTCTCAACTGATTCCACCAACGACACTGTTATTATTGCTGTATCTGATAATGGCGTCGGACTTACTGAAGAAGAACACGATAAATTATTAGATAAAATACACTCACGCGAAAAAAGGCCAAATTCAAGTATTGGACTATTTAATATCTATCAACGTATACAGCTATGTTACGGGACAGAGTATGGTCTTACTATAACAAGTGTTCCAGATAAAGGCACTACCGTGAGTATTATATTACCTTTACATTACAAGTGGGAGGACTTATAACATGCTTAAACTTTTTATAGCTGATGATGAAATTACCGTTAGAGAGGGCCTTAAGAATATTCTTGATTGGGAAAGCCTCGGTTTTTATCTATGCGGCGAAGGTACTAATGGTATCAATACCTTAGAAGGCATTCTAGCACATAATCCCGATTTAGTTTTATTAGACATACGAATGCCTAAGATGCATGGTACAGAAGTGGCCCGTCGTGCAAGAGAAGAAGGATTTCAAGGTAGATTTATCATTCTTAGTGGATATTCTGATTTTAAATACGCACAAGAAGCCATCCGTTGTGGTGTTGACTTCTACTTAACAAAACCCGTTGATGAAGACGAACTTCTTGATGCGGTTAAATCAATTCAGACAACTATAATGAAAGAAAGACAACGTACCTCTAATATGGAAACATATCGCGAAAAAGCCAAAACTACCATATTACGTGATATGATTCGAGATGGCAAGACTCCTACTTCCTCAAATACCTCTGGCCGGGAATCTACTGATCTAAATCTGGCTGACTTAAATTTAGTTGCAGACAGTTATCGTGCTGTTATTCTTGATGGTTACTATCCAAGCGATACGGATTTTTACAATACTTTCTGTAAACTGTTGCGTGTATCTCCAGTCAAGAGCCGTAACGTTGAACGGGTAAGCATAACAGGACAAGATGTAGTTATAATTAAAGGAGAAATGCTTCTTAAACAATTTGAAACCGTACTAACGAATATGGAGATAAATCCAAAAGCCCCTGAATTCTCCAATCTGTTCATTGCAGCAGGACGAATCACAGCGAATATTAATGATATCTACTTCTCCTATCATGATGCTTTGACATTATTAAACAGAAGATTCTTCTGTGATAAGCATCAACATATGCTATTACCTACACAACTGCCCAATGCTGAACAATTAACCTATGCAATCACGGAAGATGACTCCAAACATTATTGTAATATCTTCTACCAATATATTCAGACATATAATCGTAAAGGTATTGAGATTTCACTTGAAGAATTGAAGAACAATCTCTTCTACTCAAAGGAATCTATTGATTCCATTCGATCCTTTTTAACAGGGATCTTCCTTCACCTGAAACACCTTATCGAACAAAACTATAATGATAAGGACATTGAATTACAAAGTAATTCCGAGATTATTGAATTCATTCATCATGCTCGCTATCTATATGAGATTATTAATTACTTTAACGAACAATTTGACCAAGTAATTAAATTAATCGGTAATTCGTCAAGCGATAGTGTAATCGATGATATCTTGTATTATATTCGTTATAATTATAAGAGCAATTTGAAATTGGATACCCTAGCACCTATGTTTGGCTATAATAGCTCTTATCTTGGTAAAGTATTCAGCAAGAAAGTAGGTTCTAACTTTAACTCCTACGTTGACCAGATTCGAATTGCACAAGCCAAAGAAATGTTATTGCAAGATAATCTAAAAGTATATGAGATTAGTAAGAATGTTGGGTATAAGAATGTTGATTATTTCCACAAGAAATTCAAAAAATATGTTGGCATTAGCCCTGCTGAATATAGAAATCACCATAACATAAAAGATGAAGAGTAATTAACTAAGTATTCACGCACAGTAAAAGACAATCTTCAAAGTTGTATGTGGAGTCACAGATATGTATATCTGTGGCTCCTGATACAAACCAAGAGGATTGTCTTTTAAGTTGTTTTTTCCGTTATAGTTTCACAATTCTTTATTCTAGTTTAGATGTCAAAAGCCCCTAAATGGTTATCAAATTAAACGAACTTTTGAGCTCTTATCTTAATCTAATATAATCTTAACTACAACTGGATATTCACTATGAACATTTGTAGTCTTAATTGATAAACCGTTTTCATCAACTGACCATTCTGGTTTTTCATCAAATCCCAAAACTTCAACATTACGAATAATGCCATGAAATTCTGGTTTGTTTTGATCTTTCGCTTCTGCTAAAGAGTGAATGATTACTTCTCCATCATCTGGATAGTTTAGAAAAGTTGCATAGAGAGCACCACCCTTTACAGTAAAGCGAATATCTTCTTTCGTGAATTCCGTTACATTCGCATCTTGGAATTGGCCTTCCTCTTCTCTTGTAGGACCTTCTCCCGCTTTTCTCCATACTTTACTTTCGTAGATTGCTTCACCATTAACTTTTAGCCATGAACCTACTTCCCTAAGGATCTTAGCATCTCCTTCAGGAATTGTTCCATCTGCTTTTGGTCCAATGTTGAGTAGCATATTACCATTCTTACTAACTACATCAACTAGGTCCGTAATGATTTCTCTAGAGCTCTTATAATCATTCTCTTCTGTGTAGCACCAAGTGTTTCTAGCAACAGCGGTATCAGTTTGCCAATAGTATGGTTTCTGATCTGCAAATTTTCCTCTTTCTATCTCTACAATTCCACTTCCAAACATGAAAGCATCGTGCTTGTAAGTAATAGCAACTTCTTCATCCCATTCCTCACCGCGGTTATAATAATATGCTGCTAATTTTCTAAGATATGGCTTGAAGGATTCGTGTTGAATCCACCAATCAAAGTACAATACTTTTGGTTTATAGTTATCAATAATCTCGCAAGTACGAATTAACCAATCATCAAGGAATTCCTTCGTTGGATAAGGCGTACTGAATAAATCTTGATTATCTGGTTCTGGCATTGCTGGCCAATAAAAATCCCCGCGAACCATTGGATCTTTAATATCACTATCAAACTCTTTCCCATGTCCCATGAAGAACCAATGCTCCGCACGGTGAGAAGAAGTACAGAACGTAAGTCCCTCTTTTTCAAAGGATTCCTTTAATTCTCCTAATATATCTCTCTTCGGTCCCATCTCGTATGAATTATAGTGTGATATCTCACTCTTATACATCTGGAAACCATCATGATGTTCTGCCACAGGGAATATATATTTAGCTCCTGCGTCTTTAAAGATCTTTGCCCACTCATCTGGATCAAACTTTTCAGCCTTAAACATAGGAATGAAATCTTTATAACCGAATTCGTTCTGTGGCCCATATGTCTTTACATGATGTTCATATGCTGGCATTCCCTTGATATACATGTTTCTTGAATACCATTCATTGGAATTCGCTGGAACACTGTATAGCCCCCAGTGAATGAATATACCAAACTTGGCCTTCTTAAACCACGTAGGTACCTCAAAGTCCATTAACGTATCCCAGTTTTCTTTAAATCTTCCTTTTGCTATAACTTCATCAATTTTCTTTAATTGTTCTTCCATATAAGTAACTAACTCCTTTCCTACTACAAAACTTTTTATAGCCTAACACTTTAAAACTTCTTAGTGTTAGATAAAGCTGCCACTAGAAACCTTCTTCATGCGGCAGCTCTAATTCACTATCAACTCACACTAGTTTACCCTAAATTGTTGTACAGCATCCACTAACTCTTTGGCATTGCAGTCAAGAGCTTTGGCCGCTTGATCAAGCATATCTACTTGTTTTAACTGATCCTTAGAGGTTTCATTAACTGCAGTTGATGCCGCTGCATTCTCTTCGGAAACAGCTGAGATGCTTTCAATAGCAAGTAATGTATTAATTCTTGCTCCTTCTATCTCTGCTATACTCATTGTGATTGTCTTAATATTATTAACAAGTTGTTCCACACGATGATTGATATCCTCGAATGTTTTCTCTGTGTCATCTACAGCTACCTTCTGTTGCTTCATATTCTCACCAGCAGCATGTACATGTTGTACTGTTGTCTTAACACTGTTTTGAATCTCACTTATAATATTATGAATCTGAGCTACAGAATTAGCAGATTGATCCGCTAACTTACGAATCTCGTCGGCTACAACCGCAAATCCTCGTCCTGCATCACCTGCTCTAGCTGCTTCTATGGAAGCATTCAATGACAATAGATTTGTCTGCTCTGCAATATCATTAATAACAGATACGATATTACCGATCGCTATTGATTTTTTCTCTAATGTAACAATCTCTTCTACAACCTGATTAATAACAGTATCCGTTGAATCTGTCTTAATTTCAAGTTCTTTCATCTTATCAGCACCTGATACAACTGCAACTTTTGTATCCTGTGCGATTGTTTCCATCTCAAGTGTATTCTGACTAACATTCTCAATTTTCTGCGATAATTTATCCATCTGTTGAAGACAATTCTCTGAATCATTCGCTTGTTGGTTAACACCTTGTTCGATTTCATCAATAGCAGCAGATATTTCTCTTGTTGCTTCCGTGAATGTATTTGCCGAAGTTGTTACTTGCATAGAGGACTCTGAAACTGTAGTACTTAGGTCTTTCGTTTTGTTTATTAAACCTTTCATACTATCTGTCATCTCTTGAATATTCTTTGCAAGAATCAAGAATTCGTCTTTACGTCTTGTACGGAATTTTACAGTTAGATCACCTGACGCTACTAATTTAAGATTCTTAATGATATTAGCAATTTCTTTACTAATCCCTAATGTTATAAGTAAACCAAGGCTCAATGCAACAATACAAGAGATAACTACAATAACAACTGTAATATCCTTAATTCCCTCAGCTTGTGCCGTAATAACACGCTTTGGCATTAATGCACAAATGGTTGCACCAGTTTCTCCTATCTTAGAATACATATACATATACTCTTCATCATTTAATGTAACATATTCATTGCCAGATACCTCACCTGATTCCAAGTTATCAATAAAGAATTGTTCATATAAAAATACAGGCTCGGTAATGGAATCATCAAGATGAATCTCTCTTCCATCTCCTGTTACCAACGCTACATAGGAACCCTTGCCAAAATCAAGATTCCCCAAGATACTATCAATTGTATCTGCCTTTACATCTATTACAATTGCGGCATTTGCTGTTGAAAATTTACGTATATATCGCATCGCATAATTATCTTTATTTATCTTAAACGTAGTATCAATTCCATCACAGTATCCAAACCAACCACTCTTTTGAGTTGATTCCATCATCTGTTTTCCTTCTTCAGAGTTCATTAGATTCGAATAACTGTCTGTAGCCTTTATACCTGATGATGATATAGGTGTTACAACATCAGATACCATATGTATATCTTGAATAAACTCATCAGATACCTTCTTTGAATGCATTTGATTAAATAATGTAGTGTAGATGCTCTGAATTTCAGCCTTCTCTGCTCCAACATAATTTAAGAAATACTTTGTAGTAGTATCTTCAAATTCGAATTGAATTGCAGCCGACTCAATAGAATTCAAACCAAACTCTATATATTGTGTTGTTAAATCTAACGTCTGCTTACTGGCATTTTCATAATTAGTAATAATGCCATCTGATGCTTTCCTATACGAAATAACACCTAAGGCGATTACAAATAATACTGGAACTAAAAAACCAACTATTAATTTAAAACCGATACTTGATTTTTTCTTCATATCTTTTGTTTCACTTTTATAAGCTTTTGCTTCTCGCTTTAATCGTTCTGCTTCTTTTTTTGCGTCTTTCTTAGCTTGTTTTGTATCGTAAATCACTTTTTTTGTTACATTTTGTAAGTCAACCGTTTGTAATTCTTTACTATTCTTCGCTTTTTTCTTTGTTAATTTTCCCATTTCGGTTGTTTTTTTAATTTTCATACTTTCGACCTCCTAGAAAGTACCTTATTTTTTTTCGTACCATCAGATCCCTCTTTATTCATGTTAGACTCGATTGTATCACTACATTACCGTTACTATTAACAAGCATTCAATCTATATATATTTTATTATATTTTCCCAGTATTTACAACCAAATCGGACAAAAAATAGCAATTATTCACAAATCAAATATCTTAATGTAACCTTCTGTACTAACTCTAACACAGTAAAAATCCCAGATGATTTATTCAACACTAACAAAAATAACATATGCTATCTCAAAGTGTGAATCAATCATCTAGGACTCTAAGTTAAAAGATTTAATTATCTAACGATTTTATCTTCTTATTATTGTCTAGCAGCGTCACGCATTTCGTTTAGTTGCTTAGCACAATCAAGGTCAAAAGCTAATACATCATCATAACCAAGACCTTTTACAGTATCTTGCATATTCTTTAATATGCTATAGAATTCTGCTTCATCTTTAGCGAATACCATCTTCCAAGAGTTTTCAATGATGATTGCTTTACATTGGCTACGTAAAGTAGTGATTTCTGAAGATTCTTGTGGACTAACAAAGTCAGTACCAGGAGCAACAAGAATTTGATTGTTCTTCTGTAAGTATTCAACAGTTGATAACGCATCATTAGTTTCTTGCCAATCTTTATCAAGTGGAGTTGAATTTAATTCAATTACTGATTCCCATAATGTATAGTTGAAAGGGAATCCTGTTTCTGGATTTTCATCAGATGCAAGTACAGTTTGGAAGTTAAGTTGTGAAACACCATCTTTCCAAGATCCACCGCCCCATTCTTCTGGTACTGTTCCATCACCATTTAATAAAGCTTCTTTACCGAACTCAGTTAATTCTGGTCTACCATCTACCATTTCCCAAGTTAAACCTTCTGGACCACAAGTACTTGCTGTTTGTGCACATGAATACATAACACCTTCTGGTGAATATAACCAATCAATGAAATCCATCATTCTTTGTGGATCTTGTGCTTTAGAGCCAATACCAACAACATATTTAGCTAAACCGTTTGGTGTAGCACCATATGAGAATACTGATTCATCTTCTACTGGTACGAACATAAATCCATTACCTGCTTCTTTATGTTCTACTGTGTTATAAGCTGCTTGACCTAACCATGGCCATGGAGAATATAATACAGCACCGTCTTGATATTTTGCATACATTGTATCATAGTTTTGAGTTGTTGATTCTGGATCAACTAATCCCATTTGATTTGCATCGAAGTACCATTTTAATACTCTGATATATTCTGAATTATCATCTATAATACTTTGATTTTCTGAACCATCTGCTTTAGAGAAAACGAAACCAAGTTCATCGAATCCGTAGATTGTCGCTGGTTGTTTACCCATACACATCATGTTACCATCCCAATCCTTAAATAAGGAAATTGCATATGTTTGCTTTCCTGAATCTGAAGTTGGGTGAGCATCTTGCATTTGTTTTAAGATTGGTAATAAATCTTCAAGTGTACCAACTTTTGGGTATCCTAATTCTTTGTAATAATCCCAACGAAGATATGTTCCGAAAGTTAAATCAAGACCTTCTGATGGATTCGTTGCTGGCTGAGAAGATACTGATGAAGGAATTCCATATAATTTACCATCGTTTGAAAGTCCTTTAGCTACATCAATAGCACCAGTGAATTGTGATACATATTTTGTATTAGCTACCATATCTGTCATATCTACTAACAGACCTGCCTCAGCAGTATCAGCTAATCTACCATTTTCAGATCCCATTAATATAAGATCTCCTAAGTTACCAGCTGCAGAACGTGTTTGGAATAAAGTATCTCCACCACCAGCTACGTTTGGAGCAATGATATTAAGTTCCATGTTGAATTTTTCTTTAACTACTTTTGCAAACCAACCAGATTGAATACCTTGATAGTTTGCTTGTGTTGCAAATACGTCAACTGTTAAGAATTTATCATATTTCTTATCTGCGTCTGCAGTAGAATCTGTACCAGCAGTATCCCCTGTGCTGTCAGTTGTTTCTGTTGCATTGCCTGTTGTCGTATCATTTTTTTTGTTGTCTTTCTTACCACATCCAACCATTGTTGTACCAAGCATTGCTACAACTAATGCAAGCGATAAGACTCTTGCTACCTTTTTCTTCATACCTATATCCTCCTTTTTTTGTGACTGTCTGTGTTGCCAGACAATATATACTCAAGGTTAGTGCAGGATTGTTTCCTCTAATGTAAATTGCTTATATATCAAGAGAAAACAATCTTTGCTACTATCCATGAATGCTGTTGTAACCCCTTACCCTTTTACTGAACCAATCATAATACCTTTTACGAAGTATTTTTGGAACATAGGGTAAATACATAAGATTGGTAAAACTACAATTACTGAAACTGTCATACGTACAGATGTTGATGTTTGTTGTGTTGCAAGAGCCATCATATTCTGTGCTGAACCCAAACTATTCTTAATTAACATTGCAAGAGAACTTGCTTGATTTATATAAGAATATAATAGATATTGTAATGTCCATAGGCTTTGGTCAGTAATATACATTAATGTATCTTGGAATGAATTCCAGTGACCAACCGCTGAGAAAATTGCTACGGTTGCTAAAATTGGTGTTGAAGTAGGTAAGATTACTCTTCTAAATATCTTTAATACACCAGCTCCATCAATTTCTGCTGCCTCTTGTAATGATTTTGGTATGGATTCAACATATGTTTTAACAAGAATAATATTAAATGGTTGAACAATACCTGGAATAACATAAACCCAGAATGAATTCGTTAAATGTAAGTTCTGCATGGTTAAGTACATTGGAATTAAACCTGCGTTGAAATACATTGTAATAACAATAAATCTATACCAGAATTTTCTTCCCCACATCTTTTCTTGCGTAAACATAAACCCTAAGAATGCTGACGCTAAAACGGTTGCTGCTGTACCGATTACCACTCTACCGATTGACACGAATACTGCTGTTGAAAGACCTCTTAATTTGATTACTTGTACATAGTTCTCAAAATGGATTTGCTTTGGTAAAAAGTTTATAAATCCATTTGCGGATAAGTCATTCGAACTAATTGTATTAATGATTAGATAATAGAAAGGATACGCGCAAATTATAGTTAATATAAGGAATACTGCATAATTTAAAACATGAAACGTTACATCTCCCTTAGTTAATCTCTTCTTTTTCTTCATTTCTTTCTTTGTTGACATAATTGCTCTCTCCTTTCACTACATAATTGACTCGCCACGAGTTTTCTTAGATACAAAGTTTACTACACAGAATAGTATTACACTAATTAAACTCTTAAGCATGCCAACTGCTGTTGCTAATGGAATGGAGTTAGAACTCATACCTAACTTGTATACATATAAATCTAGCACTTGAATATGTTCCATATTGAATGAGTTACTGAATACGAAGTATTGATCCAAACCGTTTGTTAAGAAGTTTGCCAATGACATCATTAATAATACAAAGAATGTTGGCATTAATGCTGGCAATGTAATATGTCTCATTAATTTAAATCTTCCCGCACCATCTACTCTTGCTGCTTCATATAATTCTTGGTCCGTACCAGCGATTCCCGCAAGATACATGATTGACCCCCAACCTAAGCCTTTCCAAGTTGACCATGCAAGCATCCATAACCAAGTGTGTGCGTCACTATCAAGGAATTTTACAACATCTGTTGTGATTCCAATGTTTTGAAGTACTGTATTAACCATACCTGTATCTGAGAATAAAGCAAATGCTACTGAGTAAACTAAAACCCAGCTGATGAAGTTAGGTAAGGTTGTTAATGTTTGTACTAAAGTTTTGAACCATTTGCATTTAATTTCATTCAAGAAAATCGCAAATATAACTGGTAAGAACGAAGTTACTATTGTAAGTGCACTCATCGCGAATGTATTTCTTAATACTTTAAGCAATTGAGATACCTGTGTTGGATTTTGGAATAAGAATTTGAACCATTTAAATCCAACAAATTCACATTGTGATAAATCTAGTGGCGCTCTGTAATCATAAAATGCATATCTCCAACCATTAAGTGGATAATATGAAAACAAAAATACTAGTACTAAGAATGGTAATACTAAAAGGAATAGTTTTACACCCATTGGTATTGCTGCTTTTTTCTTTTGCCCTACTGCTACTGCTGTACTGGACTTCCCTGTGTTTCCCATGTCCATGCCTCCCTGTAAATGTCTTAATCACATCAGTAATTATGATTAACTTGTGATTAGATTCTATCATTTAGTTGTGCAACTTGATACCATCACAATTCAAGATGCACTATATTAAAAATTAGACTTCTAAATTTTACATCACAATTACTAATAGAAATAAGATGTGTCAGGTGGTTATTCGTATATTATTGCTATAAACATAGGCTTTCTCAGCATTGGCGGAATTCTCTTGTGCATAATATACAAGACTAATTAGTTGTATTCTAATTCAATCCTCTAATTTCTACTGTATAATTTAGCTGTATATGCTAGTTGTATTATTGCACTTTTTCGATTATTATATAGATATTACAAATGAAGATTGCATACTTAATTGTATAATATTAACATTTCATTTTCAGGAGGTACTTTAGTGAAACTAAACATAAACAGTCCTTTTTTTCAATTCATGAATACTTTAGCGGAATATATCTTGCTTAACTTCTTATGGTTAATCTGCTGTATACCAATTGTTACTATTGGAGCCTCAACAACTGCTCTATACTACGTAACCATGCAAACAGCTAGAGAAGAACACGGCTATATAGCTAGGAGCTTCTTTCGTTCCTTCAAGGAGAACTTCAAACAATCTACTATTATATGGTTGATTATGTTTTTCCTCGGCGCTGTACTAACTTTTAATGTTTCCTTTTGGTTTACTATGAAATCAACAATAGGAAATGTACTTGGTACTTTGGTATCTGTAGCATTGCTCCTATATTTATTTACTCTATTTTACGTATTCCCCCTCTTATCCAGATTCGATAATACAGTAAAACAAACCATAAAGAATGCATTCTTCATCTCCTTACAGAATCTAAAACAAACACTAATTATAACTATAACAAATATTTTAATCGTACTTGTGGCTTATTTTTTACCAATCTCTGGTATATTCTTTGTTTTATTTGGTTTCGCGTTCTTTGCTTACCTAAACTCTTTTCAATTTGTTAAAGTATTTAAATGCTATGAAGCAAATCTTGATGAAGATTCTTTAGATGAAGACGCTAGCTCATCACAAATTGAACTACCAGAGGATGAGATTGTTCGATAAATGTAAATACGTTTAATCTTATTTTACTATTTCATTGTAGTATTATCTACTATTTTGTCGAATTTTCTATTATTATTGAATATTTTCCTCTACCTGTAGAGTATTAGCTCTTTCTTATAAAAGAGCTTAATCATAAGAACATTCGTTGTTATGAATCAAAAAATCCCAAAGAGTGAACCTCTTTGGGATTTTTCGTTTACGTTGTTTTAGCGTCTAATCTTAAATGTCTTGATTTCATATGGTTGTATTGTAAATGAAAGATGATTTGTTTCTATTTCTATTTCCGTTTCCTCTTCTTCCACTAGATTACATAGCAATTGCATCATCAAAAGTAAAAACGTTTTCTATTGATTAATCCAAGTTTATTCTATATAATTAAACTAACGAAAACGTTTTTGCAAATTACTTTGGAGGTTATGATATGCTTACTAAATTAGAAAAATCTACCCACCTATTAGATGGTGAACAGGCACTACGAAGAAACCGTAACAAAGATTACATGATGAGTCTAAAAATTGATAATTTATTGTTATCTCATTACTTTGAGGCAGGGTTAAAATCTTTCCCTTATCAGCCTAAGGATATTCACTGGGGGTGGGATTCTCCTTTAAGTGAGATTCGTGGAACATTCGTGGGACATTGGTTAAGTGCTGCCTCCAATCTTTATGTTGAAACCAAAGACCCACTCCTAAAGCACAAAGCCGATACTATTGTATCGGAGATTGCTAAATGTCAAAGAGAAAATGGTGGTTTATGGGCATTTCCAATACCTGAAAAATATTTATATTGGTTGAAAAATGGGAAATCCACATGGGCACCTCAATATGTTTGTCATAAAAATATGATGGGACTTTTCGATATGTACGTGAATACAGGTAATGAAGAAGCACTGGATATTGTGCTAAAATGCGCAGACTGGTTCTATAACTTTACGAATGATATCACAAGAGAAGTCATGGATGAAATGATGGAGAAACAAGAAACAGGCGCTATGATGCAGCACTTTGCAAATCTTTATGCCGTTACGAAAGAAGACAAGCACTTAGAACTGATGAGACGCTATGAGCGCCCCCTTTTGTTCGAGCCACTCACTCGTGGTGAAGATGTTCTTACGAACATGCATGTTAACACAACCATATCTGAAATACTTGGAGCTGCACGAGCTTATGAAGTCACTGGCGAAGATCGCTACCTTACGATAGTGAAGAATTATTGGGATCTTGCAGTAACCAAACGAGGCTCTTTTGTTACTGGTGGGCAAAGAAGTGGCGAGGTTTATACACCGATGTTAAAGCAATCTGCAAGAATTGGTAAGATGACACAAGAACACTGCGTAGTCTATCATATGATGCAACTTGCAGACTTTTTATTCCGTTTTACTACAGATAGTAAATATGCTGATTATATTGAGAAAAATCTCTATAATGGTATCTTTGCACAAGGCTATTATGAATCTCGTAATATCTTTCAGTGTTTGGATGGTGTTGAACCACAGAGTGGTCTTGTTACATATTACCTTCCACTATCCGCCGGCTCTATTAAGAAATGGGGATCTAAGACTGATGATTTTTGGTGTTGTCATTGTACTTTACTACAAGCAAATGCCATCCATCATACACAGATTTATTATAGGAACGAAGAGAACAACAGTGTCTACGTGGCACAGTATCTTCCTTCCACAACTGAATTTAACATAGATAATAAAAAGGTCTTCCTAGAACAAACCATTGGAGAACCTACAGGTGAAACTATCCGTATTCAACCAGAATCTATTAAACATGAGGAACGCCCGAACCATATGGAATCCCATATTAAAATTACCTGTGAACCTTGTGAATTCACACTACAACTTCGTTTACCTAACTGGTTAGCTAAAAAAGCAGAAATCACAATAAACGGTAATGAAATTGAAGTAATTGATTCTGGTAATGGATTCTGTTCCATTACTAGAGTATGGTCAACAGATACAATCATCATTAAACTACCAAAAAAACTAACTACATATCCTCTCCCTGATAGACCAGATACCGTTGCATTCCTAGATGGACCAATAGCTCTGGCCGGATTAGTGGGGGAAGAACGTTTGCTTTACGGTGATCTTAATCATCCTGAAACAATGCTTACTGTAGATGATGAACGTATCTGGTGTAGCTGGCAAGATACGTACCGTACTATTAATCAGCCAACCGGTTTTCGTTTTAAACCGCTGTATCAAATCGGATTTGAACCTTATACCGTTTATTTTCAAGTTACAGATAACCATTAACAACTAACTTATTTATTAAACGCCATACTATCTCGAACAACGAAAGTCCGAAGAATCTTACTAGTGTTTACTAGCTATAGATTCCTCGGACTATTTAATAAAACAATAAGTTAACTGTGATGACTACGTGTGCGGTTTTAGTAAATAACTAATTCCTTCTCTAAACAATATTCTTTTCCATAAACATGAATGTTCTTTTTACTTCCTTCTAAGAGTGTAATTCTACATTCTGCTTGCGTGCGCTTTACGTTAATTTTAGCATCTTCGAATAAGATACGGAATTGATATCCTTCCCATTGTTTTGGTAAATGTGGATTTAAGAATAGTCCTTCTTCTTTAATACGAAGTCCACCAAAACCATATACGATTGCCATATAAGTTCCACCCATATTAGCCGTATGAATACCATCCTTCGTATTCTTATGTGTATTGAATAGATCTAACTTAGCAGACTCACCGAAATATTCATAGGCTTTGTCTTCCAGTCCAAGCCTTGAAGCAACAATACTATAGATACAAGTAGAAAGGGATGAGTCATGCGTTGTAACCTTTTCATAATAAGCAAACGATTTACGAATTGTTTCAAGGTCCTGCGCATCCTCTAAGATGAAATGCGCAAGTACCGTATCTGCTTGCTTACAAACCTGGTATCGATATATATACATCGGATGATAATGCAGAAGTAATGGTTTTTTGTCCTCTGGTATAGTCGTTAGATCCCATACCTTCTTTTGAAGGAAAGAGTCATCTTGAGGATTGATTCCTGTTTCTTCATCATATGGAAGATACATCTTATCTGCGGCTTCTTCAAATTCTTTAAGTTCTTCTTCTGTAATCTGTGTCTTCTCTATCAAATCACTTATAAGACCAGCTTCTTTTAGTAAGTGAAAACTCTTAACCGCCCATCTTAAGTTATACTGAGCAAGTACGTTGGTATAATAGTTGTTATTTACAAGACAAGTATATTCATCTGGACCTGTAACTTCATTAATATGGAATTTACCTCTATAATAATTACCCAGATCCATCCACAGTCTTGCTGTTTCTATTAATACCTGTGCACCGCATCCTCTAAGAAGCTCCAAATCCTTTGTAGCCAAATAATAAGAAACGATGGAGTACGCAACATCACCGCTGATATGATACTGTGCGGAACCAGCTGGGAAGAATCCAGAACATTCCTTACCCATTATGGTTCTCCATGGATAAGCTGCTCCTTTTTTATGCCCTAAGATTCTAGCATTCTCTTTCGCATACTCTAGTATTGTATATCGATAACGAATAAGATTCTTTGCTATATCTCTCGCAGTAAGCGTAAAGAATGGTTGCATGTACATCTCTGTATCCCAAAAATAATGTCCTTCATAGCCTTCACCACTAAGTCCTTTCGCTGTAATATTGCTAAATGGATCCTTACCAACTGATTGAATCAATTGATATAGATTATAATGAACCGCTTCATTCAAATCTTTTTTACCAACAATATCAATTGCACAGTTTTCCCAAAAACTTGCTAAATATGCTTTCTGTTTCTCATACCACTCATTTATGTCAGTGGATAATGCCTGTTCCATGTTTTCTTTAGTTTCATTAGAAAGATTAGGGTATCTTACACTATCACATAGAATTGTATATTTATAAAGCGTAAGCACCTCCCCTTGCGAGATGAATCCTATATATTCTTCTTTGACTGCTCCATCTTCCTTTACTATTTCAGTTTTTCCTTCTTTCGAAAACACATTCTTTACAGCAGAACACACACACAAGTCAGATTTTGAAGTCTTTGAAGAGATATACGATACATCATTATTAACTTCTATACTCTCGACAAGTAGATGTTCGAAAGACTCGCCCGCAACCCTTGGGTCATTAGGATTAAAGTAGTTCATCACTTTACCGATATGTGTCGAACAAATCTTTACTTCTCCTGAAAAATCAACTGGTGTCACTTTATATTCGATCAAGAAAAATGGTAACAGTGCAAAGGAGGCCATTCTTTTAATTTCAATACGGACCGTTTTCCCTTTCGGTGATCTCCATAATACCTCTCTTAGGGTAGTGCCTGCTTCCATGTCAAGAGTTCTAGTTCGCCCTAGAACTTCTCCCTCAAACATTGAGAAACGCTCACCTTCAATATATATCTCTATACCTTGTGTATCGGCGACATTTAACATGGTCTGTTTTTCTTCTACAAGGCCACATAATTTCTCTGCCTGAGGTGACGAAGCAAAATCATAAAATCCATTGATATATTCCCCGCGAATGGAGTCCATGTTCTTAGGGTACCCCTCCTCAAAGTTCGAGCGTACTCCAAGATAACCATTGGCATTATGGAACAACGTTTCCGCTAACATTAAGTTATCTTGATCCAAAGGGAAGTCTTTAATTTCATATTTTAACATTTGATTCCCCTCTTAGCAAACCGTTAATAAATCATCAAAACCGTTTAACTTGTAAGTTGCCTTTTCATATCTTGCAGCATCACCAAGAGCTGCACAATCAAAATCACCTGCAATCGCTCCATCAACACCTGCAAAAGCATCTTCCACTACCAGGCATTCTTCCGGTTTTAAGTTAAGATATTCTGCTGCTTTTAGGAAAACTTCTGGGTCTGGCTTAGATTTTGTGATATTATTACCATCAGAAATTGCATCAAAGAAATCTGATAACCCTATTCTTTCAAGAATAAACTTGGTATTCTTGCTGGAAGAACCGATGGATAATTTTAATCCCTTTTCACGAAGCTTAACTAATGTCTCCTTTACTTCTTCTGATAAATCAGCTGTAGTCATATCCTTTAAAAGTTCTTTATAGTAATCGTTCTTTTCTTCAGCAAGTTTAACTTTTTCTTCCTCTGTAAGTGGCTTATCATAATTTTCAAGTACAATTTCAAGACTCTCCATACGGCTTACTCCACGAAGTCGATTGTTGATTACTTCATCAAAGTAAACGCCAAGTTTGTCAGCGATTTTCTTCCATGCTAAATAATGAAAATGATCTGTAAAACAGATAACTCCATCTAAATCAAATATGATACCTTTATATTCTTTCATCTTTATACCCATGCATATTGCAAACTTGTTTGCAATACTGCTCAAATAAATAGGTTGAAAGATTGAGCAGTCTGCTTTCCCTTTCTTCATAACTTCTTTCAACCTTTCTTCCTTTCGATAACAAGTATTTCAGAAGTTAACCCCCTGAATCCATCAAGGTAAACCCCTTGCTCCATAAATTGTTTTCCTTTTCCTGACATGGAACTTCCCTTATCTGTGAAGGTTAAACAAAAGTGTTCTGATTCATCCAGTGCGACAAGCTTTAACCAGAATGGTTTCATCGGATTCTCCCCATAATAGAAGCAGAATACAAGTGACTTATCCTTCAACTGTAGTTGAATACATATCATTCCATCCTTTCTAACTAGATGAAATAATTGACCTTCTAACAAATACTGCCTAACCTCTGATTTATAAAACGCAATCTGTTCTTTAAAAATATCCCTATACTCTTCCTGCATATCCGGTAAATTCCTGCAAATGCCCATTTGATGAAGCATAGCAGCCCTTAATGTGTATCTAATAGCATTCTCATCTGTACCTTCCTTAAGCACAAAGCTAGGGAATACATACGTTCCATCCTCATACTCTCTCGTTTCTGACCAAGCGAAGTGTAGTATGGCAGTTGGCGGTACGAAATGAGATAACTCATAGAATGACTCAAGGCTATGTTTCGTAACATCGACATCGCTTAAAAAGGTGGTATGTACATGTTGTAGCATACCAAAGTCACATCGGAGGCCACCGGAAGCACAATTCTCTATAATTAAATTAGGAAAACGTTCTCTAACTGCATCCAAAATGCGATAGTACTCCCGATAATGCTGGAATAATCCATCTCCTTGCCCATGTCCATGATCGATTCGGTTACAACCATATTCGGGGTCTAAATTAAAGTCTAGTTTTATAAAATCAGCATTTGTTTCCTCAACCAATTCTGTTATGAACTTATAAATTAACCTTGCTCCATCTGGATTACCAAGACAGATATATGGACTTTCATAGGCGTTTCCATCTATGAGAGCTTCGATCACTTGATTGTCCTTTCGAAGCTTTGAATAGAATCCTAATGCCTCTGGCTCCAGCCAAATACCAAATTTCATTCCCCTGTCATAAACATAATCTGCTAGATATCTAAGTCCATTAGGAAACTTTTCTTTGTTAACTAGTTTCCAATCTCCTTGTTGTTTACTCCAGTGGGTTTTTGTATCACCGTACCAACCAGCATCTAACGTGCATAGTTCAATGCCTAGTTCGTGTGCCACATCAACGTTTCTTAGAAAAACTTCTTCATTGATTTCGACATCTTCATAAGTCCACCAATGATTCCATTCTACCATTAGTTCTCTTGAGGCAGAATTCTTAGGAATCCAATATCTTCTTAAAAACTGATGAAGATGTGAAACCAAAGATCTTTTTTCTTCCTTGTTACAAAATGCGATTAGAACAGATGGTGTTTTAAGCTCTTGCTTAGGTTCTAACATCTTCGTAAACATTTTCTTTGTTTGTCCAACAAGAATTCTTCCCTGTTTACTTATATGAAAATACCAGTTTCCTGACCATGCATATCCCAAGAGAGCCTTATTGCCATCCTCAAATTCAAGGATTAGAAAAGGATGGTAGTCGTGACTTGAGCGTCCTCTCGTATTCTCAATATAGAAATCTTCCTTCTCTTTATCTATGTTAAAGTTACACTTACCAAACTCATTACCCCAGCCACCTTTATAATAGGTGACCAAGGTAAGTTTGGATTCGTAAGGAATGTTGACTTCCATTTGAAACCCTGCCAGTAACTCAGAATTTTCACTATCATTTATAATAGTCTCATAGCTCTCTTTTACACCATATTCATCATAATTATTACTGACAAGTCTTCTAATCATATGAATAACCATACCTTTCCATAACTTGCGAACTTGGGGCCGTAAACACCAATTTCCACGTGAAAGATTTCTCTTTCACATTATCTCCTAATAGCTATTAACCTCGTACTTTTGTTGTAAAGGTAGCATTTTTCTCAAGGTCTACAACTTCATCATAAACTAATATCTCTACTGCATGTGAAAGATTTGTAATGCTTACAGTTTCCTTTGTTACCGTAACTTTTAATGGTGTTCCTCTCCAAACAACTCTAAAGCTTAGACTATTCCATTCTTTTGGAAGAGATGGTGCAATTCTTAACTGTTGTCCAACAACACGAACACCACCAAATCCTAATACTGCTGACTGCCAGATACCTCCCATAGATGCACTATGAATACCAGCATCAGAAGATTTCATTTCTTCTCCAAGGTCAATACTAGAAGCCCCTACAAAAAAGTGATAAGCATCTTCATGTAATCCTAAATCATTAGCCAATACACTGTGAGTTGATTTACTTAAAGAAGAATCATGTAATGTTCTCTCTTCATAATACATATAGTTTTTTCTCTTTGTTTCTGCATCAAACAAATCATCTAATAAGTAAAGAAGAACTACTAAGTCACCTTGTTTTAATACTTGGAACTCATTAATCTGTTCCATGTTATAGTCATTGTAGATAGTACCAACAATAGAAGACTGTTTGTATTTAGTAAGGTCAATATATTTCAGGTCAAAGTATCCATCAAATTGAGGAATAATTCCTGTTTCTTTATCTGGTTGTGGTAAATAAAGTTTTGGTAGTTTATCTCCTAAATCCTCTTCTAGTTTAGTAAGAGAGAATAAACCGTTGATTCTATCATATACTTCCGTATTGTTTTCTCTAATCTTACCGATTAATTCAAGAGCTAGATTCATGTTGTAATAGGCTAGATAATTGGTATAAACGTTGTTGTTAACATGTTCTTTGTATTCATCTGGTCCAATTACATCATTGATTTCATACTGATTCTTCGCTTCATTCCATTCTAAACGGCTAGCCCAAAATCTTGCAGTATCCATAATCATTTCATAACCATATAAGTTCATGAATTCTTCATCGCGTGTTACGATGTAGTACTGCCATACTGCAAATGCAATATCTGCTGTAATATGTTGTTCAATAATTCCTGTTAGGATTTTTAGAGTTTCGCCTGTAACAACGTCAGCTGCACCCCATAATGGAGTTACTTCACCATCATCAATCCAAGCAGATTCCCAAGGATACATTGCGCCCTCATAACCTTGTTCTTTAGCCTTAAGTCTTGCACCATATAAGTTCTTATAGCGATATTCTAATAAGGTACGTGCTGTTTTAGGCTGAGTCATTAGGTAGTAAGGAAGAATGAATACTTCCGTATCCCAGAAAGAGTGTCCTTTATATCCTTCGCCACTTAGGGCTTTTGCGCCAATTCCAACGCGGTTATCATCTTTCTTAACCATGATATTTAGATGGTAAATCCCAAATCGCATCGCTAATTGATCAAAAGGATTTACAGAATCAATTTGAATATCCTCTTGATTCCAAATTTCTTCCCAAGCCTGTGCACTTTCACATAAAATCTTGTCATAACCAAGAGCAAATGCTTCTTCTATGTTTTTCTTACCATCTACTTTCACTGATTTAATCGATTTTTCTGCTTCCATTCCATCATATACTAAATCTCTTGTTGTATGAACGGTTGAGATTTTTTCTAAAACTAGAACTTGATCTTTCTTAAGTTCGATAGAAGCATTGATTTTGATTTCTCTACGACCAATTACAGGAAGTGTAGTTACCTTTACTTCTTCACCATTTAAGTAGAAACGATGTGCAGTATGAATCGCTGCTGTAACTTTTGATTCAATTGTTTCAGATACCATTTCTAAATATGTGAAATCATAAAGACGTTTGCTTCCCTCAGCAAAATGCTGTGAACCACTGTTTGAAACAGTTCCATCAATTCCACTTATTATTTTTAAAGCAATATCACCTGATATTGGCTTTAATTCTACTTTAGATGCAATCACATGTTCATCCTTCATAGAAACGGTACGAAGGAACTTGAATTCAATACGCTCTCCATCTTTACTTTCCCAGTCAACGATACGAGTAACTTCACCATTCTTTATATTTAGTACTCTTTCGTAGTGATGTATGGTACCCTGATCAAGAGAGAATACTTTTCCATTAATTTGGAAGATAATCTTAGTTACATCGGGAAAGTTAGGTAACTCTGTAACTTCTGTATCATGGAATTTATTGAATGTACCAGTCACAAACATATTACGAGTCTCTGACACATATTCTTCTTCTAGGGCCGCTCTAACACCCATATAGCCATTACCTTGGCAGAAAATAGCTTCACATTTTCCAAGATATCTGGAATCAAATGCTGATTCTTCTACTAACCAGTTTTCGTTAACTCCTGTTCCTTTACTATACTGCATAATACTCATTACTTACTGCTCTCCTTTATGTCGTACACAATCTCAACCTCAGATTGTGATATTTCTTGTTCATTAAATTCCTGTCCGTTTACTATGATGTTGTTACGTCCTTTTAATACGATTGGATAATCTGTATTGTTCTTTATATTAAGTTTTACTTGGCTACCTTCACGTTCATAAGAAATGCTTATACTACCATCAAGCACTTTCACATCTCCTAGACTTGCCTTTGTCCATTCTGATGGCATACAAGGATTTAAATAAATTTTATTCTCAACTGCACTTGGGCAAATACCAAAGAAGAATCTAACGATAGGGAGCATAACCGAATATGTTGTCCAAGCTTGTGTAAAGCATCCATAATCCGGAGACATTTCTGAGATGGATCCTGGTGTTGCCATTCCAAATGTCTTAAATATTTTCTTTATTAAACGTAATGCTTCATCGGAAAATCCATACATTGCCTGTGAAACAGCCATTACACCCGTTGAGATTGTCATAGTTGCAAATTGACTTAGTGAATTCAGATACATTCCATATTCTCCGATAAACTCGTCCGTACTCATAATCTCAAGTGCACGATTTGCCTTATCAATAGGTGCTATTCCAATCTCCATCGGCGTATTAATTACCCAGTTACGATTTAAAAGCCAGCCTCTTTCTTTGTTTCCATCTTCTTTTCTCTCATCAAGAAGAAGTTGCATGTATTCTCTGACATGATCGCATTTTGCCTCCTTAAGCATACCATCAATTACATCTTTCTTCTTCTCTATTGTCTCATAAGAAGCGAAGGCATCACAGTAAAGACCTGCTCTATCATCCCATAACTCTTTGTTGATTTGTTCTTTAGAATCTTCAGAAAGTTTTGCAAATTTTTCAGACTCCTCTGTCTCACCATAAAGTGTACAAATCTTACTATAGCAATCGTATGCTTCGCATGTGTAAACAGCAGTATCAATCATCTCCATGTTAAGACCTGCAATTTCAATGATTCCATAACCACTAGGGAAGTAATCATTATCATCATCTTGTTCTTGTAACCATGTAATACACTTTTTAATGTATGGTAGTGTTTCATCTAGTAGTGACTGATCTTTAGTCCACTCGTAATACTTCCATACCATTGTCACAAAATGAGCTGTCTCTTGTGTGTTTCCATAGTTTGGACAATGTCCATTCGGTAATATCTCATGAACGATTCTTCCGTTACCATTGTATTTTACAGAATAATCATGGATTAAGGATAACGTATCTCTACATAATTTGTAATCTCCCATGCAAAGTACACCTTGAAGCGTATAGAAACTATCACATCCAAACCACCATGGATATTCAGGTAATCCAGCAATAATTCCTCTACCATATTCCTCAATATCAAGAGTAAGCCAATCTGTATTTACTTTTACCCATTTATATATATTTTCAAAGTTTTTATCTTCAATTTCCAAATTTGCTACTTTATATAAATCTTCATATTTCTTCTCTTTTTCCTGTTCGAAGTCCTTCTCCTGCTGTAACTTCTTACATTCACTTACTGCCTTTTCTTCCTTGCGGAAAGAACCCGCAATATAGAATTTAAGTGTTTTACCTTCTCCTGGTTGTAACGTAAAATGATGTGTATATTCACAGCTCACACCATTACCAGTTGTATTTTCAGGTCCATAAAACTGTCCCATTCTTGTATCATCTGGCGCCACTGAACAGGAAAGTGCAGCATACCACGGATTACGATTATCTTTAGCAACAAACATATTTTCATTTTCAAAGTATTTGATTTCATCCTCTGTTCCATCAAATACATTAATCTCTTCTGCAAGCCATAAAGGACGAAGATTCACCCTTGCCAAAAATGCAGTAGAGCACTCACAAGCTTCTTTGCCTTCATTCTTAAATTCGTAAGTAACTACAACACCCAAAGATCCTTCGGGAGCAATTTGTGTTCTTTTCGCAACAACGGTAGTGTGACCCAACCCATGGTTATAATAGAATTCATTCTTATGTGGAAAGTTCTTAAATTCATCGGCTTGCATATAGCAGGATACTGTTTTCGCCGTATGATCGATAAAGTGCATCCAAAAGCCATCTAGCACTTTAATTGGATATAGCCATAAACCACCCATTTCATTTTCTAGGTGATGTCCAAAGTCTGGGAAGTACCCGTCGATGGATCCGATTAATTTTAGTTTCTCATTCGTACACGCGTACTGTGGTCTTGTGCATTTCGTTGTTGTATTCATTATTAAATCCATGCTCCTTTACTTATCTAAGATTAATATTAGTTCTTCTAACTAGAACTCTCATAAAATATTGCTTGTATACAGGCATTAACCTTTCGTACCAGATGAAATAGAGATACCGTCAATGATATACTCTTGAGCAACAAAGAATAGTATTAAAATTGGTATCATAACAATGATTGTTGCTGCCATTAGTAAGTTCCATTTACTTGTATAAAGTCCCTTAAAGAAGGAAAGACCGATGGATAATGTAAACTTCTTACTATCATATAAGTAGATTAAAGGACCATTGAAGTCATTCCAAACACCCATGAAAGTAAAGATAGTGATAGCAGTTAGTACAGGCTTACACATTGGTAACATAAGTTTCCAAAATACCCTACCAGGACCAGCTCCATCAATTCTAGCCGCTTCATCAAAATCCTTTGGTATACCAGACATATACTGTCTTAATAAGAAAATATTAAATGCACCACCACCGAAAAATGCAGGAACTATTAAAGGAAGTGGAGTGTTTACCCAACCCATTTGACGGAAGATTAAGAATTGTGGTATCATCGTAATCTGACCTGGTAACATCATAGTTGCTAACAGAATCAGGAACCATCCTCTCTTCCATTTAAAATTAAATCTGGAGAAGCCATATGCTACAAGCGCAGAGGAAAATACCGTACCAATTAGGTTTGGAACTAAAATTACTAAGGTATTCTTCAAATATAAGAAGAAATCAATGGAGGATAATGCTTTAGGAAAGTTGCTCCACTTTAAAACCTTTGGGAAGAAATTGCTACTATAAATCTCGGAATCTGGTTTTAGTGCCATAGAGATAGTCCATAATAGAGGAGTCAAAATGAGAACTGCACCTACTAACAAAAGTATCATCGAAACTACTCTTGCTACACCTGACAATATATTATTTCTCTTACTTATCATCTGAGCACCTCCTATATCTTATCATCGTTTTGGTAATAAACCCAAAAACTTGAACTCTTTATTACCAATAACGTAAATACCATGATTATTGCAAACATAACCCATGCTAATGCTGCTGCGTAACCCATCTCATAGTTCTTATAAGCCGTTGTATATAAGTATAGATTATAGAAAAGAGTGGATTTTAAAGGACCACCTTCTGTCATAACGAATGCCTGTGTGAAGTATTGGAAGGAACTAATGACAGCCATAACTACATTAAAGAAGATCGTAGGTGAAATCATAGGAACTACGATTTTAAAGAATGTCACAAAACTGTTGGCTCCATCTATTGCAGCTGCTTCTTTTAATTCCGCACTAACACCTTGCAAACCAGATAAATAGATAATCATGGTATTACCAACACCCCAAACACCCATGATAATTAAAGCATAAAGTGCTGTCTTCGGATTGTTGAGCCACGCAGGTCCTTTGATTCCGAAGATTTTAAGTGCTTGATTTAACAAGCCTTGTTCACCAAAGATCTGAGTCCAAATCATGGTAGAAGCAATAACTGGGATGATAGAAGGTAAAAAATAAATCAAACGGAATGATTTCATGAATTTCACACGCATATTTAACAGTAAGGCAATTCCTAATGAAATAATCTGATAAAATGGTATGGAAATCAGACAGAATTTAAAAGTTACAATAAGTGACTTTTTAAAATCGGGGTCCACAGTCAATCGTTTAAAGTTGTCAAGTCCAACAAATTTAATTGTTTTTAATCCAGTTACAATATCCCATTCGCATACAGATAATACTGCTGAGAATATCATTGGTACTAAAGTAAAGATAAATAGTCCTAAAATCCAAGGCATAACAAATGCATATCCATAACGATTTTCACGTTTTTGAGCAATTGTTCTCTTACTTTTTTGGGCTGTTTTATTCTTCTTCATAAACAAACCTCTTTTCTTTTGATCTTAAAATTGAAAGAACTTAGTTCTAAACCTTAAGTTTAAGCCAAACTAAATCAATAAATTATGATTGTATCTAACTTAGTTTATAAAAATAGAGAGATTCTTAATCTTTAATCACATTTAATAAAGTCTCTATCACAATGTAATAACTCAAAGAATCTCTCTATGCCAGACAGATTAATTACCGTCTAGTCGCTACATAAATTATTTAAGACTAGCTAATGTTTCATCTAAAATTTCTTGTGCTGTTCCGTCTTTGTAGATTATTCTTTCAAATATTTCGCTTGTCTTTTCGTTAATCTTGCTACCTAATTCAGAACGCATACCAATTGGTTGTACACCATAATCTAAAGTTCTAATTAATGCATGATCTCTTTCATCTGCAGTTTTCAAGAATTCTTCCATACCTTCTTTCGAAGTTGGTAATATACCTTCTAATTCTTGTCTTAATTCTGATGCCTCAGGGCTAGTTAATAATTTTACTACTTCCCAAGCTGCTTCTGGATTCTTAGTGTTAGCGCCGATTGCATAACCTCCAGCACATACATATGATTTGTGGTTACCAGGAATTAAAGCAGTACCATAATTAATACCAGCCTCTCGTAATGGAATTACATCCCAACCACCGCTGATAAACATACCTAATTTGTTGTTAACCATCATGGATGTAGCACTACCAAAAGTATCAAGGTCGGCACTTGCTGGTGAAACTTTGTTTGGTTCCTCTGCCATAGCGAAGTATTGTTCAAGAGCTTTCGCTACTTCTGGGTTATTTAAATATCCATCAGCAACTGTTCCATCTTCATTCATGAACTCTAAACCTAAGGATTCTAAGTAAGTCATTACTGCATATCCCCAACTTTGAGCATTAAAACCATATGATTCGTAGGAACCATCGGCATTCTTTACAGTAAGTTTTTCTGCTGCTGCGATTAAATCATCCCAAGTCCAATCATCGTTTGGATACTCAATTCCTGCTGCATCGAACATATCTCTGTTATAGTATAAACAGATTGGATTCTGGTCTGCTACGATGTAGTTTTGCTTACCATTGATATTTCCCATTTGCATTAAGGATTCAGAAATTGTACCAGCAAAGCTTGTATCATTTGCCATCAATTCATCCATTGGGTATGTTAAGCCTTTATCAACCCATTTGAAGAAATCACCTTCACCAGATAGGAATACATCGTATCCATCCCCTGATGAGAAAGATGTTGTTAATCTATCACCATATCCATCACCTGGTACAACATCATAGATGATATTAATGTTCTTATCATTGTTCGCATTAAATTCATCAATTAATTGCTTTTCAGCTTTGTTCTCCGTATCTCCCCATCTAGTTACACGAATGTCAACTTTCTTACCACTATCTTGGTTAGTTGAACCCTCTGTAGTACTTCCACCTGAATTTGCGTTGTCCTTTTTACCACATCCAGCTAATAAGGATGCGCAAAGAACTAAACCCATAGATAAAGCTATAAATTTTTTCCACATACATAAAACCTCCAATGTTATAATTTACCGTAAACGTTTTTGGTTGCCAGTAAAAAATATAAGCAATGGTATTTATAATACCTGCTTATTTCCGTAAACGTTTTTGTAATATTATAATAACACTAACTATAGACGATGTCAACAATGTTTTAATTTTTTTTGGTTCTTTTTTATCTGTTTTGCTATATTTCATTAATACATTGTAAAATCATCGTCACTTTGTTATAAAACACATTGAAATCGCTATAGTTTTTTTACACTACCACGCTCTTTAAAGGTGTATGGTACATATACTTTCTTTGACATATTGGGATTTTTCATTAATTCTTGCAATAATGCTCCCGCTTGATACCCCATCTCTTCTACATCTTGTTCAATTGTCGTAAGTCCAGGAGTGGTATAAGCTGTAATCGGTATTCCATCAAACCCAATTACTGAGAAATCCTCGGGTATGGAATATCCTAATTCACGCACTGCTTTCATTACTCCCAGTGCCATAATATCACTTAAACAAAGAAATGCTGTTACACTTTCCTTACCATTCTTTAAGATATATTCCTTTACTTTATTGTAAGTTAATGTCTCACTAAAGTTACAGGTTAATATCTGATCACTCGTTAACTCTATTCCTCTTTTACTGAGAGTTTCCACAATTCCGGTCATTCTGTAGTTATTAACTGCAGCATCTTCTTTACCTTGAACAACAACTATCTTTTCATGATTCGCATTCAAAAGATACTCCGTAATTTCCATAGCCGCCTTAACATTATCTACCGATATGGATCCAACTCCTTTCGCTTGTATGTCTACGTCTATTAACACACAAGGCATACCTGCATTCATTAGCTCTTTAAAATAAGGATCCGTCGTAGCTACACCACTTAAAATAGCCCCAAAAATACTATGTTCTGCACAAAATCTGGCATATGTTTTCTCACTCTGATTTTCAGAATCCAAGGTATATAAAGCTACCTCAAGATAATGTTCAAATGCATATCGATATGTTCCTTTTAATAGCATATGAACAAATCCATCTCTTCTATCACTTTGTAAAAAACCGGATACAATCAGTCCCATATTCTTAGAAACTTTTGCTGACAAACTTCTTGCATTAACATTAGGTGCATATCCCAATTTTTTTGCTGCCTCAAAAACTTTTTTCTTTGTCTCTACATTAATATCCTGATATCCATTAAATGCCCTTGAAACAGTACCCACTGAAACACCTGCCGCATTTGCGACATCTCTTATTGTCACTTTCATCCTTTTCCCCCTAGCGAAAACGTTTTTACTAATACATAATATCCTCAATTGTTTATTATGTCAACAAATTCTTCCAATGTATTGCTTCCCTTACTTTTCTTATGTGCACCCTCTTGCATCTGTTTCTCTGTTGAGAAACTCCACAATGAACAACAAGCTGAAGCCTAACAAGAAAGGACTAACTTCACGTAATGTGAAGTTAGCCCTTTCTCATATATCTATATATATTTACTATTAAACGTTCATTTCATCAAGAGGTTTATTAAGCTCTTCTGTACCAGCTAAAACAAATCTACCATTTTCGATAATAACTATCTTCTCACCATCTTTTTTATATACTGCAATCTCCCCTAGTTCATCATAAGGAATTGTAATATCCGTGTGGCAATTATAATATGCCTTTGTAATATCTGTTTTACGTAAAATAGAGCATTCATTATCCTTAGCAATCATCTCTTTCCCATCCGGATTACGAGTAATTACTTCTTCACTCATACTAAAGCAAGTATCACCCATAGCAAAGTGAGGTCCTGTCTTTTCAGCAATAAGAATCGGTAATTTATCTTGAATATTATACTTTCTTCCCATTACATAAGCCGTTGTATTGGTTCCAATTGCGAACTCGCCCATTGGTAAGGTATCATGGTTGAATAAAAGGTTTTCTTTAATGAATTTCTTATTCTCTTCTTCCTCTTCAAAGTTCTTACAAGTATATTCTACAATCTTACCATCCTTTAAAGTTAATGCTAAATCCATGTATTTGTAGTCATTCAAGTACACTTCACTTACATGTAAAACGCCATCTGTTCCAGTAAGTTTTGGTGATGTGAACACTTCACCCACAGGGATATTAACATCCGCAAGACAGTTCTCAAAGCCTGTTTGCTTTGCCGGATCATTAATTTGATGTAAACTCACTTTAAGATCTGTTTTGTTTACTCCGGTTCCTAGAATATGAACATATTCCCCTTGATCTAAGGTATCAATTAACTTTTGTTGTATCTCTTTGTATAGATTATAATCAAGTGTATTCACTTTCACCGTTTCATCAAAGATTTCTTCGAATTTCTCGCCGATTTCAGGCACTGGATATGCAATTATAGTAAAGCTTCTTTCATCACCCTTGATATACTCATTCATAAGTAAACGAGAGTCACGACTGAATTCAACATCAAGTTTTTGTTGTTTTTCACTTAATTTGTTGCTAGCTGATTTACTTACTGGTGTGAATGGCTTCTCACCAAATGTTTCGATTACTGCTGGTCCTGCAAACAAGGAAGCTTGTTTTTTGAATGCTTCATATGCTTTTCTTAGATGCGCTAGTCTCTTCTCTACATAAGCTTTATCGAAGAATAATGCATAATCAAAACGATGGTCATAATCATATTGCTTATTAAATTTGTTTGCACCACTTCTTCTGATAGAAGGTTTCAAACCTAACTTTTCAAATTGTTTGATTGCGGCACGTACCATACGCTCAAATCCTTTTTCATAACGAATATTAACGATGCCCTTTTTCGAAAGGTCAATGTTTGCATAGATAAATCCAATTCGATACCCTTCTGTATAAGTAAATGCCATTGCATCAATCTTCTCTTGACTTAAACTATTCATGTATTCGGCTGTTTTAATTTCGTTCTCCGTAATATGTTCCCCATATTGATATAGATAACGTAAATCTGTCAGATCAGAGTCCATAATAATATCAGTTAAGAAAGATAATTCTGGATCTAATAACTCTCTCGTACGATAATAGCATACTTCCTCACTATAATCGGTTGCCGTGTAATATAATGCTGACTTTACTTCTTTGTATGTTGTTTCATCTTCCTCTTCAAAAAGATTGTAGATTTCAATGAATAACTCCATATTAATGGTCATATCGAATAAACGATATTCAAAAGCACCTGCTAAACAGGAACGCAATCTAGCATACAGACAAGTTAATACCTTACCATAATCCTCACCTAACATCTTACATGCATACTCTGGATTTGCGTAACTTGTCTCATAATTTTCTTCAAGAATATCCTCATATAGATCTTGATTCATGGTTTGTAGCTCTTCAAGCGATTTATTCGCATAACTACCATCTTCTATCGACAAGAACGTATCTTTCATCTCAATAATATACATAGCTACTTTATGAAAATAATCAAGATATGGCTCCTTTACTGTACTCTCAGATGGGATTTGACTAATTCTTTCAGCTGCTAAATCAAATCGTTCTCTCATTAATTCGTTTTCATCTTTTAATTTTACTCTATAATCCATATTCTACTCTCCTTCTATATTCTATAATTTTAATAGTAATTGCAAACTCACAAAATCCAATTGTTTTTTGGTTAATTTAGTATAACTAAGTAATACTAGTGAAATACCTATAGTAGTTCTTTGTGTGTAACGTGTTTTGTGTTATATATTAGCCAAGAACTTTGAAAAAACAAATTGAGTTTTGCAATTAGTTAACTTCCACTAGCTTTTAATATTACCATTTGCAACGTTTTTATCAATGATACTCTTCGCAAACTCCCACAGAACTTGAGAACCATCGGGTGTGTGCTCATTTCTCTTCATCACTTTGTCTAGGTGAACCTCATGTTCTCTCCAGGCTCTACCTTTTGTATGATCATTCAAAGTCAGTGGTTGAATCTTATCAACTGTTAATGCGAACTTTGCTTCAGGTGTCTGTCCTTCCTCAAACTCTTCCCATAACGAACGTATATATACGGCCTGATCCTCTGGTAATAGATTGAATATTCTATCTGCTGCCAAAACTTCACGTTCCCTCTTTGTTTGATTTAAAACATCATCATATGCATAGGTATCTCCAGCATCAATTTCTACAATATCATGAATCAATACCATTAACATTGTCTTCGCAACATCAATCTTCTCTTCTGCATGTTCACTCAACAAGGCAACCATAAGCGCTAAACTATAAGAATGCTCTGCATCATTTTCAAGTCGTTTTCCACTAGATATATATGTCTGTCTTGTTATCTCCTTTAACTTGTCCACTTCCATAATGAAGTTCATCTGTTGGTCTAACCTATTCACCTTCATACTCCTCTTCTAATTGATCAAATATGTACGAAAACACAGGTGCTATACCGACAAACTCACAACCATAGATAGTAGAATTTCCACCAGCAAACTCAGACCTCAAAATCTTAACAACACAGTATAACTTGGAATCTTCACTATTAAATTGTAAACATGCATTAAAATAAAATCCTGTTGGTAACATACTTTCTGTGATAAAACCAATCCCTGTTCTTGATATGTTAATCACTTCAATTGGTGTATTCGCAATTGTAACTAAACCATTATCCTGATTAAACAAAGATGATATCTCTAAATGTAGATGAACCGGTATTCTTTTACTTCTTCTTTTTTCCAACGTTACAATACCCCTTTCACGTAGTTATTCGTACGTATTTAACAAATAATATCTCGTTTCCTAAAAGTTATATAACTTATAATGAACAAAATCAGGTTGACACTGACTAATACAGTCACCCCTTGTAACATTGTTCTATTATACAACCCTTGCATACAATTCACAACATTTCCATAGGAGAATGGTAGCAATTTTCCTAATTTTCCATTAATATTCGATAAAAGAAGACTTCCACCACCGCCAATTAAGATACATAAAACAAAAGATATCAAGCTATGTTGCGTTGTCGTTGATATACACAGTCCAAGTAACGCACCGAACATTAGGTATAACAACACTCCTGGCAACATCTGTAGTAAGAAGCTGCTGATATTGATATATGAAAAATATGGGTTCATGATTGTACTAGCCACTTTATCCGGTATTCCATAATAATCTGGATTATAGACTACTATTTTGTTCTCCTCAAAATAATCCCCATTTGGTACTGCAAAATAGCTGAAATTATAGGTCGACGCGTATTCACTAATACCCATATATAAGCCACCATTACGATATTCATACAATCGATATCCATTATCTATATTACCACTAAATTCACTAAAGAAGTCACCAACATAAGCCGTACCTCTTGTATATTCAATATCTGTTACTAATGGCTCTGTTGTTGTATACGTTTCTACACTTTTTATTACTGGATAACTAGGCGATCCAAAACCATTGATCACTCCAACTGCTAAGAAACAGATGAATATCGGTATTAAAATAACTACCCAAGCACTAGTAATTGCCGCTATTCCCTTAGCTAATACTATCTTACCTCTGGAAAATGGTTGCAATAACAAGAATTTATAAGTACCATAGTCTCTTTCCGTTGACATAATATCAGCCAATATTAGAAGCACCACTAGCAAAGCTACATAAGGAAAGATTTCTTTGAATGTAAGAAAGAGAAAATTATATCCTTTCATTTCATTTACACGTAATATTTCAGCATTGTCTTCTAATAACTTGTTTGTAAAAACTAGCTTTTCACGGTAATATGTCAATGTCTCTGCAATTTGATTACTTGTACCAAATAGCATACTCGGCATCATCAAATAATCGCCATATAACTCTGAGATATTTCCCTTTTGTTGATACTGATAATTCAACATATCAAGAAATACTTCCTTGTTCGAATAGATGGCATTCCGTATTGCCGTTTCTTCCATAGAAGCTCCTATATATAATGCACCTTCTACATAATATCGAAGTTGGGTTTCATAATAGCTTCTATCCGCTTGTAACTCTGCTTCCTTGTCATTGGTACGAATTGTTCTAGCCTTTTCCGTAAAATACTCGCTTCGTTTTTTTGCCACATCACTATATAATTTGCATATGTACATGTTTGTTTTGCTATAGCTTTTTTCATAGGAGACATTCTCTTTATTATACCAATCTGCAAGAAAATCTGCTTGTTTTGCGCTATCCTCTCTATCCTGCTTATCCCTCTCTATATTCGATGATAGGAACACAAGTAGAACTAGGAAAACAATAGCGATAACAGCAATATTTCTTTTGCTTCCGAAAATCTTTTTCCACTCAAAATATATTAATTTTCTCATAATAGATCCCTCTTCTTAAATATCAATACATTCACTAGGTAGATTACAATACTTAAAAAAGCAAGTACTAGGATAGCCATTAATGCAGTTCCATAAGTTCCACCAGACAGCACTTCTACTGGATTACAGTAACTAACCGGATAAACCAAAGACAATGTCTTGTAACTAACTACATAAGGTTGTAACATGATAGCCGCTAGCATTATTCCTACTGACATGGATAAGGAAGCTATGCTATTAGCAGCTAATGTGGAGAGGATTAGTGCAAAAACCGCAGTAAATAATAGATACAAGATGGCAATCGGTATTACATACAGAAGAAATTTACCGATTCCAATATATTCTACAGCACTCGTCTTATACGTATCCGATATAAGTCTGCTAAATCGGCTCCCATCGATAGCTACTGGATAACTTGGATTTCCAAAACCATTAATACATCCATTTACCAAGAATACCCCTGCAATAATACCAAGTACTGAAATCATTACATAGCAGATTGTTGCAATTGATTTGATGTGTATAATCTTTCCTCGCTTATACGGTTGTAGCATTAAGAATTTGTAACTACCAGTATCAAATTCACTGGACATGGTATCTGCACAAACTATTAGGACTACCACTACAATTAGATAAGGGAATAATTGATCTAATAAGCGATATAAGAAATGTAAGGATGTCATCTGATATTCGCTGTCAAGAGGCTTAATATCTTCCTCTAAGAACACTTGATTCTTTTTGATTTCATTGCGTAATTCCTGATCCGATATACGATTATAGGAAGTGATTCCTTCTTCCTTTCCCTTTAGTAAGTACTCATTCTTTTCAATGGTTTCTCTTACAACATCTCTCCATTTGTCTTCTCCGCGCCAATGTTTATAGACATCTTGAGATACTGCATATTGATATACTTGCCTCCAAAAATCTATCTCTGTTTTCATATCCTTAGACATATCTTTCTCGTCAGATAGAGCCAGTAGCTCATTCATCTTCATAACACTATACCACTTATCACTTGTATAATTAACACGCTCGTCAATCTTATATTTCTGTGCTAATACTCCATTTAGAATAATATATCCTATAAGAATGATTAGGAATAAACTTAGCATTACAATATTCTTGATATTCTTACGATTTTTCAGCCATTCAAATCGGAATAATTTACCCATAGTATCAGTCCTCCGTAAATATAGAGCGATAGATATCTTCTAAACTCTGTTTTTCTTTCTCAATATCTATAATTGTAATAGCATTCTCACCTAACGTTTTCAGTATCAAATTCAAATTACCAACTTCTGCTTCAATATGTAAGATTCCATCTACCTGTAACTCAACTTGTTTGCAACAAGAAAGTTTTCTAAGAATCTGGGCAGCCTTCTCTTCTTGGTTTTCTAAATGTATGTTATAGATATTGCTATCCTCTTTTTGTTGAATTCGCTCTGTTATTATGCTTCCTTCCTTAATATATACGATTCGATCGGCTAATTTTTCAACTTCACCTAACATATGAGATGAAAATAAAACGGATACATTCTCTTCCTTAACCATCTTCTCAATTAATTGTCGAAGCTCAATTACGCCTGTAGGATCAAGACCATTGGTTGGCTCGTCCAAGATAAGAAATTTGGGTTTCGTAAGTAAACACATTCCTAGTGCTAATCTTTGTTTCATACCAAGAGAATATCTTCTTACCTTGCGATGTAACTTCTCCTTATCATTAAGGCCAATTAATTCAATGACTTCTTGTAATCTTGCTTTTGATACACCTCTTAACTTCTGTATAAACTGTAAGTTTTCTAATCCAGTAAGATTCGTATACAAACCTGGGTTCTCAATGATACCTGCCATATTAGCAAGTGCCATCTCCCTTTGTTTGAATAAATCATACCCGGCAATTGTTATACTACCACTATCTGGCCATATCAAATTAGTAATCATCTTCAAGGTTGTTGTCTTACCTGCACCGTTAGGTCCTACAAAAGCCACAATTTCACCTTCTGAAACGTGGAGGGATACATCTTTAATTATACGAGTTTTTCCAAAACTCTTTGATAGATTCTTAATTTCTAACGTGTTCATTCAACTTTCTCCTTCTCGATCTAATTCATTTAACTTAAAACGGGGTGCAGTTCTTGATGCAACCCACGCGTCTGCTTTAGACTTCTTACCTGAAAGGTAAGTCACCCCTTCTAAGATAGATATTACTTCTTCAACAATATCAACTTCTAATCATGTTGTTATGAAATTGTAAATGTTTTTCCGTTGCTATTCGGCTTACGGATTCCTACTACAACAAGAAATTTTGACAATCTATTAAATTATAAATGCTTTTATATCTGAAAACAATGTATTTTCTCTTTATTTTTCCCTAAATATGTATTTTCGTGCTTTCATAATTATTTTACCTTAAGACCTTGATTAATTTAATAAAATATATATTATATAGAATTAGAGATTCCTTGTTATATACAAAAGAGAGAATACTTAGCTTTTAAGTATTCTCCCTTTCGCATTAATTGATATGAATCCTATTTATTGTTTCTGTAATAATTCGAGTACAATAGTATTAATCATTCCTGGATCAGCTTTCCCTTTCATGGCTTTCATGGTCTGACCAACTAAGAATCCCATAGCTTTCGTCTTACCATTGTGATAATCTTCAACCGACTGAGGATTACTTGCAATAATTTCATCAATTGTCTTACGAAGTTCTCCTTCATCATTAACGATAAGTAAGCCCTTTTCCTTAACATAGCTTTCTGGATCTACATTCTCAGCAAATACAACTTCGAATACCTCTTTTGCCACTGTACGGTTAATAGAGCCTGCATCAATTAATCCAATTAATTTCGCAAGGTTTTCTGGAGTAAATGCAATATTCTCTGGCTCCATCTCATGCTCTTTCAATAGACGCATTGTCTCAACCATTAACCAGTTTGATACTTCTTTTGGTTTGTTACAGATAGCGACCGTTGCTTCGAAGATATCTGCAAGTTTCTTAGAGCTTGTAATTAATGAGGCATCGTATTCTGGAATATCATATTGTGTTTCATAACGAACCATCTTCTCATCTCTAAGTTCTGGTTGTCGTTTCTTAACCGTATCTAACCATTCATCACTGATTTCAATCGGTACTAGGTCAGGTTCTGGAAAATAACGATAATCTTGTGCATCCTCTTTGGAACGCATAGCAAAACTTGTATCTTTGTTATCATCCCATCTTCTTGTTTCTTGGTTTACTTTCTTACCATATTCAAGTACTTCGATTTGACGTTTTCTCTCTCCCTCAATTGCTCTAGCAATTGCCTTGAAAGAGTTCATGTTCTTCATCTCTGTTCTCGTTCCGAATTCGGGTGCACCCACCTCGCGAATTGATAAGTTAATATCTGCACGGAGTGAACCTTCTTGCATCTTACAGTCTGATACCCCAAGGTATTGTAAGATTAATTTTAGCTTCTCTAGATACGCAATTACTTCATCAGCTGAACGCATATCTGGATCACTTACGATTTCTATTAACGGTACACCACAGCGGTTGTAATCAACTAATGTACAATCATCCCATTCGTCATGTACTAACTTTCCTGCATCTTCTTCCATATGAATCTCATGGATTCCAATCGTTTTCTTCACACCACCAACTTCAATCTCAATTCCACCATCTCTACAGATTGGTAAATATAATTGAGATACTTGGTATGCTTTTGGTAAATCTGGATAGAAATAATTCTTACGGTCAAACTTACAATTCTGTGTAATTGTACAATTCGTTGCAAGACCTGCTGCTATCGCGAATTCTACTACTTGTTTATTCAAAACTGGGAGTGTTCCAGGCATTCCTGTACAGACTGGACAACAGTGTGTATTTGGTGATCCACCAAACGCTGTTGTACACCCACAGAAGATTTTTGTCTTTGTCGCCAACTCTACATGGACTTCTAGACCTATGACAGTTTCATATGATTTCATGTGGTTCCTTCCTTTCTACGGTTATGGGTGGAGGTACGCGAAACTCGGTGGGGTTCATTGAATATGCTCTATATCTCACACACAATCTGACGAAATACGCTTCTTACAGATTGTGTGTGCTCTTTCGAGCATATTGTCTCGGTATTGATGAGTTTCGCTGTTTTCATCTGTGGGTAGCTAGCTATTGTAAACAATTCATTCTGAGTCGTTACTATTATTAGTTTCAATAATTTTAGTCACAATACTCTTAAATAACGTTACTAATTAGACAATCACAATTTATATCGATTGAATTATTTGATAATTATAACTACGTATTTTCTATCTACCTACACGATTATTCTTCTCTCTCTTATTTAGCTATCATTTAACATCGATTTATTTAATACGTGCTTGTTCATAGCTATATGCTACCTGAATGATATCTGCTTCTTTGAATGGTTTTCCGATTAATTGTAAACCAATTGGCATTCCTTTTGAATCTTCTCCACATGGTAAACTGATGGCCGGTAGGCCTGCTAGGTTTACGGATACGGTGTAGATATCACCTAGATACATCTTAAGCGGATCAGACAAGTTCTCTCCGATTTTCAATGCTGTAGTTGGTGCTGTTGGTCCGAGAATTACATCATACTTTTCGAAAGCTTTATCAAATCCTTCTTTGATTAAGGCTTTCACCCGCAACGCTTTGTTGTAGTAGGCATCATAATAACCTGAGCTAAGAACAAATGCACCGATCATCATTCTACGCTTTACTTCTTGGCCAAATCCTTCGCTTCTTGTCTTCTTATATAAATCGCCAAGGCCCTCGAAATCTGAAGTACGGTAGCCGTACTTCACACCATCGTAACGAGATAAGTTCGAACTTGCTTCCGCAGATGCTAAGACGTAGTAAGCGGGAATTGCTAAATCCACGATATCAAGGTCAAATTCTTCAACAGTTGCACCTTTTTCTTCTAATACTTTCGCCGCTGCCAAGATAGAAGCTTTCACTTCTTCATCTAGTCCTTTGCCAATATAGCCTCTTGGTATACCGATTTTCTTACCTTTCACGTCATCCACTAGCGCTTTCGTATATTGGTAACTCTGTGTAGGAACGGAAGTTGAATCTTTGGCATCATGTCCTGCTATTACTTCAAGTACACTAGCACAATCTGCTACGTTATTTGCAATTGGTCCAATTTGATCTAGAGAGGAAGCGTATGCAATCAAACCGTAACGCGATACTGTGCCGTATGTCGGTTTAATGCCAGTCACACCACAGAAAGAACATGGTTGACGAACGGAACCACCCGTATCGGAACCAAGCGCTATCACTGCTTCTCTAGCTGCAACGGCAGCAGCCGCTCCACCGCTAGAACCACCTGGTACATATTCTACACCTCTTGGATTTTTAGTTGGTCCGTAGTAAGAAGTCTCTGTTGTACTTCCCATTGCGAACTCATCCATATTTGCCTTGCCTATTATAATAGCTCCTGCCGCTTCTAATCGTTCAATTACTTCTGCATTGTATGGTGGCTTGAAGTTTGATAACATCTTAGATGCACAAGTTGTCAGCTCACCTTTCGTACAGATATTATCTTTGATTGCAATTGGCACACCTGCAAGTGATGAATCTGCTAATTTGCCTTCATCAATTAGCTTCTGTACTTCCTTCGCACGAGCAATTGCAGCTTCTTCCCATACCGTAATGTAACAATTATATTTCTCATCTTCGCTCTTAATAATCTCTAATTGTTTCTTAACAACTTCTTCAACAGAAACCTCGCCCGCTTTCATCTTAGTGCTTAATTCAAGGGCTGTCATAGGAGTTGTATCTTGCAATTTAATCTCTGCCATAGCCATGTCCTCCCTTCTTATTCCACTGTCTTAGGTACGATAAAACAACCGTCCTTCTTAACTGGTGCGTTACTTAATAAATTATCACGTTCATCACCGTTAGTTACAACATCTTCTCTGAATACATTCTTCATTGGGAATGCATGTGACATAGGTTCCACATTACTTGTATCAATCTCATTCATCGTATCCATGTAACTAATAATATTCTCTAAGTCTGTCTTGGCACGATCTTTCTCATCATCGGAAAGCTCCAACTTCGCTAAGGCCGCAACATACGTAATTGTTTCGTCTGTAATCTTCATTTTCCATCCATGCCTATCACAAGCTAACTTGCGACACTGCCTATATAATTAAGTTGAAAGAAAGCAACGCATGGCTCCCTTCATAATATTTTAATTCTTTCAACTTTTCTTCAATACTTGTCATATCTTCTATACCTATACAAAAGCTTAAACTTATTAGTGTTTATTCAACCACATATAAATCACTTATATACTAAAATACTCACTACCAGCTTTCACTAACTTACTCCCCTTTGAACAACCAGCAAAACTCTCATTACCTTCCATACGCTTCTTAGCTGCCGTACCATAACTAAGAAACGATAGCGTAACACCTCTAGTACTTCTTGGTGTGTACTTGACCACCTAGGAAGGCGAGGCAAGGAAGCCGAGCCAGCCTGAGTTCGCCAGGATGGCGAATCGAAGGCGTTTCCGTATCCATTACTCAAACTCACCGTACACACCTAGAAGTACTAAGGTGTGCAGCGTGTTTCGTGTTATGGTACGGTAACTAAGGAGCTTTATATAAACTTCGAGAGTTTTGCGTCCTTTTACAACGGAAGTAGTGAAACCCCTAAGGCTCTAAACGAGATACATCTCTTGGGAATAATGTAGTCTCCCTTACGTTTTGTTCATCAAGAAGACGCATCGTCAAACGTTCTAAACCAATACCAAGTCCACCGTGAGGTGGCATACCATATTTGTGAATCATTAGATAGTCTGTGAAGTCTTCTGGGTCCATACCACGTTCTACCATCTTTGCTACTTGCTCATCATAGTTATGAATTCTTTGCCCACCTGTGGTGATTTCCATACCTTTGAATAACAAGTCAAAGCTTAAAGTGAATTTGGAATCCGTAGGATCATCCATTGCATAAAACGGTCTCTTCTTCGATGGGTAATGTGTAACGAAAACAAAATCACTACCACACTCTTCACTGAAGTATTTGCCAATTAAGATTTCTTCTTCTGGTTCTAAATCGTATGGATTTTTTATTTTACGATCATATTTCTCTGATACTAACTGTTTTGCTTCATCAAAACGTACTGTTGGGATTTTTGAAACATCTGGCAATTTAACACCTAATATCTGTAACTCTTTGCTGTATTCTTTCTCAAGAAATTTAAATGTATGGTCAAGCATAGATTGTTCCATCTCCATGATATCTTCGAATCCATCGATATATCCCATTTCAAAATCCATACTTGTATACTCATTCAGATGTCTTGTAGTATTGTGCTTCTCCGCACGAAATACTGGAGCTACTTCGAAAACTCTATCATAAACACCAACCATTGTTTGTTTGTAGAACTGTGGGCTTTGTGCTAAGAATGCTTTCTTACCGAAATACTCTAGCTTGAATACGTTAGCTCCACCTTCTGCATTACCTGCAACGATTTTTGGTGTACGAACTTCTGTGAACTTTTGTTCAAACATAAAATCACGAAAACCACGAACGATACCTTCTTGTATCTTAAAGATTGCTCTTTCCCTAATGTTACGAAGAGAAATTGGTCGCAGCGATAATTTGGTTTCAAGCGAAGTCTTTAACTTCCATTTACTAATTGGGATTGGTAACATCGTATCATAAGATGGCATTGACAATACTTTAATGTCTGTCAAACGAATCTCGAATCCATTAGGTGCTCTATCCTCTTTCGCTACCACACCTTGAACCTCAACCGTTGCACCTTCTTTCAAAGATTTTAGGTCAAAGGATACGCTTCCTTCAGTGAATACACACTGTACTACACCTTCTTGCTTTCGTAAGACAATGAATGCAAACTCACTCATATCTCGAATGGTATGAATAGCTCCGTTCAAACGGACCGTTTCGCTTTCCATTGCAATACCTGTTTCCCTGTTACCAACTGCATCACCACCTAAGATGATGTCATAAATGCTTACTGTTTCCTTTTCTTTGATTCCTGAAATAAATTCCATTGAAATCCCTCCTTAAATATTAAATATTGATGTAATATCTAAGCTTTTTGACTGGAACCTAATGTATAACATGAATATCTACATTAGAGCGACTCCAGCATATTCGATTCAACTTTGGACTTTTACCACATCGATTATCTCCTACCAATAAAAAAGGTTACGGAATGTATCGGCATGCTATAATTATAAGCAGCCCTAAAAATGGGTATAAAAAAAGCCCCTGGAATCGAATATATTCCGGGACGGGATAAGCTATTTTCCCGCGGTACCACCCGCATTGAGAAATGTGTAATTTCTCCGCTTAAACACTTAACGCGTGCAACGTGTGAACCTACTTTTCTATGTCTGCAATTTCTCTAAACTAGTCATACGTACTAAAATGTACGAAAGTCCTACATGAATGTTTTTTGAAACCTATGACACATACTTGTTCAATCCACCAGCTCCAGAGTGTTCCATGGCTTGCTTATCATCAAAATAGTGCTCTCAGTCGGTGACACTATATTCCTGTCTATAAATGCTCTCGGTAAGTCAAAGTCTCTTTCAACGCTTTTACAATTTCTAAAAGTAACTGTATTGTTAGCAAACTTTTATATCGTTACTTTTGTTGTGTTTCATCTTAGCACAGTGTTTTTATAAACGCAAGTAAAATTTAAAAAACTTTATATTAAAAAGTTTATTGGTATATTGGAGATAGTTATCTAATGTTTCTCTTACATATATAAACACAACCTATGCATATTCATACATTGTCTTACATCCAAAAGTATCTTGATATTATGTTCAATTTGACTATGATTCATTCATAGTTCCAAATCCTTGTGCATGAACCAATCATTCTGTAATAATCCGAGTAGTCTTCTGTTAAAGGCAATCGGATGAGATTACACTGTGGTACAATTAAAAGCCTCCAGATCACACGACTTTTTTGAGGTAACTGTACCACACATATTAATGGAATATATTAAATTCAGCTTAATTCTATAAACTTGGCAGCTATCAACTCCACTGGTGTTCCTTCACATTCACGTAATTCTTTCTCGTAGTATTTCAGATTACACCACTTGCCTAATTTGAATGCCGTATTTGGTAGGCAGCCGATCTCCTTAAAGCCACGTTTTATATGGAAGTTCTCGCTCTTTTCATTGGGCGAATCAATTAATGCATAAACCTTATAAACACCTTGTTTATATAGAATATCAATAATTTGATCATATAATCTAGCTGCGATACCATTTCCATGATAACTTTCTTTGATATAGATTGAAATCTCTGCCCCCCACTGAAATGCAGCGCGTTCTAAATGCTGTGACGCATATGCATACCCTACGATTTCCCCTTCCTCTTCACATACAAGATAAGGATAGAATTTGGTTACTTTACGGATCCTCTCTCGGAATTCTTCAACTATAGGTATCTCATATTCATAGGTTATTGTTGTGTTAAGAATATAAGGAATGTATACGGCAAGTATCCCTTCAGCATCTTTTGTAGTAGCAGCTCTCAACGTTATTTTATTACTTATTATATCACTGTTTTTATCACTTATTCTATTACTCATGGTCTCATCCTTCTTAGTCTTGTATTTACATAATTATTCACTATCAGTATCATACAAACATTATATCACTGTTTTCCGATTAACTCAAAAAACAGATACGAATTGTAGTCCATTCGTATCTGTTCTATCATTATCTTATAATTTCTTAATTCTTTCAATTGCTTCCACTGTATTCTCATAAGAACCGAATGCAGTGAGTCGGAAGTATCCTTCTCCACTTGGCCCAAAACCTGAACCTGGAGTACCAACAACGTTTGCATCTTGTAATAAATAATCAAAGAAATCCCATGAAGTCATCTTCTCTGGAGTCTTTAACCAGATGTAAGGTGCATTCACTCCACCAGATACTGTGTATCCAGCACTTGCAAGACCATCGCGAATTACTTTCGCGTTATTCATGTAGTAAGCAATTTGTTCCTGTGTTTGTTTCTTTCCTTCTTCTGTATATACCGCAGCACCTGCAGCTTGGATAATATAAGGAGCACCATTGAACTTGGTACCATGGCGTCTTGCCCATAAGCTGTTAAGTGTTACATCACCACATTTTAATTCTTTTGGAATAACAGTGAAACCAAGTCTTGTACCTGTAAAACCAGCGTTCTTAGAGAAACTTCTAAGTTCGATTGCACAAGCTTTTGCGCCTTCACATTCATAGATTGTATGAGGAACATCTTCTTCAGAGATGTACGCTTCATAAGCAGCATCATAGATTATTACTGCTCCAACTTTGAGCGCGTAATCAACCCATTTTTGTAACTCATCTTTGTTAATTGTAGAACCAGTTGGATTGTTTGGAAAACAAAGATAGATAATGTCCGGTCTTTCTTTTGGTAATTCTGGGGCAAAATTCGTCTCTGCTGTACAAGGCATGTAGATAACATTACTCCATTTACCAAGTTCAGGTAAGTACTCTCCTGTTCTTCCTGACATTGCATTCGTATCTACATATACTGGGTATACAGGATCACAAACTGCAATCTTGTTATCAATATCGAAGATATCACCGATATTACCAGAGTCACTCTTCGCTCCGTCACTGATGAAGATTTCATCTAATGCGATATCAACTCCACGAGTTTTGAAATCATTCACTGCGATAGCTTCTCTTAAGAATTCATAGCCAAGGTCAGGTGCATAACCTTTGAAAGTTTCTGGACTTGACATCTCGTCAACTGCTTTGTGCATTCTATCAATAACAGCTGGTGCTAAAGGTAATGTTACATCACCAATACCAAGACGAATAATCTTCTTCTCTGGATTTGCCGCTGTGAATTCGTTTACTTTTTTACCAATTGTTGAAAACAAATAACTACCAGGTAATTTTAGATAATTCTCGTTAATCTTGTACATTATGAAGCCTCCTTATTTTTATCGATTCATATTTTTAACTTTGTGTTATTTTACCCCATAACATACATTTACGCAACATTATTTATGAAAATGAATAGTTACCATTCGCAAATCGCATTGTTCTTAATCCTCTAATCGGAATTTACCAATCTCCTCATGCAAATGTATACTACTTTCTTTTGATATACTTACCTGATCCGCTACATACATAGATTTATTCGTAACTCCCATAACCTTTTCTGCTATATCACTTGTTCCAATAGCTCCTTGTTCGGAAGCCTGAGAAACTTCATTAATAGCGGTCATGACACTACCTATCGATTTCTTTAATCCTTCTGCTGTCTCGCTGAAATCTTGTATTAAATCATTAATGTAATTTGCATCTTTATGATATTCTTCTGCTACGTCACCGAATCGATCATAGTCTTGATTTACCTTAGTTGAAACAAAATCTAGTAGTTTGGTTGCACTATCTGATAGATTGTTAACCGATTCCGTTACTTGTTCCGTTACTTCTTGAATCTTCACAACCGTATTCTTTGATTGTTCTGCCAAATCTCGAATCTCATCTGCTACAACAGAGAATCCTCTTCCGGCTTCTCCAGCTCTTGCCGCTTCAATAGCCGCATTCAAAGCTAGCAGATTCGTCTGCCCTGTTATGGTCATAATAGATTCCGACAAAACGTGTATCTGTTCAACTATTTTTACATTCTCTAACGCTTCTTGTAATTTTTCTTCTATCTCTTGTCTCATTGCTCCAGCTACTTGCTGTGCCATATCCACCTCGGATTTCGTAACATCAGCTCTCTTATAAATCTCGCTTGCCAATTCAGCTCCTTGAGAGGATTTCTCTGCAATTACTTTAGTTGCCATATCAATTTCTTGAGATGCCGTCAACATCTCTTGAGATGCAGCAGAGGTCTCCTCCATACCAGCTGCTAGTTCTTCCGTCGTCGCAGATACGTCTTCTAAGTTACTATTCAGCTCGTTCACTCCAAGCGTTACTTGACTTACCACTTCAAGAATCTTATCTGCTTCTATATTGGTCTGTTTAATCAAACCGCTTACGGAAGACTTCATATTCTCCAGTTCCGTAATTAGCGTTCCGAAATCATCCTTACGATTTGCAATATTCTTCGGTAATTTAGCAGTAAAATCACCACTTGCTACTTGTCGTAAATAACTACAAATACTATTGAATGCGGATCCTAATTGTCTTGAGAATAATCCAGTTATGAACATACTAATACACAAAACAACAATTAGTATTATCGCCATCTCCATAATAACCTTATTAACTTCCGTTACTTTTTCTGCTCGTAATGTCGCAATTTCATTATCTATGTAATCTGTATAATTTCCAGTTCCTACTACCCATTGATATGGTTCGAATGCTTTACTATAAGAACGTTTTGGGGAGGCCTCTTCTTCACCTTCTTTAGGAAACCAATATTCTGTAAATCCACCATCTGGTTGCTTGCCTACTTCAATAATATTCGCAACCATTCTAAACCCATTCACATCGACAGTGTCTAGACGATTTGTTCCCTCTGTTTCACTGCCAAGCAATACAACATTATCCCCTTCATATGTATCTACCCAAAAATAACCGCTTTCACCATAACGCAAACTTCGTACAATTTCTGCTGCTAACTGCTTTGATTCTTCTAAGGAATACACACCTTGTTGTGATTTCTGATAGATTGCTTCAATCATCTTAATTGTTGTACCTACTTGTTCCTTAATATTCGTATCATAATCTTCATTCAATCTAGCTTCCAGAGTATCAAGAGATTGATTCATCTCATCTGTCAGTTTTGTTATTGATAACATACACATAAAGATTGCTATACAGATTAATCCAACTGCCAGCATGACAACTTTTGTTCTCACCTTTAAATTCTTCATAATAACTCCTCCTCTTTATCAATATGTACTGGTCTTAATTACTTTTTAATGTTGTACAGTATTAATACTTACCATTTAATTTTATCATCTAACATTATTTATAGCAATCATTCTAATTTACCATAAGAAAACTCTAGGTATAAATATTGCTTTATAAGCTACTATTTATACCTAGAGTTCTATTAAATTCTTTACTTAAACTTCGCACATAAAAACATCATTTGTGTAGGTAATTGCTATATTCATAGTTACATCAAACACAAAATCATCTGTGCTGTTTCCACTATATTAGTTCCACTGTCCATACTAGTCTTTTGTATATAACGATGCGCTTCTTCCTCCGTCATATTGTTTCTATCCATGAGAATACGTTTTGCTTTCACAATAACTTCCTTTTCCTCTTCTGTTCTTTGCTTCGGTTTCTCTCTTAGTTTTCTTCTTCGTCTCGTATAATTATACGTCATCATCTCAAGGGTATTTAACAAATCCTGTGTCTTAATCGGTTTTCCAAGACAAACAATATCATTATTGATGCAATCTTCAAACTTAGTAGGAGAAGCAACTAATAACATCTCAAAACCTTTAGGTAGATAATTATGTAAATCGCTATAAAACATATCTGTAAAGCGATACGCACTAATCACAATACCACCATCTAAATTGTTGGCAGTCGCGATTACTTGTGCGCCTGTTGTACATGTTGCATCTACCTCATATCCATTACGTACTAAAACATTCTTTATTACCTTCGCATCATCTATTTTAGGAAATGCAATTATTATATTAAGCATCTGTTTGTCTCACCTCCACCCTATACAACCGGTATATATAGCCACTATAGAACCCGGTTGCATGATTAGAAGCGGTATAAATACTGCTCAACCTCCCATGCTGTTACTTGGGAACAATAATCGCTCCATTCTTTCTTCTTAGCACTAATGAAGTTCTTAGCAAACTGATTCCCTAATACACTCCTAATGAATTCATCCTTCTCTAATTCCTCAATACTATCAATTAAAGTCTTAGGAAGACGCTTAATCTCATGGTTATACTCTTCCTGTTTCATCGTATCATTAGGTAATGCTTCTGGTAACTCTTCTTGGTTACGAATACCTTCTAATCCAGCAGCAAGATAAAGTGCGATTGTTAGATATGGATTTGCTGACGAGTCCGGTGAACGAAGTTCAATCCTACTATCGGCATCGATATCATTCGGCACACGTATGCTTGCATTTCTATTATGAACAGACCAACCGTTATAAGCAGGTACATTGTAACTTGGTACCAAACGTTTATAAGAATTAATGATTGGATTTGCTATCGCTGTAATTGCAGCATTGTGCTTTAATATACCTGCAATAAACCATTTTGCTTCATCACATAATTTATTATTATCTTCCGCATTGCTAAATATATTCTTACCGTCCTTTAAAATAGATAATAAGATATTCATCCCTGACCCCATTGAACCATTCACTGGTTTTGGCATAAATGTGGCATGTAAACCATGACGTTTCGCAATAATTCTTACAACCATACGAAATGTCATGATATTATCTGCGGCATTAAGAGCCTCATCATATTGAAAATCGATTTGGTGTTGTGATGCACCTGCTTCATGGTACGAGGCTTCTACCTCAAATCCCATATCCTCTAAGGTTAAAACAATCTCTCTACGTACATTCTCACCTAAATCAATTGGTCCAATATCGAAGAAACCACCTTTTTCCTCTGTCTGTGTAGACGGAATTCCATTATCATCTGCTTGGAATAGATAAAATTCACATTCTGAACCAATCTCAAAGGAATACCCCATCTCTGCGGCTTGGTTAATTGTTTCCTTAAGAATATAACGGCTATCTCCTTCAAACGGAGTGCCATCTTTGTGATAGACATCGCATAAGAATCTAGCTACTTTTCCTTGTTGTGGTCTCCATGGGAAAATCTCGAATGTATCAAGTACCGGATGAAGAAACAAATCTGATTTATCATTGCTTGTAAATCCTTCGATTGCAGCCCCATCGAACTTACATTGATTGTTCAAGACCTTCTCTAACTGGCTAGTCGTAACCGCCATGTTCTTTAACGTTCCATAGATGTCTGTAAATTGGAGACGTATAAACTCTACATCTTCTTCGTCCACTAATTCAATAATATCATGTTTTGTATATTTGCTCATTCTAACACCCTCTCTTCCATTCTATGTATCAATCCCTGTCAGCAAATCAGTTATCTGTACAACCTATACAACAGGTTATCCATTCTTTTCTTACAAAAATAGGGCATAGGAATTCATATAAGAACACCTTTGCCCTGATTAAGTTAATAATAACAAGCGATAAAATATTTGTCAATGGGTTAATAGGTAGTAGTACCCAATTATTAGATTCTTATTCTACTAGGAACAAATCTATAGCATCTTGTCTAACAAATAAACGGTTTCCTCATAGGAAGTAAATACGATGCCATGCATTCCGTTCCTTCTAGCTGCCTCTATGTTGATCATCTTATCATCAATAAACACACAATCATCTGGCACCAAACCATATCTGTGTATCAAAAGTTGATAGATTCGATCATCTGGTTTAATAAGCTTATCTTGGTATGATAATATGTATCCATCTATGTCTTTCAAGAAGTCAACCTTGTCCCCACATTCATTATGTAGCTTCTCACTAAAGTTCGAAAGCACATAGACGTTAAATCCCCTCTTCTTCAAATCTTCTATCCAAGACAGTGTATATGGATAAAGCTCAACTGTCCCGCTAATATTCGCATACATCTGACGAATCTCATTCTCTACAGATGGGTCATTCTTAATAAACACTTCAAGTAACTGCTCTGGAGTCAACACTCCTTGATCAAAGGCATCCCATGTTGGGCTTAATACAGTAGCTTTTGCTACTCTACTAAACACTTCATCACTAAATCCAAAACTTGCAAAATGTTTCTCCCAACAAAAAGATAACAACACGTTTCCGATGTCAAATATGATGTTATGTATCATGCTTCTCGTCCTTTCTTCTGGTTATGATGTTATGATGAAATTATATATATCTAGCAACAATTAATTTTTTAGTTAAATACTCTTCATTCTAATGTCACCTCAATTTCTTCTGTTAGTGTTATTCTATTTATCACTCAATGCTATTCGCATTGAGTAGATTACACAAAACTTTATTACATTTTACAAATATACTTTCTTTTTTAACAAGATTTTTGAACATATTAATCAAATTATAGCATATCCCTATTCCTCAAACCATAGAAAAGTTAAAAAATATGTTAAGTATTTCAATTTCTATAATACATTAATCCAATCAATAACTCTTAATAAATAATAATAGAAGTAAATACTAGTTCATAATAGTAATATGTATGCTTTATAACACTATTTTTTCAATTTATTCTTCTATTACTTTATTAATTCCGTTATTTTTCACAAATTAAACATAATTGTTGTTTACAATATTAAGTAACTTATTTAAAATAGAAGTAGAACACTATTCAGTCCTAGGATTACATATTGTTGATTGATATCAACATTGTATCAAAGTACCAAGTTGGACAAGTTCATTTAGTTCAATCATTAGAATAGTAAACAAATAAGTTCATCATGAACAGAAAGAGGTTAACATGAAACAAGAGAAACAAACAAATGATTCTTCTATGAGCTTAAGTAAACAAAGGAAATTGCAAAGACAAAAGGAGATCCAACAGAAAAAACGTCAAGACAAAATCAATAAAATTATTGGTATATTGGTAATTGTAGCGATTATTGTTGGTATTGGTTCTTATGTTGGTTACAAAGTGTATAGAAAGGCAACGAAAATCGTCGCAAGTGATGATTATAGCAAATATATCGCAGATAATGGTTTTATCGATGGCGTTACTGCTACATCAGCAATTAAATTAGCTGATTATAAAAACATCACAGTTCCACTAAGTGAAATAGAATACTCAGACGAATCTGTAGAAGCTGATATTCAAAAAAAATTAGAAGAAAACAAAACACTTGATAAAAAAGCTACAGCTGCTATTGCTGATGGTGATAAAGTAAATATTGATTATGTAGGTTCTGTAGACGGTGTTGAGTTCGAAGGTGGTAACTCGAACGGTGAAGGTTCCGATTTAGAAATTGGTAGTGGTAGTTTTATAGATGACTTTGAACAACAATTAATCGGACACAAAGTTGGTGATAATGTCACAGTAGAAGTTACTTTCCCTGCAGACTACTCACAAAATCCAGATTTAGCAGGTAAAGATGCGGTATTCCAAGTAACTGTTAATGGTATCTATGTAACTCCTGAATTCACTGATGCATTCGTGAAAGAGAAATTATCGGATTACGCTAGCACAACAGATGAATATAGAACTTACTTAAAAGATACAAACTACAACACAAATCTTGAAAAATGGATTTCTGATTATTTAGTAAAAGAAACTACAGTAAATTCTTATCCAAAAGAATATACTTCACATCTAGCAGCTACTATGAAGAATTCAGATTATAGCTACTATGAATCAATGAAAGCATATTTTGCTAACTACAGTGCAGATTATGCTAACAGTTCTTTCGAAGATTACATGGGTATGTCTGAAGCAGCCTACGATAAAAAGTTAAAGACGACAGCGAAAGAAAATGCGAAAGCTAACCTTATCTACCAAGCAATTCTTGAGAATGAAGGTGTTTCTGTTACACTTGATGAATGTAAAGCTTATCTATTAGATAATGGTTCTACTGAAGATCAAATCAAAACTCAGTTAGAACAATATGGTACAGGATACTTAGTACAAAGAATGGTACAAATCAAAGCTCTTGAAATCGTTAAGGAACTTGTAACTATTCAATAAAAAATACAACATCAAAAACAATCTTCAACAAATTATCTAGCAGGAGTAGACGCGTAGTGTCTACTCCTAGACAGATAATACGTGAAGATTGTTTTTTTGCTGGTGAGTGGAAATATTCCACCCGAAATATATTTGAAAATATAACTTTTGCAACAGCCTTATTTTTTTGACAATAGAATAGCATTTGCTATCATCTATATTCTCTTAAATACCTTCATTTCTTGTTTTAATTCATTTGTAACTTTCTGATTTTCACTCATGCGTCCAGTTATTTTATCAATATCTTTCACTAACTCCTGGGCACTTTCACTAACACCATTAACACCCTCTAAGCTATCTGCAATTGCACTCGATATAGTGGCTATTGATTTAGCAATATCTTCTGTGACTTTCTTAATTTCTACCGTTTTTGCCGAAAAATCATTCATTGTACCTTGAATATACGTTGCATCTTGATTATATTTGCTACCAGTTTCTAAGAATGCATTAAAATCAGGTAGAATAGACTCAGTAAGAAACTCAATTAGGTTTCTTGCATTTTCAGCCAAATTTTGCACAGAATTTCTTACTATAGTATTAACATCTTGAATACGGCTAGCCGTGTTATGACTTGAATTAGCCAAGTTACTTATTTCACTGGCTACAACTGCAAATCCTCTACCAGACTCTCCCGCTCTAGCCGCCTCAATCGAAGCATTAAGTGCAAGTAATGTTGTTTGATTTGAGATATCTAATATTTCATTTGTTAAATTATTGATCTGATTAACATTATTGCTCTCTTCAATTGCTTTATTTAATACTTCCAACATAACACTGACTTTTTCATCTGTTTTCTCTACATTTCTTCTCGCAGTGGATTCCATGCGGTCTGCTTCGTCTTTCATCGATTGGGAATATTCATTAATTTCTTTTGATCTCACTGCAAATAAATTAACTTCTTCTTTTACCTCACTTGCATTCGCATTAATGATCTCTGCATTAGAAGAAATCTCAAACATGGCAGCAGAAAGTTCTTCAAGTAAAGCCGATAGGCTATTTACATTATCATTGGAATCATTAACACTCAATAATACTTCATTTACGATGGTATCCACCCTATTACTATTACTGTTTATCATTCGGAAAATATTTTGTAATTTTTCCATAAAGAGATTAATCCCATCACCAAGTAATGCTATCTCATCTTTGTATTTAACCGGTACTCTTTGTGTCAAATCTCCCTCTTTATGTTCTATTCCTGTGATGATGTTAGCTAATTCTTTTTCAATTTCATTAATTGGGTTGATAATTCTCCTAATAACTACTATAACAGCAAACAAAATCGTAATCATACTAATTCCAATAATAATACTATTGATAGCAATTGATTCGTTATAAACTTTTTCTAGTGTAACCCTAGCTGCATCAATCGCCTCATCAGTTTCCGCAGATAATTCTTCAATGTTTGATTTAACTGCTTCACCACTACTAGCTACCTCCGTATTGGCATATGCATATGCTTCCATTGTTTTATTAGCCGCACTATAGGCTAAGAGATTGGCTATAGTGTCACCTAGGGTATAATAATTATTTACTAACGATTCATAGGCATCTCTTTCTGACTCACCAACATACATTTCGTATATCTGTATCCTATCTTCGGTAATCGCCTGATGTTGTTTTATAGATTCCACAATTTCTATCTTCTTATTAAACTCGGTTGCTATAATATGTGATAATCCTAATTTATGTATAATCTGTACCTCTTCTTGTATTATCGACAAACAATCTTTGCTTTCCATATGATAATCTGTAATGGTAACTGCATTCTTATTAACGTTCTTTAGATTCATAATTGCCGCAGAATTCGATACTATAGTTACAATCCCTAACAAGACAATTGGAAACAAAATTAATAGCTTTACATTAAACAGATTTTTTTTCTTAGTTTTCATCCTCTTATCTCCTTCGCTACTTTATTTGGGTGGCTGTAATCCCTTCAACCAAAGTATCTAGCAAGGATTGCAATTTATTAGGATTTACATTACCTTTTGCCAATGCTTGCCCATACTCCGCTACTGGATCCCAATAATTTGCGCCAACTCTTTGTAATTTAGCGAATTCCGATTGTTGTATCAACGCTTGTATTGCAGGTGATTTTACCACTTCTTCCGATAATGCTGCATTGTTATTTGATGGCCCCTGTTTCCTTCTTTCAAATCGCAATGTTTGATTTTCTTCATTGGTTATCCAATCAGCTAATTTATTTGCCCAATCTTTATATTGAGAATATGCATTAACCCCCACCATTTTATAACCGGCAAAAGAGGACATCTGAACTTGATTCTCATTACATGTATACGTAGGCAATTTTACTGCACCATAATCTTCTCCCCATACTTCTTGCAATACAGTAGCATTCCATACACCATTTATTCCAGCAATAATTCTCCCCTCTTTTACACCTTTAATAAAATCATCATCATTGCTACTAATAAAACCTGGGTTATTGGCTATAGAAAGCATTGCTTTGGCTATATCAACACCTTTTGTTTTTCCATCTTTCCCATTCCAATTACAGTAGTTCGTGATACCATCATCATTTAATCCAAGTTCTAGGCCTGCCCCACCAAAGAAGGAATATATATACCAACCGGAGGTCCAATCCATCATAACCTTTTTGCCAGCTTTAGCTGCCACTCCTAGCATTTGGTCAAGAGTATTCACATCCTCATCGGTAAAATATTTTTTGTTATAATACATAAAATATCCATTATCCGCTGTCATAGGATACGCATATATCTTCCCATCATACGATGCTGCTTCTACGGATCCTTCTAAGTTGGCTTCTTTAATCTTATCCCCATCAACCAACGGTTCTAATACACCTGCTGCAATCATAGCCATTAATTGATCGTCAGGGAATGCAAAAACATCTGCACCATTTTTCACATCACCAAGTAAAGTATCCTTACAGGATGCTTCACTTTCAATAGCAACCGTAATGTTGAATTTGATTTCGTTATTTTGTTTTTTAAATGCATCTAACATTTCTTCTAACAATACTTTCTCTTCCTCACTACCGCACCACACCAGTAAAGTTACTGCATCTGTTTGTATTTCTTCACTAGACTTCTCATTATTAATACTTGGTTGTGTTGTTTTTTCTTCATTACGGGCGCAGCCTGATAAAGCAAAGCTTACTGCGAGAATACACCACAGCAAACTTACTAATCTTTTTTTCATTATGTAATCATTCCTTTCGCTGTTTATCCTTGTATGCGTAAATCAAGTCAGATTCGTCCTTACAATCCGCTAGAGGCTTTATCTTAGAGAGAGATAAATCGCTCTCTAAGATCGAACGGTTACTTACTCGTCACCAATAGAGGTGGAGTCATATCGCCTCCTAGATAAAAGCCTAATAACATTTAACAGTGAATTTCTTTACTACCTTCCCAGTTTTAGCTGTTACTACTACATTCCCAACCTTCTTAGCCGTTAGCTTACCTGTATCCTTATCAATTGTTGCAATTTTAGAATCTGAAACCGACCATATAACGGAAGTCTTGGTTCCGTAAGCTGTTGCCTTACATGTAAATGATTTCGAAATCTTAAGTTTTTTTGGCACTGCATCTAGTTTAATATAAGTTTTCTTAACCGTAACTTTTGTTTTGAATACATATACTTTACCGTTTTGTACATATCTCGTTGTAATAGTGGCTGTACCAGCCTTTTTAGCCGTAAGTTTTCCAGTCTTACTAACGGATACCACTGATTTCTTACTTGAGTAATAGGTAGCTGCATCACCCGGTAGAGAATTCTTTACTTTCTTTCCTAATGTATAGGTAGTATCCGTATAAAGAGTCTTACTGGTAACTAAGGTTGGTAATACTGGATTCTCAAGTGTAGCAACATACTTTGATGCATGGGACATAGTAAGTGTTACTTCACCATTATCCATCACCCTAACATAGCATTGTGGTTCTACTTGTTTATCTTGTTCATTCACATAACATATGAAAATTGACTTACCTGCATACTCTTTGCCAGTAAGGAATGTTAATTTCGCCTCGAATGGAAATACACCATTATGTGCTAATTCAAAGTAAGTAGCTCCTGTGATGGTGCGTGTATCTTTGTTATTATCTAAGGTATTCTTAATCCAGCTGTCAATCTCTTGCTTTTCTTTACTCTCTGTTATCGCATTTAAACCTAAGTTAATATTCGTCCCAAACCTCTTTAGTTCTTCTAGTATATCTTCCTTCACTGTATTGCCATCAATATTCCACCTGTAGCCATTCATAGTAAAGGCTAATTTTATTTGCGTACCTGCTATCACTTCAAACACATTATATGGAACTGTTGTAGTGTCATTTAGATTAATTTCTACTACTTTTACTTCTGTGCTTTCTTTATCTAATCCTTTCACGATTGATTCCAGTGTTTCTTTAATTGCCTGCCAGCCTGTTGCGCCATTTTGATTTACTATTGAAGGATCTTTGTGGGCGCTTTCTCCACTAGTTCCACTGCTAGAAGATCCACTTCCATTACTACCATTGTTACCATTGCCTGATCCGGAGTTACTATCCGTATCGATATCCTTTATCTTTCTTAGATACAGTTCATCAATGGTCCCCCAACTACCTGCGCCACCTTTTACAGATAATCCGACTGTGACTTTAGTATTATTCTCCTCTACTTTGATTTCCGATATCGTAGTTTCTTTCCATTCCCTCCAACCACTTAGGGACTCAGAAACTTTTGAGTATTCATTATCATTTGATTTAACATATAGTGTAATATTCTCTTTCGCTCCCATATTACCACCTTGTACAAAAGCGGAGAATGCATAAATGCCTGCATCTAGTGTAACTTCTTTTTCTACTGTGAACGCTACACCACTAGCATTATAGTAATGTAAACAGTAATTACCTTCCTTAACATCAGAGCTTCCATGATCATAACCACTTCCTGTGAAATTCCAATCCGATAAACCGTCCTCAAATCCACCATTCTCGATTAGTGATTTGGCCTTTATCTCAACTTTGCACTTTACTGTTAGTACCTTATCTCCTTCTGTTACAGTACCATGAATGATATAATTTCCAACTGCATTTATCGCTTGCATATCTTGTTCACTCCACGTAACAGCTACGTCTTTAATAGAACCATCATTATATACCGCAGAAACTACACTTGGGAGCTCTATGGTGTCACCAAGAACAAACACTGCACTAATATCCGATATAGCTTCAACCTTGATCTCTCCTGCTGTGGCACCCGTATCCACATATTTAAACACATTTAGTGAAGACAATGGATTCCCATAGAAATCAAACATGGCTTGATTATCCCATGAACTTCCACCATACCATACACCTGCATCCTGTGGATCGTATTCACCTGCATAACTTGAAGCCCATCCGGAGCCATTGGTTTCCCACGCTTGTTTATTGGACTCTAACACCGATTGTGCATTCTCTACCGTTTTATCATATACGTTAACAGGAATCCACGCGGGTTCCCAATAGAATACACCAATTCCTGCAGTTCCGATATCCGCTACCGCTTGTATAACATCACGAACCTGCGTTGCCTGTCCCTGTACACTAATTGGATATGTAATTGCAAGGCTTTCTTTCCCTTCTTCTAATGTATTGCCATGCCCATCTCCATCTGCATAGGTGTATCCGTATGAAGTTTCTGCTACCATTACTTCTTTCCCATAAGTAGAAGCAATATTCGATAGCACACTTGTTAAGTTAGAAGTTGTTCCATGCCAGAATGGATAATAAGAACTTGCGAATACATCGTAATCTACTCCATTCTCATTCAAGGTCTTTGCAATATTAGTATAGTTACCTGCCTTCTGAATATCTGTAAAATGTAGGGCTACTTTAATACTTTCATCAGATCCATATCTTATATTACTAACCTCACGCACTGCCTTGCTACCGGCATTGAAGATTTCACACATATTTGACCAGGAAGTTTCCCCTGCTACACCATTGTTGGTCTCATTACCTACTTGTACCATACCAACATCAGCACCTGCATCAATTATGGTATTCAAGCTAGCTGTTGTAAATTCTTCAACCGCTTGTTTTTTCCCTTCTAACGTATAACTAGTCCATGCCTTTGGTGCTTTTTGTTTTGCAGGGTCTGCCCAAAAATCGGAATAATGGAAGTCTAATAAAGTCTTTAGACCTGCCTCTGCTGCAAGTTTTCCGATTTCTGCTGCCTTTGTAACATCGTTATTACCACCACCATAACCATACTTTTGACCATCAATTGTTTGATATGGATCATTCCATACACGCACACGTACATAATTAACGCCTGCTTCCTTTAATAGTTTAAAGAAACCCGATTTATCTACTATATTCCCCTCAAAATCCTTGTACTGTACTCCACTTTCGATTTCACTTAGGTAAGAAGAAACATCTACACCTTTGATAAAATCCTCATTCATTCCAGTTACTCTTGTTACGAAAATGTCTGCATCTACAGGATCTACCTCACTAGATGGTTTTCCATCTAGTTTATAGAGTTTGAAATCATCGAGATCACACCAATATCCTTCACCCGCAAAGTCTCCCTGTAATTCTAGAGTTACCCTGTCCTCTGTATCCAATGTAAAACTTTCAGTTTCATATGTTTTCCACTGATTCCAACCAGTAGTGGTTACATTCGTAATATTGGTAGGTTGTCCATTAATCAGTAATGCTAATCCAGACTCATAACCAATAGTATCTGCACCTTCTTTACCATCTACCTTGAAACTTATCTTATATTCTCCTATTTCTAACCCTGTTATATCTTTCTTTAGATCAAAGGAAACTGCATCTGTTCCATTATTCCAGATGTTAAGGAATTTTGTTGTATTACTGCTCCATTCATCTGCTTTAACTATGTATCCAGCTTGATCTGTGGTCGCCATACTAAGTGTCCACCCTGTCAGATCTCCAGTTTCAAAGCCTCCGTTTTGTAGTGTTATTTCATATGGCTGATTGTTGTAATCGGTTACATTATTACTTATCTCTTCTGCACAGGCCTGTAACCTAAAAGTATCCACTCCCAGAATCTGTCCTACCATAAGTATCACTACCAATACCAAACTTATCTTCTTCCATAATTGCTTTTTTCCCATGTAATACCCTCTTTCTTGCTAATTTTACCCCATATTAGCATTATATTTTTCTATATTGCATGATCCTATAAAATTATCTGACATAGGGATTTGATCCCCTATTCAGAAAAAACTAGGAGTCATAATGTAACTCCTAGTTCTTTATCATTTGTCTATTCCCTAACTTAGCCAGCATTCTACAAACTAGATATTAACTCAAACTTCGCACATAAAACTTCATTTAAAGTAGGTAATTGCTATATTCATAAAAAAAACTATCTGAATACGTCAGTACTGTACTGCTACGTGTGAGGCTAAGTGGGAGCGGGTTTTGCGTTGAATATAGCAGTTAGCTACTCTTCGAAATCTTCAAGTGCGAAGTTCGAGATTATAATTCTTTCATTACCACCGGTGAACAGATTCCCGCTTGTGGCCATTCTTCGTTTTCATTATGAATTATGATTGTTAACACTTGATTTCCCTTCACTTCCTTTGGCAAATCAATAATCATATGCCCACCAAAGGAGTCTGTTCTTGAAGCTAACAATTCACCATTCAGATAAATCCACGCATATCCTTTAATATCACTAATATATAGATATCGATTTTCCTTTGCTTCTCCAAGGTTCGCTACACAACGATACAAGGCGTATTTGTGTAATTGATCTGTTAATTGCGTTTGAGGTGCTCCATTAAATGCAATTGGTTCAAAGCTATTCATATCATTCTTATCAACCTTAGGATTTGGGTTAGGCATCTCATCAAATAATTGATAATACATACGCCAATTATCAATCACTCGCTCTTCTACTGGTTCTACATAAGAGAAGGACTCCACTTCCCTAACCGGAATCATAACTTCCGTCTGTAGATCCAACTCATTAGCACTAACCTTGACAACTACAGAACCTTTATCAATTGGTGCAATAATTGCTTGCGCCTTACCGTGGAATAATTTTCTCTTATTCGTTACATCGTCCTCATGAGAGTTCGGATCACCATTTCCCACTCCTAATATAGTTCCATTTCCTACCTCAAACGTAAGTGTATGATCCGCGTTCGGAATTGCTGTACCGTTTTGATCAATAAGAGTAACATTAACCGCTACTGCATCAAAACCATCTGTTACTAGAGTTTCTTTGCTCAAACTTACTTCAAGACTTGCTGGTTTCCCAGCTGTTAATTGATAGTCATTCGCTACAATCTCACCATTACGATATCCAATTGCCTTTATCTCTCCCTCTTCATAGGAAGCAGTGAATTCTACATGATTAATCGGGTCAGCTGGCTTTCTATCAATTATTCTATCATTAACTAGTAGGGCAACTTCCTCACAATTTGTTACTACCTTAATACGAATCTGTGTACCTGTTTCATGTCCTTCTGACCATGGCGAGATAATGTGTACGATTGGTTCCTGTTTCCAATACGCCTTATAGAAGTAACAAGCATCTTTTTCAAATCCGCAACTATCATATGTTCCAAAGAACGTACCAACACTTGGCCAAGTGAAAGGAGTTGGTTCTCCTCGGTAGTCAAACCCAGTCCATACGAAAGCTCCTGCTACAAAAGGTCGTTCTACCACCATCTTCCACGCTTCACTGATGGTATTCCCCCACAAAGCACATTCATCATCATACGAGTTAATTAAGTTTTTACTATAATCTGTTTCATATTCTCCACGTACCATGAAGGCACTTGCAGTTTCGGTTCCTATAAGTGGTGTATCAGGATATTTTTTGTGGAATTCATCATACCTACCAGGGTTATAATTAATTCCAGTTACATCTAGGATTGTAGAAGCACCTTCTTCTTCCATATAACCACCATTGAAGGCTCCCATTACTGGTCTTGTATCATCGATACGTCTAACCGCAGCTTGTAATGCGCCTGCCATACGTCTACCTTTATGCGTACCTTGTAACGGTTCTTCATTGAATACAGAATATAGGATTACACAAGGATGGTTTCTAGATTGTCTTACAATTCCTTCCACCTCCCTAAGTGTTTCCTCAGAAGACGAATAGGTTCTATTCTCTACCATAACCATTACTCCCAGTTCATCGCAGATATCTAAGATTTCTGGGTCTGGATTATGCGCACATCGATATGCATTGGCTCCTAATTCTTGTAATAGACGTACTCGATATTCTTTGATGGAGTATGGTACTGCAACCCCGATACCTGCATGGTCTTGATGATTACAAAATCCTAATAACTTGATATTCTCGCCATTAAGCCAAAATCCATCTTTTGCATCTATAGAAATCGTACGAAAACCAATCTTCTCTTCAACTTCATCGATACAATCGTTTCCTTTATATAGCTTAGTTACTGCCTTGTATAGATATGGCTGTTTCACACTCCAAAGTATAGGATTATTTACATAGATTTCACCAGTGACCGTGGCTGTTTCATATCCACAAACAATATCTTTTCCTGTTAACGCAGCTTCACCGACCAAATTACCTTCTTGATCATACAAACAGGTAATAACTTCAACCATATGCTCGTATTCAAAACTGTTTTCGATTTCTGCTGATACATGAACTTTCCAAGTAGTGTTATCTTCTAATTCCGGCATTATGAATATCCCATCATGAGCTAGATGTACTTCTGATTTCTTAACTAACCATACATTTCTATAGATTCCAGCTCCTTCATACCACCAGCCTTCCCAGGCAGATGCATCAATTCGAACCGCCAGTGTATTGGGAATTACTCCAAAGTTGGCCATATCCGTCATATCCACGCAAAAACTGTTATATCCGGAATAATTGTGTTTTAAGATGGAACCATTTACATAAACCTGAGAATCACATGACATTCCCTCAAATTCTAATAGAATTTGCTTGTTTCGATCTTCTTCTGATAGTTCAAATCGCATGCGATACCAACCGATACCACGTTCTTTATATCCTTGGTTCGGAGAACCCTCTTCTACAAAATCATGCTTAGTAACCCAGTCATGAGGCAAATTAACGATCTCCCAATCCGCATCATCATAGTTTGCATCAGCAGGGCCGCGATAAGCTCCTGCCTTTGAAAACCCATATACATCATCATGTTGTTTCGTAGGTGGTAATACCGAAATATCTTTCTCCACAAAACGCCAACCATGATTTAAACTATAGACTTGCTGTCCTTTTTTGTATCTCTTCATTGTCTACTCCTGTCTATTCCTTAACCGCCGCACCACCTAGTGAGGTGATTAACATCTTCTGTGTAATTACGAAGAATATAACAAATGGTATTGCAATGAGCAATGAACCTGCTGCGAAGGTTGAAAACATATTTTTCTTATCAGTAACAAAACTATATAGTCCCAGTGCAACTGTTTGTACCTTTGAGGAACGAAGAACCATCTTTGGAAAGATGAAATCCATCCATGGTGCTGTAAAACTTGTGATTCCTAAAAAGATAACAATTGGCTTAGCAATCGGTAGAATAATCTTATAGAAGATCTTAAAGTGGCTCGCACCATCTATCCTTGCCGCTTCATCAAGACTCTTTGGAAGGGTATCCATATAACTCTTTACTAACCAAGTATTATAAGGAATGTTTCCAGCCACATAAACAAGCACAAGTCCCCAAAGGGTATCTAATCCGCCGATGCGAAGAAGAATAACATAGATTGCTACCATACCTACAAAGGAAGGAAATATCTGAAGAATTAATAATGCCATCATCATTCCCTTCTTCAAGCGGAAAGTAAATCTTGAGAATACATATGCGTTAAGTGCACATACAAGGATGGTTAGTAACATTGTAGATATAGCTACAAATAATGTGTTTTTAAACCAGATCAAATAATCTGTCTTCTTAAACAAGAACTCAAAATTAGAAAGAGCGATTCCATCACCAAATGGTACGACACTTAACGCTGCAATATTCTGTTGACTCGAAAATGCTGCACTTACTACATATACCAAAGGATAGAGTACGAATAAACTAGTACCAATTAAAAAGAACCATACTACAAACTTATTAATAAATTGTGCCGTTTTCTTTGCCATGTTACACCTCTCCTTCCTTAAATGACTTAGTATTTCTAAAGCTCCAAATTGCTAATGGTGCAAGTACGATGAAGATAACTACCGCTAATACAGATGCATAATTGTATTTCATAAGCGTTACCGTCAACTGATAAATCCACGTTACCAAGATATCGGTACCTCCTGCGGAAGTCAATGTACTGTCTGCTACTTTTGGAAGACCACCTGTTAAGAAATAAATTGCACCAAAGTTGTTGATGTTGTGTGTTAGCGACATTATGATCAGAGGTGTTGTTTGGAATAATACCAATGGAAGGGTAATCTTTCTAAACATGTAGAATTTGTTCGCTCCATCAATCTTAGCTGCTTCATAGATATCAGGTGAGATTGCAGTCATATTACCCATAATCAATAACATGAAGTAGGAAAATCCTGCCCAAAGATTAATCATTACACAGACAAATCTAGCCAACCACAAATCACTCAACCAAGGAATTGTTTTCTCAATAAGTCCCAATTCCATTAAGGTACGATTTACAATACCAAAGGAGCCGTTCAACAAGTTCTTCCATACTAACATACTTACAACTGTTGGAATAGCATATGGTAAGATGAAGATAGAGCGAAATACTGGTTTAATCTTAATCTTACTTTCATGTAAAACTACAGCCATAATAAGCCCGCCTGCATAACAGGTAATCGTAGCTAAGAACCCCCAGATGATGGTCCATACTGCAACACGTCCAAAGGCACTAGTCCAGGTTGTTTCTCCGCCAAACATTGTGGTAAAATTCTCAAGTCCTACCCAGTCAACGGTATTATTCGGTGGTATATGATCTGGTGCTGCATAATTGGTGAATGCTACACATGCCGAGAATACAAGTGGTACCACAACGAAAAACAGAACTAATAGTACTGCTGGTGATAGCGCAAGCAAAGGAAATGTTTTTCCCTTTACCGATCTCATTGCACCCTTTTTTTCTCTGAGCACACCTGTTAAACAAAAATCTTTATACTCGTCCATGGCATTACGTACAGATACTATGTAGATTACTATAAAAATCGCTATAACTGCTAATATCATAATACCGTCAATTAACATGAATATAGAATTACTACGTTGTTTTACTGGTAAATCTGGTTGTGGAAATCCAAGTGTTATTAAGTTATATATCTTGTGTATAAAGAATGGGGTTAAACATATTCCAATGATTTCAACTAAACTAAAGAGTAAGCCCTTTACGTATTGCTTGAAATATAAAATGTGGCTAAGTCCCATGAATATGATTGATGTTATCAAAACTTTTGCTTTTGATGAGCCATCTGGCTTTAACGTGGTATTCATCTCGAATCTCCTCCATTGCTGACTTGCTAGATTGTTCCTACCTATCTATTTTGTTCTTCCAACTTTTAAAGTTAGTTACACGATTCCTCGTTATAAATATGGGTCGTTCCCTATTCAGTAAACGACCCATTAATTCTACGATTTATTTTGCCAATATTGCTGTATTACAAGATTCTAATTCTGTTTGTACATCTGCACCGTCCCAGATATTAGAACATGCACTCTTCATTGGATCCCAGAAGTTATCGATTTCTGGAATGGATGGCATTGGGTAAGCATACTCTAATTGTTTTTGGAAGCCAGTAATATATTCACTGTCTACTGTTATTGAAGTAGAAGGAATAGCTCCAGTTAAGTCATAACGTAAATGTTGCATCTCATCAGAGATTAAGAATTTGGCAAATGCGTGTGCTTCTTTCGGGTAATCCGTATAAGCGGATACTTGCATCGTACGTGCACCTGAGAAAGAAGCTGCTGGGTGATCATCTCCTGGTAACGCAGGTAAAGCAGTTACACCAAAGTTCATTCCTGATTCTTCACAAGAAGCTACATTCCAAGGACCTGTAATATACATAGCTGCATTACCACTTGTAAATGCTGCTAAACAAACAGAGTTATCGGATACGTCTGCTGATGGTACGTCAAGATATTGTCTGAAGGATTGGAAATATTTCATTCCTTCTACAGCTTCTGCACTATTCATATAGCTGTTTGATCCATCGGTTCCTGCTTCACCGAATAATTTGTTTCCACCCTTACCCGTAAAGATTGGTGAATAATATGCATCTGCAACATTCCAGATGATTCCGTATTTACCAGGTGAGTTGAATTCTTGAGAGAACTTCTCTACGTCTTCCCATGTAGTTGGTACGTTAGCTTCTGGGATTAAGTCTTTATTATAAAATAATGCGTAAGTTTCATCAGCTACTGGATAACCATAATAGTTTCCGTTGTATTGTACTGCACTTTCACAAGAAGCTGCTACTTTTCCTACTATATCCGATTCATTTTCCACTGGTAAGATATGACCACCGGAAACTAAACCTCCAATTGTATTACTTGGTGTAGCGAATACGTCTGCTCCAACCCCACCAGGGCCATCGAGAGCTATCTGTGTATTGGCATCACCAACTTCTACGTTTTCATATTCGATTGTAATATTAGGGTATTTTGCTGTGAAGGCTTCCCCAGCTTGTTTTATAAAGTCTTCTGTTTGTCCTGAAGACTCCCACACTTTTAATGTGATCTTATCCGTTGTCAAACCACCGTTACCCGCTTCTTCCTCACTTGTTTCTTGTGATTCTGTAGTTTGTGTTGTTTTATCATCCCCATTGTTTTTGTTTCCTGCATTCTTACTTCCACAACCAGTTAATAAACTTGCTACCATTGTTGTTGCTAATAATACAGATACAATTCCTCTTTTTTTCATACTATACCGATCTCCTCTCGACATCTGAATGTTTTGTACTAATCAGTTAAAAATAATTGAAACTATAATTTTCAATCTATCTTCTTTAATTAATCTGTTTTCTTCACTTCTTTGTCGAAGCTTTAAAATTAATATCGTAACCTAGTAATGTTTTTTGCTGTACTTCCACCCCTGATAATGCATCAATTAATACTTTACATGCTGCATTGCCTAGTGCTTTTACATCAAACTCTAATGTTGTAATTGGTGGGTTGTGACTTGCTAAGAATAAGCTACCATAAAATGATGCTACTTTCATATCCCTTGGTATCTTCACATGTTCGGTAGCAAGCTTTAATAGCACTTGGCTACAGATCTTGTCATCCATGCATACAATGCAATCAATTCTTTTATGTAAGATATCATCTACAGCTTGTTCCACCATCAACCTCGTATTGCAATCTAAGTAGATACAATCACTTCTCGGTGAAATTTGGTTCAGTTCACATCCTTCTATGAAACCTTGATAACGCATACGGCTCACTATGTGAGTTGAATTATTCCCTATAAATGATAAGCGTTTCATCTTCTGCATGATGAGCAGCGATGTCATCTCTCTACATGCTTCCACATGATGATTATCTATCTGGATTACTCCACTACTTTCAGACGTACCAACTACTACAAACGGTACCTTGTGCTTACTTAGATATTCAACCTGTGCATCATGAATTCGCGTTCTTGTTAAGATGAATCCATCAACCTTTTGGTTTTCTACAAGTCTGACTAGTTTTGTAATATCATCTGCTCCCACAGTAGAGACAACTACATCATATTCATAACTTGTTGCCATTTCAATTATTCCTAGCAGACAAACCTGAAAGAATGGTATCTCATTCAAATCAGAGTCATTCGGTAATACAACTCCAATATTGTAGGTCTTCGATTCTGCTAATCCTCTTGCTATCATATTAGGCTTATAGCCACATTCCTCGCAGAAACTTAATACTCTTTTGCGTGTTGTTGCACTAATTCTACCTTTTCCTGAGATAGCTCTTGAAATCGTTGTTTTTGATACCCCAAGTTCTTTAGCAATATCATCAATTGTTATTTTGTTGTTATTCTCTTTACCCCAATTCCTCTCATTCATAATAACACCCCTTTGCGCAATCGGTTGTTTTATAATAATATCTTATCATTAGGTATATTTTTAGTCAATCCACCGATTTTTATCTTTTTAATATATAATTTTTGTGCAAATAGACTATGTTTTATATTATTTTAGCGCAACAGTGCGCAACACTCAAGCAAGCGCAAAAATAGCCGTCCTGCTCTCTGATAAAGTTTAGGACGACTACTTTAGTTATTTATTTAAGTCTATATCGTTTTAATAACCTAGTAATTCAACTTCCCACAAAGAATATCCATAACCAGTTGTTCTTTGGGTTGTATAGATTTTTACATACCTTGCTTGATAGGATTGGCTGAATTTAATACTTTCTAATCCATTTGGTCTGTCTGCGTATCCATTCCCCAATCCACCAGTTCCGTTTGTCTTAGTGTATACACTTTCCCATCTGTTACCATCAACAGAAAGCAAGATTTCATAGTCTTTTGCTGCAGCCGTTTCCCAATATAGATTTACTCCTACTACTGTACTGGTATTCTCTAGGTCAATTGTAATCCATTGAGGGTCAACTCCATGTATGGATTCCCATCTTGTATTATAGTTACCATCCGTTACATTGGTTGCATAATTCCACCCCATTACACTTGATGCAGACACGTTCTTTCCACTTGAAATCACCTTTGTTTCTATTGGCGCTTCTGCTGTAGTTCCATATACTTCCAATTCCCATATGGAATATCCATAGCCAGTTGTCCTTGCCGTTCCATAAACTCTCACATAACGTGCTGTGATATTCTCTTTTGCAACTAGCGTTTCTACTCCTCCGTTACCATTTGTTCGTGCGTATACATCTGTCCAGTTGTCACCGTCCTCTGATACCTGTAATAGATACTCCTTAGCTGCTGCAGTTTCCCAGTGTATCTTAACACCTTTGATACTTTTAGTATCTCCTAGATCCACTGCTAACCATTGCTTATCAATTCCCTGTTCAGATTCCCATCTACTATTATACGCTCCATCAACCGCCATTTTCGCCGAGTTGCCACCGAATTCAGTTGAAGCTGTAACAGCTTTATCCTTAGAGATTAAATCATATTCAGCTAAATCCGCTTCTGTCAACTTCATAGGATATTTTTCCTCTGGAAATGGTTCTGTTGGTCCCTCACCATTATCCTCACCAACTATCATTCTTCCGAAATTAAACCCTCCTACTTTAAACAGCACTGTAAGTGTATGTTCTCCTTCGTTTAGATATACAGAATCTGTAATCGTAGTCCATTGTTTATCCTGTTTTACTGTAGTAGTTGCTAGATAACCATCAGAACGATTGGATTTTAAAGCGATGACGCCTGTTTTATTATCATTAATAGCCTGTACGCGGTAAGATATCAGGTATGTTCCTGCCGTTTTTACATTCACTTTGTAAACTAAGGAATCCCCATCATCAATCCAGCCGATATATTTTCCTTCTTGATCGTTATTATCTAACATACAACCAAAGTTAGTATAATAATCCTGTGTTGCTATTCTTCCTGGTAATTCTGTTACCTTATCCTTGATAGCAGCTTTTGGTATCTCTTGCATGCTATAATCGGTATTCTCAAATGGATTTACACTAACCGTAGCTAGTGGCGCTACTTTAGTACTTCCGATTTTTCCGTCCTTATTACAAAACTCCACCATAATCGCAGAATTAGAAGGATTCCATACCGTAGCCGTATAAACTCCATCTTTCTTAAATACTTGATAACTTGTATAATTAGAAGACCAAATATCTGTTGCTACATTTCCTTTTGCGTTCATATTCTGGATAAACCAATAAGAATTAAACATCTCATCCCTTGGAAGTCCATACGCTTCTGCATTGTCTTGCCACTTCTGTGCTGCTCTTTTTGGATCACTCAAAGACAGATATGGCCATAGAATATGAAACCAACCTTCTGGGTCAGAATTACCCTCTGATGCTACCTTATCTTGGTACTTTACTTGGTCCTTTTCATAGGCTTCATATATGGTGGCTGCTGCTTCCTTGTTATACCCCATATAGGTTAGCGATGGTGTTACTGGTAACATATGAATTCCATATATACAGCTTGGATTACCTGAGAAGTAAGTTCCATTGGTATATCCTAAGCCCCACACCATTCCTACACAGCCGGAGGTATATTCAGAATCCCAGTTATCCTTATCATAATTAAACCAGTATTGTTCAATCGCATTTACTTCCGAAGTAAAGCCCCATATACCTGCATCACGGTATTCATCATTTTCTGTAACTAACCCCCATAGATATAACCCAGCCCAGGCAAATGTTGCTTCAGAGGCTGATTCTTGGTTATTACCACTATTATTATCTCCGTATCCACCGGCCCAGGAATGACCTTCATATGGATCAAAGTTTCTCATGAATGGGAATAACGCATCCTCTTTGTCAGGGTTCATACAATCTCTGATTAACATCTCTAACATATCCCCATATTCCGTAACAAAGGAAGAATCATAGGATGCCAAAACAGCTGCAGGGTATATGAAATACGCCCATAAGAAATGATGATCGGATAAATTATTTGCCATACCATGATCACCACCATCACCATTTAAAGCGCCCCAACTTGTTGAATAGTACATGTAGTATGGATATTCCTCTTCACCACTATATGTTAACCAGTTTACTAAGATCTTCTTTAAGACAGATAATAATTGATCCCTGATTTCATATTCCCCTAATTGTTGCGCACTTAATACACCCATGGTAATCGGATGTGTCTTCTTCCCTTGCCAATACGGATCTGCCACCCAGTAATCTTTTACTGTGTTCTCTGTAAACTCTTTCAGATATGCCACCATTAACTCTCTGTCATAAGAATCAGATTCTACTGGTTCACTAAAGCTTGGCGTAATTCCGTGGAATGGCACAGTATAGGAAAACTGATTCCCTTCCTGTACTTTTAACGTACCACGAATGGATTCATAGGTATAATCGGTAAGTTTATCGCTCGTGTATTTCCATTGGTGTGGCATCATACACATTAAAGTTTCACCACTGAAACCACTTCTCTTGTTATCAATGACACAGTTGTAGGTGGTTTTCATTGTCGCTGTGGTATCGTTATACTCATAATCTACCACCGTATCGGTAACAAAAGCGTATGCATAGGAGTAGAAGTAATCTAAAGAATCTGCCATAGGAAGTGTTGCAACCGACATGTAATTATCTTGGTTGCCCAATTGAATCTTAATTTTACTTCCCACACGGGTAAAAGTGGTTTTCTCAGGACAGAAGATTCCATAATAGTGATACTGATTCTTATCCCCTTCACCTGGTGCCTCACTAATATTGTGTGCTTTAACACCAATATGGTCTGTTACAATACTTTCGCCATCTTTTAATAAGATTTCTTCTTGCTTATCATTAAAGAATTTGACTAAGTCATTTACCGTAACTTCAACCTTATCTGGCTCGGTAAATGTGTTATAGATAAATGGAGAACCTTTCACTACCGTAGTTCTCATCTTTGGCGTATCATCATCACTGAATACCATATCCACTGACCAGTCACCATACCCATCAAGTTTTGCCGCGGCTGTATTCTTAATTGCTGAAGTATTGATTGTTAAATCATAATATTTACTTTCCGCTCCCATACCTCCATTATTCTCTCTAGTATATATACCATCCGCATTGTATAATCCTAGACCAACTTCCTTGTATTTTAAAACGAAAGGAAGTGCTGGCATTGTGTCGCTTAATCTTGTATAAACAACGGAAGTCCACCAGTCATTGGATGGGATTGGTGTTTTAATGTTTGCTGTTATATACTTCGGTTCTCTTGGTTGACGAAAAGTAACGTCGTCAATGGCATAACTTCCTGAACCCACTGCGATGGTTTGCTTGTTTGGAAGCTCTGGCACTACCGGATTTACTTTTGAATCACCTTCTTGATATTCCAATACATTCATCTCACGAATGGAGTAGCCGGAACCTCTTCCCATGGCAATTCCTTGCATTCTAACATATCGTGCTTCCTGATACATAGATACCTCTTCATCTTCTCCATTCCCCTTAAGTTCACGATATACCGTTGTCCAGTTTTGTCCATCCTTTGATGTCTGGATTTCAAACACGCGTCCAAACTCCACTTGCCACTGAATTACCACTCGTCCAATGGTATAGACTTTCCCAAGATCAACTTGAAACCATTCGTTATCTGTAGGATTGGATAACCAGTAGGATTCATAATCCCCATCTACACCTTTGCTACCTTCTAGTGGCGTAGATGCCCACCATGGTGTCAATACAGAAGAGGTGGATACCGTCTTACCTGCTGCTAGATCTGCTGCATTTGATTGTGGTTTATTCACTCCTCCTACGCCATAAACATCAAATTCACGAACCGATGGCCCCCATCCTCTACGGTTACCATCATTTTCTTGTGACTTACTATAATGAACTAATAATCTAATATAACGCCCCTTACCTTTTAAATCGGCAATAGTTTCTCTATAATAGCTATAGTCAATACTACCGTCTGCTTTATATACATATGCTACGTCTCCACCCTTACCGTTTTCTTGATGATAGATACTAGACCAATTAATTTCATTAGAGGATACTAGAATTTCATAGTTAACGCCAAAACTAGCATTATTTTGCCAGCTTATAACGACCTTAGAAATATCAGCCTCTGATCCTAAATCTATATCAATCCATTGATCTGCTTTATCTGGTTCTGCTCCCCACTGTGTTCCGATTTTACCATCTGTTGAAAAACTAGCAACATCTCCCCCATTGACAGAAGAAGCGTATGCGGGCCTTCCCTTCGATAACAGCCATGGTGTGGTTGCGCCCACTACTGTGTTCGCTGGTATGAAACCACCTAACATAGATAGTGCTACTATCCCTGCAAGAATCTTTTTACTATATCTCATAAATACCTTCCTTTCTGTACGACAATGGGCATTAAAATTGATTTACCTCAATTTTTAATGCCCATTCAATAACTTGTCTACATAGTTTTTATTCAATTATAATCGTACTAACACTCTGTAAGGTTCTTAATAAACTTCAAACTCCCACAAAGAATATCCATATCCTGTTGCTCTACTGATTCCTTGAAATCGAATATAACGAGCATTTATTTTACTAAATTTAAGTTCTTCAGTCCCACCTTTTCCATTCGTATTCGTTGCAACAGTCGTAAAGTTTTTTCCATCTTGTGAAACTTGAATTTCATAAGATTTTCCATAAGCTGCTTCCCACGAAAGCACCACTTTGGAGATATTCTGAGCCGTTCCAAGATCTACACATAACCACTCCACATCAGATTGTATTGAAGCCCATCTAGTATCTGCTATACCATCTATAGCATTACTTCCTACGAATGGCCCTTCCCACGAAGAGGTGGTTACTACTTTCCCTTTCGCTAGATTAACATTGCCACTTGGCTCTTCTGGTATAACTGGACCTGTGCTGTTATCGATTCCCAACACTGCAAACTCCCATAAGGAGAAACCATAACCTGTCGTTCTTGCAGTTCCATACAGTCTAACGTAACGAGCGGATACTTTATCAAATGTAATGTCTTCAGTTCCACCTGCCCCGTTCACCTTTTTATATACGGTAGTCCAATTTGACCCATCTTCTGAAATTTGAATCTCATAGTCTTTACCTGCTGCCGTTTCCCAGATTAATTTGGCTCCAGTTACAGGATACGATTTTCCTAAATCAACATAAATCCATTGAGGATCAGAAAACTCAGATTCCCAACGTGTATTGACATCACCATCAATGGCCATACCAGCACTGTTATTTCCCATACTTGAAGAAGCTATAGCAGTTTTTCCAATTGCAAGGTTTGTGATCACTGCTTCTGGTTCTCCCACCTCTTCATCCTTAACAACGGTATCATAAACAGGACGATTCGGATTGTATCCCTTAGGATTTCCTAATGCTTTATAGGTTTCACCTACTGTAGTAAGCTGACCAGCTTTCGCACCAGTATCATAGAAAAGACCACCTGCACCATTACCGAAATTCTCCGTATTAGCACCATCAAATGGGAACCATGCATATCTCTCTACATAATCTAGTTCATCAAGGATAGGAATGATTTCTTCCATGAATGCAACAATTCTATCTCTTTGCCAATTATCATCTCCACCAGTCCAGTAGAAATCCTGTACCTTAGTCCATTGTGCAACACCCCACTCTGTAATCCAGATTGGTTTACCTGTCATTTCATGTGTTTTTTCTAAGGTTTCTACAAACAAATCAACTAATGGATAATCTTGATAATAATGTACAGCAGTAAAATCAAAACTTTCTCCCTTTGCTTCCAATGCCTCCATGAATGGGCCGAACCAGTCTCCTTCGCCACCTTGCATAAAGTATGCTGGGTTTCCAGTTGCAGGAGAACTTAGACGTAATCCAGTATCTTCTAGTGTTGTCCAAAGTTCTGCTGCACGATTTGCAGTCATATTGGATTGATCTGGATAATCAGGTTCATTGAATGTTAATAAGGTTTTGTAATCCTTATATTTCCCTGTTCGTAACCAATTCCATTCCTTTGCGCGGTCACCGCTTCCCGTATCATCCCCCCAAATCATTGGTACGAATTCAACTGCATCATTTACTCCCTCTAATTCAAATGGTGACCAATTATAATACCAAGATAGATTCGTTTTATCAATCATATCACTACGGTTTTGCCATATCCCCATTCCCTTTTTAGATGTGAAAAATGTTCGTATATTAGCAGTTACTGTTTTTCCTTCGCCCTTTAATACAGCAACTATTTTTAATTTATGAGAGCTAACTTTGGTGGAATAGAGTTCATACTCATAAGTATTCGATCCATTCGCTTTCATACTTCCAACTTTCACTTCATCCACATAAATATCATAACTATCTACTTGTTCCCCTAATGCCTTCCAAGTCACAGAAATTGTACCAGCTGGCACAAGCTGTCCCATCTTAGGATAGGTAACAGCAGTATTTTTCCAATCAGCATATGGACCAGTAGCAACTTCCGGCTCTCCCTGATTCTCTGTATCATCTGGAATCACCACTTTACCTTGTCCATACGATACGACTTGTTGTCTCTCCCCTGCAATCTTCACTGCATTTCCCTTACCATTAATAACATGGGAGATGCCTGGATTACCAGCAAGCATAACCGAACAGATATTATGTATACTCACATTATCAGCGTCTGGTACTTCTGCAGCATTTGCAAGGTCAATCGTTGCATCTCTATGAAATGAGTAGATGCCTAAACCATATGCTTCATGAGAAGTGACATCATCTGCTACCTTGTAAGACGCATATCCATTTACTGTTCCATCGTGACTCTTCCAACTTGCTTGATTTGGAACGTCATATGGAATTTCACTCTGGTAGAAATACAAGCGGCCATAATTACCATTCCATATCGTTTGATACTCATGGAAATGTTCTACAAACAATCCATACATGGTCACACAGTCACCATTTACTATAATTCCATTCTCTGATTTGTTCTTATCCCAAGCTACTCCATCACCATGGTCAGCTCGCCATACCCAGAAATTATCACCGATTACATCTTGGCTGTTAATAATAACACAAGTTTTTGACTGTGTAACTTCAGAGGTTGCACCACCCACACGGAAGAATAAATCACTTAATAAAGTAGGATTATCTACATGTCTTTTTGCCGCATTATCCTCACCAACTTTTAGAAGTGTTTCTGTGTACGCAGGACCTGCATCAAATAGCAACCCAGATACACTCACACCATCAACATCAGCAACTTCCATACAAGCATTGTTTCCAGTTGGTGTTAAAGTTGCATAACCCAAACCTAATACAACTGTATTCGCTTTCTTTACTTGTATCGCTTTATTCAAACGATAAATACCTGGTGTAAAGATCAAATTCTTTCCTTGTTCTAAAGCTGCATTAATAGAATCTGCTGTATCTCTATCTGGCTTTGCAATATAGAACTTATCAATACCAATTGATGTTCCGGCTTCTTTACCATTAGCCCAAGATACTCCATTAGAATTTTCCTTCACACTTGGTACAAAAACACTGTATTGATTGTTTCCATCTACTGTAAGATATGGTGTTTCTCTAATAACTGGTGCTTTAACAACACTAGTGAAATACTGATACCCTGGTTCCTGTTCCCAGTTACTTTCAACCTTGGCACCGGAATCTTGTACGGCCAGGTCTCTATTCATACCTACAAACACTGCATTCCATACACCACCAGCCCATGCACCATACTCACTATTTCTAGATAAGTACTGTTGTTGTGACCATGCCACTGCGGAACCTTTTACTACGGTATCCGCTACAAAGCCACCACTAGCCCAGCCTTGTCCCCATTGGTCAAGAGCAAGCCACTGCTCAAAATTCATTCTTCTTAATGAAGTTGCTTGAGCTGCTGCCCACGTTGCAGTCTGCTTAACTGTAAAATTAGTAGCACTTCTCCAAAAATTACAAGTAGAGTTTGCTCCCATCCAATCCGCATTACAGTCAAGTTCGTTTACAACTGTATCCGTAGGTAAACCGCCAAGTCCAGCTACTTGCGTATAAAAACCTACCTTTACACGAACCTTCTCATAGCTTCCTGGCTTAAACAACACTGCATATCTCTCTTTTCCGAACTGATTTGTTTCTTGTGTACCATAGACTTCATCAATAACTGCCTGAACATCACTATCTGCATCGTTTTCATCAAATACATATACATTTGGACCAAACAAATCCGTTGTATAATCCTTTGAGACAGTTGCAGCTTGTACACCGAATGAATCCAGTGACATAGACGACAATAACATCGCTATCATTAGTACTACAGATGAAATTCTTTTTCCCAACCTTCTCATTTTACCCTCTTTTCTGCACTACTTTTTGTTGTACAAATTTGCTGTCGTAGTGCAAACACAAATTTGCTGGTCGGCATTTGCCTTCAACCAAAACTTAACATGCAGATAACTCTGCATACGTCTTACACCCTTATCCTATGATATGCTTTTTTTCTACGCAATGGAAAAACTCGAATGGCGTAGTATTTTACCTGAAATAGTTTTTTTCTCTATATATGCTTGGTGAAACCCCAACATATCGATGAAAAACTTTTGAGAAATATCCGGAATCACGAAATCCCACCTTAAGAGCTACTTCCGATAATTTCACTCGCCCATCTACTAATAATTCTTTTGCGACTTCCATACGTACTTCTGTTAAATATTGCAATACTGTCTTTCCCATCTTTTTCTTAAACAGCATCATCATATAATTTGGCGTTAGAAATACTTGATTTGCTATTTCACCTACTGATAGATCCGCATTATCATATGATTTATTGATAAATTCCATAATCTCAATGATACTTTTGTTGTTAACTGCAAGATTCTTTGCACTCTGATAATATTCTTCTACTTGTTCGTATAAGTACTCACTGCACTCAGTAAGAGTGTCTATGGAGTGAATTTTTTCGAGTAATATTCCTCTCCTCACATTTTCACAATCATATTCACAATAAAAAGAACGATCCACTTCTTCATATAAATAATCCAATAATTTGAAGTAAATCCCCTTAATACTGCTCACTAATACCGTGTGTTGTGAACGCAATTGATTATAAATCTGTTCCATACAAGCATAGGTTTGTTCTCGTTTGAATTCCTTTAAAGAATCTGTAAACGACTCCATAAGTGTTTCATCAAAAACCAACTTTTTTTCTTCTTCTTTTATACAACATCGAACTTGATGATATCCAAAATAAAAAAATTTTTGAAGATAAATAACCGCCGATTCATACGATCTGTATGCTTGATAAATATCGTTAGTAGCTAACCCGAACACACCACAAATCTGATATGTTTTTTCCGTGCTCACAAAATTTCGACTTTTTTTCACGACTTCTCTTAATGCCTCTTCTTCATAACTTTGATAGGCAATGAAAAATATGATGTGAGTAGTATCTTTTAAATAATGTATATGTTCAATCTCCGAAAAACAATAATCTAAAGAACGCAAAACCTTTTCTATATTCTTGTTTTCCTCCGTTTTCACAGTAAAGATTGCTGCACATATATATTCTTTATCTTTCCAGTCAATTCCTAACCAATTCATAGTCTTTTGAATTTCTTCTCTATTAGCTACTGGTTCTATCAATTCTTTGCCTAGCTTATGCATTAGATATTGCTTATTTTCCAAGTTCATTAGATGTCTAACTTCCATATGGAATTGTATTGATTCTAACTTCGTTATTGCTTTTTGCACTGCTCCCTCAATCGCTTTAACATGAATTGGTTTTTCTATAAAACCTACTACTTCTAAATCGATTGCCTCTTTCAAATACTCGTTCTCTACATATCCGCTGATAAAAATTATCTGGCAAAACGGATATTGTACTCTAATACATCTTGCTAACTCAATCCCTGTCATTCCAGTCATACGAATATCAGAAATTATTATGTCTACTCTCTCTGTCTCACTCTTTATCAATGCTTCTTCCCCACTTGAAGCATCCATAACTTTTGCAACCCCTATTTGCTCCCACTTGACCAATTTCTTAATTCCCATTATGGTAACTTCTTCATCATCCACGATCAGAATATTCAAAATACGCCACCCCCAAAACACTAGTTGTTTCTTTTATTATACAAAATAAGTAAGTGTAATTAAGGTGCTTTATTTTCATAAAACATGCAATATTTTAATATTTTTCTGCACTATAAAAATGTCTTAGGCAATAAGTACTACATACTTTCTTCTACTAGAAGTGCTTAGTCCTTATACTGTTCTTTATTAATTGTATATAAAATAAAACAAAAACACTCCCCCTAAATTTGTGAATTTAGGGGGAGTGTTTTTATAAAGCCAAAGTGTTGTACAAAATGATATGAGTAACTTTATCATTATTGAATAAAAAAATAAGTGCAGGAATGCTATTGTGTTCTTCGTCTTTTATGTCAGAAATTATATATGCTATTTTATCAACTGTACCATAATCATAGAACATAAATCGATTTGTATAATATTCTGCTCCATTTATTCTATTATATATCATGTTAACTATTTCATTGCTAGATTCTTTTTCATATGGGAAAATAAAATTAATATCATATAACTTGCTAACTGTATCAAGCGAATCACCAATTTTAACACCTTTTAGTGTTTCATAGTCACCGCCATTAATGTCTATTTCTATAATAGAATTTTCTTTTGTATCGTTCTCATCAAAAAAATCACGCGTTATTATAAGCATATTTGAATAGTACATATAGGTATATAGGCTCTGGTCGGTAATATGAAAAGTACCGACTACATCATAGCCTTGTTCTAGAGGTTCTCCAAATTTCTTAATTATTTTATGATAACTTTTATCTAAGCTCATATCAAGAAGCGTATATTCTTTAAAATCTGAGCAATATGTTATCCCTTGAGAGCCATTGGTTAAATCTTGAGAGGGATCTTTATAGATAAAGGTATCATTTTCATTACTTACAGTTTCTTCTTGGGAAGGTTCATTTTGATTGTTAAATGAACATCCGATAAGTAACATCACTTGAATAAAACAAATAAAAAACACTAAATTTTTCTTCATAAAGCACCGCACCTCTTAATTAAATCAATAAAGTCAGTCACTATTATATCAAATAAAGTTAAATATTTCCATAAGTTAATGTTCTAACTTCTTCTATTTGTGTTATTATTCTTCACTTTACAGATCCCTTGTGTCATTGTTCCCATAGGACGCAAGGACGATTTTAAGTATTATAAATGGCTCAAAATCGTTGAATCATTGTATTTATTTTATTATTTTATAGCATATCTAAATGGTTATTGATTTTTTTAGTACCAAATTAGTACCGCGTTGTGTATAAAAAAAGGGACTATTATAGGTGCTTTACTCCCCAAATGGTCCCCATGATTGATTCTAGTGTATGTACGTCACTTTTCACAATAATTTTACAGCAAAAAACTCCCTATTAATGTAGTCATGAAATTTAACAAATATATTTTATAGTTCTTTATATATCCCTGTTTTAACAATTTTTGAATTGATATAAGAAAACCATTCAATTTCTTTTTTACTATCCTGTGGTAAACAATCTTCTATTATATCTTTATTTGCTCCGGTTAATCGAATAATAACGCTGTCATTAACATCCTGCAACATAAGCTGTGTTATCCCGTATTTTATGATTCCAGTTATATCAGTTTTTTCAATTTCTGTTTTTAAATAATTAGTGATTCCGGATGAAGATGTACCAGAACCCCATTGCTTTCCATCTGTCCCAACGAATAAGAAGCCTTCAAGATAATTGAATTTCTTATCTATGTATATCTGTTTATAATATTTAAATTGCCTAGACAAACCCAATGGTAATCTTATATCATATCCATTTACTGTAATCAAACTCAGCTCAGTATCTAAATCCGAAATTTTTATAGCTCTTACAACCCTATAAGTACAACCAGTAAGTAATATTAACTTTATACACAGTGCAGCCACCATATGTTTAAAATTTATATCTTTAATATTATTGCTATTCTGATCTATTGCTTTATCAATTTTGTTATCACACCATATAATTAATTTGTTCACTGTAGCATCATCTAATGCCTTATACGATTCTTTGTCTTGTAATACTTCGCTTTTACTTATAAAATCATAGCACACCTTAAGGTAAGAGCCCTTTCTCTTCTGTGGCAAATCCAATTGACTTTTCAAGCTGATATTCTGTATTTCTGAATTATCAAAAATATAAGCAAATAACTGACCTACTGCGCTTATGTATTTTTTAGCTGGTTCCTTTTTTTGAATTTGTTCTATATTTACTAGATACTCTAAGCTATTTAAAATTCCTTTTACCGTCATACCACGTAAAGTAAATTCATTATAAAATGAGGCTTGTTCTATTTGTGTTTCAATGTAGTTAATAAAATTATTTATATCATTAATATATCCTGGATTTTCATTTAAAAATCTATCTTTTAATTCTCTTATCATAAAATCCCCCTTTTTATTTACCATAATTATACACTAACCATTTTGTTCTTACAACATAAAAAGACACCGTATCCATACGATGCCTTTCATATTATCTATTAGTCTCCGTCATGTCGCTCTATTATAGTAGATTTAATAATTTCACTTTCTACAATTTCTATGTAATCTTCATAAAATGATTTATCTAATTTATCTTTATTGCTAAATCCCCCAACTATTTTGAATATCTTATAAAAAAGTGCTATATATACAGTCATTGATACTGCAACTACTGGTACCATAACAACTAAATATGTTAGTATATTTTGCAATAAACTAATCTGACGATCTACTGTAGGCTGCAAAATAGTTCCAGTATAAAAATCCATAAAAGCACTTATCAATAGACCTAATATATAAATAATTATTGGTATTACTATACTATTGGTCATACCAGAAAAAGAACTTCTCTTTCTTTCTTCATTTATCAAATATCGCTTAAATTCCTTAAGATCAACTTGTTTATTTGAAATAAGCCCTTTAACATGGTACTGCCATTCAATATAACTGTCAAACTGATAGCTTTTATCAATATTATATAACTTTTTAGGTAAGCTTTTACTTGTTCGACATACATACGCATAAATAACTATTTCAGTTTCATAATCATAATCTATTTTATCTTTCCAAAACTCCTTATAATCTAACCCATTATTCTTTTTCATAATACATCTCCCTCCTCCCCCATCTCATATACATAAACACAAGTAAATTCTTTTTATTTTACATATTATTACTAATTATTATTAATGTCAACAATAAAAGACACCTACCACTATGATAGATGTCCTTATCTTCCTTACCATTCATCATTGATGAAGAATAACTCTAATCATCATTGCACTACTGTATTGCATCCTCACTTCTGAATACTCTTCAATGTCAATTGCTCATATACTGGTGTTTTAACAAAGCTGTCCTGCACTTTGATTCCTGCCTGTAAAAAAATAGCTTTTAGTACTTTGGCTATTTCATACGGACAAGCACCTTCCGCTTTCATAATACGTTCAATTAATCTTCCTAAAGATGCCACACTCTCAAATGTAGCTGCTGGGATAGGATATTGGTATGTAAAGGTATCCTCTAACCTCTGTTTTACATTAATATGCGCTGTCGTGATAAATTTTTTATCATTCCATTCTACTGATACTACATTTTTTTCATTTATACTTTTGTTTTGCATATAAATCTCCTTTCAATTTTCCTATTCTTGAAAGAAGTTCCTAACCATGATACAATGATTTCACAGAAGGAAACTTCTATACCAATAACGGATTGCTCAACTTTCGACGGACGGGCATTCCGTTATTTTATTTAACCACCTCTATGTTTAGATCACAAGGTAATTTTGTTAACAAATTAATCATCGTTTAATTCGTACACTATTGTCAATATTTATTTTTTGTCTACCTCCACCTACTTGAATTTAACAAAGCGCTTTGTTAAATTCAAATTAACATATAAATTCTAATCTGTAAATCCCCTCAAACAGCCATTCCACCAAGTCTTTGTTCACTAAATTTTGGTTTAGCTTATATACCAGGAATAGGGCGCATCACTTTAACTACTATTCATTAAAATTCTCCATATAGAATAAGGTTTAACATAGTGATTCACTAAATAATAATTTAGCTAAGTAAATTCCCTAATTATTAAAATTTTATAAATTAAATCATTTATAAAAGTACATAAAAAAGTAAGTATCACCTATCCTTATTACCTATTGGTGATACTTACTTTTTATATGCTTCTTTCAGGGTTTGTAATAGATGCCTTACCTCTTTTCTCCTAACTTCAAAGAAGCTCTCTCCGTTGCACTGGTCCATGTATGATTAAAACTTCCTACACTACCCCTGTACGCCTCTACAATAGCTATTTCGTATCGTTCTGCAATAGTTCGCTTAACTCTTGATGTTCTTAGCTTTCTTAGTGCTTTACTTTCCATCTGCCTAACACGTTCCCTGGATACTCCAATCTCTTTGCCAGTAGTTTCAAGCGTTAGATCTTTTCTATACCAACTAACTATAACTTGGTTCTCCAAATCGCTTGTATTCTCTGCCACAATGCCCCATAGAGAGCCTTTCTTGTCCTTTTCGATTATTTTTCAAGTATATCATTTTCAATCCCATTTAAGCCGATTACAGAATCAGATAGAAGAATATCATCATTCTCGCCACCAATGGATTAATCCAGGCTATCCATGTTACCCACTTCATACAATGCTTTCCTCATAGACTGAATATCCGTAATACTCGTATCAAGTAAACAACTAGCTTCACGATCCGTTGGCTTACGTTTATACTCTTCTTCGAAGCTTTTAATAATCTTACTGTACTTATTGTACAATTGCTGTGTATAAGCTGGTATTCGAATTGATGAAGAGTTATTTTCAACATACCGTTGTATAGACTGCATTATCCAATATATTGCGTAAGTAATGAACTTCACTTCTGCAGCACTATTATAATACTTGACGGCTTCATACAGGCCGAAATACGCTTATATCTACTCGTGAAGTGTACTTTCTGGCTATCTTACAGATCATGCCCTTATTCTGTTAATAGAGTTTACCCATGTTATCTGAAGGATTTATCTCCTTGCAGATTAATGCTACTAGTTCCTCATTACTCATTTGACATCCCCCTTGATACCTAGTGAAGATATCTTTGATATTCCTCACCATCTGAATTGCTTGATGCTCTCTTCATAACTTCGCTTGCCTTAACAAAATGAATGACTGTATATGTTTAATAAGGTTTCAGTTAAAAGACAGATAGAGAGTATCAGTGTTAAATATGGACTTAAGAAAATAAAGATCCATGAAATTCGCCATTCACATGCAAGCTTACTGATTGAACAAGGCTTTAATCCTCTATATCTGAAAGACTTGGTCATGATGATATACAAACTACCCTAAACACATACAGCCATCTGTACCCTAATAAACATGGTCAAATGGCTGAACAACTTAATAGTTTGAAATAAATAGTACCATTTTAGTACCATTATCAATTTTAAAGTCCTTATATTATCAGTTATTTATTGATTTTACAAGGATTTTTTAATTTACATATCCCTTGTGTCATTGTCCCCATAGGACAATATACACACCATGATCTTGGCTTATATAAAATCATAGTTATTAAACCTAATATTGTTGAAGTCAACATAACACTATAAAAACCAAATGCGAATTGTACCATCCATGGTGCTATCGCTGTTCCATGATACGCAAAACTCCATGGAACTTTGAAGGTCCATAAGATTTTAACTATTTCTCTTAAACCATGAACTTCGCTAAACACAAGATACGTAGTGAATAACATATTTCCAAACATGGTTAAGAAGAACAGCAAGAATCCATAGCGAAACCAACTGCTACGAATGAATGCAGGGATATCCTTTTTTCTTGATAAGCCCAACTTATTACCCAGTAGATCAAATAATTGTCCTCTTCCACAGTAGCGATTACAGTATGCTTTATTTCCCTTTCCTATGGATATTAGTAGTGGTACCACAAAGCAAATCAAGCCTATCCAAGCAAACAGGATATTAAAGAAACCTAATACTAGATATGCAGCAGATATAATCCAAAGGTATTCATACCATCTCTTCTTCTTGTTTTTCATCTTATCCTTTCACCTGCTCTTTCATAGATTCTTCTTGATGAACCTTAATTTCAATTACAGAGGCCGGACATTCTTTCGCACATAAACCACATCCTACACATTTTAGTAAATCAACTATGGCAGAGACGCCATTGGGTACATGTATTGCCTCCTTTGGACAGACCTTGATACAACTACCACAAGCCACACATTGTGCTTCGTTCACAGAAGCAAATCTTCTTCGTACTGTCATAACTACCTCCCTATTTTTTATAGAGTATAACAAATAGAAAGGGGTTATATCTGTAACTAAATCACACATAGGGGATTAAAGGATAATCATGCTGATTCGCAATACCTCACGTATTCCAATAAATTTTAATCCCCATCCTTTACATTTCTATTAATATACCTTGCTTTATATTTAGAATACATGATTTTTTGCTCTCCATATAATCCTGAATATCCCGATAACACATAACTAATCGCAATCGCCAATAGAAAATACGGTACTGCTTTATAATTAAACAATTCAAAACTAATAAACAAAGTGGCAAGCGGACAATTTGTTACTCCACAAAAAAGCACCGCCATACCGATACCAGCACACAGGGAAGGCGAAACTCCAAGAGCAATTCCAATTGCCGAACCTAACGTAGCACCCACGAAAAATGTAGGAACAATTTCTCCACCTTTAAAACCACCACCAAGGGTAATTGCGGTAAATAGCATCTTAAGTAAGAATGCATATGGAACAACATCTCCAAGGAAAGCTCTTTTAATCACATCAATACCTGCTCCGTTGTAATCGCGACTACCAACTATAAAGGTAAGGCAAATGATTGCCACACCTGCTATAGCTACACGTATATATGAATTTTTAACTAGTTTTTCTAATCCTCTAGACGTTTTATGCAAAATCAGACAAAAGATAGAGCTTACCCCCGCACCAATTATACTTATTAGAACTACGACAGCAATCATCTCCAGATTTAAATCAGGTACATTGATTATATGAAAGGATTCCGGACTTATTCCTATAATTTCAGAGGCAAAATGAGCAGCCACTAAAGAAGCCACTACACAAGGTAAAAATGCTGCATAATACATGACTCCCACCGTAATTACTTCCATCGCAAACACAGCAGCAGCCATCGGTGTCCCAAATAATGCTGAAAAGGCAGCACTCATACCGCACATAATCAATACTTTTCGATCCATCAGATCGAGCTTAAGCACACGGCCAATTTTGTCACCGAAACTTCCACCTATCTGTAGCGCTGCACCTTCCCTTCCTGCTGAACCTCCCACTAGATGGGTAAGCACCGTTGCGATAAAGATCAAAGGTGCTACCCGAAAAGGTACCGCCCCGCTATTATGTATCGTATCTATTACAATATCTGTTCCACCATCCTTTGTAATACTACAACTACGATATAATGCTACAATTATAAGACCAACAACTGGCAGCAGGAATATTAACCACGCATACCTGAATCTTGTTTCTGTTGCAAACTCCATACAAACGCCAAATAAGGAGCCAAAGGCTCCTACTAATAATCCGACCACGACAGCCAGAACAATCCATTTTGCAAACATAATACATTGTAATCCTACTGTTTTTGACTTTTGAGTTAATTGTTCGATTTCTTTTTTACACCATTCTAAAACTTTCATTTAAGTAATTCGCCACCTATTATGTAATTTATGTTGTTATAATAAGTATACCGAATCTACATAATAATTCAACCCGGAACCGGTTATTCCTATTTCAAAACCTATATTCTTTAGATACCTAGATTGGAATCCAATACTAAAATTTACTTTCCAATTCTAAGTACTCCAATATTATTTCAACCGCTTTTTCATTTCCATCATACTCCAGCATATCTTTCTTTAGGAACTTGATATTTTCATTTATTGTTTGATCACTCATAACTTCATAGGATACTTCTCGAATTTTATCTACCGTAAGCGATTTCAAACTACAGCATTTTCCTATTTCTAATTCCTGAACTCTTGCTCCTACATAAGGCTGATCTGCTGCCATCGGAAAAACAACCATAGGAACTCCAAACTTGATAGCCTCATTTACACTATTCATGCCTCCATGAGTCAAAAATAGACTGGCATTGTTTAGTATTTCGACTTGAGGAGCATAATTAAAAATATGTATATTTTCACTGACATTTTTGAATACTTTTTTGTCGATTGATTTACCAATAGACATATAAATAGTAACGTTCTCATTACGAAAAGCATTAATACATTTTTTATAAAATTTTAAATTATTATTAAATATAGTTCCAAGAGAAATGTATATAATAGGGTGCTGACTTACAATTTTTTCTTCACATATATATTTTGTTGGAGAACCTACGAAAAAAAAATTTTTATTGCTAAAATCTTCGTTATGTACCTGAAAAGCTTTTGATGTATAAACAATATTTACATCTTGTTTCGTATTTGATATTTCTTCAAAAAAATCTTTTACTTCTAAATCTAACTTACGAACTTGATACTTAGTTTCAAATTTCCGTATTAATTTATTTTTGAATATAGTCAACATACTACCTTTTTTACTAATAAGTTCATTTATTACTGTCTTGTTTAATGCAAAGGTTGAAAATACTCTTATTGATGGTTTATTAAGTTTATCTGCCAATCTTTTTCCAAGAATAAAAAACATTTCATATATGATGCAATCATACTCATCCGCAACTGATTTTATGGTATTGTAGAGTGCATAATAGCAATTATTAAGTACCATAGGGTTCCCTTTGTATCCTTGATATTCGATGAACTTAGCACCCCTTTTCTCGATTTCTTCTCTCCATTCACCTGATAACACATACCCTACTTCATGCCCTCTTTTGATAAACTCATCAATCAAACCCAAGGTTGGGGTTACATGTCCTGCATACGGAAGATTTGCCATAAGAATTCTCACCATTTTCCTATCACTCCTTCGTCAAGTAATAATAGATTTACTTATTTCATTAAACCTGCCATTTTTAATATATGTACTGCATTCTTGGTTCTGCATTTACCTTCTTTTATTTTATAATCAAAATAGATTTTATCATTTTTATAATACTCCTCGAAATGATAGTTTAAGCCCATTATTTCACGTTGCTCAACCAAACTACATAATTCGAAATCATGTGTTGATACTAAAGTAATTACATAATCCTTATTCAAAGTTTTAATAATTTCTTTTGCACCTACTATACGGTCAGTAGAATTCGTTCCTTTGAATATTTCATCAATTAAGACAAGCATGGGGGTTTTCTTTTCCAGATTTTCAACCACTTCCTTAATTCGCAGAACCTCTGCATAGAAAGAAGATAGACCTTTAGAAACATCATCCTGCACTCTCATAGACGTAAATATTTTCATGAAAGAAATACGCATACTTTTAGCACATACAGGTGCTCCAGCATATGCTAAGATTGCGTTAACACCTACTGTCCTCATAAACGTTGTTTTTCCCGACATATTGGAACCAGTAATAATGCTAATTCCTTTTTTTGTATAAAATGAATTTGAAACAACATCTCGTAAAGAAATCAATGGATGTGTAATTAGATCCACTTCAAAAATTACATTACCACTTTCTACAAATTCAGGGAAAGTAATAGATTGATTATTTGCAAGAACGGACAAGCTTAATAATGCTTCTACTTCACCAATTATTTCAAATAAATCCGTCATATTCTCACCAAATTTCCTTTTCCAACGTTCAAGATAGGATATACAATGAATATCATATAAAAAAAACAGCTGTAAGAATATATGAATATACGGATTTGTCTGCAATGAAAACGCATCATTTACATAATTGAGTTTCTTGATTCCTACTACCGTCTTATTCTTTCCTTTTAATTTATTGTTGAGTACTTTTAGATATTCCGACTTAAAATTAGCATTTCCGATACATTTAATCAAATTATAATAACCATTAATATTTAAACAAAAATTATAAATATTCTGTGTTACCTTCTTACTTTTATAACTAACATAATACGCACATATCAATTGAAACACTCCTAAAACTCCTATTATATTCAATACTTGATATCCACATATCTGTAATGCTAATAAAATTAACATGAAACAAGTAAGAATAACAGCTCCTATACTTATAAAATAGCTAATTAGACGGTCTTTTTTATTTAAATATTTTATAAACGAATTGTACCATTCTTTTACATAACTTCTACTATTTAATGCAATTTTTGTACTCAATGTTTCAATTTCAAGTGACAAATCTTCTCTTTCAATTAATTCCTGTACTGCTTTTTGACGCTTACATAAAGTTTTCTTATCAAAATTAGTATTTTGTAAATAAGAGGCAAGGATCTTTCTCCCTTCATATGTATTAGCTACACATAAATACTGATATAACGAGTTTTCTCCAAATATATCAAGATCAATTTCAACACTTGACTCTTTCGTAATAAAATCATTTCCTTTATCCTCAAATTCAGACCATAAATCTTGTAATCTGTTATCTCTTTTTTGGAGCACTTTTTGTTTTGCAAATATATAATCTTTCTTCTCCTTTATACTTTCATGAAAAAGTAACAATAAAAAAAATAGTATGGACAAAAAAATGAATACGAAAAAAGTATCCTTCCTTTTATCAACAACGCTTACAATAAAAGATACGATACCAATAAGGGCACAGAGCAGTCTTAAATTAGACAGCATGTTGCATTTACTACTAATCGAGTGGTATTCTGAATTAATATTTCTAAGATCTTTCTCATATTTACTCATTGTTACCTCCTAGCATATCTGACTTTTTCATAAAGGCTACACCAATTGGATGTGGTCCAGTATGTGAAGCAATGATTACTCCTATTCTTTGTATTTTCACTATAGATTTAATATCCAACATTTCTTCGAGCTTTTCCTTCAATATATTGGCTTCTTCAATATCTAAACCATATCCCACCACCCATAAATATTCTTTAGGGCTTTTTTTTGTATTTTTGAAATAATCACACACTGCATCCAATAATTTTATAATGGATTTTTGCCTATTTCTTGTCATTCCAACAAAGTGGTGTTCTCCATCACGCAGCATTAAGACAGGTTTTATGCCTACTTTAATATTTACCAATCTTGCTAAATTCTGAGTTCTTCCTCCTTTAGATAATAACTTCATATTTCCTATTGCAAAGTATATTCTTCCGGTATTCTTTACACCTTCGATGTATTGTATTAATGTTTCTATTTCCATTCCTGATTTTTTTAAACGTACACATTCTTGTATAAGCAATCCTTGTAAGACAGTGTTTACCCTTGAATCTATAATGTGTATAATCGCGTCTTGATATTTTTCTAGAATCATATCTTTTGCATTTATTGCACTTTGATAAGAGCCACTAAGGTTTGAAGTCATACAAATGCACAGTACCTTATCTCCTGTCTTTGCCAACTGTTCAAACACAACATAATAATCATGAACAGCCGGTAACGAAGTCCTAGGAAATATATTTTCTTCCTTTATCTTGTTATAAAACTCCTCTACAGAAATATCAACATAATTTCTCAGATATGTATTCCCATCGAAAGAAACATAACATGGTACTATTACTAAATTATTATCTAACAAATATTTCTGTTCCAGATCACAACCACCATCACTTATAATTACATATCCCATATTTTTCTCCTCAGTTTTATAATAAACATCAAGTCCCTAGCTAATTACTTAAATATTCAATTTGGTAACTCAATCATGTTGACTATTTTTTTCATAAGAATCAATGGTATAAGGTTGACTTAGAATTGATAACTTTATTATTCAAAAGTTTATTGAACATTTTTAATAGAAATGAATTTTTTGATAGATGCAAATATAATTTAATAATTACCTTGGAAACTACATTGGGTTTTTCTTGAAATGGATTACCATTACTATTATACTTTTTAAATAACATTTCCCAACAACTATCTGCAATCGTAAACCACAACAATTTATTCGATACATTTTTCACAAAAATATCAACTAGTTCATCACAAAATGGTTCCAGTGCAAGTTCCATTTCTGATTGCGATTTACCTGTATCTTCTCTAATAAATGGTATATTTATCATATTAAAACTATTTACATTGTAATCTATCCTTTCTATTCCAAATTCTTTATAGTGATCGTAAATATATGTCTCACTATTTAAATTAAAGCAATTAAATGTAACGAAAAATGGTACTTTAGAAATATGATCTTCTGTACTAATGAAAAATTTCTTTAATTCTTCTCGATCTAGCTCAAGTTCATTAGGGAACCCCAGTATCAGGCAGAAGTGTAAGCCAATTCCATACTTTTTGCACCATTTCATTTCATTGTTTGCTATGTTGACATATTCATTTGGATTATTTGTTTTATTCATATTCTTTAATATTCTAGGTGATGCCGCCTCAAATCCAATCCACATCTCCCTACAACCAGCTTCATGCATTAGTGAAATTAATCTTTCATCAAATCCCGAATCTATTCTTGTTCTAATTGACCAATGAATACGTATCTCATTTTTTATAAGCCCTTTTGAAAATTTTTCTACAAGCATAGGACTTGCAGCTTCATCAAGTAAAAATAAATTCTCACAATTGTACTTTTCTATATAATGTTTTACAACATTAAGATAAGATTCTATATTTAATTCATATCTTTGCGATTTAAATTTATTAATATTACAGAAAGTACACTTACTCCAAAAACACTTATTAGATAGTTTATCCGTAAATACAATTTCTGGAGAGAAATACTCTTCTAAATTCAAATCACTATAATCAGGAATTATTGAATGATCAATAACATTCTCATAAAGTGGTCCTTTTACTTCTATTTTTTTATCTTCTGTATAATAAGCAAGACTTTCCAGAGAAGATAAATCTACATTTGGATTCTTATACAGTTCAGATAAAGAATTGTCGTTTCTAACTAAGAATATACTATCGAATTCTAACATAAGTTTTTCATTTATAATCAGATTATCAACAACTCTAGAGTAACAAAATTCATCAAAACCATATCCTAAAAAGTTAATATGTGTATTTGGTAAATGTTTTTTAATTAATTTATTAAGAGTTACAACCTGAACAATTTCCCATGGAAATACAATATCAATACCTACAACTTCAGGATTCAATTCGATTAAATATTGCATTATAGTACTCTCCATTAAATCAATTAAAGGATTATGCTCTCTATCCATACTATACTTAAAAACTTTATCTAAATCATTTGTATCAGACCCTATTTCAGGCCAAAAGATCATCTTATTATGTATCAATGTACCATATGTATTGTATATAATCTGTTGCGCCTGAGTAACAATGTTAACTGCCCAAGATAGTGTATTCGTATCAGCAAAAAGTTTTTTATCCTTAAAAACATTTATCGCTTCTTCTATATTCTCCAATACATTACTTTTTATAGCTGAAAATGTTTTTTTAGTCAACTTCTCACAAAAAGATACATTAGAATGTGTTAACCTTTCTTCATGTATTTCACATTTATTCAAAAAATCTTTGCTTAATATTTTTTTCCATATTAACAGATTTAAATCAATATGTTTTACATCAATATTAGTTTCTCTTTTTAGTAAACTACATACTTTTGAGGTTGAATTTGGTGGATTAGAAGGAAACATTCCAAAATTATTAATAATCGCTATTTTTCTCAATTCAATTTCTCCTTTATAATTATTAAGGTAATATTGACAATAATATTTATTTTATTTTTTTAAAAATAGAGGAACTAATTACATTACTCTTATCTATCTTATACTTCACCCTATCATAACCATATGTTTTCATTACCGGGTAATAATCATAAATATTATGGATTGGATGCCCCGCCCAAATATGATGAATCCATGAAATCGAAGGTCTAAATAAGTTTTGAAATAACTTATGTAATGGTTTCGTTGCTACATGTTCATCTGCAATACATAAAATCCCCTCTTCTTGCAATAACCCACATATATACGCTAATACTTCCTTTGCATATTCCCATTCAAATGTGTTAAGCATAAAATTAACTAATATCACATCATACTTTTTCTCAACGGTATGCTTCATAATATCATTACAAATGAATTTAACTCTATGATCTAAGTTTTTTTTGGTCACATTTTTTTTTGCAATATCAATCATTTTTGATGCAATATCAATTGACGTAACGTTTTTGCTTTTCTTAGCGATATCTACATTAAATTGTACCGAACCGCAACCTATATTTAATACTTTATCATTCTCATTTATATATGGAAGGAAATACCTTTGAGATCTTATATTTCCACCTTCTGATATTAGATTTGTTATTACATTGTAAAAAGGTGCCATTTTATTATAATTTGTATTTTTTTTCTGCATCGATTTTTTATTCTGTATTATTTATTATCAACTTCTTTTGAAGAAGAAATGATATACAGCCTTTCTATATACTTACTATACGTAATCACAATACTATTTTCCATAAATCATTATATTTTTAATTACTCGCGTAATCTATAAAACCAAATTTCTTTCCTCCTTTAATTATTATATCTGCTACAGTTTTTATGTCTTCACTAGTATGTGCTGCCGTTACATTAACTCTTAACCTAGCCTGTCCTACTGGGACAGCTGGGGATATAACTGGAAGCACAAAAATATTGTTATTTTGACAATATGTTGTCATTTTAATTGCATTTTCATCAGCACCCAACATAATAGGGATTATTGGAGTTTCAGTATTTCCTGTGTTAAAACCTGCATTATGTAAATACTTTAGTAATAAATCAACATTATTTTTCAGCTTATCTCTTTTTGCAGCACCTTCAGTTTCTAAAATCTCAAGTGTTTTGTATGCGGCAGCTGCTATAGCCGGTGGTATAGCTGCACTAAAGATAAATCCTCTTGACAAATGTTTAAGGTAAGTAATTAATTTTTCATTATTACAAGCAATATATCCTCCAATAGCTGGTATCGCTTTACTTAAAGTTCCCATTTTTATATCAATGCTGTCTTTCATATTAAAATGTTCTTCGATTCCTCTACCGTTTTGACCCAGTATACCAAGACTATGTGCCTCATCAATCATCAGTAATGCATTGTATTTATTGCATAGCTCAACCGCATCGGGCAAATTAAAAATATCACCATCCATACTGAAAACTGCATCTGCAACTACCAACTTTGTAACATTCTCTGGAGCCTTTGATAATAGACTTTCAAGATGACTCATATCATTATGTTGAAATCTCTTATGTACAGCACCTGAAATCAAACATCCGTCAACTATACTTGCATGATTTAATTTATCTGACAATATCCAATCTTTTCTTCCCACAATTGCATTGATTGTCGATAAATTTGTCATATAACCGGTACTATATGCAATTGAATATTTTCTACCTACAAAATCTGCTATTCTTTTTTCTAATTTCCCATGAATATCAAGTGAACCTCCAAAATTCCTAACTCCATGTGTCCCCGTTCCGTACTTTTCAATTGCTTTTATTGATTCTTGTTTTATTCTTTCGTCATCTAATAATCCTAAATAATTATATGTCGCGAACATGAGCATTTTTTGATTTTCAACATATACCCATGGCCCTTCAAGATTATTAATTTCCTTTAAATAGTGATAATCCCCATTGCTCTTATTTAATGACGTACGTTCCCATAACTCTTTGACGCCGCCTATGCTTTCATAAATATTATCCTTATCCATTGTAATTTCTCCTTTTTCTTTATTTGTATTTGTATTAATTTATTATGACTCTTTAATTTAAGTCAAAACCATCATCTCTTCTTTATTCAGCACTCTCATAGGCAAAGTTTTTAAACATCTTATAAAATGAATTTCCAAATAATTTGTTAACTAAATTGTTACGGAACCTAATATACATATACATTTTTTCCACATATGCACCAGCCTTTATCTTCGGTAAATAACAGGTCTGACCTAGTTCAACATAATCTTTCTTTCGCTCGATTCCAGTTTTTACAATCAGATAAATCATATTAAAATACAATCTATACTGTTCGTTAAAATCATAGTCAAGTCCTACATATAACGGACGTAAGTAATCCTCGTCCTCTACTATTAACTCAATTCCAACAATCTCCTCTCCTTTAAAAACAAGTATTGCCTTACTCGTATTGTCTAAATTATTATTAATCTGTGTGAAAAAATCTTCATTCAACTTTTCAAATTTATTTTCAGCCTTCTTATAAACGTTCTTATATAATTTATTCATAGCTTCTACATAAGGAGAAAAATCTTCAATTAATTTAGCTTCTAACTCATCACTATGGAACCTTTTAATATTTCTTCTCATTTTTACTTTTGTTTTACTTTTAAAGCTATTTATATAATCTTCAAAATTATCCCACTTAATTTTCACAAAAGAAGTTGGTAGTGATTCTATTTCCTTATAACCATAATGTAAAAATTGTTTACCGATTTTATGATGATTTCCGATAAAATCCCTAATCATAATAGATGCTACCTTCTGTTTCTTACCTATGTCCAATAAAATCATATTCAGCTCAGATAGAACTTCTTCTATAAATCCTTCTTCCTTTATCGTCAGTACGTTTGAGCAAGTAGCCACAGGCGTTCCACATCCCAACAATTTTAATTTCAAAAAATTTTTATGATATTTCCTTATTTTATTTAGAAGACCAATTGATATGAACACATCGGTTACTTCTTCTAACTTTGTGTAATGGGTAAATATACAAGTATGGGCAACTAGTTCTTGATTTTTCCAAAACATCACATACCAATATTCATTCTCAATATTTAGAGACTGCTCAACACTTAGCAAAAAATCATAGCTTTTTGATATATTGTTTTTTTTAATTATAGAATTCCACAGTTCTTTATCGATGTCTTTCAAAGTCCTGAAAATATTTACCTTCATTCTTCCTTACTTCCCATCTGCATTTCATATTTTTCTTTCATTTTATTCCAATATTCATTATCTTCTGCTGTTATAGATCGTAATACTTTACAGGGGTTTCCTACAGCTATAACATTATCAGGGATGTTTTTTACTACAACGGAACCTGCACCTATAACAACATTACTCCCAATTGTTACACCAGGATTAATTACAGAATTGCCTCCAATCCAAACATCATTTCCTATCGTTATTGGTTTGCCTATATTAAATCCTTCACCTCTAATCTCAGCACAGATAGGATGACTAGCCGTATAAATGCAAACCCTAGGTCCTATAATCACATTATTCCCTATGCTTACTTTACATGTGTCCAATACTATGCAATCATAGTTAAAAAACACTACATTCCCCACTTGAATGTTACTCCCATAATCACACTGAAATGGTGGTTCTATCCAACATAATTCTCCTACATTACCGAATAATTCTTTTATTATTTGAACTCGATCTTCTACCTGATTTTCTGTTGTATTATTTAATTTTCTTATTAAATTTTTACATCTCCTAGATTCTTGATTAAGTTCTTGATCATAAAAGTAATAAAGCTCTCCCCTAAGCATTAAATCTTTTTCAGTCATACATTAAACTCCTTTTATAATATATTTAGCTATTAATATCTGTCGATTCGAAAATTTTACCACCCACAATAACTATAACTGACGTTAATAGCAAGAAAGAAAGAAAACTCTGAAAGCAATTTATAACTTTTATCTCAAAATATAAATTGTTGGTCTGTGTATTTAATAATAATTTCATAATTCCCAAACTTTCCATATTCACTCTAGTAAAAATAATTTTTATTATTGAACTAAAAGTATCATTCAATATAATATAAGCCAAACTTACTATTATAGAAGTAAACATATTTTGAAAAAACATATTAATAAAGCATATGATAGCTCCAATAGATGCGTATATTAGAATTCCTATAATTAATCTTCCAATATTACCTATATTTACTAATTCTTCAATATTATAAAAACCCAACAATCCCCCTATAATAACCACAATTTCATAAACTAATACAATCGATATTGCTATAGAAATAGCTTCTATTAATTTAGAGAAATAAATTTTATACTTACTCTTTTTAACAATTAATTTTAATTTCATAGTTTTACAACTAAATTCTTCACTAATAAATAAAGTAACCATAATGGCAACTATCATTCCCAATCCTTTTCTAAAATCAAGCCCAGCCATAAAAACCTCTTGCGGACTGGTGAATAGTGTAAGACTTCCAATAATAGATATTCCAAGCTTTATATCATTTTTTAGTAGTAAAACTAATACTAATCCCAATAAACTTATCAAAATGTATAAACTCCTAAATGATCTATTCTTTTTAAATCTATAAAAATCGCAGTTTAGCAGAGTAAGCATGCTACTTGCCTCCTTTTATTTTCAAATAATAATCTTCTAATTTTATTCCAGAATCTATTATTTCAGCTTTAGAAAATTCTTTTATCATACGTCCGTCTTTTAGTATTCCAAAGTCTGTTGCTATTTGCTCTAATTCACTTAATATATGACTAGATACTAAAACTGTAATTTTCTCTTTATGCAATTTAAAAATTAAGTTACGTAAGTCCATTATTCCTTCTGGATCTAACCCATTTAAAGGTTCATCAAGCACTACTAAATCGGGTTCACCTATTAATGCTAATGCAATGGCTAAACGTTGTTTTAACCCCAGCGATAAATTCTTCGCTAATTTATCCTTATGCTTTTCCAAACCTAAAGTTAATACTATAGCAGCTATTTTCTCTTTTTCTAAAATACCTAGCAATTTGCAGTGTTCTATAAGATTTTGTTCTACGGTTAAACTATTAAAAAATGCAGGTTCATCTACAACAGCCGAAATTCTAGGTAAATGATTACGTTTTTCTTCAACGAAATTTATGGTTCCTCCATCGGGACTCAAAATCCCTGTCAATACTTTAATTAATGTAGTCTTTCCTGCTCCATTTTCACCAATTAACCCATAAATAGAACCTTTTTTTATATTTACGTTTATATGATTAAGAATTACATTTTTTTTGTATGATTTACTTATATTCTTCAAAACAACCATATTGTCCATAGAAACTATTCCTTTCAATTAAGCAAACTCAATTTAAAGTATGATCAATTTAATCATTACATTGTTTAAAATGGCTTTATCCCAATAAAACAATATATAATTAGCCCAAGAATCATGGCTAATATAAATCCTTTAACTACATTCTTAATCCTATCTTGTTTCAATTTTCTGGTTATTCCTTTCAATACTTTAACCTCTTCATTCTCTTTTTCTATTGAATCTAATGGAACGATCATGTTCTCATAATCCTTTTTACAGCAGTTACAGCCTTGTAGATGTTCTTCAATTAGATTACGACTTTTATTACTACACACACCATCTATATAGAGTGGTAACAAATCTCTAATTACTTCGCACTCCACTAACATCTTAAATCCTCCTTTAATTTTCCTTTCGCTCGATAGAATGTTACTCTAGCCCAACTTTCCGATTTATCAAACAATTCAGCTATCTGCGCAAAAGATAATTCTCCAAATATTCTCAACATAAAAACTTCTTTATAGGGCTCCTGAAGCTTGTGTAATAACACATGTATTTGTTTTGCTTCTTCACGATCTTCTAATTTTATAACAATATCATCATCTTGAACTTCCGTTTTATATTGATAATTTTGATTCTTTTTACAGTAATTAAAATAAGTGTTTTTCGCTATTTGGCATAACCATACAAAAATGCTACACCTTTCCTCAAATAAATTAATTGCTTTCATTGCTTTAAAAAATGTTTCTTGTGCAATTTCTTCAGCCACATTCTCATTTCTACATAATGTTAATAAGTACTTATATACATCTTTAAAGTATTTTCTATATATTGTTTCAAAGTCATTATAATCAATGGACTTACCCACCATTTCACCTCCTTATATATGACCATCTTAGTTAAATTTTGTTACAATTTTTTTCTTTTTTATTATTTGGTCACACTAAAGGTATTTAAATTATTTTTAAGAAATAAAGTTCTTTGTATAAATTTATTTCTTAAAAATAATTTAAATTAATTCATAGTTTTTATTATGAAAAGCAATGTATCTTTTCGGTGAAACAAAAGAATATTACAATCTTCTGTTCCACCCTACCTGTAAACTTCATTAATTCGGAACTTTGTTTCCAAGCTTTATTCGAGCGAATAGTAAGTCAATTTGTTGCTTTCTCTACACATTTGCCTATCTTCAATTATCGGAATAAGACAATATTCAATGCTTTACTAGAAACTAATTTATATCAATTATTTTGCTACAGCATGTCCTGCATCTAATAAATCACTGTGTCTTTTTTCTGTAAAGATAAGGCATACGCATACACACCAACAAGTACTATATGTTGAAATACTTTGAACCATCTGACCAGATGCACTTTTATTTAAACTATTCAAAATTATCCCCTCCTTTCTTATTTATAATTTTATGTATACTTTCTATTATTGTTAGATTCTATAAAGGCATTGAATATCGTCTTATTCCGATACCATTTTAGCTATAAGTTAGAATTAGAATAAATCATTTTTGTTAAATTACATAACGTAAACTCTTTTAATTTTGCAACTGTATCTTCATTGATTTTAAGGCCATACCTACTTTCTAGATTATCTAGTATGTAAATTATATTTCTTACGGATGTAATACCCAATAAATTTTCATCATCGCCGAAATCGCCTTCCACAAACCTATTCATAATTTTTTTTATTTCACTATACAGCTGATTATTATCTTTCACTTTTAACCTCCTATACTAGTGCTATATTATTTTGTAATTCATTTAAGATTGAATGTAATACTTGGTCCTTTCCCCTAGCATCCTCCATAGAAAAAACAAATGAATCCTCCTCATTTTCACTGTAATCCACACAATTATTTAAAAGAAACTCGCGATCCACATTGTAGAACTCTAACCCCTTACTCTCAGGGCTATATTGACATACTTTTTTGCATATGTTGAAATAATTAACTCGCATACCAAATTTATAGTAATATGTTTTCTTTAATTCTTGTAAGTACTCGTTGCTATATTTTCCTGCATAAAGACTTAGTATACAAATATCCGGAGTTACTGCGCTGGTTAATAAATAATGCAAATATCCGTAGTTGTTATGAATAAACTTATTAAAGATCATCGGTGCTCCCGGTATTCCAATAATTAATACATCTGCTTCTCCTTTTTTTACTACCTCTTTTGCGTATTGCTGAAATTTATATACTTTTTCATTAAAATCAAACTCATCGTCATAAATAAAACCAGGAATAACATTAGCACCGATAATACTTCCGGCATTATTACTAGCTATCCAACTTGTCTTATATCCCTTATTATTGAAGAATTTTTGCAAATCTACTTGAATATTCATTTTTTCACAATTTTCACCTAAACCAGAAACCATAATGACTGGAATTCCTATTTCATAACTTTCACGTATAACTGCCTGCTGTTCTTCTAACAAGTCATAGGATAGGTTATTATATTCTTTACTTAAATCTTCAAGTAGCCTAATACTTTTTCCCTTACTTATTGCTACATTTATGATATCTATAAATATCTGTTTATCACTAAATTTTTTTGAGTTATTAAGAATGATTGAATCGATATTATTAATAAAGTTATTATCCATAAACTCATTCTCACTACATAATAAGTCACTATTTTCTAGCTTACTTATATCATTTTCCAAATTAATTACATGTCTAATGTCATACAACGACGTATTTAAAGATTCTAAAATATAAGAAACATCTTGATCATAGGGAAATATTGCTATTTTTTCTTTCACTTTAATAACTCCTCCATTCGAAATTCAAATCCAAATTCTTTTAACATAGTATAGTCCTTAATATTTTCTAATGCATTTTCCTTAACTCCATGACATTTTTTTAGTTTAAAATCCGCCGAGTATTCTAAACTTTTACCATCGTCTGCCGATGCAGGACAAATGGTACAACAGTTAAAAGCCCAACACTCCTTACAAATTTTTTCCGTTGTTGTTCCAATACTTAAAAGCCTAGTAACTCTCTCTATATCAAAACCATTTTCTAGGTTACCAATTCTCATTATTTCTGAATTCTCATCCACACGTTCACATGGATAAAAATTCCCATAAATATCAACAAACAACTTCTTTACACCTGGAATACAAGTACCTCTTGGATGTGCAATTTCTGGAACTTCTTTTCTTGGTATAAACATCTCTTTAAAAGAAAAGATATGTTCAATATCACTTTTATGTTCTGAAATGTTTTGTTTATCAAATTTTCCTAGTAGCATGAGATAAGCCTTTAAAGTTTCATAATTGCGTTCTTCAAAAAATGCAGCATCATATTGTATATCTTCGTCTGTATAGTTACGTGATAAAGTATTAAAGTTAACTTTATTAAAATCAAATATATTATTTTCATCTTTAAAAAAATCCCAAATACTAGAATAATTACTTCCGGGTGCAATAACAGTATTAAACTTTAATTTAGAAAAAAGTTTAGGGTAGTTTTCCTTTATATTTTTTACATTTCTCTCAACTATATCAAAAGATCCTTCTCCATTTGCAAACTTTCTATTCTGATTATGCTCTTTCCTTCCCCCATCTAAACTTACCATAATTGATATGTCATACTTATCAAGTTCGCTAAGAGTCGCATCATTTAGTAATGTTGCATTAGTAGTCATGCCAAAGGAAATTTTTTTCTCTTTAATGTTTAACATTGTATAATCCATTGCATCAATGATTAGTTTTTTATTCAGTAATGGCTCTCCTCCATAAAATGCAACATAAATAGTTTCTGCATCTTTGGAGTGTTCTTTCAAGAAATCAATTCCCTTCTTAATAATCTCCCAACTTATCATACCTGTATTATGATGCCTTTGCTTATAAATTTGGTCGTTAGAATACGGACAATAGCTGCACCTCAAATTACAGTTCTGAGTCATTTGAAATGTGATTGAGTTAATACAACTACCTAATTGATACTTCAACATGTTAATTGCGGGGTGTTCTATTTTTTTTATGCCACTACTCATTAAGAAACCTTTCTTCTGAAAGTCCTCTACTGTTACCTGATAAGTGTCCTTGCCATTTTTCATACTAAGTGCTTCATAATGCTCTTTTTTTATTCGAAGTACACTATTACAATTAGCGTCGTAAACATAATAATTTTCGGGCTTAGTTGTATATGTAATAAATGCCATCTTAATTCTCCTTTAAAATAGTATTTCTGAAACTCTCATAATCTCTATATAAAGAGTCATAATTTCCTACTGCTATAACCTTACCCTTATCAAGGTAAATTATTTTATTGATTTTCTTTAGAATTTCTGGCCTATGTGTGATCATTATTATGATATCATATTGTTTAGATAGCATAACCTTGTCATTGAACTCAGCTTCAGATTTATAGTCATAATTCGATGTAGCCTCATCCAAAATCAAAATCCTTGAATTTCTTTTTGCTAAGGTTCGTGCAAGTGCTATCTTTTGCTTTTCTCCTCCAGATAATTTTGCTCCATTATATCCAACTCTTGCATTGAAATTCTCAGGTAAGTTATTAATAAAATCATAAGCTTCCGCTTCCACGCACGCAGCCTTAATCTCTTCCCAGCTTAATTCTCCAGTTAAATTAATGTTGTTGTATATAGAATCATTAAAAAGGTAATTACTTTGTGCCATCAAATTAAAAAGTTTGCGATACGATTCTAAAGTAAACTCTTCTATTTTCTTATCATTTATCTTTATAGTTCCTGTAGTTGGTGCATAGAATCTTAATAATAAATTGATCAAAGAAGTTTTTCCACTTCCATTTGCACCAATAATAGCTACTTTCTCTCCTTTGAATATATCAAACGAAATATCACTAAGGACGTATTCATTACTATATGCTAATGATATATTCTCAAATGACATCTTGTATACTTGAGTGTCTTTGAACTCAATAGCAAATTCATTATCCTCCTCCTTATCTGTCTGTAAGAATGTAGAAAATCGTTCGTATGCTGGAATTATAGACGATAGCTGTGTTGATATGTATGACATAATTGTTATAGGTTCCATCACTAATGCCGAATATGACACAAACGAAAATAATCCCCCTAATGTCATTTCATTCTTAATAATTAATGATGCTCCAACTAAGTATATTAGGCAATTAAACCCTATAGATAAAAATCCATTTGATATTTTGTCTATTTGCCCTAAAAATAATAGTCGTTTTTTTGTAATACTAAATTTTGTCAATATTTTCTCAACTTCAATCATCTTTTCCTTAATCATTCCCCATAGTTTAATTTCCACAATTCCACTTATTCCGTCTCCTAACCAAGAAGAAAATTTAGATTGATTATCCATTAACTCTTTGAACTTATTTCTTTGTGATATATACATAAAACGACTTATTAACACCCTTATGGGTATAACCAAAAGCAATAAAATGGTTAGCTTCCAACTAATTAAAAATAATGCTATTATTCCAGCTAAAATTTTGATTAAATTAACTACGGAAGCTAGAAATTGACTATCTGCAATCGATGATATAGTTGCAATATCTTGAAATATCTCTGATAGAACCTCTGAAAAATTTCTTTCTTTAAAATACTTTATTTTTACTGTTAGCACTTGTTTACATGCTTTTATATTTAAGTCATACGGTATTCGTATACATATTTTTGAGTAAAGATGAAACTGTAATATCTCAAATATTTGTTGTATAAAAAATACTGCAATTATCACTCCTACATAGAATATTACTTTTCTATATTCCTTATTAATTATTCCTTCATCAATAAGAGATTTCGTTAACCACGGAGTTAAAAAACTACCTATTGCAGTTATCAACATTAATATACTGATCCAAGTAATATTACGCTTATATGGTCTTAATATATTAAAAATATTATAAATATTATGTTTTTTTATCATATTTTTACTCCTCATATGCACAACTGCTGTATTAAAAGAATATACTTACAACTAATCAATTCTTACCGACTATAACCTTTATTTCTTTAGATTGAATTATCTCCGTTTTCATATATATAAGCTAAGGAAGTCTTAATAATAATAGCTCGAGGCCTGAGTATCATCTTATCCTCTTCAACATAAAGATTAAAATTTTGCGCCTTAATGTTCTTTGTGTTTAACGAGGTAAAATATTGAGTATTAGCTAGGTAAAATAAACTTAATACAGTCATAGTAATAAACAATTTCTTCATTAATTTGTCCTCCAATATCTATTTTTACTATATTATAGGATTATTTGTATTATAAAACCAGTGACATTTACGCCACATACTGCTTTATTCAATCTAAAAGCTCGTATAAATGTTTAATAAAATTAGTCTTTACTAATAGAATCAAAACAAAAATTACAAATTGTAACATATATGCTCAACTTTATACATATTGAACTTAAAATAATATTCATTGTATGCTATACTTAAACTAGATATAAGCTTTATATATTTTGTTTAGATATCAATCTTTATATTATTATGGGGGGATATAATGATTCAGAAAAAACTAGGGGATATTATAAAAACTATACGATTAAAAAAAGGGTTGTCTCAAAGAGAAGCATGTAAAGGTATATGTGATAGAAGAACATATATACGGTGGGAAAAGAATGAAATCGAACCATCAATTTATAACATTAATAAATTATCTAACCGATTTAATTATGATTTCCAGGCTTATTACAAAATGTTTATTTGTGATCTTTCTGAACATGCTTGGTTATATAAGGAAAGAGCTGAAACATATCTCGTTCAAAAAGACTGGACCAATCTTTATGCTTTACTTAAAGAGATAGATTCTTTTCATGAATTTCAAAATGGTGAAAATAAACAGACTATTTTATATTATAAAGCAATCTATTTTTCTAAATATAAAATGGACTTTAACCAATCAATTAAATTATGTCTAGAAGGTCTTAAAGAAGAAGATGAGAATTATTCCATCACATGCCAAAGTTTAAGTATCTTTTCGAATGTCGGATTGAGTTTATTAAATTGTCTCGCATGTAATTATAATAAAATAGAGAAGAAACAACTTGCAAATAGTATTTTTAGGAATTTAATAGAAATAATAGATAATAAAATTTTTAAAGATTTACACTACTATCAGTCAATCGATTTTGAAAAAAAACTCTACCAGATTACAACCTATAATTTAAGTGTGAACCTAAAACGTGAAAAACAGTATATTGATTCTCTATACTACATAAATAAAGGAATTCAATTTTCATTAAAACATAATTATTTATTTGATTTAGCAGATTTGTTTCAAATTAAATTTAAATTATTGTATTTGCTAGATGACTATATTGAAGCTAAAACTGCATTTAATCTATGTGTCAACCTTTACTTATTGCAAAATAATATGAAAGATTATAATTATTTTATTTCCATTATTGATACTGAATATCCTAAATTAAAATGCATTGAAAGTAGTTCTAATTAATTTCAATCTTAATACTATTTTTTTGAAAATCTATTAACTGTAAACGACAAAAGACACGCTATACATCAATTAACAGTATAACGTGTCCTTTTCATAAAATCTTATATTCCAATTAATACTAGAACTTACCAGCGTCAGCTGCTTCTTGAATAGATGCTGTGAGGTATCGACTTAACTGAGTTAATGTATCAGTTGTGTATTACGTGGAAAATACTTAGGGCTAATTATAGGTGTTCAGGATGACGCTATGCCTTACTATTTTCGGTTAAGATACCCCCTTAATCTTCACCTTCTTACTCAATCCACTCTTTTGAAACATAGCTTTATATTCCTTCAGTTTAGACTTTGGGACTTTAATAACGACATTTGTATTCACTCCATCAAATGCACCCTTAAAGCAACTCTCTATTTTCTTAGATTTTATCTCTATTGTTTTTAAGTTTTTGCAATCTGCAAATACTCCATTGCCCTGATCTCCTTTTTTTATGTATTTTACATTCTTAGGTATTACAATCTGTTTGATTCCCGTTTCTTGGAATGCACCTGCATATATTGTTGTAACAGAATCTGGTATTTTAACATCTGTTAAGTTTATACAAAGATAAAATAAATGCTCACTAACAACTTTAAGGTCCTCCGGAAGCTTTACCGTTTTAAGTTTCGTACATTCGCTAAAGGCAGCTCTACTAACTTATTATATGTCCACGTATTTCCATTAGTATCTATTCCTTTGGTTGGTTTTGATTTCGCTGTGATATTGTAATTCATCATTAATATCGTGGATATTGTCATAAAACCAATAAATACTACAATCTTTTTTAGCATACTAGATCTATTCAGCATTACTTTCCCTCCTCCTTTGCTTTCCATGATTCCATCAAATCTTTCATTTCTTTTACATCCACTTGCATCGCTAGTTTTCCAAGCTCCGTATTTTCTTTCGCTCCCATATATGTATTCCATTAGCTCTCAAACTCTCTCTTTGTTTTATATTATCTGGCATTTTAAAAATAGTCCAAAATAAATTATCCTCATCGTAGGTCTTAATGTAATGCCGGACAACTAACTTAAAGTCTCCATCAACCACTCGTACAAAAAATACAGCATGCGTAAAGAATTCACCTAGTCCCTTATAAATACAATTAGCGACTATTTTATAATTATATTGTGATGTTACCATACGCAAGGTTTTAGCTAAACTTTTCTCAAGTATCTTAATTTCACTTTTTTGCTCTTTCTTCATTGTCCAATTCCATTCTCCCCAGCATAGCTGGGGGATTAGTATTTTCATTTAAAAACTTTCCTAATAGTATCTACGCCATATATAGATATTATTGGGGAAGTTTTATCTTCAGCCATGAGACTAATTCTGTATTAATTATTTTCCTTCGATTTATTAATATGGCAGATATTAACATAGCTCATCAAAACCAGACAATATTCTTATTTTTAAATGAATCATAACTTAATAGCTATCTAATTTAGTAATCATCTCATTTAAATCATTATTTGCAATAAACGTTTCACTTATCTTAATATCACTAAGATCATGTCTAGCTTCTTCTTTATTATAATACAATTCAGTAGCCATAATACGTATCTGTTTGCCGTTGCCAACTGCAAAAATATAACAGTTTACATCAGCAAACGATTCTGGCGATATATCAAATCTATAGTCATTATCAATATCTGTATTCTCCGGAAATGTCATATTATATATTATACTAAAAGCTTTATCCTTTTGCATATTGTATAATACTTCATCGTCAACAAGGTTCTTCAGTTTTTCTTTTAACTGTTGTATTTCATAGTTAAGAGTTGCAGTAACAATATTTTTTGGAAAAAATTTTCCATCGATACAAAAGAATAAAACACCGTTGTAAAATTCGTTGTCCATATTCCACTCTTTTATTGTTTTAGTAAAAATTGCAAAATTATATGGATTCCCCAGTATCATAATTACCATCCTTTCTTTGGTAGGTTTAATATGTTTTTTGTATCATTAGGAACTTGGATTCCCGTTAAAGAATTTGCTCCTTGGTTTGTAGAACCACTCCAATGCCAAACACCATTTCCATCATTATAAAAACGATGTACCGTATTTGTTTCTGTATCAAAAGTAAATCTTTGATTAGGTTTTGATTTAGAAGAAACAGATTTATCAAATAAATCTAAAGAATTTCTCGGTTCTACTCCTGCATTTGGTCTATTCCCAGGTTGACCTGGTGAATGCTTTGGATTTGATTGATAATCTAGTCCATTTGATGCAGTAGTTTTTTCTTTTACAGGAACACCATTCCCTTGGGCATTACTGCCACTCTCCGGACAATCATTATGTACCAGTATACTATTTTCTCCAACATAATACGTATGATAATCTTCTACTTGGAAATTATACACGACTTCTTATCCTTCTTCCAGTTCAATACATTCTACAGGATAACTACCACCGGATGCATTCATAATCTCATCACCCATTGAAAGTTTCCCTGCTGATACAAATCCTTGTCCTTTCGCATAAACTGGATGATTCATGGTTGTGTATATCACTTCATTCTGAATGATAATCTTTACAATACATGTTGTCTTATTTATGTATGTTTCAACTACCTTTTTTTCTTCTGTCTGGAATGTATCTAGATTCGCTGCTATTACTTGATCTCCTGCTTGAATGGTTTCGATTGCTTTCAATCCCATCGTAGTTAATATCATCGTTCCTGCTACAAAACATATTGGGTTCTGTACTTACAGTTATTTGGAATCCATTGTATAAACTACTTGAATGAAGCTTTTTATTAAACTGTACCAAGGGACTTTTAGGATCAAAAAGGCTAACGCCCAAAGATAGTAAGTCAAAGCCTGCCATTCCAAGTGATATTCCAACAGATATTTTTGAAACTGTTGGAATTATCTTTGCTATTTTACCAAGATGTTGCAGCACTTTGCATGATTGTCCAAGCACTTGTCCTATGCCACCAATTCCTCCAAACACTGCCCCTATTAATGCTCCTGAGAATGCTCCTTCTTCAAAGCCGTCAAAGAAAGAGCCTCCTGTAGCTACACTGGATAATCCACCGATTAGACCACCGAAAACTGCTCCCATTACTAGTCCTTTTGCAACTTCACCTAATATAATAAGAATCGGTAATGTTGCTCCAGCTGTCAACACAATTACCACAATTGCTGCAATCAACAGAACAACAGTCACTATAATTTTCCAATGTTCTTTACACCATTCTCCTACTTTCTTGCAGCCATCTTTGAACTTTTCCCAACCATTCTTTTCACACTCTGGTTTTAAATACTTGTATTGATCGTAGAAATCATCTTTCCGTTTATTCACAAGATCCGCTACATTACCGTCAATGCGATAGGTATCCTCTATAAACTGTTCGCTGCTTCCTCTAACCTGTTCTAGAGAGTCAACTTTCTCTTCCTGTAAACTTGTAGATGCCTGTATGGAGCCTATAACCTCTTCCATATTACATATGGATTGTTTGATTGCTAATGCCTTTGTTTTTAGTGAAAATAATTCTGATTTGTAATCACTAACTGTTTTCTTTGTCTCCCCAGTAGCCCCGACATTTGTGCTATTTTATTTGAGTATAACGCAATCATCGCCATATATCCACTCCTTTTATTCATTTTTTTACTTTCTATTCCTCCTAATCCATTAGATAAAACTCTGCTGTATTCTCTATTAAAATGGAATAGTAGGTACATCTTTTAGAATATTACATTTCCCCTTATTTTGTCATGTTTTAGTATGTTTTGTATATTACCTTTTATTGCCACTATATGTAATTATTAAGTTTAAGTCAAGAGAGTTACTGAAAGATTAACAGAAGAGATTACTTTGTAAATAACTTATTAATTTACAACTATTTCAATATTGTATGTCCATTGCTTATAATTATGCTTTACATTATGTACTATGTTTTAGTAACTATTCTGAATGCACGCCAAAAAACACGTCATACTGTCTTTTGGCAATATAACGTGTTTCTTATTATACATTTATTATACTAAGTTTTGATCTTTTACTTAGAATAAAAAAAGAGAAAGTCAAATCATCTCGTGACTTGACTTTCCCTTGATTTTATTGATTTTATTGATTTTATTGATTTTCTTAGAACTTACCAGCGTCAGCAGCTTCTTGTAAAGAAGCTGCAAGTATCTGAATTTGCTATATATTTAAGCACGGTGTGTATTACGTGGGTATTACTTAGAGCGTTTTTTAAAATATTAGGACATCTTAAGACTATGATTTTTACAATAATCTACAATATACTGATAAATATCTTTTCCATCATTTTGATATCCCCCACGGTTCCCTTTTTCGATCTCAGCCTTTGCTAAACATAAAGCCTTATCTGATTCATTAAGCAGGATATATGCCAACATTTTTTTGAGCTTTTCACTTAAAAAGTTCGCTTGATGAAGAATATATTGATAATATTCTTCATGACTCAAGTTTATTGACTCAAGAAATTTTCCTACTTTTATCTCAAATTCTTCTAATACAGTTTTAGATATTGATTCTAAATCACTATTTATCATAATCGTATATTGACTTTCAGCTAATTGTATTGATTGGACTACAAACGCACCATTAGCTCTCAAACTCTCTCTTTGATTTATATTATCTGGCATATTAAAAATAGTCCAAAATAAATTATCCTCTTCGTAGGTCTTAATATAATGCCGGACAACTAACTTAAAGTCTCCATCAACCACTCGTACAAAAAATACGGCATGCGTAAAGAATTCACCTAGTCCCTTATAAATACAATTAGCGACTATTTTATAATTATATTGTGATGTTACCATACGCAAGGTTTTAGCTAAACTTTTCTCAAGTATCTTAATTTCACTTTTTTGCTCCTTCTTCATTGTCCAATCCTTTCTATAAATCAATTGGTTTGAGCTGATATTTTAATATCATATTGTCCAAGCTGCTTAGCAACTACATCTAGAAATTGAGAGCATTTCTCTATGATTGGATATTTAAAATGGATTTCAATAGTAAAAAAATCAAATTCATCATCAGTATAAATTTCCTTGAACTGTTCAGTTTCAATATATAAAACATAGGAATTAATCTTATCCTGCAATGTAACCAAATGGTAACGTTCGTCAGACCAATCAAGATGGTCTGTAATTAAAAATAACAATTCTTTATTACTTTTGCTTTTTCCTATCCCATCAATTTTATCTTTTTCAATAACTGACATTTTTCCTCCTATCTATCATTCCAATGGTGGCCTAACTATTTCCACCTTAGTTCCTGCAGGAATATCATATCCACCTGTGAATGTGCCTTTTCCTTTACCAACTACCGTTCCTCCACCTATTTCCAATTCAGGGAATCCTATTTTTTGATTCGATGTTAACGGTGCTGTTTGTGATGATTTAAATTCATTAATAACAACATTACCAGTTACTGGGTCTTCACCAATAGCATCAACACGAATTTTAGTTCCATCACTGGTTTTAATAGTTATTTGTTCTTGTGCATTAACTGTTTTATTATCAAATTTGGGGAATTCTTGTTCTTCAAACGCCTTTCCTTGAGCTCTATTATGTGCTAAAGTATCACAATCATTATGAACCAGTACACTACCTTCTCCAACATAATACGTATGATAATCTTCTACTTGGAAATTATACACGACTTCTTGTCTTTCTTCCAGTTCAACAAATTCTACAGGGTAACTACCACCGTATGCATTCATAATCTTATCACCCATTGAAAGTTTACCAGCTGCTACAAATCCTTGTCCTTTCACATAAAATGGATGATTCATTGTTGTGTATATCTCTTCATTCTGAATGATAATCTTTACGATACATGTTGTCTTATTTATGTATGTTTCAACTACCTTTTTTCCCTCTGTCTGGAATGTATCTGGATTCGTTGCTATTACTTGATCTCCAGCTTGAATGGTTTCAATCGCTTTCAATCCCATCGCGGTTAATACCATCGTTCCTGCTACAAAACATATTGGGTTCTTCATTCCCTTAGTAAAACCCGCCGTGAATATTGCCAATGTACTTACAGTTATTTGGAATCCATTGTATAAACTACTTGAATGAAGCTTTTTATTAAACTGTACCAAGGGACTTTTAGGATCAAATAGACTAACGCCCAAAGATAGTAAGTCAAATCCTGCCATTCCAAGTGATATTCCACCAGATACTTTTGAAACTGTTGGAACTATCTTTGCTATTTTACCAAGGTGTTCCAGCACTTTGCATGATTTTCCAAGCACTTGTCCTATGCCACCAATTCCTCCAAACAATGCCCCTATACAAGCTCCTGAGAATGCTCCTTCTTCAAACCCTTCAAAGAAAGAGCCTCCTGCAGCTACACTGGATAATCCACCTATTATACCGCCGATAATTGCTCCCGCTATTAGTCCTTTTGCTGCTTCTACTAATATTGTAAGAATCGGTCCTAATACCAATCCGCCTGTCACCACAATTAACACAATTGCAGCAATCACTAGAACAACAGTCACTATAATTTTCCAATGTTCTTTACACCATTCTCCAACTTTCTCGCAGCCATCTTTGAACTTTTCCCAACCATTCTTTTCACACTCTGGTTTTAAATACTTGTATTGATCGTAGAAATCATCTTTCCTTTTATTCACAAGATCCGCTACATTACCGTCAATGCGATAGGTATCCTCTATAAACTGTTCGCTGCTTCCTCTAACCTGTTCTAGAGAGTCAACTTTCTCTTCCTGTACACTTGTAGATGCCTGTATGGAGCCTATAACATCTTCCATATTACATATGGATTGCTTGATCGCCAAGGCCTTTGTTTTTAGTGAAAATAATTCTGATTTGTAATCACTAACTGTTTTCTTTGTCTCCCCAAGTAGCCCCGACATTTGTGCTATTTTATTTGAGTATAACGCAATCGTCGCCATATATCCACTCCTTTTATTCATTTTTTTACTTTCTATTCCTCCTAATCCATTAAATAAAACTCTGCTGTATTCTCTATTTAAATGGAATAGTAGTTACCTCTTTTAGAATATTACGCTTCCCCTTATTTTGTCATGTTTTAGTATGTTTTGTATATTGCCTTTTATTGCCATTATATGTAATTATTAAGTTTAAGTCAAGAGAGTTACCGAAAGATTAACAGAAGAGATTACTTTATAATAATTTGTATATTTCAATATTGTATGTCCATTGCTTATAATTATGCTTTACATTATGTACTATGTTTTAGTAACTATTCTGAATACACGTCAAAAAACACGTCATACTGTCTTTTGGCAATATAACGTGTTTCTTATTATGTGCTTCTTATTATACATCTATTATATTAAGTATATCCTTTACTTAGAATAAAAAAAGAGCATGTTAAATCATCTCGTGACTTGACATGCCCTTGATTTTAAAGCTTCTTAGAACTTACCTGCGTCAGCAGCTTCCTGAATAGAAACAGCAACAGCAACTGTCATACCAACCATTGGGTTGTTACCAAATCTAATATTTCTCTTCTTATGATTTCTTCTCATGCCATATCATTTCAAATAATGCTTTAAATTAGGGCAATAACACAGATAACATAATCCTTATTATGTTTTATTGTGTCGTGTTATGTTTTATGATTTTTTACTTTCGGGTGACAAATCGGTGACACTCTATAGTTATATTAAACTTATTAACACACCATAAATGGAGCTATTTATTTATGCGACTAACTTTGCAATAGTCTTTTCTCCAGCAGTCCAACCGCTCGATTTACCGTCCTTATTCCAACCTAGTGCCTTCCAATAGTTTATTACTGCTTGTTTAGTTAATTCTCCATAATTACCATCTACAACTAGTCTAGCATTACATACCTCATTTAAACTTTTTTGTAGCCACATAATCTCTAACTTACACGAATCTTTATTTACCTTCTTACTAGGAACTATATACATATCAGTTTCGAAAAGTTTTTTCTCCTCTTTTCTCCGTCTCGTAAGTCCTGCAAGTTCCTTATTATTTGCTTTATTCCATAGCAGAAGTTGACTTGCTGCACCTTTATAATCCTGTTTGTTTAACAGTTTTACTAATGTGCTAGTTGATCTATTACCTACATTATATGCCCAACTTACTAGCGCATCAAACATATTTTGTGTTATTTGTACTTTTACCATATTTGTAACAATCTTTTCAAATTTAATAAGATCATTCTTTAGGTAATCAATAGCTTGATTATTAGTTATAGTTTGTCCCTGTTTAACTCCTAATGTATGACCATATCCTATAGTCCATACACCAGCTGGGCACTTATAAGCTTTAAGTCTGCACCCTTCAAATTCTTTAATTAAATTTATTCCCTTTTCACTTGTTTTCATTATTTCCACCTCCAGTTGATTTGAACCTGTCCCATAATTGACTAAATTTATCCCAGCCATACATTGCTACAAATGCCACAAACAGTCCAATTATTATTGAACCAATTACATAATACCAAATAACTTTTGCACTGCTATATGATACATAAGCGAAATAAGATATTACTGTAAGCAAGACTGATACAGTTAGTACTTGCATATCTGTTGGTATCTTTTTGAATATACTAATATTCTTTGTTACTTCCGTAAATACGCTCACTACAAATGCTAGTAGTGCTATTGCCATAAGTATTGTTGTTATATTAATTTCCATAATAATTCCTCCTATATTACACTATTGAATAATATTTTTTACTATTTATGTATCTTCTTCATTGTTTAAAGTGCGCCTACTTTCTAAAAAGGTTATGCGTTTCCATGCTGACTTAAGACTTTCTTCTAACCTTATAATTGCGTCATTTTGTGCTTTTACATCATTCTGGATTGCTCTCATATCCGACTTAATTTCTCTAACTCCAATATCAATATTTTCTAACTTAACTATGACTGTGGTCATTTCGCTTGCATCGGTTTTATCATCCGTTGACCTATTACGTTTAAATGTCGCATATCCAAAAGCGAAAGAAATACATATAGCCAAAATGGAAATGGTTGTTGATAAATCAATCTTCATTATTTGTTCTCCTTCCGATAAAGCCAAACTAGCTAAGCTATAAGAGATCTAATAATCTGTTGTTTTTGATCTTCCTTGATCAAGTCTTTCTTCACTGCGTTAGTTAATCCTTCTTCACTTAACAAGCCATCTTTGTATAACGTAAGTAATCTATTATACATTTGCTACACCTCCTTCTAGGTCTGATAGTAACATAGCATTAATTACTTCTGTGTTCTCTGCAAGCTTTCTTTCTAACTCAGCAATCTTTAAATCCGACTCTGAAATTCTTGAAATTTCGATTGAATACTTACCGTCTTGATAGTTACATGAGAAGTCTTTGCAATACCCTATGTATTCATTTTTCTTCTCTTCATCTTCCCAATACTCAATTGCTTGGTTGTATATATTTGCTAGTACTTTAACATCATCAAAATTATGATTAGATTCTAAGATTTCAACCCGCAATACTTCTTTTCCTTTTCCAAAATCGTATCGGTATGGATATACTTGTTCTACTGTTAAATCTGTTCCATTGATTATTATTTTTTTCATGCGCTATTCTCCTTATTAATTTTTATTCATATTAAATTTAACTTTATATGTTTTTGAATTAATTATTAAACTTGTAATCTCATATACAACGTTTGATGTCCCTGTTCTGTAAATTTTAATATAAGGAACTCCTGCATTTTTTACAGTAAATGTAGTAGTACCATTACTATTCGGACGTATATTATCAGTGATTTCACCCCAATAGATATTTTGCGAATTATTTCCACTTAGTAACGTTGTTTTAAATGTAACTGTTACAGTATCACCTATATTTAATGATAGTGATTTAAAGGTAAACAAACAATACATACTACCTGTTGTGTTAAAATATATTGAATGTTGAAATTGAGTTGAATCATTAATGGGTTCACAAATTAGATTTTCAAACATTGTGTCTTCAGGATAGGGTGCATGATACATAAATGTTACATAAATACTTGATTTCCAACAATCCACCCAATTTAAGCCGTCAAAACGTTTAGCACTTTCTGCATCAACATAATTAATGCTGTCAAATCTTTTTAGACTTTCAATATCAATATTATTACTTCCATCATATCTTTTTATCATAACTATACACCTACCATATCCATAGCTGCCCAGCAAACGGACTAGCAGGAGCAGCACTTGTAACAGATAATTGACTTGTAGTATTAGATACACCAGCTCCATTTGCATAGTTAGCACTCGTAGCATAATTTGAACTCGCAGCATTTCCAGTACAGGTATCTGCAGTTGTCGCTGATACTGCACTTCCTGCGCTAGTCGCATACTTTACACTTTTATTAGAGTCAGCCGTATTGTCCACATTACCAAGACCAAGATCAGACTTAGAATGTGTATGACTTGCAGGAGCAAAGGCACTTGGTAATTTACCTCCAACAGTGACAGCATTCCCTCCGTTGGCAGGTAAGCTAGTAGGTATATCTTCTTTGTTTGCTTTCCTTTCTACCTCATCTTCTAACTTTTTTAATTCACTAGCTGTTACGAGTACAGAAGTTGGATCAATAGTAAGTTCTACTTTACTAGCATTTCCGAAACCGATTACCATTTCAATAAATTCTCTTAGGATAACAGTGCCATTACCAGGACTAAAGTAATCCGCATCTGTTCCTTTTACATTTGTATACGCATACAAAATCTCACCTTCGTCTGGATCTATTGCATATATTCCTATTTCTCTTATATAAAATCCATCTTGTAGATTTTCATTTGTGAATGTGGTTCTTGCAACAATAGAATTTTCATTCTTTTCTATAGATTCAATTTGCTTTTTTAATATTTCATTGCTTAGACTTGTAACATTTCCAACGACTTCTTTATCTCCATCTCCCAATCCCATATTAGATATTGTTAAAGTATTCGTAGTTACTTTTGCAAGCAGTGCTAATCCCTTATTTGTAATTATTGGTTTTACAAACATAGTTCCCCTCCTACACGTATAAATTTGTTAATACATAAACCACACCCGATGTTAGCATTCATTGTTATAAGTTCTTCTTTGTCAAAACCATCAAGTTTTGATCTTGCATTCTTTACATTATCTATAATTGCAGCAAACTTTTCTATATTCTCTCTTGTTAATTGTTCCCGTGTAGTTATCTTGAACATATAAGGGTCTCCACCATATTCAAACCACTCTTGAACACTACCACTTCCGATTACTGTTGTTAATAACTCGCTAACTGCTACCGCAGTACCAGCTTTCATGTACCAAGGTAAAGTATTCTTTATTAGCTCTCTCTTAACTGTAATATTAAGGTCTTCATCATAGTATTGTGTCCTTAGTTCGAGTGCTAAGTAATCTAAGATGTTCTCAGGTAGCTTATCTATGTTTGTATATAGTTCAATGCGATCCACTCTATCTAATACATATCTACAAGCTTTTTTAAATGCATAACTGTAAGCAATTACTTCATTACTTTTTAAGTTTTCGGGGAGTAGATCAGTAATCTCTACATCATAAAGTTTAATCATTTTCAAGCCCTCCATATACAACATTTTTTGTAGTGAGCTTTGCTATTTGATTATCCTCTATAACCTTATAGGCTGGACTCGTAATTACACATCGTTTTGCCCCTGCTGCCATAATTAACTTGATTAATTCTGAATCTGTAATGTCCCGTCCTATCTTAGACTTTTGCCATGTAACAAAATTTTCAACTGCTGTTTCAACATCTTGCTGTATCTTAACTGCTTTGTTTGAATCACTCTTTCTAATCCAATACTTAACATCAATGCTATACTCAACTTGATCTGGTGCTGCTACAATTACGTTATCAGTAAGCGGTCTCTTATCATCTGCACTTAAATAATCTTGCATTTTTGATATGACATTTGTATCTGGTATTTCGCCCCCACTAAGGAGAATTCTAATATCAACAGTACCAGCACTTGGTGTATCTACTTTAACATCAATAACGTCTTCACTGAATGCTTTTGCGTTAGCTTCATACGAATCAACAGAGCCAGCAACACTATATGTAGAAGGCGCCATAAATGTTCTGTCTGCCAAACTATCATCACTTTCTTTATCACTTCCTCCACTAGTAGCTGTTTGGTTGTCAACCTTTGCTATATAAGGGATTGGATCTACAAGTGTGCTTATCTCTCCAGCATATATATTGTTTCCATTCTCTCCTGGTTCTGTACAATATACCGTTACATCTACATACGTATCACCTGCTGCTATCTCTGCTGCTTCTGTTGTTTCAAAGAAAATACTTCCTTGCGTTACTCTTGTTCCTTGCGGAATAGTTATTGCAAATTCTTTACTCTCATCAAGATAAAATCTTTCTGTACAATATGCTTTCTGTGCTTCTTTTCTTACACACTTCTTAAATGATGCTAACATATCTAAGAACTCCGAATATGAATACTTAATTGTATTTCTCTTTCCTGTTGCATCTACTTTTACAAGAATCTGATAAAGAATAGACGTTGTAGCATTGATTAATAACCGAAACGGACTTGTTTGCGATAATACTGTAGCCTTACCTTCTAACTGACTATTCATGTCGTTAAAATCAGCTATGAAGCTTTCTAGCAGTTCATCTATAGTTATATTATCTATAAAACTTACCTCTGGCAGATTAACTAACTCATCTAAAGTACCTGGCACTATTCTTCATCTCCTTCCTCTTTGCTTATCTTAATTACTGGTGTAATCATTCCATCTTCGCTATCCTCAAAGCTCACATCTACTTCTACCCTTGGCTCATAAATTTCAGTCTTATTAATAATCTCTAACGCATACATATTCTTTGCTAATTCTGTTGGATATCCTATGAAGTCCTGATTAATACCGAACTCCCTATCAAGTGGTATTGTACCTTCTGGAGTTGTATATAGAGTTGTTAACCCTTGTATTATTTCATCATCTTCACTACTAGATGATTCAATTATAATCTTTGCTTCTTCCATCATACGTATTCCTCCATCGTGATCTGTCCACTTGCTTGTACTAATTCACCTTTAGACATGATATAGTTCCATGATTCGCTCATGTTTATTATCTTCCACTTGTTTTTTCCTATTTTTTTACCACCAATCACAAGGTTTTCAACCGTACCACTTTCAATTGCTTTTTCAATCTTTTCTAACTGCTTTCTAGGTTTAACACCTAACAAAGCATTAAGTTCTATTTGAAAAGATACTTCTCTCAGATCAGCACCTAAGAATTCGCTCTTAGGCTTTTTTCCTATTCGTTCATGTTTAGCCCATCTAGCTGATACAGTTTGTTTGAACTCGTTAAATGTCAATATACTTTTGTCATTCGTTTTAAAAACTATTACTTTTCCAAAGCTTCCTACTTTCGCCATAATACCTCCTACAAGCTTGTAGTCCCTTTGTTGGATTGAAATACTACATTATCAGCTTTAATAATTAACGTCTTTGTAGAGCTGTCATACTCTAAATAAGCCTCATTTTGTGTATTGCTTAACTCTTTCCTATACAGACCTTTTCCAGTCTTAAAAGGCTTATTCCCGTAACTCCAAAACGTTCCTAATGCAATTCCAAATGAGCTTCCATTTGAGAGATGCAATACAACTACCATATCGCCTATGTTTGGCATTTTATATTCGCCATTTAGCGATAGATAAGGAATAGAATCTGTAACATCATTATCACGATCAGGATATGTTACTTTAATCATTCCGTTTTCAAAATCTATGCTAGATACTTCTCCAGTTCTAATAATGTCTTTCATTAGCTCTCCTCCACATTGGGTATAACAAGTTCCATGCCTGGCCATAACCAATTACCATTGCTAGAATTTGCTTTACCATGTTTCTTAGCTGCATTTTCGATTACTTCTTTATTAGCATCATAAATATTTTTCCACTTGGTTGAAGCACCATAGAACGTTTTGCTAATTGCCCATAACGTATCACCTTGTTTTACTATGTAATTCGCATTCTTACCACTTGCATATACTTTATTTGTCTTTTCACCTATCCTATTTTGTATAAGTCTGAGAGTAAGTGTCATGGTATAGCCACTTCCGATAGAATGAACTACTTTATCTACTGCATACTTACCATTCAGTTTTCCAAGTCCTGTAATAGTCACATTTGATGTTGCTACAATTTTGGGATTTGCCATAATTACGATTCGCATTGTTGTCATTTTCTTATTAGCATTATTAATCTTCGCTTTTGCTATCTTCTCTGCATCAGCTTTACTGTCTGCCTTTTCACTTATCTTTAATACATGCTTTCCTTCGCCTACTGTGATTGACACATCTTTCTTAGTCTTAGGATTTGTGTAAGATATCTTAGCAGCTGTATAAGTCTTATTTGTAGTCGTATCATAGCTCCAGCTTTTCATATCAGATTCATCAATAGTAACTACAGATCGTTTTTTCTCATATGCTGCTTCATCGAATATTATAATCTTTGATGAATATACCTTCATTCCTAGTCCATACTTCTCGCATAGATCAAATAGAAAGTCGCAATCATTCTCTGACTGTTCTATCGTTTCAATATCAATACGTGCTGCATCATATACAAGCTTTACATTTGCCCTCTTGGCTATCTCTTTCGCTATCTCTTCAATTGTTACTTTCTTATAAGTCTTGTTACGATCTGTAGTTTTAAAGCTTTCTTTGACCGGTAATGCTAATGCTCCAATATTTGCTTCAAGCGGTCTCCCCGATAAAGAGAATTCATCTAATGTAAAATCACCACACTTAAATTTCTTATCTCCTGTCTTTGACCAATTTGTAAGCTTAGTAGATACTGTTAGTTTATCTCCTTTGGCTGGGAACCAAGAACCCAGCCATTTCTTGTCTATATTGCTTAGTACAATGTCTATACTGTCACTTTCTCCTGATGCAACATCGGTATAGGTAAATGACTGTAAGTACTCATTCAGTTTTGTAGATGCATTCTTACCATTGTACGTTATGATTACCGATGCTTTTCTACCCTGCATATTAATCCCTCCACTCTGGCAAGTCGTCTTCCTTTTCTTCATGTTCAGGAGTATTCAATTCGGTACCAGCTGAGAAAACAACTATGTCAATATACTTATAATTTGTTTGCATAAGGAACCCTGCTAACATTTCATTATCATAAACCTTTTTAGCTATTAGATCCCATGTATCTCCTTGTACTGTCTTATACATATTTCCTCCTAACTGAAAGAAAAGTCCTTAAAACCTTTTCTTGACTTTTGAGCAAAGTATCTATCCATCTTTTCCTCAAAATCTTGTTCTGATTGACGTGTAGCCGCTATAATATCTTCCTTACTTGGTGCTCCACCATTGAAATTAAAGTTCATATTAGGACTATATAATATCTGATTGCTATTGTTGTAATTAGATTCTTCATTCGCAACATGATCAACGTTATTAGATAAATCTCCAAATGTATCCTTTGAGTTTAATTTTTGATTAGCTAACGAATAAGCACTTACCTTATCGTCATAAACACCCAACATTTTTCCAGCTGTCTGCCATAGGTTAATTGCATTTTGTGAACCATCAAGAGGAATAGCCGCCTCTGGACCGTCTTCTGCAAAAGTGGTAAGTATCGGATTCATTACAATGCTACCTTTTGCATTTGCATATACTTTGTCTCCGTATTTGGAATTATTAGTATTCTGTGTATTACCAGTAACATTTGCATTTATTTGCAATGGTAAATTTACATTAATTCCTTTACTAAATATACTGCTTGCATTCTTTTGAACTGATTTATATAACTCATTAACCGCATTAGTAGTTAAATAAGTACTATTTTCAACCGCATCAGCAACACTCTTAGGTATTTCACTTCCACCTTGTTGCATTGTTGTAATAACTCTTGCATATTCTGGATTTTTTGTTGCCTGAGTTGCGATATATCCCCATAATCCTTCTTCATTCTTAGAAATAGCACCGAGAATTGTACTATCTGATAAGGCTTTATTAATTTCATCTGGTATAGCTAATCCTGCATCTCTGTATTGATTCTTCAATGCCTCAAGACTTTCTACAGATGGCTTCATTAAATTGAATAGCTGCGATATTGCAGCTTGTGTCGATTTATCTAAACCGTCATAGTCTGCCATCAAACTATCTGTTATAATCGTGTCCCAAGCAACATCGAGTGATTCACCTGTTAATTCAGCACGTTCAAGTGCGCTATTCATTGTATCTTCAACAAGCTTTTGGAACTCTGGTATTTTACCCGATAACTCTTCACCATATTGTTGTACAATAGTATCCGTTTGAAAGTCAGTAGCCTTTAGTTCTATATCTTTCAAATCATTAAGATACTGTTCTTTTGCTTGACTTATTGCTGAATCTAATAAATCCTTGCTCATATCTCCTGCATTAAACGCATTAAAATAACTAGTTGTCGTTGATGTATAAGTTTCAAGTGCAACTTTTTTCATTTCTTCTACCTGACTAGCTATTTCTGATTGTAAATTCTGAAAACTTTCTGCGGTAAGATCTCCACTGTAATTTAATTGTATTGCTGATAACTTTGCATCAAATTGCGCCTTTGATAATTGACTAGTGACATCAGCCATTTTTTGCATATAATCCGAGATTACCGAAGCTTCGTCTATATCTAACATTCCATCTTCAAATGCTGTTGCCGAATATTTTGCTAATTTTTTTCCTTCTTCTTGAACAGTATTTATTAGCTTAGAATAATATCCATTCATTGCTGTTTTCACTTTGTCTCCCTCAGCATTATCCTGTGTATAGATATCCATTGCTAATTTCATAGAATATTGGTCTTGTAGAAGCGTATTTTGTGTATCACTAATGAACTGTGTTACATTAGCTAAATAACTTTCTTTTTCTGCATCAGTTAGTTCCATACCGATTGATACTTTCCAATTTGCTTTATTGATCTCCGCAATTGCATCATTCATAGAGTTAAAGTATGTATCTTTCTTATCAAATTCACTTAGTGTCTCCTGCATCTTGCTAAGTACACCTGTGTTTATGATATGTGCTGCTGCCTCTTGTAAATCTTCCATCGATAACGAAATTGATCCAAAGTGTTCTGCTAGATTCTCTTTCTTTAACTCATTATTAAGATTCTTAATGTATGTCGCAATACCTACCGTTCCGCCTATAGCAAGTCCTACTGCTGTAATTGATGCTGCAAATGGATTTGTTAATATACCTGCTAATGATGCGAATGATGTAGCTACTGACTTAACACCTTTAGCAACTTTATAAGTAGCAATAACTGAACCAATACCAGCTAATGTTGATATAACAACGTTAGGGTTTTTGATTAACCATTTACCAAAATCCATGAATGGATCTGCAAAGTCAAAGAACTCTGTTTTGAATTCTTTAAGATATCTTTTTGCTGTTGGTAATTTGGCCACAAAAGAATTTGATAACTCAGAAACGACGTTTGTTCGTTGCATATTTGTTGTCATTTTTTCAATAAAACCCGATGCGCTCTGAGTAACTTCACGTAATGGCTCATTTAGTCCTTTATAGATCTCAATTCCCATTGATTCAAGATTACTTGTTAATAACTCTGCATCACCTTTTAAGTTATCAAGCCGTATTGCTGCCATCTCTTCGGCTGCTCCTGTACAATTATTGATTGATTCTGTAAGCTTTTGATAATCACTATCTGAGGCATTAACTATGGCAAGCAATCCACTCATTGCTGTTTTACCCGCTATAGCCTCTGCTTCTTGCGCTTTTTCACTCTCTGTTAACTCTGAAAATGCTATTCTTAAGTCAACTATTATTTCGTTTAACTCTCTCATGCTTCCATCTGCATTAACAGTCTCTACATGGAATTTACCTGTCTGTTTTCCTGCTTCTGCAAATGCTTTACCAGCAACCTCAATACCACTTGTTGTCGCAGTAAAAATTTTTCTTAATGATGTACCTGCCTGACTTGCCTTAATACCCGAATTAGCCATAAGTCCAATTGCAACAGCTGTATCTTCTGCTGAATATCCTAATGCACCTGCGACTGGTGCAGCATATTTAAATGTTTCTCCCATCATCTCAACGTTAGTATTAGAATTTGTTGCTGCTGATGCTAATATATCAGCAAAATGAGCAGAATCTTTAGCTTTTAATCCGAATGCAGTGAGTGAATCGGTAACAATATCCGAAACCATGGCTAAATCTTCACCCGAAGCGGCTGCTAGATTCATGATACCTCCAACACCATCGATCATATCTGAAGCTTTCCAGCCTGCCATACCCATATATTCCATTGCTTGTCCTGCTTCTGTTGCGCTGAATTTAGTCTTTTGTCCCATCTCTTGTGCTTTATCTGTTAATGCTTTAAATTCTGTACCTGTTGCTCCTGATATCGACTTTACAGTTGACATTTGTTCTTCAAAGCTAGCACCAACCATGATAGACGCTCCTGTTACTGCTGCTACTGCTATTCCTGCTAGTTTAGCTGCCTTACCTACTGCATTAAAGACTACCTTTGCCTTTTTGCTCATGCTATCGAATCCAGCACTGACTTGGTCAAATCCCTCATTGAATTGCTGTCTAAAGCCTTTCGATACTGTGTTCGAGTGTTTCACCATATTATCAAGTTCTTTTTTAGTTAACTTAGTACTGTTGTAAAAGGATTTTTCGATTTTACCAGCTATTTTAATCGCTAACTCATTTTCTTTGCTTGCCATATTGTGAAATCACCTCCTCACACGTTTTATTTAATTCATATAATGACAAGTCTAGATAAAAATCTAAACTTGTCATAGTTAACCTGGTTAACTTTATAACTAATTTTCTAATTTGGTTTCCTGTATCACCATTTATTCCTGACCGTACAAAAAACCCGTTACTTTGTTTTTCAATCTTAATGCCTCTCTTGGGTGTAATCCTTCAAAAAACTCAATTGGCATTTTACTTGCTCTTGATGCAAGTACACATGCATATTGCAAACTCATTTCAGGTAGAAAACTGAACGAACCGTTACGATCAAGTACTTTTTGAGCTGCAATCATATCTTTACCTGTTAAGTTATCAAGACCAGATAAATCAATTTCTTTATACTCTTTACCTTCAAACGTATAAGGTCTTCTTAATTCCATTACCATGTTATCATCTACTAATTCAGCTTCTACTGATTCAACCTGTGTATTTTCTGTAATCTCTAAATCTTTTTTCATGTCTTATGCCCTCCCTAGCATTGATTTCTTACTTTTTGTAATACATCTTTACCATTAACAATGTATTTACTGTTGAGCTTATCAAGTTCAAGTTTTGTTTCCCCATCAATCTCGATTAAGATATAAAGTATTTCAACTGTAACTGATGGGTCCATCTGCTCGCCTTTTTTCAACTTACCAAACTTAGATGATACGTTCTTACCTCTTACAACTACTCTCATACCCATGTAGTCAAGTGCTGATGTATCTCTAGCTGTATATTGCTGTGATGCTCTTAATGTTAGATCCAATAGCTCTGTTGGATCCATCACACTAAATACATCATCTTCAAGCATACGGAAAGGAATTTCCATCTTCATACTTGAGAACATACCGATAATTGCTGTTTCATACTGTCCAAGTACTCCAGCACCTTCAATAGTAGCTGTAATTGATTCAAGATCTGGTAGTGTTACTTCTCCAGAAATACCTACGAATTGATTACCTTGTTTATAGACGTTAAAATTATTAATAACCTCTGGTATTTTGTTCTTATCCATCTTTATTCGCCTCCTAACGCTGATTCAATCATTGATGGGTCAAATTCTAAGATATTAAGAATATCCTCTGCTGGTGTATAAGGTGCTAAGTATTGTCTGAATACAACCTTACCGTCTAAGATGTTCTCAATTGGATTGTCTGTTGTTAAGTATTGAATCTTAGCTCCTGCACACATATTTTGTGCTGTATAGCTGTTACCTTTGATGTTCTCTGCATCAACGATTGATTCAATCAAACGGAAATTAGTTAACTCATCTACCTTATTTGCAAAATCAATGATGAAGTTATTCCCCCACCAAGAGAAGAATCTTCTGCAACAAATCCATCGGTCCTTAGGATCTTTAATGTCTGGATAACATGCTGTGTTATTACCCCAGCTTTTCCAACCGCCAAAATTCAATGCTGTAACGATTCCTAATGCATTAATTTCATTAGCTTGTACTTGGTCTAGCATTACTTCGGTACCATCGTTTAATACTGTAGCTGACACACCTAACAATTTATTAGAAGGTGATAGATTTGGTACATCAGAGTTGTTTGCATCAGTATAATAAATTAAAGCTGCTAGCAAAGCTGAGAAGCTATACTTCACATCATCAATCTTAAGCATTGGCCATGTAAGAATAGCATGGCTACTTACGACACCTAATGTTTCCTTTGCTGTTTCAAGTTGTGTATACTTTTTTACTGTTGTTGTATCAAAATCAATGATACATTCTGTATTGAATACACCATTAATCTCTGTACATTTTGCTACCATTGCTGCTGCAACTGTCTTATTCTTAGACCAACCTGGTGCAATAATTAAACCAGGAGGAAGATTAAACTTAGGATATACTTGTCTTACTAATTCAAGTCCTGTTTCTACACCTGTCTCTGAGTCATATCCACCTATAATATCCGTTGTAGTTACTTTGCTAGGATCAATACTATCACTTGTTACCTTAAGAGTTGTTGCTGATTCTCCTGCTCCTCCAGCTACTAGTGTAATAACAACATATCCGTTATCATCAAATTCTAAGATGTAATCTATATTAACTGTTAATGCTGTACTATCTTTCTTAACTACAACTGTGCTTAATAAAACACCTTTAACGTCGTATGTAGCTTGGTTATTGCTAACCTGTACAGATTTTTCTTCGTTGGCTTTCTTATGTATTGCTGGATCTAATACATTACAGAATATGATAGGTGCTACTTTAAATACTTCGAATGTAGCTTTCATGCTTTGACATAATGTATAATTATCAAAATCATCAGAATAACCTAACTGTCCCTTAGCCTCTTCCATCGTATTGGCAATAACTAATTTATTTACTGCGCTTGATGGATCTACAATCAAATTAATAGGTGCTGTACCAAATACAATTTGTGGACCATTCTTACTTACGATTGGTGCACTAAGACTAGTAGGGTTTTCCTTCGTTCTAACTCCATGTTGATACATACTCTATTCCTCCTTTAAACTGTTTTTTACTTTGCTATATAGAGAGTAGTAAGCACCCTTTTTAAGTGCTATCTGTCTTTGTGCATCTGACAGATTGTTAATATCAATCAAAAGTCCTCCAAGCTCTGGCTGGATCATGATTCTTTCTGCTACTCTTTCATCAATACCATTGTTAAAGATCGTATTTGTCTTAATTACTCCTGGTATCGTTGGACCTACATAAACAACTTGTTTTGGTTGTTTCTTAGATACTTTTTCATTACTTGTAGATTCTTCTAACGTTTTAGATTCTGTTGTTGTATTTTTCTTTGCTGTCATGCGTACCTATCCTCCTTCTTAAACATTCTTACCTTAAATTCCATACCCATCGCTCCATAGAAATAAGGGTACATATCATCGTCCTGTAATACCCAATCGATATCATTCACACGATAATATTTGTTAGCTAACATTGGATTCTTATAAAATCTTTCATAAATTTTATTAATTATGTTGAGTATATCTTTATGCCCTTGGTTTTTTAAATCGTCATCGTATGTAGCAATGAGTAGCTCTACCTTTGCAGCTTCCTCTTCATTCATAATTTTACCTGAATCAAGCTTGATGATTATATACGGGAATGGTTCTTCTGATTGGTCCTCTTCCTCTTCCTCTTCCTCTTCTTCATTACAATTCCCATAGTCTATCCTAATTTTAGGTATTGCTTGCTCGTATACCTTAATACTAGTATGTTCCTTTGGCTTGTTTGGGTCCTTTAACCTCATTTCTCCTAAAATCTTTTCTAGTTCTTCTTTTAGATCATCTTGCAAGAAAATTGATGTCATTAGTTACCCTCCAGTACTTTTGCTATATGCTTTTTTAAAGATTCTTTTAGATATTCATTTGCTTTTCTTTCTACAGTCGGATATACAAGATGTTCATTCCCCACCATCTTGACAATGGAGTTACCGTAAAACTGCTTAATTGCATCTTTTCCCTTAGTCTTTTTACCATTTTTTAACGTTCTACTTCCATTCCCTTTCATACTCTTACCTGGAGTACGTTGAAAGATACCGACATGACCATTGCTCATTTTTGCTACGAAAGATTTAAGGTCTTTTCCGTTATGATCTGCACCTGCTAATGTTAAAGGTTTTAGTTTATTCTTCTTGATTGCTTTTGCTCTAACAGAATCATCTGCTACATTCTTAAATTGTACTAGCGGAATGGGTCTTCCTGTAGCTGTAACAACCGCTACTATCTGCTTATTAGTTGCCTTTTTAATTGATATTGCTTTATTAATACCTCCAACCTTAGCGGTATAATTCTTTTTAACCTCAATCTTAAGATCACTTTTTAATTTCTTAGCGGTATCATTGATAGCTTTTTTTAATACATCTGGTGCCTTTGCACTCATACCATCAAGTTTAAGTTCAATCATCTTTAAAGCATTTTCATCGACTTCAAATTTTATCAACCTTTATATGCCTCCAGTGTCAAAGAATACATACCATTTTCTGCAATTGCATCGATTACTCTATAATCAGACTTGTCTAATTTTATAATTCTTCCTATGCGTGGCAAAGGACCGAAGTCCTCTGCTGCTACATAGATTAGTTTTTGTTTCAAGAATACCCCATCTGTCTTATCTTTAAGTTTCTTCTCTCGCTCTAAGAGTTCAATGCCATCTGTGATAACACTCATTTCTTTACCGTCGATATAATGCTTGTCTGAGAACTCATCATCATTAATGAAAGTATTCTTAATATCTTGTTTGATAATATCTTTGAACGTATTCATATCATCACTTCCATATTGCTGCTTCTGCTTCAATCCAAGCTTCTACCATCTCCATATTGTGAGTAGGAAGTTGCTCACCAATCTTGTACTGATGCGATTCAAAGAGTATAGGATAGAGTGCAAAGAGTTTCTTTGTTTTCTCTTCTTCTAACTCCTGCTCTTCTTGGGATTGTTCCTCTTGAACTTGCTCTTCTTGTACTTCTACTTTAACTATCTTTTCATCTTTAGATTTATTTATTGTTCTTCCTGGCATAGTTACACCTTAACCTTTCAATTTAACAAAAATTGTTGTGTCCGCTGCAGCTGCTTTTTGTACAGCATATCCAACCAAAGTGTTACTTGTTGCTGTGTCCGTAATACCGTCTGCGGTGGCATCATAATATACATCTGTTCCTGCTGTAATTTCTTTTGTACCAGTCTTAACTAGTTCGAATACACCTTCCATTACTAAGCTTCCTATTTCGCCTGGATTAATTGTATTACCCGCAATACCAATTCTAGTTCCAATTACAACTACAGTGTTAGCCTCAATTGCATTTGTTGTAGCATTCTTTAAGTCTAACTGTTCACCTTTTTGCCAATATATTGCTTTATTCATAATTCTCTACCTCCTTAGAATGGGCTCGTAATACTTGTTCCTGGGTTCTTAACAATACCTCGGTAATCCATAACAGTTACCGCCCAGTCTAAATAAATATCCCATACAAAACCTAATGTACCAGCCACTTCCGAACGTCTAATTGTTGGAATTTCATTACCATTCAAGTAATCAACTTGAATAGAATCTGTATCAGATTTATCACCTACGATAAACCAAGGAATTGCTCCTGTACCAGCTAATACATTGAGTGTAGGATCTTCAACAACCTCTAATGATTCCCTGTATCTATATAATGGATTTGCTGATTGAGTATTTGAAGTTGTATTAATTGTTGCACTATTAAAGATTTCATATACTGCAAACGAATAACCAACTGGTACGACAAAATATGTAGGTCTAATAATAATGGCATCTCCGAATGTATCTGTTTGCATTTGTAATGCTAAGAACATCTTCTGAATAGCATCTGATGTTATACCAGTACCAGTCGCGATTAAGTTTTTATGTGCTGATGAGAACAATGGTGTGCCATCATAGATTACTGGATTGTTAATTAATGCTGAATATACTTGCTTGTTCTGTGTTTTTCTAGCTGCTGCGGCATATCTTGCTGGTATTGTAGATAAAAATCCAATGTCATCATTAATAAATGCCTGTCTTGTCATAGTAAATTGTCTTGCATATGTTCTTAATTTACTTGTTGGACGTTTCTCATCTGTTGGAGCATCATGTTTGATTTCACCATTCTCAGGTACTTCAAGAAATTCTCCTGCTGTTCCAACAATATAGTTATTATCACTTGCTTTGAAATCTTTCTTTGAGCCTTTTTTAGTCCAACGATCAAAAGTAACTGCTGCCTTTCTATGTCCTTCAACATATGATTTGTTAATAGCTGTATCAAGAATTGAAGGAAACGCTGCTGTAGGATTGTAGTATGCTCTCGTCAATTCATTTAAGATATCTCCAGCAGACATTCTTAGTAGGCCTGTCTTTCCTTCCTTTTCCATCGTTTCAATTGCTAAATCTCTTAAACTCATTCCCATAAGTTCTCTAGCTCCCTCTGCAGGTTTATCAACTTCAACACCACCACGCATTACAAGGGCATCTGCTGCCGCTTCTCTGAACTTATCTTCTGAATCTTTTGTTACATCAATTCCTCTTTGATTAAGTGGTTGACCGTTTGCTTTCATTTTTTCTAATATAGCAGCTCTTACTTGATCTTGAACGGTTCCGTCATTGATATATCTCTGTAAATCTTTATCTTCTACATCAAAGTCTCTACACATCTGTGTAATTTCTGCAATACGAGTTCTTTCTTCTTCAATTGTTGGTTGCTTGATTGGATCTGGTAAAAGTGCTTTAATTTGACCGTCAACCTCATCAATCTCACGTTGTAGATTGTCAAATTGAGACTGTTCCTCTGACGATAAATCTCTTTTACCATCTTTAGCTGCTGTTGTTAATTGCTTCTGTTGTTGTACTAATTGAGCTTTTTCAGCTCTTAATTGTTCTAAATTCATTTTCATTCCTCCTATATACTGTTACTGTTTACTTGTACTATCGCCTCGTAATAACTTAGCGAACGTTTATCAGTGTCTTCTATTTCTTCCAGATCTCTGCCCACACCAACGGTAGAGTCAGCTGGTACTGATACAATTGAAATTTCATAAGGAAACCATCGTTTTGCGATAGTACATGGTCCTTTGAATCTAGCATCTTGTGATACCTGATTTACAGCTACCTCTTCGGTCGAACATATTCTATATCCGATTGATACTCCTTTGAGAGTACCGCTCTTAACTTTTTGATAGATTACTTCTGATTGCTCGTCTGTATCAAATTCTATCTCTGCATATCCTCGTTTGTCCTTAGTCCAAACTTTGTTAATTTTAGCAATAACGACATCTCGATTATGATTGAATAGGACACAGCCAATTTCGCTTAATCTCGTTAAATCAATGCAACCATCACTATGATCTAAGATTTCAACACCGAACCATCGTTCATAAGGTTCTTCGCTTGAAAATGATAGTTCAAATTTTCTTGAAGATTCTTCTTCCCCTAGTGCCCTGATTGCGTTTACACTAATCTCTCTAATTAGGTTGTCAGTTTCCTTTACTTTCTTCATAGTCTTTCCCAAATACTACACCTCCCATCTCAATTCCTAATTCTTTCCCATATTCTAAAACATCGGCCATCTCTTTCATTTGCTCTTTCCAGTCTTTACCGTTCTCTGCTGCAATTTGCTGGTAAGTCTTCTGACCAGTGTACATAGCAATTTTGTTAGCATTTGCCTCCTTAACTGGGTCAATCCATTTGCGTGGTGCCTTAATCCACTCATGCTTAAGGTATCTTCTTTTATCTTTCCAAAAGTCTTTTATATTTACTATTCCAGCCAATACGCACGAGATAACGAATGTCTCGTAAATCTCACTCATAATATCAGTTAGAAGTTCAATCTCTTCTTGATATGTCTGTTCATCTTCAATTAATCCTTGCCTTGCCGACGAATAATTTGTTTCTGACATATCTCTTGATGTTGCTTCGTAAGATATTCCTTGTCCTGCTCCAATTAACCGTTGTTGTAACTTAGTGTAGCTAGTTGCATCTGCCGCCTGTCCATTAGGAACTACAGTCTGTATTTCATCTCCTGCATTTAGTTCTTTAATCATACCTGGGGCAAGCGTTTTACCATCATATTCAATTTTCCCGCTCTTTTGTGTACCTCTTCCGATACCTCCACCGCTACCAGCTGGCATACATCTTTTAATAAATACTGATAAACATGCTGCTATTCTCTCTTTTACCGACACCGCTACCATAAATTCGTTAACATCTCGAATTCTTGTAATTGTCTGCGTAGTATCTGATATTTCTCTTACTTGTGATGGTCTTCGCTTAGTAAAGTAGAAGATTACATCTTTAGCATAAACATATATGGGCTCATATTGTGTATAACCATCAATTGAATATTGTTTAATCCAGTATCCAACCGCTTTGTTATAGCTGTTATACTCAATTCCACCTGCAATTGTATTTCCAGATTGATTAGTAATAATTCTACTGTTATCGAGTTCATCTACTTCAATCATCTGTAATTTGAATGGTACCAATCCACCCTCTGTGTATCTCTTAACAAATAGGATTCCTCCATCTATCTTCTTTCTTACAACTGCCATTCTTAGAATTTGATTGAATGATTGTGTTTCAGTCACATCACAATTCTTCTTTTCGCACCATTCTTTCCAAAGTTCCGAAAGCTGTTTATTCAACTTTTCATCATCTGTCTTAACTTGAATGGTATATCCGCCACCAATTACATTCCGTTTAAATGCACCTGTTACAGAATTCATCATGTCAGAATTTCTTTCAAGATCTCTTGCTCTTGCTCGAATTGTATCTCTTGACATTCTATCTGTATCTTCTGCTGATTGGTTTACAGCTCTCCAATTAGAGTTTAGTCTACTGTAATTAGCAGCATCATAATTCTTTTGTTCATCTAGATTCTGCCTCCATGCTTCTCTTAACGAGCCCCATCTGGGAGATACATATTGTATTGCACTATCTAACCAGCTCATAATCTACCTCCCGTCAAAGAATACAACATACGCATCATCTAGTAGACCTGTATTACCTAATTCTTGATTCTGCTCTGCTTTTAGATCATTACGCATCTTATATAGCATGTTAAGATCTGCTCTTGTTAATGTTCTCGAACCGATTTTATACGATTGTCCTCCTGAAAGAACATTTGCTATTGCGCTTTCAACATTATCAAGCATTTCACTTGTTTTACTCATTATTGTCCTCCTAACCAACCTTCGTTTTCACTTATCCACTTCTCTTCACTGCTAGCCTCCTGCTCATTCTGATTTGTATTAGCAACCACATTATTATCTTCTTGGGTTAGATGTAATGTTCTTACTCCTAAGATATCAGCTGCTGCAAATGCATACACTTCACAGTCGAGGTAATGATTGTCTGCATGTGATGTTTTTTTCTTCCATATCTGAATAGTACGATTACCACTTTTTTCATTGACCTTATGTTCACTTGTAACTTGTTTCGCATATTCTTCGTCACAATCTTTATATACAAGCCACCTTCCATTACCTTTTTCTTTCAGCAATCTACTTGCTATCATATCTTTGTATTTACCACCATCTACAAGCACGAGATTCATACCATGCGCTCTCGAAGTGGCTTTATTGATATTGGATAACTTATAATTTGACAACATAGGGTTTGATGTGCCCTTACAAGGTAAAGCCCAATCACTATTATTCGCACAGAAATCATAGATATCATCTGAGTTATACCCACTATCAAGAAGTGTTAGATTTACTATATAGTCGGTACCATCTCGAGACCTAAAAGGAAGATTCATAATCGTTTCAATATCATTTAGTGTGAAAGCTTGTCCATGTGCTATATTTTGACTTGTTATATACTTACCCCATGCTCGTATAGTCCAATACAAACAATTCTCTTGAACATCAACACCGCCAGTTAACAATTCTGTCCACTCTGGTATCACATACTGTTCATGATCTGTTTGCCTCTCTAATACAAGAGACTCGCTCGTCTTTAGTTTAGTATCTTCCCAAGGTTCACCTAACCATGAGTTGACAAAGTTTTGTAATTTCTCTGGATCATCTTGTGACTCTAGAAATTCTTTTGCTGCATCTTCCCAGTTGACAAAGATACTATAAAGTGAATTTATCCAAAATGAAACGCTTTCAGGTTTTCCTATATTGCGCTTTGTTACCGTTTTCCATTTACCAGTTCTTAGCATTGCAGGTTTCTGATTATTCTCTATCTCACAAGCACATTCCTGGCAAAAATACTTTGCTGTCTTTGCTCTATCTAAAACACTAAGACTTTTATCTTTATCGAATATAACCTGTTTCCATTTAAACTCAATATACTCTCCGCAGTGTGGGCAAGGCATAACATAATGTCTTACTTCATCTGCTGCCTCGTGCAATGACCAAACATAATTTGTTTTAAGTGTTGGAGTAGAACACGTATATATCTTTCTTGTATACTTGAATGTCTTAGTTCTTTCTAATGCTAGATTGTAAGGTGATGCTTCTTTCTTTGATGCTCCGCCAATCTTATCTATCTCATCAAAGAACAAATATCTTATAGCTTTTGATGCAAGTTTGGAAGGAGATGCAGCACCACGTAAGTATAATGTCATTCCTTTAAACTTTAATTTGAGTTCTTTTGAAGAATTTTGATAGAATCTATCTCTTATATCTTTACTTTTTTGAAAAGCAGGTTTTAATTTATCGTTTGATATATCTTTTGCTAAATCATCACTTGGATATACCATCATTGCAGGTGAAGGGTTCTGTGTCACTATCCAACCAAGCATATTAATCAGGGCTTCGGTACCACCAACCTGTGACGGTTTTACAAAATTGATGTTGTGTATGTAAGGATCATTAAAGCAATCCATAATTTCGACCAAATACGGTGTTACATCGTTGCTCCATCTTCCTGGTATGCTGCTTGATTCATCAAGTATTCTGTACTTCTCCGCCCACTCGCTTACAGTTAACTCTTCTGGTCTAGATAGTGCTTTTTTAATTATTTCTCTGAATAATTTCTCTGTCTTTTTTCTAGATCGTGCTCTTTCACTACCCACTTTTAACACCTACTTATCTAATCATCATCTTCCTCATCATCTTCCCCTTTTTCTGTGAAATCATCAGATGCAAACTCATCTGGGTTAAAATCTGATAGTTCGTCAAGAAGATCATTCATTTCTTTGGTTAAGATATTAATAATTTGATTAACATCTTTTTCTCCAACGATCAGAGTTGCAATCTTACTTGGAGTAGCCAGTAATTTATTCTTAAAGTTATAAAGCATTTCTCCTAAAAACAATTCAATATCACCAGCTTCATGTAATTCTTTTTTCATCTTCCTAAGTTTCAATTGAGACATTGTTTTTTTTATGCGTTCATGTTCCGCCTTTTCCTTCTCAATATTCACTAATGTACCCTTAGGCATTTCCGCTTTTACTTTATACTCGATATACTCCTGAACACACTTTCCAAGATCATATCCACGACCATTTTCTTGCTTAGTGAAAAAGTCGAAATCATGTTGTAAATTGCGAACTTGACGAGATGAAATTCCAAGAACACTTGCTAGTTGTTTTTGATTAACAATCATTTACATTAACCCCTTTTCGTCATCCTCAAAAGAGGAAGGAAGTACTAATTTTTTATTTTTCAAAAAGAGCCAAATATCGGACGTTCCTCGACCCGTAGTACGTATACCCCCTAGGAAGTACCTTTGAATTATCCATGTGTGCTTTTTCGACAAAAAAAGAGACACATTCATCTCTAAATGCATCTCTTTCTATGAGGTTTTCATCACTCTATCATAATATCACATGTCGATGTACAGTGGTGTACAGACTTTACTATGCTACATTCATCTCTTCTGCTTCTATTAGTACACGTACACGCTTATACTCTAATAGTTTAGCTATTGCTTTGTTATAATATGTATTGCAGCTTGTCCTCGACAAGTGCATCTCTTTCACTATATCTTTCCATTCGTAGCAATCGATATGTCTTAGTTCTAATATCATTCGTTCATCACTTTCTTCTTGTAAATAGTCTAGTACGTCCATAATCTCTAGAAGTCTTTGAGCCATTCTATTCTTCTCTTTCTCAATCCTATCTTCTATCTCCGATAGTCGTAACAGTAGACTGGCTGACCCATCACTCTTATGCTGTGTATTAGCTGACGGTATCTCTTTGTATGCTCTTCCTCCTAGCGGACTGTCTATATCTGTCCTAATGTGTCTATGTCTTTCTTCTAGCTGTTCTTTCTTCTTCTTGCACCTATAGTAATTCCCTAAGTACTTCTTAATCCTTATTTCCATTTCTTCGTTACTCACTGTATCACCCCTTACTCAGATAAGAAATACGGTTTTCCACCGATAATCTTAATCATCTTAACAGTCTTATGTTTGTTATCAAAGTCTCTTACTTGTATCCCCCTGCTGCCCAGTTCGCTAATCATATAGTTCATTGTATCAATAATTTCAGTCGTAGAAAAGACCGCTAGCGTGTTATTAACTTGTTTTTTGTTTATTTCAACTCTGTTCTTCTTTTTGTTTCCTCTACTTCCCATGTATTCGCATCTCCCTCTAAATCTATTTTCTTTACACTTACTACCCTACTATTTGCTTGATTTTTTCTCCCATATTTTGTATAATTAAATAAAAAAGGGTGGAACATATGAGTCAAATTATCAAACCTTTAATTTGCAAATATATATATCAATTATTGATTGAGGCTAAACTAAATGGATTGACTGAAATCACGTTAAGAGCAGGTGATATTCATAACTCCTTAAATCTCTACAAACGCCTTCCTTCTTGCTGTAATGCTATGAGATCAATTGAAGGATACCGATTCGTTGAAATAGATAACCCCCCAGAAGGTGACGGTTGTAATGTTTACATAAAATATTTTCTTGACTAATCCCCTCTCAATCTCACATTTCTTTCTTCTTTTCTAAATCATCGTTTACTTAACTAGCTTTTTATTAAATTTCTTGATTTTGAGCAATAAAAAAGCCAACCAACTATCGAATATTGATAGTTGGTTGGTTTTTTATTATGAAAACTTTTCGGCACACTCATGTATTACATTTTCTAGCCATTCATAATATTGGTTAGATAATTGTAATATATCAAACTCATCATCTTCTTTTATTCCTTTAGTTAAAGAAGCAAATCCTTCTATTTCAATATCAGGTTCCTTGTCGGCTATTCCAAATGATAAAAACATTTTATTACCATGCATATTATCCACTAACATCTCCGTAGGACATTCAATTTTAAACGAAAACCCATCATCTTCTATTTTCAATATATCACAGGTATGTAACGATCCTTCTTTTTGTGATAAATTCCTGTATTTAGTTATTTTGTGCATAATTTTTTCTTCTTCTTCAGTTGCTTTTTTGCATTGATACCACTCTTCCCAGCCTTCGATTTTACTATATTCTGCTCTCATGACCCATAATACTGAACGTGCAGAACTTAAAAATGCATTAAAATAATAGCTACAAAATGGTTCATTTGTTCTTTCTTCTCTGATCTTATGCAAGAAAAATTTTGCTTCTTCTAACTTAAATAGTGTTTTTTCCATAGGTCTACTCCTTTGTAAAATTATTATATATAATTATACTCGTCCAACTACCACTATTCAATTCTCAACGTACAATATTTCTATATTATTTAATGTTTGTTCCTCTATTTCAATAATTTATGCATCGTCTAACATCAAACTGTAATAACTTTATTTTTCACTCTATCACTCCTAAATCATATTTAAGTTTGTAAATTTTAGTTTACCT
>NZ_FRCP01000014.1 GCF_900142955.1 Anaerosporobacter mobilis DSM 15930 | reverse complement strand
ATATGGTTGTTGGATTCTTATCCAATCTGCGGCTTATTTCTTTAAACGAAAGACTATCTTTCAGAAACTTTTGTAGATCTAGTCTTTCTTCATATGTAAAAAATTTAGACATATATCCTCCTGTCTGCCGCCAACTATCATAGGATATATGGAACTAAATAAATGTGCAAACAAAAAGACTGGTCATAAACCAATCTTTTGTAAGCCAGGATGCAACCTCCTGGCATATATATAATTTTTAGTAGTATTAGAGTTCAATTGAAATCAGAGAGGTTGCATCTCGATTTACAATTGAGGTGATAATAAAGAAATAGAAGGCAGGAGGTATACCATGGTAACTAGTATTCCAAACTTTTATATAGACAAGATTGTACGTGAACCTTATTTTCAAATGCAATCAAACCATTTTCACTCTGAATATGAACTTTACTTTCTTCTAACTGGCACACGAAAATTCTTCATTAACCACAGTTTCTATACCCTTCACCCGCATGATTTAGTTATGATTTCAAAGGGCGAGCTACATAGAACTTCCTTTATAACGGATTCTTCTCATGAACGTATTGTTATGAATTTTAATGACCAATGGATTGCTTCTATTAGCAAAACATTCAAAAAAGAAGTCCTTGATCAATGCTTATCCACTCACAAGCGTTCTATTTTGCAAGCAGATCAATCCTCTTTTATCAAGCTATTGGAGAAAATGTTAAAAGAATATAATTCTCCAGATGAATATTCAAGCAAATTAATTCAGAATTATTTTGAAGAATTACTTATCTACTTGTCACGCACCGCTAGCTCAAACGAGGAAACAAACGACACTACACCAAACGACGCAGATATCGTTGAAGCTGCCCGCTATATCTGTACAAACTACGCTAGCGATTTATCCTTGGCGGAAGTTGCCGATTATGTCAATCTATCACCAACCTATTTTTCAAAGAAATTCAAAAGTTCTACCGGATTTGGATTCAAAGAATATTTGATACACATTCGTATCAGAGAAGCAGCACACCAACTAATCGAGACAAGGGATAGCATAACAACAATTGGTATACGATGCGGTTTTACTGATAGTAATTACTTCGGCGATTTATTCCGCAAAGTAATGAAACTATCACCAAGAGAATACCGAAAAGACGCACAAAAAACCTCTGCAAGGATTTCTAATTAATATAATTCTACGCAAAAATACCTCTTATAATGTCACCATTATAAGAGGTATCGAATCACTCGTGTGATTCAAAAAGGGGAGGATAAGTATTTAATTTTTCTTTTGTGACTTGTCAAGAATCTGATATCGTCATGTAGACGACTGTATAATAATTGGAGGGGGAGTCCAATTATTATCTTTTGCAACCAGTTAACTTCATCGTCACTGTGTTGTAATCTAATTTTCGATATAAGTAAGTTCTTAAGCTCACTTCCATCGTTTGTTATTAGATTAATTATAGTATGATAACAAATTACAGTATTTATACATTTAATTTATATTTTTTTAGATTTACTTTAAAATAAACCTTATTCTAGTACTTTTCAGTTGAAAACAAATCATTCCTCTCTTATAATGAGATATGATAGGGACTTGCGAAACTCTTTTCCATGATGATAACATTTCTGTGTTTTCAGTCTGTCTACTGCAATTCCCCTTAAATTGTGTTACTTATCTATTCAATAAAAAACTTGTTTTTAATCTATCGATTGAGAAAGGATTAGAATATGCAAAAATCAAAACGAATATTAGCAATTACTGGTATTGTTATCCTTGTTGGCTTATATGTAGTCTCTCTAATATCAGCTATCTTCGCTACAGAGGCATCAGCAACATTATTCAAAGTTAGTATCTTCTGCACTATTGTTGTTCCGCTACTCCTATATGTATACATGATGCTATGTCGCGTATTTCGACCAAAGGATAACGGAGATAATCATAAGAAAGACGAATCCAAGTAATAAGAACAATATTTAGCCACCTATTGATAGTAGGCTGATATTTTAGAAAAGCCGTAGGAAAATTCAGCTTCCTACGGCTTTCCTTTGGGTTAGACCCTATATTCTGCACTTTACTCATTCTCTGCTTCTTCATGTATTCGTTTCATATGCGCCTTCATCTCTTTTTCATATCCTTCACTTGACAACTCATAGAAAGAACGTCCAACTAATTCATCTGGTAGATACTGTTGTTTCACATAATGATTTTTATAATTATGTGCATATTTGTATCCAATCCCGTGTCCAAGCTTAGTTGCACCTCCATAATGTGCATCCTTTAGATATGGTGGTATGGTTGCTATCTTTTCTTTATTAACAACCTGCATTGCAGCATCGATTGCCATAATTGCTGAATTACTCTTAGGAGCACATGCCACATAAGCTGCTGCTTGTGCTAATACAATTCTTGCTTCAGGCATTCCAAGTCTCTCTACCGCTTGTGCTGCTTGCGTTGCTACCACTAAGGCATTCGGATCTGCGTTAGATACATCTTCCGAGGCACAAATCATAATCCTTCTTGCAATGAAAGTAATGCTCTCACCTGCATGTAACATTCTTGCCAAGTAATAAATTGCTGCATCTGGATCTGATCCACGCATACTTTTAATGAATGCAGATATTGTATCATAATGGTTATCACCAGATTTATCATATCGCAACGCTCGCTTTTGAATACATTCCATCGCAATATCTAAGGTGATATGTATCTTACCGTCACCGCTTCGATCCGATGTTAATACTCCCAGTTCAATGGCATTCAATGCACTTCTCGCATCTCCATTTGCCATATCTGCTAAGAACTCTAATGCATCTTCATCAATTACAGCACCATATGCTCCTAACCCCTTCTCCTCATCAGAGACAGCACGTATTAATAAATTACGGATATCTTCATTATCAAGTGGCTTTAATTCAAAGATAATGGAACGTGATAATAACGCTGAATTCACCTCAAAGTATGGATTCTCTGTCGTTGCTCCAACAAGTATGATTGTTCCATCTTCTACAAATGGTAGTAAATAATCTTGTTGACCTTTATTAAAACGATGAATCTCGTCTACAAATAGAATTGTTTTCTTTCCATACATACCAAGATTTTGTTTTGCCCCCGCTACCACTTCCTCCATATCTTTCTTACCTGCACTTGTAGCATTAATCTGCTTAAAATAAGAACTTGTAGTGTTAGCGATAACCATCGCCAAAGTTGTTTTGCCTGTTCCTGGAGGGCCATAGAAGATAATCGAACTCAATTTATCTGCTTGTATCGCACGGTATAGCAATTTATCCTTACCAATGATATGTGCCTGTCCGACCACTTCTTCTAACTTAGTAGGACGCAATCTCGAAGCCAAAGGTGATTCTTTTTCTAATTTTGTCTCTCTCATATAATCAAATAAATCCATATTGATCAGTTTGCTCCTTTCCAGACCTTTTGTTCCATTATTTTCTGTTTAATATATCTTTCACCACTTCACTAGCTATAATCATACCTGCCACGGAAGGAACAAAGGACATACTTCCTGGTGTTGCCCTTTTCTTATGCATATCTGGCATTTCATCTTGATTCTGACCGCTCATAGCTTCTGTATCCGCCAACTCACTCGGTTGAAACAAGGGTTTTGTAGGTTGTTCTTCCGAATACACCACTTTTAACTTACGCACACCTCTAGCCTTTAGTTCTTTTCTCATAACTTTACACAAGGGACACACATTCGTTTTGAATAGATCGCTAACTTTTAACATGGTTGGCTCGAATTTATTACCTGTCCCCATTGCACTTATTAAAGGAATATTCAGTTCTCCACTTTTTAATACAAGTGCTATCTTTGCCGTGACAGTATCAAGTGCATCAACCATATACGTAAGGTCAAGCGGAACCACCTCATTGATATTATCATATAGAACAAAAGATTGTATTGTTTCAATCTTAACCTCTGGGTTAATTGACTCCATTCTTTCTTTCATTGTTTCTACTTTTGATTTACCAATTGTATTAATTGTAGCGTGCAATTGTCTGTTAAGATTACTCTCACATATTATATCATCATCAACAAGCAGAAAATGGCCTATTCCCGCACGAACAAGCCCTTCTGCCACATAGGTTCCAACTCCTCCAACTCCATAGATGGCAACCTTTGCTTTCTTTAATCTATGAATCCCATCTTCACCAATTAACATCTCTGTACGAATGAATTGTTCTGACATAGTAGCCTCCATACTTAAAAAGTCTTACTCTTATTGTATCTCTCAGATTACGTGATAGCCTCCAGTACGTGTGAAGGCACGTAAAATAGTATACCACAATTTCAGATAAAATCATAACAATACCATGCATACATTACGATTTCATATATTTTAAGACATTAACCACTAAATCAAATATAAATAAGCTTATTAATACTACTATATCGAAAATATCTAACTTAAGAAATTCGGGACCAGAGAATACGATAAAGAAAATCGGTGTACAAAGGCAGGACATTACAAATACTGCACCTATATTATACAATCCCCAAATCGTTACAAAGCAAAAAATTCCCGCTACCAAGGTCCATATATTCAAAAGATTTAATGCTTGACTATTAAACTCATTTCCACGAACTAAGGTTCCTATATATACTGCAAGGCAATTCAAAACAATTTGTACTACAACAAACATAAGAAGCAGAATAGCCTTACTAATTAGATTTGTTACTTTTGTTGTAGGGTAGAAAACTAGCTTTTTCACAGTAAATTCAAGGCTTAGTTTTTCAAAGACTGTACTTATATTCACCATAAACAAAATCATAATCATTATTATAATGAGTTCTATTGCCATAAAAACCATAACTTGATTATTATAAGTATATAGACTAATCAAACAGACCAAAGCGATCTGAATAACGAATATAAAATACTTAATTGGATTACTCCGTAAAATTGATAAATCAAATCTAATTTGTTTTCCTAACACGTTCTTTACGCTCCTCCCATAACTTTTGCTCTTCTATAGTAGAGCTGAATATAGCAATTAGCTACTCCCCGAAATCTTAGGGTACGAAGTTTGAGTTAAATAATATAAGATATCACTTAAATCTGGGTTTTCAATTACAATCTTATGTAGCCATTCCTCCTGGCCTGCTATCTTTTTGCTATGATGTGCTAGCCCTTCAAACCCACTATTCGTACTCTTCACACTAATAAATATCTCCTTAGGTAAACTACGGAGAATCTCTCGTGGTCCTTTTATCAATCGATATTCATCCATCAACTCTTCTTTCGTAGATAGCGAAATCATTTTACCTTTATCAAGTATCATAATGTAATCTGCAATCTTATCAAGATCTGTTGTAATATGCGTAGATATAATCACTCCCATATTTTCTTCTTCTACCAATCCTTGTAATATACCAAGAAATTCTTGTCTAAATATTGGATCTAGCCCCCCTGTTGGTTCATCCAATAACAACAATTTAGGATGATTTGCGAGCACAAAAGCCAATTGAAATTTAATCTTCATTCCTTTTGATAATTGATCAGGTGTTTTCTCCTCATCTAAATTATACTTGCATAATAATTCTTTAAAATAATCCACATCAAATTGGTCATATAAACTTCCAAACGCCTTCGCATTTTCTAACAACGTCTTTTCAAGTAAAAAGCGATCCTCTTCTGCAATATATCCAATTCGTTGTCTAACTTTATAATCTTTTTTGTAAAACCTTTTACCATCGATATAGACCTCTCCTTGACTCTTTGTGTACACACCATATAGCAACTTCATTAATGTTGTTTTCCCCGCACCATTTCTACCGATAATCCCCATTATAAAGCCTTTATCTAAAGAAAAACTAATATCGCTTAAATTAAATTTCCTAAAATTCTTACTTAGATTCTCTACTCGTATAGCCTCATTTACTTGCAATATAAGCCCCCCTAACTTACTCAGTCTCCTGATATAGCACTTCTATCATATCCTGGATATCCTCTAATGATAATCCTGCCGCTTTACACTCATTCAATATATCTTGCAGATGTTTTTCTATCATACTAATCTTCTTCTCCTTCAATATATCAGTGTTTTGTTCGCATATATAAAAACCCTTTCCTGTAACGGAATATAATAATCCTTCTTTTTCAAGTTCTTCATACGCTCGCTTTGTTGTAATAACACTAATCTGTAAATCTTTCGCCAGACCACGAATAGACGGCATTGCATCTCCAGCCACTACCTCTTTATTGATAATTGCTGATTTTATCTGATTAACAATCTGCTCATAGATAGCAAGATTACTACTATTCGATATAATAATATTCAACCAAATCACCTCACTTACATCAATTTCTTCAAGACTTTCAACTGATTAACTTTAACATTCTCATAATCCGTATCGCGATTTATAATTTCCAATATTGCATATATTGCTCTTCCTAATGACAACACATTTAATAACACGGCAGTTAACTTCATATATAGTGGGTGCTCAAACAAATACCCAATCTGAAATAGTAAAACAGAAGCCAAAATGCCCACAACCACTCCAATGACATAACTGACATAAACACCCTTTGGGTTGTCTTTTTTCTTTTTACCTTTAAACATATTAATTTTTTGAAAGGAGGCTACAATACTATAAGGTAATCCCATTATCGCAAACACCTTGATCACTGCCATCCCATACTCCTTATTAATGGCTATTGTAATTCCCATAAACAACAAACACATAAGCAGCATAAATGTAAAATTAAACAATACTCCAATAAGATAATAACGTTTCCTTTCCTCATAAGATAATGGCACAATATATTGACACTTCTCATGCCTAGTAATCTCAACAGCCAATATAGCTACAACTCCGACAATAGCGAATACGCCCGCAGGAATTATATAAGAGCTTCCTTCCTTTACATTCATAAATCTAATTTCTTCCAAAATAGAAAGACCGAAATATATAATAATCAAAAACACGTTATACCACCTATTTTTAAAGCATACACCATATCGAATCAAAAGAGCTTTACGCAAATCTTTATTAGACATAAGTAAACTCCTCTCTTTTATCCGTTGAAAAATAAAACATAAAGTCTGCTATTGTTGGAATCTCTATCTGACATCCTTTATTCAGTATTGACTCCTCATTCTTAACTAATGCTTCAACATAATACGGTGTTACTTTCTTACCAATTACAGAAGGTTGTAATAACTGAATCTTTTCTTCACTTCCTTTCACAACTCGGTAAGATTCAAACAACTCTTCTTTCGAAGTAGTGATAACTTGTTTTCCTTCATGTAGTATAGTAACATAATCAGCTACCATATCAATCTCTTCCGTTAGATGGGTAGAGAACAAAATACTCTTATCTCCACTCAATATTGCATCATACATAATCTCCATAAGTTCACGACGAAATACCGGATCCAAACCACTTGCTGGTTCGTCCATAACGAATAATTTCGCATCATGCGATAAAGCAAAAGCAAGTTGAAACTTGATAATGGTTCCTTTAGACAACTTCTTTAGTTTTCTTTTTGGATCCACATCAAATCTACTACAATATCTTGTAAACATATCCATGTTGAAGTTTTTGTAATAAGACGAATAGATTCTAGCATTATCGAGGGAAGAAAAGTCTTCCAGAAATGGATTCTCATCCAGTACAAATCCCAATTCCCCTTTCGCTCTGCTTTCATCCCTACAAAGATCATGACCACAAATCCTTACATTCCCTGTTGTTTTTTGATACAAGCCTAAAATCGTGTTAATCAAAGTAGTCTTTCCTGAACCATTCCTGCCTATTAACCCCATAATAAAGCCAGGTTCTAACTTAAAATCAATGTTTTCTAAAGAGAATGTGTCTAATTTTTTATTAACATTTTCAACTTCTAATATATACTCCATTATCAAAAAACTCCTTTCACAAACCACTCCATGCTCTAACTGTATATATGTACATATCCTGTATATATCTATATACACAGTATATACACATATACACAGTATGTCAAGGCGTTTATTTTCGTTCTTGTTTCTTAATAAATAATTTACTATAATGAATGTGTTAAAAACCAACGAAGTACGAAAGGAAGTTTCTATGAATATACCAAACGATCCAGTAATGTTACTTAGCTATATAAATACACAATTAAGAGATTTCTACCCAAACTTAAAGGATCTATGTTCTTCTCTTACCATAGACGAGCAATCCTTATGTTCAAAACTTGAATCTATCGATTATCGTTATGACGAAACCACCAATCAGTTTATTTAACTGGTTAGAATGTCAAAAGCCTCTCGTAAAACTTGCCTTCGTCAATTTGCACATATAAAACTTAACTAATGTTATGTCGAACATAGTTCGATGGGCAACTGTATGAGGTCGTTGGTACTAGTACCACTACGAACTTCAGCAGGGCGAGAGCGCGTTGCGAGTGAATTACGTTTGACATAACATGTTCACACATAAATTTAAATTGGCGAAATCAAAATTAAATTTAACTTTTGACGCTCTAACCGGTAATTTAACCGATAGATTACGGAGTATCCATTTGACCACACAAAAAGTGCTTGGAAAAATTAGCCCAATCTAATTTTTCCAAGCACTTTTAACTTTCTACTAGCTCATCATCGAATACTATAATCTCATCTTTGACTTGTGCGAAATACGTACTACCGTATTCTTCTAATTTACATTTTCCACTAGTTGCTTCAATAACTTCTTGTTGTAATAGATGTAACTGATCAAAGGTAACTAATAACTCTATCGTAACTATATCAGTATAAATGGTATTTAGCACTGTTATCTGCATCTGACAAGTTATATATTGTAATTTACCAACTCCATTATAATCAGTAACAATACGCACTTTCTTGCCAGCTTTTTTTTCAACAATAACACTTTGCTTAAGACCCTCTATAGTAGCATTCGTATAAGCACGAACTAAGCCTCCCGTTCCTAATAACGTTCCACCAAAATATCTAGTGACTACCACTACTACATTATGAATCCCTTGTCCAAGTAATACATCTAACATCGGTTTTCCTGCTGTTCCACTCGGTTCTCCATCATCACTACATCTTTGCACTTCATTTCTTTTCCCTACGACGTAAGCATAGCAGTTATGAGTTGCATCCCAATAATTTTTACGAAGCTGTTCTATATACGAGATTGCCTCTTCTTCTGATTCAATAGGTTGAACCGAAGCAATAAAACGCGATTTTTTCTCAACAATTTCTTCCTGTCCAGCTGCATAAACTGCCTTGTAACTTTCTATCATATAAACTCGGTACCTCACAATCTGTAAACATTGATTATCCAATATGATACATATCATAACGTATGTCCGCTTATAATGCAAGAATGTCTTCTTATACATTAGCTATCTATGCGATTGGCCATCTTAGCTACATTGCCTTAGAGTGATAAGCTCATCCACCACTTCTATCAAAGTCATGGGAGTTACAGTACATTCCATTAGTGTGCTAATTAATTGTAGTACTACTTCCTTCGAGTACGATAGCGCTTCCACCTCTTCCGATTCCACAATTCCCCCAAATTGTTTCTCGATTTTGATTCCATACAAATATTTCGAACTATTCATTACCCCGTTTTCTTTTGATGGTTCTTCAATTAAGTAATAATTTAAAACCATCTCCCTCTGGTCTTCTAACGTAACATTCCTCTCCCCGATTAGGTCAATTCGTTTCATACAAATACCTCCTACAGTAAAATAACCACAACTTTGACAATGCTTATACACTATCTTAGAAAATTATACTACTAATTTATTCCAATTTCTAGGAAATTATATCGCACAATGTTTAAATTTTATCAATAATTCGACTTATTTTTAATATTCCGACAAAATATTTTGTCTTATTCTAGCAACTAATGTTTTATCATCGGTTTTTTTCTTAATTATATATAGGTAGATTTGATACACTTTTATTTTATTCTACAATTTTATTTGTAAAGACAGATATTATAAGCCATTTTCAACAAATGTCTAATCTATTGTAATTTGTCAATACTAGTAAATAATCAATAAGACTAAATACCCATATATTTACACTACACATTGCACTATGTCTCTGGTTATTTATTTTACTTTATTTTAATACAATTTTTTGATATAATAGTACCGAAAAGGAGGCTTATTATGGACTTTAGTAAACGTGGTACAGCGAATAAACAGCGGAATATACACTCCACTTCGCAGAAGCTTTCAAAAAAAGCACTTATATCTTTTCTGCGTACCTGTATTGTCTGCATTGTTGCTATATCAATAATAGGTACATTCACTGGTCTTGGTGCATTAAAAGGCATGTTAGATAGTGCCCCAAGTATCGATTCTATTGATGTTAAACCTAGCGGGTTCTCAACAATAATATATGATAGTGAAGGAAATGAAATACAAAAACTAGTCGGTTCTCAAGCAAACCGTATCTATGTTGACTTAAAAAATATACCTGAAGTTGTGCAAAACGCCTTCATCTCAACTGAAGATGAACGTTTCTGGACACATAATGGTATCGATGTAAAAGGTATCTTCCGTGCTTTCTTCGTCGGTGTTAAATCAGGTAGATTTTCAGAGGGTGCTAGTACACTAACCCAACAGCTTCTAAAAAACCAAGTATTCGAAGGTGGAAACGAAGATAAATTCTTCGATAAACTGCAACGAAAGGTTCAAGAACAATATCTAGCTATCAAATTAGAGGACAAATTAGATAAAAATCAAATTCTTGAATACTATCTAAACACCATTAACCTTGGTCAGGGTACACTAGGGGTACAAGCTGCATCCTTACGATATTTTAATAAAGATGTAAAAAAACTTACCTTATCAGAAGCTGCCGTAATTGCAGGTATTACACAAAGCCCTGTATATCTAAATCCAATTACCCATCCAGAAGATAATGCTGCTAAAAGAAATATTATTCTAAGTAAAATGCTAGAGCAAGGACACATTACACAAGAAGAATATGATGAAGCACTAAAGGATGATGTATACGAAAGAATTCAATTAGTTAATGAAGAACAAATAAGTACTAATTCAACTACTAACTCCTATTTTGTTGATGAACTAATTCTTCAGGTTCAAGAAGATTTACAAGATAAATTAGGTTATACGGAGACACAAGCTATTAACGCAATCTATCGTGGTGGTCTTAGAATTAATACAACACAAGATACAAAACTTCAAGAGATATGTGATACGGTAATTAATGATGAATCAAATTATCCGGAAGCCTACCATATATATGAATTAACGTATGCTTTATCCATTCTGAAAGCAGATGGGTCTACCATTAATTATTCAGAAGGACATCTAAAAAATTACTTCACCTCGAAGCAACCAAGTTTCAATTTGTTTTTCAAAAACAAAGTAGACGCAGATGCTTACACGGAAGAGTTTAAGGCTTCTGTATTAGAATCAGGTGATGAAATACTTGGTGAGAAGAAAACCTTTACTCTTCAGCCGCAAGTATCATTTGTTCTAATGAATCAAAATAATGGTCAAGTTCTAGCCTTAGTTGGTGGACGTGGTGAAAAGGAAGGTAGTCTTACATTAAATCGAGCTACTCGAACATTAAGACAACCAGGGTCTACCTTCAAAGTATTATCAACTTATTTACCTGCACTTGATAACGCAGGTATGACTTTGGCAACTGTTCAAGACGATGCACCATACAAATACCCTGGAACAAATACAACAGTTAACAACTGGAGACGTGGTGTATATAATGGTCTCACAACTTTACGAGAAGCTATTTGGAACTCAAATAATATTGTAACAGTTAAGACATTAGAACAGATTACTCCTCAATTAGGTTATTCCTACCTTATGAAACTAGGATTCACTTCTATTGTTGATAGTGTAACAACAGAAGACGGCAAAGTACATTCAGACATTAATTTACCGATGGGACTTGGCGGTTTAACTTATGGTGTTAAAAACTTAGAGTTAACTTCAGCATTCGCAAGCATTGCTAATAACGGAATCTACACAGAACCAACACTATATACGCAAATATATGACCACAATGGAAAACTTATTATCGATAATACTCCAACAACTAGTCAAGTTATGAAAGAATCAACAGCATTCTTATTAACAAGTGCTATGGAAGATGTAGTTAAGATTGGTACTGCCGCTTCTTACATTAACTTAGGTTCAATGCCTGTAGCTGGTAAAACAGGTACGTCAACAGATAGTAAGGATTTATGGTTTGTAGGCTATACACCTTATTATACTGCTGGTATATGGGGTGGTTACGATAACAACACCGGTGATCAAAACAGAGTTAATACTTCCTATCACAAACGATTATGGAACTTAATTATGAAAAAAGTTCACGAAGGCTATGAAAAGAAAACATTTACGAAGCCAGACTCTATCGTAACCGCTAAAATATGTACTAAGAGTGGAAAGTTAGCCAGAGATGGTGTCTGCGAATTCGCTCAAGGTGGCAGCACTGTTAGAACAGAGTATTTTGCTAAGGGTACTGTTCCAACTGAAATTTGCGATACTCATGTTAAGATAAGAATCTGTAAAGTATCTGGTTTACAAGCTGGCGAGTTCTGCCCAGAAGGTGATATTCATGATAAGGTATTCTTAGTTAAAGAAGAAACAGGAGCAACCAAAGATACTCCTTATCTATTACCGAAATCTTTAGAGGATTCTGTTTGTAATGTGCATACATCCGCATCAACTGGCGATTTAGAAACTGAACCTAACCCAGATGATGAGTATTACGATGAAGAGGAAGAAGAAACTGATGAAGAAGTTATTCCTCCAATTCCAGATGTAAGTATACCAACTACACCAAATCCTGGACCAGATAATCCAGGTGAACAAACTCCTTCCGAGGGAGAATAGGAAAGAGAGACTCACATAGGAATGCCTATGTGGGTCTCTCTTTTTCATATAATATGAATTCCAATCTATATTAAAAGCAGCCGGCTGCTTGAAATATCATTATTCTTTCATCTTAGGATTAAAAATTAATGACGCGATATATCCAAAAATAAGCGCTGCTGAAACTCCTACTGCTGCTGACGTAAATCCACCCATGAATACTCCAACAAAGCCATCGCTTATAATCGCTTTCTTCACACCATTAAATAATGTATAACCAAAACCTATAAGCGGTACGGTTGCACCTGCACCTGCCCATTTTGCAAACGGTTCATAAACTCCAATTGCACCAAGTATTGTACCTAATCCAACTAACATAACCATGATACGTCCTGGCATTAGTTTTGTTTTATCCATAAAGATCTGAACAATTGCACATATTGCTCCACCTACTAAGAATGCCTTAACATATTCCATAATAAAACATCTCCCTTCTCTCTTAGTTTTGTTCTTGCTCCAATCTATAACACAAACCGACTTACGATTCAAACAATAATCTTCTGACGAAGTAAGACTTAATAATTACTGCTCTACTTCTAATACTACTCCATGTGCAATACCTGGAACGGAATTGCCTTCGTTAAAGCTGACCGGAGAAAGTAGTGCACCTGTTGGTACAAACAGAACCTTCTTCCATTCTTTCTTTTTCATCTTCTTAAGTATATATCCCGTTAAGGTAGAGGCACTACAACCACAACCACTACCACCAGAATGAGTATCTTGTTCTTCCTTATTAAAGATTTCTATCCCACAATCTAGATATCTACTTGCAATATCATAACCTTTTTCTTTTAGCATATCGAGAAGAATGTCTTTTCCAACATAGCCCAAATCACCAGTTATAATCTTGTCATACTCATCTGGTTTATAGTTGAAATCCTTGAGATTATGATAGATTACATCACATGCTGCTGGCGCCATACATGCACCCATATTCATAGCATCTTTTACACCAAAATCTAAAACCTTACCAGTAGTTATACCAGTAATACTGATATAAGGTTCTTGTGGATTGTTCTTCTCTTTATGTTTTCTCATCTCTTCTTCCGATACAATAATCACAGCACCACTACCTGTTACCGTCCAAGTCGCAGCAAGAGGCCTTTGGTTGCCATAATCAAGAGGAAATCTAAATTGCTTCTCTGCACCTGCAAAATGGCTTGAAGTTAGAGCCATAACCTTATCTGCAAAACCTCCTTCTACTAAAGCAGCACCTAAAGACATAGATTCACCCATAGTTGAACAAGCACCATATATACCGAACAAAGGAATCTGCAAATCCATAACTCCAAAAGAAGTGGCAATAAGCTGTCCTAATAAGTCACCTGCGACAAGATATCTAATTTCTTCTTGCTTATACCCTGAATTCTCTAAAGCCTTATTAGCAGTCCTATACTGCAAACGACTTTCTGCTTCTTCCCATGTTTCACCACCAAACATCGGATCTTCTTCTATCTCATCAAAGTAACAAGAAAGAGGTCCCTCACCTTCCTTCTTTCCAACCAAACTATAGCTTCCTACGATATATGGTGATGTAGCGAACCTGATACTACGACTTCCTATCATCTTTTTATCCATAATAAAAATACCTCCTTTCTCTAAACTATCCCTAAACGTAATAAGATATAGTAGATAACACCTAAAATCCAAGAGATTACGATACCATATAAGATAACAGGACCAGCTATATTAAAAATCTTACAACCGATACCAAAAACCTGTCCTTCTTTTTTGAATTCAATCGCTGGTGCTGCTACAGAATTGGCAAAACCTGTGATTGGTACTAATGTACCTGCTCCACCAAACTTAGCTAACTTTGCATACCAACCCAAACCAGTAAGTAAAGCACTTAAGCCAACTAAGGAAATAATATTATACAATGCCGCTACTTCCTTATTAAATCCCATTGCTATATACAGATTCAACAGTCCTTGTCCAATAGTACAGATAATACCACCAATTAGGAATGCTTTACACACATTAGCAAAACAACTATGTGTTGGCGTCACATCCTTAACGTATTGGTTATAAAATTGTTGTCTCGTATTAACATCTGTTTGATTTAATACATCTTTCATGGAAGGTTTATTCATATTCTCTGGCTCTTTCTTCTTATTTTCCTGCATACACACTCACCTTTCTTACTAAGGTCAACGATTACGTCTACCTAACTCTTTGAGACATTTATGAAGCTTTGGATATATCCTAAATCTGAACTATTTCCATACATATAACTGAAATAATGCTCCCACAGCTTTACCGATTGCAATGCTTGCAACAATATATGGCATACCATATTTTATCTTAATCCGTTTTGCAAATATCGGAATTACATCTAACACTTCAGCTAATGCCATCGCTTGACATCCTACAAATATTCCACTAAACAAACCAAATAAAATTAAACCTATTATTCCAAACGGGATATCCCATTGATATATAAACCAGGTGTTACCTAATATTCCTCCTAAGATAACCATATTTTCATATAATAAGATGTGTTTCGCCGTGTTAGTTTTTGAGGCCAAACGATTCAATACTCCTAGTAGAGTAATGAATGCGAACACACCCGCTGCTACAATAAGACCGCCAGCAAACCCAATAATTGCAAGTAAACTATATCTAATCAATATCTATCGTCTTCCCTTCTCTCCCGGCGTTGCTAAGTATAGCATTTTCCACATCTTTTTCGTATTTTCTCATTTCAATTTGAATTGGCGTAGGATCTTTACGCACCTTCTTTGATGAAAAATGATTAAAAAATACTAAAATACCGACAGGGAGTCCAATACAATAGGATAATTCAATAATGCCTTGTCCCTTACCACTCTCCCCCATTATAAGGGCATATACATTGGCAAAGACATCAGGCACACTCACATCTGTATTAAATGTCATAATAGAGAAAGCAGCTCCAAAAAAGATGATTGCGGCAACAAAAGTTGTCTTACTATACTCAAAAATTTTGTTATCTGCTTTCTCTGGTTGATACTCAACTAAGAATTCTTCTTCGCCTAAATTTACAACATGCAAACTGGAATCAATTGAGTTTATTAATGCAATTACTTTCATTATAGAAATAGCATGTTGTGAATTTTTCTTTGGCTCCATCTCGATGAGTAGAAGTTCATCTATTCTTTTTAGTAGTTCTTCATTCGCACAGTATATTGTAGCGATATCCTTTAAAACTACATTCTTATGATTTACTATAACTCGTAATGGGATCTTAATATAAATTATTTCTTGCATCATACAAAGACACAATCTCCTGATTTTCTTTTAAAGCTATCCTTATCAATTTCATCTGTGTTTCCTTGTTCACCAAAACTAGTATTTGTTGTATCTACTACTTCAATTGATTCCTCTGTTTTAACAAACGTTCCTTCGAATACATAATCAGTTTCAGCACTATTACTATAAGCGATTACGATACAGATTACAGCAATCATAGCCAAAATAACAACTCCAGTAATTATAAACTTTCTTCTCTTTGCAATCACTTTTTTCATCTCCTTCAAAAACTTTCGTTTCTTATGCATTAGAAAAGCATCAATCATTTACTATTTTGATTGATGCTTCTATGGTTGTAATGTTACTTACAATACTGTTATTATTTGTTTTTATAAATTGTTTATACTGGTAAATTGTTCTTTCATTATCCGATTAATTTTTCTCGCATTGTTCGTAAAATCTTTTTTTCTAATCTAGAAACTTGTACTTGTGAAATACCAAGCTTCTTCGCTATATCGGATTGTGTACGATTCATAAAATAACGCAATTTAATAATATCTTGCTCTTTCGGTTCTAAGGTATCTAATATTTCTTGAATGGCCAATTTATCAACAACAGATTCATGATCGTCTTGTACTTGTTCTAATTTATCAATTAAAAAAATCGCATTACCATCACCTTGATAGATTGTCTTATATAAGGATTCAACTTCCGTATTTGATTCAAGCGCCATGACAATATCTTCTGTCGCTACTTCCATCTCTATACTTAATTCTTCTATCGTTGGTTCTCTGTTCAGTCTATTATTCAATATCTCTCTTGTGATCTTTACTTTTACAGCAATTTCTTTTAATGAACGGCTTACTTTAATGATTCCATCATCACGAAGAAACCGTTTGATTTCACCAGTAATCATTGGTACTGCATAGGTTGAGAATTTAACTTCATATGATAAATCAAATTTATCAATTGCTTTAATTAATCCAATACTACCTATCTGGAATAAATCCTCAAGTTCATGTCCTCTTCCGGCAAATCTTCTTACAATACTCCAAACTAACCCAACATTTTGCGTGACTAGCAGGTCTCTTGCTTCTTTATCACCAGTTTTTGATAACTTAATCAATTCCAGTGTATCCATGCTTGCACCTTGCCTTTCCAGTTATCACCGCCACTGTCTACCCTTTCTTATCATTTTTATGAAAACAATTTAATTTCATCAATTGTTTTCGTCATTGTTACTGTAGTCCCTTCTTCTGGAGCAGAAATTACTTCTAAATTATCCATAAATGCTTCCATAAACGCAAATCCCATACCCGATCTCTCCATCTCAGGTTTTGTGGTATACAAAGGTTCCATCGCTTGTTTAATATCTTCTATTCCTCTTCCTTTGTCCATAACCGATACTGTTATCTTACTTCCCTCAATAGCGCAAGTTAATACAATCTTACCTTCCCTACCATCATAACCATGTATAATGCTATTCGTAACCGCCTCTGAAACTGCAGTCTTAATATCCGCAATTTCTTCGATTGTAGGATTCAGTTGAGCAGCAAAAGCAGCTACTACAATTCTTGCAAAACTTTCGTTTTCTGATTTGCTATCGAATTCCAAAGACATTGCATTCTTTCTGTCCATATATACCTATCCTTTCTCCCTTTGCTATTGCAAATTTAATACTTCTTCAATCGTTGCATATTTTTCGATAATCTTATATAACCCTGATAACTTAAAGATTCGATCAATAGAAGAATTAACATTCGTTACTGCTACTTTTCCCCCAGTAAATATAATCTTCTTATATCTACCCATAATTACTCCAATTCCTGAACTATCCATAAATTCCGAATTAGTAAAATCGAATATAATTTGATTCACTGAATTTTTATCAATTAGTTGATCGGCTTTTTCTCTTATTGTAACAGCATTATGATGATCCAATTCCTTACTAATCTGAATCAACAAACTACGGCCTCGCACTTCCATAACAGCTCCCATATTTGTACAATCCATATAACCTTTACTATTCTCCATGCTTTCCCTTCTTTTACATATATTTACATATACTATTTATAAAAAAAAACGTTCCTTCTATATCTAGATATAGAAGTACTAGTCTTTTCTTTCGTTAATATAACTTAATAGTAGCAAAACAGCACGAATGTGATGGCTTTTTGCTTTGATAAGTTAGTAGCAAAACTGTTTCTAAAGATAATATCCCTAGAAATAGTTCAATCGTATAATTACTGAATTTCAGCTAATTTACTCTTAGCTTGCGAAGATCTTGCTGTATCAGGATACTCTTCAATAACCTGATTATAATACTTTGCAGCGTTTTCTTTATCAGATAACATTTGATAAGAACGTCCAATAAAATATAACGCATCTGGTACTTTTTCATCATTGATATCAACTACCTGTTTTAAGACTTCTATTGCTTCTTCATACTTACGTGTCGAATATAAATTATGACCCTGTTCATAAATTGACGCTGCAGCATCTGTAAACGTATCTTGTTTCATTAAATCATATAATTCAACTGCTGCTTTACGATCAATCTTAGTCATATCCACCTCAAGAAGTGCTTGTACAATTTCATCCTTGCTTGCACCAGATATATATACTTTAACTGCGTTAAACAACGGATCATATAAAGCTTCATCGAATTTCTCAGATTCTTTGCTTAAATCGTCCATCTCTTTTTGCAAATTATCAATTGTTTCTTGTAATTTTTCTTTATCACTTTGTAATGCAGAGGTTTCTTTATTATTAACTGCAATTTGCGAATTCAGATCCACAACTTTCGCATTGTAATCAGCTGCTGCTTGCTTTTTAACATTAGGTATAACTAAGAAATACAACAAACCAACCCCAATAATGACACCTATGATTAAGTTTAAGAAAACCCAAATGTTTGGTTTCTCCTCAAGATAACTAGAAACTGGTACTATTTTAGAGATATTTGAGGATTTTCCGAAGCTGTTATCCTCTTTTTTATCGTTCGATTCTTGTACTGGTTGTCCAGCTTTTAATTCATCTAAATAACGTAATGTTGTCGTATTCGTAACATCTATCTTACGTATCTTCATAAGACATTTAAGAGCTTTATCATTCTCCTTATTCTTCATATATAATAAAGCTAAAAGATGATTTGCTCTTAAGAAATGCGGATTTAAGCTAGTTACTTTCTTAAGCTGTAGAATAGCTAAATCATCATTACCTTGCTTTGCTGCTTGAAGTGCAGCATTATATTTCTTAATCATCTGATTTGCTGATTCTAGACGCGTCTGGTTAGACTGAATACTATTAATATAGTAATCACAATCATTGTCTTGTGGCTGATAATGTTTACTTAATACCCATTCACTAAGAGCAGCAACAATCTCACCCATTTCATAATATACAAGTCCTAATAAATTTCTTGCATTTGTATTCTCTTTATTAAATTTTAAACTTTTTTGTAATACAAAAACTGCACCTGTTAAATCTCTAACTTTTGCTTTTTCTAATCCCATATTATAATAAGAATTAGAGATACGAATAGCTTTTTGAAAGGCTGATACATTGGTGCCACATTTATCACATTTATTCTTTTTTCCTAAAGCGCTTCCACAATTTGGACAATTCATCTTCCTTCACCTTCTGTCTTTACCTAATGGCACTGTTCTTAAACTTATTTATTCTTCATCTCACTCAACATATCTTTAATGATATCTGTTACATCTGTTAAATCATTATTGTATATAGCATCTTCTGCTTGTTCAACTTCCAAACTAGGTTGGAATTTTTGTAATTCTTCTTCAAAATCGATCATAATAAAACCATATCCTTTCTAACACCTGCAAAACTTTGGTCGCAGGTACAAATCTACGTGTGAAAAACTATATTTCACGCTATCCTATTGTTTATTTTACGAATTAATTGTTGTACATCAAAAATTATACCATAGCAAACACAATTATCAAGTATTTTCTTTCGCAATTCTCGACGCATCATGCATATTTTAACATTTTATGTGCATACTGTCGGTTACATTCTTATTCCATAGCAAACAAACATACGTCTAAACCTTTGCGTTTAATAAGAACATTATTGAATTCCTCTTTAATAATGAGCATACTGCCATTAATTCGAATGCGTACTCCTGGGTAAATTGCTCTGGTTACAATCACTTTACCATCTTTGGCCTTTTGCAAATTCTCTAAGAGTAAATTCCTCTGTTTCATTATTAAACTTATCTGAGAATTACGATCAATTTTTGTTTTTAAAAGTTTAATTTTCTGTGGTAATAGATCTTTTCGATTCTCTTTTTCTATATAATTAATTACAGTTTTAATTCCATCATCAATCTTACGAACCTCTGCTATAAGATCCTTAATTTCTTCTTCCCTCTTAATAATCATAGGAACAGGATCAGTCTTATAGCCAATATTCACCTCGGTTATTACTTCCGCCATACTTCCAATTATAGTTGCTGCCACTCCACTAACAGCATTAATTATGCCACCTACAATAACGCCTCTTTTACCAGAAACAATTACTTCTCCTTTGGACGTAATGTTACAATGCATTATTGCATTCGCATTCACATTACCACCTGATTCTATCGTTACTTGTTCGAAGAATTTACCTGAAACATGCCCTCCTGCTTGGACCTTTCCTTTGCCACCGCCCTGCATTCCATTTTGTAGAATAACATCTCCACCTGCTACTAAATCAGCCGCCTCTACATGCCCAGCAACAAGTATATTCCCACCTGCCCTAACACTAGTTCCTGTCATAACGTTCCCTTTCACCGTAATGTCACCGGAGAAATTCGCATCACCTGTTAATGTATCAACATTGCCTTCAATAATTAGGATATTGGAGATTTCTAATCTATCATTCTTATATTCAATCTTCCCATCTATATCAGAACGATAGATTGTTTTATCTTCATTAACAGAAAATCCTTTTCCCTTTAATGGCATCAATTCTCTACCATTCTTTGCAAGCATTTGCTGACCTTTAACATTTCTACCGAGTTCACCTTTTGTTGCCTTATAGTATCTCGCAATAATTTGACCTGCATAAACAGTTTCAATCTTATTCAAGCTACTATAATCAGCTGATCCATCTTCTAATATAATTGGTTTCGTATTCGTTTCTTTATTAAAGAAATATTGATAGTGACCATCTACTCCATCAATAGGCGCATTCCCTTCAGCTATTAATATCTCTGTATAAACTAACTGACTCTGCACCATTTCTTCAATTACATCCATTTTAATCCCATATATCACTCTATTTGTAGTTAATTCTGTAAGGATTTGTTCCTTTGTATATGATTCCTTCTTCACCACAGGAATTACTGTTATATATGCCTTTAATAAATCATCTGTCAGTCGTACTTCTATACTGTTAGTTTCCCCTTTTAACTTACTCATAAGTAATCACCTCACTATGAACAGTTTGTTTTCATAGATACACAATCATTTATAGACACAGCCTCACTTTAATTATAGTCGTTTCAACATAATATTACAATATTAATTCCTATAAGTAGCCTATTTTTCCTATCTCGTGAGTTATGGTTAGAGTGCCAAAAGCCTCCCGTAAAACTCTAACCAGTTATGAAAAAATAGAATTACATAAACTCTTATGAGCCATGTAATTCTATCTTTTTAAACGTATTATCTGTTTTTAACTACGCTTTGAAATGGTTAAGTCTTTCAACTACTTGTTCCATCATATTTGCGTACTTCTCTAATTTAGCTTTCTCTTCATCAATCTTAGCTTGCGGAGCTTTGCTAACAAAACGTTCATTGCTAAGCATTCCCTTAACACGATTTAATTCACCTTCAAGACGTGCTTTCTCTTTCTCAAGACGTTCGATTTCTTTTTCAATATCAACTAATTCTGCAAATGGCATATAGATTGTAGCATCTTGAATTACCGTTGATACTGCATCAGGAGAAATTCCTTCGTTATTTGCTTGAATCTTTACTTCGCTCGCATATCCAAGAGTAGCAAAGAATACTTTACTGTCTTCAAAGATTGTACGAACTTTTTCGCTCTCAGATACTACAATAACAGTTGCCTTCTTGCTTGGTGGTACATTCATCTCTGAACGAACATTACGGATACCTTTAACAGCTGTCTTAATTATTTCAACTGCTTCTTCATCTGCCTCAAAATTCCATTCTTCTTTGAATTCTGGCCAAGAAGAAATCATGATAGATTCTTCTTTATCTTGTAGTGTACAGAAGATTTCTTCTGTTACGAACGGCATATATGGGTGTAATAATTTAAGTGAGTTGATTAATACCGTCTTTAGTGTCCAAAGAACCGCTGCCTTAGTTTCATCTTCGTCGTTATATAATCTTGGTTTTACCATCTCAATATACCAATCGCAGAATTCTTCCCAGATAAAATCATAAATCTTCTGAACGGCAATACCAAGTTCAAACTTATCTAAATTATCTGTTACATCTTTTGCTAAGGTATTTACCTTTGATAAAATCCATTTATCTGCTTGTGTTAATGTAGATAAATCAATTGTATCACTAACTTCTGCTTTTTCGATGTTCATCATGATGAATCGGGAAGCATTCCATACCTTATTAGCGAAGTTTCTACTTGCTTCTACTCTCTCATGGTAGAAACGCATATCATTACCTGGTGCGTTACCTGTGATTAGTGTTAAACGAAGAGCATCTGCGCCGTAACTGTCGATAACTTCTAGTGGATCAATACCATTTCCTAGTGATTTACTCATCTTACGTCCTTCAGAGTCTCTTACAAGACCATGAATTAATACTTTGTGGAATGGTACTTGTTTCATGTGTTCGTATCCTGAGAATACCATACGTATCACCCAGAAGAAGATAATATCATATCCAGTTACAAGTACATCAGTTGGATAGAAGTAATCTAATTCTTCTGTATTCTCTGGCCAACCAAGCGTTGAGAATGGCCATAGAGCTGAACTAAACCAAGTATCTAAGGTATCTTCATCTTGAGTTAAATGATCGTGACCACATTTAGGACAAACTGTTGGTCTTTCTGATTCCTTTGCAATTACAATCTCTCCACATTTATCACAATAATATGCTGGAATACGATGTCCCCACCATAATTGCCTTGAGATACACCAATCACGAATATTCTCTAACCAGTGAAGGTACGTCTTATCAAAACGATCTGGAATGAATTCTAAGTCACCATTCTTTAAGGCTTCAATTGCTGGTTTAGCTAGTTCTTCCATCTTAACAAACCATTGTTGTTTGATTAATGGCTCAACTGTTGTTTTACATCTATCATGTGTACCAACATTGTGTGTATGGTCTTCTACTTTAACTAACAAACCAAGTGCATCAAGATCAGCTACCATAGCTTTTCTTGCTTCATAACGATCCATACCAGCATACTTGCCACCACGTTCATTAATTGTTGCATCGTCATTCATTACATTGATTTCAGGTAAGTTATGTCTCTTACCAACTTCAAAATCGTTAGGGTCATGTGCTGGAGTAATCTTAACAACACCTGTACCGAATTCTTTGTCTACATACGTATCTGCAACAACTGGAATTTCCTTATTAACAAGTGGTAACATAACCTTCTTACCGATTAAGTGTTGATATCTTTCATCTTCTGGATGAACAGCTACTGCAGAGTCACCAAGTAATGTTTCTGGTCTTGTAGTTGCGATTTCTACAAATTCATCAGTACCAACGATTGGATACTTGATATGCCAAAAATGTCCTGCTTGTTCTTCATGTTCAACTTCAGCATCTGAGATGGACGTTTGACATACTGGACACCAGTTGATGATACGAGAACCTTTATAGATATAGCCTCTGTTATATAAGTTAACGAATACCTTTTCAACTGCCTTAGAACAGCCTTCGTCCATTGTAAAACGTTCTCTGTCCCAATCACAAGAAGAACCAATCTTCTTTAACTGACTTGTAATTGTGTTACCGTATTCTTCTTTCCATTCCCAAGTTGCTTTTAAGAAACCTTCACGTCCAAGTTCGCGCTTATCGATTCCCTGATCTTTTAACTTATTGATTACCTTAACTTCTGTTGAAATACTTGCATGATCCGTTCCAGGAATCCAAAGTGCTTCAAATCCTTGCATTCTCTTAAAACGAATTAAGATATCTTGTAATGTATTATCAAGTGCATGGCCCATATGAAGCTTTCCTGTGATGTTTGGAGGTGGCATGACAATTGTAAATGGCTTCTTCTTTTTATCTACTTTGGCACTAAAATATTTCTTATTTAACCATTTTTCATACAACTTATTCTCAATGGCTTTCGGGTCATAATTCTTTTCTAACTCTTTACCCATAATCTTTTCCTTCTTTCTTCGTATATTCCTACCGTAAACGGTGATGGTTTTGTTAATATGACTTGCACTGGCATAGCCAATCACAGTCGCTTAGCGACTTTACCTTATATGGTCCTCCTAAGGAGATTGCACTTACGTAATTATAGAATTACATAAAAAAGGCTCTTCATCAAAAGGACGAAGAGCCGTGGTACCACCTTAATTTGTGAATCTGTACTCTTTTCGTTCGTATTAACAAGACAACATCTCCTAATACTATAATAAGAATACCAACAACAGACAGCACGTATTGCAAACGTTTCTTCTATTGTTATAAATAATTCACCTTATTAGTCTATAACGGGACTAAATCGTGACTTCCTACTTCATACAACCCAAATCGTACTTGTTCAGAAATCCTGTTCAAGAGCTACCTTCAATATGCACTACCTTAGAATGTCTTACAGCCTTTGGACATTCCTCTCTGATAAGATTACATACCTAATCCTCTCTATCATAACATTTTTCATTTTATATTATGTTATGACAAAGCTTGCAATCTGTCAAGTGGGAAAAGTGTGAAAAATAATTTTTTCACATGTAATTTCCACTGCGTCAAATTTACCAGCCTTTAAAAGAGGCAAACTGTTTTTTCAAAAACTAATCTTTAATTTCCACATTCGATACTAATACGATTAAACACCTCTAGAATATCTTCTACGCACATTGCTTCCTTCTGCGCTGCATTCTTATCCATAATCGCTTCTCCTTGATGCATCATTAGCAACCTGTTTCCATATTGAATAGCATAGCGGAGATTGTGCGTAACCATAATTGTTGTTAACTTTTTCTCTCGGACAATGTTTCCTGTAATCTCCATAATCAGATCAGCTGTCTTAGGATCAAGAGCTGCTGTATGTTCATCTAATATCAAGAAATCAATTGGTGTCATTATAGTCATAAGCAATGCCATTGCTTGTCTTTGACCACCAGAAAGAGAACCAACTTTTAGATTCATCTTGTCCTCTAATCCTAATTTCAACGATTTCAAACTATCTCGATAATAATCAATTCGAGAACGATTTGTTCCAAAACGTAAATTAAATGGTTTTCCTTTATTATCCGCAATCGCCATATTCTCTAGTACAGTCATATGCGGGCAAGTACCAAGTGCAGGATTTTGATATACACGGCCAATTCTTCTTTGACGTTTGAATTCTTTCATCTTTGTGATATCTGCATCGTTTATTAGAATCTGACCACGGTCAATTGGTATACTACCGCAGATTATATTCAGCATAGAAGTCTTACCTGATCCATTGCTACCAACTACCGATACGAATTCATTGTCTGTAATTTTAAGATTAAAATCCTTGAATAAACATACTTCGCTAACGGTTCCTGGATTGTAATATTTATATATGTTATTTAACTCAAGCATTCTCTTTCACCTTCTTTCTACGTTCTCTAGTTGAAACTAAGATTACGAGGAATAACACAGAGTACACCAATTTCAAATCATTTGCACCAAGGCCTGCAGCAATTGCCACAGCGATACACAATTTATATATAACACTGCCGATTACAACTGCTGTAGTTGGCTTCATAAATCGAATTCCTCTAAATACACTGATACCAATAATAACACTTGCAAGTCCAAGCATTACCATACCTGTACCCATACTCACATCAAAGTACGATTGATCTTGGGCATAGATGCAACCTGCTAGTGCCGCTAACCCATTGGCAATACTTAATCCAAGAATCTTTACCAAGCCTTTATCTTTACCAAGAGAAGTTACTAAGGTACTGTTATCTCCTGTAGCGCGTAGTAAATAACCTGAACGAGTTTTAAGATATAAATCAAGTAGGACCTTTAATAACACTACAATAATAGCAACTACAATTATCCTTGTCACAGTTGAATTCATGTCCCCAAACAACTTCCCAATTGCCCCACCGGTGAAGATTGTATCCTTCGAAAAGAACGGTACGTTGGATTTACCCGCGATTCTTAAATTTACTGTATATAGTGCCGTACTAATGATAATACCAGCTAATAAATCTCTAACCTTAAGCTTAACATGTATTAGCCCTGTTAGCATACCTGCGAAAGCTCCACATAGGAATGCCACTGGTAAAGTAACGAATGGGTTAACACCTTTTGTAATCATAACAGCTGTTACTGCCGCCCCAAGAGGAAATGTTCCGTCCACTGACAAATCTGGAAAATCAAGAATCTTATACGTTATGTATACTCCAAGGGCTAAAATAGCAAAGATTAGCCCTTGAATTAGTATACTTCCTCTTTGATTATCTATACTACTAAATAAATTATACATATACGTGAACATAACTGTTCCTCCTTCGTTTCATACTAACTTACTTAAATATTCCTTAGAAAAACCAGCTTCACATGTAATCTTGTGTTGACTACGTGTGAAGCTAAGCAAGAGCGGTTTTTTATTGAATATAGCAGTTGAAACCTTCAACTGCGAAGTTAGTAAATGAATTATTCTGCTGCTTCCTCTATCGTATCAAACATATTAACTGCTTTATCAGTTAACTCAGATGGTATGGTAATGCCTAGTTGCTCAGCAACTGCTGTATTACCGTAGAAACTACCTTCTTCGATGATCTCGAAGTTGATTTCACTTGCTTTTTTCTCACCTTTTAGTACATTGGCAGCCATTACACCTGTTTGCTTTCCAAGTTCATAATAATCAAGACCAACTGCTGCTAGACAACCAATCTTAACTTGCTCCACTTCACTACCGAATACAGGAATATTCTTATCTTTCGCCTTTGATAAGATTACTGGCAAGCCACTAACTACCGTATTATCTGTGAGATTTGTCATACAATCTACTTTACCAAGTATATCATCTGCTACTAATGGGATATCTGTTGCAGTTGCAATTGCACCTTTAACGATTTCAAAACCATATTCTGTAGCTGCTGCTTCATAATCAGCAATAGCGGATTCTGAATTCACTTCGCTGGTCGTATACATAATACCAATTTTCTTAGCATCTGGAAGAATCTTTCGTATCATCTCTAATTGTTGTTTTACTGGTAACTTATCTGATGTTCCTGTAATCTCCCCTACTGGAGTTTTGTCCTCCTTTGCAAGTTCAGCAAGAATTGGATCCGTAACCGCTGTAAAAATTACTGGTATGTTAGCATCTTTGGCAGCTCCATAAGCACTTTGTACCATTGGTGTTGCGATTCCACAGATTAAATCCACTTTATTTGCCACATAGTTGGCTGCGATTTGTGTTGCTGTTCCCGTATCTGCATTGGCATTATCATATTTGATTGTAAGGTTTTTCCCCTCTTCAATGCCTTCTTCTTTTAATCCTGCAAGGAAACCTTCTCTACAATTATCCAGAGAACCATGTTGTGCAAACTGTCCAATCCCTATTGTATATTCGTCACCATTACTTTCCGTATTAACGTTTCCACTTGTTGCTTCTTTACTACTATTATTATCTGTCTTCGAAGCGCAACCACCTAACATTGTCATCGCCATTACCGTACTTAAAACTACTGCTATAACTTTTTTTGATTTTCTCATCCTAACTACCTACCTTTCAATCATTCATATTGCTATACCTATACTTCGTTCAACTTTATGTTAATCAAAGCATGAATAATGATCAATCCCCGTTCTCCTATTGAGTACTGCTCTATAAGAAATGTTATTATCAATTGATTCTAATCAATAACGTTAATCAATTTTTGCATAAAAAAAACGCCTCAAGAAAAATATTCCTGAGACGGATTCTAACAATTCCGCGGTACCACTCAAATTGGCTAATGCCCACTCTTTTCACATACTATCATATGTGCCATATTTGTAACAGGTATGGTTCCCGTCAACGCCTACTAAATATTCGGGGTTGCCCTCGAAAGCCCATTCATTCATACACTCCATACTGCATTCCCACCAACAGCAGCTCTCTGTGATATCGTATAAGAATTACTCCTCTTTCTCAACGGTTTTTTCATATTCATTGCTTATATCATACTCACGTTTATACGTTTTGTCAACGACAACTGTAACTTTTTTGTATATTATTTATTCATAGATACCATAACTTACGATATCTATATATCATTATAGCCAGACATGCCGAATAGTCTTATGGTTATCCATACGGTTAAATATCTATACTTCTATACCTATACGGATACACCGATATGATATTCTTCCAATACTTTCGCAACTTCTTGTTTTGCTTCTGGTATCTTTTCTACCAAATCAGACAATTGTGCAAAACCTTTTTCCTTGATTTTTGTATTGTATTCAATTCGTTCACGAATCTTTTGGCGTCTTAGATTAAGTCGATGTCTTATCTCTACCATTTCTTTGCTATCAATAAGTGCCGCTGCTTGATATGTCCATATATCAAGATCTGATACTTCATACTGTTTCAATTGATCCATAAGCTTTATATTAAAGTCATTCATTCTTTCTGTATTACGCACAAGCTCTAACTGCATCTTTTTCGCCTTGCAATATTGTTCCCATTGAAAACGAAGCTCTAATGCACTATTAACGTTATACTTCTTACAAGTATAGTCGATGCAATTTGTACTATTTACATATTTAATCTTAACCGTATTCAACATAGTAATTGCCTTGTTCAACTTAATTTGTGCTAACTTTAAATTATATGCGTTCTTACGACCTTCTAAAAATATGAATAATCCACTTATACCAGCTAAAGCTACCGTTAACAAAAACGGTAGTTGCATGTCTTTTCCTGCCACCGAATCAAGTACATAGAATAAAGCAAACATTGTTACCACAAGTACCGAAGTCGTTATGGCTATCTTCTTAAGATAACGTTGAGATGCAGCATATTCTTTCTTCTGATGTTTTAATACACTTTTCTCTCCTTCAAGATGGCGCATATCATTCTTGATTTTTGTGTTATAGGCTTCATATTCCTCTAACTTCTTGATATCTTCTGGAAGCTTCTGCTCATTCTTCTCGTAATACTTATATTGTTTCTCAGAAAGTTTGATTTCACGCTTATCCTGATACTCGTGACGCTCTCTTGACAACGTAACAAGATTTCTTGCAGTATCAACAAGTACTTCTCTTTCTTCCCCTTCAATACGATCAATCTTTTGTATATCCGTCAAGTAAGACGTTACTGTTTGATACTCTAATTTGGCCTCTTCATTCTGCCTTGTAGCTTCTATAATCTGCTCACAATACCCTCTGATATAACGTTCTCTATCTGGCTTAGAATCAAGATCAACCTCATAAGATTCCATCTCCATTGAAAAATTGTCTTCTTTATCAGTAGTACCTTTTTTATCTGCATCAATAACTTTACGATTCGCTTCGTCGTCAAGTCTTTCTTGATTTAACTTCTTCATAGCGTATGCCATTTCTAGAAATTCTTGACCAGTATCCTTTTCTTCTAGCCTCTTTTTTTTCTTTAATATGCTAAATAATCCCATTTTCTTGACTCCTAGTCTATGAAAGGATTCCTTTACGATAGGTATCCTTATATTGTCGGATTGTGTTTTTGAGTTCCCTGTAGTACTGCGCTACTTTACCCTCTTTCTTCAAATCACTTAATCGCTCAATACTTTCATAATCCGCTGTTTCAAGTGCTGCAAGTTCCTTAACGAAGATATCTTCCTCTAATTGTTCTTGACGTTCCCTTGATATAGCGAATTCCTCACAGGCTGCCTTGAATTCTTCCGTATTCTTTGACAATAACAATGCATATAGATACTGTACCAACGATTCTTCCCTTTGATTTCGTCTATACGCTAATAAATAGTATTTCGCTGCTTCTGAAGCTGATATTGTTCTAGCCTTCGCAACAGCTAAATTATGATAGATATCTCCATATTCAACCCCGGAAAACACAGCCGCCTCTTTGGCATCCACAATCGCCTCATACTCCGAGGATGCTTTCGCATACTGTCCATACATAAGATAATTATCTGCTTTAATTTTCCTTTTCTTAATCATTGGCATCCGCTCAATCTGTTCCATCACTTGAATTAGTTCACGAATCTGTTGTTCTGTATAATAATCTGCACTACACAATAGACTAACAACAACATCCTTAAGATGATTACGGCGGTTTAATAAGTTACGGATCTTGTCTGCCACTTCCGGTAATAGCAACTCATTCTCAATCCAATCACATAGCGAATACTGGAATGTATCCTCTGAAATTAGATAGATATTATTATATAGATAATAATTTAATTCCTCCATAGAATAGATTTTCGTCTTAGAAAATGGAAAGGTATACGGTTTTTGTGTAACTTGGCCTGTACAAAAGATTAATTTTCCCATAACTGTACTCCTTTTTTGAATCTTAGTAAGACAACATAATCGTCTGCTCTATCACTTGATTGGTCGAAGGGAAATACTCACCAAATCCCATATCCTTGACCGTTACTATACATGTATTAGGATCATCAAAAGTAATTCTAAGTTCAATTCTTGTCATCTTAGGAGGCCTTTTTTCTAATGCCGCCAAAGAGATTTCATGTTTATGAACTTCTTTGCTATATAAATCCTGAACACTAATTATTATTTCATCCATATCATCTAAAATCAGCCTGACCTCACAACTTGCTTCATACCAAAGAGCCCCTGCTTTCACTAAAGTATACTCATTCAACCGTGCATCTTTATACAGTGTTATGCCAATAGAACTAGCAATCATCTCTTCTGTTAGATATATAAAATCTTCCGCTCGTCCATCACCTGATAATTGCCTTGCATAGTAACAAGCCCCCTTCGTATAAAGGTTCTGTCCCTTAAACACACGGCGCCCTGCACATAGATGTTTAAACACTTCATCGGCCCAAGTTCCTTCGAAACCTTTTCCCGTCATATAAAGCGTTGTTACCAACTGTTTATAAAGTACACTTTTAGCCAGGTTTTCGAAGATATAAGATAAACTTTCCTTATCATCAAGATCTTCAAGCAAATCATAGCTCAAGGTATCGGATAAATCTTTATGTGTAACTGTTATGGTCATAGGTACATGTTTTCTATTAATCTTTAACTGGTAATACTGAAGTCCATTCTCTTCAAAGTCAAAGACACCTACATCATTCATCCATAAGTCACGATTCTGGCTCATAGCAAAATTCACTGCACTCTGCTTGTGACTTTGTATCGACACACGATCTTTTTCTAAGGCAAGTGCTTCTAAGGCTTTATAGATCGTCTTGATTAAATTAAGATCAAGTACAGGTATTGTAACTACTAATTTAGCTACCATATCATTAGGGTAATAGCGTTTTAATAAGCTAAGACATTTCCTAAAGTATTTTTCAAGTACTGCTTCTGGTGATATCTTCACATCAAAGACATAGAAATCTTCTCTTTTGCAGATTCTATCAACTAATTGATCAATTAGAACAGCTTGGTCTAACTTCACTTTAGCAATTGCATCTTCACCAAACAACCATTCCTTCGTGTCTTTTCTTACAGCTAATACAGTAGGTATCATATACTTCGTATCATCATCGGTATAACAGATGGATTCCGGCTCAAATGACTTTCTGTTATAACAGCTTATTTGCGAAAAATCATTACATAAGTCAAATCCAACCAATAATTTTCTCTCTTCTGTCATTCTAACTCCTTTCCGAAATCATTGCTCCTTCTGGTAATTATATAGGAATAACTTATAATGGTTTTAATAATTCATCAATACTATAACTCTGTGTTACATATTGCTTCATGGTATCTATTAAAGTCTTCTCATCTTGCATCTGATAAGACGTTATCATTAGATTGATTAAATCAAATTTTGTATCCACATCTTGACTCATACAAGATACTTCTCCCGCTTCAATACAATCTGATGCCTTTTCTTCTTCACCACCATCTTCTGTAATATAGTATAATAACTCTTCCTGACTAAACAGCATGAATTCTTTTACATAGATACCTTCAAATACTTCCTTCATCTGCTCTGTAATGTATTCATTCGACTCCGAATCTTCACTACGATCCATATAATAATGAATAATTACTTTTTTATCTTTCGCTGTGCGATACGAAACATAGTATTTATTGAATAGTAACTCTGATAGTGCAACTTTACCCTTAAAATCTTTGAAGAATGGCATTACAATGCCTTTCTTCGTTAGACGATGCACTTGAAAATCTACAAAGTTAACCTCTTCCTCTGTTAACACATCGAGTGTACTATAGTATCTTAATAATGCGATATTACAAAACTCATTCTCTTCGGTCGCAATCTCTTTCTTCATTATAGGGAATAGAGATTCTTCTATCTCTAGATCTTTTAACAAATATTGATATGCGTAATACGTAATAAATCCACGTATTAAGATTCTATTATCGCCTACAGGATAGTAAGATAAGAACACATCCCCTACTAAAACATTATGATTTTCTGTAAATAATACCTGACCTAAAAGTCGTTCCTCGTAGGAAGTAAGCTTCATATTACGAGCATGCGCTTCCTTCCAAATTGCTAACATCTCTTTTGATGTACCTTGAAAATACGTAACAAGATATTCCAATATCACATCTTGACATTTTCCCGTTTTAAACACTTCATGACAAAGATAAACCAATACTTCATCACGTTCTGGCGTATTCGTTACCAATTTAAGGCATAGTTTATGAAGACGATTCTGTGGTACTAGGGTACTACCAAAACGTCCTATTGACTCCATCGCCTTGTCCGTTAAATCACGTATAATCATATACTCCATCATATCTATACGTTCTGATTCCGTAAGCGATTTCATGTCTACTTCTTTCAGATATTCATCTAGTAATTCTCCGTCATAATGGTCATGGTAATGCTTAATTAGTGCGAGTAGATACTTCTTATAGCACCATGCTTGCAGATTAGGAATCTGTATAGCAAGCTTATATAGCAAGACTATATCCTGTGTATTACTATGATAATTCAAAACTAACTCCGCTAGATTCAGAATTAATAGCGGGTTTTCTTTTTCATAGACAAAACAAACTTCAGCGTATTTAGTATAGTCCATTAATTGTCTAACTTCATAAGGAATTGTTTCATAATATCTATTGTCAGTATTATCCACAAAGAATATCTGCGCATTCTCTGTGAATACAGGAATTACTGTTCTTCCTTCTTTCAATGGCTGATAGATCTCATTCTCTAATTCTTTATGCACAACATAAACACCTTTGATATTCGGATTATAGCAAGTTATTTCATGATAATACATCAATACAGAAAGATCTCTTGCTACTGTTTCATCTAATTTCTCAGGTGGTAATAAGTCATTATAGATCACTGCTAGATTTCTATTAATCTGCCTTGCATGCAATTGACGATACATAAAACGTTCCATCTGCTTTTGATACGTCTTATATATTGATGGATTTTCTTCTTTATTTCTTATAATCTGTGCATACAAAAATGCCTTTCGATTATCAGAAAGATTACTGTTGTATATATAATACAGATAAATCGGGCGACTAAGGCATGCATCTTCATCCTCATTGATGGCATACATATAATACTCATGAAGACTCGTTAATTTTAACTGCGCCTCCACGCCTAATCGATACCATTCAAAATATTTATTATCTGTCTTCTCACTCTTAATTAGCAATGCACAAATTGCATATAAGATATCTGTCATAGCCTTCTCTTGATAGAGACGTACTAACGTATGATAAATTACTCCTGAGAATGTTTTTTCCCTAGCTGCTAGATATGCATACTGTACAATTACTTCTTGATTTAAGTAGCACTCTTTCGCCCCCCAATTTAAGAAGACACGTTCAAAACTACCTAACTCATGCAATAAAGATGGGTCCGAATTGAATACCATACATGCTTCATAATACATGATTGGACTTTTACATCCTAACTCGCATACTCTTCGAATGTCTTTTAACTTGTGTAATTTATTAGAATCGTATTTTTTATCCAGATAAAGTAAAAACCAAAGAATTCTCCAATCAGCTTCTTTCTCGTAGTACTCTCGAATTGTTTCTACCGCTGCGTCAATTACTTCTTTGTCCTTCTTATATAAAGCATTTAGATATTGAAATGCACAGTAAGCAACCGCATTGCTTTTACTTCCGTCAATACGATTCGCAAAATTGGCAAGCATCTCTCTTGCCATCTCATGATTATCCGATATGATATATAGATGCGTTCTCGCTAAATCATAATAAATATCATCATCAAGAATTGTTAAGCTACTAAGCACCGCATTCGTTTCTTGTATGTAACTTGGTAAATCAATCTTGTTCATACGAAAATTCAAATAGTTCTTAGTTAATTGTAACTCATGACGTCTCAAGTGAGTTACTTGCGAACTACCTACTTGTCCTTTGTGAGGCACCTTACAGATTACCGGAACAATAATTGTCTGGTGAACCGTCTTAATGATAATCCGTCCATAATTATTACCCACGCGCATCTTACTTGGATCCAATACCACTTCAAGTGGATAGCTATTCAAAGCAAAATTATCCGTCCATAAAACCTTATGATCTAGTTTAATGAATGGCGCATCGGTAAATAATTTAATCTCTGAATACCCCCAATTACTTCGAGTTATATAGATTTTTTCCATGAAAGGATCTTTATTAACTTCAAAATATAATTCTTTTTTATCTATATCAATTTCAACAGGTAGTTTTTTATGTATTGCAATTAGGAATTCTTCCATAGCCTGACTCGCTGAAGAACTTTTCATTAATGAATCATATATCGCTAGGTATGTTGGCTCTTTTTTCAAAAACACATTAACAAACTCATCTGTCTTAAATAAACTTATTGCTGTTAAAGGATCTTCTTTCGCTAGATTCGTGAAGTGGAATAAATCCTTTACTTCACCCTTCTTCGTAATGCAATATGGCGGAATAACACGAAAGTGAAATGGCAACTCGAATTCCCCTATGCTCGTAACACATGTGATAGTGCCTTTTTCTTCGTCGCGAGCTTGTAATCCTGAGGCTTTAAATCTATATTGAATTACATTCTCATCTCCGCGGAATTGTTCCTCCGTAATTACTAATAAACGGCTCGACGAATACACAAGTCCCTTCATCTCTATATGGTCTTGCGTCGTAATTGTAAAACAGCCATAATAAGTACTTCCCTGTTCCACATCCACTATAATCTGTTCGTCAGAAAGAATTACCCTAGGTAACTCATATTCGAAGTTTCCTCTTGAAAATTGTGTGATTTTCTCTTTCACTATTATCACCTACATAATTTATTGATACTATTTTGTGATACCACCCACATAGTAACCTATTATTCACATCTTGATTGATATTATATCATACATGGAACATGGTTTCTACTTTTTTCGAACTCTATCAACTTAATTTGCTAATTAGGTTACTGTTGTAGTTAAGAATGAAAAGTGCTATCATAGGTTCTAAAGAAATTGCTATAGATTAGAAATATGAAAGGATGAATTAACATGATTAAACATAAAGATCATTTTCATGGAAGCGACTTAGAAGCCATTGAACGAGTTTATGGTATCAAAAAAGAAGATATCACTTCCTTCAGTGCGAATGTCAATCCGCTTGGTGTATCGTATCAATTACGTGAGTGCTTAGCTTCCCATATAGATGCCATAACCACTTATCCAGACCGAGAGTATACTTCTCTACGTAATTGCATTGCAACCTATGCGCATACAGATGCTTCGAACATTATCGTTGGAAACGGTTCAACAGAGCTCATCTCTTTAATGATACAAATCAAATCTCCTAAAAAGGCATTGATAATCGGTCCAACCTATTCCGAATACGAACGTGAGGTTTCCCTTGGTGGTGGAAGTTCCTTCTACTTCGCTTTACAAGAAGAAGATGATTTCAAATTAAATATTGAACTCCTTTGTTCCAAATTAACTTCCGATATCGATTTGCTTATCATCTGTAATCCGAACAACCCAACATCAGGTAGTATCCATCGTAAAGACATGCGTAAGATTCTTGATCACTGTAAGAGAAATGATATCTTTGTTATGGTGGATGAAACTTACATTGAATTTGCACCTGATATGGAGCAGATAAGTAGCGTTCCTTTAACGAATGATTATAATAATATTATTATTTTACGTGGCATCTCCAAATTCTTCGCTGCTCCTGGTTTGCGTTTGGGTTATGCAATATGTGGTAACACTGACCTAATCAAAGAAATTAATAACAAGAAAAACCCTTGGACGATTAACTCTCTAGCCGCAATCGCTGGTGAAATCATGTTCAATGATATAGAATATATTAATTCAACGAAGCAATTGATTAATACAGAACGCAAACGAATCTACACATATCTTGACGGTGTTTCAAACATTAAATACTACCCATCAACGGCTAATTTTATATTATGTAAAACCCTTGACGATACCGTTACTTCTAACGACTTATTCGAAGCAGCTATTCGCAACGGATTGATGATTCGAGATTGTTCAACCTTTCCTTTCTTAGATGACCATTATATACGTTTCTGCTTCATGTCACCTGAAAAGAATGATGAACTTCTTGCTGTGATTAAGGAAGTTTGTAATCGTTAATTATTGATAATACAATCAAAAACGACAATCTTTATTTTTTTGAGATTGTCGTTTTCTTTACTTATTCACTTATTAATATATAATTCAAGAGATCACTCGTAATCATTATAGTCAAGGGAATTGAAGACTGAAAATTAATCAGATAATCCGTCTGGCTTTGGTCAAATATTAGCAAAGAATCGATAGAATGCATGCAACATATCAACCGCTGCAATAAACAAAATAACTGCCACGGAGAAGTTTGCTATACTTTGCATCGAAATTGATTGCCAAGCAATTGTTGTAACCCCCGTACTTTGCATTTGATTAGCAAAATCCGCATTCCAGATTCCTGGGAATCTGAACAAGAAGAAACCACCAATCGCATTCAATATCGTAGAGGTTCCTTTCCAGATCAACAGTACAAAATCCGGACGATTTCTCCATATTGCAGCTATATTATACCCCATCGATACCATTAGCATAATAGTTATGAATACTTTAAAATCTTGAATACGCCCAGCTACGAAAAGAGGGATTCTTTGAATATTCTCGCCGTCTCTTACTACCGCACCTACAAACAGATGAGTACCTGCAACATAAATTACAACTAGTAAAACTATTTTAAGAAACAAACCAATTATGTAATCCATTCTCTTATTCGGTCTCTTAATCTTTGGATAACGTAGATGAAATACTGTCCATTTTCCTCTTGAATGTTCTTCTTTTTCCTCTTCATTCTTACGAATATAATTTGCAATGTAAAAAATCAACGTTATGAATACATATATAACAACAAGGCTAATTACTAGGTTTTTCAAAATAAACAATGCGCCCACTTCGTTACCATTACCGGTGTCCATGCAAAGGTAAGCTACCACATTACCAATAACTACAAAGATTAACGACAACAATAATACTCTTTGATAGGATGCGGCACTTTCTTTCCCAATAATCTTGCTCTTACATCTACAATAACCTCTTCCTAATTCCCTGGGATCTCCGAGAGCATCTAAAACCTTCAACGTTTCTTCTTCAGACATACTTTCCACACTCTTATTCCCTTGTTTTACAGCTTCCTCTTCAATTTTTTTATAGATATCTTCCTTAACTGATTTTCTCTTTAAAAAAGTTACATGTATTAAGACTTCTTCAACGTATCTCTTAATCAAATGCATATTCTTACTTACCTCTTGCTTTCTTAATTCTTAGGACAAAACTGTTCGAAGATAATATGTTCAAAATACCCTTCACACTCCTGCCTTGCTTGTTCACTACGTACCGTCCAGGCAAATGTATAGGGTCTATATAGCTTTGAACACAAATAAAATGACATGGCATTACGATATTGATAATTATATGCTATAAAATCTGGTCTTGCCAACCAGTTAAACAAAAGATTTTGCATAAGAAATAATAACAGTTTATTTCCCTTTTGCTTATCCTTGAAAAACATACTGGATAGTTGACCTCGCATTACCGTATTATTATGCATTCTATACCATAAAAGCCCTAGCGGATTGAACGATTCCACACAGTAAGCACCCTTGTATCTGCTTAGCACTGCATTCACGAACTCACAAGTTCTCTTATAGTTATACTCCAACTTTAGTTCCACTATTATAGGCACTTTTCCATCTATAACTCTTAGAACTTCATCAAATCTTGGAATTTTACAATTTGATTTTAATAAAGTATACTGACATAATTCCTCATAAGTCATATCACTTACTTTTCGATCTACACCACACATTCTCAAGATTGTATAATCATGGAATACCACAATCACTTCATCCTTGGTCAATTGTACATCAAGTTCTATACCATAATTATTCCTTATTGCATTCTCAAAAGCAGGAATTGAATTCTCTGGCGCCTTGGTCTTATTATCAAACAGTCCTCTATGTGCAAAAAACCAGCCTTTAAACAAAGAATCATCGGCACGGTGTATCATTCTTGGCATAATTGCTAGAAAGTATACTATAACAAATACAACAATTATAGCCAGAATACTTATAATCGTATTCATTCTACTTGTTCCTTTCCCACTATTAATCAATAACCAAATCAAATGTAATTATACAACCAAAGATAAAACATTTCAACCAAATAAGCCCTACACCAAAAGGTTAGTTAATGAAATCATAAAGCAATAATAGAATCTCGGGTCCTTCGACGTAGATGCCTTGTCTGGTTCAACAGCACCTCAGTGGAGACTAAAGATGCCGTTTCATGATGCCTAGAACAAGCATTAGCCGAAAAACACTTCCTAATATACAATAAAATCCCAAGAGAATTAACACTTATAAAAGTCTTAATCTCTTAGGATTGTTATTATCAATCTATACCAAGGTAATTCTTAGCGATGGATTATCTCTTCTCTTCCTGGGCCATTTGATACCATCGTAACTGGCACTTCTAATTCTTTCTCAATGAATTCGATGTATTTTCTACAGTTTTCTGGAAGATCTTCGTACTTAGTAATTCCACGGATTTCTTCTTTCCAACCTGGTAAAACTTCATAAACAGGCTTTGCTTTTGCAAGTTGTACCGTTGTTGGGAAATCTTTTGTTACTTTACCATCGATTTCATAACCAACGCAAACTGGAATTTCATCAAGATAGCCAAGTACATCAAGTACAGTAAGAGCTACCGCCGTAGCACCTTGAATTCTGCAACCATAACGAGAAGCAACTGCATCAAACCAACCCATTCTTCTTGGTCTACCTGTTGTTGCGCCGTATTCACCGCCGTCACCGCCACGTTTTCTAAGCTCGTCTGCTTCCTCACCAAAGATTTCACTTACGAATTCACCGGCACCTACAGCACTTGAATATGCTTTAACTACAGTAACAATTTCTTTGATTTCATATGGAGGGATACCCGCTCCAATCGCACCATAAGCTGCTAATGTAGAAGAAGAGGTAACCATTGGATAGATACCAAAATCAGGATCTTTTAATGAACCTAATTGTCCTTCTAATAAGATGTTCTTACCATCTTTGATTGCTTGATGTAAGTAAGCTGCAACGTCACAAACATAAGGAGCAACCATTTCTTTATATTCCATTATTGTGTTATATAATTCATTCTCATCAATTGCTGGTTTATGGTAAAGATGTTCCAAAATAACATTCTTTTGTTCACATACTCTTGCAATTTTTTCTCTAATAACTTGCTCATCAGCAAAAAGCTCTGAAACTTGGAAACCAATTTTGGCATATTTATCTGAATAGAATGGAGCAATACCTGATTTTGTAGAACCAAATGAAGCTTTTCCTAAACGTTCTTCTTCATATTGATCAAATAATATATGATAAGGCATAAGGATCTGAGCACGGTCTGATACTAATATTCTTGGTTTTGGTACTCCTCTTTCAACAAGCCCTTGTATCTCCTTGAATAAAAATGGTATATTTAAAGCTACACCATTACCGATAACGCTTGTTGTATGATCATAGAATACTCCTGAAGGTAATAAGTGAAGTGCAAACTTTCCGTAATTGTTAATAATTGTATGACCTGCATTACTCCCACCTTGGAAACGTACAATTATGTCCGACTCTTGTCCTAACATATCGGTAATCTTACCTTTTCCTTCGTCTCCCCAGTTAGCACCTACTATTGCTTTAACCATGTCTGAATCCTCCTAAAATCGTATTTATAATATCTTTAATCTTTTATTTTACTAGTTAATTTCGACGTTCTCACCAGCACTTAACCATTATACCACATGACAGACATAAGTAAAATCAATATTCATTATACCCTGCATAACAATTACTTATATTGCTTATTGTTTTACCCTGTAATACCTACGGATTATTACGCACTTCATGCTCCCACAATCCTAAAATCACTCAAAAACCACCCTGTTCGGCCTACTTTCTCATGCTCTGCGGTAGCAACGTCATGTTTTTTATGCATATATGAAACACATGACCTTTTGACCCTAGTATCCTATCATATTATTGGTCAGATACGTATTATTATGCTTAGCAATATAGAAATTATCATAGTAATCAACAACAAGATATCTATTTTAACCTTCTTCCAACATAGCTAACAACTTCTTAGATGCACCTGAGATTGAATTCTTCTCACTAGATATAATGCAGATATTTCGCTTGGGTACTGGTTTATCAAAATGCAACTGAAACAACTCGCCAGATTCCAAATATTTTTTTGCAAAATTACTCACTACACAACCAATTCCTAAGTTACGAATTGCAAATTGCACGATAATATCACTTGTAGCTAACTCAAACTCAGGATTAAGTACTACATGATTCCTAGATAAAAACTCATCCATATACCTTCTAGTACTTGTATTATGTTCCAGACAAATAATCGGTAGGTCTTCTAGTTCTTGGTAATGCATCATCTTATTCTTGTATACCCAGAATTTGTTCCCTGCTACGAAGATATCTTCAATCTGTTGAATTTGCGTAACTTTAAAATCCGGTTTAGAAACAAAAGGAGAACTTACACATCCAAAATCAATCTTACCTTCTTTTAGATACGAAATCGTCTCTGGTGTTGGTGCATTAGTGACATTAACTTTTATATTCGGATACATCTCATGAAAACGTTCTAGATAGGGTAACAGACAGAATTGCAACGTCATATCACTTGCACCAATACGAATCTCTCCCGTTTCCAAATCCATCATTTTCTTAAACTTTTCTTCGCCTATCAAGATTGTTTCATAACCTTTTTGGACATAAGAAAAGAGAGATTCTCCTTCTATCGTTAATTTCGCACCTTTTGCCGTACGAACAAACAAGTCACTACCAAGACTTCTCTCTAACTGCTTAATTGCCTGACTAACTGCGGGTTGTGATATACATAATTGCTCTGCCGCAGCAGTTATTCCACCATATTTGGCAACATAATAAAAGATCTTATAATATTCTAAATTTACGCTCATTCTTATATACCCACTTTCTTCCTTAAAAAGCTTCTCCAATTCGTTCTTTCGCTAACTTATCGGGTAAAATCAAATGCCGCTTCGCGTCGCTTGATTTTCTTCCGATAAGTTACATTATAGCATGACTTCTTTGGGGTGCAAGAAAAAAGCAGAAACAAAATCATTCCTGATTCGTTTCTGCTCTTGTTTATAGCAAATCTTAGTTATCGATTAATTTACTTTCGCTTGTCCAGCTCATTAATTTACGAAGTTCAGCACCAACTTTTTCTACTGGGTGTTCTGCTTCTTTTCTTCTCATAGCGTTGAAATTAGTACATCCGATTTGGTTTTCTAATAACCAGTTACGTGCGAATACACCTTCTTGGATATCTTTTAATACTTGTCTCATCGCATTCTTTGTATCTTCAGTGATGATTTTTGGTCCAGTGATGTAATCACCATATTCTGCAGTATTAGAGATTGAATATCTCATTCCTTCGAAACCACTTTGGTTGATTAAGTCAACGATTAATTTCATTTCATGGATACATTCGAAGTAAGCACTTTCTGGTTCATAACCAGCTTCTACTAATACTTCATAACCACATTTCATAAGTGCTGAAACACCACCACAAAGAACTGCTTGTTCCCCGAATAGGTCAGTTTCAGTTTCTTGACGGAATGTTGTTTCAAGAACACCAGCTCTAGCACCACCAATAGCAAGTGCATATGCAAGACCTAACTCATGAGCTTTACCTGTTGCATCTTGGTGTACAGCGATAAGGCAAGGAACGCCTTTACCTTCTTGGTATTGACTTCTTACTGTATGTCCAGGTCCTTTTGGAGCAATCATAACTACATTAACATCTTTAGGTGGAATGATTTGTCCAAAGTGAATTGCAAAACCATGAGCGAACATTAATGTGTTACCAGCTTCAAGGTTTGGAGCTATTGAATCATTGTACATCTTAGCTTGTTTCTCATCATTGATAAGAATCATAATCATATCTGCCTTTTTTGCTGCTTCTGCTGCTGTATATACTTCAAATCCAGCTGCTTCAGCTTTAGCCCATGATTTACTTCCCTCGTAAAGACCGATGATTACGTTAGCACCTGATTCTTTAGCGTTTAATGCATGAGCATGTCCTTGGCTACCATAACCGATAACAGCTATTGTTTTTCCTTCTAATAATGATAAGTTACAATCTTGTTGATAATAAATCTTTGCCATTTCTTTTTCCTCCTGAAAAAATATTGTATAACATACATGAAGCAATAATCGCTCCAAATATTCATTATTAAACCTATGCTTCGTTCTTTGAATTCTTTATGTACCTATGTATTCATCTGACGAAAGCTCAACCTTAATCCAGATAATCTGAGATATCACCAGAACCTCTTTCCAAACCGGTAAGCCCAGTTCGTACTAATGCCTTAATGGTATATCCTTCCAATAAATTTATAAATGCATCTAATTTAGCTTGATTACCTGTTAATTCAACCATTAACGATTCCTGAGAAACATCAACAATCTTCGCTCTGAAGATATCAGCCACTGCAATAACAGCTTGTCGTTGATGTGCACTTGCCTGAACCTTTACTAAGATAAGCTCACGGCAAACGGATTCTCCATCTTTTAATTCTATAACCTCTTTTACATCTTCTAACTTATTTAACTGTTTTTCAATCTGTTCGAGAATCTGATTATCACCTGACACTGCTACTGTCATTCGTGAATATGCAGGGTCTTGTGTTTCACCAACGGATAAACTATCAATGTTATAACCTCTTCTACTGAATAAACCAGCTACACGGCTAAGTACACCTGCAGTATTGTCTACTAAGATAGATAATACCATTCTTCTCATGGATAATACTCCTCCCTACTGTCCTTATTGAAACAAAATGCCCGACACCACAAATACATTTGCGACGGGGCATAAACTGCTACTTCATAAGTTATTTCTTTGATTATTTGTTCATAATCTTGCTTGTATTGTAACAATTCCCATCCTTTTTGTCAAGCTTAGTTAAGTTATAACTTTACCAGTTTAAACGGCTATAATCAGCCTTTTTTACCAACTTTATGTACAGTATTTCCCATCTGTTTTTCTTCTTATTCTGACTACAAACTTAAGCAAACAAAGGAAACACAACATATTCTATGGTTTTGCTTTATTATTAAAACAAAAGAGTTGCATACATATTATTCCACTTCTATAACTCCTTTGATTACCTTATATAATTAATTCGTATGGGAACGACCTTGTTTATCCTTATACAATTGGTTATTCAGCTAGCAAATTCATACCTGTAATTCCCTTATCCATCTCTGCTACCAAATCATTGGCTATAATCGCATTCCCAGTAATCCCTTCTAGATCCTTGCTCATCTTACCATCGGATACTCTTGGATAACCATCCCCTTGGAATTCAAGAATAGAATATTGGCTTTGTGCTCCACCTCCATAAAAAGGAACAATGAGGTCATGAACTCCATTGGTTACCTTATCACTTACAATAATCGGAGTATTAACAATCGTAAAATCCTGTTTAACATGTAATTCTCCTCCATTGTTAGTAACCCATAAAGCGTTGCTTCCACCTGAACCACTTGTATAAGGTCCCATAACAATCACAAACAATTCTTCTTCTCCATCGTCATCGAGGTCGACTCTATTATAATAATACTTTGTTGATTCATGATAGTCTTTCGGTATCTCATAATAAGTAATAATAAGTTTTCTCAATTCCTCCAGTCTTTGCGTCTCTGCTTTCTCTCCTTGAATACCCTTAGGCAACTCCACCATAGGCACATCATTCTTAACTTCTTCCTCTTGCGTAATCAATGCTGCTGCATTTTTCTCCTCATCTGATAGTTGATTTAAAATGCTCTCCGCAGATACTACTTCTTGTGTATCGTTTGATGTTTTGGCGATCTTGTTGCTACACCCTGTTATTGCTAGAAACACTGCTGCTAATAAGCAAGTAACAAACACCTTTTTCTTCTTTAATGTAATCATACAAACTCCCTCCTACAATGCATCTTATGGTTACTATTCAGCCTCGCTTTCATAGCAACAAATCTTAGAATGTGTTCCCTATTGGTATCGTCGTCTTTTATATTCTAGAGATAGATTATATCGAACGGTATCCTACTCTTCCTTTTTTAAATATCCCTTCCATTCTTCAAGGATTTTCTTATTTAATTCATTGTTACTAAAAGAATCTGAGTCCAATGCAATTATTTTTCCCGATTCCTCGTCCAGTACAATTTTATATATAACCTTATCTATTTCTAACTCACCTTTCCACAATACAAATGCCTTAGATGGTACCTTTACAGGAATCATTAAATATGGCTTTATATCAATATCTTCTTTAACGGGTCCATACAAATCCATCTTCAAAGATGGTATTTTACTCAATTCCCGAAAGCATTGTAATCTGGCTTCATACAAACTAAAAGAACTGCCCGTATCCAACAGTACATATTCCATATTACTGTCATCGCTAAGCATATTCCCCTTCTCTTCTATTCCATATTCTTCCTGATTATACAGCTCCTTATCTTCCATTACTACGTTCTTCTTTTTTTCATTTCCTATTGTTTCTTCATCTTGTATTCTAAAGAAAATCCTAGGGGTAATTACTGTAATTAGCGCAAACACTAAAGCGATTGTACTTCCTACAAAATAACGTAAGATTCTTCTCATATTAATAACCATGCCTTTCTCAAAGCCTACAAAACTTTGGACCGTAAGTACAAAGTTACGTGTGAAATCTCCTACTAATTCACACAATCCTCCTTCCAGATAACGGATACCTTTGTTCCCTTGCCAACTTCACTTTCAAACAGCATCTCTCCTTGATGCATCATCATAATTTGTGAACAAATACTTAGTCCAAGCCCAAATCCACCTTCAAGCCTCGACCTAGACCTATCAACTCGATAAAAAGCTTCCTCAATTTTCCCAAGTTCTTCTTTTGGTATACCTCTCCCATTATCTTGAATACTAATAATATTCCTGTTATTAATCTGTTCTGCACTTACTCGAATTTCTCCATTTTCCAAAACTGCCTTTCTCGCATTTTCCAAAAGGTTGCTTAATACTGTTTTCATAAGTTCAATATCTGCAGTTACGAAAAAGGAAGTATCCTCTATTATAACTTGTACATTCTTTTCTTTCATCTTCTCCCTCACTATATAAAAAGAATCATCAAGTAATTGTTTCATTGATACCTTTTCCAACATAATAGCCGTATCCTTCTCTACCAAAAGCTCTAACATTTTAAAGGATAGACTTTCCAACCTTTTTCCTTCTTCAAATATATAATTGGCAGCAAGAAAATACGTTTCTTCATCCAATTTCCTCGTCCTCATTAGATCTGCATAACCTATTATGGAGGTTAATGGGGTTTTTAGTTCATGAGAAAAGCTTCCCACGAAATTATCTTGTCTTCTTGCATACTCTTCCAAATCCAGAATGTTTTTTTGAACATGTTCCGTCATCAGATTAAATCTCCTGGCAAGCATCCCTAATTCATCTTTACTTCCTTCCTGAACTCGAACCTCCAAATCTCCCTGAACAATCTTTTCAGTTGCATCCGTCATCTCACTAATAGGTTTAAGCAATATCTTTACAATTCCAATATTAACTGCCCCAAAAACCATAACCATGCATAAAGTAATAATCGAACTAACATGTAACATTTCTTCTCTTAATGTATAGGTTTTGGTTATATCTTGCGTGTTTATAATTAAAATACTATTCTCTTCTAGATTAAGCCTAGTACACATTTGAATATAATAAGACTTGCCACTCTTATAAGTCTTATATATCAATTCCTGTTCATCTTTTGGTATCTCTCTTACTGTTCCATACCCAGCAAACAACCGATTGCTGCTAATAACATTACCGTTCAAATCAATTACCGCAAACTGTCTTCTCTCATTCTTCCAGTTAATTTCCAAACGCTTAAGAACTCTTTCAAGAACACCCACTTGCACACCATACATAGATTTATCGTACTCTTTCACAAGAGTATGCATTCCCATTCTCATCATAGTATTTTCATTTTCTGCTTCCGTAATTTCCTTTTGCATTTCATTATCAAACATACTGTATATAAGAATTGTAGAACTGGCACATAGCGTAATCAATACTAGAATATAGGTACTTATTAATAACTTCCATGAAAATCTCATACGCACTCTAAACGATAGCCAACTTTATGAACGGAAACTATTTTCTTCTCCCAATTCAACTTCTTTCTTAACCTTTGAATATGCAAATCAACCGTTCTACTATTGTCGCTAAGTTCTCCTTCCCAGACTTTTTCGTATATCTGATCCCGAAACAGAGCAATATTTTTATTTTCAATAAAATACAAAAGAAGCTGATACTCCTTCTCTGTCAGATGGATTTCTTCTCTCCCTTTTGTTACAGCATGAGCTTGTTGATCAATTAGTAAATCTTCATATTCAACAACCTCCTTGGTTTTATGATATCTTCTCAGAACACTTTCTACTCTAGCTATTAATTCAATTACTTCAAATGGTTTGGTTATGTAATCATCGGCTCCTGTTTTTAATCCTTTTACCCGGTCTTCAACCTTACCTTTGGCAGATACAAAGATAACCGGAATTTCCATTGGCTTGATAAAGTTAATCAGTTCATAACCATCCACCTTTGGTAGCATAATATCTAGCAATACTAAATCATATTTCCTTTCCAACAATTTATCAGATGCTTCCATACCATCATACACGGCTTCACAATCGTATCCAGATGTACAAAGACTTATCCTAATTAAATCTGCTATTGGTTTTTCATCTTCTACAATTAATATCTTATACATATCTATCTCCATCAATCCTTACTAGCATCATTATAATACCACCATATTGTAAACAACTTGTATCATCCTTACAAGATTATTTTAAGTCATCCAGTAATTACATAGATTAAAACCACACAAAAATCCCAAAATGTTGCATACCTATAACGTTTTTTATATATTCATCATAGACACACACCATCTCGGGATTATCTTTTCATGTACTATTTACTTTTAACTAAAACGAATTACTCTCTTTCCTTCAACTATTTCTTGTATTCAAAGGATTGGTAGAATCTAGATTACTCCTTATCAAATTGATTTATTGTTTACTTTAATTGATCAGAGGATTTATCTTGCTTCGGCGCTACCTGTTTTACATTCATTCTTTTATTCTGACGCTTCCAAAATACCACTAATCCAATTGCAGTAACAATAGAGAGAATAATACAAGTAATCCACAATACATAATGTGATTTAACACCTGTTTTTGGAAGTGAACTATTGGAAATTGTCTGTGAATCTTTTTGGTCACCTTTTCTATTATTGGCTTCCTTCTCATTCAAGGCAGAGTTATCCTTTTGGTCATTTCCCTTCCCAGACTTTGAATTGTTTGGTATTTCATTATCCTTACCACCATTTGATTCCGATCCATCATCTGATTCATCAGGCACATTTGGTTCATTAGGATTTGGTTTCGTTGGTTTCGTTGGTTTCGTTGGCTCTGTCGGTTTCGTCGGTTCTGTTGGTTCCGTTGGCTCCGTCGGATTTGTTGGTTCTGTTGGATTCGTTGGCTCAACTGGTTTTACTGGAGTTTTCTTATTTGTTATCGTAAGTGGTACAGCCTCATTTATTCCAACTGGTACCTCTATCCAGTTATTAGAGAGTACATATCCTTCTGGTGCGGCTACCTCTTTTACATAATATGTTCCTTGACTGAGTCCTGTAAAACTGCAGACACCATTTTGATCCGTTGTTTGTTCTCCCAAAAGTGTAACCTTGTTCTGCCCATATAGAGCAAAAGTTGCCTTCTCTAGAAATTCAGAACCATCTTCATTTGTCTTGGTAATTTGAATGGACGCTTTTTCATCCCAGCCTATGAGATAATTGCCTATCTCTTTTGACAAAACTTCACCATTAATACCTGTAGTTATGGTGAAAACGTCTGAACTTAATATATACCCTTGTGGAGCAGTAATCTCTTTTAGATAATAGGTATGATTAGGATATAATCCAGTAAAGCTAAGTGTACCATCAGCGATGGTAGTCTGCGCCCCGCTCACGTTCGTCGTACAAGTTTCATCTTCATAAAGTTGAAACTCTGCTCCGGAAAGCTTCTTCGATGAGTCAAGTGCATCTACTTTCGTAACCTTTAACGTAACATCGGCCTTATCATTGGTAACTGCACTGATATCTGAAATTGCCCATGTTTTTTTGGCGATTACTTTGATTGTTTGTTCTGAGAATACATATCCCGCTGGAGCTGATAATTCTCTTACATAATATGTTTGTTCTGGATACAGACCATCAAATGTAATAACACCATTACTGTCACTTGTACTTGTTAACGGTTTCCCACCATCTATTACTGGTAAAGTACATTCTTTATCTGTATAAATTGCAAATACAGCACCCGGCAATACTTTTGAAGAATCTTTACTATCTATCTTTTTCAACTTAATTTGCGCACTGGCAGCATCCCCAGTTGGAACATTAATAACATCGATAACCGCTGCTGGATCATAATTCGTTATATCCAGTTCGTGCCACTCTGAGTTAAGTTCATACCCTAATGGAGCCGTAATTTCTTTCCAGTACAAGGTTTGAATACCTTTTACTAGACTTTTAGGAATGGCAAGTGTACTGATTCCAGTAGCACTATCACAAGTAGCACTTACTAATGGAGTAGTATCCGTTTTCTTTGCATAAAGTCCAAAAACAGCGCCTCCTAAAACGTTTCCTGTTTCATTCACCTTTTTAATTTGTAAGGAAACAAAACTTGTTTTTGGCAATACCATTTTTGCATTTCCGTTGGATGCGACTTTCATAGTATTGTAAGTATTCTTAATAGAACTGGTATCTGGAAGTACACTTCCTACCAAACGAATATCGTTTTTCAGGTCTACACCAGTTCGAACAATATAGGTTTTATAGGTAAGAATATATCCTTTTGAAGCATCAGGAATATCTACTGTAAGTGTACGTGATGCCGCATCATAAGAGATAGCAGTATCAATTGGCGCTCCCACCGGTGTCAACTCCACCGTATATGTGTTAGAGGAATTTGTCGTCTTCAATACACCTGCATTATATAACTTCACACTATCAAGATCTAGATATAAACCATCTGGTAACGTATCTTCTAACTGAAGTTTTTGGCCTGCTGGTAATCCGTTCAAAAGATCCATACCCAAAGGATTTAACTTCACGGTGTAATCTGCAGTTAAACTCTGTTCGTTTTTAATTGCCGTTTTACTAAGCGCTTTATTAGATAACGTTAAAGAAGTCTCACTTTTAACAATTTTCGGATTCGTCTGACTTGTCAACTTTGCAGTGTTTGTAAAATCAACTTTGTCTTTGGTTCGAAACGCCTCCGTATCTACATCTACTGTTGTAGTAAACGTAATCGTTTGTTTAGTTTTTACATTGGACAAATTAATCGTAATGTTCTTTGTTCCATCTACGGTAAATGTATTCGCTCCAGTAAAGCTTCCGCCGTTAAGTGTTGCATCCTCAGCATTGCATGACAAACCATCTACAAGATCATCGGTAATTATAACATCACCTAAATCCGTTTCATTAGAATTAATGATCAAACGCCATGTTAGTTTTTTAGTAACCGGATCGTAAGATACATGTTCTTTGGTCAAAACATTACTCGATGCAGGGATTGATGCCGTAGCAGAAACATCTGCCGCTATCGGAGTGCCATCTACTGTTGTGCCCGCCTTTGTCATGGTAACTTTGTTTACAAATGTCTTACTGGCGTTTCCTGCGTAGAAACTTGGATCAGTAGCATAAGTTTTCAATTGAAAAGCGAAACTATTTTTTCCTAGATTACTCATTTTAATTGTTAATTTATTCCCAATTAATTCAACTTGCACACTATCTTGTACCGTGCTACTTAGCCCTGCATCATTTAAACCTTTCTTCACAGCAGCTAAGATGGTAGCTTTAATTCCATCAACAATTGCTACATCCATACTTTCTTCTGGTACAAAACTATGTTTTGGATCCATAGCAGACAAATCATCCACCAATTCAACCTGAGTTAAATTAACCTTATTTGGATTCACCTTAATTTCCCATGTTAATGAATGATCTTTTTTATTATAACCTTTCCCAGACTTTACTATCATCGTGTTGTTAATACCATCTGGTTTTTTCGAAACCGATGGCGGAGAGAACATACCACTTATTCCACTACCATCTGGCCATTCATATTTCAGTTCAGCATAGTTTTTAATACTGTTATCATTAAGATTTGAGGTTTGATCAAAATACTCCTGTTTTACCGTTGTCGTATATGTAATCCTATATATCTTTTCTGAGGTCGCTGGTACTTCTGCTTTCACCAAATCAAGCGTCATCTGTGTCTTACCACCAGTAGCAGGAACAACCGATTTTATAAAGGAAACAACCACACCATTCTCATTAACTACCTCAATACTATTTTCATCCAAAACCAAACCTTCACCCATTGTATCGATTAGAGTAAGATTCTTAAAATTACGACTGGCTGTCTTTACCGTTACTTCCCAATTAATCTTCCAATCAGTTTCTCCACCAGAAGGAGCTATCGCGTTTCCGTCTTTGTTAATCATGATACGTCCAGACCAATTGTTTGAAGATACCGTCGCCGTACTGCTTCCTTGCACACCTTTTGCATCTGTATTATTTACTTTCGCAACGATGCTATTCGTATAACTTATACCAGAAGTAGTATTAGTCCAGATTTTCTGCAATTCTCCATCTGTTAGCTTGGTCTTATAGGTAAATGTAAGCGTTTGACCGCCTTGAATATTCGTAAGGTCACAGATTAAGGTTTCGTCTTCTTTTGTGATCCAGTTTGTTTTGTCTACTCCATTTACCATTACTTTGGCACTATTCTCTATATAGGCAAGCCCTTCTGGAATAGCATCTGTAAGCTTAGTAGGTATATCACCTGTATAAGCACTAACCGGATGCGTGTAGGTAACCGTCCATTCCACTTCACCTTCCTCATTCCATGTGCCAGCTACTTTATCTAGCTTAGGAGCTTTTGGAACGAGTTCACTTACAGTTATCGTTACACTATCAGAAAGTAAATCGATAGTGATCTTTCCTTGATCATCTGCTTTCAGACTTTCATCAAGCTTGCATTCGTAATCTATGGAAGCATCTCCAAGTAAAGAAAGAGCATCATATTCTTCACCCTCTATCGTATATTTACCCATATCCATAAATTCAATATGTAACTTGTTGATACCTGCCTTCCATGAAATAGTTGCAAATGGTAAATCCGGAAAACCAACCGGAACATTCTGCGCTTTTATCATGGCTGAACCATCTGCAGATGGTATACCAAATTCCTCAGGCAAGTCAAGGTCGTAAGAATCTAAAGCCTTCACATCCGCAAGACTTTTCCAGTTCATTCGTAATATGAAGCTATCTTTCATGCTAACAGTAGCTCCAGATGTGATTGGTGTCTCACCCGCATCCGTCTTCTTAATCAGTTCTATGGAGTCGGGAGCAGCACCTGTATTGCTTGTTTGTACAATACCTGTAACATTTAAGTCTATTCCAGCTATTTTAATCTTTCCAGCTGCCACTTTTCCTTGATCAATTTTACAAGGAATACTTAACGTTTCTATAACACTTGCTGCATTTACAGCAGAACCCGTTGCTATCTCCCCTGGATTTTCCGTATCTCCAGATTCTCCACTACTTTTTGAAGTCACGGTAATCGCATTCCCACTTACTGTGATATCATATCCTTCTAAACTTCCAGAAGAAATATTCGGAAGAACACCATCTGGAAGTGTAACGATAACACCAGTTTCCAAATCATTCTTATCCACGGATACTCGCCATGTCAGGCTGTCATTAACTTCTATAGAATCGTTAGCTGTTAAAATTTCATTGCCTTTTAACAATTGACCAGTTATATCAGCTCCCGTCTCTGCCGCCTCCACACTATATCCCAAGAATGTAAGACTATTAATTACCATTAAGAACACTAATATAAATGAGATTGCCTTCTTTATTTTGTGCATTATTCTCACCATTAAAACTAACCCCTTTTCCTTTCTTTTTATTAATAATTTGTTAAGGTGAAACATACCCCACAATCGCTAAACGTGCATCCTCAAAATCGTATGCACAAGTTGACAATATGACAAGCTTATCACCTGAAACTGCCGTTACATTGCTCTGAAAAAAGGATTTGCTTTGTATCTCTTCTATATAAGAATAAAATGATTCCGATGAATCAAAGTCCTTTGGATAAGGATTTGATGAACCATCTACAAGATATGCTGCCAGCAATACAATACTTTTTTTCCCCTCCAATGTATAAAGCTCAAGTTCTGAATGTTCCTCATAGAAATCTTGTTTTCGATAGTTTTTTAACTCTCCAAACATTTCACCATCTTGCACCATATGTCCATATATGATAGAAACTGGTGAAGAAAAATCACTATTGACACTTCTGTCTAGAAAAATGGACCCCTGTTTGTTAGCTGATCCATCTGGAAGGTGATTCAAATAAAAACTATTATCATCCGTTTGCATAATTGGATAATCAATCTGAATATCCTCACCTCTTATCCAACCAACCATGTTTGGGTAAGCCTTCATCATTTGCATAAGCCATTGATTTTTTCCCACCAAAACTTTACTAGAACTGTCATTCTCCTTTTTCTTCTCCTGTAATATTGTTTCTTCTTCAGTGAGTAATTGTTCCCTTTTCGAATTCATATTTTGGTAAAACTCCTGTGCTTTCATTTTAGGCCTCATTTCATACCATAGCCCACATAATCCAATCATAGCAATGATAAGACACAAAGATAATAACCACAAATATTTCTTTTTCGTTAGTATCACGTTTTCTCCCCCAAGAAAACCTCATTTCGTCTCACTTCTTCTAATTGGGAAACAATCGTAAATTGGGATTTTCCTTAAAATTATTAATTACGCATTTATTATACTTGAACTAATAATGAAAAATTGTTCTATTTTTACGTTAGATTAAGCAAAAATTGATAAAAGCTTGTTCTAAACTATTTTTAATGATAGAAATCTTAAGAATATTTTGGCAAAACATAATTGACGTACTTATGTTGAATTGATAGAATACTAATAATATTCAGAATTGATATTAGATTGGAGGTGTTACATTGCGCAAACTTTTAGATGCGTCTTCACAGAGAATGATTCGAATTCTTGAAACTTTTGCTATACACGAAGAATGGATTACTCTTTCTGACCTCTCTTCAGCAATTGGCGCTAGCGAACGAACCGTTGCCGAAGACATCTCGAACCTTCAACAACGTTGGGGGAAGAGTCTGCACATTGAGGTTTCCAGAAAAAACGGTGTAATTATGCATAACCGAAATATAGCCTCTGTTGGTCGAGTCTTCACGGATCTCTTTAACGACTCAGTTGCCTTACTTTGGGTGAAAGAACTGCTATTCAATCCGAATATGCCAATTGATTTTTATGAAACTAAGTTATTTGTGAGTCGCTCTACACTCATACGACTTATGACCAGAATAAATCATTTTTTATCAGACCGGGGAATAACTATTCAGTGTGTTAACAATAAATATCAGCTTATTGGAAAAGATGAACAATACCTCCGTGATTTCAGTGCCAGCTTCTTACTTGAACTATATGGATTTGATCTGCAAAAATACGAAATAACTATAGATATGAAGGTCATGGGTGAAATAGTTATGTATCCAATCTCTCAATATCTTGAGCCGAGAGAACTATCTTGGGTGCTCAACGATGACATAACTATCACCTATTGGTTAATGTTTTATATCATTTCTCTTGTACGAGAAAATCAGGGTTATACAATCACTTCTCATTATCCAGTAGAGAAGGAAATTGACACTCAAAAATTAACTTACTTACAAGGTAACTTTCCTAACATTACATTAGATAATCTACGACCAATTCATCAATTAATCTACAATCGTTCCTGTGGTTGGGATTCTGCCTCAGAGAAGTCTCTGGTATCAAAAGAAACCGATGCATTTTTTCAACGGTTTTTTTCGATTATTCCAGTTACACCCAATGAAGACACAAAATATTTAATGGGATTTATGCTTAGATTGTTGTATTTGAATAAAAAATACCGCCCGATAAAGACCTCTACCTTATTTAATCGGATTTACTATTTTTCTCTTTCGCTTAAGAAGACCAATGGCCTCTTATATCAAGTAGTGGAAGACAATCTTAAACCATTCTCCCAGAATGTACATATTGATTTATGCCCGAATGTGGACGACGCATTATTTTGGTTGTGCTTGATCTGTCCAGAAATGAGCTATTATACACAAGCTAAAAGAGCTTTGCTCATAACTGATTTTGGTATGCCACATGCCAAATTCTTAGTAAATACATTATCTTCCTTTTTCAACACAAAGTATACAGATTCTCTTCTAATCGACATTGCTCACACTCATTACCTCTTAACTGCAGCTGATGTAAAAGGCTTTGATATTATCATTACTACCATACCAGATTTGCACTTGCATCATAAGAAGATATTTTTGATCAATGATTATCCAAGCTATACAGATTTCATGGAAATCTGCATATTACTCAATAAATAAAACCTTACTATTATAATACTAAAAAAATAGACAGCCGCTTTACCTTAGGTAAAGCAAGCTGTCTACATAGTTCTCTAAAAACTAATTATGCAATTTTTTTCTTGCCAATCTTTTTCTTCATCACATACCATAAAGTACCTGTAATACAGATAGAAGAATATGCTCCACAGATAATTCCCGCCATTAATGGCAATGTAAATTCACGAATGGAATCAACGCCAAGAATAAATAATACAAATACCATAATGAATGTCGTTAATGACGTATTGATACTTCTGCTAATCGTTTGGCTTATACTTCGGTTAACGATATCTTCAAGCACATCGGTTCTCTTCATAGCCGCTTTGTTTTCACGGATACGGTCAAAGATAACAATGGTAGCATTGATGGAATAACCTACAATAGTTAACATACATGCAATGAATGTATTACCTACGGATATTCTTGCCACAGCATATACCATTACCACTACGAGTACATCATGAATCAAAGCTAATACCGCACTTGTTGCGAAGTTGATATCCTTGAATCGGAACCAGATATAGATTAACATACAGATTGCCGCAATGATAACAGATATAATAGCATCCGACTTCATTTCATTACTAACTGTTGCTGAGATACTTTCCATAGTAATCTTGGTTTCATCTGCTTGATATGTTTCTACGAAAGCGTCCGTTACAGCTTTTCTTTCATCAAGATTTAATTCTCTAGTCTTAATAACTACTGCTTTCTCTCCAACTACTGGAGAAACTCCAACTTCTGCTTCGCCTATTAGATCCCCAACGAATTTTTCAAGTTCTGTATTCGCTGGAACTGTTTCAGGGAAAGTAACTTGAGTCGATGTTCCACCCTTAAAATCAAGACCATAATTAAGAATATTTCCAGTTGACGCTTTATTCACAAACAAGGCAACAACTCCGATTGCAATTAACACACCTGAAATTGCGAAGAATTTTTTGATATGTTTTGTAAAAGCAAATACTTTTACTTCTTTTTGAATACCATAGAATCTTTCTTTGTCAAAACCTAAGTTATACAGTGCAATTAATGTATACTTTGTAACTACTAAAGCGGTAAACATAGAGATAACAATACCAATCGCTAATGTTTGAGCAAAGCCTTTCACGGTACCAGAACCTTTGAACCATAACACAGCTGCAGCAATTAACGTCGTAACGTTACCATCAACGATTGCTGATAGAGCTTTATCAAATCCGATTTTAATAGCCGAACGAACTGTCTTACCAGTTGCAAGTTCTTCTTTTATTCTTGTGAAGATAATGACATTCGCATCAACTGCCATACCTATGGATAAGATAATACCAGCTATACCTGGTAATGTTAAGGTTACATTCGCCCCATTCAAAACAACAAGAATCGCTGCAACATATAGACTTAGCGCAATACTTGCTGCAACGCCTGGAATTCGATAAAATACAATCATAAAGATGATTACAAGTATGAAACCAATAACCGCTGCTATTATACTTGTATCAAACGCCTCTTCCCCTAGATTAGCACCTACTACGTTGGAACGAATCTCTTCTAACTGAAGTGGAAGTGCACCGATACGAATTGTTGACGCAAGGTTTCTAGCTTCATCATATGATCCTTGTGAGATTTGCGCTTCTCCATTCGTAATTGCAACTTGTACAACTGGAGCAGAGATAACTTTGCCATCATATACTATCGAGATGGTTTGTCCAATAAATTTTTCTGTTGCTTCTTTGAATAATTTTGTTCCCTTCGTATTCAAAGTAAGATTAACTACATATTTGGTTACTCCATTTTCTTGAGTAGTTCCTTCTTTTGCAGTCTTAATGTGAGAACCATTGATAACCTCATTACCATCTGGGTCTACGAATGAAATTGATCCAGCTTTACCAAGCTCTGAAAGAACTTTGTTGGCATCTTGAACCCCAGGGATGTCGATATTAACTCGATTATTCCCCTCTTGGTATACACTTGCTTCCGTGCTGTAGTTCTCAACACGTTTTTGCATCTTATATACCGTATCACTCATTTCAGTTGCTGTTGGATTCTCTTTAACAGTTTCATACGTAATACTTACACCGCCCGCTAAATCAAGACCCAAACGAATGTTTTTCGCACTACCTTTGTGCTCTTTGCCAAGACCCACTAATGCAACAGTTGATAACCCTACTATTACCAAAAGTACAATTAGTAGATGTACGACACCTTTTTTCTTGTCCTTCATAAAACTAAATTACTCCTTTCCTACGTGTGGAGACTTTGTGCGTAGCACAATTCCCCGACTGAAAATGTAACTTTTCAGCCTATTCACCTCAGTAAATTTAGTAGTAGTGACCTGCACAGTCACCAAGCTCGCCTAGTGGCAAACTATTGTTTATTCTTATTCTGCTTCAGCTGCCTTAATCATAATCGCACATTCCACGCGTTTTCTTTGCAAATCACAACCAATGTCATAAGCATCGTCAATTTTACCATGGAATTTATATGAATTTGCTGCACAACCGCCACTGCAGTAGAATCTAGCAAAACAATCTCTACATTTATCCTTTGCATACACATTACAAAGTTTGAATTCATCACAGCATGTTGTATTCTTAATCCCTTCGAATACATTACCAAGTAAGAATTCATCTTCACCAACGAATTGATGACATGGATATAGGTCTCCCCAAGGTGTTACCGCAAGATATTCTGTTCCCGAACCACAACCTGATAAACGTTTTGCTACACATGGTCCACCAGTTAGGTCTATCATAAAATGAAAGAAGTTAAATCCCTTTCCTTCTTTCTTACGTTTAATCATCTCTTTTGCTAACTTATCATATTCTTCGTAGATTTTAGGTAAATCTTCTTCACGAATAGCATATGGCTCTTCTGGAAGCGATACTACAGGTTCTACTGAAATCTGTTTAAATCCTAAATCCGCTAGATGAAGTACGTCTTCTGAAAAATCAAGATTATTTCGTGTAAATGTTCCTCTAACGTAGTAATTTGTTTGATTACGTGATTCTGCAACTTTCTCAAACTTAGGTACAATAAGATCATAACTTCCCTTACCATTTCTTGATGGTCTCATATAATCATGTACATCTTTTCGTCCGTCAATACTTAATACGATATTTGCCATCTCTTTATTAGCAAATTCCATAATATCATCATTCAATAACACACCGTTTGTAGTTAATGTGAATCTAAAATTCTTATTATGGATTTTCTCTTGTTCACGTCCATACGCTACCAAATCTTTTACTACTTGCCAGTTCATAAGTGGCTCACCACCAAAGAAATCGACTTCTAGATTTCTTCTGCTGCCAGAATTCTCAATTAAGAAATCAAGAGCCTTCTTACCAACTTCGTAACTCATAAGTTCTCTATGTCCCTTGTATTCGCCTTCTTCTGCGAAACAATATTTACAAGCAAGGTTACAGTCATGAGCAATATGAAGACATAGAGCCTTAACAACTGTTTGACGTTTCTTAAAATCTGTAATGTATTCCTTATATATATCTTCCGAGAAAAGAGCTCCTTGTTTCTTTAGCTCTTCAATCTCTTCAATTGCTTCAATTACATCATTAATGTTGATTGGAGCTTCTAATTTTGCAGCATTTTCAGGTTTTGAATATTTGTCCATCATAGCTGCAATAATAGTATCTGTATCATTATCCTCGAACAATTCAATAATATCATAAACTAAATCATCCACGACATGAATCATTCCGCTATTAACATCTAATACAATGTTATAGTCATTATTTTTATATTGGTGAATCACTTTGGTACTCCTTTCAGTTTTCACACAAAATCTTGGCGAAAAATTAACTTCCATACATTTAATAAGCAGCGACAGTGGCCGCTGCTTATATTTAGCAAGTTTTGAATAGTTACTAATTATTTGATTAGGACTTATACTTATGTTAACCTCTAGTCACTAGATTAGTTATTATTCTCACAACTTTGGTTTCCTACAGTACATGAAGTCTTACAAGCTGATTGACATGAAGTTTGACATTCACCACAACCGCCTTTTTTCATAGACTCTTTAAGGTTTCTAGTGTTTAAAGTCTTGATACGTTTCATTATGTAACCTCCTTTGCTTCTTAAACTCGATATATTATATCATAAGTTATATTACTTGTCAAAATTACAAATCAACTAATCATCCCACCTAACATGCCACCAAGTAGGCACATTCCAAGTACGGTTACTATACTGCCCGCCGAACCAAAAGCAGCTTTGTTCATGACGATTGAGATAATAATAACAAGCAAAAAGTAAATAGCTCCGATAGCAAGCCCCCACAGAAATTTCCTTGCTTCAACCTTTTTCCCAATAAAAAAACCACCCACAAACGTGGAAAGTATGTATGCAAGTATAACTCCTACGCTAACTACTCCACTTGGAATCTGAACTTTAAATAGGATAAAAGATAGCAGAAGTAAGATAACAGCTGTAACAATGTACGAAAAAATCAACGCTTTAGCAATATGAATTGGAAGTGTATTTTTCCCTGCGGCCTTATTCATGCCTTTGTCCTCCTGTCACTATGTATAGTTCATATATATTACCTCTCGTAACGTATTATGACAGACTACAGGCAATATTTTGCAGGAATTCTTTTATATTCTCCTATTATATCAACTTTATTAATCAAGAATAGGCTTTAAATATTCATGATTAACGTTATACAAATATGGCTCTCCCCTTGTAAATTTAGCAGTAATCTTGTATCCTAGTACATAAGAATTATTATGAAATCTACAAACGAAAGGAGAACTCCATGAAATATATTGACTTACATGTACACTCAAACATATCTGACGGAACTTTAACACCTACAGAAGTTGTTGATAAAGCAGTCAGCAGTGGATTATCTGCTATTGCATTAACAGACCACGACACGGTGCTTGGCATACAAGAAGCAAGACAAGCCGCCGCAAAACATGCCTCGAACGGTTATGAGATTGAGATTATCCCAGGTGTTGAAATCTCTTCTTCTTACAATGGGAAGGATCTTCATATTCTCGGTCTCTATATTGATGATACGAACGAAATCTTAATCAAAACACTCGAGAATGCAGTAAAAGAACGTGAAGAACGAAATATCAAGATGATTCATAATCTTAATGCTGCAGGAATCCCTATTACTTTAGAAGCCTTAAAAGAGTCTGAACCAGACGCTGTTATTACAAGAGCCCACTTTGCCAAATACTTAACTGAAAACGGATTTACTAAAACACGTAATAAAGCCTTTGAAAAGTATTTAGCTGCTGACGGCCCTTATTATGTGCCTCGTCAATTCATAACTCCAGAAGATGCAATCAAACTAATCTTGCAAGCAGGTGGAATACCTGTTCTTGCTCATCCTCTACTTTATCGTTTACCTGCCGATGAACTATCTGAACTAGTGAAGAATCTTAAATCACTTGGTCTAGCCGGAATTGAAGCTATATATACTTCCCATACCGGTTGTGACGAAAGCGATGTACGTCGTTTAGCACGTCTGAATGATCTATTATTAAGCGGTGGTTCTGATTTCCATGGAGATAACAAACCAGATATTGCAATCGGAAAGGGACGGGGAAACCTCAAGATTCCTTATCAATTGTTAGAAGTCATGAAAGAATATAAAAACACTATTAAATAACTTCACACTAACGTAAAATGAACAGAGGTTGTAACAAGTGGATTCTATGTTATCCACCAATTGTTATAACCTCTTTTTCATGTCAGCACAGTACTGACTACGTATTAAGTTAAGCGAGAACTTGTTGCGAATTAACAATGGTTTGCATTACATAACAATCTATAAACAGTGCAAATTGATGAATCAAAATATTGATCGATCTTTTGACACCCGAATCATTATATAATTTATTCTACAGTTAAACTTAACGATTAACGATTCTATAATACGCTTTTGCAGTCATCTTGAATACAAATATATAGATAACAGCAAATATTGCTATTGTTATCAATGTACAATAAAATATCAAACTTGTATCTGAAAGATTGAAAATTAATAGCAGCTTAGTAATCATCTTGAACGCAAACGCAACATGTATGATCGCACCTAGTAACGGTAAAAAGAATACTTGAATAATCTGTTTATTGATCGTTTTCTTTACGTCTTTTTTATCCAATCCGACTTTATTTAGAATTTCAAAACGTTTGCGATCTTCGAAACCTTCTGAGATTTGTTTGAAATAGATAATCATAACCATTGCTAACAAGAATATGATACCTAGGAAAAATCCTAAGAAAACCAAGCCACCAAACAACTTATAACCATCTTCTTTGCTTAAATCTATATTGGCAAAATAACGCCCCTTCACCATATTGTAAGTTACTTCTTTCATTTCACCTGCACAAGCTAATCGGTCTTCATATTCTCCCTCTGCGTCAAAGTAAACATTGTATTCTAACATATCATGAGAATTGGTAGTAAACTCCTCACTCATCTTCATCACAATATCAAGAATACGATTTTCATTCTTAAAGACCATATATATACTGTCATAGGCTGTAACATCTTGCCCCATATTGATCCCTATGTCATCGCAAGCACCCTTTACAGTATAATTCTCCTCCAAAACTTTAACATTTTTCTTCGTAGATTTATGGATTGCAAAGGACATTAAGACTTCATTCTCTTCTAGGTTTACATTCTTACCTGTCAGCTTATTGTATTCTGTAAGTGGGATAAAGATAACTGAGTAGTATTTGGAGTTTGATCCAAGCATAATTTCACGATCAACTCCTTTCATAGTACCATCACTATACGAAGCTATCGCCCCTTTAATACGTATATCCTTATAATTACTTATAGTAACATTATGTTTTTGCGCCACTTCATAAACAGTTTCTTTTAACTCTACCTGAGAGACCGTTCCTTCCTCCATATTTAAGTAATAGTCGGTAGGATTGCTCTCTTCAATCATCTTTTCTTGACCTACAAACAATGCAATTGTTGTAGATAAGGTAACGAGTACCATGGTAGATAGTATACAAATATTCGCAAGTCCAGTTGCATTCTGCTTCATACGGTGTATCATTCCTGATACCGTTATAAAATGATTGGTCTGATAATAATATCTCTTATTCTTCTTTAACAGTTTAAGTATAACTATACTTCCTGCACGGAACGTATAATAGGTTCCTGCGATAACTAATAACACGGCAATGAAAAATCTATTAATTGCGGCTAACGGATTCACTATATTAAGTGCCATATAGTATCCTGCAGCTAATAAACCTAATCCAATGATTGCAAGTATCGGTGTCGAACGTTTTTCTTTCTGTCCAATCTCCTCCCCCTTTAATAATTCAATTGGCTTACTAAGTCTTACTTGTAGTTGATTCCATAGCAACGTAGCTAGATATACCGCCATAAAGAATAAGAAAGTTTTTGTGAAAACACTCGTATCTATAATAAATTTACTTCCCTCAGCAATTCTCGTTATCTTCATTAATAGCATGAAGAACAGCTTTCCAAACAAAAGGCCAAGTACCATACCACTAATAACACTTATTAAACCGGCTATTAAACTCTCATATAGCATTACTAACCCAACATGTTTTCTCTCTAACCCAAGGATTCCATATAGAGCAATTTCTTTTTTTCTACGCTTCATTAAAAAACCGTTGGCATAGAAGATGAATATCACGGAGAATATAGAGATTACCGCAGCACCCATCTCAAACATAATCTGTAAGGTCTCAGCACCTACAACATTGGTAATACCTTTACCTTCACTAAGTAGCAGGAATAAAACATACGTAAACACCATACCCATCCCCGCTAGAATATAAGGAATATAGGCATTCCTATTCTTCTTAAGATTGGTAACTGCTAATTTCAGATAGAATGACTTACCCAATATCAACACCCCCATCTGCTAGTACTGTTAATGTGGATACTATCTTACGAAACATCTCTTCCTGTGTCTGATTGCCACGATATAATTGATTGTATACCTCACCATCTTTAATGAACAATACCCTCTTTGCATGGCTTGCAGCCTGTGTACTATGAGTAACCATTAATATTGTCTGCCCCGATTCATTAATTTGGTCAAATATCTGCAATAGATTCTGAGCAGCCTTGGAATCCAATGCTCCGGTAGGTTCATCTGCAAGTATTAATTTGGGATTTGTGATTAGCGCTCTTGCAACTGCAGTTCTTTGCTTTTGCCCACCTGATATTTCATAAGGGAATTTATCAAGTAACGAATCGATTTGCAGACGTTTAGCAAGTGGCATTACTCTTTCTTCCATCTCTTTATATTGTTTTCTTGATAATACTAATGGTAATAAGATATTATCCTTAACAGAGAACGTATCTAGCAAATTGAAATCCTGGAATACAAACCCAAGATTCTCTCTACGAAAGGCTGATATCTTACTATCACTAATCTTAGATAAGACTGTCCCATCTAACCGTACTTCTCCAGCTGTTGGTTTATCAAGTGATGCTAATATGTTAAGTAGTGTAGTCTTACCTGAGCCTGACGCTCCCATGATTGCTACGTACTCCCCTTCTTCTACAGAAAAATTCACTTGACTAAGAGCCTGACACTGCTGCCCTCCAAAACGCGTTGTATATATTTTCTTCAAATTATTAACTTCTAATAATGGCATTATCTTTCTCCCTTTCTACTCGATTGTATATATCTTATGCAATTATTATAATAAAAAAAGAAATATAATGCCTTAACTAAAGCTTACATTTCTTTTTCTATATCTTACACTTGTGTAAGATTGCTGATTAATTTATTGTTGTCCGGTTACATTACACTTGAGAAAATGTTTAAATTTTCTTCTCTAAACATACAAGTTGAACATTGGTAATACCATTAAACTCACAAGATACAATCCCAATCTCCTCATACCCTAATTTCTTATACATTTTTCGTGCCAATGTGTTAATTTCATTTGTATCAATTCTAAGATAATGGCAATTGTGTTCAAGAGCATGCTGTTCATAGAAGTCTATAAATCTTCTTCCATATCCACTGCGCAAGCAATTAGGATCAATTACCAAAGTATGAAGTACCATGACCTGCTTATCATCAACATCATATATCCAATTAGCATCCGCATATTCTGGAACCTGATTTTGGTCTATTCTAGCCGATGCAACTACTTTCCCATTATCCTCACAAACATAAAGGGAGTGTCGATTGAAAGCCTCCAATGCCGTGTTTTCTGTGGGATAAACACCACGTTTCCAACCAATTCTTAACTCTCCTGATTCTTCTTTTTCTATTATTGCATCATATATTTTGACAACAGCATCAATATCTTCTTTTGTTGCAATTCTAACCTTACTATTCACACCTATACCTCACTAAAATCCATATTGGTTATACAACTAGTTTTTATTATACACATATTTATCTCAAGTATAATCTTTCACATAAATCATGATACGGATTATTATTTAACGTAGTTATCTTATTTATCGTCAAGAACTTTACCAACTTGTCCACCTAATACGGTATCCACTGCCGTAGTAAATGTAAAGTAAATAACATAAGATAAGATTAAACATTTATATCTAAAAAATCTCCAAATCATCCTTAGGAAAAATAATAGAAACTTTCGTTCCTTCCCGTACCTTTGAAGTTACGGAAATACTACAAGACAATCGATCTGCTACCTTCTTTGATAAATATAACCCGATTCCTGTAGCTTTCTGATGCATACGCCCATTCAAGCCAGTATATCCACGTTCGAATATCCTCGGTATATCTTCTTCCTTAATTCCGATTCCGGTATCCTCTATAACAAGTACTACTCTACCTATATAGTCTTTCTCCTCATAAATTCTTATTGTACCCTGATTTGTATATTTTAGAGCATTTGACAAAATCTGTTCAAGCAAAAAAGCCAACCAACGCTCGTCGGTTTGTACCTTACAATTCAGTTCATCCATTACTAACGAGTTTTTCTTGTGGATAAATATTGTCGAAAACTTCTTAACAACTTTCCTTACAATACCATCAAGCTCATACGGGCTTAATATAAAGTCATTGCTCATATTATCAATTCGAAGGTATTCAAGAACTAATCCTGCATACTGTTCGATTTTAAATACTTCCTGCTTCATTGACCCCTTTGAACTTGATTCTATCTCTGTGTTATCGAGTAAGAGAGATAACGCAGAAATTGGTGTCTTAATCTGATGAACCCACATTGTGAAATACTCGATTTGTCCTTGGTGGCGAGTCTCAATCTGGTCTGATGACTCTTTTGCCTTTTCTTGAAGAGATTTAATAATCCACTCATATCCTTCTTCCATACAGTTACTAGGAGTTATCACCTGGGTTTCATAGACCGATATATTTGAATAACGCTCTAGCAACTTCAAGTATTTCATCTTCTGAATTCTATAATCGATACAGATAATTATAAGAGCAACAAATAACTCAATCTCCACACAATACCAAGCAGCCTCCACTTTGTATCCATATAAATATTGAAGGAAAGGGAATAGAAAACAGGTAAGTGCCAACAGCAAGAAAAAAGGAATTCTAAGTTTTATATAATCTATACTACGAAACGGCTTCATATTAAAATCAGCACCCCTTCCAAAGTCGCAAGATTTAATAGTATTAGAGTATCAAAAGCACTCAAAAAACTTACCTTCGTCAATTTGCACATTCACAAACCTGGCTAATGTGATGCAGAACATAGTTTGATGAGCAACTGTATGAAGTCGTTGGTACTTAGGCTCTGTACTTTGGAGCCTTATGTACCACTACGAACTTCATCCAAGCGAGAGCGGGTTGCGAATAACTATGATTTGTATCGCATACTGTTCTATAAATTGTGCAAATTGATGAAATAAAATATAAAACGTGATTTTGAAGCCCTAATACTTATGACATAAGTTAGTCCCCTATTCGATAACCTATTCCCTTTTTTGTTACAATAAATTGCTCAAGACCGATTTCTTCCAGCTTCTTACGAATTCTCGTCATATTAACCGTCAATGTATTGTCATCAATAAAGCAATCGCTATCCCATAATTTCTTCATAATCTCTTCTCTAGAAACTACTGTATTCCTCTTCTCCATTAATAATTGCAAGATACGAAACTCGTTCTTTGTTAAATCTAACTTCGTATCTTGATAATATAATGCTGCTTCACCAAGGTTAAGAATTGCTCCTCGATGTTCAATGGTAGTAACTTGATTCATATACGAATATGTTCTTCGAAGTAACGCTTGAACCTTAGCAACTACAACAGATAGGTCGAAGGGTTTCGTAATGAAGTCATCTCCTCCCATATTCATCGCCATAACAATATTCATGTTATCGGTATTGGAGGATAGGAATACAATTGGTACATTGGATTCTTTGCGAATCTCTGCACACCAATAGAATCCATTATAGAACGGCAAGGTAATATCCATTAAAACCAAATGCGGTTCAAAATCTCTGAATTTTTGGAGTACCAAGTCAAAGTCTTCAACATAAGCGGCTTCATATCCCCATTTATTTAGATTCTCCGCTAATATCCCTGCAATCGTTTCATCATCTTCTACTATTAGTATTTTAAACATGAAGATTTACCTCCAGAGTTTTGTAGGATATATTCCACTCGCTTTCAGACTAGCTATTGCGTTCATAACACTTTCTTTATCTTCTTTGTATGTTACACCATACCATTTGTCTTCTGAGTTTAGTACCTTAACTGTTGCTTTTTTTGCTGATAACAATTGATCTACCACACTTGGTAAAAAGTATTCTGCTTTCTCAGGATTGTTTCTAACTTCTTCATTCATGAATAGTGCAAAACGTTTCTTAAGCTCTTCCATTATGCTAGCCGTAAATCCCCACATATTCATAGATACAATTGTCTCTTCAGAAAGTGGGTTCCAAGTATTACCGCCATCTTCGGAATATGCAATTCCCTCTTCACGTTTCTCGATTCTAGTACGTTCCACTATATCTAGTAACATTTGATTAGAATCGGTATCACACACGCCTCTAGATACATAACCATTGTCTGTAACTGTATTTTTCAAACGATAACCTACCATTGTATAACGATAACTGGAATCTTCTTTCACTTCTGATAAGAAATCGTAAATCATCTGAAATGCGCTTGCTCCATAATAATCATCTGCATTGATTACTGCGAATGGCCCATCTATTACGTCATAGCAACTAAGCACCGCATGAGCAGTCCCCCAAGGTTTTACTCTACCTTCTGGAACCAAAAAACCTTCTGGAATATTATCTAAGCTTTGGAACACATATTCTACCTCCATATGCTTCGATATTGGATCACCCACCAACTCTCTAAAATCGTCTTCTAATTCTTTCTTAATGACGAAGACTACTTTTTCAAAACCGGCTCTTTTCGCATCATATATTGAAAAATCTATAATCTTATGTCCTTCCTTATCCACAGGATCCATTTGCTTTAATCCGCCGTATCTACTGCCCATACCTGCAGCCATAATTACTAATACTGGTTTGTTCATGTTATAAACTATCCCCTTTCAAAGGCCTAGAGACTTTGTGTAACATACAAATCTTACTATCTCCAAACTACTTCTATCATTTTATCATATGCATATCGAATGATTGCTTGCAATATACATTGTTAATCTTTATTGACACTTTATTATAGTACCCTTGAATTTAATATTTGTCTATAGAAAAAAGGAGTTGTTGGATACTTTTGTTATCCGCCAACTCCTTATTATCTATTATTTAGTTTCTTCTGGTTTTTCGATTTCAATAATAGCTGATTTTTGCATTGGAATTCTACAATTTTTATTGTTACCAAACTCGACAATTACAACGTCTTCCATTACGTCAATAACAACGCCATAGAAACCACTTGAAGTTAAAATGCTATCACCGTTGGCTATTGTTGTTAACATAGCTGCATGTGCCTTTTGTTGTTTCTTCTGTGGTCTGATTGCAATAAAGTAGAATGCTGCACCGATGACTACTAAATAACCAAGTGTAAATATGATACTCGTACCCCCTGTTGGTGCTGTAGTTAATACTGGTAAGTTCATTATAATTCCTCCTATACATATCTTCAAAATCTATGACTTTTGTCAAGAAATTTTAGCTTTCTCCATTAGCTTCAAATCCAGCTAATTTGGCTTTCTTATATTCTTTATATCTGCCTTGTTCAATTGCTTCTCGAATCTCTTCCATCATTGTATTATAGAAATACAAGTTGTGCATTACAAGTAATCGAAGACCTAACATTTCTTTAGCTTTCAATAGATGTCTTATATATGCACGGCTATACTTTTGACAAGCCGGACAATTACAACCTTCTTCAATCGGTCTTGTATCTAATTCAAATCTTGCATTAAGTAGATTAAGCTTACCTAGATTCGTATAGGCATGACCATGTCTTCCGTTTCTTGTTGGATACACGCAATCAAAGAAATCGACTCCTCGATCAACTGCTTCTAGAATATTAGCAGGTGTACCAACTCCCATAAGGTAAGTAGGTTTTTCAACTGGTAGATATGGTACCGTTTCTTCAATAATACGATACATCTCAGAATGTGACTCACCAACTGCAAGTCCACCAAGTGCATATCCATCAAGATTAAGCTCTGATATACGTTTTGCATGTTCAATACGGATATCCTCGAAAGTTCCACCTTGATTAATTCCAAACAACATCTGATTTTTATTAATTGTATCTTCTAAAGAATTCAATCTTGCCATCTCTTTTTTACAACGTTCTAACCATCTAGTTGTACGATCAACAGAATTCTGCATATATTCTCTAGTAGCTGGGTGCGGCGGGCATTCATCAAACGCCATTGCTATTGTTGATGCAAGATTCGATTGAATCTGCATACTCTCTTCTGGACCCATGAAAATCTTACGCCCATCAATATGAGAGTTAAAGTATACACCCTCTTCTTTGATTTTACGAAGCCCTGACAATGAAAATACTTGGAATCCACCTGAGTCTGTTAGAATTGGCTTATCCCAAACCATAAACTTATGAAGACCTCCAAGTTGTTTAATAACTTTATCTCCCGGACGAACATGTAGATGATACGTATTGGATAACTCCACTTGTGTCTTTAATCCTTGTAAATCTTCTGTAGATACTCCGCCTTTTATAGCTGCGCAAGTACCAACATTCATAAATACAGGAGTTTGGATAGTTCCATGAACAGTGTGGAATTCGCCACGTTTTGCCATGCCATCTCTCTTTATTAACTTGTACATCTGACCTCCTTGTCAAACTTGTACACCTATAAATTCCAAACTTATTGTTGTACAACTGACATTCTAACATGTAAATCTTTGTAACTTAATGCACTCTTTAACCTGAAATCCATTAACATTATTTCACGGATATCATTCACGAGTGAGTTACAGTCAATATTTAAAGTATACCTAGATTATAACCTTTTTTCAACTTATTTTTTCATATTTAATAAATTTATTAGATTTATTCGTTGTAGTGTCATTGTATATCTAGAAAACTTAAGGAGCCCATGCTAAAACCTTAACTTTAGCATAAGCCCCTTTCACAAGTTTGATTTTATTCTTCCTTTAATACTGTGATTTTAGCAGTAGCTCGTATATCATTATTAACTTTATCACGTATAATATAGGTTACCTCATATTCTACGATAACATCTTCTTCATCATAAACAGGTTTGAAACGTACTTCGATTGCATCTGTAACATCTTTCTTGTTGTAATATGCCTTTACTCCCTTTAATGCAAAAGCACGGTCTACTACTTCATAACTCTGAGCAACGCGATCTACAATTCCTTCAAATCGAAGATAATCTTTTTTCTTGAAATTCACAGTGACAGAAGTTTTGTTACCTACATCGTCGTTTGCTGCATATGTCACAATATAACGGTCTTCTTTATCTTTAATCGTTACCTTAATATCATCAATAGCCATCTTACTAATATTATCAGAAATCTTCACACCTTCTAATGCCATCTCACGATTCACTTCTACATCCCAAGGAATTTCTTTATTCACTGCTCCTTCAATGACTGGCGCTTCTTTATCAACAATGATCGTAGCCTTTTGTGTATCTGATTTTCCATTAGATGATACTAAATCATACGTTACAGTGTACGAATCATCTTTGTTTTCCTTAATTGTAACAGTCACCATGCTATTGTCGACTTTCTTATCATCAATCGTCGCAGTAACTCCTTTTAGTGCAAGTTCCTTTGTAACTTCGGTATCACCATTAATAACTCTATCTACTACACCAGATATCTTAGGTGTTCCTACTACCACTTCTACTTCTTCATCTTTATCTTCTCCACCAACAACGGTGTATGTAACTGTTTTCTTAGCACTTCTTCCTATCTCATCGGTAACCGTATAGGTAATCTTGTATTTACCTGATTTCTTCGTATTAACTTTACCAGAAACTTTAATACGTGCTGTTATGCTAAATCCAGTTGTATTCTTAGCCGTAACACCCTTTAGTAAATCCACATTTGTACCATATTTAACTGTCTTGTTCTTTGCTCCAGTAATAGTTGGCTTCTTACCATTAAACGGATTATTCTTAGAATATACATCTGTTGGGTCCCAGCCGGTGTTTGTCGGTAATTTAATTGCGACCGGTTTTCCAAGTGGCCCTGGATCTTTGCTATTATATATTGTAACTGTTGTTCCTATCGGACAATTATCATATATCCATTTGGCATCCGCTACAGTCAAACGTATACAGCCGTGGGAACACATTGTTCCAAGCTTATTATATTGTACTGCTGATAGTGTCGATGGGTCTTGTTTATAGTACCAAACGGAATGGAATAAGATTCCCCCTGTAATTCTTGTGCTATATTGCCCCCACACATCGTCTAGTAGTAACTTCCATCTATACTTCGCTGGTGTACGGTACGTCCCTAATGGAGTATCCACACCGGTAGAACAAATCATAGCTTTAACTGGTACCGTATATTTGCCCTTACTATCTTTACCATAGATGGTTACACAATTCTGTTGTTTATTGACCTTAATCATATATGGATAATTAGAAGCAGCATCAGCTTGTTCTTTATATCTAACTCCAAATAATATCAATAAAATTACAGAGAACATCAGCAAATGCTTACTCCTCTTTTTCATTCTTAGTATAAGCTCTTTCATTTTAACCTCCAAGTGTCATGCTGTAATTCCACTTATTTCATTTTATGTATAAATCTATAAGTGTTTTGTGGTAAATTTGTGTCATTAATATAACAATATTATTACAAGCCACTACCATATATATGATGTACTTGTCCTTTTTATTCGTAAAGCTAGACTGAATATATGGTTCGAGTGTCAACAGTCATTCAATAAACTTGCCTTCGTCATTTTGCACATTAACAAACCTGACTAATGTGATGCTGAACATAGTTTGGTGAGTAACTGTATGAAGTCGTTGGTACTTTGCCTCTGTATTCTAGAGCCTTACGTACCACTACGAACTTCATCCAAGCGAGAGCGGGTTGCGAATAAACTATGGTTTGCATCACATAACGATTTATAAATTGTGCAAATTGACGAATTAAATATAAAGAGGACTTTTGACACCCAAATCATATATAGGATACTATCATTTTATTAACATTTTTTCTAACTACCAGTAATATACTTTCAAAAAAGAATTCATGGAGCGGATTATGGAATTCCTCACCAACTTAATAACCGATTATGGGTTAATCGCTATGTTCTTAATTATCATGCTTGAATACGCCTGCTTTCCTGTATCTAGTGAGATTGTCCTACCATTCTCTGGAGCAATCGCATGTTCTCAGAATATTCATTTCTTCGTAATATTAACTGCAAGCGTGATTGCAGGTCTTATCGGTACCACATTCTGCTATGTAGTTGGATGTTACGGTGGTTCAGCAATACTGGGACGTTTAATCAAGAAGTTCCCTAAAACAGAGAAAGGTCTTAATTCTTCTTATCGTAAATTTGAGAAATATGGTGCCTCTGCGGTTTGCTTCGCCAGAGTTATTCCTATATGCCGGACTTACATAGCATTCATAAGTGGAACTATGAAACAAAGTTACTCTGTATTCCTATTATCTTCTTTCATTGGTATCACCATCTGGAATACCATGCTAATTGGAACAGGATACTTCTTACAGGATAATTGGCAATTAGCCTACGGTTATTATGATAAATATAAACACATCCTAATACCTTTAATTATCGGTATTATTGCATTCCTTCTGTTCAAAAAACTTTCTAATCGCCAAAACAAACCTTCTGAAATCGAATAGATTGAATTTTATTACAATAATAGAAAGGGAGCTTTCAAGCTAAGAAATTACCTGTTAGCTGATAGCTCCTTTTCTTCTTTTTCTTATTCCAAACAGCTACATAATTGATTCTAAGTGATCTATGTAATCTTTGTAATCTCCATTAATTACCTATCAAGCTGGAAATATAATAATAGTAAAGGTTTTGTCCTTCTAGATATCCGCCTTGTACTTCATAATCTCCGCAGATTTCATCAACATAGTCTGTTGAACTAACAATGTTATCGTAAGTCTCTTGTAATTGTTCCTTGGTTAAGCTTGGATCAATTGTTTCAAGACTCTTTGTAATTAGCTTTATGGCTTCTTCTTTATCTTCTCTGTATACCCCGACATATAACAATTTACCTGTAACTGTATCCGAAGAAATTAAGTATAATTCTGAATCATCCTCTTCTTTAGACCACATAGAGAATGTCTCATAATATGTGACTTTCTCATCTTCAACCATTTCATATGTGTTGTCCATATCTGTATCATATTTCATATTAAGACCCTGTTCTATAAAATATTCGTCTATTAATGGTACAACATCATCTTTCGTCGCTGCGAATAACGTATATGCATTAGTTGGCTCGCCCGCTTGCATTATTTCCTCATAATCAGCTTCATATACATACGACGCTTCTGTATCCTCGTCTGTTTCTTCCTCACCTAAGACATCATCAAAACTCGTTTCATCCTTCCGTTCTATTTGCGCTTGTCCAAGAACTTCCTCCTGATATGCACCTGTATCGTCATTCGGATTCTTCTTATCTAGCCTACCTGTCAATTTAGTTACTACAAAGATCCCTGCTACTATAATTACTACTAATATCATCTGCGTAAAATTAAATTTTGATTTTCGTTTCAATTGTAGTTGTTGATTCGGTATCTGTTCATATGCTTTCAAATCGCCATCAGCATATGGTTGATCCTTTATTACAGTACGGTTACTTTCAGTTGTTTCTTTCATTGTTTCATTTTTCTCAGCAAATTCAATACAATTCAAGCAAAATCCATCTTTTTCCAATATTTTTCCGCATTTTAGACAACGATTAGCCATGGAATCTCTCCTTTTTACATTTCTACATGTTAATATTACATTAAATACTTACCTCTGACAAGCTTTAACTACTATATTTAGATTGTTATTTACCTATAAATAGCGTGATTTCAAGTAATATAGTACTAATTTACCAAAAAAGCCAGAAAGTATATTCAATTGAATACACCTTCTAGCTTTTTGTCTGTCTTACATATATCTTACTTCAACTAAGAATAGACCTTTCGCTTCTGCAGCTTCTGGTGCTATCTCCCTATTCTTACTTTCTATAATCTCTTGAACACGGTCTGCCTCTAGTCTACCTGTCCCTACCTCGATAAGTGCACCTACAATTATTCTTGCCATAAACGGCCAAAAATCATCAGCATGAATTGTAATTATTACCTCATCACTATCTCCATATATGTCAAGTTCATATATTTCACGTTCCGTAGATTTCTTTTGCTTCTTATTATCAGCAAATGCCTTAAAATCATGCTTCCCAATCATATAAGAGGCCGCTTTTCGCATTCCTTTTAAATCTAATTTATCAAAACAATAGTAACTGTATTTGCGATTAAACACATTAGGCACTTCACCAATGCCAATCTTATATTCATATACAAATGACTTTGCATTAAAACTACTGTGAAAACGTTCTGGAACTTCTAACACTTCTTTCACTGCAATGTCTCTTGGTAAAAATCGATTCAGATAATGTTTGATCTCATATGGTTTCATGTTAGAGTTAGTGACAAAGTTCGCAACTTGTGCATGCGCATGTACGCCAGCTTCTGTTCTTGCCGCTCCAATTAATTCAATTTCTTCTTGTTCCATTTTATGCAAAACCGATTCAATTTTTTCCTGTATTGTCACACGATTAGGGTACTTCGGTTGTTTTTGCCACCCGTCATAACGGGAACCATCATATTCAACTACCAACTGAATATTTCTCATTGTATTATTCTACCTCATCTTTGCTTTAACTTAGGTCAACATCGCCGTCAACCTTGTAACTGTTCAGTTCCCAATTATAACACGTTACACCAAAGATTTAAAGGTTTATTCTTCATAATCTCGGTATGACATCCTTGCCCCTTATATGGTGCTGTAACAAACTTATATACAATATGGTCACAACTCATAGACATCGTAAAATTGCTATTAATATTAATAAGGCTCCAGAAAATACTCCACAAACCTTACTATTCAACTTCCTGATTCGAGAGAATTTTACAATCAGTAGATTCCCTATTGTTAAAAATCCAACTTGTGTCAAACCAACCACAATAGGAACAAATGTACTTTGCATTCCTATTGCAACAACTGCAATTCCTGCACTTATAGAATCAGCAGATAGGGCAAATCCTAAGATAACTGCTTCAAACAAATCAATCTTCTTCGACTCATCTAAATCGTAACTTGCATCTTCATCACTAAACAAACTGTTACGAATATAGATTACTCCCATTAATACTAGTATTGATGTTCCTATAATCATCATCACATCAGCTGGTATATACCTTGTCATCTGTTTTCCCACTAGAATAGATACGAACATTACTCCACAGGAAATTAATCCAATCATCGTCTTAGCTAACGCTCCAATTTTAACACCACGTAGCGGGTATGCAATTCCAATTCCAAGTGCATCTATACTTAACGAGATTGATATCACAATAATCTGTAATAACAATTTCTTTTCTCTCCTTTCAAGGGGAATCTACAAGCCTTTACAGACACGCCCCTAATAACAAGGTATGCAAACCTAGGGATTCTGGCTACTTCTATCTTTCATAATTTCTGTGTCCATGCATATATATAGTAAAAAACCTTATAAGGAGTCTGTACATGAATTATCATAATCTATCCTCACAGGATACAGCTAAAGTACTACATACGTCTATTGATTCAGGACTCACCAACAAAGAAGCAGGCAAACGTATCCATGAGTATGGAGAGAATGTTTTAGAATCAAAGAAAAATAAGAGTATCGTATACAAATTCTTTGCGCAGTTTAAAGATTTTATGATAGCTATTCTAATTATTGCAGCTATTGTATCCTTTGTCATATCATTGTTAGAAGGTCATGCTGATTTTGTCGACCCTATCATCATCTTTACTATTATAATCTTGAATGCAGTACTTGGAGTTTTACAAGAAACAAAAGCCGAAAAATCCTTAGAAGCACTGAAGAATATGTCTGCACCTACTGCCACCGTACTACGTGATGGCAATCAAAGTGTTATTGCCTCAAAGGATTTGGTACCAGGTGATATCATTCATCTAGAAACAGGACATTTTGTCCCAGCGGATGCTAGATTATTGACCTCTATTAACCTTCGAGTTGATGAATCTGCTTTAACTGGCGAATCCCATGCAATTGATAAAAACGCGGAAAAAACATATGCAGAAGAAACACCTTTAGCAGATCGTAAGAATATCGTATACGCAACTAGTATTGTAACCTATGGTCGAGGTAGCGCAATTGTAACTGGTACAGGAATGCATACCGAAGTCGGTCATATCGCAAAACTGATTATGGTAGATGATACTCCCGATACTCCACTTCAGAAACGTTTAGCTAGTACCGGAAAAGTATTAGGAATTGTCGCTTTACTCATTTGTCTTGCAATCTTTCTATTAGGAACGATACAAGGCCGTCCACCTTTTGATATGTTCATGACTAGTGTATCCTTGGCAGTAGCCGCGATCCCAGAAGGGCTTCCCGCAATTGTCACTATTATGCTATCTCTTGGTGTTTCCCGTATGGCAAAGAAGAATGCTGTAATCCGCAAATTACCTGCTGTTGAGACGTTAGGCAGTGCAACGGTTATCTGTTCCGACAAAACTGGTACCTTAACACAGAATAAAATGACAGTCACTGACGTCTATTCTGTTAGTGGCAGAGAAGCCTTTGAGTCGAAGGAGGCTCATCACATTCTCACTCTTGGCTCTCTTTGTAATGACTCAACATTAAAAGTTACAAAAAAAGAGATAACAGCAACTGGAGAACCAACTGAAAATGCAATTATACTTGCAGCTTGTAAAGTAGGTATCAACAAGGCTAAATTAGATCTAAATAACAAACGACTATCAGAAATACCTTTTGATTCTTCAAGAAAATTAATGACTACAGTTAATAAGATGGAAAGCGATAACATCTATTGCATAACCAAAGGTGCCCCCGATGTACTTCTATCTAAATGTACCCATTACTATGACAAAGGCAAGATCTCCCCTTTAACAAACAACAAACGGGCAATAATTAATAAATACAATAGCGATATGGCAAAACGAGCACTTCGCGTTCTTGCTGTTGCTTATAAAGAAACTTCAACGGTTCCAAAGGGTACTGCTCTTACGGAAAGTGCTCTGGTATTCACTGGTTTAATCGGTATGATTGATCCACCTAGAGAAGAAGCCAAAGAAGCCGTTTCCATTTGTAAACATGCTGGTATAAAACCAGTCATGATTACTGGCGATCATATCACAACCGCTTGTGCAATTGCTAAGGAACTAGGAATAATGGAAGGTCATGACAAAGCAATTACTGGAGCTGAAATATCAGCCATGTCTGATGAGAGTCTTGGTAATAATATTGACGACTATAGTGTATTTGCAAGAGTAACTCCAGAACACAAAGTAAGAATTGTTAAAGCGTTTCAGAAAAATGACAATGTTGTTGCAATGACAGGTGACGGTGTTAATGATGCACCTGCATTAAAAACTGCTGATATTGGCTGTGCAATGGGACTAAGTGGTACTGATGTAGCTAAGAATGCTGCTGATATGATATTGACAGACGATAATTTTGCTACGATTGTCTCTGCCGTTCAAGAAGGTCGTGGAATTTATCAGAATATTAGAAAGGCAATTCATTTCCTATTATCAAGTAATATAGGGGAAATCCTTACCATATTCGCTGCAATATTATTAGGCTTACCATCACCATTACTCGCTGTACAACTCTTGTGGGTAAACTTAGTTACTGACTCTTTGCCTGCAATATCTCTTGGCGTTGAGCCCGCTAGTAAAGACATTATGAACAATAAGCCGATCTCTCCCAAGACCGGAATGTTTGCGAATGGACTTGTATTCAAGATTCTGTTTGAAGGTCTTCTTATCGGCTCCTTAGCCTTAACTGCTTTCATACTTGGATACCGATACGACCTTGGTGGTTCACCGGATTCCTTAACCTTAGGTCGTACTATGGCTTTTGCTGTACTCAGTTTGTCACAATTATTCCATTCCTTCAACATGAGAAGCGATAAATCCATATTGAAGATTGGCATATTCAGTAATATGAAACATGTGTTATCTTTTATCGTTTGTTCCATACTACTTTCAGCCGTTATTATGTTGGAACCTTTAGCAAATATCTTCAAAGTAGTTCCACTTAATCCCAAGCAGTGGATAGCGGTTATTATTCTATCTTTCGTGCCAATTCTAGTCGTTGAAGCACAAAAAAGGGTAAATAATAATCATTGAATTCATTATATAAAGGTTGTATACTGTTAATAAATATAGTGGTAGCTGTAAAACTACCATTAACAAGATCGATAGCGACATCGACAAAGAAATAAGGAGGCTACACGATTGGAACAGCAAAACAAAGCTACTAAACTCAAGCCATTTGACAATACCCTAATGGACGATTTATGTATGTACGATAAGATGCCATACTCTAGTAATTATGACTTGTGCAACTCTAATACCGTTTGTTTAGAAAGTGGTAACTTACTAAAATCTTATCGTGTCAACGAGAAAGAACCCTACATAGTTAAACAAGATGAGAAACGCTTCTATATAAATATTCCTTCGGTTAATCCCAAACCGGAGTCTTCGGATTCAGACAATCTTATAGTTGATTCCGAAGGTCTTACACCAGATCAATTAGAAAGTTTATTAGAAGATTCATCGGATGTATAGTTAAGAAATGGATTTTGCATAATTAGATATTCAAATATATTAAGATTAAAAAAAATGTTTGAAGTGTGTTAAAACATACTTCAAACATTTTTAGTTTAAAAGAATATAGATGCAGTAGATCTAATATCCCTTATTGTATAGCAGCTACTACTTCATCTATCATCTCTGATACCGATGTCAACCCACCACCTGATAAATACCATAAATCTGGATCTAATGAAATAATTTTATTATTTGTCGCTGCACTTGTTTCATTAACTAACTCATTATCTAACGTTGTCGCTGCAAGATTAGTACCTCCAGCAATAACAGTTCTATCAACTACAAATAAAATATCTGGATTTACTTGTGATATATATTCATAACTAACTTCTTGTCCATGTGTAGATACTTCAATAGTATCATCTGCTGCCTTTACTCCTAATAAATCATGAATAATTCCGAATCTCGAACCTGCTCCATAAGCACTCATACTTCCGTCATTCGTTAAGATAATTAGTGCTTTATCATCTGTTTTAGCAGATACAGCCTTGGCTGCTTCAACTTTCGCTTCAATGGCTTTTATTGCTTCATCAGCTTCTGTTTCTTTATTGAAAATAGATGCAACGATATTCGTATTATTTTTAAAATCCTCCATGTATTTAGCAGAATCTATCGATACATAAATAGTTGGAGCAATTTCACTTAATTGATCATAAAAACTTTCCTGTCTTCCACTGATGAAAATTACATCTGGTTCAAAATCAAAAATCGCTTCTAGATCTGGTTCCTTAATACTTCCTATTGTAGTAGAATCAGAAAAATCGGAAAGAAAAGAAGGAGTTTCTCCCGATGGAATAGCGACTTCAACATCAATTTCTAAGGCCTGAATGGAGTCTAAGATACCATAATCCATAACAACAGCTTTCTTAACATCTGCAGGAACTGTCACTTTATTGCCCTTAGCATCTGTTACTGTCGTTTCTGTAGTTGTTGTACTAGAAGCTTCATCTTCATTTGATTGTGTAGGAGATTCCGCATTGGTTCCCTCTGTTGCATTTGTAGTAGTAGTACCATTTTCTTTTGTTGCACATCCTGTTAGCATTGCGATTGATAGCACTGATGCAAGCGCTAAAGTTACTATTTTTTTCATAATATCCTCCATATAATTGTTATTTATAATAAGTTTCTCTAACTTCCACATAAAGACTTCATTTAGGGTAGGTAATTGCTCTACTCATAGAAAAAAATCTCTGAACACATCAGCACTGTACTGACTACATGTGCAATTTGTGTAAGTTAGTTAAAAAAGTACACATTAATCATAATATAAGCAAATATTCTTACCATTAATTTGGTGAATACCGATATCCATTCCATACACTTCTTTTAGAACATTACTTTTTAGAATATTCTCAGTTGCTCCCTCTTCCACGATCTTTCCATCTTTCATTGCTACAATATAATCTGCATAGCAAGACACAAAATTAATATCATGAATAACCACCATAACGGTCTTCCCCAAATCATCCACTAATTTTCTTATGATTTTCATAATATGAACAGAATGGCGCATATCCAGATTGTTTAACGGTTCATCTAAGAAAACATACTCGGTATCTTGTGCAATAATCATTGCAATATAGGCCATTTGTCTTTGACCACCACTGAGTTCGTCAAGATAACGATCTTGTAAATCTTCTAATTTCATATAAGAAATTGCATCATCAACTATCTTCTCATCTTCCTTCGTTAATTTACCATTGGAATAAGGAAACCTTCCAAAGCTAACTAATTCTTTGATCGTTAATCGAATGTTTAGATAATTCGATTGTTTGAGTATAGATAATCGTTTTGACAACTCCTTACTTTTCCATTCCTTTAATTCTTTTTCATCAATATATACTTCGCCTGAATTTTTACTTAATGTACGACTGATAATTGATATTAAAGTACTTTTACCAGCTCCATTACTGCCTATAAAAGCAATAATCTTTCCCTTTGGGATATCTAAATCCACATGATCTACCACATGTTTCTCACCGTATTTTTTGCTGATATTTTTTATAGAAATCATACTTTCACCTGCTCTTTATTACTTCTTACTTTCCTTTAACATTAAGTATATAAAATATATTCCTCCAACAAAATTAATTACTACACTTATGGTGGTCTCATACTTAAAGATACGTTCAATCATTAATAGTCCACCAAGTAATGAAAGACATCCTAACAAGGTTGAAACAGTTATTAAGATTGAGTGTTTATAGGTAGGTACTATTTGTCTTGCTAGACTAACGAGTAGAATTCCTAAGAAGGTAATCGGTCCCACAAGCACTGTTGAAACGGATATCAAAACAGAAATAACCATTAAATTCCTTAGTACCAAACCTTTATAGGATATCCCCAGATTAATTCCATGATCTACGCCTAAGGATAGAACATCAAGCGAGGAATAATCTTTTATTGTAATTAGAATACAAATACCTACAATCAAGACACATAATCCTAATAAATCGTTGTTAATATTACTAAAGCTTGCAAACATCTTACCTTGCAGAACCAAAAATTCGTTTGGGTCTAATAGAACTTGCATAAAGGTTGATAGACCACTAAAAAAACTACCAAGTATCATACCAGCAAGTACTAGAAAATAGACATTTTTACCTTCACCTTTAAACAGCAAGAAAAAGAGTACCCAAGATGCAAACACCATCGCACCAACAGAAATCAAGAAATTAACTTGACCTGTCATCATTGCAATTTGCCTTGATCCAAAGAAAAATACGACAACTGTTTGAATAAACATATATAAGGAATCTAGTCCCATTACACTTGGAGTTAAAATCCGATTATTGGTTATAGTTTGAAACACTACCGAGGATGAGCCAATACAATAACTAACCAAAAGTACTGCCCCTACTCTTTCTAGACGTCTTGGCAAATAAAAATGTATATTCTTTTCGGTTAATCCCACGAAAAGAAATATTGCTGCAAAACACAATGTCATAAATACTAAAATTAATATAGCTAATTTAGTTTTTCTTTTCCTATCCGTAAGTTTATCTAGCATGCTTATTCCTCCAAAACAGTATTACTAAGAATATGATACTTCCCACAACACTCACTACAACACTGATGGAGACTTCATATGGGTAAATAATTATTCTACCTAAAATATCACATACCAATATAAAGATAGAACCTAATATGGCAATATCAAAAAGAGTGTTTTTAATATTATCTCCCTTATAAATGGCGACAATATTCGGAATAATTAACCCTAAAAAAGGAATGCTTCCAACTGTTACTACAACAGTTGATGTAATAAAAGCGACAATTACCATACCACCCATAACTATCCTTTTATGATTAAGCCCTAGGTTTTGTGAGAAGCTTTCTCCCATACCTGCAATGGTAAATTTATTGGCATATACATAGGCGATAATAAAGAATGGTATTCCTATATACAACAATTCATATCTGCCTTTAATTATCAAAGAAAAATTTCCTTGTAACCATGAAGACATATTTTGCATGATGTCATATTTGTAAGCGAAAAAACTAGTGATAGAGCCGACAACATTTCCCATCATCATACCAACTAAAGGTACTATAATAGCGTTTGTAAATTGTAGTTTTGTAAGTAACTTCATAAATAATAAAGTTCCAAATAGAGCACAGATAAAAGCGACTCCCATCTTAACTAGAGAACTTCTACCACCAAATAACAATATGGCTATCATCACCCCAAACTTGCACCACTCCATTGTACCTGCAGTAGACGGAGAAACAAATTTGTTATTGGTTATGGTCTGCATAATTAATCCTGCCACACTTAAGCTTGCACCAGTTACAATGATACTTATCAGTCTTGGTAATCTACTAATTAATACAAGATTAACGTCATCAGCATTACCAGTGAATATACCTCGTAAACTAAAATCTTTCACACCTATCATGATGGAAATTATGGATAATATTATCAGTACGACAATCCATGAAATTCTATGTAGCAGAATGCGTTTCATTTTGTTAATCATATCTATCTCCTGTTTCACTTTGTGTGATAGTTAGTATTAACTAACTGTTTTAGTATGTTAACACAAGAATATTGATACGTCAATATAGAAAATGATAATCATTATCAAAACAATATTGCTACTTTTTGCTATTGCTGAGAAAAAGGCCTGTTTCAAGCTTACTCGCTTAAAACAGGCCTTCATCTTATTGATATTTTTTTAGAGATTACATATTTTAATTTAGATTGCTGATTTAATATCAGTAATCATATCTATAACTGCTTGTCTCGATGCATCTGCGTATGCCTCTTCACCGTATTTCTCATATCCAGGTTGCTTGTATGCAGCTATAATACCACGAGATGAATTGATGATCGCTCCTAATCCATCTTTATTAAAGTAAGGAGCCAAATCAGCAGCTTTGCCACCCTGAGCACCATAACCTGGAACTAAGATATATGTCTTAGGCATGATTTTACGTAAGATCTTGCCCATCTCTGGATAGGTTGCGCCAACTACTGCTCCAACGTAGCTATAAGCATCTCCCATATGAGATTCTCCCCAGCTTGCAACTTTCTCACCAACTAATTCATAAAGTGGTCTTCCATTAACAAGTTGATCTTGGAATTCTCCACTTGATTTGTTCGATGTCTTAACAAGAATGAATAACCCTTTGTTTTCTTCTTTACACACTTTAATAAACGGATCGATACCATCTGAGCCTAGGTATGGATTTACTGTAACGAAATCTTCATCAAATCCATAGAAAGAGTTTTGTCCAACTGTAACTTTTCCAAGATGACCAACAGCATATGCTTCTGAAGTTGAACCAATGTCACCACGTTTTACATCTCCGATTACAATAAGACCTTTTTCTTTACAGTACTCTACGGTTTGCTTGAAAACTTTGAGTCCTTCGATTCCAAATTGTTCATACATAGCAATCTGAGGTTTTACTGCTGGAATTAAATCATGTGTTGCATCAACTATTGCTTTATTGAATTGCCAAATCGCTTCTGCTGCTCCTTCTAAGGTTTCCCCTTTTTCAGCAAATGCTTTCGCTTTCACACACTCCGGTATGTACCCTAACATCGGGTCCAAACCTACTACAATCGGTGCTCCTAAGTTTTCAATTCTGTTAATTAACTTGTTAATCATGGTTAAAAATTCCCCTTTCCTATCCTATGCTTGATAAACAACTTGACCATCAACTAGAGTATACAAAATCTTTCCATATACTTTCTTGCCTTGGAATGGTGTATTCTTGCCTTTTGAAACAAAATCTTTCGTATCTATTGTATATTCTTCATTTGGATTGGCAATTACAATATCAGCAATTGCTCCTTCCTTTAATGTTCCTTTGTTAATTCCAAGTACTTTCGCTGGGTTGTAGCTCATCTTCTCAACAAGTTGTCTTGGAGTAAGATATCCAGTCTTAACAAGCTCCGTCATTGTTAATGCAAAAGCAGTTTCTAAACCAACAATGCCAAAAGGTGCTTCTTTTATAGATTTTTTCTTCTCTTCTTCACTATGAGGTGCATGATCGGTTGCAATTACATCAATAATATTGTCACGTAATGCTTCTTTAAGTGCTTGCACATCTTCTTTACTTCTTAATGGTGGATTCATCTTATAATTTGCATCATCTTCCACAATATCTTCATCCGTCAAAGCAAAATGATGTGGGCAAACTTCGGCCGTTACTGGCAATCCTTGTTCTTTCGCTTTCCCTACCATCCACGCACTATCTTTTGTAGAACAATGGCATAGATGTAACTTAACACCAGTTTCTTTTGCCATTAGTATATCTCTAGCGGCAATGACATCTTCAACTGCATTCGTAATTCCTGGCATTCCTAACTCATTTGCCTTCTTACCAGCATTCATAACTCCGCCTTGTACGAGACTCTTGTCTTCGCAGTGAGCAAGTACAACGATTCCTTCTTCTTTTGCAATAGCCATGGCTTTCTTATATAAGGCAGTATCCATTACAGATTTACCATCTTCACTTATTGCAACGATACCTTCTTTAGCCATACCAGTAATATCTGCTAGTTCCTTGCCAGTTTGTCCAATTGTTACAGCACCAACTGGTAATACATTAACTACTGCTTCTTTCTTAGATTTGTCATTAAGATAAGCTACCGTCTCCTTACTATCTATAACAGGATTTGTGTTAGGCATTGGGCAAATACTTGTAAAACCGCCATGTGCTGCTGCTAATGCACCAGATTCGATAGTTTCTTTGTACTCAAAACCTGGTTCTCTTAGATGAACATGTAGATCAATAAATCCTGGCATAACATAACAATCAGTTGCATCGATAATTTGGTCGGCCTCTTTTGTTATCTTCTGTCCAATCTGGGCAATACAATTATCTACAATTAGAATATCGCAAATTTCTTCTTTATCTGTCGCAGGGTCAATTACATACCCATTCTTAATTAGTGTCTTCAAAGGAACCACCTTTCTATATTAACAACAAGCTACTCTAAGCCAGCGCACTCTATATCATTGAGAACATCTTGATTATCAATATACTGTTCGAATTCATCTTTGGTAATCCATCTATAATTATGTAGTTCTTCTGACAATAATACATCTTCCATACCAGTTAAACATAGATAACTAATACCAATGGTACACGTATCCCCAGCCATAAAAGACCACGTATATAGCACGCGATCAATCTGAACGCATAATCCTGTATCTTCCGCGATAATTCGAACAACTGCACGATCAGGTGATTCGCCAAAATTGATTGCACCATCTATAAATCCCCATTGATATGGATCTTGAATTCGATCATCAAACCATTTTTCAACAATAAGATATTTGTCTAGACTTTTTACTATTCCCTTAACAATAATTCGATATTTATCCATCCCAACATCCTCCTTAAGTCTTTTCTTAGCTATTATAACATACTCATAACCAATCATCAAACCATAGTATGAATTTGTTGGTAACTATTCAGAGCCCATGAGAAAACGTTTGGCAACTTAATAATTAGAATTTTATAACAACTCGATTGTAGTATGAACTCTATATCTTTCTTCACCAAACATCTGTAGATATAAGGATTTTAGTTCTTCACATAGATGTGTGTCATCTCCATCCCAGCGAAGAGGTAGATATAATATGTCAAATTCTACACCATAGACGCTAGCCCGTATTGCTGTTTTTCTAAGACCATTCTTCTCATAAAAGGCAATTCTTCGCGTTCTTTGTATCTTCTCTTCCTCATTCTTAGCTGTTCGTACTGTTTCTACTTCAATAATGTAGCCTTCTGAAATTGTATCTTCCTTCTTAAGAAGCTCTAATAATGCTGAACCATATCCTTTACTTCTATACTTACGATTACTTGCGAAATAATCTAACAATTGAAAACCACTGTCCTTATTATGCATAAACATAGCATATGCTAATAATTCCTCTCCTTCATACAAGCCATAGATTGTATAGATTCCTTGTTCCATATAGGATTGGAGCATTGATAATGACTTCAATTCGCTCTTTGGAAAATCATGTTCTAGATGATTTTCATATAAATTGATAAGTTGTTCCGTGTTAATATTCTTTACTTGCATTTTTTCCTCCAGTATAATAAATCATTAATTATCTTCTATAACCTGCAAGACAACTGCAGGAATTATAGTTTTGTTCTGTTTCCATATTGTATCAAATTGTGAATGGTTAACAGGTGCATATAGTATACCTGTCTCAAGTGTAACAGCCGGTATTCCAAGCTCTCTAACTACATAATCACTATAGCCACCGTATGGAATACTTTTACTACTTTGCGTTACTAAACGATAACCAGTAATATCTTTTACAAGATTTACAAGTTCTTTACTCTTTGACATCAATTTACCTGTTTGTCCATAATTCCAATAGATAATATTCCCCATAGAGTGATAACTTAGTACAGTCTTTAATCCTTTTATGCTTTTAGTATACTTTACCAAGACTTTCGTTTCCTTTTCGGATTCAGCCTTAGCTCCAGCATAATTCATGCTTCCTCTTTTTGACGCTCCAGCTTTCTTCGTCCAGCCAAAAGAAAAGTTCCTATTCAAATCAACGCCTTTTGCATTCGCTTTCCATCTTGCAAAATTACTTGATTTTTGCATACCTTTTAGTGACATAGCCAACTTTTTATCTTGAATTCCATTAAGTCCATACTGGCTTAAAGTAACACCATCTGGATTTGCCATGGGAATAATATGAACCGCTACTTCATTAAACATCTTCTTATATGAGACTCCATTATATGTCCCATTCTCGTATCTAATTAGATAATACTCCAGTTGTGACATAAGTAATTGCGTATTAATATACTCTCTTGCATGCATACTTCCTTGTATCAGTATGTGCTTCTTAGCATCTGGATTACCTAAAACCGCACTATAGATTTCTCTATTATCACTTGATTTACCGATGGATTGCACCGTAACATAATCTGGATAATATACATTCAGCTGTTCTAGGTCCTTTTTCATCTCATTATAATCATACTTCTTATCTTCTATATCCACAATATCGGTTGGTACAGATGGTTTTTTCGTTGTAACATTACTTGACGCAATATATGCAATACCCCCGTCGAATTCGATCTGATCGTAACCATTCTCACCAATACCTACTCTTGTATACTTCTTATATAATGTCGCTGTACCAATTTTCTTACTGCTAGTATCTGGCTCTTCATAAACACTGCTTTGTTTCTTAACATATATCGTATCCTTAACTGCCTTATATATCGGTTCCTTTACTTCTTCCGTGTTATTGTCATCTGGATTATCTAAATCCGGATTATTTTCCGGCACATTATTGTCTTGGTTATTATTTTCTTGGTTATTGTCTTCTTGCTTGTTATCTTCTTGCGTACTAATGTCTATAGTATTATTTTCCTCTGAATTCACATGTTCTGATGCCACATTAATTAAAGTTCCATTCATAGCATGTGATGGTATTGAAGTAGATAAACTCGTCAGCAAACCATATGTACAAATTACTCTCGTAATTCTACTAATCTTAACTTTCCTCACCATTATACTTTCCCTTCTTCGTTATATTGACATTATATACTAAGAATCTTAATATTTCAAATTCAGGACAACTTGGTAGTGCTTATTTGATAACTTATTAGTTTATTTACAATTTAACACAATTACTTGTCAAAATTACAAATCTGTTATATACTTACCTTATGTTTGCAACACGTATTCTACGTAACATTTATTCCTCTTACTTTATTAGAATCTTAGTTTTATACTCGTAACTTAAGAATCTTAAATTTAAGAATGGAGGAACTTCTATGCAATCAAACAAAAATTCAAAAAAGAAATCTTGTATTGCACGTACAAAACAATCTCTTATTATTCTTGTACTTCTCGCATTATTCACTAGCACACTCTTTTATACGAAAACTCAACGTATTCATGCCAAAACCACTTCACTTAGCACCTATCCTTTTATAGTACTCACAAATTATGATGAAACTCTTGCAATTGGTGATAGCATATATCTAGTTGCACTTACTTCCACAGGCGCGCTTCCTACATGGAAAAGCAGTGATTCAAAAATAGCATCTGTTAATACATACGGAAAAGTACTTGCCAAAAAATCTGGCAAAGTCACAATAACCGCCAAAATAAAAGGTGCTGAATCGAGTTGCAAGATAACAGTCAACAAAACCACAATAACCTTGAATGAAACAAACATCTCGTTAGAGCATGGCGAAACCTTTTTGTTAAAATCAAGTACTTCAACTGGTGCTCCTGTAACCTATAAAGCTAATAAAAAAAGTATCGCTACCGTTGATGAGAACGGTTTGGTTACTGGTATGAAACCTGGAGATGCCATTATTACAATATCTGCTGATGGTACTAGTGAGACTTGCAAAGTGAAAGTCAAATCTCCGCAAGTGTCTTTGAATAAAACAACTCTATCTCTATATCGCGGCCAAACCTATCTTCTAAGTGCCAAAATATCTTCAAATCTAACTCCCAAATGGAAAACGAATAAGAAAAGTGTAGCTATTGTTGATGAAAAAGGTAGCGTAACTGCTATAAAGCACGGAACAGCCCTTATATCTGCTACTATTGATGGTGTTACAAAGACTTGTACCGTGATTGTTAATTCTCCAACCATTGAATTAAGTACAACGACAGTATCGTTAGTAGTTGATCAGAGTACCAAACTCTATGCAACAGTGTCCTCTGGAAACACTCCCGTATGGTCTTGTAGTAATTCTAATGTTGTAGAAGTAACCAATAATGGTACAATTACAGCATTAAAGAAAGGTACTGCCTACGTCTATGCATCTGAAGATGGTACCAAAGTCAAATGTAAGGTTATAGTTACAGAACCTAAGAAATAACATTAACGACACAAAAAGAGGAATAAATGTTGCAAACATTCAACCCCTCCTGATAATTTGTTACAGCAAAACTCCAACCATTTAATTAATCACTTCTGGCTCTTAAGCATATTAGTCAATTACGAAACTTTTAAATGCAAAAATATCTATGTTTTTTTGCATTTTAAAAGTTTCGTAATTAACTAAATAAAATATCGTTTTTTACAGATACTACGTATGTAAAATATAAATTTAATACGAAAGGAGAATCTTATGTCAATCAATAACAATCATAGTTTAAGAGAAGACCAAGTAATTCCTCATAGTCCAGTTAAAGGTGAGGTTACAGAAAAAACTGCTGCCGAAGCGGGTTATACTGAAAACAGTCATACGGAAAGCAAAACAACGAATGCATATAAAGACAGTCAAAATACAAATAATTCAAAATATAAATAATACCTTTCTTACGTAATTTGGTATCACAGTTTGTTAATCAAGCTATCATAAATAGTAAAAAAACCAAATACATTTCTTTGCATTTGGTTTTTTACTATCAATTTTTATTTATATTTATTTTTTTATTATTTAAAATAGCTCCTCATATGCGTTTCTTCTAATCCGTTGTTCTCATGCGTTCTACTAAACTCTTACGCACCATACTCTTATATACGATAGCCGGCAAACCAACACCTAACAGAATGAATACCGGTGCTAATGCTACAATAGCTACAATACTATATTCATATTGATAAAACCATAACATACTCTCGAAAGATTGTAATACTACCACATTAACAATACTTCCGATTATACATGCTACTATTAGTGCTGCACCCGTATAGAATAGTCCTTCTATCATTACCATCATGCGGAGTTGCTTTCCCGTCATCCCAATACTTTGCAACACTGCAAATTCCCTCTTTCTGGTCTGGATACTAGTAATCATTGTATTCACAAAATTCAAAATTCCTATGATTGTAATTACAACAGTGACACCACCACCCACAAGTAAGAACATATTCTTATAATTACTGAATTCATCCTCCATGTATTTCTTTGATTCATAGTCCATATCCTTTTCAACATTCTTCGTATAGCTACTTATGAACTCTTCCATCTCCTTAATCTTGGTATCATCAATATCAAGCATATAAGCCATTGTCGTGGAATTCCCAGCGTCTTTTAGGTAAGAATTACTTGGTAAGGCAAATTGTGGGCTACCATAACTACGTGTACTCATGGCATTTGGCATCATCATAGTTGCGACAATTGTATACTCTACATCATGTGATCTCTTTTCAATTAAGTTGTTGTCTGCATCATATTCCAATTCATCAACATAATGAATTATTAACTTTTCGCCTACATTTTTTATTATAGTTTCTGTTTCTGGATTTCCGTAGTCATCTTCACCAACAATTTGGATTATTCCCTTCGTATCAGAATCTTCAATCTTTGACACATCTCCCTCGACTAATGTCATCTTCTCTAGTGGATAATCATCTAATCCATATATGTCAATATACCAAAACATCTCGTTATCCCCTGAAGCAAAAAGACTCTTAATATATTCCACATACTCAGAACCACCCCATCTTGCACAATATTCTACTAATTCATCTTGTGTAAATCTTGCTTGTGCTATTCCATTACTTTGATAAATACGTCCACTTCTGGTTGTATACCCCTTCGACTCTACTTCCTCAATAAAGCTTTCACTAACCCCATCATCATCACTACGAAGATTTGCTTGAAAATATTTCGCACTACCTAGTAAATAATCCGAAATAACGAATCGATCCAGCAAACGATCCATACTAAAGCCTTTTGTAAAAGAAAAGATGGTATTGAATAGAACCAAACTCAATGTCAAAGAAACAATGACTAATGTTGTCTTACCTTTGTTCCTTCTTACGTTCGCAATTGCCATTCGATAAATTCGAGCCCCGTGCTTTCCCTTCTTCTCCTTCTTCATTCTTTTATTACTGTTTTGGTTTCCTTCTGAATATCTCACCGCTTCAATCGGTGATACTTTCGCCGCCATTTTTCCCGGTTTACTACAGCTAATCATTACAGTTAGTAATGCGAAAAAGGAAGAACCAATGAATATCCATGAATTAAAGGTAACATACGTCGTCTTATTCGATAAACTTGACACCATTATCTTAACAAACGAATTACCCAGTACGTATCCGAAACACAGTCCAATTGGTATACCGATAACGGAAAGCATAAGCCCCTGATATCGAATAATTCTTTTGATTTGCCTCTTCGTTGTTCCAATTGTTTTCAACAATCCGTAGAAATGCATATCATTCATAACCGAGATTCCAAATATATTATAGATTATCAGATAACCAACAAAAATAATAAATCCTAGGCCTGCTATTAGAGCTATGGTCATCTTCATTTGTTCACCATTCTCATAATGAGTTGATGTATACGCCCAGTTCACGCCATAATCCAAAAAATTATCGGTAGAACTATCGTCTATTGTATATCCATTATCTTGGGCAATCGTTTGAAGACTTTTCTCGATATGTTTTGAATTAGCAAACATTATATCAAGCGACCACGTACCAAACATATTGTTATCTAGAGAAGGATTATATCCATCTAATTTCTCTAAAACATATTCCTTTGATAGCCATACTTCACTTGCCCTTGCTACTGGATCAGACTCCCAATACCCACTTAACGTGAAAGTATCCACTACCGCTTTGCCTTCGAATGTATAAGGTAGCGTAATCTCTTCGCCTACCTTATAAGGTACACCGAGCAGATCAAGGACAGCGGTATCCATGGCTATTTCCTTTTTTTCTCTTGGCATTCTTCCAGTTGTAGGATTACAAAAGTACATCTTGGCTGCTGTATCTGTGCCATAACGCATCTCAACTTGTCTCTTTGTGAAAGGCTCTTTATCTGGCATTGCTAACATCACACTATAACCGAATTCTTTCACTAATGGATGTTTTGACAGCTGTTCTACCTGTTCAAACGTAAGATACTTAAATCCACCGTGAGAATAGCCCCCTACCATACGCATCGTCTGTTGTTGTGATGTATAATTTAGAGAGATTATAACGGTGAATAAAGTTGTAAACAGAATCGTTGTTAATGCTATCGCTAATATAGCCACCATATTTCTGGTACGACTTGCTGTAAATGAGCGAAAAGATAGTCTTCGTACTACTTTTTGATTCCTTACCTTGTACATGCCTGCTCACCTCCGACAATTTTACCATCTTCGATTCGGATAATACAATCGGCTAACTGTGAGATTTCCTCGTTATGGGTAATCATAACAATGGTTTGCTTGAATTTGGCTGATGTAACTTTTAACAACCCCATAACATCCATACTGGTCTTGCTATCTAAGTTACCCGTTGGTTCATCCGCTAGAATAATTGCCGGTTTTGAGGCAAGCGCTCTTGCTATTGCAACTCTTTGTTGCTGTCCTCCAGATAGATTATTAGGAAGACTATTTAGTTTCTTCTCTAGTCCTAATGTCTTGATAATATCATTCACATACGACTCATCAACTTTGTTTCCATCTAATTCAATTGGTAAAACAATGTTTTCATATACATTTAACACAGGTACTAAGTTGTAATTCTGAAAGATAAATCCAATCTTTCTTCTACGAAAGATTGTTAGTTCTTCATCTTTCAATCTAAAAATCTCTTTCCCGTCTACGATCACACTTCCGCTAGTCGGACGATCCAAACCGCCTAGCATATGTAATAGAGTTGACTTACCACTTCCTGAAGTTCCTACTATTGCCGTAAAACTTCCCTTCATGATTGATAAATTCACTCCATCAAGGGCTCTTACTTCATTCTCATCTTTCCCATAATATTTTAATAGATTCATTGTCTTTAAAATCTCCATGTTCAAACCTCCCAAATGATATTCCGACGATACATTCAAGATACCACTCTCTTCTTACTACATTCTTTCTGAAATCTAACAGTTTAGAAAGATTTCAGTACTAGCAAGGAATAAACACAGAGAAGGTTGGCTCTGTTCCAGGTTTCACCTTAATATATCCACCTTGCAACGTAACAATCTCTCTTGCAAGATATAAACCTAAACCAACTCCATCTTCATCTCTAACATTATCCGAACGAAAGAATCTACCGAATATGGCATTCACTTCTTCTTGTTTCACTTCTATTCCCCGATTTGTTATATCAATACGATAGAACATAGGATACTTGATACCAACAACTTTAATTATGGTTGCTTCATCTGCATACTTGATAGCATTATCAAGTATATTAAGTAATGCCTCACTCGTCCATTTAGCATCTACCTGCAATGAACATGGTTCAATCTCTTTTGTTATTAAGATTCCTCTACTCTTTGCTTTTTGATCACAATGATCACATATCTGCTCTAATATATCTTCAATAAGATGTTCCTTTGGCAAAATAGACACAACTTTCGTCTCTAATCTTGAAGATTTTACTAATGCTTCAATTAAGAAATTCAGTTTCTGTGACTGCTCACGTAATCGTTGTACATATTCCTTACTATCCTCTGGTAGTTCTTGCTCCGATAACAATTCCGTATATATTGAGATATTAGAAATTGGAGTTTTCGTTTGATGTGAGATATCCGATATGGTTGTTTTGATACAATCTCTTTCTTTCTCCAATTGATTAGAAGTTGTAATAGAACTAGCAATCCATTCCTTCATCTGGCCCTCTACCGATGATAGTTTCGTCTCATCATAACAAGATTCAATAAAGGTTCCATTCTTTGCCTCTAATAACATGTTCGAGATATGATTCAATATTCTTCTTGTTCTACTGATTTCGAAAACATACAGCACTAAAATAACAAGTAATAGGATTGTAAATACTACTATAATATATGTATCGCTCATAACGATTCCCCTTTTATTCCCATTTTCCTCATGAAACCTTTCTTCCTTACACCACCCATGTATAACCAATCCCATAGACAGTTTTAATATACTTTACTATATCCTCTTTATCTTCTAACTTGTCACGTAGTCGCTTCACCGTTACCGAAAGGGCATTCTCATCTACATACTCCGCTCCATCAGTCCAGATTCGGTCCACCAAATTAGCACGGCTTAAAGTAATTCCTTTATTCTCCACTAGAATTCGCAAAAGTTTTTGCTCCGTTTTGCTTAACACAATGGCTATATTGTTCTTCTCGTATCTCATATTCACAAAGTCGAATGCAAACGGACCAATCTTCACTATATCCGTTTGATTTACTTGTTTCTTTCTCAATTGCGTATTAACTCTTGCTCTTAAGACCATTAAACTAAAGGGTTTTGCTATATAATCGTCTGCCCCCATCTCTAACCCTGCAACAATATCAGTCTCCAAATTATTGGCTGTTAGTAGAATAACAGGAACAAAGGAATGCGCTCTGATACTCTGCAAAATATCAAAACCATTCCCATCTGGTAGATTCACATCCAAAATAATAAGTGAAAAGTTCTCCTTTTCCAATAAATCCATTGCTTCTTTGCAACTATATGCTTGCTTAAATGTTAACTCATCTGACTTCAGTGCTAGGGTAATCCCTCTACTCAAAGCCATATCATCTTCAACTATTAATATTTGATTCATCATATTCTCCGTATGTACCATCTAAAATTAATTTCGTTTAAGTGTTGTCATATTACTTCAATTATACATATTTAAGATAATTTTACAAGATGTAGACATTCAAGCCCTACTAGTTGCATTGATACCATCGGCAGGACCTGTCCACCATCAATTATAGTTGCAATTGTAAAAAAGCTTTTGCCAAATAGACAACCTATGATATCCGCGGCATTTATAAAGATGAGAAGACAACATAAAAAGCAGATTCCCTGATTTATATTAATCCTTGAATCTGCTTTCACAATTATTTATTCACATAATATCATAAACTATAATTAATCAATACTACCCAAATGATCGATTGGCCATACTCTTAAAACAGCTTTACCTTTGATAAGTTTTCTAGCAATTGGTCCAATATAATCAGCGCGACTATCGTCACTACCGTTTCTATTATCACCCATTACAAAATACTCATCCTCGCCAAGGGTAAGCGGTTCTTTTGCAATTCCACCATCTATAATTGACTCTTTACCATAATTCTCTTCTAAAACTTCCCCATTAATATAGATCTTTCCATCTTTGATCTGAATTGTCTCACCTGGTAAACCGATCACTCTCTTAATAAAGTACTCATCTACATCTTCACCATATGGCATAAGAACAACTATGTCAAAACGTTTTGGATCAGAAAATCGATAGGATAATTTCTCAACCATTAATTGCTCTTCATCTTGTAATGTATTCTGCATTGACGTTCCATCAACAACTGTTCGTTCAATTATGTAAGCTGGGACCACTTTCCATAAAACTAAGAAGATACATACATAGATGAGAAGTTCTTTCAGGAAGCTACCTTTATCTTTCTTCCTCCCCTTCTCTAGCATTGCCTTATCACTTTTCTCTCTATTTTCAATTTTATTGTTTTCATCTGTTTTGTTTTCAACTTCATTATCTTCAACTGTATTATTTAATTCTATACTCTCATCTTTTGCTTGTTGTGTCATATCAATTTCTTGTTCTTTCGCTGTACTCATCTGGCTTCCTCCATAACTTCTGTCGCACAAGACAGTTTACAATTTCTGTACTTAATAGATTAATTATAACAATCTATTAAGTAATAAGCTACATGAAATTCAATTAGTTTTGATAATTAACCATTTCTTAAGATTTATTCTTCTCCTCAACTTAATATAATTAAACATGGTCATCAAACTACTTTATATAATAATTCTCTTTATCATCTTCAATTAACTTTATTATTTCACCAAATAAAATGCTTCATTATTTGACATATGTGCTATTATATATACATAACATTATACTATTAATATCAGAAAGCTGGTGATTCTAATGGAACAATATGATGCTTCCACAGAATTATGGGATCAAGTATACTCCGAATGTGAACTTGTAGACTTAAACGGTGAAAAGCTCAAGGTAGAGCCAACCTTTGATGCTTGTCTAAGAATATTCTCGCAGAATACACATCGCGTACTAGATTATGGTTGTGGCACTGGTGATATTTTATTCCAATGTGCTGATTTTGGCTATCTTACATATGGCATGGGTATTGACCGTTCTGAAGTCGGGATACATTACGCTGAGAAGATGGCACATCTAAATCATTACCAACAATTAGACTTCGTTACTGGTGATATCGATAACCTTAAACAGATGGATGATGAATGTTTTGATGGTATCTTACTCTCCAATGTGCTAGATGTCACTCCAAAAGATATCGCTCACACAATCTTTACTGAAATCACAAGAATACTCCAGTCTGGTGGTTATCTTTTTCTTAAATTAAATCCTTACATAAACAAAGATGACCTCATACAACTTGGACTCACTCCAATCGGTGATAACCTCTACGCAGAAGACGGTGTATTAAGACTCCGTGAATTAGATACACCAACTTGGTATCATATATTGGAGCCCTCTTATACCGTAGAACGATATCTAGAGTTTCCTTATCCGTGGCAAGAAGGAATGAACCGATTATTTTTGTTAAAAAAGAAATAAAAAAAGAAATAACATAAGATATAAAATAACATAAAAATAACAAAACGATAGCATCGTGTATACCACCTACGCTATCGTCTTTTTTAGAGAAAATCAAACAAACTCATCTGTTCTATATTAACTTTCGTTTCAAATTGCTTCATGTAAGAAAACAAAACATCACTTCCACAAACAATACCATGCTTCTGACATTCTTCTCTTACTATTCTCATTAACTTGTTATTATTTGGACTCGTAATCATATATTGATTGCCATACGTGTTGATATATCTTCTTTTCAGCCCAGGAAAATGTTCATCTAATTTCTTATAAAAATATTCTCGATCTCCTTCACGCAAAGTGACACCCATATCCCACAACAAAATTCCATATACCTTTGCTTCTACACAATATTTAATCAAACCTCTTATATTCTCTTCTGTATCGTTAATAAATGGTAGAATTGGTGTCATCCAAACTATCGTAGGAATTCCATTATCTCTCATACAATTAAGAACTTCCGCTCTTTTGCTTGTCACGCATACATTCGGTTCAATAATCCTACAAAGTTCATCGTCATAGGTTGTCATAGTCATCTGCACTACACACTTTGTCTTCTCATTAATACTCTTTAGTAAATCCAAATCCCTAAGAATAAGATCTGATTTTGTCTGTATAGCAAGTCCATATTCATATCGATCTATTAACTCTAAACACCTTCTAGTATGCTGTAATTCTTTTTCTATATGAAGATATGGATCTGACATTGCCCCCGTACCAATCATTCCTTTGATTCTCTTGTTTGCCAATGTCTTCTCTAATACTTCTACCGCATTCGCCTTCACTTCAATATCTTCAAAATCATGTTGCATGTTATAACATGTACTTCTAGCATCACAATAGATACACCCATGAGAACACCCTCGATATAGATTCATACCATTGCTTGGCGATAAGATTGCTTTTACTTCTTTATAATGCATATTCTCTCATTCCTTACTACTAATTTTATATCAAGAGTAGTATATCTTACTAAAACTGACACAGTATGTCATATTTAATAAGGTGTGGGATAGCTTTTACTACTTTCACCATAGAAGAATGTTGCTTTAATATTTTCCTACCTCTTTGTATCTAGTTTCCCTAAATCTAAAACCTCTTTGATATGTGACATTACATGCTCATACCCTTTCTCACCATGTGGCGCAAGGCAATTCGTACAATCTTTAATTCCCTTTTCATTATATCGAAAATTCCCACCACATTTATCCTTTAATGCATATAAAGGACAATAGCAAAACAAACAATTAAATTTGTCAGGATTGTTTGTTTTATGGCATGGGAAATATTCACACTTTCTGTTTTGAGAAAATTTATAGTTTTCCATAACATAACTCCTTATATTTCCTTTGACTAGGTAGATGGCTCTACTAATATGACCATAACCTAATTATATCACACAAGCCCCAAATCTCATAGGACATACTGTTCTACAACGATAACAATCAACAGTATTAAATTCTTTTTCCCCTTTTCCATACGCTTTCATTCTACACTCACTTTGTGCTGCGCTACCAACATGCAATGCTCCAGAAGGACAGTTCGTTACGCATTCGTTACAATTAGGCAAACAAACTGGTTCCGCATATGAATCAGGGTTAACTACAATATTGGTCAAAACACATCCTACTGTTAATCGATTCCCATATAATTGATTCAAAAATAATGTATTTTTACCCAATGTACCTAATCCAGCTTGCACCGCCACATGCTTCATTGATAACCAACCGCGTCCATCAAGGTTTTTCGTATCCCAATACTCATAAGGTCCATCTGCCGGAATTGGTACTGCTATTGCACCATATTCTTTCTCCATAAGTAAGGCAATCTTATAAGCAATCTCATTGACTTTATTACACACATCATCATAAAAATGGCCATAGATTAATCTTGAATCTACCATATATAATCCTTTGGGCAAGGATACACCGAATGCAACTACACTTTTACAGTCGGAATAGATATCACATGGATGAGAACCTTTCGGTGCGTCTTCAAATCTCTCGATATCTGCAAACCCACATACTTGTGCGCCATAATCGAGAATAATCTTCCTAAGATATTCCTTCGAGACGTTACTAAATACAATATCTCTAGCAGCCTCATTACCATTATATTCCTTATTCATATACTACTACTCCTTCCCCTAACTCATTTGCTGACACTAAATAACCCTATATTAATAGAAGGCCCCGATGTTAATACCCTATATAACTTCTAGCCTCTTCTAATAATTACTCTCTTTAATAACCACTACTTGTTCCTTTCCAACAAATCATCTAATACTTTAAAATATTCTTCGAAAGTTTTCTTACAACAATCTGGATTATCTATTATTATCCCTTCACTCTTAAGACCTAATAAAGAAAATGCCATCGCTACACGATGATCTTCGTACGTTTCAATCGTGGTAGGATTAATCTCACCCGGAGTGATTATTAAATTATCACCTTCCTCTATGCAATAAACACCAGCACGATTTAGTTCATTAACAATCGCTGCCATACGGTTACATTCTTGTAGTCGAATATGGCCTACATTGCGTATTACAGTCGGTGTGGTTGCATATGCTGCTAAAACTGCCATAGTCATAGTTTGATCGGAAAAATCATTCATATTAATGTCGATTCCCTTATAAACCCCTTCTTTTGGTCCAGTAACCGTAATTCCTTCTTCCTTCTCTTCGACCTTGCAACCTAACATCTTCAAAACATCAAGAAACTTCATATCTCCTTGCATAGAACTATACAACACATTCTTAACTGTAATGCAACCTCCTAATAACGCTGCAATTCCATAGAAATAACATGCAGCAGATACATCTGGTTCAATATAATAATCCCCTACAACTACCTCCTGCCCACCAGAAACCTCATAAATTTCGCCGTCAAACTCTACATCAACCCCAAACTGTTCCATCATCTTTCTGGTTATACGTATGTAAGCTCCATCTTTTTTCTCACTTGTTATCTTAATTTTCAGTCCATTCTTAGTTAGAGGTGCCACCATAAGTAAAGCACTTAAAAACTGTGTACTCTTACTAATATCCATCGTTACATCTTTACATGTTCCGCCATTACCAATAACTCTAGCTGGTAAGAATCCCTCTTCTTCAAGGAATGAAAACGATGCTCCCATCTCAGTTAATGCATCGAATAACGGTTTCATCGGTCTCTTCTTCATCTGTTCAGAACAATCTATTATATATTCACCATCCGATAGCGCTAACAGAGCTGTCAAAAATCTTGCTGCGGTTCCTGCACTACCAACATTAATGGTACCTGTCTTATTGGGAATATTGCCTCCTGTACCTTGCATAGTAACGGTTTTATTCTTCTCGTCTATCTGCAGACTAAAACCTAGTTGCTCTAAACACATAAGAAAATGTCTAGAATCGTCACTAAAAAGTACACCGCTTAACTTGGAATCTTTCTTTGATAATGCAGCCAACAAAAGAGCTCGGTTGGTCATACTCTTAGATCCTGGTACTTTAACGACACCACTAATTGTCTTATTTTGTTTTCTACATTGATATATTTTATTATTTGCACTATTCATTTTCATTTTCTTTTTCCTATTTCTTCATTATACTTTATCACTTTACTTTACGACATTAATATAATAATATATAATATCTTACTTTACAACCATTTTATAAAATAATTGCAATTACCTTTATATAGTAACTTTACGCTACACAGCATCTCTTCTTGTTTGCCATATGATAGATATCTACACGTCTATGATGTTCGCTAAGTATTCAGCCAATCAGTTACTCCCCTTTTCTTACACTAAAACACGTATTAGTATTTCTTTATTAATTGTATCAATATTAATCATTCAAGACAAACAGAAAGAAACTCCAGCTATAACTTTGCTGGAATTTCTTTTTGTTTTAATTAACTAACAATAATCTACTGTATCAAGTATCTTTATTTCCCGTAAACTGTGAACTCCCAAAGCGAATATCCATATGGTAGCGCACGTTCCACTCCTTGTAACTTAATATACCTAGCTTTCGTTACTGGTAGTTCTATGGATTCTACCCCGCCAGTACCATTCTGCTTAGTATATACAGTATTCCAATTTGCTTGATCTTCCGATACTTGAAGGCTATATGCTTTTCCATAAGCATTTTCCCAATTAAGAACAACTTTGTCTACAGAATATACTTTTCCTAAGTCAACTATAATCCAAGCATCATCAGAAAAATTAGAAGACCAACGTGTCCCTTCGTCTCCATCTACCGCATATGATGAAGCAAACACTGCTACTTCGTCACCAGAAGAGTACGTATCTTTTCCTTTAGATAAGTTGGTTTCAGGTGTTTGCTCACCACCCTCTGATTCACCAATAACATATGTGATTTCCGCTACTTTTGAAGGGACCATTCCTTTGCGGAATGCTATTGCTTTAATTGTAGTTGTCTTATCCACTTTAATAGTTGGAACATATAGTTTTGAATTCTCTGTTGGTATTGAACCATCAGTTGTATACCTAATCTCAACTCCAGAAGTATTACAATTAATAGCTACGTTCTGAGCCTCTTTGAAAGAACCTCCCTCTACGCTAAACTTAGGTTGTTCTACTTGAACTGCTTCATAGACACCAAACTCCCATATAGAATAACCATAATCTAAGGCCCTCTTAATGCCTTGGAATCTTACATATCTACATGTTACAGCATCAATAATAATCTCTTCCTTACCACCAGTACCGCTCTTAGTTTCATACACGGTTGTCCATGTTTTACCATCATTAGAAACCTGGAGATTATATGCAGTTGCATAAGAGGCTTCCCAGTTAAAGGTAAATTTGTTAACCTGGAAACTAGCTCCCAAATCAACTTCAAACCATTCATTATCACTAAAATTCGATGACCAGCGAGCAGAATCCTTTCCATCTACCATATTACTTCCAGCAGTACCTGCATTCTCAGTAGTGGAAGTAACTACCTCTTTCCCATAAGCTAGATTTGTTTTGTTAGAGATCTCCGCGCCCTTAATTGTAATTGTACTGGCTACCATAGGTGAAGTAATCATTTGCTCTACAACTGCTATGGCTTTGACCGTTGACGTACTAGATACAGCGAATACACCATTATAAACCTTTGAATTCTTAGTAGGCATTGACCCGTCAGTTGTATAGTACATTGTTGCGCCCGGTGTGTCTGTTTTGATTTCTACATACTGCGTATCTCCATACGTGCCAGTAGGTACTGATATAACAGGTGTAGAAGCTTGTGTAACTGTGAAATTCTTATCTGTATATACTTCAAAACTAACCAATGCTTTTGCTCCAACGGATGCTGTTCCTTTTATTCCTGAATTCGTCATGAAACTTACCAACCTAGTTTCATTCGCTGGATTCCATACCGTAGCCGTATACTTCTTGGTTGTTTCGTTGTAATAAACAGATGCTGATACATCACCTACTGCCCAGATTTTATCCGTCTTATATCCAAGTTCTAACATACTGTTAATAAACCAATATGTATTAGCTGTATCGGTATTTTGGATACGTGAAACATTAGAATTAAACTTATCTAATGCAAGTGCAGGATTGGTTTGAGATAAGAATGGCCATGTGATGTGTTGCCAGCCAGTATCTGCTTGTGGATAGCTATCTAGCATAGCTTGGATTTCTTTATCTGATTTACCTTCCTTCTTCGCAACCTTAACAGCCTTATCCATTGCAATCTCTGTATCCTCTAATAATCCCTTATATATGTCTGTAGCTCTTTGCTGATCCATACCGTAATATGTTAAATACTCAGATATTGGTAACCATTGTATTCCATATACATAAAGCGGTTGTCCACCAAAGAATGTCCCATAGAAATTAATGCCACCGTATACTTGCCCTACTACCTCATATGGCCATTCTTCAATCCAGTTATCAAGATCATAATTGAACCAATATTGTTTTACTGTGTCCATTTCGTTGGTAAAGCCGAAGACACCTGCATCCCGGTAACTATTATTTTCTGTTAAGATTCCCCACAGATAAAGTGATACCCAACTAAATAAAGATTCACTCGCTGACTCTTGATTGTTTCCTGAGTCATTATCAGCGTAACCACCAGCCCATGAGTGCCCTTCATATAAGTCGTAACTTCGAAATCTACAATACTCGTTATCATTATCAGATGGATTAGCATAATCTCGAATCATCATCTCAATCATTTCTTTATAATCATTATAGAATTCATTATCATAAGTAGCTAGTACGGTAGCTGCAAACATAAAATATCCATAGGTAAAGTGATGATCACATATAGCTGAATTTGCTCCGAATTCGCTGTTTAGATAATACAGTGTGCCCCAGTTCTTATTGTAGATAAAGAAACTCACATCACCTTCCCCATCGTACGTGAACCAATTTATTAATATTTCTTTGATTCTACCTAAGAAGATATCCCGTAATTCTGTCTCTCCCAGCTGATCTGCCATAAGAACTCCCATACCAAGTGGGTGAAGGTTTTTGCCCTCCCAGTATGCATCACCAGCAGGTTGCAGGTTTCTAGTTGCGACTTCTAATTTTTTCAGATATGCATTAGCTTCTTCACTATTAAATTCCTCATTACTCGGCATTGCAAATGTAGGTAATAAGCCTAAGAATGTCTCTGACGTGTGAAATACATTCGATACAATTGCTTTCATGTCCCCACGAACAGACGAATATATTCCAATATTAGCTTCATCATCTTGTGATTTTTTCCACTGATGTGGTAATAAACATTGAATCGTCTTGTCAGAATAACCATTTCGTTTTACCTCTGTTGTGATCTGATACTCCGTGGTGATATTCGATGTATTCTCATCATACACATAGGTTACACTAGTATCTTTAACAAAAGCATATCCATGTTCATGAAATAACTTAAGTTGCTTCTTCTCATTCATGGTACCAATAGACATGTATCCATTGGTTGATTGGAATGTTACTTTAATTGAACTTCCTACTTTTTTGAATACGGTACCTTCTGGAACTGTGATACTATAATAACTCTTTGCTGTCTTGTTCTTATCCTTATTATCATTGTCGACTACTTCTAATCCGATATGATCAGTAGTTATCGTATTAGAATTTAAGAACAGTTCATTTCCGTTATTATCAAAGACACTAGTAATATTGGCACCTGACAAAAACGTTGCCTTTCGTTCCCCAAATTCGGTAAATATATATGGTGATCCTTTCACAAAAGTAGACGTCATTGCAACACCATTTTTATCGCACAAATCTAGATTTACTGCGTAATCACTATAACCAGCTACTCTATCATAAGAAGATAAGGAATCTAGATTTTCTGGTAAAACATACAGATCTGGAAGTGTTTCCGATTGCACAGAAACATTAACATCTGTCTCACCCATTGTTGGAAGCCAGCCTTCGGTAGCAGTCAATACCGCTAGTCCCTTTGATGTGTATTTTGCTTTCAAAGGAAGTATGCTCATAAGATTACCGTATTTGTTAATAAGAGAGGATTGCCACCAATCATTAGAATCTATAGGAGCTGTCAATCCTTCTTTTAGATATGTAGGTAACTTAGCTTTTTCGTAATACATTGCATCCGTTACATAAGAACCTTTTCCTGTCTTTGATTGTTCAATTTGTAAAGTTGGTAAATCTTCGATGGTATAATTTACAATAGCATCACCAGCTTTATACGAATATACTTGAAATTCATTGATAGAAAATCCACTTCCTGATTCCACTCGTGTATATCCATACATACGAACATATCGACCTTTGACATGCATAGGCACGTTCGAGTCTTCATGTGCATAACCCCTTAGCTGCCTATATACTGTGGTCCAATTCTTACCATCTTCTGAAACTTGAATATCGTAGATTTTTCCTGCATCAGATGCAAAGTCAATAACTACACGTCCAATGGTATAACTTCTGCCAAGATCAACACAAATCCATTGATTATCTTTTTCCCCAGAAGTCCAATATGTATTGCTTTTACCATCCACCGCATTTGTAGCTTTTACTGCATCCTGATTAATTACGCCATTCTCATCATACATCCACCAAACATCACGAAGAGATGAAGCGGTAACACTCTTACTAAGTGCGATATTCTCACCGTAGTCAACAGGCCTTTCTGTTAAACCTCCCTTCCCATAAACTTGGAATTCATACAAGGAATAACCATAAGCAGGTAAGGCTTTCTTATCCATATATATTCTTACATATCTTGCTTTGCCTGTAATATCTACTGTCTGTACTCCTCCTTTACCATCTGTAACTTGATATCTGTCAATCCATTTTTCTTCATCCTCTGAAAACTGAATTTTGTAAGAAGTTGCATAAGCACCTTCCCAGAATATCTTGATGTTTGATATGTCTGCTGTTTTTCCTAGATCTACGTACAGCCATTCCGAATTACTCTCCCACGTACTTTCCCATCTTGTACTGGTATCCCCATCAACAACCAAGTCTGCATCACTATTTGCCTGTGATGAACTAGCGTATACCGTGCGACCTTGTGATATTACATAAGGTGACTCATCAGCTGCTTTCACCATATCCCCACCATATGGTAAAAGTCCAACAAGCAGCGTTGTCGCAAGTACTGTGGCTAAACTACGTCTTACATAAGTTACAACTTTTCTTCTAAACATTAAAATACCTCCTTTTTTACCCCTTACTATGATTTTAATAGAAGGTATTTTATGCAACAACACTACTTTTTTATAATTTAGTATATATATTTTAGTAAAATTCCCCATAAGTATTTGGGCAAAAAAAATCCAGTAATAAATCATACTGGATTTTTTGTTTTTGTTATATAACTAAAGATGGTGCTGTATATACACGAGTACTTAATTCATTATCTAGCATGAATAATCCCTTCGCATCACTGCCGAATAGATCATATCTCTTGATATTATCACCAGAATTCTTCTCTTCTTCACCTTGCTCCTTAACAAACCAATCTAAGAACTGAGTCGTACGGAAATCATTCAATTTATAAGCTTTTTCATATATATTATTAATTGAACTCGTTATATACTCCTCATGTTCTAATACTTTTGCTAATGGTTCACGGAAATCTGTGTACGTATCAAATTTCGCAGAGATTTCCGCTGAGATAACTGATTCACCATTATTTAGAAGGTATTTTCTAAATAAAAGTGCATGATCTAATTCTTCTTTGGCTTGTATATAAAACCAATTTTCAAAACCATTGAGACTTTGATCTGCATAATAGTTTGCAATATCTAGATACAAATAAGAAGAGTATAATTCTTTGTTTATCTGCTCGTTTAATAACTTAACAATCTCTTTATTAAGCATGATACCACTTCCCTCTCTTTATACTTCTTTTAAAACCCACATTAGTTATTAATTATTATTAATACTCTTTTTTCCATAAACCATGAAGATTACAATATTCATATGCTCTTATTACTTTATCATCTTCTGTAAGGGAGAAAGTAACTGATGGTTTATCATTAGGTTTTAGTTCTTTGCGTTGACCGCCTTTTTCAGTTTGAATATATACCCAACCAATAAAATGTTCCTCAGTCATAGGATGCGCTACTGAACCAATATCTACTGTAACCTGATTACCATCAACAGTAATAACTGGTACATGCTTTTCAGTTGCTGCATCTGTAGTATTTGGTACTAGCTCTGACATCTTCTCTCCACAACATGATATTGGTGCACCTGAACGGTTCACAAATGAAATAATATTACCACAGTGTTTACAAATATAAAACTTTTGTTCTTCTCGTTCCATTATTATATCCTCCATTTATATTTTTTATATCAAAAAAGTATAAAACTCTTTTAATAACTGAAAATAATAATATCTATGTAAAGCTTTCTAAAATTATAACTCAATTTCGAATCAAATTCAATGTTTACAAATAGAATATCGAGGATTATTATAAAGTTTTAAGATTAGTTCTAACATATATTTTATATCTGTCTATTCTGCATTGTTCTTTTATATGCTTAAACTCTAAATTGCTCTACCAATAGCTGCTGCTTCCGTTGTTGCATTAAGCGCTCTTCTAGCACGTATAGCATCTCCAATAACATGATATGCGATACCTTGTTCACTGCAATAAGCGGCAATACCTTCGAAACTACGTGCTTTTGCGCCAATTGCAACAACTACATAGTCACAAGGTATACTTTCTGTGTGTCCTTCTTCTTCCACAACAACTGCATTTGTTAATATCTCAGTACATTTGGCATTAGTTACTGTCTGAACACCTGCATGATAGATATTTTCCATTACCGATATTTTACGAAGATCACCTAAATCTTTACCTACTTGATCAAGCATCTCTACAACAGTAATTTCTTCTGCCTTACCTTCTAGATATTCTGCAACTTCTAATCCAACAAGACCACCACCTATAATAACTACCTTTCCCTTCAACGAAACATTCCCCGCTAGTACATCATGAGAGTTTGTAACATGTGGTAAATCTGCTCCTGGAATACGAAGTTTCATTGGTGCTGCTCCAATTGCAATAATTACATCTTGTGGAGCTTCCTTCTCAATTAATTCAGTCGTAATCGGTGTAGATAAACGTATCTCAACGCCTTCTCTATTAGCCTGTTCTCCCATCCAGATAGCAGCTTCTTTCATTTCTTCTTTCCTTGGTGCTGCACCTGCTAGGACAAATTGACCACCTAATTGCTCTGCTGCCTCACAGACAACCGGATGATGTCCACGACGCTTAAGTGTGATTGCCGCTTCTAGACCAGCAACACCTCCACCTGCAATCAGCACTTTCTTCGGTGTTGTAGTCTTAACGAGTGCATACTCTTGTTCTCTTCCAAGCGCGGGATTTCTCATACAAGTTATGTAAGGTACATCTTGTGCAACAAATCCATCGTAGCATCCTTGGTTACATCCTATACAACGAACGATACTCTCATCGTCTCCATTTAATGCTTTATTGCAAAAATCTGGATCCGCTAATTGTCCACGACCAATTACAACCATATCTGCTTTATCCTCTGTAAGGATTTGCTCCGCTAATGCAGGCTCGTTAATTCTTCCAACCGCTACTGTGATAAGTCCCGTCTCTTTTCTGATTCTAGCTGCATTCTCTACATTAAAGCCTCTAGGTAGATCAATTGGAGGCACTTCATACTTAATTGCAGCTGAAGAGAAGTTACCTCTTGATACATCAACTACATCAACACCAGCTTCTTTTGCTAGTTTGCAGAACTCAATTACTTCCTCAATAGTAAGCCCGCCGTCTAGATAATCATCATGTGCATCTATTCTCATGAAAAGTGGCATATCCTCTGGAATATTACTACGAATGGCACGAATACATTCAAGAGCGAAACGCGCACGATTCTCAAAAGATCCGCCGTATTCATCTGTTCTTCGATTGAAGAATGGACTGAGGAAGCTATGTGGAACATAATTATGACCTGCATGAAATTCTAAGGTATCATATCCTGCCTCTACTGCACGTTTTGCTGCAGCTCCATAAGCTTCTACAGCCTCTTGTATAGTATCAAGATCTGCACCTTTAATCACATGGTCTGTTCCTTTAATTGGTGTATCACTTGGTACAATTATCATTGCAGCTGGGTCACTTGCTACGGCGAAGCCACCAAGCCAAAGCTGAACGCCTGCCTTTCCTCCTGCTTCATGAATTGCATCTGCTAATTTCTTCAAACCTGGAATATATTTATCTTCAGATATAGCAAGAAAATGTTTTGGTGCAGCCTTACTATACACACTGCAAACTTCAGTAAAGTTAAGCCCACATCCTCCTACTACTCTTGCTACATGATAGTCGATAACCTGATCCGTTACATATTTATCCTCTGTTGCCATCTTAGTACCCATAGCTGGAAATACTACGCGATTTTTTAATTCTAGACCTCTAATTTTTATTGAACTAAAAAGATGATTGTACTTCATAAAATCCGCCTTTCTTTTGATAATTAAATTTTTAACAATGTCTCACAATATCATTATATCTCATCTCCAAAATTAAATCAATCTGTTTCAAACATTTTGTTTGAATTTATATTCAGAAATTAGGAGCGTTAAATATGAGACATAATTAATCTTTCTATTAAACAAAGAAAGGGTTACAATAAAATGAAGGCTACGAACGCAACACTCTTTACTAAGTGTTTCACTCATAGCCTCCATTTGTAGCAAGTACCTTGGTATTCATACACCAAAGAATTCGTTTTCTTATATTCTTGCTAAATACTCTTTTGTTACTTCTTTATTAGATTAATAATGTGTTTGATATATTCAAGTCTTTTCTCTTTACTAGTCAACAAGGATTGGTCATTACCGAAGGTATCTTGTTTTTCTGCTGGATAGGTCAACGCGGCCATAAATATCATACTATTATATTGAGACATCGACGGACCACTCTTCGCAACAGAACTTAAAATCCGATCCATCTTAGTATGTAACTCTTTGGTCACCTCGATAATGGTTTTTGATATTTCATCTTCTTCTTTTAAACGTTCCGCTTCTTTAAATATTGCTGACAATCCAGAATAATGTATGGTATATTCCATGATCTCATTGGCAAACAAGATGAGTCGTTCCTCTTCTGAATATTCCTCTTGATCGAGAATAGAATAGATTTCAATCGAATTATTAATAAAGAATTCTTTCGTATTGCGAAGCATCTCTTCTTTCGTGCGAAAATAATAATTGATTGCACTTACATTAACCCCCGCTTCCTTTGCTATTGCGCGAATCGGAACATTACAAGTGCCTTGTTTACCAATTAGATATAATGCACAATCTAGTATTTTTTCCTCAATACTTTTAAGTTCTCTCATTTACTAACTCCTTAATATTACTTATTGGGCTGTCTAATCTCCCTTAAGTTGGTTTTGTATGATAACATTATACCAATATAGTTTAAAATCACAATATTTTCAAGAAAATAATCTTGCTGACTTTTTCTAATCTATTGCTCTTTCATAAAAATCAAAGTAAACAGTTGTTAATATACCTAGTACGCATAGTCAAATTAATGCCAAATTTGCTGTACTTAAATTTGACTATACTCCGTCTCCAAAAATAAACTTATGTTTTTCACGCCTCAAAAGAACGGCATAAATTAACCATTTCAATAGCACTTTGTGCACAATCAAATCCTTTATTACCCGCTTTCGTTCCTGCTCGTTCAATTGCCTGTTCTATATTTTCAGTAGTAAGAACACCAAACATTACTGGAATATCACTAGCAAGTGTTACCTGTGCAATACCTTTTGAAACTTCACTACACACATAATCATAATGGCTGGTACCTCCTCTAATTATGGCACCTAAGCAAATCACAGTGTCATATTTCTTACTTTTCGCCATCTTAGAAGCAATTAGCGGAATTTCAAAGGCCCCAGGTACCCATGCTATCTCAATATCTGATTCTTTAACATTCAATCTTTTCAAAGCATCAAGGGCCCCCGATAATAATTTAGAAGTGATGAATTCATTAAATCTAGCAACTACGATTCCTACCTTAATATTTTCTGATACTAAATTACCTTCATATGTTTTCATTATTTTTCCTCCTTATAATTCAATATATGTCCCATTCTTGCCTGCTTCGTTTTTAAGTAAAAAATATCATAAGAATTCGCTTCCATTTGAATTGCTACACGTTCTGATATCTCTATTCCGTATTCAGATAACTGATAGACCTTATCTGGATTATTGGTTAATAGGCGAAGTGTCTTCACCCCCAAGTCTCTTAAAATCTGAGCTCCAATATAATATTCACGTAAGTCTCCTTTGAATCCTAACGCAACATTGGCATCTAATGTATCAAGTCCCTTATCCTGTAATTGATATGCTTTTAACTTGTTTACTAAACCTATTCCTCTTCCCTCTTGTCTCATGTAGAGTAGTATACCTCGCTCTTCTCTCGCTATTTGTTTCATAGCGGCTTCAAGCTGTTGACCACAGTCACATCTTAAAGAACCAAAAACATCACCTGTCAGACATTCCGAATGTACCCTGCACAGTACATGGTTCCCATTATCAACATCACCCTTTACTAAGGCGATATGGTGTTCCTTGTTTAACTTATTGATATAACAATATGCCATAAACTCTCCGTATTTTGTTGGCATTTTAGTAACAGAAACACATTCCACTAAATGATCATATATTTTTCGGTATTCTTGTAAATCTTTTACGGTAATACACTTAATATTCCATCGTTCCGCAAATGATTTCAATTCAAGACTGCGCATCATCGTTCCATCTTCTCTCATGATCTCACAGCATAAGCCACATTCTTTTAAACCTGCTAACCTCATCAAATCAACAGTAGCCTCGGTATGTCCATTTCTTTCTAATACTCCATTTGACTTAGCGACCAGCGGGAACATATGCCCAGGTTTACGAAAGTCTGAGGGAACTACAGAATCTTCCACACACATACGTGCTGTCAATCCTCTTTCTTTAGCTGAAATTCCAGTTGTTGTAGTTTTATAATCAACGGAAACTGTAAAGGCAGTCTCGTGATTATCTGTATTATTACTTACCATTTGAGATAAATCCAATTTCGCAGCAATATCTGGGCTCATGGGCATACAGATTAATCCTTTCGCATATGTAGCCATGAAATTAACATTTTTAGTTGTAGCAAATTCTGCTGCACAAATTAAATCTCCTTCATTCTCTCTGTTTTCATCATCGACCACCATAATGATTTTACCTTGCTGTAAATCTTTTATGGCCTCCTTAATAGAATCATACTTTTTCATGACGTCCTCCTAATATCCGAATTTTACAAGAAAGTCTCGCGTGATACCAGATTCTTTCTTATCTTTATTAAACACTAATCTCTCCACGTATTTTCCGATACAGTCATTTTCCAGATTAACAAGTTCATTCACTTTCTTAGATGACAAGCTTGTGTTTTCTATTGTATGCGGGATAATAGAAACGCTAAAATCATCTGGTGAAACTTTCGCGATTGTTAAACTAATGCCATCAATGGCAATCGAACCTTTTTCTATGATGTATCTCATAATTGATGGCGATGTTTTTATAGTGTACCAAACAGCAATACTGTCCTTTCGTATCTGCGTAATTGTACCTGTTCCATCAATATGACCTGTAACAATATGTCCACCAAATCTTCCGTTCATCGGCATTGCTCGTTCTAGATTCACTTTTCCTCCATCTTTCAAGCTAGAAAGAGATGTTCTAGAAAGTGTTTCCTGCATTACATCAACTGAAAAATCTGTGTCTGTAAAGGAAGTAACCGTGAGGCAAATGCCATTGACCGCTATACTATCTCCGCGTTTGATATCCTTTAGAATCTCATAAGCAGAGAGGGTTAAGCATATGGCATGATTCTTTCGCTGAATTGACTTTAACGTGCCTACTTCTTCTATGATTCCTGTAAACATGTATAAATCACCTCACTTTCTAGTAATAAATCTTCCCCTAACCTTGTTATCTTGGGCTCCGTTAGTTTAATAGCGTGGTTTGGATCATCTATCCCTAAACCACCTATAGGAGACTGGGCACTAACCCCTCCAAGTAATTTAGGGGCAATATAAACATGGATACAATCTACAATATGATACTTAAGAGCACTCCAATTTAATGTACTTCCACCTTCCAACATAACGCTATCAATATTCATATTGCCTAGAACTCCAATTAGTTCCTTAAGATTAACATGGTTATCTAATCTTCCAACTACTATAATTTTGCATCCCGCCTTTTGATACGCTTCATGTCTTAAGGTATCTTCTTCACAGGTTACTATAATGGTATCTACCTCCTTTGCCGTCTGTACTATCTTAGATGTTAATGGCGTCCTAAGATTGGTATCACAAATTATACGGATTGGATTCTTAGAATTCTCTAATCGGCAGGTTAATAGCGGATCATCGTTAATAACTGTATTAACACCTACCATAATAGAACTATAGATATGTCTATTACTATGAACATGACCACGTGCTTTACCTCCAGTAATCCATCTTGATTGATTGGTGTAAGTTGCAATCTTTCCATCCATTGTCATAGCGTACTTCATAACGATATACGGTCTTTTGTTAGCTATAAAATGAGTGAAGATCTTAATCAAATCCTTACACTTCTCCTCTAAAACACCAATATCTACCTGTATATTGTGACTGCGCAAAATCTCCACACCTTTTCCCGAAACAATGGGATTGGGATCTAACGTCCCTATAACGACTCTAGCAATTCCACTCCTAATGATTGCTTCCGTGCAAGGTGGAGTCTTTCCATAATGACAACAGGGTTCCAGTGTTACATAGAGTGTTGCGTTCCTAGGTGAATCCGTACAAAAGGCTAGCGCATTCCTTTCCGCGTGCAAACCACCGAATTTCTCGTGATATCCTTTTCCGATAATAATCCCGTCTCTCACGATAACTGCTCCTACCATAGGATTCGGATTGACCCATCCTGCTCCCTTTCTTGCAAGCTCTAAAGCAACTTGCATGTACTTTAAATCCTCTAAATCATCCATTCTTATCACCTCCCAATAAAAAATGCCTTGAATAAAAAATCCAAGGCATGCACAAAAAAGCTATTCTAATACTCTTATTAATAAAAAAACTCTGAAATGATAAAATCATTCCAGAGCAAATAACATAACAAAAGCATAAAATTCAACACTTTTCTCTCTTCTTTCATCCAGACTATACTGTCGGCTTCGGAATCACACCGAATCATGCCTTGCGGCTCGTGGGCTATACCACCGGTAGGGAATTACACCCTGCCCTGAAGATATTTATTCAATTGACTATATTATAGGGAGTACATCTATGGTTGTCAAGAATGAAAATGTTCATAGTACTCCCCTCTGCTAAATCTATCCCATAGCTAAGTGGTAAATATGTTCTCAATCATGTAATTACAAAAAATTAATGATTCTTCTCTATCAAAACTTTCTTCTAATTCTTCTGATTTGTAATTATTCAGTGCTTTTGATACCAATGCTGTATGTTGCTTAGGTAGATTTTCTATTCCCCATAATCCACCTTGCTCCTTAGATAAAATTAAATCATTGTTTTTATATGCAAGAACACGACATAGGTTTAATATTATGTAAACGGGATTCTCTATGACATCTTCTTTTGAATCCACTATATCACCTTTAATGCTATCTATATAATCCTCCTTAGGAACCTCTCCGAATACGTCCGATACTTGTTTTCCAATAAGCGTATATCCCACATGTTTAATAACTGTAACATGTGCCGCCAAATCCTTATCTGTTCCGTTCATTGATGTACAATAATCTCTCAAATCATCTTTACAACGCTGTAAATGAGCAATTGAGTAATGCAATTCAAATGGGGTTGGGTAAATAAAGTTTTTGCATACACTTGACAAAACCAAACTCATCTCAAAACCTTTGGGTGGTGCATCTGCTGATAAATCCAATAAAGTTTCTATTAAAGCAACTTTTTCTTCAATTGTTGGCGGTTTATCTACAACTACTATAAAATCAATATCACTTTTAATTTGATTAAAACAACCGAATGCTATCGAACCATGTACATATATTCCAACTAAATTATCTCTTAAAATACCTTGGTATTCATTAGCTATTTTATCTAGAATTTCATTATAATTCATCATATTGGTTAACCTCTTCTCCCCATTATTATTTCAATTTAATACCGATTTTCTGAACTTACGCTGTAACTTAAAGTTTTTTTGCTAATTCCATTGCCAACATAGCTATTCTATCTTTTTCTAATACGTTTGATTCGTTACCTAAACTCCTAGCATCCCACGTTTCATTATCTAGATTATCTGCCGCGTAGAAGAATTGAAATACTTCCTTCTCCCTAAATTCTGCGAGAGCTGCAACAGCAGAACATTCCATATCTACACACAAACAGCCTGCTTGCTTTCTAGAATTGACCTTTCCTCGTGTTTCTCTATAGATTCCATCTGTGGTCCAAACTTTTCCGATGGTATAATGGCATTCAAATTCCTTTAATATATCAACAAATTCATCTATGTATTTCTTATTTACTTCGATTTCATCGCTTGGTTTAGCATAATGGAAGCTTGTTCCTTCGTCTCTAACTGCTTTATTTGGGATAATAATTGAACAATCTTCTATTGATGCATCTAACACTCCACAGGTTCCAAATAGTATCAATTTATCTGCACCCATTGCAAAAACTTCTTCTATTACTGCCACACAACCAGCCGCACCAACATATGACATAAAAAGTGCTACTTCTACACCATTGTATATTGCTTTAAAGATTGGTATTTCCATATTAGCCAGATTGGACTTAGCAATTACTTTTCCATTTAGTTCATTGACCAATCTTTCAAATGTTACACGTGAAAAACAAGATACTGCAATTTTAGGGAAACTTTCTATCGGTTTAACTAAATCATACACATCTACTATAGCTTTCTTATTACAATCAAATTCTTCTAAAATCATACAGCTTTTCCTTTCCTGAATATCAAATACCATTAGTTAATTAAACTATTTCATGGCTACATAGTATCTGTACTTAACGCTCCATAAACATAGGTATCCCAATATATTGGATTACCTGCTTCATCCTTATGAAAGGATACATTCTGCCTAAGTTCAGCCTCTCTCTTTAGTCCGATTTTCTCCATCGTTTTCCAAGAGTATATATTAAGCGGTGTACACTCAGCAAATACTCGATGAACTCCTTGTGAAAAAGCCCACTGAACTACTGCTTTAGCAGCTTCGCTTCCATATCCTTTTAAATGATAATTTTCATTTAATACATAACCTAATTCTTTAGAATTAAAATCTCTGATACCCAAATAAATGTTACCTATCACTTTATGTTCGTCTTTTAACTCAACAGCAAAAAATTCTTCACTTCCACAACGATACTTAATTTCATCTTCAATTTTATCTTCATTAAAGTCGGGATATCCTTCAAACACTTTATCAACCCTTTGGAGCATATATTCTCCTAAATCATCTCTATCCCTCATTTCAAAATTTCTAATGATTAATCTTTCTGTTTCAATTCTCATTTGTTTACTAACTCCTCTTGTTTTTGAATAAATCACAATCAATTTCACTTTTGCATCTATGATGCCATTTTCTCAATATCAGCCTTCTTTAGCAAACACATCTTTACTACAATCCTCATTCCAAATATATTCAATATGATTTGCAATATCTTTGGCTTCTTGTTCTCCAAAACGGTCTTTAATAAATCCTAATGTCATGTCGATTCCAGCTGAAACACCTGATGATGTATAATATTTTCCATCAACTACCCATCTCGCACTCCTAATCCAGTTAACAGAGGAATTTACAGACGCTACCCAATCAAAAGCCTTTTTGTTAGAAGTAGCTTTTTTATTATCCAATAATCCTGTCTTTGCCAATAATGCTGATCCAGTGCAAACGGATAAACAATAGTTTGATAATTCCGCAGCCTCTTTTAGTGCCTGAAGTAATTGTGAATCATTCACTAACGTTCTCGTTCCTTTCCCCCCTGGTATAACTAATATTCCGCCTTTTGTAGCTGTTTCAACTTTCTCAGTAATGATTGAAGTACCTTGCGTACTCATAATAATACCGCCGTTCAAAGAATAATATTTTAATTTGTATGTATCAATTTTTCCCAAAATTTCAATTGGACCAAACGCATCTAATGTCTCAAAATCTTCAAATAAAAATATATTTACGTTCATTACGCCCTCCATTAATTCTTCATATATCAGTTCATATTTGCTAATTATAACAATAAAGTATGAGAACAAACATACGCCTGTTTTGCGCCAAAAACGCACTTTAATTCACAGGTAATTTATAAAACTGGCTTTTGCTTTACATTAAGTAGCTTAATAACATCATTTAATTCTTCAACGTTAAAAACACGATAGTGAATCCAACCACCTTCACCACATGGATATCGGTCTTCCCAATAACTCTTTGTTTTTGGTAGACACTCAAGTAACACTTTCTCAAGTTTTTGAACGAAATCTCCACCAATCTGTAGCATACATGTAATTGCATCTTTTTCAAAAAAAACATAACATAAATGTTTTGTTTTATGCGAGTACTTATATCCCCAACCATACTTGTTGCCAAAAGGGAACTTCAATTCGCGTTTTAAATCATAGTGCTCATTCATAGTTTCCTCAAAAATATTAAGTAACAAAAAAGTATTTTCACCAATATATTCGTGAATTTCAGTAATTGATGGTTTATTCAATTTATTTAGCATTCTTTCATACATGTTTTTTCCTCATTGCTAGTATCCTCAGCATTTAATTCTAGTTCATATGTGTAGTCTGAAAACTCTACATTAGTCCCACTCTTTTTATAGGAGTTTTCTCCAACTATCTTAAATCCAAGTTTTTTTACAACTGCATTTGATGCTACATTTTCCTTATTAACATCAACTGTTATTTTTTTAGCACCACATTGCTTGGCATATACTATCAGCCAACCGAATCTGATCCTTAACTAAGAAAAAAAACAAACGTAATACCATAATCATACGTTCGAAAATAATAATTCTCATAGGTACCGAAATAGTTCGAGGATTGTGTAATCCTAGAACTATTTTGTCTACAATCTGAAACTTACCCATTAGCAAGTCTGTTTATACAGTATCTTCAAGAGGTTTCCTTGAACGCAAACACTTCCACTTAGTGACTGTAGTGAATGGGCGTAGACCAATATTGTAATAAAACTGTTGCGATGAACTTACCACAACAAATTTCACACTTCCCACAATCCAATTTTTGAAATACTTTCATTATCAAAATACGAATGCGTAATCATCCAGTCCTACTTTGCATATATAAATTCACAATAGCCACGCTTAATAAATCTCTAACTTTAAAATAATCGTCTGTTATCATTGATTTCAATTATTGTTTGATATTTTTATTATATAAAAATTATACATTTTTTATATACCGAAAATAACTATACTTATTTACGGCAGTAATAGAAATCCATTATTTTCTGTAAATCCCTCATAAAAACACATGAGAATCGTTTACATTTTATTCTATGTTTCCCTCAAACGAAACATTATACCTGTTAAATTCCTTTCCTTCTGCATCAAATGTTATCTTTACTGAGTCTAGGTAATCTTCATAATTATTGTATAAAGTTTTGTTGTATATTCCAATAACATCATCATTCATCCAAAGATAGACTTTAGCTTCTACAACAGGAGGATTTTCTGGAACTGTAACGTCATTCCTAAAACTGAATGTTAAATACAAATTTTTGTTATCATTTAAATCACCCTTATATTCAATATAATCATCTAGATTTTTTAGTAATGTTAGTGAATCTACATTTTTATCAATAATCGCTTCATTCGTCGATGAATTATACTTCTTACTGCACGCAGCACAACATAAGGTTAGCATCAAAAAAAAATAACCTTTTTTCATATTCAACAATCCTTTCCATTAACTATTGATAAAAAATAAGATATTTAATAACCATTCATAATGGTCAATTCAAAACCAGTTTATTCCTTCAACTCAAATAATAATATCTTCAATTAATATATTCTATACTTACCTATTCTAGTTGATTTATTCAATACTTTCTCCACACATAATATCAAAGGGCATTATTAGCAATTTACTTAGTCGTTTCTCAAATTCGCTAAAAAACCAAGAAGTCGCATTGGCATAGTTTTCAATTGTATCAAATTGCCAATATGAATAATACTTAACACACTTAACTATTTTTGTTAACGGTCTTGGCGCTTCTCCTATTTTATCAAATACAAAAAATCTTTTCATGTATTTAATGTCAATGTATCCAGCAAGTTCTTTTTGTAGTGGTAGCATTTCTTTTACAAGATTTTCGAATTCATCGAGTTTATCAGGCTTAACCTGAAATAATTTAACCTCAGAAAATGACATATTTATCGTCCCCCCAAATTTATTTTATATGTTGTGTTACAACCTAAATTATTCCATATATATGTTACAACCTAAATTATAACATATATATGGAATAATCAAACATTTTTCTATAAAAGCAATTAAAAGTTCAGATATCAAGTATCGCATTCTGTCATAATATTTGTATAAATTTTAAGGGGGTTACCGCTATGAGTAACAACATTGAAGTACCTAAAGAATTTATCAAACAAGCTCCACTCTCATAAGGATAAGCTCCTGCCAACCAACATTGCGAGAGCAAAATCCTTTGGGATTTCTACCATATTCGCTGAATCCAACACTTTCATATAAAGCGATTGCATTGTGATTTTCACTTACAACATTCAGTTCCAGTTGAGCATATCCGGCACTTTTGGCACATTCAATACAAGATGTAACTAATGCACGCCCTATACCCCAACTCCAGTAATCTTTTTCTACACTGATACCTAATTCAGCACGATGTTTAACCTTATATTTTTTACCTACAGCTTCAATACCGGCAGTTCCGACAATTCTACCATCCAAAACGGCACAAAGTTCAACTTCTTTACTACTGTTTTCTTTTTCAATTAAAAACTGCCGTTCCTTTTCAAGATTAAAGCTGTTTTCTTCTGGATATGTCAACAAAAAATCTGTTTGTCCATGTGTTAGATTAAAAATGTCGTATACTGCTTTTGCATCGGAATATTCTACATTTCTAATATGACATATTAGATTGTTTTTTAACTCTACCATCTTTTTGTATTTCATATTTCACCCTCACCAAATTTAGGTTTTCCAATTAGTTCCATATCCTATTTTATTATATAAATATAAATAATTCAACTTATCTATCTTATCAAAGTAGAACAGGATTAGCGATACTTATCAATGAAGCGCGAGACGGAACTCAAACCATAATCCTATCCTACAAATACAGAACTTTTCATACAAATCATTTTCTTTTCCTCAACACCAATATCATTTGCAATTACATCACATTTGGTCATCAGCAGGAAATAGATATTTTTATTTTCTTCACTCAAACATTCATAGTTTGCTTGACCTTTGGCAATTACTACATCAGCCTTTTTATAAACATCTTTGAAAGAAGGACTTGTTCTTTTAAGGACAGTACCAAGAGAACCATCTCCATTATCTATCACCTCTGCGTATTCATCAATTCCTACAGAATATGCGTCTTCAGCTATAGAATCATTAACCACCGATTTCCCACGTACTCCAAATAGTAATTTAATATTAGGATTCAGTTCTTTGATCTTTTTTAAAAGAATCTTGTCCAAACAGATTTCTCCACAATTATCACCTAAATATAACAAAGTTTCTCCATTTCTAATATCTTTCAATAGTAAATGCGAATCATCAATTGCTAATTCTAATAATTCCATTTTATCGAAACAATCATAAACTTCCTCTAATAATGTATTATGTATAGGATTGAAGTCAATAATATTCCCAACAATAGCATATCGAATTGCTAACATATACGAATCTTCAGCCTGCTCAATCTTTCTCTCGAATTCGGGTAACAAATTTAAGAACATAGTGTTGTAATAGTTCCTAGTTTCTTTATATGGGTCTGGATTATTAGTATATCTTTTTATCATGTCAAAGATTTCACCAATAATTTCCGGAGTGGTTGTATCATAATTCATTTTGCTGAGATAAGAAAAAACTTCTCTCAATAACTCTTCCTTTGTATTAACTCCGGTGATATTTGCTACTTTAATAACTTGATTTACTACACATGGTAAGCATTTATCATGCATTCTCATAATATACCTCTTTTTTTATATTTTAAAGTTCTGCTCAATCACTTTTATTTGCTAATTTCAAATACCATAATATCATGCTTAATAATTGAAATTAACTAAATTTTACAGGAATCTGTGTGCCCCTTTATCAATGTGTATCTACTACACTTCTTAACAGTGTGTAGTCTTCGTACTATGTTCATCTTGTGTAAATAGTAGATGAAAATCCAATCTATCAAACTTCCTCAATATATCCAAATTGGATGTAATATTATGAGTACCCCAATAATAATTTCCAATTGCTTGCTCAGCGACACACCATCGTTTGCCATCTGGGTGTGGGTTGTTTTGTTCAAATGCGTTCAATTCTTCCTCTGGTGCTAATTGAATCTCATTTGTATTTTGTAGTGTATTAATAATCGAATCCAGATTTATATCCACGACATGTTTAAGTTCTGGATAATACTTGCTATTTGGCGAACCAACAAAGTACACAGGCAACGGCAACCAAAAGGGCCATGTTGCAGGGTTAAACGATTTCATTTCCAAAGATACAGGGTCATAATCCGGGACGCCATTAAGTAAAATTTGCCCACTCAACTTATACTTGTCTTTTAAAACCACTGCCTTGTGGTAGATATCACTGCTTTCGTCTGCATATTTGAGTATAAAGTCTGAAAGACGCTTGGTTACTCCAATATCAGCTTCCGTGGCTTTATTTGGGTCGAAATGAAACCATGGCAAATGTGCAAAATCATTGTTACTGGGTATTCCTTGCATTCCCACCCAGCCGTTTTCCAACAAGTATATACCGGAAGCAAGGTATTTGATTATACCCATTATAATCGTATCTTTTGTACTGCTAACATAATCGCCTGTCGTGTCCAAATAATCTAATGCTATGCATACCGTATAGGGGGAAGAATTAGGGTTCCAGTTATTACACTCAATGTTGTATCCAAAACCTCCATCCTCATTTTGATAGCTGGACAGAACCGAAAGGAAATCCTCACAGCTCCCGTTCTCAAAAAGATATTTCCACTTGGTAAAATCAAGCGGTCTTGCATTGCGATAAACCAGTTTTCTTAATCTTATAAAATGATCTTTAGATAATTTTTTCAAGGTCATTACCCCCATGTATTTTATAAATAATCTTCGTCTTCGTTACAAAATCATAATACCATATTGAAAATAAAAAGCTTTAAGAATTTTATTGATTAATTAAACTCGTTACTCTTGTGACACTAGGCACCTCCACAAATTGAATTTGGCTAATTAAACAGTTCTCTCATAACCACGATGATAAATCAAAATTATAGGCTAACACTACAATTAACTTTCTTAATAATACGAAAAATTATTAGGTATCCGAATATAAGCGCGGATGTGTTCATCTTTGTTTCGTTCGAGGATACGAGAAATATTGTCGTTAAAGGTGTTGCCCTCTGCTACAATAATTGAATTTGTCTTATTTTTAATCACAATGCCGATATGGTCATGCTCAAGGTTGATAAAAACTCTGTCATATAGGACTATATCTCCTGCTTCAGGAATGAATTTCTCATCACTACCAACGTGATATTCTATTCTTTTATCACCTTTAGCGAAATCTTCCCAACCACCACAGCCAGCAAGGCTACATGATATGCACTCAGCAGGGCTATATGGAAATAAAAAGCCAGCTCTCACACAGCAGTAATAAACGAACCCTGCACACCAATTTCTATCCGCTTTTTCAACGCTCCATTTAGGAAATAAATCGACAATCGGGTGGATATTTGATTCCTCATTTAATAGAGTCCCATGGAAAGGACGCAATGCTTCTCTATTTGCTATTTCTGCCAACTTAGTCCTAGTGCACATAACAAACTCCTTTCTAAACCATTGTTTGTTCAGTTAAATTATATTAATAACCTGAGGTACAATTTCTATCTATCAATTTCCAATACCATATTAACATATAAAATATAATAAATAAATGAAATTCATCCATAATATGTATACATCAAACATCAAAGAGTATCATCTAAACTTCATAAAAAAGTGTAAACTTTCATGTAGCATTAGTAATTGTAATGACTATTCTGCTTGTAAAATAAATTCAATTAGAATAAGTAAAAAACTATAATTTTAGACATAAAAGTTTTGAATAATATACTCCACTTCATAGAAGCTGGAAATCAAAACAACGAAGGCCCATGCTACGCATGGATCCTTCGTTGTTTTGATAAAGCTTTTACTCCGTAAAAAGATATTACAAATAGAATATTATATATTTTACCACCTATCAATATTCTGTTTCCAATGCCCCTTTCTTCATTAAATTTAATTTAGCGCACAAATCTCTTAATTTAAAACTATTAAACTGAATAATTGATCATTAAAGCTAGCTCCTCTCCGCAGACAAAGCAAAAGCCCGGAAATGCTGATAAAATCTAGCTTTTCCGGGCAAAAATATTAAGCGCGAGACGGGATTCGAATTCTATCCCCTCTCAAAAATGCTGATAGAAAGGGACTTTCCAGCACATCCGATTTTTACGTACTCAATAACGTACTCATCAAACCAAAGTACTGTTTTAAATAATCTCCGATTTATTACTTAAATCTTGTCATACTTATTTCCAAATTTTGAATACTGTTATTTAGTTTCTTTCTCAATTCAATTAACCAATTGGGTTCATTTGAAGAATTTACTGCTACACATCGAGTTAAACGAGCATAGCTATACAAATTAATAAACCGTCTCATGAGTGGACGTGAATTTTCCATCTCTTCAGAATAGTAATACTCAGTTTTATATCCTTTCATAAATTCATCCTTTGCATTTTGAAGAATGGAGGCACCCAGTTCCTCATTAAGAGAGTCAAAAACCTGTTCGATATCAAGCGCATACCAATGATACATACCATCATCAAAATCAATTACAGCACACGATTTAGTTTTATCATCATAAAAAACATTGTCAGGTTCAAAATCATAATGAATCAAGCCATAATTATCATCTCTTATCGAAAAATCAGCTAGTTTTTTTTTTACTTCCATCAACTCTAAAATGACATCAGCTGGCACACTGTATTCTGCAAGTACTTCTTCAATCCATTCTAAAACCTCAACATGTGTCCATTTTTTAATTCTTGGTTTAAAGTCTGATGACAAAGCATGCAATTTACCCAAAGTCTTTCCATACTCGTACATGATTTCTTTTGACATGTCTGTTGCTTCAATTTGAACCCCAGCAACTTTTTTGAAAACACATGCATAATATTTCCCCCATTTGGTGTCCAGCTTAATGACCTTTTCTCCCGATAGTGTCATTATTGGCTTCAATGCTGGATAATCATGCTGGGACAGATATTCAATAAATTCCAATTCACCCACAATATTTTTTTCTATTTTTTCATCAATTGGAGCGAGTCGTAGGAAGCAAACCTGGCCGTTATGGCAAAATGGATATATTGCGTTTGACGAAATGCGAAAATAGGATAGCATTGTCTCAAGTGTATCGGCATCATAGTTCCAATTTTTTATAGCTTCTTTGGCTAAATCAAAGTTTTCAAACAGATATGTTAATTTTAGCATATTATTTTCCTTTCACATAAAACTTAATCTTGTTTTAAGAGTTATAATTTTTAATACAATTTTGTTTTATGTCCTGCTAATTTTATTCTTTAATTTTTGTTTGGATGTATAAATAGCTTTATTTTTACCCCATTCATCTTCATTTTTTAATTGACAATATAATTTCCAGCGTTCATTTGAAATAATCTTGTTTTCAATTGCTTTTTTTACAGCACAGCTAGGTTCTGTTGTATGTGTACAATTACTATATTTACAATCTCCAAAAAGTTCCGTTATATCTGAAAATGTATCATCAATCCCTTCGCTTGCTTCCCACATACCTAATTCTCTTATTCCCGGTGTATCAATAATTGCAACTCCTGATGGAAGCATTATCAATTGCCTATGGGTGGTAGTATGACGTCCCTTTGAATCGTCTTCTCGTATCTCACTTACTTTCATTAGTTCTTCACCTGCAATTTCATTTACAAGAGTAGACTTTCCAACACCTGATGAGCCAAGAAGTACAATTGTACTACCACGTTTCAAATAAGAATCAAGCTGCTTCATGCCAATTCCTGATTTTGCGCTTATGATACAGATATCAATTTTTTCTGATATGCTTTTGACTTCTTTTATATAATAATCAACGTTGTTGCATAAATCAGCTTTTGTTAAAATTACTACTGGTTTTGCTCCACTTTTTAATGCTAAGCTTATATATCTTGTGATACGATTCACATTAAAATTCTTATTGAGTGAATCAACTATAAAAACATAATCAAAATTTGCCGCAAGCACCTGCTCTTTTATTGTTTTTACATAACCTGCCGCATGTCCTGAAAAATCCGTTCTTGAAAACTTGCTTTTTCTTTCAAAGACTTTTTCAATAATAGAATCTCCATTTTGATTAAAGTGAATTAATACCTTATCCCCTACAACTGGGAATATGCTATTTTCTTTATAGAATGCTCCTCTTAATTTCGCATGAATCTCTCCCTGTTCACATATTAAAGTAAACAATTCTCGTTGAACTTCACAAACAATAGCATGCATTTGTGTTCCGTTTTCTTTCATTTTCAATGGTTTTCCTCCAATTTTGGGTACAAAAAAACTTGCCCATTAGCAAGTCTGTTTATACAGTATTTACAAAAGGGTTCCTTGTACGCAAGAAGCAAAAGCTTTTTGCATACTTCAATATTAAATTAATGATTTATCACCATATCTACTTTTCTCATAATTTAATCAGCCCCTTTCGTAAGCAAATTGAAGTCGTTTATACTAACTTAATTATTATAAATCTAATCGTATCTAAAATCAAGTATATATTTCCATTTCTAAAATTAACCATTAAATACCGATAAATTAATCTATTTATCTATCGTACGCTAACTCTCTGCCCGTTTGTTTTTTTATTGTGTCTGTTACAACCTCCTTTTCTAGTCAATAAAACTTATAACGGTTACACATCACATTTATGTATGGGTAAACGGTTATTGGCTTTTTTATGTCATTTTTTCAGATATCGATGAAGTGATTAATTCATATTATGTTAATCAAAGATAAATGGAGAAGAAAACAGAATCATATTTTAAATTGATGTGTTCTAGTAAACAGACCGGTTGATAGCACAAAGTGAGTCAAAAGAATGGAATGAGTTCATAGAACCTATCCGTTCTTAAACAAAACGAGTGAAGGCCCGGTCTGGTCAGAAAAAACAGTCATTAAAAAACATGATTTGTCCTAAGGAAAGTCAAATGTTGTTTGGCAATCCTTGTATTTATAAAAAAAGAAAAGATTCCATGCAATGATGCCATCTGGGCATGGAACAAAAAATAATAGACAGAAGGAGGAAGGAAAATAACAAACGGGTAATTGGTGGCAGACAATCGTCCATAAGATTGTAAGGAATAGGATTCCTAGAACAAGAGTGGGTTGTGCTTAGCTTTAACAGATACCCGTTGATTTTATTATATTACACAAATATTTGTGAGAAAGGATTCCTATGTCACATAAAAATAAATTACCGTTGGTAGACCAGGTAAAACAAGCCTTAGATAGTAAACTTGCGATTGGCCGTTCCAAACATCAGGATAAACTCTCTGAAAGTGAGAGAAAAGAAATAACCTCGAAATATATCTATAGTTGGGAGAATTGGAGAAGCTGTGGCGCTGAAATGGGCGGATATTGATTGGGAAGCCAGCGAAATACATATACACCGGATGGAAAGTCGTGTTGAAGATGATAATGGGAAACTCAGAGTAGCCATCTGTGAGTATACGAAGAAGAAAAGCCCTGCTGGTGACCGGTATCTCCCTTTAAGTGATTATGAAATTAATTTGTTTCAGGTGGTTAAGCGTATCAATGAAGAAGCAGGATATTCAGATGGGGATTTTATTTTCTGCGATAAAGAAGGCAGAACCAAGATTCGTGAGGTCGATAACTGTATCCGTGCTCAGTGCAGACGCGCAGGAATTGAAGTGAAATCTGCCCATGATATTCGCAGAACGGTAGCATCTAAAATGAGAAGAAAAAAAGTGGAAATCGAAGACATTCAATGGTATCTTGGTCACAATGATGAAGCTACTACTCGAACCTACATAATGAATAACCAAGGGAAACAGAAAACATCAAGACAGATTGTAAACGCTCTTTCAGAGATGAACGGAAGTGACGTACTCATGGGTACTCAAAATTCCAGAAACGAAAAATCGCCAGAAGCCTATTAAACAAAGGACTTCTGACGAAATTAGTTAAGCGCGAGACGGGATTCGAACCCGCGACCCTCGCCTTGGCAAGGCGATACTCCACCACTGAGCCACTCGCGCATATATTATATTATCTGTCTTGCTTAAGACACTATATATAATATATTAAATCTATCAATTTGTCAATACTTTTTTAATTTTATATATTATTAAGAATATTAAGATAATTTAATGGACGGGCTACAATCTTTCTTCTTCAGCAATTATTTTCATATGCTTCTCTCTTGCTTGTTCTTTACTTCTATCTTCTCTTACACTTGCGACCAATACTAGACCGAAAAGAATACCAATTATCAAACCAGTTTCATGGGCGATTAACGTGTTAACTCCACTTAGATTCGGAACAATTAGATACGCAACAATTATTAACTTCTTCAATAGCGGCTGTGTTGACCAACTATTCTTTCGATCCTTTATTATTAGGATCAAAAGAGTTCCTCCTATACCATAGATAGCACCACTTGCTCCAACACTTCCATATGTAACTAGCATCGTGATCATTGCAGATCCGATACCACTAAGTAAATAAATCATTAGTAATTTCTTTCCGCCAAATCTCTGCTCAACGATAGATCCGATGCTATATAGTCCGATACAATTCACTACTAGATGTGGAATACCCGCATGTAAGAACATGCATGTTAATAAACGCCACCATTCTGGGCTCATGGCAGATACATTAAGTAATCTTCCATACTTCGTTAAATACCCCCACTGATTCCCCAGCCATAGATGATCGACAGACAATACCTTCGTTCCTTCTTGATTCAATACAAGAAAATCTATAAGAAATACTACTATTATTAAACTGATTATTCTATATGTACTTTTACTATTTCTTCTCTTCATCGCATTATACCTCACATTTAGTACTTCTAACTTAATGTCTTACTTTTTATATCGGCATTAATAATTTTTTTCTCCACCATAACTTTGTTTTCTGATTTTTTTGACTGTATTACAATATTACCATATATTTACATGTATTCCAATCCCATTTTTAACTTTTATTAAGTAATTATAATAACTATTTTCACTATAACGGTCGATATAAAAAAAGGGAATGTGACTTCACACATTCCCTCCTTAAGTATAATCACTGAAGCGATATATTCTACTGTTCTTCCTTGATTGTTTTAATCTTTAATAAAAAATAATAGTAATGAAACATAGCCACCACCACTAATATTCCGCGTATCCACCAATTAGAGGCTATAATCATGGCAGCCATCAAGACGAGAGTTACCATTCCTAATAGACATGCTTTAGACCGAGCTGTCATTGCTTTAGATTGAACTAATGAAGCTACGTGTTTTCGATACAGACTTGTCGTAACAAACCACTGATAAATCCCCTTAGAACCTTTACCAAACATTACTGCTGCAAGCATATAGAAGGGGGTAGTCGGCAGGATTGGTAACACAATTCCAATACTTCCAAGTGCCACACATAATAAACCTATTGTGATAAATATGCCGTCTTTTAACTTCTTCATATCTCTCCCTTGATTATAATTTTAATCTATTATATGTGACCTTATAATAATACGCCAACAAAAACTTCGCACATAGCAGCTAGCTACCCCAAGGAATCTTCAAGTGCGAAGTTTAAATACGACAATCTAATTATTTAGCTACATTTCCCGCATTATTCAATGCATCCCAAGTTCTAGCAAATGGTGGTGCATAGCATAGATCTAACATACCTAATTCTTTCGTTGTCATTTTTCCATATATAGCTGCTGCTAATACATTAGTTCGTTGTACAGCATCATGCTTTCCTACTACTTGACCGCCTAGAAGCACTTTCGTATTCGCATCATAGATTAACTTAATTCCTAATGCTTCTTGACCAGGATAATAAGACGTATGGTTTTTATCTGTAATGAAAACAGTTCCGATTTCTATGTCCAAAGCCTTTGCTTCCTTTTCTGTTAAACCTGTACGGCCTGCTTCCATTTCAAGTACTTTAATACAACTAGAGCCAAGGGTTCCAGGGAACTTCACATGTTTTCCTGCAAGGTTTTCTCCAACGATTCTTCCTAACTTATTGGCATTGGTTGCTAATGGAAGGTAGGCTGGCTTATCTTTTAGTCTATGAGGTACCGTTGCACAGTCTCCGGCTGCGTAAATACCTTCGATAGATGTTCTTCCTTCCTCGTCAATAACAATAGCACCATTAGATATCATATTGATATCCGTATCTCTTAAAAATTCTGTATTAGGCTTTACTCCGGTTGCAAGGATTGCAAGATCAATTTTAACACTCTTATCTTCCGTAATAATTTCTTCTACATATTCATTTCCACTAAGTGCTGTTACTTTTGCATTCAAATGAAGATGTACTCCCTTTTCCACTAATTCTTCTTCTAAAACTTTAGTAATCTCTTCATCAAATACGTCTTTCAGAATACGGTCCTCTAACTGGAATACATGTACTTCTTTACCTAACTTCTTCGCCGCTTCTACTACTTCTAATCCGATAAAGCCTGCACCAATAATGCCAACTGTTTTAATAGAAGAATCCAACATTTTCTCACGAATTCTCTGTCCATCTTCAAGATTACGAAGAAAATACACATTTTCTATATCCAAGTTTTTAATTGGCGGTTTCACCGCTCTTGCTCCAGTTGCAATCATTAATTGATCATAGGAATCCCAATGCAATGATTCATCCTCTAATTTCTTAACTAGTACCCGTTTTTCTTTTGTGTCAACTTGAATCACTTCATGTTTTACCAGCACATTAATTCCAGTAGAGATGGCTTGTTCTGGTGTTCTAACAAGCATACGCTCATGATCATTAAAATAATCGCCTACATAATAAGGTAACCCACATGCTCCAAAAGATATATAATTTTCTTTCTCATAAATCGTTATACTTGCTTCCTTATCCATACGGCGGAACTTTGCAGCTGCACTCATACCAGCTGCAATTCCACCAATTATAATAATCTTCATAATTACACTACTCCTATCTGCAATATAACCTATTATTCCTTCCTTATCGACTTGTTAACGGTAATTGCACTAACCATTGTACCACTAACATTCAATAAAGTTCTACCCATATCTAATATAGGATCGATAGCAACAATTGCTCCTATTAATGGGAAATAAGCACCTAATCCCATTCCTGATATAACAACAGATATTGAAATTGTAGCCGCTCCTGGTATTCCTGCAATACCAAAAGAACTGACAGCGATAATGATTGCAAGCATTAGATAGAAACTAAGGTTCATATCAACCCCCAACATCTGTGCTAACATAACCGTTGTCATAGCCGGATACAGACCTGCACAACCATTCATACCCATATTCGAACCTAAGCTACCAACAAAACTTGCAACGCCTTCATCAATCATAAACTTTGTACGCAATGTTTCAATTAAAACCGGAAGTGTTCCTAAACTTGAACGGGAAGTGAATGCAAGTAATAATGGTTCTAACCCATTCTTAATATAGGTTGATGGTTTTACTCCTTGTATAGCTGCTATAATTAGATGCACAACAAACATACAGATAAGTCCTAGATATAATACTAATATATAGCGTAATACCGATGTCAATACACTCACACCTCTTGATGTAATGGTATTAGCTAGTAATGCCACAACTGCATAAGGCATGAACTTGATTACAGTCATTGCTACACTTACAATGATTTTATAGAAAGCTTCCACCCACTTTGTGAATGGTTCAATAACGTCTTGATACTTCTTGCTAAGTCTACGAATCGCTAACCCTATAAATCCTGCAAATATTACAACTGCTACAATATTTCCCTCGGCCATAGCATTCACTACATTAGAAGGTAGCAAACCTCTTAGTGTATCTACAATTGGAACCATCTCACGAATCTGAGCATCCCCTTCTTCAATGACCAAAGCGGAACCTAGATTAAATACGCTTCCAAGCGCGGTACCTATAATAGCAGCGATTAAAGTAGTACCAATAAGCATCCCAATCGTTCTATACGTAAGCTTTCCAAGATTCTCACCTTGCATATTCATGATGACACGTACAATTGATAAAAAGATCAAAGGTACAACGAGCATCTTTAATAAATCCATGAAGCCATTACCAACGAGGCCATACCAACTTGATACCTCAGATAACCATACTACTTCACTTGGTTCACTTGGAAACCCTGCTATTACTTGAATAATAATTCCCAAAACCAGACCAACTACTGATCCTATAATCATGCGATAAGAAAATTTCATTTTCTTTTTCTCAATTTTATGAATACAATAAAACACGATAATTAAAACAGCTATAAATAGATATGTCCTAATGTCGCTTAATTGTAAAAAATCCGTTAAAAATGTGCTTTTTTCCATATAAAACATCCCTCTCTTTTTGTTCATCAGAACTATTTTTTAATATCATACTATTCAACTATGAATTATATGTTATTATATTTTACCATACCTGTTTTGTAAACACAATTTTAAAATTTACCATAATTTACATGGTTTTGCGTACAGCTTTCGTTATTTTTAATATCACTAATAATAGTATCTCTAATTACAGCAAACAAAATACGCTAGTAAGACAATTCAAAAATTGTTTTACTAGCGTATTAACTGCTAATTCTATTACGTTCCAGGTTAACGATAGTCACAAAACATTGCACCCTTGGAACTTGATAATTCATCGACAGCAACATAATATTCCTTTGGTTTATTCGGATTTACATACACAGGGACTTGTAATCCTATGTATTGATCAGGATTTTCCCAAACATTTTCACTACGATATAGATACGTTACTCCAGTAAATTCATCAATGTATCTACAGTCCAGGCGATATGGATTCCTGCGATTAACTTGAATACGATAATTGATTATCGCACCGGTCACTTCAGCATAATATTTACGCCCTGTTTCGATGAGCTTCTTCTTTTTCTTCTTACTTCCTAATGTAACCAAAAGAAACGATACGCCAATAATCGTAAACACTCCACCAATGCTACAATATACAATTTTAAATATCGGAACACTCGTATTAGTCATTGATTCAATAACCCATTCTCGATTTTCTAAAACACGTGATATAATTAATTCACTAACTGCACCACCGATTATTAGTAATACACCAATTACAAGAAAAATCCAACCTAATAAAACAATTGCGTAATTCTCCTTCTTTTTCTTTCCATTCATACTAATTACCTTCCCCTCTTTCAACGCGATTGGTACTTTCAAACCTATTTATCTTAACTTATATTTCTTCATCTTTATCTTTAATAATATCCTGTAATAGTTGGTTTTGTCTACGTACACTTTGAAATACACCAATATAGTATACAACTGCACCGATTACATATGGTATGGTAAAGGATAAGAAGGCATCTTTGTATCCTCCTTTTGCAACAGGTTCAAATACTCCTCCAATAATCATAGTAAGAAAAACCAACGAAAGAGCAATGATATACTGTATTAAAATCATAGCTAAAGGGGACCATTCATCAAACAAATGATGAATACTTAGTATAAAAACAGCTATACTGGTCCATAAAAGCATCATTATGTTATTGGTACATAGACTACTCTCCTGATTGACAATAGCCTCAAACACTGACCCTCCAATATTGATAATTGTATAGGATATACATATGGCAATCGGAATTTCTATTCCTTTAATTATTCGCATGCATGACACCTCGCATCTTAATTAAATACTTCTCAAAACCAGTTTTATAATGGCGGCTTATAATAATCTCCTCTTTGTTTAGCAACTGTGCTTGCACTCTCATATTAAGTTCTGACCTAATTTTCTTAATCTTGAAGATATTAATAACTACCGATTTATTAATTCGTATAAATCCCTGTTCGCTAAGCCTATCTTCAAGTTCTGCTAGGTTATACTGAATCTGATAAACCTTTGTCTTCATATACGCAAACGTTCGCTTTTCAACCGATTCAAAATAATAGATATCTTGAATCGATAACAATTGCTTTTCTTCGTTATCTATACCATATAATTCGAATTTCTTCTCCCCAAATATAGAACATATATTACGAATCTCTTCTGACATCTCACGATAATAGATATCCGCATATTCTTCGCACAGTTCCTTTTTCTGAAAAAGATTAATCTTCACCGCGTTATCACCTATCCTTACTTTTCTAAAAACTCCATAACGGCATTCGTATACTCCTCTGGAAAATCAACAAATCCTTCTACATGTTCTGCGTCTACACGCCACAATTCCTTATCCCCTGTAGCGATTGCTTCATAGATTGCTTCATTCATCTCAGGTGTTGCAACGTTATCTCTCATTGACTCTATAACAAGACTCTTTACATGATTCTTCTTTGACATATTAACTAAATCGGTATCGGCAAAGCTAAATTTATAATTCCATCTTAGATACCAATCACCACACCAGATTATATAGTCATCAGGAATCCCTTCCGTATCTTCCATCTCATGCCATACTCCTAAAAACATACTCTCCATGGAATCAAAAGCGGAATCCATAATAATAGCATCTGCATGTTCACTAGCATGTTTGGTTGCCGCATATAATCCAGCTGTAACAGCACCCATAGATTGCCCATGAATAACAATCTTCTTATCAGAAATTAAATCTTCGACATAGTCAACAATTGCTTCAACATCGTATTTTTCAAAATAACCGAATGTCACCCATTCATTCTTAGATTCACCACTTGCCCTTTGATCATAGGTTATTACATTCCAGCCTTGCTCTATATACATCTTCGCTATTGGTTCCATACAAACACGGTCACCACCTAGACCATGAATTAATATAACCGTATTATTATCTACATTATTATCTGCAATAAAATGTGTACCATAGACTATATTACCATCTTTTGCTGTTACTGTAAATTCATTCCCATTATTATTCTTCTCAAAATTCCTTCTCTCATATTCTTCTTCGTCATAGTTCCATTCAGCTAATTGTTTAACACTATTTCCTTTCGTATCTAAACCTTCATTTTGATAGAGCAATCCATAGGCAACTTGATACCCGAAGAAATAACTAAAACCTAAAATTGCAATAATTATAATTGCAGCAATACTTCCTAGTGTTATCCCTATGATTTTCTTTTTCTTACTCTTCTTTTTTAACCTATTACTCCTACTTACATGTGATTTGTTTTTTAATTCCTTGCTTACTTCCTTACTAGTTTCCATATCCATATCCATATCCTCCTCATATTTATTGACCTCAGTCTTCTAATCTCTTTTCCTCAATTTATCTGAGATAAAAGCTCCTTATGAGGTTTATTATACGGATATGAAACTTGATTTCTACTAAGTTTTCCTATGTTGCAATTTTGATGGAATAAGTTACAATAGCCCATCACATTGAGGCATTATTAAGAAGTTATTTTCCATCTATAATCCCAATGATTCCATACATGATCATAACGGTAGGCTCCCAGAATACAGGCAAATAGTATTGTATTAACGATAATACTGCATAACCCATCTGAGATCAAAGGTAGGTTAACACTGTTCCCGTATAGGTATCCAAGATTGGAAAGCAAATAAAATATAAACTGTAATAATAAACATATAGAACAAGAAATTGATAACATCTTAGCCAGTTGATTCTTTATCCTGGCAGACATTACAGTTAAACTAATAAAGAAAGCTGCAACTACAGCTATCAGTGCCCCTCCTATAATCCAACCATATTTAATAATCCAATATGCAATTCGATAGTTTTTATTATAATATTGTGGTAAGGTATCTTTTATAAAATTATCCTTTTTAGTCACAGGATATCTAATAGCCACTCCATCTTCTGCTTTCGATTGGATTGCATTTAAATCCTCTTGAGATACTGTAACACTTCCGAATGGTTTTGCCTTACTTAATAAATCTCGTATGGTAATGCTATCATAAGCATAGTCAAATTCATCATGTTCCACCGAATCTGGATTCATAAACCTTTCTACATTATAAGAAACACTAGCATACGGTAATGTATTATTTATTACACCATAACTACCAAGTAAGGATACTGCACCAATACAATACCATATCCACAATTGCTTCATTTTTCCCTTTAATATATCTTTACCAATCATGATTCCGAGAACAATAATCAAAGTAAATATTGCTATTAGTTCGTTTGTAACAATCCTAAAACCTAGATGTAATCCACTCAAAATCAAAAACAACTCCATGGTTATATATGCTAACCAAATAGCAAGCTTTCCTCGTAGCCTAATTCCATAGATAACAATCACGATCAGGGGAACTATTACTAATAGTATAGAACCAACTACAGACGGACTAAATAGTATTGGATATATCCGTCTCGAAAAGACATTATATTGCGTCACTATCGATAACTTTCTTAGCAAAAATATAATAGCTTCTAAAGCAATAATCCCACACAGAATATATAGAATCACTTTAGTTTTCTTAACAAGTATCTCATAACCCTTTAGATAAAAGAAAACAAATAAGACAAGTCCTAACGGCAAATAAAATGTACGGAATAATCCATATACAAAACCTTTTTCTGACCATTCACGCATACAGCCTAAAACTGCTAGCATGATAGCTATTATTCCAAATCCTATCCCCCACCAATTCTCTCTTGTTCTTCGAACTGAATTTAAAGACATACCAATATTAATCGGTTCTCCCATCTGTAAAACTGTGTTCTTAATAGCATTATCTCGGCTATCTCCTGCATTCTCATACTCATCTACACGGTCTTCTATATGAGATAGCAACTCTTCCTTTATCTCACGTCGTATCGGACGATATTGAATCTGTTCTGTAACGTCTTGTATGAAACTTTTGACTTCTTCATATTCTTCAATCTCTCTAGCCAAAGGTAACACCTCCCAACACTTTATTGATTCCTCTCTGATAAAGCTGCCATTCTTTATTCTTCTCCTCAAACATGTTACTTCCTACTTCTGTTATCCTATAATATTTGCGCATCCTTTTATTCTCTGCTACCTGTTCATAGCTCTCTATTGCACCTTGTACTTCTAAGTTGTGCAATATTGGATACAAAGTACCTTCCTTCAATGAAAAAACCTGCTCACTTTGCTCTTCTAATTCTTTTATTATTTGATACCCATACATATCTTTCTCTTTAAGTAATTTTAGAACCATCAGTGAAGTCCCAACTGACATTAATTTTTTATCCATAAGCATTCACACCTTTCTCTTCAATTAGGCAATTAACTTCTAACTTTTCGAAAAATATTGCAATAGAAATAATACCTAGATTTTCTAGGTATTATTATACTTAGATAGTCTAGGTATGTCAATGCTTTATGTAAATTAATTCCTTACTCTATTCAACAAATTTTAGTAACCTGTCACAATACTCCGTATCATCAATTACATTCCTAAAATCACAGCCATTTACAATAAAATGTTCCCATGATTCTATATAAGCAAAAAAAGAACTCGGAAACTATTCACGTTCCCGAATTCTTTTTTTGTAGAAATATATAACACCTACGGCAAATACTATCACCAAAACGAATAAAGTAACAAACGCATATTCATTCACAATCGCTACAATCTTTTCCCATGATTCACCTACAATACTTCCAATTACAACAAGTATTGTATTCCAAATCGCTGATCCAATAGTGGTTAATACTAAAAATCGTCCTAATGGCATACCACTCATACCTGCTGGTATAGATATCAAACTACGTATAATAGGAACGCATCTACCAAAGAAAACTACTTTATCTCCCTTTGTTCCAAACCAATGATCTGCTTTTTCAATATCATCCGCTTTAAGAAATAAAATCTTGCCTATTTTACCAGATACGATTCTCATCAAACGCTCTTTATTCAAGATACGTCCAATATAATAAAGTACAATAGCTCCTAAAATAGCTCCCAATGTAGAGAAAATTATTACTCCAACGATAGTTAACTTAGAATAGGTGGTCATAAAACCACCAAAAGTTAATACTACCTCTGAAGGAATTGGTGGAAATATATTCTCTATCGCAATTAATAACATTATTCCTATGTACCCGAATTTATCCATAAGTTGAATTATTAAATCTTGCATCGTGAATACCTTACTCCTTTAACTATATAATTCGGTGAATCCTATTAATCTTAACATAATGAATAATGTTATTCTATTAAGAAACAATTAAGATTACTAAATTCTATTCTTTAAACGTCCGTAATGCCTCTATAGTACGTTCTATTAACTCGTCTAAAGTCCAACCAAGCATTTCTGCTCCTCGCTCAATAACTTCTCTAGAACAGCCTGCTGCAAACCCTTTACTCTTATATTTTTTCTTAACCGATTTCAACTCTAAATCCTGAACACTCTTCGATGGCCTCATAATTGCAACCGCGCCAATTAGTCCTGTTAGTTCATCAACTGCATATAATACTTTTTCCATCTCATGCTCTGGTTTAATATCTACAGTTAACTCATATCCATGACTTGCTGTCGCATGAATGATTCTCTCACCCACACCAAAATCACGCATGATTTCTTGTTGCTTAATGCAGTGTTCCTCAGGGTACATCTCAAAATCTAAATCATGTAATAGACCAACGATAGCCCAAAAATCTGCTTCCTCTCCATAGCCAAGCTTATTAGCAAAGTAGCGCATCGTATTCTCTACAATCTGCGCATGTTCTAAATGGAATTCATCTTGATTGAACTTCGTAAGTAATTCCCATGCTTCTTCTCTTGTCATAATATTCCTCTCCTCATCTACTTTAATAGTAACCGATTTGTTACCTTTGCTTGATTATAGTATATCCAAACAATAAAACCTGTAACATCCAGTTTGATTATATGTACAATATATTTTTCATACAATGTATATTTTTAGTATACTATACCACATTCCATAGTTTGTCAATAGGATTAAGTAAGAATGCATAAACACCAGTAGGATAGGCTCTACAACTACATAATCCTTCCTACTGGTGTTTTTATAAAATATACTAATAACAAGCATTTCAAATAATAACTTTACTCTACTTCACTCTTAACTTTTTGAATAAATGCTTTAATATCAAGAGAACCTAGGTCTCCAGCATCTCTACTACGAACAGATACATGATTCTCATCTTTTTCTTTCTGACCAACTATTAGCATATAAGGAACTTTATCCATCTGTGCTTCTCTTATCTTATAACCAAGCTTCTCATTACGATCATCAAGCTCTACACGAATTCCTGCGTTTCTCAATTCTTCTAATACTTCCTTCGCGTAATCTTTGTATACATCAGATACTAGTAGAATCTTCGCTTGCATTGGTGCAAGCCATACTGGAAACTTACCTGCATAATGTTCGATAAGTATTCCTATGAATCTCTCAATAGAGCCAAATACAACACGGTGAATCATAATTGGTCTATGTTTCTCTCCATCAGCTCCAACATATTCTGCTTCAAAACGTTGTGGTAATTGGAAATCTAGTTGAATTGTTCCACACTGCCATGTTCTGCCAATAGAATCTTCTAGATGGAAGTCAATCTTAGGTCCATAGAATGCACCATCACCTTCATTTACTACATATTCCATCTGTAAATCATCTAGAGCACTTTGTAATCCATGTGTAGCAACTTCCCAATCTTCATCACTTCCCATACTATTCTCAGGACGAGTTGATAATTCTACATGATATTTGAAGCCAAACTTAGAATATACTTCATCAATCAACCTAACAACTCCCTTAATTTCATCTGTAATCTGTTCTCTTGTCATAAAGATATGGGCATCATCTTGAGTAAAGCATCGAACTCTCATTAAACCATGTAGTTGACCTGATTTTTCATGACGATGAACTAACCCTAATTCCCCCATTCGAATTGGTAGTTCACGGTATGAATGTGGTTGCATCTTATATACTAACATACCACCTGGACAGTTCATTGGCTTAATTGCATAATCAGTATCATCAATCACTGTAGTGTACATATTCTCTCGATAATGGTCCCAGTGACCAGAAGTTTCCCATAACTCACGGTTTAATATCATTGGTGAGGATATCTCTACATACCCTTCTCTAGTATGAAGTTTACGCCAATAATCAATTAATAGATTCTTAAGTACCATTCCTTTTGGAAGGAAAAACGGAAATCCTGGCCCCTCATCTAATAGTGCAAACAAACCAAGTTCTTTACCTAACTTTCTATGATCACGTAACTTTGCTTCCTCTACTTGTTTCAGATAATCATTCAACTCACTCTGCTTTGGAAAGGAAGTTCCATAGATTCTAGTTAACATCTTATTCTTCTCATTTCCTCTCCAGTATGCTCCTGCTACTGAAGTTAATTTGAAGGCTTTTATTAAGCAAGTATTCGATACATGTGGACCCGCACATAAATCCACATATTCTCCTTGGCTATACATTGATATCACTGCATCTTCCGGTAGTTCCTTAATTAATTCTATCTTATATGATTCCTTAAGATTCTCCATTTGTTTTAAGGCTTCCTCACGACTTACTTCTAATCTTTGAAGTGGCAAGGATTCTTTCACAATCTTCTTCATCTCTTCTTCCACTGCTTGTAGATGTTCTGGCATAAATGGAAAAGAGAATTCAAAATCATAATAAAATCCATTCTCGATAGCTGGCCCTATGGCGCACTTAGTGTCTGGATAAAGGCGTTTAACTGCTTGAGCCAAAACGTGTGCTGTTGTATGGCGAAATGCCTCTCTACCTTCTGCTTCTTCAAATTTTCGTTCTTGAATTGAACCATCTTTGCTATTTACTTTCATTTTCATGCTCTCCTTTCAAATGTTTAAATTATTTAGGAATAACATAAGAAAACTTACTGTACGAAGGGTATAAAAAAACACCCTCGCAATTATGGATGTACCATAATCGTAAGGGTGCAAGTATACTACTGCACGGTTCCACCTTAACTTTTCACTTCAGATTCAAACAAATCCTATCCTTTAACGCAGGCTTACGGTAATGCTTACTAATTTCAGCAATACAGCTCTGGAATGGTTTTCGTCTAACTTCCTTCATAAAGAACTCTCACCGAACGTCCTTCTCTCTGTATGTTTCCATTAGTCTACTCTTTCCGTCTTTGCTTTTCTTATGCTATTTACTTTATTATAATCCTATATTCACATATGTCAAGTAGTTATTCGTAACTTATCACAATACTTTTACTTTTTCTTGGATTTGCGCATACAATATGGCTCATACTTCGTCTCTTCCTTCTTATGATGTTCTATACATTCCTCACACTTTCCATGACGTTCACATTTCGTCCGCTTACATGGACAATTGCTTTCTTCAGTGGCAGATTGTCTAACCAATTCTGAATTTTGTTTCTCTTCTTCTTTTACTTTATTACACGCTAGATTTTCTAACATGTTTATACCTCACTTATTATATTAACAATACTGCGGTTTACAGTTTGTAGAAATCGCTATAGGTTACATCCTTAGCATACCTTGGTCCATTATTTACTATTCTAACTAAACTAAATTAATTTCAAACCCTCAATTACCAATATCACCACTTTGCAATAAGTATATATAAATACTAATTAATAACGGATTTCCTGCCGCATCATCCTTATAGGACTCATTGTCAATTTGCTTTATTCTCTTAAAATCTAACCGTTCAAGAAGTTTCCACGAATTAACGTTTCGTATATCGCAATCTCCATAGATTTGATTGATTCCAACTTCATTGAAGAGATACTTTAGTAATTCTTGTCCAGCTTCTGTTGCATATCCTTGCTTTTTATAAGCAGGATTAAAGTCATAATCTATTGAATAATCTCCATCTTCATCAATCCAATATCCGATACTTCCGATAACCTTATTAGATTCTTTTAGTTCTACAACTAGTCTGTTGTCCATATCCTTCCATTCTCTAATTTCTTCCTTTACTTCTTCTACAGTCATAGGATCAAAATCTTCATATCTTGCAACTTCTTCATTACTGAAATAATCATGTACGTCATTCAAATCAGTGTCTCGGTAATTACGTAGAATTAACCTTTCTGTATCTAATTGAATCATCATCTTTTCCCCTTTTACTTATTTACTTGCTTCGCATGCGAATCTCTATGTAATATCTTTCTTCGTTCTCACGAATTATCCTACCCTTATTATCTAATGCAACTTTTAATGAAGATATATTGTTTTTGCGGATTGTTAGTAACACACGCTCTAATCCCTTCTTTGTAGCCTGATTCGCTAACTCTCTCAGTATTATCTTACCATATCCCTTATTTCGTTGAGCTTGGAGTATCACGTATCCGATGTTACCACCTTCTTCTTGCAATTGTTTTGTAAGAAAATGACGTAATTTTCCCATCCCAACTGGCTTATTATCAACGTATAACCAGTAAACTGTTGTTGGAACTTTCCATCCATCAATCAATTCTTTTTCACATGATATATGATTACTTTCATCCAGCCATTCTTTAAATTCTTCGAATGTTTTACCATGAACCGAATTTATAAATCCATTTTCTTCTTGATCAATATCCTGTAGCATATTATAGATATCTAGACCTTCATCGCCCTTTAATTGTTTTAATTCAATATGTATACTATATCCCCCCATATAATTCATTACTCATTCAACATTTCAAACACATTCACACTTTCCATATCAATTAATTTCTTTCCTACAAAAGTAAGCTTCACAATCCAAGGCATTAACTGCCTTATCTTATCAAACTCCTCAAACCCATATGTAGGGTCATAATAATTAATAATAGTACTTAATGCTGTTCCGTGGCTTCCAATCACAATATTCTTATTCTCATATTGTTCAAGTACTTGTTTAAGTGCTGAGATATTTCTCTTTTGAACTTCTGCTAATGTTTCACCATCCGTATATTTATAATTAAAATCTGCCCACTGCCTCTTGCAGAATCCAATAAAATCTTCTATCCACTCGCTGTCTACTTTTCTTTCTCTAAAATCATATATTTTCTCTATTGTCATACTATAATAACTCGCAAAATCCATGACTGTATCTACAGCTCTTTTATATGGGCTTGATAAAACAACATCTATCGATTTATCTGATAAATATTCTGTGACAAGTTTACGATCTTCTAGACCTTTCTCTGTTAGTTCACGTAACTCATCATCATGATTATTATAATTTGGTTCTGCATGTCTAACAAAATATACAGTTGTCAAAATTTTATCCTTCCTTTACATAGTTATTTTCTTGTAATTTCTTTAATAATACCGGCTGTATAAGTGGATAGGTTAATTCTTGTGGCAAGTCTTTAAAGAATCTCACTTCTTCTATTTCATAACCAGGTAACTCTTCGAAACGGTAAATCTCCGCATAGAAGAGCTTTCCAAAGGATTCATCACCACTTTCATTTACCCTTGTCTTCCCTTCCACCGAATATACGCAAATAGGCTTGATATCATATTCAACTGCTCCAGTTTCTTCATATAATTCTCTCTTTGCTGCCATCTCGATTGACTCCCCTAATTCCCGATGTCCGCCTGGTGCCTCATATGTATCTCTATCTTTATGTCTACAATAAACCCATTTACCTTGGTATCTTGCAAACACCACTGCAAATTTGAGCAGTGTATCATCAATTTGATGATAAAATTTTACTTCCATAACTTGTCAACCTCTCTATTGTCACAATGCTATCTTTCTCTATGCGTACGACTAAAATACCAAATAAATTGTTTTAATATTCTTTCATCCCCATAACCTTTTCCTAATAAAATTTAAGCTTTTACAAACTTATCCCTATAAAAATCATCTTGCTCATTCATCAAATTCTTAATCTCTTCCATCACAGTCTCATCATAATCAACTATGGCTATTAACTCACGCCCACAGCGAAAGACTTTTCTTCCATCTGGATAGATATATGTATATCCTTCTAGTTCTCCCTCACATCTACCACAACCATAACAACCCGTATATTTACCATCGAATGCTTCTATTACAAGTTTAATACCATTCTGAAAGATCTCAGAATAGTCTTCAATCGCGAAAAATCGAAGGCGTAAATCTGGGTTGTCTCTTTCCCCACAACCAAATCCATCATGTTTTGGTTCTTTTAGTCCAAACTTCATTATGGTTGCTTTATATTTATTCTTTTTGAAATCAATTGTTAAATCTTGCGTTTTATTACGTATAGGATTATATCCTAGGGACACGGCATACTCCGCTAACTCACTAAATAGTTTTCTAAAGCGTTCTGGAATTAATGCAATATATTCTTCTATTAACTTAGCTTGCTTATCATTCATACAGTTCTCCTTTAAAGTTTTTATAACCAAATCGCCTCACTTAACAAACTCTGTACTTTCACATCTTCCACACATACCATCTTCACTAAAAGCCATGCTCTTTGTTCTTCTGTTAACTCTTGTAGCCTCAATGCTTCATTCGAAGTACTTAATCTTCCTGTTATCTTATCAATGGCATCGATTTTATTCATAGCAGAACTAATTGTATCTTCCCAAGCCATTCTCTTACGAGTCAATGCTTTTATTAATTTCTCATTGGTAATTCCACCAACCACAATCTCTTTAATTTCATCTAGAGAAAAACCTAATGCTTTCAGTTCAACTAAGGCATTCAACTGTTGCACCTGTTCTACTGTATAATAACGATATCCCGTGTATGTGTCTACTTTCGCAGGTTTTATAATCCCTTTCTTTTCGTAGATACGAATTGCTTTAACTGATACACTGAAAAACGCAGCTACCTCACCGATCCTTAGTAACGTTTCTTCCTCGAGTTTTTCATCTACTCCTTTTTCATCTACTCCTTTTTCATCTACTCTTTTTTCAGTTACTCTTTCTTCAGTTACTCTTTCTTCAGTTACCTTCTCTTCCGCCATATGTCTCCTCCATTCGTCTCAACCCAACTGCGTTCATACGAATCTCTGTCATTGAATTTATGAACAACATAGTCCCCATGAGAATTGCTCCTCGATATTGTAGTGCTGCTGTTAATGTTCCAAACGTTAGCAAACTCCTACGAATCATAATTAAACCTAATAGTAAAATCACAATATAACCGCTCATCCCAAACAACGGGATAACTAAGCTGTTAACTGCCTTCCTAATATGTATACGCATATTAGCTCGGACCATCTCTATGCTACTCTGTTCATACGCATTCATTACAAAATCTTTGGCATCATATAAACTTACTATATCTGCACAAGTAATAAGAGTTGAAAAACAGGTAAGATTCCTCTCTGTGTATTCTTGTGATTGTTCCATTAATTTAGTAACCTTTATATATACTAACTTTCTGTTTACAACTACATGGGGTATTACAAACAATAAAGTTACTACCATGAGTGTAGGATTAATACGTAACAAAAGCAACGCGGATACCGATATATTAACCACAGATACAACCGCATGTGGTATATTAAATGGTGCATTCAACAGATTAATGGTCATCTGCGCATCTGAATTCAACCGAGTCATCCATTCACCCGAGGTTTTCTCATCAAACTTCTTGAATGGCATATGTACAATAGAGTAAAATACCATCTTGCGTAGTTTTCCTGTAAAGTTAGTCGCAAATCTTGCATATAGACACCATATACTTCCATTATAGAGAAATAACAGTAAACTTGCAATTGCAAAATACACGCAACCATACCTTAATTTAACTTCACAGCCTTGACTAATTGCCTCAAAGCTATGTTGAAGAAACCATGCATTCGCGGTAGTTAATGCTGCATCAAATGGGCAACGTAGAAGCAACAATCTGATGTAGGTAGGAAATTTTCCTACTTGTTTAAATACTCGACTTAGACTTCGTATCATATAGCTTCCCTCCACGCAAATCATAGATACAATCACAATCCCATAAGGTTTCAACTCTGTGTGTCACATGTACAACCGTCTTTCCCTTCGTCAAGTTTTCTAGGGCAAGCATTACTGCTTTCGCTGTCTCATCATCTAATGCCGATGTCGGTTCGTCTAACAAGATAATGGGTGCATCTTTTGCAATCGCTCTGGCTATGGCAATTCTTTGTGCTTGCCCTCCCGATACTTTGCCCCCTCTCTCCCCCACATAGCTATCAATCCCTTCAGGTAGAGAATCAATCCATGACTCTAATTGCGCTGCTTCTACTGCTTTGCTTATTCTCTCTTCACTCATGGAATGTCCACAAGTGATATTATCCCGTATAGACATCGGAAAAAGACTCGTATTCTGCATAACAACTGCAACTTGCTTTCGAATAGAATCTAGATCCTGACACCCCGAAACGATACAGGTCCCCTCTGTTATCTCATATAACCCTGCGATTATCTTCAATAAAGTACTTTTCCCGCCACCGCTACTACCAAGAATACCAACATGTTCTTGTTTCCTAACTGATAGATTAATTTCATCCAATATCTTTTTTTCTCCATATGTAAATGTAACCTTATTCAACAAGATTTCCATTCTATAACCCTTCTTCCTCATTCAATATTCGATTAAGATTTCCTATAAATCTACGCAATCTCGCAATATGTCCAGGCATGTTCATCATAACCCCTGAAACATTTCCGGATAAATTAATAAACATATATACAAGACCAATAGAAATATCACCACGTATAACAAGTGTTCCTCCTACTAAAAGAAGTAATATCAAAGGAATGCAAGATAAAACTGCTGATAAAGACATCAATCTAGCCTTGGTCATCTCCTCACGAATGGTAATTTGCTGCCATTCTTCAACTTTATTATAATATCTATTCTGTAATAGATCACATGCTTCGTAAATTCGAATAACAGGGAAAAGAGTAAGGAGGGTGTCTGTGAAACCATTCAACTCTTGTTGCTTTCTTTGTCCTTGTTTGGTCAAGCTCTCAATAACCTCACTAGAAAAGACCACATAGATAAGGATTACTAACACTGGAAGATTGCTAAGAATCGCGAGTTTACTATCTAATATTAGCAACCAGATAAAAGTAAATAGGAAACGGATTCCATCATTAATTAACAAGAATAAATTTCCGATTAGATACTGTGACACTTCGGTTACTTCATTCTGCAACTGTGATAACTGTTCACCTACATTTAATTGTTCCACTTCATAATATTTCTTGGTAAATAATCGTTGTGCAAGATGCATTCTAAGGTCATGTGTTAGATACTCACCCGCATACCCGGACAGGTACGTAAATCCCCCCTGACTAAGTGCACTTGCAATCATAAGAATAAGTATCACCACAATCTGCGTACTTGTTATGAATATACCAACTTGAACTTGATTAATCATCTGACTTAATTCATAATTCCAATATAACGTTATAATAATGGATAGGATACTGATTAGCAGTGTGAATATTATATACAATTTTCTTTTTTTGCATAGATGTAATAGACTGAACATAGTTGCTACCTCTTTTATAGGATTACTTTTATATAAATACATATCTATAATTGTATTTTAAACTATGTCCTTGGGGCAGAGTCAAGAAGACGAATAAATATAAAAAGAGAACCTTCCCTATACTTTTAAGTACGGGAAGGTTCTCTTTTATCCTACCATATATCCTAACAACAATTGATACATATTATTCAATCCATCAATATGCGTTCTTTCATAACCATGACTTCCTATTGTACCTGGCCCAATTGCTGCATGTCTCACATTGTTACCAGCTGTAATTGCGAAATCAGAATCTGTTCCATACCTAGGAGTGAATACATCAACTTCATAAGCAGCTCCAACTTTCTCTGCTGCCTCCACAAGTTCCGTTAACATCTCGTAATGATATGGGAATCTGGAATCTTTTGCGAATAAGCTTACTTTCTTCTCGCTTGATACCTGCGTTGGTGATACCGGTGCAATATCAAGTGCTATGATGTCTTTGGTTCCTTCCGGTAACCATGCTCCACCATGTCCTATTTCTTCAAACATTGTAAAGAATGCCTTAACATTTCTCTTACAAGTTAATGAATTGTCCCTAATATGTTTCATAACTCCAAGTAAAACAGCGATACATGCCTTATCATCTAGAAACCGGCTGGTAATATACCCTTTGTTCATGTGAAAACTTGGATCTAATGCAATTATATCTCCTACGCGGATGCCAAGATCTAATACATCTTGTCTACATTTCACATCTTCAACTAATACAAATTCCACATTCGTCACATAACTTAATGGTGCTGTATTATCAGAATCTGGTCTTACATGAGTACAAGAATGAACTCTTCTTACACAACCAGTGTACACATCACCTTTTCTTGTGTGTAAGCGACAGTATACTCCGGTAGCATCTTCCTCACGAAGTCCACCTACATTCGTAACAACTAGTGCTCCATTGTCCTTAATATAACGCACCATTAATCCGATATCATCCCCATGTGCCATAATAACGAGAGAATCTCCCTCACCGCCAAGATTTGCAATTACGCCACCCTTATGAACTTCTTCACAAGGAAAATCTAATTCTTTCATCTCCTTCACAAGATAATCTTGTATCTCACGGAAATATCCTGTTGTACTATCAATAGCTAATAATTCTTTCAATTTACTAATCACATAAGTTTCATCAAATTGGTACATCGTATATCCTCCATCTTTTGTGTAAAACTTTTTTAAACTAACCTTGAAGTCCGTTAGATTGACGCTCCATGTTTTCAACGACAACATCATAGATATCGCCTAATGAAGCGCAATACTCTAATAATACCCACGGTGTATTGGTATGAAAATGAATCTTAATTGTCTCTTCATCACCTACTGCAAGTAGACAATCACCTTCAATATTATTTGTTATATAATCATTAATTGCATCTTCAGAAAGATTTTGTCCATCAATCAAAAGTTGTGTGTCGAATCTATATTCAATCATGTTAATACCTCCTTATAATATATATTATATAGTCAATTGCGAAACTCTTTGTAATGGCGATCAACATATCAATGTGTTTTCTTCATAGGGAAGAGTTTCTCAATTAACTAATATATTAATACACATTATAGCAGTTGTTACACGCTCTCGCAAGTGTTCCTAACTAACCGTTCAAGGGTAAGTCAGTCTTTTTATATACTTGTATCCTAACTTAATTATCAGTACTATACTCTTCCATCTTGATAAGGCTCAAATATTCTGTCGCATGATTAATCAATTACTTCTGGAACAACCGCCTCCACATCGTTTGATGTAATCTTTGTATTTATAGTTACTATTCCGCTCTCATTATTCGGATTCAATTGAATGTACACCTCAATAGAGATCACAATAACTGTAATTATTAGAAATGCTACGATTGCTTTTACAACACTATTCTTTTCTTTATTTGCAGTCTTATATTCTAGACTTAAATTCTCTGTCTGATTTGCCGAGAATAACAAAACGGTTTCCTCATCCTCATCATTTATGATTTTATCGTCAAGAATGGATTCCTCTGCCTTACTTTCAATGTTTTCGTTTTCTTCAAACGAGAATGTATTCAAACAAGTCTCCATACGGATTACTATGTAATAACCAATCCCATCTTCTTTTCGAATAATCATATGGTCATCGAAACTTACTATATTGGTCCCTTCCTTCAGCCCCTCCATGATCTGAATCTCTTTATAAATAACTTCTGCAATTTCACAAAAATATTGGGTTGCTGTATCTTGATCTGTGCTTTCATATAAGATTTCTTTGGCTTCCTCTTCTGCTTTTGGTAAAGAAATTATCTTTAGTGTACTATAATATTTCTGTCCAAACTCTTCTTTGTATATCTTATACACATATCCAATGCTACCTTCGTCAATTAAACTATCAATATACCAAGATCCCCAAAATGGTTCAAATAAACGTGGGTCAAAATTATTCATACCAGTACACCCCCTTAATTGATTCTAATTTTATTTTCACTACCATTGCTATTATTTAGGCTTCTTCTAAACAAACTTAGTCGCTCTCAATTATTGTATTATACTATATATTTTTTACATTTTAAACCATTTTTATAATATATTGTATGCTTGTACTGTATTTTAATCTTTTATCCTATAACACAAAGCCTTTTTCTCTTTATCTTTGTTATATACTTGGTTATAATGTAATTAATATATTAATGAGGTGATTGTATGCTTTACTTAGATTCCTTTTCCTTTCCTGATGATGGTCGTGAATTCGACTTTATCCTTTCCATAAAAAGAAACTGCTATAATAGCTTTTATCCATTCAAGATCCTTTCTAAAAGAGAACTTACTATATTGAATTTTGAGCCAATTACCATTCTATACGGAGGCAATGGTTCCGGGAAAACAACTGCTTTAAACGTTATATCAGAGAAGTTAAATCTAATGCGTGATTCTAGATTTAATCAATCAAATTTCTTTCCTTATTATGTGCACCTTTGTGATTATTCGCTTATACGCGAAATTCCTAGTCATAGTAGAACAATTACGAGTGACGATGTATTCGATTATATGCTAAATGTACGTATGATGAATGAAGGGATTGATACCAAACGAGAAAATTTGTTTGAAGATTATCTAGATGCGAAATATTCTTCTTTCAAGTTCACCTCTATGAATGACTATGAACAGTTAAAAAAGGTCAATCAAGCTAGAAGTAAAACGCAATCAAAGTTTGTAAGTAATAACCTGATGGAGAACATTCGCGAACATTCCAATGGCGAGAACGCCTTTCAATATTTTATGGATAAAATCGAAGAAAATGGGCTCTATCTATTAGACGAGCCCGAAAACAGCTTATCACCCGAACGTCAACTTGAATTAGTACGATTCATTGAAGATTCCGTTCGTTTCTTTGGCTGTCAATTTATCATCTCCACGCACTCACCATTCTTATTGGCAATGAGAGATGCTAAGATATATGATCTTGATGAAGTGCCAGTAAAGCCAAAACCATGGACTTCTTTAAAGAATGTCCAGATATATCACGACTTTTTTGAGGCACATCGAAAAGAATTTGAGTAAAATATTATCTACTACTCTATTTAACTGCTTTTATTCGTATTCTAACATAATCAGCATACCAATTACCTTCTTTGTATAACATTGGTCTAAGTTCATCAACGGCACATTGTATAATATGTTCTTGCACCACTTTTTCTAACCCTTGAAAAGGCAACATATTAAACATACGAATCCAGTTTGCAAGCCCATCTTCCCCAACTTGCTTTGTAGGACGATCGAATAAGGTTGCGTATTTTACTTGTAACCCATGTGCCTCTAATCGAGAAGTATATTCACCAATCGTAGGGAAATAGAAGTTTCTACTGTACTGTAAGCCTCGTTTATGAAATTCTTTCTCTAGTGTAGCATGAATTAATTCCGTGTTTCCATACCCACCAAATTCACATACGAGTTGTCCGCCTTCTTTTAGTTGTTCCACTATATTCCTAATCAAATCATCTTGATTATCAATCCAGTGGAATACAGCATTGGAAAAGATAGCATCAACCTTCTTACCAACTGTAAAACTTGTGGCATCTGCACATATAAATCTTATCTGCGGATAACTCTTTCTTGCCAATACAAGCATTTCCTCTGATTCATCTATCCCTATTACTTCCATTCCTTTATCCGATAACAGCTTTGTTAAATGTCCATTCCCGCAGCCTAGATCTACAACCGTCATACCAGGCTTACTATCAAGAAGGTCCATTACTTCCTGTCCATATTCATAAACAAAGCTAAAATTACTAGTATAGCTTTTTGAATCCCACTTAATATTTGCCATAATAACTACCCTCCAACTTCCAAAGTCTTGATACTTTGTGTGTATTTAACCCGAGTATATCACTTGCTTTTACATAAGTAAAATTCATATTAATTATGTGTTTCATATCTGATAGTTATATATTAATCTAATTGCCTATTCATTATAATCCTAATGTTGTTGTAAACCATCTCTATGTATCTCATAGTATCGAAGCATATCATCTTCATGAGTGTATACAAAACCCTGTTTTTCTAACACATGTTGACTTCTCTTATTGCGGAGCACAGTATCTGCACATACAGTACTAAGACCTAATTCATTAAATGCATAATTAAGTATCTGCTCTTCTGCCTGCGAACCATAACCATATCCCTTTACTGTATTATTGGAAAGTACAATACTTAAAGTACCACTGCTTTTCTCAAAATCAATGTATTTGAGTTGAGTCTCTCCAATCGTCTTCCCCCTTAGGCAAATAGCAAAATATCTCCTAGTTGGGTCAAGCACCTTTGTTTCATAGTATTGATTAACCTTATCTTCATGATAGGTGTATGGTATTATGTCTTCGTCTTTAGAAAATATCATAGCATCAGAAACATAATCCTTGAAAAATTCATGCACTCTCTCTTTTGTATAGGGTAATAAACATATCTTATGCCTTTGTGCAACTACGCGAAAGTAATTCCAATCTTCTTTCTCCTCCATACCCGACCTCCATGATAGCTCTACAATTTATAATAAGAGCTAATGTTATCGTATGTATATTGATTGCGTGTATCTCGATTAAGGAATTGCATCTTACCTGTATTATGTTTTGGCACTGCGCCAACTGTTCCTAAATCAAATGCATCTTGAAGTTCTTTCTTTAATATATTGGCACATTCCGGACAGTATTTACCATAACGAATATCTGTACCACAACGTTTACATTCTATGTACGTATCGGAATCTTCTGGTATTTCTAATCGTCCATTTCTTAAAAAGCTATGGATTTTTCCTATCGGTACTCCTGTTGCTCTTGCGATTTCCATTGCTGTTGCATTACCATTTTCATCTAGAAACGTTCTTACTTTTCCATAATCGGTAGGTTCTTGGTGTCCACATTTGGGACACTCATAAGTCTGACTATCCTCTTCATGACACTCCGCATTGCACTTTGGACATTTAACTAGCATTGAAAATCGGGAATTATTATTTCCTGTTCCCCCCATCATACTATCTCCTCTTTTCTCTAATACTGTTCATAATTAGTATATATTTCCTTATATAGGTATATAGATTATACCGTTTCTTTTCACTTTTTTCAACACATATCGACGAAATATATCAAGTACAGGAACATACCTTTACTCAGGCGTCGTTCTCATAATGTAAATGTCCCCATTGACATAATTCCTCTAAAACAGGCATTAAGGATAAACCTAATTCTGATAAACTGTATTCCACTTTCGGTGGCACCTGAGGATATTCATTCCTTATAATAATTCCATCCCTCTCCAGTTCTTTTAATTGATTTGATAGCATCTTATGAGTAATACCTTCTAACGCTCTTTTCAATTCGCTATATCGCAATATATCTTTGTGCCATAACCAAAATAGTATATGCATCTTCCATTTTCCTTCTATTAAAGACATAGCATATGCAAATGGTCTTATATCAACATTATTTTCTTTCTTCATTTACGCTCTCCTTTAAGATAGTATCTCACTTCAAAGTGCATACTATTCAATTGAATATATTTAGAATATAATTCAATTCGTCTGATGTCAAATAAATTATCCATCTAACAAGGAGGCAAGTATAATGAAAGTTTTATTAATTAATGGAAGTCCAAATGAACATGGTTGTACTTACACAGCTCTACACGAAATCCAAGAAACACTACACAAGCACGATATAGACACTGAATTAATTCAAATAGGTAAAAAGCCGATTGCTGGTTGTATTGCATGTAACAAATGTCAAACAACTGGTAGATGTGTATTTCCAGATAAGGTAAACTATATCCATGACCATATTGATGAATATGATGGAATTATTATTGGTTCTCCTGTTTATTATGCAGGTCCATCGGGTCAGTTATGTGCTTTTCTTGACCGTTTATTTTATTGTAAAGAATCTAGTATGGCAGGCAAATTTGCTGCTGCAATTGTATCCTGTCGTCGTGGTGGTGCAAGCTCTGCTTTCGACCGATTAAATAAATATTTCTCCATCTCCAACATGCCTGTTGTATCTTCGCAATATTGGAATCAAGTACATGGCAACACCCCAGAAGAAGTAAAGCAAGATCTAGAAGGTTTGCAGACGATACGTACTCTAGGAGAGAATATGGCTTGGTTAATCAAAAGTAAATATGCAAGTTCTAACGCTGGTATACCAACACCAACATATGAAACAATGATTGCAACTAATTTTATACGTTAATATGTTGCGCAAACTGCAAAGAGTTCCAGACCTTATATCATATAAAACAACAGTGGAATATGTCAAAACACGGCATATTTCACTGTTGTTTTATATGATACTAACTTGAAATTTGTAATTATAAGCGTTGTAACAATTATACATATTTATAGATATCTTTCACCCTTAATATATACTGCCTTTATATTAAGATCCTTATCCAAAATCAGAACGTTGGCTAACTTATCTGGTTCTAAACTTCCCATCGTATCAAACACACCAATTGATTTAGCAGCATTCTGTGTGGCACATAGTACAGCATCTTCTAGAGGAATTCCCATATCTTTAACAGCAGTCTGCATACATTTTAAAAGGTTCGTAACGGAACCTGCTAACGTTCCATCTTCAAGCTCTGCTCGGTTTCCACGTACGATAACCTTCTGACCGCCTAACTCATACTCTCCGTCAGGCATTCCCGTTGCTTCCATACTGTCACTAATTAAGACAATTCGCTCTTTTCCGAATAATTTAAACGTACTTTTCACCGCACTAGGGTGAATATGTACTCCATCACAAATCAATTCCACATAACAGCCTTCATATTCTGCTGCCGCACCTACCACGCCTGGTTCTCTATGAGTAAAGCCAGTCATTGCATTATATAGATGGGTAACATGACTTGCTCCCTGTTCAAATGCTTTCATAGCGATGTCATATCCTGCAGTCGTATGCGCAATGGAAATATTGGTGCTTTTTTTCGCTTCCTGAATAAACTCCATGGCACCATCGATTTCAGGAGCAATATCTACAAGCTTAATCATATTACCAGAGAGCTCTTGTAATTTATTAAATTCTTCTACACTGGCTACTCTTATGTACTGTCCGTTCTGAGCACCTTTTTTCTTATAAGAGATATATGGGCCTTCCATGTTAACGCCGCAAAGAATAGCTCCTTTTTCATTGGGATATTCCCTTACCGTTTGGAAGATTGACTCTAGTTTCTCTCTCGAGAACGTCATTGTAGCTGGACAGATAGCGGTTACTCCCTGGGAAGCCTGATATTCAGCAATGGTTTCAAATACTTCTTTCGTTCCATCACAAAAATCAACTTTCTTGCAACCATGAAAATGAATATCAATTAATCCAGGTATTACATAGCAATCGGTTACATCAACTACTTGATCAGCTTCTTTTTCGTCAAACTCTTGTTCAGATGCAATTTTACTCCCAACTACATACAAATCTTTTTGTTCAAATGTTCCTTCTGGTGTAAATACTTTTCCATTCTTGAATTTCATATCCCAGCCTCCTTTTTAAGTTTTTGTTACGATTCAGTCTTACGACTTTATGTAACATTGTTGTCAGTTATATATAATTTCTTGCTTGTCAAACCAGAGCTCAGCTATATACTGATTTTTGAAAATGCTGCCTCATCTCCAATAACAGTTACATCATTATGCATCTGCAAAATAGAACCCGGTACTTTCGGTGTAACAGGACCAAAGAATACTTCTTTTACAATATCCGCCTTGTCAACTCCAGAAACAATCACGACTATTTTCCTCGCTTGCATAATGTTTTTAATTCCCATTGTGAATGCATATCTAGGTACCTGGGATACTTCTTTAAAAAGTCTGGAATTTGCCAATATCGTATTCTCACTCAACTTAACAATATGTGTTTCTTTTTCAAACGCATCATCGGGTTCATTAAATCCGATGTGTCCATTGTGTCCTAATCCTAATAGCTGTAGATCAATCCCTCTTGACTTAATTATCTCATTATACCTTGCGCATTCTTTATCATCATCTTCTGCTAGTCCATCTGGTACAAAAGTTTTACTTTTCTCAATATTAACATGGTTAAAAAGATTCGTATTCATAAAATAACGATAGCTTTGCTTATGTTCACCAGATAGTCCTTTGTATTCATCTAGATTAATGGTACTAACCTCGGAAAAATCTAAGTCTCCCTTCTTATACCAATCAATTAACTGATTGTACGCTCCAATAGGAGAGGATCCCGTTGCTAACCCAAGCACACAATTAGGCTTCATTATAATCTGTGCAGATATAATATTCGCTGCTTTTCTACTAGCATCTTTATAATCTTTTCCTTTAAGAAACCTCATAACTTTCCTCCTATGAATCCTTTTCATTCTGTTGAATAAAATAATAAATAGCTCCAACAAGTCCTGCTTGATTGCCTAAAGCAGCACGTTCTACGATCAAAGACTTCTTGAAATTACTCATAACTCGATTACTTAGTTTACTACGCACTTTGTCTATGAATAACTCCTGCTGAACACTTACTCCTCCACCAATTACGATACAATCTGGATTAAATATATGTACCAAACTTACCAGCCCATCTACCACATATTCAATCCACTCATCAAGTACCTTAAGAATCCTAGGTTCACCTCTTTTACATAGATCAAAAATTAATTTTCCATTAATATCTTCCTTCGTAAACTCCGAATCATTAATAAGAGGTAGTACTTCTTTAACCATGTTTATTAATGCTGTCGTAGATGCATACCGTTCATAGCAGCCACGATTACCACATGCACAATTAACTCCTTTATAGTCAATTGAGAAATGGCCGATTTCACCAGCAAACCCTTGATTTCCAAGTAGAATTTGATCGTTCACGATTATGCCACCACCAACACCTGTACCAATCGTAATAGCGATTACATTCTTGTGTCCTCTTGCATTGCCCAACCACTTTTCACCAAGTGCAGCACAATTTCCATCATTGACCACTTCTACAGGCAAATGATATTGCTTTGATAACTCTTCCTTTATCTTTGCACCTTTCCAGTTTTTTATACTGTTTCCAACACCATCTACAATACCAAGTATAGAATCGATTTGACCAGTTGCTGACACTCCGATTCCTTTTAATTCTACAGCTTCTACACCTATAGAATCAAGAAATTCTTGACTAGTTTTTAAAACAGTATCTAAAATAGGTGTTTCATATTGATCATAATTAACCGAATACTCCGCAGTAGAAAGGATCTCTCCCTGCTCCGTTACAATTCCATACTTCACTGCTGTTCCGCCGATATCGATTCCCAAATAACGCATATTTCACCTCCACTTACTACTTGCGCTTACTTAATGGCACTCATAAATCTTGTCGCAATTTCAAATGGACGTGTAATCGCTCCTCCCACAACAACCGCATAAGCACCGGTTTCAAGCATTGCTTTTGCTAATTCTGGAGTATGAACCCTTCCCTCTGCAATCACTGGGATGTCTACAGCCTCAATTAACTTTTTAACTAATTCAAAGTCAGGGCCTTCCACTTTCAAAGAGTAGGGTGTATATCCGCTCATTGTGGTGCTAACCAAATCCACTCCACATTTCCATGCGTTCACACCTTCCTCATAAGTGGAGATATCAGCCATCAACACAAGATCTGGATACAGTTCTTTAATCTTTGCTATATACTCATTAATGGTTGTTCCATCTCCTCTTCTTCTCATGGTACAATCAAGTGCAATTACATCCGCCTCTGCCTCTACTAACTCAGTTACTTCTTTTAATGTTGGAGTGATATAGGATTCATATCCTTCATATTGTTTCTTGATTAAGCCGATTACTGGAAGTTTTGTTTCCTCTTTAATTGCGATTACATCCCGTACACTATTTGTACGTATACAGGTAGCACCTGCCTGTTTCGCTGCCCTAGCCATAAGATACATAATTGATTTTTCTTCTACATATAATGGCTCTCCTGGTAGTGCCTGACAGGAGACAATGATAGAGTGTTTCATAGCTTTAAGAACCTCTTCTTTTGAAAATCTCATTTATGTTCTCTCCTTTTCTTTTTATGAATTAAGTAACTGATTTGGCTGTCAAAAGTTCTCTTTATATTTAATTCGTCAATTTGCACAATTTATAACTCGTTATGTGATGCAAACCATAGTTTATTCGCAACCCGCTCTCGCTTGGTTGAAGTTCGTAGTGGTACGTAAGGCTCTAAAATACAGAGCCAAAGTACCAACGACTTTATACAGTTGCTCACCAAACTATGTTCTGCATCACATTAGTCAGGTTTGTTAATGTGCAAAATGACGAAGGCAAGTTTAATGAATGACTTTTGACACCTGAACCAGTAATTCAAACTTCGCACATATAAAACTTCATTTAGAGTAGGTGGCTGTTATAACCTACTAAAAGGAACCTTCCTGTGTGAAGTTTCACAATTACTTACAAACTTTTAATTACCTCCCTTATCATCTGGGCACAGTTATTAATTTGATCTTTGTCTCCTTCTTCAATCTGTGCTAGTGGTGCACGAACGCTACCTAATTCTAAGCCTTCATTAATCTTTAGAATTCCTTTCATAACTGCATATAGATTTCCTTTGCATTCACACATAGCATAGATAATACGATCCGCTTCATATTGAACTTTTGCTGCCGCTTCGATCTTACCTTCGTCAACCAATCTTCTGATAGCAAGGTAAACTTCTGGCATTACCGCATAAGTTCCACCAATTCCACCAGTCGCTCCCATAGCAAGACCACTAACGAGCTGTTCATCTGGGCCGTTGAAAACTACACAATCCTCTCCACCAGCATCCTTAAACATTTGGATGTCTTGAACAGGCATAGATGAATTCTTCACACCTTTCACTCGTGGATTTTTTAACATTTCTTTAAATAAAGGCATGGTAAGAGTAACACCTGCAAGCTGCGGGATATTATATATAATGAAATCGGTATTCGGTGCCGCTGCTGATATGTCATTCCAATACTTCGCAATTGCATGCTCTGGCAAATGAAAATAAATTGGAGGAATTGCCGCAATGGCATCTACACCTAAGCTTTCTGCATGTGCCGCTAATTCACAACTATCTTTTGTATTATTACAAGCCACATGAGCGATAACTGTCATCTTCCCTTTTAATACTTCCATTACATGTTCTAATATAAGTTTTCTCTCTTCTACACTTTGATAGATGCATTCCCCAGAAGAACCATTCACATAGACTCCTTGAACACCTTTATCTAACAAATGTTTTGCAAGTTTTTTTACTCCTTCTGCACTAACATTACCTTTTTCATCATAACAAGCATAGAATGCTGGGATAATTCCTTGATATTTATTCATATTAATCACCTTGCCCTTTCAAAAGTATGGCGACTTTGTGCAAGTCAACTTGATGACTTTGGGCACCAAATCGCCTATGTGAAAGATTTATCTTTCACACTAGTCACCTCAAATTATTTTATTTTTACTTTAACTACAACTTTTTCGACTTGTTTTTGCTCTTCATCTTTCACTTTAACCATGTGAGCATCACTAGGATACAGAATTAGCACTTTGTTTTGCTGCATGTTGCAAATCGCTTCACTTTTTCCTTGATACTCGATAAAATCATTCTCTAACTCTCTTTTAACTTCTACCATATTGCGAATATCAGATACAAGTATATTCTCACTGCCCTCTAATGCTAGATGTATGTCAATATAATTCACATGAGCTTCATAGAAGGAGTCTTGTTCCTCCACCGTCTGATAACTCATTCGATTTACAAATATTTCTTCTCCATCTACTTCATTTTTACCTAGGGAAAGTTCCAATAGATCTTTTGTTGTAATGTACTCTAATGCCTTATCAAGATTCTTATGTATCCCTAGATATGTCTTCACGTCACTAAGTTCTGTATAAATCAAGTCGTCACCTTCTTACTTTTCTTCGAATTCTGTAATAACACAATTGTCTTGTAACTTTATCTCTATTCTTCTTGCATATTGGGAATCTATATTCGGATACTCTGCTCTGTAATGAGAACCCCTACTTTCTTTTCTTAACCTTTCTGCCTGCAAAATTCCTGTTGCTAACTGTAACTGTGCCCAAAGTTTTCTTGATTCCACATAGGCTTTAACATCAGTTGTAGACTTAACAATCATATTCTCTTTCCACGTCATTATTGTCTCTAATGCTTGGTGTAAACTTCTCTCACTTCGTATTACCATGGAAGCTTCCATCATAGATCGTTGCATATCAGACTTAATCTGCTCCCTGTTAGGAATCTCCCATAAGGAAAGTTCTTTTTCCCTATCTTTATTCCTTATTCCTGTGTGCTTCAAACACTCTTTCGCATATTCAGCAGCTGCCTTTCCTGCCCTCTTCCCAAACACAAAGCCATTGGCCGTGGACAAGCCTCCAATGCGATCAGCACCATGCATTCCCCCTGTAACTTCGCCACACGCAAATAATCCTAGCAGGTCTGTCGCTCCCACTTCGTTGATTTTTATGCCTCCATTTGCTGCATGTGCAAACATAGAAATTCTTATCTCGCTGTCAGGAGTTAGATTTCTCTTCTTTTTTAACCAGTCAAAGTAGGTACGTATAAACTCAGGCATATCCTCTAGTAATTCCTTATTATAACTTACCTGTAAACCTTCTTTGTCATGACTCGCTATCAAAAAGTCAATCTCCCTAGATGGCATTCTTGAAGTAAATGGTCCATAGGTAGCACGTTGTTCTAACATCTTCTTATCACAATCCATTACTGTTTGATCTGTCTCAGAATCTTGTTGCAATGTTGCGTACCGAAATGTCTTCTCATTAAAGATAATGGGTACTTCACTTGCCTTACCTTCTTTATTCACTAGCGCGGGCATCATCTGCATAAATTCCATATTAACTAATGTACAACCGTGTTCTAAGGCTATGAATTGTCCGGTACCTGTAATATCTGAAGTGGTTAACTTTTTCTCAAATAATCCACCATAGCCACCGGTAGCCAATATTACTGCTTTCGTTTCTATAAACCTTAATTCTTGATTCCTTTCACACACCAGTGCACCTACAATACGGTGATCTTCTTCAATCACATCCACCAGTTCGCAATATGGCAAAAGAGTAATCTCTAATTCCTGTAGCAATTCTTTAAATCGTTCTCTAGCCTTATCTGCCACTACTCCATGCCAGCTTCTCGTTTTATGGTCAAAACAAGGAATAAATTCCTTTTGATTCTTTTCTTTTGCATCTTTTAGCTGCAATCCTATTTCCTGTAGATATGCAATGGTAGGACGCATCTCTTTTACAAAACTTCGTACCATAGCCTCATCTGCCATGCCACAACCGATCGTTCGAATCGTTCGAATTAAGTCTTCTTCGTCTTCTTCATCTTCTGGTGCAATTAATCCCAACCCCCAGGTTCCAGGGTAGAAGCTTGAACCAGAGAATATATGAGAACTACTCATCAAGACTACCTTTTGTTTTTCTCTAGCTGCCTCAATAGCTGCCATAATTCCTGCAATTCCTGCTCCCACCACAAGGACATCACAGGTCATTGCTAATTCTTTATTATCCATCAAATCAATCCTTTTTCTGATCATATTTATGACAAGCTACTATATGTCCATTTTCCCCATGTAGATGCATAGCTGGATCTTCTTCTTTACAACGATCCGTACATAATGGACATCGATTGTGAAACGCACAACCAGATGGTTTATTAATTGGACTTGGAACTTCCCCGTCTAATATCTGACGTTTCTTCTTATTATGAATATCTGGAACTGGAATTGCAGATAACAGTGCTTTCGTATATGGATGCAACGGTTCTTCATAAAGTGTTTTGGAGTCTGCAATTTCAACAATTTTCCCAAGGTACATAACCACAATTCGATCTGCCATATATTGAACTACAGATAAATCATGTGCTATAAACATATAGGTAAGATTCAGTTCCTTTTGAATGTCTTTCATCAGATTTAATACCTGAGCCTGAATAGATACATCAAGGGCAGAAACTGGTTCATCGCATATCAGAACTTCTGGCATTACCTCTAATGCTCTCGCAATACAAAGACGTTGTCTTTGACCACCGGAAAATTCATGAGGATATCTTTGCAAATAATCTGGTTGGATATTAACCATTTTTAATACCCGTTCCATAATCTTTTCCCGTTCTTCTTTCGATTTAATTCCATGTACAATCAATGGCTCTTCGAAAGAGGTGTAGATTTTCTTCTGAGGGTTTAATGCAGAATATGGATCTTGAAACACCATTTGCACTTTTTTGCGAAAATCAAACATTTCTTCTTTACTGAATTTTGTAATATCTTTAAATTCTCCGTTATAGTTAAATTCCACCTGTCCATCAACTGGTTTCTCCAACATCATAACCGTTTTACCAAACGTCGATTTTCCGCAGCCGGATTCTCCAACAATACCAAGAGTCTCGCCTTTATATACTTCTAGACTAACTCCGTCAACTGCCTTAACATTACCTACTACCTTCTTTAAAGCACCTTTCTTAATAGGAAACCAGGTCTTCAAATTATTTACTTTAAATATTACTTCTTTGTTTTTCTCAGTCATCTTAATCCACCTCCGGGAAGTTACTATATTGTAAGCAACGAACACGATGGCCTTTTGATATTTCAAATGCAGGAATTTTACCTTTACGACATTCTTCACTGCAATCAGGACAACGATTTGCGAACTCACATCCTTCTTTTAAATCCGCTGGGTTTGGTGTTATACCAGGAATCGTCTCAAGTTGCTGATCATCTGCAAGCCCTAAAACTGGTACACTTCGAAGTAGTGCTTTGGTATAAGGATGGGCAGTTCGATCAAACAAATCTTCTAAAGATCCAAACTCAACTACACGCCCCATATACATAACGCAGATTTCATCTGCCATCTCCGCTACTAATCCCATATTATGTGTAATTAGAATGATTGACTTTCCTTCATTAACCTGTAACCCCTTAAGTAGTTCCATAATCTGCGCTTGTATCGTTACATCAAGAGCAGTAGTTGGCTCATCACAGATAATTAATTCTGGATTACAGATCATCGCAATCGCAATTACTACACGCTGTTTCATACCACCAGAAAACTGATGTGGATAACAATCAATACGACTTTCTGGATCAGGAATTCCTAACTTACGAAACAATTCAAGTACCTTTTGTCTTGCTTCTTTTTTTGATAATTTTGTATGTTGCAATAATCCTTCGGCTACCTGATCTCCTACCTTATATACTGGATTCAGACTAGACATTGGATCTTGAAATATCATAGAAAGTTCTGGTCCTCTTAATGCTCTCATCTCTGGTCCATTCGCTTTCTTTATAGCACCAATCTGATATTCTACTACCTTTTCTCCTTGCAATGCATTATACTGAATCTTATCTGAAGTGATCTGCGCGTTGTTGCCTAGGAATCTCATAATAGAATTCATAGTAACACTTTTACCACATCCGGATTCACCTACCACTGCAAGGGTTGTTCCCCTTTTCAACTGAAAAGAGACCGATTTTACAATATCAACTTTCTTTTGATCTGAGATGAAACTGGTATTTAGATTTTTAACATCTAATATAATATCTTTATTCTCCATCCCTTTGCCTCCTTATTGTTGTTTTGCATCAAGTACGTCACGTAAACCATCACCTAGGAAATTGATTGCTAATACGAATAATGTAATAGCAAGACCTGGAAACACCCAAATCCACCATTGATTTGTCACTACTGAAACTGATTTTGCTGCATTTAAGATATTTCCCCAAGTCGGCGTACTATCTGCAACTCCTAATCCAATAAAGGAAAGCGCTGCTTCTTGTAGAATAAAGAAGGCAACATTTGTTGTAGTAGACACAATGATCGGACTCATTACATTCGGTAGAATTTGTCCAAACATAATTCTAGATTTACTCATGCCAAAGGCTTCACTCACCTTAACATACGTTTCGCCTTTCACACTTAAAAACTCATTACGAACCATTCGATATGTAGTCATCCAGCCTGTAATCACAAAGATAACTAAGAGGTTCTTAAGTCCCCTTTCACCTACGATAGCTACAATCATCATAACAAGAACTAGTTGTGGAAATGCTTGAAAAATCTCAGATATACGAATTATAAACTTATCAATCTTACCACCAAAATATCCTGAGATTGCTCCCAAAACAGTACCAATAATCGAACTCATTACAGAACAGAACACACCGATGAAGATGGAAAAACAACCGCCGTAAATCACTCTACTAAATAAATCTCTACCAATCGTATCTGTTCCAAAAATATGCAAGGATGATGGCGCGCTTTTTAAATTCTTAATATCAGGGGTTTTAAAATCAACTCCTGCAATTGCCCCTATAACACAACCAAGCGTCATAATAATAACTACTACTAAACCAAATAACGCTAGTTTATTATTTAAAAATTTACGTAGCTTCTTTTTTAATAATGAAGTGGAACCGTTTTTATTTCCTGCTTGTAATCCACTCTTTAAAGCGTTACTACTCATAAGCGATATTCCTCCTTTTCTTATTCTGACAAACGCACTCGTGGATCCAATAAAGCATTGAACACATCAATCATAAAGGAACATACTAGCATTACTGCCGCCACAATTAATGTTGTAACCAATACCACTGGATAATCACCTGACACGATTGCATTTGTCATGGTTAATCCTATACCCGGATAAGAGAACACACTCTCAATTACTACGGATCCTCCAATCAGCATTGGAATACGGAATACTACTATTACAAGCACTGGTTTCATCGCATTTCTAAAACCATGTTTTAAGTAAACTTTCCACTCTGGAATTCCTTTACTTCGCGCGGTTTTAATATAATCACTATTTAATATATCTAGCATTGTATTTCTTGTATAACGCATCAAAACTGCAACCATACCAATTGTTAGTGTCAATACTGGTAAGAATAGATGTTGCACTGCATCTATGAATGGACTAGCCGCATCTGGGCTTACTCTATTACCTGAGGGGAACCAACCGAGTTTTATTGCAAAAATCTGTATAAGTACGATACCTAATAAAAATTGTGGCACTGCTTGACCAAGTACTGCAAGTACACGGCCAACATAATCTATAACTCCATTCTGTCTAATTGCTGATAAGATACCAATTCCAATTCCCAAAATTGCTGATAATACTAATGAATACCCTGCTAATTCTAGTGTATACGGCATACGAACCGCTAATATTGATGATATGGAGGCACCGTCAAAAGAATAACCAAAGTCACCCTTTAGACAATTTCCAAGCCATCTAAAATATTGTACAATTACTGGATCATTCAATCCTAATGATTCACGAAGAGCATCTACATTATCTTTATTGGCTGACAAAACTTCCGGACTTACCATAAAATTAATTGGGTCTATTCCTGTAAGCTGCAATCCAAAAAAAACTATCATACTAATAAGTACCAGCATTGGAATCATCATAAGTATTTTTTTAACTATGTACTTAAACATTCCAGTCCTCCAATCTAAATTCAATCGGATTGATCGTCATCAATCAAAAGTTATTAATCGTTTCAATCAATCCGATTTCAATTAATCTAATATTATTTGAAACTCCACAAACTACTTAACTTCCCAGTTAGTAAAGTTGATATCACAACTATATAGTGGGTTACAGAAAGTAACTCCATCTGGAATGGTTACTCTAGAGTTTGTAAACACATACGTACCAACTGTAAATAGTGGTACTTTATAAGCTTTTTCTTGTTCTAACTCTTGTAATTTCTTTAATGCTTCATTTGTTGCATTTTGATCTGTTGCAGAAGTTAATTCATCAATTAATGAATCGAATGCAGTATCTCCACCAAAGATATTCGCGAATAATGCATCACTACTAATATATTCTGTATACCATTCGTTTAAAGAGAACGCTGCTTTTCCTTTAAAACCGATATCATAATCACGAGTTGTGAATAAATCTGTTGTACCATCGTTAGATAATGTAGCTTCTACTGTAAGACCAGCTTGTTCTAGATAATAAACGATCATGTTAATTAAATCGATTGATGTTTGATCGTTGTTGTAGTAACAAATCTTTATTTTTCTGCTCACATCATAACCTGATTCTATAATTTCTTTCTTTGCTTCTTCCGCATCAAATGTATATTCAAAACCATTATAAGCTTCATAATTATTTGGTACACCTGAGTTTAATACAGTAGCATTGGGATATAATGCAGAAAGGGATACACGGTCAATTGCTTTCATGATTGCCTTTCTTACTGCAACATTTTGCATTGCTTCATTCTCTTTACCATCTACACCTTTCATATTGAAGATGAAGTATTTATAGAATAATACACCAACTTCATGAGATTTGTAATTATCTAAAACTTTCATAAGTTCAACTTGATCTGCTGCATTGGCATACATGTAATCGGTGTTACCAGCTTGTGCTGCTGTTATATAGTCAGACACAAAATAGTTGATTACTTTTGTAATCTTAGGAGCAGTTCCTTCATAGAACTCATTCAATTTAAGAGTAAAGTAATTACCTACTTTTAATTCATCTAAGGCATACATACCAGAAGTAACAGGATTTTGCCAAAATACATCGGAATCAAGTTTTAGAGGATCCACGTTTTCAAGCGAATGTTTTGGTAAAATTGCAAACTGTGTAAGAACCTTCATTATATCGGAATATGGAGTGGTTAATTTTACAGTAATAACATTACCATCTGCAGTTAATTCACTTATTTTACTAAATGCAGCTGTGTATATAGAATTAATTGTTGCTGTTTTAAGTGCTGTATTTATTGAAAAGATAACATCATCAGCAGTTAGTGCTTCCCCATCACTCCATTTCAAACCTTCTTTTAATGTAATTGTATATGTAAGTGCGTCACTAGATACTTCGTAACCTTCAGCTAAATCTGGATTTACTTCTGTTAGGGTACTATCTGTTGTAAACAAACTACGAAACATTAAATTTGTTGAAAATATTCTGTTGTACCAAGGAGTTGGAATCTTATCATCTGTGGTTGAACCATCTCCTGTTGTAACTGCAAGCTTTAATGTACCACTATCTGCGGAACTTTGTTGTGTATCATCTGATGAAGCAGTGTCTGATGAACCACTTTCTGTACTAGCCTTTTCATTGCTTCCTTCTTTTTCAGTGGTATTACCACCGTTTCCCCCAGAACAGCCTGCAAGTAAACCTACTGACATTACCAAACACAATCCTAATGCCAAGAGTTTCTTAATTGTTTTTTTCATAATCTTACCTCCGTTTAAGCATTCCTAATTTAAATTGTTTATGTGTTATCTTCTATCACATCATAACACTTTTCGAAATTATTTTCAATATGTAATTTGTGTATTTTTTATAATATTTTCATTTTTAAATTAAGTATTTTGGATTATTTTATTATTTTTGTAAGCTAACACCACCATTTTATAGTTATTTAGCAATATATTTTTAAATTTATCAATAAAATTTTTATCGTATAATTAAGTAGATGTTATTTTTAACTTCATTTTATGAAGTAGATATTGAAAATTTTTTTCTTTTCTAACTAAGCATTACATGTTATAGTAAAAATACATGTATTAAACTAAAAAACTAAATCTTTTTTATCAAATTTTAAACTATTAGTTTTAATTATTACTATTAATTAGTTTTGAAAAATTTTGAAATTTTTTTACATTTTCATTTTTGACATTATGTGTTAGAATAAGATTAAAGAAGATTTTATAAGACAGGGAGGATCCTTATGAAAGAGGCGAACGTAATTCAATACATAAAAGATATCTATTCTAATCTAACGAAATCCGAAAAAAAGATTGCTGATTTTATCTTGAGTAACCATATAGATGCTCAATATATGTCCATCACTTCTCTTGCCGATGAATGCTCTGTGGCTGATGCTACTATTTCTAGATTTTGCAAAACTCTAGGATACCAAAGTTACAGTGCCTTCAAACTAGCACTTGCAAAGAATACAGATCCCGCGGCTTCATCATCAAACCAAACAAGTGATAATACCGTTACAATTGAAGACAGTATTATCGAGATGGCAAATAAACTGTATAGTACAGACATAAGTGCTATGAAACAATCCTTGGATTTAATTAATCCAGAAACAATCACTCAAACCGTGAAATACTTTCATAACGCCCACAATGTCTACTGTTTTGGACAAGGTGGTGGCGGGATAATCGCCAAGGAAGCATGGTCAAGATTCATCACTGCTACTTCTCATTTTCGCTACATTGAAGATAGCCATATGCAAGTAATTGCTTCTAGTTTATGTACGCCAAATGATGTCATCTTGTTTTTCTCTTACTCGGGAGCAACAACCGATGTAATCGATATCTTGTCAAAGGCAAAAGAACGAGGTGCTATCATTATCTTAGTTACCCACTATCCAAAATGTCCCGCTGCCTCCTACTCCAATATTGTTCTTCTTTGTGGCAGTCAGGAAAACCCTTTAAATTCTGGTAGCATCGCAGTACGCATGGCACAACTTTTCATAATCGACGTATTGTTTAACGAATTCTGCCGCATGGATCTCATTCACACGAGCCAGAATCGAGAAACAACCTCAGAAGCCTTAGCCAGAAAACAATTATAGATGATCCTCAAAACAAAATAATCCATAAGACAGGAAACACTCCCTATCTTATGGATTATTTTATTTACTCTTTAATAATTTAAGGTATATTTATAGTTGTTTTTGTAGATTCATAGTTTTAATTATTATTTTTATTAAATGCTTTATAATTGCTTTTTATAATTGATATTTAATCAAATCATCTTTAAAGTTTACAATCATATTCTCAAACACTTCAATAAGATTTGTAAGATCTTTGATTTGTTCTACATAGATTGAAACATTACTATTTGCTTCCTGTGTGGAAGCCGAATTCTCTTCTGCAATAGCCGCCAAATTCTCAATATTCGCAAATAAAGAAGAAATATTTTGAGCTTCATTCTTCAAACGTCTTGATGTTTGTACCATCTCTTCGGATACTACTTTAAGATGTTGATTCGACTTATTGGTTGTTACAACTGCTTCGGAAAGTTTTGAATTTTCTCCTTCCAAAACACCATATTGAACATCAATATTCTTAACAATCTCATCAATACTTACTAATAATCCAGTTAAGCTTCCATTGATTTGACTAACTGCTGTATTCGTTTCCTCTGAAAGTTTTCTAACTTCCTCAGCAACAACTGCAAATCCTTTTCCTGCATCTCCAGCTCTTGCTGCTTCGATAGAAGCATTTAATGCTAACAGATTCGTCTGATTTGCAATACTAGATACGATTGTAACGATACTAGTAATATCTTTCGCATTTTCCTGTAAAGTAAATCCACTATTCTTAATACTATTGAATTTGTCTAGTACGTGGTTGATTTCCGTTGCAGTACGTTCTACCTTAGTGAAACTTGTCTCTATATCCACTACTGCATTCTCGATATGCCCTTTGTTATCCTCACTCTTATCGGAGATCTGACTAATACTTGAGATACTATCATTTAATATCGTAACTGCATTTTCTGTGTCACTTGCCTGATTGATAGCCGCTGTAGCAACTTGTTCTAAAACTTCAGCAATATCATTAGACGTATCTTGCATAGTCTTCGATATATCTGATACAGACTGATTGAACGTATACATCTCATCTACAATCGAATTGAATCCTATGAAATCTTTTTGTATGTTTTGCTTTAACTTATTAATTTCTACCATGTAAGACTCATATTCATCACTTGATTTAACTATAGTCGATTCAATAAAATTCCTATCACTTAATTTCTCAAGTTCCTTAAATATTAGTTTTCTAGGTCTATTAAAGATAGAGGCCGATATTAAAGAAGAAACGAATGCGAATGCACCAGTTAATAAGGCTTTGACAGGACTTTGAAATAACGCAAACCCTGCAAGTCCAACCAAAATTAAATTCATAATTGCCGTTTTAATTGTTGTTGACTTAAATATACCAAAGGAAAATAAATTATTTAAGAAATATTTCTTAACGTTCTGAATTTCAGACTCAAACTGAAGTTTAAGTTTTATCTCCTCATTAGATTTAGATACTTCTTCTACTTCAATCTTTTCCTTGAAATAATGCGATACCCCACTAATTAAACCTTTTAAGTAACTTCCCATTCCTCTTTTAGATCGATAAGTAAAATAGATTTCATTTGACGATAACGGTGTAACATCAAGTATTGGTGGTTTGGCACCTCTAAAACGCTTCATAACAATGACATGCACATCATTCATAGATTTTAAAAACTGATAAGCGGAATCATGACGGAAGAATCCTGGGTAAAGTTTACTAAATGTTTTGACATTCTCTTCTCCCATTATAAACCACATTTCATCTTTGTTCTTACCAACGGAATTACCGATATGCTCAACGATTCCTATTGCTAGCTTGTCTTCTACATCTTCCAGTGGTGAAAAGATATATGTACTAGAAAACCCAAAAGTCTTCAACGCATCATTCACTACTTCATTTCCAAATAGTATTCGGCTTGATTCAACCCACGATGAAACTACTGTTCCCTTCATATTAACATCTCCTTTGCAATTCTATAAAATTCTTTTTATCATATAATCATTACTTACATATAGTATTTATTATAACGCATATCTAGTATAATACAAATTTGGAAATCTCACAATCTTTATTTATGTTCTATTTCCACTCCACTACTTTCTTTAGTTTAATACTTTTTCTTCTAATTCAATGATAGTTTCAAATATCAGCTCTAGTGCCATTTTCATCTGTTCTATTGTGCAATTAGAGATACAGATTCGAATTGCTGAAACATCAACCTTCTCCGGATAAAACTTTTCCCCATTCAATACTAATATCCCTTGTTTTTTCAGCTCATCTACTAACCAAGTAACTTGATACTTATTAATAGCTTTCCAAGATGTTATCCATAGATAATATCCCGATTCAGGTACCTTAAGCCTTGCATGCATTCTATCCCTATATCGTTCATAATACAGTCTACATATTTGCATCTTCTCACTGTAGATTTCCCTAATCTTATTACAATGCCTTTCATACATACCATTAATTAGAAACATCTCAAGTGTGCCTTGTAAATATGTTGAAGTTCCTAGATCACTTGGATATTTGTAAGACATAAATTGATCTAGTATTACCCTTGGCAAACACACCGCTCCTATTCGAAGGCCTGGCATAAAACTTTTTGAAAAACCAGCCAGATAGATTACTCGTTCATCGATATCATAATAATGCAGCGGTAGTCGCTCCTGTACGATATCGAGTTCTGCCAGATAATCATCTTCAATTATGTAAACTTCATATTTTACTGCTAACTCTATAATCTGTTTTTTCTGCCTGTCTGCTAGGCAGCAACCCATAGGATTTTGAAATCTAGGCATAAGGTAGAAGTAACTTACATTCCCCTCCTTAAAATACGATTCCAAGCGTTCCATATCAATTCCTTCATCATCTCTTCGAACATACCGAATCTTCCAAGCATTCCTACTTGCAACTTCTGTTGCCAATGGATACCCTGGCATCTCTAATACAATCGTATCTTTCTTACTGTCTAATCTCATCCCAAACAATATGTCAATTGCTTGTTGCACGCCATTGGTTATACAGATTTGTTCTTTCTTAACATATACTTGTCGGTTTCTCAACACAGAAACTAAAGTATTACACAAAGAAGGAAATCCTTGTGGATTCGGATACTGAAACAATTCTTCCTTGTACTTTTCTACTGCGCGATTCATACAGTGTGCAAATTCTCGATAAGGCAAAGCTCTTTTATCAGTATTTGAACTTATCAAATCAATACATTCTTCTACTCTAACTTTACATATTCCTTCCTGCATAATATAATATCCACTTTGGGGAATCGAGTAAATCTTATGTTGTTGCTCCAACTCCATATAGGCACGAATCACACTGTTTCTACTACATTGTAATTCAAGAGCCAACTGACGAATCGAGGGTAATTTTCTTTCCACATACTTACCTTGCGATAGATAGTTTTCATGAATATACGTTATTATTTCCTCATATTTCTTAATTCGAATCCCCTCCTCAATACATAGCGTTCTTATTGTATGGGTACAGTTTACAATTATTCTTATTGTAACCCTATCGTAATAATTTTACAATGGACTATACCAAAACTAATAAACTTCCTAGAGAAGTTATAACATAACCAAAAAGGAGGTGCGGAGTTATAATACTCCCTTACAATGAAAAAAATTAATCTATCAGGACTAAAAGACTGTACTTTATGTGATACATTCAAAAAAAGTCCGCTTTATCAACAATTAGTATATTTGTCTTCAGAAATCACTTGCGAAACTTCCTACCCTGCCTCAATTCTTGATGGTATTCAAACTGGTCGTATCTTCGTAGACGATACGACCGCTCCACAAGCCGCAATCTTTTGGCATTATTGTGGTATTGTTTATGTAACTGGACAAACAAAAGATTCAAAGTTTATTGAGAGTTTATATTCTCTCCTAGACCGTACATTCGAACCAGATCAAAGAAGCTTTTATTTGATTGTTTCTAAGGAGGCTCATAACTGGATTACTGTATTAGATTCCTTCCATGAAAGAAATCCTGATATTCAAAAACGTGAACGTTTTTCCTTTATTTTCAACCAGAATTCCTATCAAAAGAGTATTCTCGAGAATAACAGAACCGTTCTACCTGAGGGATTTTCTTACTTCGAAATCCAATCTGATCATCTCGTAAGAGTATCCGGAAGAGTAATCCCTAGTTATTCTTGGGATAATGATAACGATTTTTTTAAATTTGGTAAAGGTTTTGGTATATATGATGTAACAAAAAATCGTATCGTTAGCACTTCTTTTAGCTCAGGTATTGGTGATGGAAAAATAGACATTGGTATTGAAACGCAACCCGATTACCGCCGTATGGGCTTTGCTACATTATGTGCTGCAAGAATGGTTAGATATGTATTGGAAAAAGGTATGCTTCCTGATTGGGGTTGTGATGCAACGAATCAAGGTTCTGCCTCTACTGCTATAAAAATCGGGTTTGAGAAGAGTACTAGCTACTCTGTATATACGAAACTTTAATCTAAACGTTAGTTACTCTTCATAATACTACTAATACATTAAAAAGCGGTTCATAGGAATATATCATTATTACTAATTAATCCATCAGTAATTGATACTCCTATAAACCGCATCTTTTGCTATGCACTCTATTAAATATAGTTGTTTATTTCAATTAGACCTTCTCATACCTTTCGAAATCACAACTTTTACAGCATACCTCCGTGTTCTTATCTCCACATAATGGACAGAACCACGTTCCATCTTCATGAGGTATTATAGTGATTTGAGGCATTATTCTTCCAGACGTATTTACATGTTTTTTAGCTAAAGGTGTAACTACCACCCCATGTGCTCTAACTCCTTCTATCGTTCTGGTTTCGTTAACGTGCTCCCTACCTATCTTACCTCTACTCACAAATAATCTAGTACCACAATGTTGACAGTACCTTGACCCTTCTGAATTTACAAAACTGCATTTTCCACATTTCATGTCTGATCCCCCCAAGTCATTATTATGTACTTCTACATTTTATTCTATATTAGCATTAACGTCAATGGGTTTTTGTTAAATTGTATTATAATTTTATTAATTTTTTATTTTTTATTAAGCAATTTGAATATATCAGATACATTTTTATACTTTATCCTATACCAACTCTACTAAATTATTTATTTTTTTCTTATTTTCTTAACCAATTCGATTAGATACCACTAATATATGTTACTTATTGGCACCTTTCCTAGTTGTTTTATATGGGCAATTGACTATTTATTGATATACTCTACCCATTCTTGATATATTTCTTTTTCTGATTTTCCTAATACCTTATGATAATCCTCAGTTCTTATTATTTCTATTACTTTTTCCCATCCATATGTCACCTCTAGATAATCAATATAGGTATGTGCAAATGTATATCCACTCATTTTAGAGAATCTAACTGGATTTTTTGTTTGTATATCCGAATAGGAAGGAATTTTCATGGAGGCAAGATACGATCTCTGAAAAGGTTCTCCGTTGCCTAGATATAACGCCATTCCTTCTGTTAACCATAATTGTACTTTCTCATTCAGTATGCTTACATACCCATGAACCATCTCATGTAATACTGCATATTTATTATTATCATAAGTATGTACTTTCCCTGGATTGGCAGGCGAGGTTAATATGACATTGGTACCAATATTATCTCCGATGTACCAGTCAAGACTTAGCATCGGCGCAATAAACCCATACTTCTTTCTTTGCATAGTCTTTTGGTTATCATATATGTATATATTGACATCTTGTTTAGCTGTGAAACCTAATTTTTTTGTAAGTTCTTCTGCTTTGTTTTCTGCTAATACAAAAACGTCTTTTGCAGCTGCTTCTTCTGTTTCATAATATACAGTAATCCATTCTCCCTCTAATTTATGCATACCCTTTGTTTTGAGATTCCAAGTTGGTATGAAATTAATTACTATTGCTATCAGTATAATAAAGACAATGCAAATTAAAACCCTTAATACTCTTTTCCCTCTTTTTTCAATTTTCACTTTGTTCACTCCTATCAGATTTTTTGTTATCATTATCTTCAAAGAGCTTAGTTTTTACCAGTTACCAAGGTAATAAGTTATGTATGACTCTGGTCATTACCACGATAGAACAGGCTATATTTAAGCACTAACGCGGTACGATCCCTTGTTCCAACCTTATCATAGATAACGGATACATAATTCTTAATAGTACCATTTGATAGGTAAAGTTTGTTTGCAATTTGTGTATTCGTAAACCCCTGTACCAGTAACTCAAAGACTTCTCGTTCACGTTCCGTTAATTTTTCTAATATATAGTCAAGTTCCGTAGGATTTTTGGTATTACAAACATCAGGTACTTTCTTCTCCTCTTGAATCACTTGATAAAAACCTTTAAAGAATTCTAAAATCCTTTTGCATAGCAGATACAATAGAGTAATACAAACTAAATATTGCAGTATTCTTGGTAGTGCACCATATAACATAATTGGTTTCATGCCACCAAATGGCTCAATCCAAGGCTGGAACAAGTGAAAGCACGTAAACATATGTGCCAAGGCAATATTGATTATACTGATTATTCCTGAATAGCGCATTACCTTTAAATCTAAATAGAACGTAGCTATAATCGACGGTATAACGAATATAATAACAGTTTGAAACGTAAATACTACATAAGCAACACCAGTAACTAGCACTACACAGGTAATAAGTAGATATTTTACAAAAGGTTTATCCACATGTAGTAGTCTAACTACTATTGTTGGCAAAAGTAAAGGCATTGTCGCTGCTATAATAAACCCATTAATCATATAATCATAAACATCAAACACGCCTATCCAACAAAAAACTCCAATAAGCAATACAAATCCAAATAAAACTAATATGGACTTTGAAACAACTTCATTTGTTTCAGACTCATTCTTCTTATATATCTCAATCATAATTAAACCCCATCATTACCTCTCTCATATCAAACCACACTCTATCTTGTAAAGTCACACCCTCTACAACCGTTGCCAGTATTCTTCTCACCACACAATGGACAAAACCAAGTTCCATCTTCTAATGGAGTAATTGTAATTCGTGGGGCTACTTTACGATCTTCTTTGCCATTCTTATAAGCTAACGGTGCTACAGATACCCCTTTTGCCCCAGCTCCAGCTATCGTTCCTGTAGAACTAATATTGTCTCTGCTGAACATACTTTCCTTTTTTCTTAATTTAGTTCCACAATGTTGACAATATTTTGAACCTTCTTGATTTATAAACCCACAATTACATTTCATAGTTGTCTTCCTTTCCCACCGCATCTTGCAGTTAAGCCATATATTATTTAGCTTTCTTTGCTACTTATATGCAAACAATGTCACGTTCACATTCTCCTTACACCATTCATAAAACTTAAGGTTACAAGCATTACGTTCACTTTCTTCCATGCTATCAAGTATTATTTCAAGCATTTTTAATATATATGTATTAGCCTTTTGAAAACCATCTTGATTAAGATTCGCATAAGCAGCTTCGATTAACGCATATTCATCCTCTGGCAAAATTTCATTAATCTTCTTAAGGCCAAGGAATGCATACTCTTTGTCATATCGGTTTCTCAGAAGGATCGTACAACCAGCGATGGCACTTGCAAGTATGTGTGCAGTCCATGGATAATTCTTTCTCGCATAGGCCGAACTCGCCTCTACGAAATAGTATAACGAATCATCAAAGATGCTTATAAGATCTTCCTTGGTATACATATTATGAACAACTTGATAATTATCAAACAAATTCTTCGGATCATAAAACACCTTAACTGGGTTACCATGATCAAGTTGTTCCATTGTTGTAGTGTAGAGATCAACATGCAAAGCATCGTCATAGATTGCTAACATCTGTTTTACACCAAAATCGTTTTCCTCTAAAAAAACAATATCTCTATATGACTTAAGATATGTTTCTCTTCGTTCCATAAAAGCTTGATAGTTTTCCTCTGTCACAATTGCATACATATCAACATCGGAATACTCATCATCGTCTCCCCTTCCGATTGACCCTTTTAAGACAATGGCTTCACATAAACCATCGACAATGATAGCTTGTCCTATTTTATCGATTGCAGCATATGTTTTCATATATTCACTCTCCTATTTATGACTTGTCCTTATATGTTTTAATTCTCATAATTGTTTTATAGTTTTCAATTTTTGTTTTTCTCATATCGTTTAAATATATATCATGTGTATATTGGTCATAGCATAAATTGTTTTCTTTAGCAATAGCAATCATTTTTTCCAGTGTATCATTCATTTTATTATAATCCCCCAAATGAAAACATTGAATACAATTACCAAATTCTATTTCTTTAAAATCAACTCTGTCATAAGCGATGTTCTTACCTTTATCTTTTGCTATCTTAATAGCATTTCGAATCATTTCTTTCATTATGAATTTCGGTTGCATAATCATCATTGTCCATATAAATGTGATTCCGTCGTTACTCTTATCCAAATACCAAGTAATCTCCATTGGATTTACTTTATAATCTATATTCAGTTTCTTGCGAGCAATCTCAAACTTCACTATGTAAGACAGAGTAAACAAGGCTTCACTGGCTGACTGGAAGTCTTCCTCGCAAGGATGACCTTTCCCATCAAATGTAAGATAACTCATTGTTGGTACCTCTACAAAAAATGGTTCTTTTTTACTACTCCTATATATTGTTTTTAAATTGTTATCAAGTTCATATTGATTCACAACTCCTACCTCCATAAACTTCTCTAAGTATATCCATAATTTTCATAATAATCAACCTTATACTGTATCAAATCACTATTTATAATATCTCTTTTTCTTCACTAAATGTAATCATTAACTTCTATAGCCAAATAATAAACCCTCGCATAATACGAGGGTCAAGTACTTTTTTGTTTTTAAGATCCAGAGGATTTATAGTGTCTTACACCGAATCTCCACAGCGCATAACATGGAATCAAGAACAAAAACGCTAGTAACGGAATGAACACATAGATCATGCTCGTTCTTCTATCAAGTAAATAAAGTAACGGATAATACTGTACCAAGGCATACGGAACAATGAAGGTACAAAATTGTAGCATTCTCTTACCGTAAATCCCAACTGGGTACTTGCCATATTCTCTTGCTCCATCCGTAAAAACATTCATAAATTCCAACCCATCTAAGGTAAAGAAACATAAGGCAGCGTATATGAGAAATATCCCTGTAAATAACGCAGTACCACCTAGTAACATAAATACAATCGTAATGATTTTACTACCTGTCCAATGAATGTCACTGTTCATAATTCCATATACAAACATAACGACTGCTTGCAACATTCTACCAATTCTCGTCAATTCGAATTTACTACCAAGAACTTGAAGAATCTCATTCCTTGGCCGAACCATAACACGGTCAAACTCTCCCCTTCTCACCATTCCTGCAAATGCATCGAATCCACGAGCATAACATTCCGCCAAAGAAAATTCCATTAACATAATTGAGAAACACAATAAAACTTCACTATAAGAGTATCCCTTTACACTGGGAAACCGCTGAAACATAAAATATATTCCCAAGAATACATTGAAGGATACTAAGAATTGTCCAATCATAGTTAGTACAAAGGATGATTTGTACTGCATCATACCTCTTACATTGATTGAAACATAATGACTATATAATTTAAAAGATTTTCGCATCATATTCTTCATCTGTCAACCTCCCTGCAATCTTACGCGCTTTTCTGCATATCGGCATAGGTTGTAACCAACCCCAGTAAGAACGATTAGCCAAGTTATCTGCAAAGCAACAGGTTTTACAATCGCAATTCCTGATAAATCATCACTATAGATTCTAAGTGGTACATTCTGCATCGCGGCAAACGGTAACAATTCTAGAACCTCTCGTATCTTATCTGGGAAAAATGGCAATGGAATTACTGCCCCTGCAAAGAATTCCACCATGGATACAAAGACAATCCGGAGCCCTTGTGGTGATACCGTAAAGAACGTTAATACATAAACTAACATACAAAAAGAAACCGTAACTAACAACCCCAATATCATAGTAACTAGAAAAAGTATAAAATTAACCGCACTTGATGGTGCAGACATTCCATATGGTTTCGACAAAAAAGCTGCAATTAGTAATATTGGAAAGCAACGTAATATCGCCCTTGATAGGCGATTTGCTACACTTCTAGCAAACCACATATTATAGATACGAATTGGTCTACACAGTTCATATGCGATATTCCCACTAATTATAGAATCAAAGATCTCTTCCTCCATAAACCAAGCCATAAAGAAGGCAAGGAATGCTTGTTGCAACCATATGTACGTTGCGGTTGCCTGGAATGTCATAGGAAACGCTGCTGCATTCGCATCATAGAATGCAGTATAGATTAAAATCTCCATAGCCCCCCATACAAATTGCGTAATTACCCCTGCAAATGCTGCCATACGATATTGCATCCCCATTGCAAACCGTAGTCGAAAAAACGATAGATATTTATTCATATTAACATTCTCACTCCTTTCCCACTATATATCATAGGAACGATATACTTGAGCAACCGTTTCGTCGATGTTGGCGTTGCCTTCTTTGATATCTGCTAGAGATCCATCAAGAAGAATTCTTCCTTTTCCAACAAGGATGATACGTTTTGTTAACGCTTCAATATCTTGCATGTCATGCGTTGTCAGAATAACAGTTGTCTTATGCGTCTCATTCAAACGCAAGATGAATTCTCTAACAGCGAGTTTTGATACTGCATCAAGTCCGATTGTCGGTTCATCAAGGAATAAGATATCTGGACTGTGAAGAAGTGAGGCTGCGATTTCGCAACGCATACGTTGTCCTAAGGATAACTGTCTTGTGGGTGTTCGTAAGAGTTGTTTTAGATCTAATAGCTTCTGTAGCTCTTCTAGATTATTTTGATAGATGTCATCTGGTATAGAATAGATGTCCTTTAATAATAAAAAGGAATCAATGACGGGAACATCCCACCATAGTTGTGACTTTTGACCAAATACAACGCCTATATTCTTAACATGTTGTATTCGGTTCTCCCACGGTACCCGTCCATTTACGGTACAGGTTCCACTGTCTGGTGTTAGTATCCCACTTAGAATCTTAATAGTAGAACTTTTTCCTGCTCCATTCGGACCAATATATCCGACCATTTCCCCTTCGTTAATGGTAAAACTGACATCATTCAATGCCTGAATGGTCTCATATTCCCTATGGAACAGTGATTTGCAAGCTTCTTTAAAGCCTGCGTTTCTTCTTGCTACTTTGTACGATTTACATACATTTTTCATCGTAATCATTGTGCTTCCTCCTGGTAGTTATATTTTCATATCTTGCCAAGTCGGTTGGTTTGTCTTGGATTTTGCCAAAACAAAACCGACAAAGAACTGTTCATGAATGAGCAATTCTATTTATTCAGTTTTAGGCTCTTATAAAAGAGTCAGAATTATGTTATACATCTTTTACCAGTACAAGTCAACCACTTCTTTGTAATTAGTTAAAATCAAAGGGACAATTTAGCAATCATTTGTTACTATGAAGCCACTGACTGAATAGTAGTAGAGTAAAGCACTCTATAGAATCACGACATAAAAACTACCACGGGAGAGAACTACTTCTCGTTCTCTCCTGTGGCAGTTCATTACTTCTTGCCTTCTTTAGATTTTAAGCGTCTTAGGAAATCATCACGTAAGGCTATTTGTTCCTTTAACTCATCATTCTTATGATTAAGATATTCGATATATTCTAGTGTAAGCTTCGCACCGTGTTTATCCACTACATCTTCTCCCTCAAGTAATTGCTCAAGCCATTGCATCGTAGAATTTTTTCTCATATCATTAAACGTATTATCTTCTTTTATAAACATTATTATTATCTCCAATCATGTTGCCTCTTTTGTCTATGTAATATTATAATGCTTATATTGATATACGTCTATTCTTGTTTCATTACTATATATAAAATTTAGCTAGTGTATAGCTTAATCCTGTTTCTCACTATGTAATAAACACTGCCGTACTCCAAGATAACTCCTGTAGTACGGCAGTAAAATAACCATTATATATTATTTCTTTCTAAAAATAATCTGGTCAATGTTAACCCAGTTGTTTGCATTGGCAATGGTATATAATCCGATCTCACATTTCCCATTGGTAACTTGTATATTATCGATGGTAACTCTCATCCAACCGATATCACTGGTTGGTACAGCACCGATTTTCTCGGTTCCGCCATAATTCTTCGCATAGATTTGACATTTACTCTGACCTCCACTACTCATAATCCAAGCTGATAGCGAATAGGTTCCATTTTCAAGACCACTAATGGTTTGGTAGATAGAGCAAGTGTAGTTTGAATCATCCCAGAAGGAAAGTTTGTAATCTTCTGAATATCCTCCCCATTCTGTTTTAACTGTTGAAGTATCCGCACCGGTACCTAACCAAACATTCCAGCCAGTCGGTGTATTGGTAACTCCATTTAGTTCAAAACTTGGGTTTGTAACGGTATTCTTTGTTGGAGCATTTAATATCTTAATAGAATCAAGTGCATTACCATTAAAATCAAACAACGTCAAGTTATCCCATGGATTTGATAAAATCCCATCATCATTAATATATGCTTTCCCTGCTTCTGTTCCCCAATATGCGCCGTCAACCGGGGTCCATTCTGGCTCCCAATAGAAGAATCCAAGACCGCGATTATCTGGAACATTAAGTATTACACTTTCTAAATCATCCATAAAATCGATTTGTCCTTGCACGGTAGCAGGATATCCCGCGTTCGTTGCATCCGTCTCATTAAACGAACTACCAAGACCATCCCCGTCAGCTGTAGTCCAGCCGTACGCGGTTTCTACCACACATACATCTTTGTTATAGGTATTAACAATATTATTCATATTATACTGTAGTTCATCTAAGGTACCGTGCCACATTGGATAATAGGTTAACCCAACAATATCAAAATCAAGATTTGGCTGACTTTCTAATAAACTACCAAACCACCATGTATATAGAGAATAACTACCTCCATTATCCAGATGAAGAATAATCTTAGTACTAGAACCAACTACGTCTCTTACACCTGTTATAGCTGAATTTAATAATTCACCAAGTTTAGTGAAATCGTCATTTCCACTACCAACAAGTCCATCATCCCATAGAATTCCTGATGAGGTTTCATTACCAATCTGAACCATATCTGGAGTACAACCGGCATTCTTAAAATTCGTCATTGTTGTCTTCATATAGTTGTATAGTGTTGTCTTCAATGATGAATAGGATAAATCTTTCCATGCTTTTGGTTTTGACTGTGTACCTGGATCTGCCCAATAATCACTTAAGTGAAAATCAATCAGAACTTTCATTCCTGCAGCTTTTGCTCTCTTGGCTAGTGCTAAGGTGGTTGCATAATCATTATGTCCTCCACCGTAACTATTCCCGTTACTATCATAAGGATTAACCCAAAGACGCAGTCTTACATAATTCGCCCCATTGTCCGCTAAGATTTTAATTGCATCTTTTTGGACTCCATTCTGATAATATTTTCCCCCAAGTTCTTCAATCTGAGCAAGCATAGAGATATCAACTCCACGAATAAAATCAGAGTAATCACTACTAGTTCTAGATGCCTTTGAATACAAGCTACTACTTCCAAGTCCCATAATTGCAAGTACAATAATCAAGCCAAATGTTACTACCTTCTTCATAATATACCTCCATTTGATAATTTATTGCTTTACACCTCCAGCTACCAGTCCATTCTGAATAAATCTATGCAGTGCCATGAAGATAAACATAATTGGCAAAGAAGATATAACTGCAGCTGCAGAAAATAAAGTCCAATGTGCCGCGAACTGATTGGTAATAAAAGACTGTAATCCAAGCGCCAGTGTTTGCTTACCCGGCGATTGTAAGAATACCGACGATATTACGTATTCGCTATATGTACCAATGAATGAGAATAAAAAGATTACAACTAATTGTGGTACTGCCAGTGGTAGTATAATTCTACTATATACGATCCAATGTCCAGCACCATCAACAAATGCTGCCTCATCAAGCTCAACAGGAAGACCATCAATATAGGACTTTAATAACCATATATTAAATGCACTACCACCTGCCAAAACCAATATTAATGCCAAACTACTATCCACTAACCCCAATTTATATATCATAATGTAGTATCCAGATAACGCCATACTACTTGGAAATACTTGCAATATAAGTAATGTCTTTAATCCAATTTTTCTTCCTTTAAAACGTAATCTCGCGAATGCATAGGCAGCCATAGAAGTTATAACAAGCTGTATAACGGCCGTTGCCAAACATATTTTCAAAGAATTAATAACCCAAATTGTAAAATTAGTTTCTGTGAAAAGTGTTTTATAATTCTTCAAACTAAATGTTTCTGGAAATAGTGAAGTCAAAAAGAAACTATCTCCAAGCGAAAAGGAAGACATTAAAATCCAAAACACAGGAAACAACACCATGACTATAATAACCCATATAATAATTCGACTTATCCAAAGAGTTCTTCTCTGACTATTGGTTAGTTTTCCTGCAATATTATTCTGTCTTTTCATCTAATCTGCCTCCTTAAATGAACCAGAAAGATTCATGTTAACCAAAGTTAGTACACCCACGATAATAAATACAAAAACACTAAAGGTTGCCGCCAAATCATAGCGATTTGACCAAGTTGTCATCTTGTAAGTCGTGCTAGCTAATATATCCGTATAACCAGCAAATTGCGATTCCAGTCTTGCTGGACCACCTTCCGTAATCATATAGATATTGCCAAAGTTATTAAAATTCGATGCGAACGTCGCGACAACTAACGGAACAGATACTTTAAACACTAGAGGAAACGTTATGTTGCGAAAGCTTTGCCATTTCGTTGCACCGTCAATCTTAGCAGCTTCATAATAGGTAGTTGATATAGACTGTAAGCTTCCAAGACAAACGTTTAGCATATAAGGGAAACCTAGCCATAGATTTACCATGATAATTCCAAATCTAGCCCAAAATACATCTGTCATCCAAGGTATTGCTGTCTGTAACCCAAGAGTATGTAATAAATTATTAATTCCTCCATATTGTTCATTAAGCAAACCTTGCCAAGCCAATATAGCAATTGTTGCAGGTAATGCCCAAGGAATAATCAATATGGAACGATACACCTTGGATTCTTTCATATGAGGATTATTGAGTAGTACTGCCAGAAACATTCCTATAGCATAAGAACCAAGTGTACTTAGAGCTGCAAAAACAATGGTCCACCCTAAAACAGGAAAGAAAACAGCACGAATACTTCCGCTAATAACTTCTAAGTAATTCTTAATTCCAATAAAACTGAACTCTTCAATATGATATAGATTGTAATTTGTAAATGAAATAACTATGGTATATATAATTGGTATACAAGTTACTATTGCTATTGATATCAATGCTGGAAGCAAAAATGGATACGCCGCCAAGCTTTTTTTCTTCTTATGCATCATCCTTACGCCTACCTTCCAGAATTCATTAATTCGATACCCTCTTTAATCTGCTTTTCGATATTCGAAGCTGCTGTAGCTGCATCAATTTCTCCATTTAACATCGCTTTCATATTATTGGTGTATGGAGTCCATACCTGCCCTAACTCTGATACAGTTGGTAAAGGTTCTCCTTGATTTATTTGCTCTACAAACGCCTTTGATATCTCGTCTGACTGAATCTCTTCCATCTGTTGAAGGGATATATTAGCAGGTATTCTAGCTCCTACATTATATAAATCAATTGCTCCCTTCTCCATTAGATACATAATAAAATCCCACGCACGATCTTGTTTTTTTGATTTCTTACTAACAAAACTTACTTGCGTTCCAACTGGTGTTACAAAATTATTATTGTTTAGTGATGGCATTGGTGCTACAGCAAACGGAGTACCTGCCGACGTAAACCCATCTACATCCCAAGGTCCTCCTATGTAAAATGCAGTTTCTCCATTTTGGAAATTACTTTTAGCAATATCACTTGTTACGTTCGCTGATAAGAATCCATATTCACCTGCTAGACTTTGAATAAATTCATACGCGTTCACAGCTCCCTTATTACCTAGTCCCAAATCATTCACATCATATTCTCCATCTTTATAAGGAAATATATAACTATCAAAAGCACGAACAAATCCCAAATCATAGTAGATGCTTGTTGCTTCAAATTGAATGCCACCTTGTTCACTGGCTACTTGAAGCAACTCTTCCCAGGTTACTGGAGCACTGGGAACTTTGTCTGTATTATAGAACAAAGTAACTGTCTCAACCGCTAATGGTGCCGCATATCTCTTGCCATCAACATAACAAGCCTCCACTGCTGCCTCTACATAATCACTATCTTGAAACAATTCTTGCGGAACCTCTGAGACAAGGCCTGCCGTTACATAATTCGCAAGCTGATCATTCGCGATACCTATTACTGCATCTGGTCCAGATGCACTATTCGTTGCTTGCACAAACTGTTGCACATCTGGTGTTTCATGAACAATCTCTATCTCATACCCAGTTTCTTTGCTCCACTTTTCCCCATATTCTTTAATTGTATCTGCCTCAACTTCCATATTCGACCAGATAACTAACTTATCTGACTTCTTCTGTTGACCACAACCTACAAGTAGTACACTCAAGGATAAACATGCTAGAACCCCAATAACTCTATTTTTTTTCATACCTTCTACTATCCTTTCTACTTTAATCCAAATTAGTCAATTGCAAACGCTTCTCTACTCATTGAATAATTCAAATACCGGATTGGCTTTTCCCTTCTCATCAAACAATGCTTGATTTGCCCATGAATTACCAATCTCACCTTCGTCTTTCGTATACACACATCCTTCCTTTGTTGCCCACGTACACTCTTTAATCGGTAACCAAGAAGGCTCCCAATAGATAAATCCCAAGCCATGATTCTCTTCCACATTATGTAACGTATTCATTAAATCTTTCATAAAGTGCTTTTGCCCTTCCTTACTTATCTCATAAGGAACTGTCTCAGCTAATTCATCAGAAAAAATCATTCCTTTGCAGCCAAATGAATCACTGGTATAACCAAACGCAGTTTCTGCAACAATGATATCTTTACCAAACGTCTTGCTGATATCATTCATATTAAATAAAAGACTTTGCAAATCTCCATTCCAATATGGATAGTAAGACATTCCTATTATATCAAATTCTAAGTGATATGGTTCAATCATATGGAACCATTCTAGGTACAACGCATTATCTGTACCATAATCTAGATGCAATATAATCTTAATATCTGGATCAAATTCTTTTACTGCTTGTATTCCAGCGCGCAGAAGTTTTACCATTCCCTCATGATTTTCAATATGTCCATCTGGCCATAGGAAACCTTTTGTGATTTCATTTCCGACTTGAACGTACTTTGTCTTAATATCAAATGCTTTCAGTTCATTTAGAACTTTCTTCGTATAATTGTAAACTGCATTTTCCAGTTCTACACCGTGAAGGTTCTCCCAAGCCTTGGGTTTGATTTGTTTTTTGGGATCAGTCCAAAAATCACTATAGTGAATATCCAATATAAAGTCCAATCCATATCTCATAATCCTTTGTGCTAATAGTATTGTAGTAAGAAGATCATTCGTTCCACCACCGTATGGTAATTCTTCCTTGCTAAATGGTGTATGCCATAAACGCAATCTTACTGCATTCACTCCAGTCTTACTAAATATTTGAAAGATATCCATCTCTTCCTCGTTAAAATAATATTTTGCTCCACACTCTTCAAGTTCACGTAACATGGAGACATCCATACCTTTCATTAAACTCATCCTGTTTCCTCCTATTGTTGTATAAGACTAAAGTCATCAATTGTACCCCAACCACCAGGTCCATTGTTTACTGCAATACCTAGCGTGATATCACCATCAGTAATGTTTAACTCATCTAATACTGGTGTACTCCACGTGGTATAACCAACTAATGAAGTCTCAGCTTTAAAAGTTTGACCATTTACTATTGCATATAGATAAATATCCGGATCCACAGCACCATCCCCTTGTATGTTACAAGATAATGTGTACTTTCCTTCCGGTAATCCTGTAAGCTTTTGTTCCACTGTAAATGCTACGTTACCACTAGAATAAAAATGTAGACTTCCTTTACCAGAAGTAGCATCTGTTTCCCGGTCATACCAACCCAAATCTTCTGTAACATCTTCCACGTTGGTAATTGTCCAAGCCGACAAATCTTCTGTCTCAAAATCTCCATTTACGACATAGTTTCCAGACTCATCAGCTACCGCAGCTGCTCCTCCACTTCCCGTTTGCTTACTCTCCTTACTGGAATTTTCTTTCTTACAACCTACCATTGCAACACACATCATGAATACAAATCCCATAACTACAACTTTCTTCATATCAATCTCCATTCCTTTCTAAAATCTACAAACTTTGGTTGGCAGGCACAAATATGCGTGTGAAAAATTTTATTCACACTATGTCCCATGTGTATCACAAGACAACTTGTGATATGCGAATAGCTAAGCACTCATTCGCTTCACTTTTTCTAGTAAATATTTTAATTATTTATTGGTAAATTATTTACTTATAAGTTAACACCGTTTCTTATTAACGTCAATATAAAAAACAACCAAAAAAGGAGGTGTACTTTTGTACACCTCCTCCAAAGATTACGAAACTAAAAAACCAGCTCCAAAATATTCTGTTTCTTCATTAACAACTCTTACGAAAAATTGGGGTTCCATTAACAAATACTGTTTTTGTGATTTTTCTACCTTTTATCATTCTTTCTTGCACTAAGTCTAGAGCCGCTTCACACAATAGTGGTATATCAATATGAAACGTTGTTAATGGTGGAGATACGTATTGTGCAACACTAACATCGTTAATGCTAAAGAAAGCAACCCTCTCAGGTATAGCAAATCCATGTTCATTAAACGCCTGTAACGCGCCAATAGCAAGCGTGTCACTTGCTACACAAAAAGCAGTCGGCACAGCATCACCTAACGCCTCAATTGCTTTTGTCGCTAAGCGATATCCCTCCTCCACCGAAAAATATTCCGTTACGAAGATATTCTTTTCCTCTAATACACCATAGTATTTGGCACTCTCACGGAATGACCACTCTCTCACATCCATTGATGTTTCACAGGTATCGATATTCCGATCTGTTCCACCTATAAACCCTAGTGACTTATGGCCTTTCTCTATGAAGTAATCAACGATTTGTGTAACAACGGAATCAAGATTTGGTCTTACCGCATCAAAATAACGTTCATCAGGTGAGGAATCAATAAAGATTCCATTCTCTATAATACGATTCAAATAATTAAGTTCACTTCTGTTAAACCAACCAAGTGCAATAAACACGGAACTATTCTTATCAATCGCTTTCATTCCTTGATTTTTCTTGTATACGGTTAACTTAATATTACGCTGTGCTGCCTCTTTTTCAATCTCTGTTCGTATTGTCTTGTAGTAGACATCTTCAAGCTCATCTTTATCTGATACCCAATACAAAAAAGCCACATTCTCTATCTTAGGATTAATAACTTTTTTCTTATATCCAAGTTCGTCTGCTACCCGAAATATCGAATTACGAGTTTCATCATTTACCGAAATGGTATCATCATAATTCAAAACTCTCGATACCGTTGCGCTTGAAACTCCTACGACCTCTGCTATTTCTTTAATTGTCGCCACTCTATACCCTCCAAACCTATATACTGTTTATTTTACTGTAGTATGTATCATTACCTGTCTTCATAATTTACTAAATAATTTACTAGAATATATAGGATATGTCAAGTGTCAATCTGGAAGAATACGACTTGAGATATAAAATTAATAAAATTGTAAGAATCTTTGTATCATTTAAACATGTTTTCATTGATTCTTTTCAGTATCATATCTTTTATTTCATGTATTTATTCATTCTTTATTTGATTAAACAAATAATTATTATGTCTATAATATTACTTTATATTTAATAATCTTTATTATCAAAGAAAAAGTGCCGAATTCACCTTAGCTTATGGATTTCCTTACTTCGATACCATAACAGACTTATCAGGCACCCTAACACTCCCGTCATCACAAACATTAGTGCCATTCCACTACCTTCCGTATTACCAACTAATACTTGCATACAGTTTGCACCTTGACTACCACTTGCCATAAACGGTTCAAAGACATAATCAGCTAGAAAACCACCTAATAAGATACCAATTGGTATGGTACAAAACTGGATTGCATTCCTAACCGCAAATATTCTTCCCTGAACTTCTCGTGGAATCACTTCATACATAATCACATTCTGGGCAGCTGTTATGTAAGGTATTGGTACACTTGCTGCTAAGGCCGCTATACTCCATAGGATTACATTCCTACCTACACCCATTAATAAATCACCACATAAGAATGAGAACGCTGCTGTTAAGAATATTTCTGTAATCTTATTTCCACTCTTTTTTCTAAGTGACACTAATAGGCCACCAAGAACACCACCAAATCCAATCATCCCCGTTACTATACCAAGTACCTGTGTATTACCACCGCTTCGAGCTAGGATCATTGGAGACAATATATTCTCATAGGTGAGTCTGGAAAGAAAGTTCATACAAGCCATACTTAATACAATGTGCAAAATCCCTTTGTGATTACATAAAAACTGAAGCCCTTCCTTACACCCTGCAAATATACTATGATTTTCCTTCACATGCTTATTAATAAATTCAGGAATTTTTATAAAGAATAATAAAACCACCTCAGCGAACAAAAATGTCACTACGTCAATTAACAAGATCCCTCTCAAACCAACCACCGAAATCAAACTTGCTGCAAGCATTGGCGTTACCACAATAAGTAAATTGTTTGAGAAGGAATTCATACCACTTGCTCTTGTATACTCTTCCTTCGGTACCATAATTCCGATTGCTACAGATTGTGCTGGTGACTGAAACGAATTCGCAAATCCGATTACCATATTCACAATATAGATATGCCAGATCTGAAACTGATTTGTAACTATTAAAAGAAAAATCACAAAAGTACATATAGCTGCCATAAAATCCGTAATCAACATAATCTTCTTCTTGGAATGCCTGTCAATGAACGCACCTGCAAATATGCTAATGCATATATACGGTAAATACATAGAGAACGACATCAAAGAAACCGTCATAGCTGACTTTGTTAGTTGATATGCCCATATGATTAGCGCATAACTGGTCATTGCACTTCCTAATTGAGAAACCGACCCACTAAGCCAAAATAATGTGAAGTTTCTCATATTGCTAAATGCATTGTTTCTTGTTTTATTACTTCTTAATTTATTTCTTGATTGTTTATTATTAGAACTATCTCTTTTTATTCTTTTTTTAGAATGTAACATATTCATTGGTTTCTCCTTCATTATCAAAATTAATCTCGATAATGTGTAGGCCCCGATGAAGGACGATTCATATACTCTGTGTAAGTTTCGTCCGAAGTAGATGCTTACGCCTCCATATTAGAACCTACACAGAGAAAAACATTTAATAGAATTACCATCTTACATATCAATACTCTCACCTCTTATTCTTCTATCATATTCCTTAATGTATCTCCCGTAATTCGGTATACAGTCCATTCATCCATAGACTGTGCTCCTTGCGAACGGTAGAAATCAATACTTGGTTGATTCCAATTAAGACAGCTCCATTCAAAGCGGCCACAACCACGTTCGGCTGCAATCTTACCTACTTGTCTAAAGAGTTCCTTACCATATCCAAATCCACGATATTCTGGTAGTACGTATAAATCTTCTAGATACATACCGGAACGCCCCATAAATGTTGAGAAATTATGAAAGAATAAAGCGAAACCGACTTCCTTTTCATCAACCATTAAAAAGATTACTTCTGCCCTATTATCCACAAACAATTCTTGTCGTAGCAGATCTTCCGTTGCAATTACTTCATCTAACATTTTCTCATATTTAGCAAGTTCTTTTATGAACTTCAAAATTAAACTAATATCCTCTTCACGCGCATAACGAATCACACTTTTATCCATGGTAATCCCCCTATCTGTCAACACTCAAATGTATTCTTTTGTTCTATTTAAAACAAAGGCCGAAAGAAAACTTTCGACCTTGTTTTATATCATTATAATCTATTTACAAGTAATTGGCAAATAATAATAGATGCTAGTTATTACTTATATTATCTTTAAATTTCTTCAATTCATCAGCCAATTCATAAGTAACTTCTATTACCTCTACCAAATTAACCATCTTTTCGGAGGACTCATCTGAGATTCTTACGCCTTCTTCTGAAGAAGCTGCAATTTCTTCACTAGTTGCCGATAGATGTGATACATGATCTGTTATTGTATTCGTTGATGATATAATTCCTTTGATTACGCCTTCTATATCATTAATGATTGCTGTCAATGAATTAATTTCTTGATCAATTGCCTTAAACTTATTCTGTGCAATATCAATTAATTCTGATTGTTGTTTTATTGATACAACTGACTTCTCCATACTATCAACGGTTCGATCTGCTTCGTTATTCAAATCATTAATAATATCAGTAATTTGTGTAGTAGCCTCTTGCGTTTGTACCGATAATTTTCGGATTTCCTCAGCTACTACTGCAAAACCTCTTCCTGCTTCTCCAGCACGTGCTGCTTCAATAGAAGCATTCAAAGCCAATAGGTTTGTTTGTCCTGAGATATTTAGAATCGTATTAATAATACCTTTCACTTCATCGACACGCTTGCTTAACTCTTTGGTATAACCCGCAGCATCATTACTTGCTGCTTCCACGTTGTAGGCTTGCTCCTTTAACCCTACAATTACTTTGGCACCTTCTGCTACGTTCTCCAATGTCCTTTCAGAACCACGAATCATATCTTGAGCCTTCTCATTAGCAACACTTGTATTCTGAGTGATTTCATTACACATTAGCGCTTGCTCTTGTATCGCCTCTGCAGTACTACTTGTACTTTCTGCAATTTCATTCATGGATAATTTACTTGTCTCAATACTCTTTTTGGCATTCGCAAGCATATCCTTTGCAGTATCAAAGTGTTCAATTAACTGATCTGCTACAAGAAACATCGTATCATATGATTTAACTTGTGCTTCAATATTCTCATCATGAAACTTTGCTAACAGATTACATACTATGTATGCACCAGAAATTATTAATATAGCAATTATTAGTGCAATAACGAATGCCTCCACCACAAATTCACCAATCATGCCTAATTTAATTCCATGTACAAGTATTCCAACGATCGTAACACAACCACCATACTTAATATAATTAATATTCAAGTATATTATACTAACACATAAAATTGGGAATGCATAACTATATACATAATTACTCCCATTCACAACTATTATGAGTAGATATAGCAATGCACCGATCGACATAAGAAGAGTGGCACCTTCTTTGGTCGATCCTTTTCTTTTGTACACATTCATACTACTTATGATACCCAATAAACTTCCTATTAGCTGCACAACCCCTGAGATTTTAACCCCCGACTCCAATATAATGGCCACTGAAAGTAATAGAAAAACTCCATACAATATTATTAATACTGGTAATAAACACTTATTTGCTCTTTCGTATTGCTTTTCTGTCATAAATCCCACATCCTTAGTACTATTTGATTCTATTTTGCTATAAATTTCTCTTTGCATGATAACATACTCTTCTTAGTATTTCAATATTTCTATACAAATTAGTATCAATTTATCAAAAAAATAAGTATATCATCAATATTTTCTATGATTATAGCTTCATTAGCTTTAAATATTTATTAGCTTTATTCATTGCTAAATATCCCTGTTTTTGTATATGCAGGACCCTCCTTTAGGTAACAGTTGAAGAATTCAAGGATTGCTTCTCTCTCCATCTTCATACAATATTCAATATCAATGGTTGTTTTTTCACCATTAAGCGTATCAGTCAGAAACGGTGAGATCAAGGCCAAGTCAGTTAACGTAAGGTGTTTTGATCCTTCTAGATACATATCAAAGCTTTCTTGGCAGATATCTTTGGAAACTTTATTAGCTGCATATACGCCACTCTCATACCCATCCTTTAGTTGTCGCCACACCTGATCAGAATATATATTAAGAATTGGTTTGTCATACTCTCTTCCTAGTGCGCGTATCTCATCAGTCGAAGCATCATAATAAACTTCCGAGAAATATGGCCCATCAATATTGATTACAGCATCAATATCACTTCGTTCTCCTCCAACCCAGACACTTGTTGCAGCCCCCATAGAATGTCCAAACAAGCCAATCTTTTCTGTATTAATAAGACTGTATGGAAGTCCTACATTTTCTTTATTCACATTATTTAAAATTGAATCAAGGGTAAGATTCATATCTGCCGTACGAACCTTCATCCACTTTTGTATAAGATCATATGCTTCTACTGCTGTACAAGATTCGCTATTGCCATAGTTAACCTCTTTCAAGAAATTCATATTAACATATGTAACTTTTCCTGACTTTGATTTTGTGTAAAAAGATTGTCCGGGATGGTCAATTGAACATACCACGTAACCATTACTAGCAAGCTCTAGATATACCGAATGGTTGCTTTCTCTCACTCCAAACGCCCCATGATCAAACACTACCAAGGGAAATGTATCATTAACATTCTCTGGATACCAAAAAGATACATTTACATATGGATTGGCCCCCTTCTCATCTACTCTGCTTTTATCTATATACGTGTAATCCGCAGTTGCAACTGCGTAATCACCTGTGGTTTTTGGAGTCGTATACTGTGGAAACAGTAGCGCAGGAACAAGTACCAAGAAGAAAATGAGACTACTCAAAACAGCACCTAATATAATCCTTCTCTTTTTGTAAGGCTTTTCAATTTTTTTCCCATTACAAATCTGAAATAATCCTTTCATCGCTAGTATTAGCAGTAAAGCACCTAAGGCGTACCATCTAAAACTTAGTTCAATAATGGGTGTTGCACACAATATAGCAAACAATACAAATGCCACAATCCTTGCTATATTCTTCACCCTATCATGGCTCGACCTTTTCATTATACCGGCCACTGCAAAAATAACTTCAAACAATATCATAACGAACAATAGTAATTTTCCCATATTTATTCCTCCACAATCAATTTCGTTTGGTTCATTGTAACACCTTGAAAATTACCGGTAAATACACAAAAGATAAGCTGTATGTAAATTCAAATAAGTTGTAAAAAAAAGAAGGTAAGCTGCTAACAGCCACCTTCAATCACCTTTATTCTTTAATCATTTTTCTCATTTGATTTCATCTTTTTTAACTTATCATTAATATCATCCGCTGTTTTCTTGTCAATAAGCCAATCAAACCAACATACAATTGCATAAATACCCAATATTTCAATTCCAAATATAGTATTCTGCGTTACTCCAGAAGCAAATCCAAGTATATTACCGAAGAAAAGAACGATAATTTCAACCAATACAAAATGTAAAACTCTTCGTGTAATCCTACTTTTATCAGATAACTCTTTCTTTGACCAAAACACAAGAGCGGTTAAATCACTTAAGAGTGCAAATAAGGCCATTATCATAATAATCTTAGATGATAATTCATATGCTGGATTTAGTATTGCTGTTATAAGAACTATTACACCAAAAATAACAAAGAAATTTCTTATCATATTTGCTAATATATTGTTCATTCTCATTATACTTTCCTCCTATAAACCAAGCTTGCTTTTTAGAAGCGGTACGTACTGTCTCGAAACCACTATCGTTTCTCCATTGTCGAGCGTTGCATTGAATCTTCCACTTAAAGATGGTTTTATGTAATCTATCTTAGAGATATTTATTATAAATGATTTTGATGCACGAAAGAACTTCTTAACACCGCACAGTTCTTCTAGTTCATAGAGTTTTTGTTTCGATTCATAAAATTTATCCTTACAATATATAAATACCTTATTGTCTATTGCCTCGAAATAATATACCTCCACAAGCTTAAGACGGTGAATCGTATCCCCCTCATATCCAATAAGATCCGCTTCTTGTTGTTCAATATTCTTGACATAGGAAAGTATTTTCTCATCTATTTCATGACATCTAATGAGGATTTCTTCATCTTGGTCACGATTGATCTTTTCAATTGATATCTTCATTATTCTCTCCGTTTATGTATTAATATCATCTTACCTTTGTTCTATTAGATTAGAAGTTTTGCCTCATTCTCTATAATACTTTCTCGTATAACACAAACCAGTCAAGCCCATATTCTCCATATCCCAAATCTACAGTACCTACATAACTATACCCCTGCTTTTCATATAGTTTAATTGCTGGAACATTCTTTTCATAAACATCTAATCGAATTGCTTTTGCCTTAATCTCTTTACTATGACTTGTAGCAAACTCCATTAACTTTTGACCGATTCCACACTTCATATACTTCGGATGTACTACAAACGTATGTATAACTATTACATCTGAATAATCAGCTTCAATTTCCCAACTTACCTGACTATAGGCACTTTCCGGTTCATGATTTAGAATAATCGAACCAATAATTTCATTGTTATATCTTGCTACGTATAGAAATCCTCCATCGATTCCCTTAACCGCATCCTCTCGTATAGGATAAACTCCTTTTAGCCAGCCAGGGTAATTTACTCCTGCTGCCAAATAGTCATTTAAATCATTGTATAATTTCTCTAGTTCATCAATGTCTTTTTCATTTCCTAATTCAATGATAATATTCATTTTCATTCTCCCCTTTTAATACTCCACGTAATATCTACTGATAATACAAAAACTCGCCAGCAATCTACTTATTATAGATTTCTGACGACTTAATGCCTATCTAATTATACACTGCTAAATAAAGGAAGTCAATTTGTGTAGTCTATACTCCCCTACACTCCTATAGTTACACCTTGATTTCTTATTTTCAAATCCTTCTACATCATAATTCATATTTATAGCACTTGTATGTATCCTGTATTTCAAACTCTGCTTCCAAAGCAGCTTCTAATTCATTTCTTTCCTTTTCACGTATAAAGTATACGATCTCTTTTATATCTGAATACTCTTCATATAGACTTTTTAACATGTAACGTATAAGCTCTTTTTCTATTCCTTGGTTTTTTGACTCTTTATCAAGAAATAATCCAAAGACTTCTGCACCTTCATTATATTTCTTGACTAATATACTACCGTTTATTTTTCCATTGTTACGATAGATATATATTCTTAATTTATTAGCATTCTCTTTTAACCGCTCACTAGTCCAATACATCTCAAACTTATTTTCAAATCTATTATGGAACACTGCATACTCAGCAATCTCAGGAAGATTCAGTGGTTCGATTTGCTGATGTACTTCATAATCACAACAACTTCTTTGTCTTAGCCGCGTGTCATAACACGACTCAATGCTTTTGACACGCAACGTTCTAAAATATGTATTAGCTGAAACATTATCAGACGGGACTCCTATTAATAATTTATAGCCTGGTAACTCTTTTTTTATGTAATCAATTATCTCATTCGCAATAAACACATACTCATCCTCTATCATAAAGACTATCGTCTGGGCATCTATATCATTTTTTTCCCAAGAATAAATTGAAACCCCTTTAAGTTTATTATGTTGAAAGCAACCAATAACTTTTTGTGTATCTGATTTATTAGCACGTTCAATTGTTTGTTTTAAATCATCCTTGGATTGAAATTTAGGATAACTGTTTTTCGTTTTATCTTGGCTAATACGCCAAATAAATTCTAGTATTACACTAGTTTCCTTAATCTCCACTATCATATTTATCCTCCACTTGCAGTATTACGAACATGGGATTATAGATGCTATATGTATTGATTAATTTATAATCCTATATGTAACCTTTAATATTCTGGTCACCAGCAAAATCAATTACTCTATCACAAATCTCCAGTATTTTAGGTCTATGTGTAATAATAATAGCGGTTTTCCCCTTCAACTTTTCTTTAATTATTTTACATATCTCATTTTCACTTTTTTCATCAATAGCCGCTGTAGGTTCATCCAATAGATAGATATCTCTATCTTCTATGAAACTTCTAATTAAGGCAATTTTTTGATATTCACCTCCAGAGAGATTTCTGTGATTTTCATCGATATATGTGTCTAGACCTTGATCGAACCTTGTAATATCTAATTGTAGTTCCCTCATTAGTTCAAGTATTTTAGTTTCTGTACTATTTTTTTGAGGATCTAATATGTCTATAAGTCTTCCACTGATTACAAAACCTCCCTGACCTACATATCCAATCTTCTCACGAATAAATTCATTCTCATATTCTACTATTTCCATATCATCAAGAAGAATTTCTCCATCATTTGGTGTACATAAATTAAGAATTAGTTTAAATAATGTTGATTTTCCTATTCCATTTTTTCCTACAACCCCTAATATTTCTCCTGGTTGCACACATAAATTAAAATTTTTCAATATATCTTTCTCGTTGTATGAAAAGCAAACATTATTAAATTCTATTATTCCTTGAATATCTGTTTCCGGTATGTAGTTTCCTGTTTTTATTATATCGGGCGTTTCTAATATATCTATGACTTTATTAATTTTGGGAAGCGAATTCTTAATCTCAATGTAAGAGTTACCTAATGAAACAATTGGTCCATACAGTCTCTGAACATATACAGTCAAAACAAACAATGTTCCTACTGTCATATTATTAGTTATCGTTTGATATGTCCCAAAAACAATAACAACTAGCAGCCCTAATACATTGAATAATGTACCGACTGATTGTGCTCCTGTTACAGCTTTAATCTGTTTCATAGTAGAGTCCATAACCTCTTTGTTCAAACATCTATATTTGTGACTCATTAATTTTTCATATCCAGAAGCTTGTAATTCATTAGCATTTTGTAATGTTTCACTTGTGAAATTAGCCATTTCTCCTATGCTTTTTCTCATCTTAACTACAATGTTTTCAATTTTGCCACCAATCCTTTTCTGAATTATTGCAAATACAATTGCCATTGTTAAAATTAACACCCCACATTTCCAATCCATTACTATTATGAAAATGGAGATACCAGTAATTACAATTATATTGACAATACTATTACTGACTGTAGTTGTAAGCAAATTTTCCAATATAGATACATCTTCGCTCAAAATAATTAATGTATCCCCTATACTGTTTTTTTCCCAATATTTCATATTGGTTCTTAACACATTATCATAAATTCTCTGTTTAATTACACATGGTAAGTTCTTGTCCGAGTTTATAGAATGAAGTTTGCTGTAAATATTGGAATATCACAACAATCACTCCAGTAGCCAACATTCCTATGGAATATAGTGTAGCTAGTCTAAGATTTTTTTGTGTAATTCCTTTATCGATAATCTTGCTAACAAAGGTAGGTAGCAGCAATGTTGCTACTGTATATATTATTAAGAATACAAAGCATTTAAACTCTTTGACAATATATTTTTTAATTGGAATATTAAAAATTCTCTTTAATTTATCAAGCATTTATTTATGCCTCCTTTGCTAGCTGTGACAATTTTAAACTTAATTGCTCAGCACTGCTAAAATCTAGAAGAGAAATTCTCTCATACTCTAATATAACGTTAAACTCTTTCTCAAATGAATTCAAAAACTGGCACACTATCTTTTCATTAATGTTTGATCTATATGGTATAAATTCTTCTTGTACATAACGAAATACTTCATTATTCGTATCCTTCCATTTCTCTTTGAGTCTTTGATTCGCCATTGAATTCAAGAATTCATCTCGATCCGTATGATTTAATGACTTAATACGCTCCCACTGACCTGCAATGATTCCCGTCATACATGCTGCAGCTTTACTTGTGCCACCGAAAAAATTATATAAGCCATTTTCTCCTTTAACTAATGAAGGTACCTTGTTAGCTATAGCTTGTATGCTATTATCTTTTCTATATCTAAACTCAATATTAGTATCGAATATCGCCCCGCCTACTCCTACTACTGTATCAAATTCACAAGGAAAGGAAGTCTTTTTTGTATCATTATCATGTGACGCGATCAATATTTTACCATCTGAATATATTTTTCTGCAGATGTCCTCCATATCTTTTTTGTATGTATAATCACTTGTAGATAAACTTAAATGCACCAAATCTATATCTTGACGTGCTACCTCTCTTAGGTTACATATTAATTTTTCAGAGCTTGACATCAATTCTTTATCTAAAACCTTATGAATGTAAAACGCAGTGTTAGGTGCTATATTCTTAATAACAGAGTAACACATGGTACCGTGACCATTCTCGTCTATAGCATCCTCCTTATATAAAATATCTTTGCTTTCTATAAATGTTTTATCTATCCCACTATCCAGAATGGCAATTCTACAATTTTTCATTAATTATACCTACTACGAACTCATTTTTAGGCAAATATATCGAAAATTTTGACCATTTATGTTTTACTGATTTAACAGTGATATATCCACCCTGTTTCATAACTATTTCTCTAGTTAAACTCAAGCCAATACCTACACCTTCAATATATCCATCATTCTTCTCTCTATAAAAACGATTAAATATCTTTGTTATATTTTTATTATCAATTCCTATTCCATTATCCTGAATACAAATACCATTATAAATACCAATAGTTTCTGTGTAAATCTCGACTAATCCATTTGGCTTTGTATATTTGATTGCATTATCTAATATGTTAAACAATGCTTCCGCAGTCCATTTGGTATCACAGTAAACTTCTAAATTCATTTCTCCATATATCTTTATTTCTACATTTTTTCTCTTAGCACTCAATAATACATTCTCAAGCGCTATCATAAGACAAGATTTTATCGTTGTCTTTTCTTGATTCAAATTAATTATTCCTATCTCTAATTCTGAGATCTTTAATATGGATTGTATTAAAAAATCCAGCTTGTTAACTTGTGATTGTATGATACCAAACGTATCTATGTATTTATCCTGATCCTGCAATTGTCCAAAGAGTATTTCATGGTACATTTTTATATTAGTCATAGGTGTCTTTACCTGATGTGCAATGTCAGATACCATACCTTCTATATTATTTTTCTCATTTTCTAATATTTCTTGAGTATGTTGGTGTATAGAGTTCATTTTCCATAACTTATGCATTATTTTCGAAAATAAATCATCTCTATAATCTAAATTCTGTTCATTAATTTCTTTTCCCTCTATCATGTTATCCAAAATATCTTCTAACAGACGAATAAATTCCAATAAACTTCTTCGTATAAAATAGATAAATAGAAAAGATAGTATTAAAAAAGAAAAGCCTATAATAACGCGTGAAACATTCGAAAGCAAAGTTAGCAAAAAAAGTACACTATATATTAAGCCAAAACAAATATAAATTTTTTTCATAGAAAAATGCCTATTACTATTCCTCAATCCACATATACCCCATCCCATATATAGTTTTTATGAACTGGTTATCCTGTTCTTCAATCTTCCCTCGCATACGGCTTATGTACACAGACAAGGCATGTTCATCTATGAAAGCTCCATCTTGATTATATAGAAAATCTATAAAAACTTCTTTTGTAATAACTTTGTTTTTTTCTTGTATAAACAATTCTAGAATTCTATATTCTGTCAGGGTTAAATTCACGGTACTATTGTTTTTATATACTTCTCTTTTATTTAAATCAACTTTCAAATATTTTGCTTCATAAAAATCATCTTGAATTTTTTTATAGCGTTTCAGTATTGCAATAATCTTTTTCTTCAAGATCTTAATATTAAAAGGCTTTGATATGTAATCATCGGCTCCTAAGTCAAAGCCTTTAATAACATCTTTCTCTAAATCTCTGGCTGTCAAAAACACAATAGGAATATCAGGTACTATTTTTCTAATTGTTTCACATAACAAGAATCCATTTCCATCTGGAAGATTTACATCTAAAATAACTAAGTCATAGTTACTTTTATTGATAGACGCTTCCGCTTGTTGAAAACTATATACACCATGTGTATGCAGTTTTTCATCGTTTAAACAGTATTGAATTCCATTGTTTAAAACTTCGTCATCTTCAACAATTAAAATATTATGCATAATCTACTCCATATCCCACACTAATTTTTCTAAGCCTTCTTTTTTTGCCTTACAACGTTTTTCAAAATTCTCGCTATCTAAATATATATCTACGAAATGTAAACAACTCCAACAAAAGATGTTTAAATCACATTTTTGACAATGTTTTATCTTATCTGGATACAGTTTCTCAAACTCTTGATAAGCTGGAATCTTAGTTAGCTTATTTTCATCAAATATGTTATTGACTTCTTCTATATTGAAAATATTTCCTAATTTATATTTATCTTTAACTAGTAAAGCACATGGATAAATATCCCCATTGAAATCTATACATATTTCATTTCTACATGCTTTACAATTGCAAGCCTTTAATGTTTCCTGCATATCTTTTTGGTTAAATTCCTTCAGTTGTTGTGGAGATAGTTTATTAAAATAGTTAACGGATTCTTCCCCTCTGCCAATCGGAGAAAAAGCTCTTGGTATGGGTTTGGTTCCTAAATTACGATTCATCTCATAAAATTCAGGTAACATATAGTAATTACTATTACCAAATACCATTGACAAAGATATTTTATGAAATCCACGCTCCTGTAGCAATACAATATTATCGATCACTTTTTGGAATATACCTTTACCTCTAACTTTTGAACAGGTCTCTTCATTAATACCATCTATACTAATGTCTATACTCGAAACCTTGCTAATAAGAGTATCCACATTTTCCTCATTAATTAGTACTCCATTAGTCATTAGCGTAATCTCTCCTTTATATTTGGAGGAAAGATAATCTAATATTTGAAAAAAATCTTTTCTAACCAAAGGCTCACCACCTGATAAAACAATCTGCTTTGGTTCTAATTTGATTACTGTCTCTAATGCCTCTATTACCTTATCTGTATCGAGATATTCTTCAGAATTACTATGAGAAGCATTCATTGAACAATGTATACAATGCAGATTACACCTGTGCGTCAACAAAAAATAGACTTGCTGCAATGTTTTCTTCTTCTTGTCTTCTATTTTCCAAGCCTCTAGCTCAGTCAATTTACTAATTAGAGTTTTTATGTATAATTTATCTTCTTCATCCTCAAACGACTGTATGATTTCATTTCCACTAAGTCCCATTTTAACAGAATCATCCAAAATTTCAATGCAATTTTTAGAAATTTTTAGCCAATTGCCCGTTTCGGCATTTGCCAAAACCACACGATTATTTCGTTCTAGTTTCTTAATATCATCGGACCATCTCAATTGGTTCATTTTATTTTCCTCCTATTCTACTGTATACACGATACAATGCATGCGTTTCTGCACATAAAAAACTTGGTGCAAGTCCAAAATCTCCTGTAATCATTTTATTTACTAATTTACATCTAGCCCCAATACACCAATGTTCAAGTCCACAACCTTTACATTCCGTTTCGCTCTTTTCTGATTCTTTTAATAACTCTATTACATCTTGCTCTTTCGGCTTTTGAACACTACCTAACTGGTATTTTTCTTCTGACACCATACAAGTACATGGGTATATTCTGCCATAACAGTCTATATTTATCTCTCCTATTCCTGCATTGCATCTGCCTTTCGCGACATGAAAATCCGGGGTTAACAAACTGATATAAATATCAGTTTGCTTTCCGTATCTGTAATATAATTTTAATATTTCTTCCTCCAATATTTTTCCATGATTATCTGTCCAATTCATATCTGAGTAATTTGGAACCGGAACAATATTATGAAATCCAAGATTCACTAGATTTACTATACTTTTGAACAGATATCCTAATGTTTCTGGAGTATACGTGACCCTAGCTCTAGTGTCTTTTCTCTTCTTTAAAATCGTCTGAATATTTTCTATAACCTTTTCATATGTACCTTTTCCTTGAACAGTTTTCCGGTTCATATCATGTATTTCTTTTGTTCCATCAATGCTGATTGATAAATTATATTGAAAATTGTTAATCAAATACTCAGATTTTTCTTGATCTAATAAAAATCCATTCGTAGTTAACCCAAATAATATCTTCCGATTAGGCAGTCTTTCTTTTAGTTGTTCCGTCATGTAAAATATAACTTTATAATTTAATAAAGGTTCACCACCATGGTAATTTACAACAGAATATTCTTCTTTTGATTCATTTATTTTCGAACATATATAATCAAGCGTCTGTTCAGCGGTATGTATATCCATATTGACTCCCTGCATATGTATACCTTCATAACAATAGTCGCAACATAAATTACATGCTGTTGTCACCCAAACATTAAAAAGCATTTGAAGCCCTCCTATTCATTCGTCTTTAATCGTTCAACAATTGTTGAAGAAAAGTTCTTACCAATTGCTATTTTGGGAACAAAATAACATATTAAAAATAATAAGAAACCGATACCTAATAATAGTAAAATAGGATAAGAAAACTCTGCATATGTCACAATACTTGAGAAGGTATTATATACGAATAGAAGAATACCATTTCCTACTGTCAATACAAATAACATGGTTAAGGCAAAATAAATTAGACTCTCATACGTTACCAAGCGCATTATTTGCTCTTTTGTCAATCCAATACTTTCCATAATAACAAAATCTCTGCTGCGTTCAATAATACTAGTATTTATGACGTTAATAAAATTTATGATACCAATCAATGCAAGTACTACGGCAAGACTTCCGCCCATTCCAAACAAAGTAATCTTTGTTTGCTTAAGCCCCTCTATTTTCTCAAAAGCAGAAACTACAACAATACCATCTGAAAACCTACTATTTACAACTAATTTATTAACTGATTCATTAACTGCTTTTTCTGCCTGTTTATTAACCTTAATCATGATATTTGATATAATTGCATCCTTTGCAATTGAGTTAATATATTTTTGCGATACTACTACATACGGTGCAGCAGTCCTTGCTGATCCGTAATTATTATAACTTTCAGGTAAATATCCCCCTATAGTTATAGAATACTTATTACCGGTCATAATAGCTTTACCAGTGCTGTTTTCATAACTTCCTAGTTGAAAAGTTATAGTATCACCTTTGTTTATCAATTCTGGTTTACTGCATGGTATCAAACATATTTGTCCATCTTCAAACGCATTCCAATCTACATCCTTATATTCATTTTTTAAAGATTCTGTGACCTCAATGCCTATCATTTGACTATAAAATAAGTTCGGATAACTCTTAAAATAAGTAGGATCGATATCCTCTTCTCCTGATAACATAGTATCAACATATCTTCCAAATACTTCCTCCTCATACATAGGAACAACAAGTTGCTGCTTTATCATGCTTATTTCACGAATATCCTCCATGTTTTTCAACGAATTTATAAACTCTACATCAAATACTTGCGCAACTTCATTATCATATCCTAGAGCTGTAGTTTTGTTTTTCAGCTCAATATCTGAATCCATATTACTCTTTACGTAATTATCTGTATTCATGCTTGTTACTAAGGCACCTATCGTGATACATGCTGTTATACCAAGCGTCATAGATAGAAGTACAAGGAAACATCTTTTTTTATCACCAAGTACATTGTCTATCGCCATTTGAAAAATTGTCGGTCTTTTTCTTCTTTTCACTTTTCTAGTACGATTAGCTGCGTTCTTCTCATAGCGTATTGCTTCGATCGGTGATATCTTCCCTGCTATTACTGCTGGCTTTAAAATTGCAATAAACACAGTAATTCCGGTAAATACAACGGTCCCTATAACAACCCACATATTACATGCTACAATTCCTGTTTTTTTCTCTAACATGCTATTCAAAAAAATTGGAACCATAAAACTTGAAAATAAATATCCCAGTAAACTCCCAATTAAAACTCCGTATATCGCTAATTTAATTCCTTGCCATAATAAAATGCCTTTTATTTGATTCTTGGTAATTCCAATTACTTTTAATTGACCATAATAATGAATATTATTTGTAATACTAATATTGAATATATTGTAAATCAGTAAATATCCACATGCTACTATACACAATATAATAAAACAAACCATAATGACTACTTCTACTGTCATTTGTGACTGTAATTCAGGATTCACGCTAAAAACTTGTTTTTCTTGAAGGTTCAGAGAGTCTTCAAGATTTTCGATTTCTATATTTTTTATATTTTCCACTAAACTAATATCTGCAATTCTTATGGTTTGCGTTAATAATTCCTTATTATCTTCTACGAATTTTTTTGATACTAATACATAAGCAACACTTCCATCTTTAATAGAATTGTCATATTCGTCAAAATAGCCCGACAATACAAATTCCTTTACTTTTTGCTCTGTTCCAAGATTATATGAGAATTCGTATTTTTCTCCTATCTGTGGATTCGTAACTCCCATTTTTTTTAGCACCCATGATGACATCATAATTTCATTTTCATCCCTAGGATATTTCCCTACTATATTATCTAGAGCTGGCTTGCGATGTTTATTCCACTCGATGTCGTCGTAATATCGTAAAGCATAATACAACCGTGTATTATCCCCAGAATATTCTACCTTACCTGCCTGGATTACATCTTCACGTATTCCTACATTCTTAACTTTATTATTATTTTCTAAGATGGCAATCTGTTTATCACTGGGATTATCTAGAGTAGCATTGCCTGTTGTTCCTAATAGTTGAAGTTGTTGTAAATCATATGATTTAATATAGCTAAATCCAACTGTAAATATTGTCATAAGCATAAAAGATGTCAAAATGATAGCTAATATACTTACAATATTTCTTTCTTTATTACTACTATAATTTCTTTTAGATAGTTGCCATACAAACTTCAGATTCGAATTCTGGTACATTTTAACACCTCACAATCCCATCTTCTATCCTAACAATTCTATCCGCTAATTGAGCAAGATTATCATTATGTGTTATCATAATAACCGTCTGATTATATTTCTTACACGTTCCCCTAAGTAAATTAATAACTTCTAACGATGCTTTACTATCCAAATTGCCAGTCGGTTCATCAGCAAGAATAATTGCTGGCTTAGTGATCAAAGCTCTTGCGATAGCCACTCGTTGTTGTTGACCCCCAGACATATTCCTTGGAAGGCTGTCTAATTTATTCTTGATACCAAGTATTTCAACAATATCATTAAGATATTTCTCATTAACGTTTTCACCATCTGCTTGAAGTGGTAAAATAATATTTTCATAGGCAGTTAAATTTGAAATTAAATTATAACTCTGAAAGACAAACCCAATATTACGCCTTCTAAAAAGGGTTCGTTCATCCTCATTAAATTGATTAATTTTCTTACCTGCTATTATTACTTCACCATCAGAAGGTTTATCAAGTCCACCTATCATATTAAGTAATGTTGTCTTCCCACTTCCCGAAAACCCAATTATAGCAACAAATTCCCCTTCTTGTATTGAAAGAGTTATATTGTTAAGTGCAATCACTTGATTCTCTTTGCTACCATACTTTTTATATAAATTTCTTACAGTCACTATATCCATTTTTTTCACCTTTCTCAAAAAATTCAAAAATGGAGGAGGTATACTCCTCCTCCACTCTATCTGACAAAGCTATTTGTTAATATCATAGTCAATTTATATGTAAAGTCAAATTACTTCTTCCCAATTAAAGAAATTTTACCACCAAGTAGTACCAGATGATGTAGGTGTACCTGTTACATAAGCACATCCCTTTGCATAACTTAAATTACCTACCCACATATGAGATGGACAATCATTCATACAACCTTGTCCTTTAACATCTAACTTTTCAACTTTATCTGTAATTTTATTAGCCTTCATACTTTCTACCTCCAATATTTTTAACAACAGCTTTGTTAATGAATAGTTTATCAATAGAATGTTTCAATCTCACCACAAAACCTAAATTAATTGTTACAATATAGTGATATTTCCCTCTAATTACCATCTCCAACGTTCTAGTCCTTCTAAATGTTTGTGTCTTACATATCTCTAAACTGAGATTCTGTTTTAAAATATCTCCGTATTATCTCCTGTACGCTGTTTTATACATTTAAAAAAAATCATCTCTATGTCTATATTCATTATGTACCAAGTAATAAAATGCTTTAACAAAGTAATAAAAAATCGCAAACCCTAAAAGGAATTTACGATATTGTGTATAGTTAGTACTACAATTTCATATGTATTAATAATTACCACTTAACTCCTTTTCACATTGTATAAATTAACCAACTAGGTCTCTGTACATACCAATTGCGCTTTCTTACTTGTATTATCCCCCCATGCATCTATATTAATATGTGAGGTTCTTTTCTAAAGATATTGACCATTTCAATGATTACACCTTAATACATAAAGTATTGTAGCGGGAGGTTACGATGAAAAAGCTAAAGTTAATCACATTATTATCACTTCTCTTATCAATCATTCTTCTTACATCATGTACAAGCAAAACAAAAGAGAAATCAACGACCTATGGTATCTCTTCTCCAATTAAATCACTATCCTTTGGAATGAGTGTTGACGAGTGTAAAGAAAAACTTACTGATTATACCTTAGAATCTATAAGTACTGATAGTAGTATCATGTATAATCTATCTCCTATAGTAAGCATTTTCGATTACACAGATGAAATAGCTCAAATCATATTAAAGTTTGATCCTGCAAGTACTGAATCCTATTATCCTTATCATTCTGAGGCCCTTAGTTCAATACAAGTTATATTTACCGGAATTAATATTGACAAAATAAAAGAGAAAATAACTGACTTAGTGGGTTCTGAAGGTAAATATTGGGTTGATGTAAAAAAGATTAATTTCGTAACTTGGAGGAGTACTGATACAATAAAGGATCTTGATAAATCATCTTATAATTTGTTAGACAATTATTGGGAATTATTAATAAAAAATTTAAACGTTGATGTTCCTTTTGAAATAAAAAAGGACAAATCTGAAGCTATTAATAAAGTAGTAATGCAATACATAGATGAAAATAATTTCTCAGTAGAATTTTATGGTGGTTTTAACGTATTATTATTTAATTTAAAAAAAGCTGAGTATTAATATTCGTACTCTCCTAGATAGGATCCCTAAGTTTATTTAAACCTTAATTTGATGAACCAAAGTCAAGTAACCTCCCATAAGTTAGATTTTGGGGATTTAGCTTATGAGGGTCGGTTCAATAATCTAACTTATTAGAGGTTATTTTTTTACAGAAATAACTCAATCCCGTTAAGAGTTAACACGATTAGTCTTCCAGAGGACAACATATTTCTATCTGATTTCCTTCTGGGTCTGCCTCATAAGCAATTCTCATCCCATAAGGTGCATCTATAGGGGGGTATTACTGCCTTGGCACCTGCCTGAATCATCCGGTTATATTCCTTATCAACATCATCAGGGGTAAAATCTTCTCCATTCACAGTGGTACATGAAACCTGAAAGGTTTTATTAATATCACCTGACTTTGTTACATGCTCTCCTTGATATAAATTAAAGAAAGCAACATTTGACATTCGAACTCCAGCAAATGGCCCTCCGTCTCATTCAATATTAAGACCAATAACATTCCTATAGAATTCAACCATTGTCTTAATATCATTAACACATATTTCTATAGCTCCAAATTCTAATTTCATATTATACCTCCACTTAAACTCTTAATGATATACGTTTAATCAACCATTAAGAACCACTTAAATCCAAATTTATCTTTTAGTTCACTCATGTAAGTTGCAAAATCTGGCTTATGAGGTGCTTGTATAACAGTTCCCCCTTCCTTTAAAATATTAAATACTCTATCGACATCAGAAACTGTATCCAATATCACGGCAAGGAATAAAGAATCTACTTGAATTTGCTCTTGTTTTGTGCCACCATCAGACAACCTAATCCTTTGTTTACCTATTCGTGCTTCGGTATGGTATATAAGGTTTGTTTCTTCATCTTTTCCCTGCCAATCTACTTCTAAATTAAAGGCTTTTTTATACAACTCAATCGCTTCCTCACAACAACCTCCACAGTGCAATGTAGGTATAAAAATCAAAATCTTCACCTCCAAAATACAAATTATATTCAATTCATAATTGTTAATTTACCTCATTTATTTTATGTAGAAAATCGAACCAAACTTGATTTCTAAAATTTGAACACAGGCCATAGTCTTGAAGATAAGTAATATAATCTTTAAAGCTTGAATAATTCAGATCCATTCCCTTATGTTTCATAAAAGTCATTGTACGAATCGTTTTTTCAATATTATTAGATTTTATATAACTATACAGAGAATCCCACACCAGGCACTCCTGCGTCTTAGAAGCATTTTCTAAATATTCACCCCATTCATACCAATCGGATTCAGATAAATCTTCTATATTCTCAATTGGTGGATATGATGAAAAAGCATAGTAATAATTGTTATATTGAAAGCCTAATTTTTCAGCTATAGCAATTGATCCTTTATTCGTATCGACACATAGCCAATTTATTAATTCATAGCCTTGGTTAAAACAATCCTTAATGACTGCAGAAACAACTGCCTTTCCGAATCCTCTTTTTCTATATCTTTCATCAGTATGAATTCCAATTGTTATCTTTTTGTTAAAACTACAATCACTTAATGACCAACTTACGATAATCTTCCCGTTATGTATAAAGTACCCTACTCCATATTTATCGAATCTCGTATCTTCTCCCCAATCAGCTATCCATTCAAGTAGTTTCTCGGAGTTTTCATAGCATTTTTTTCTTAATATATCTACGTCTATTTTTTCAATCACAAAACCATCATCTAAAGTTATATTACATTCCTTAAACTCCTCAGCAGATAATATATAGTGCCTTCTTATATATTTTCTAACGAATGGATTTTTATGAATAGTTGGTATTACATCTATCCACTCACTGGAATCTGGAGTTAACGGATCCCAAAAATCTATTACGTTTGATACTTCTGAATTAAAATCAGCATCATTATAACTCCCTGCAATTAAGTTACATTCACAGGTCTTTATCAATACAGCAGTTGGATAATCTGTGTTGTTTACATATATTTCACCAGGCATAGCACCTTTTATAACAGAAAGCACAGATAATTCATTTCGAGATTTGATTAAATGTATTACCTTATCAAATTCACAATTGTCTAATTTGTTCATAATTTACTTTTTTCCTCCAATTTTGAGTACAAAAAAACTTGCCTATTGGCAAGTCAGATTATACAGTAGCTACAATAGGGTTCCTTGTACGCAAGAAGTAAAATTTCTGCATACTACAATATTAAATTATTGATTAATCACCATTTCAATATTATTCATAATTTAGTCAGCCCCTTTCGTAAGCAAATTGAAGTTTTTATACTATCTCAATTATTATAAATTATATGGCATCTTATTTCAAGCATATATTTCCAATTTTATTTCGAATAGAAACGTTGCGTAATATTGCATAGCACAATAAACTTTGCTTATTTCAATTTCATCTATTCCAAAAAGCAATACTTACTCGTTTGTCTTTTTCGTCTTACTCCATGTATTAATTTTCGTATATGGCAGCTATATCATGTATTCTACGTTTCATTTCTGTGCGGATATGTAACGGTTCTAAACACTCGCACTTATCCCCAAAACTGAAAAGAATATTGTAGTAGTAATCGTTCTCTATAAAAGGAAAACTAACAGTGTAATGCTCATTGCCGTCAGGCGAAAAGTGTTCATAAGTGCAAAAATCAAGTACCCTGTCTACGATAGATTGATGAATACGGATTTTGATTTTTATTTGCATAGTTGTCAAAATATCCGTAAAGTCTAGAGTCGGTTTTTGATAATCTCGTGGTGTAAAAGCTTTCTCTTGTATTTGTAGGTTTGATGTGCGGGATAGTTTGAATAATCGAAAATCATTTCTTTTATGGCAATACCCTTGCAGGTACCAATGACTACTTTTCAATACAAGCTGATACGGCTCGGCTGTTCGTGCGGTTTTATTTCCGTAGCGGTCTGCATATTCAAACGAAAGTAGCTTGCTTTCCTGTAAAGCTGTTTTGATAATTTCTAAATATGGTTGTATGTTCCTGTTGCCCATCCACGGACTTAAATCTATAAATATTTGATTTGCTTTTAATTCAATGTCTTTCGCTCTGTCGGCAGGGATAAAACTCTTGACTTTCGCAAGGGCATTTACCAGTTCATCACCTCGTATCATGCTTGAAAGACTGGAAATCCCCATCAAGATAGCGGAAAGGTCGGCAGTCGAAAAAACATTTCTATCAATCTTGTATTTCTCCATGATTTCAAAGCCACCGCCCACTCCCGATGCCCCGCGAACAGGAATCCCCGCCATGTTGATAGTGTCTATGTCGCGGTAGATTGTGCGGGGTGAAACTTCAAACATATCTGCTAACTCCTGTGCGCCTATACGCTTTTTATCAAGGAGTATCATAATAATGCTAACAAGCCTGTCAACTTTCATCTGATAACCGCCTTCCAAAATTTCTTTTTATCAGTATAGATTGTTGCCATACTGTTGTCAACAATTACACGGTATAATAAAAAAGCAAACAAATCAATCTACCTATCAGGAGGAAACACTATGCAGAAAAAAGCCTTAGTAATAATAGATATTCAAAATGACATAACAAAGAATTACAAGGATGTTATTGGCTACATCAATAAAGCTATTGATTGGGCAGTCCATAATAATATTCATGTTATTTATATAAGGCATGAAAATTTATCAGCCGGTACGAGGACCTTTAAACCCAATACAAATGGGTCTGAATTAGCTTCAGACTTGAAAATAGTATCAAAAAATGTTTTTACAAAATACAAAACAAATGCATTAAGCTGTGAAGATTTTACAGACTTTATTCGCAAAAATGAATTATGTGATTTCTAAATAGCAGGAGCAGATGCTGTTGCTTGTGTTAAATCAACCTGTTACAACTTACGCAAAGCAAATTATGGCGTTTATGTCCTATCAGATTGCGTTACCAGTTATGATAAAAGGAAAATTGACGAAATGCTACGTTATTATGAAAGTAAAGGTAGTAAAATTATTTGTTTGAAAGACCTATTAATTTAGGCACTTTCCATTTTAACCGCATAGAGCTGATTCTTTAAAGACCTTATGAAGCTGGCGAAGAAGAAAGGATTGATCCTATCCAATCCATTTGATGATATTGAAATCACTCTCAATGGACGCAAGCCACCTAATAATCCAAAGGATTACTGGGATTGAGAATTGGGGAAGCGTTAGTATTAAAGTATCGGATATTGAGAATACCCGTGAAATACATATCCATTGAACGGAAGGCCTTTGTGAGGATGAGAACGGAAAATTGCATCCGGGCAATGATATCGCTACTACTCAGACCTACATACTGAAGTACCAAGCTAAAGAAGAAACATCAAAAACTATTGTTAATGCTCTTTCGGATATAAACGGACTTGACGTACTCATCAAAACTTCTAAAACGAAAACACCCTTGAAGCCTTGAATTTTCAAAGTTTCTAGGGTAATTTGATGAGTGAGAGACGGGATTCGAACCCAAAAGTGGAGGTCAAAATTCAATTAGTATGAACCAGTGAATATACTTTTTCAGACCACTCCCAAATATCAGAACAGTCATTTCCCACATATAACACTTTCTCTTTCAACTTATCAGGTACAAATATTTCTATTGCTTCTTTTTCTTCTAATGGAACTACAATTTTATATATCCAATCCTTTAGAATCACTTCATCTTTTACCTTGATTGGCAAAACACCATCATATGTACGTGCAGGATGATTTGTAAGGACCTCATACTTAAAATAGAATCTAATACCAGGTGTGAATTTTATGCTTAAATCTTCATCTGTTGGAAACCGCTTTAATTTTCGTTCCATGACTAGTCTGTCTCCTGCTTGACAATTTCCCCATGCAAACATTATATATTCAAAGTAATCAGCAGGGTCTCCGGCAGCATTCCTATTCTCTGCCATCAACTGCTCTACTGGTACTTTCCTGACATTGCGTGCAGATAAGAGACTACCACACTTTAATATGCTAATAGCATTCTCTATGGATGTCGTATGACAAACCAAATCAGTCATACATCCCTTTCGTTTTGGACAAGCGGTACATTCTGTAATCTTGTCTGGTTTTCTAATTCCTATATACTTCTGTTTTTGTTTGATTGCTTCTTGAATAAAATGAAATGTTTTGGTTTCCTCACATTTAATTTCGCAGTTTCTGCCGTGATTTTTTTCATATTCAACAAACTCTATGATATTGCGCAGTTCCCATTCGCTTATATTCGGATAGTCAGAAAGTTTCTTATATAGCACGCCATCCCATACCTCAGTAAATTCATGATTTCCTATATTTATTATCAAATTTCATTCTCCTTAATAGTTTGTTAAATTCGTATTTTATATAAATTATTAAATCATAATACCATATTAAATAAAATAAATAAACAAAGTTTTCCAATACTCTGTGTACACCTTTTATCAATGTGCTACATTTACAATCCCAATACGGAACAAGAGAACCTAAATATCATGAATGATGCTCTGAAAAAGCGCAACAAAAAATCCCTTGAAAATGAGCCGACCCCCAAAAGTTAGACCTAAAAAGTCGAACGATTGGGAGGTCGGTTTTTTATGGCTAAATATGACTATACATTTAAAAGAATGGTTGTAGATGCATACAACAACGGGGAAGGTAGTTATAAATTTCTATGTGAAAAATATTCTATTCCGGATACCAAAAACTTACGTAAATGGGTTGCTGCATTTAATTCACTAGGTAATGAAGGATTAATGCGTTCCAGAAAAAATCAAACATATTCTTTTGATTTTAAACTTCATGTGGTAGAGTTATATTTATCAAGTGAGGTCTCTTATCAGGAGTTAGCCTTATTACAAGGCATTAACAATCCAGCACTTCTTACTAAATGGGTAAATGATTTTAGAATAACTGGACCTGAGGCTTTGAGACCTAAGAAGAAAGGTAGTAAAAAAACTTTGGAGTCGAATAATAAGAAAAAACAAGTACAGTCAATGCCAAATATTATTCCTGTAGATACAAGCACTGAACATGTAAAACAACTCGAAGATGAACTTTTAAAACTTAGGATCGAGAATGCTTATTTAAAAGAACTGAGGAGGCTGCGTTTAGAGGAGGAAACTCTTCTGAAAAAACAGCGAGAATCATCCACAGCCTCCGAGGAGATTTCAAACTAAAAGATATTCTCGCAGTTGTCGGCTTTCCAAAAGCAACCTACATGTATTGGAAAAAAAGGTTTAGTAGAGAAAATCCAAACATGGAACTTGAAGAAAAGATCGCCGAGCTTCATGTAATCCATAAAGACTTTGGATACAGACGCATGTTAGGTGAGCTTCGCAAAGAAGGATATTTAGTAAATAAGAAACGTGTACAAAGAATTATGCAAAAATTATCCTTGCAAGTTACTTCTTTTACAAGAAAAAGTCGTAAGTATAGTTCATACAAAGGAA
>NZ_FRCP01000023.1 GCF_900142955.1 Anaerosporobacter mobilis DSM 15930 | reverse complement strand
CGGTCCCTATCCGGCGTAGGCGTAGGATATTTGAGAGGAGCTGACCTTAGTACGAGAGGACCGGGTTGGACGAACCTCTGGTGTATCGGTTGCATTACCAAGTGCATGGCCGAGTAGCCAAGTTTGGAAGGGATAAACGCTGAAGGCATCTAAGCGTGAAGCCCCCCTCAAGATAAGATATCCCATAGCACAAGCTAGTAAGACCCCTGAAAGACGATCAGGTTGATAGGACAGAGATGGAAGTGTGGTAACACATGCAGTTGACTGTTACTAATAGGTCGAGGGCTTAACCAAAAGAATGATCTGACAAAAATTCAATGTGTAGTTTTGAAGATATAAGAGAAGGAAAGCCATTAATCATTATGATTAATGGCTTTTTTGCTGTAGGAGGAGTGTTGTCCTCCGAAACTCTAATAACATATCGTTATCAAAGTGCATGTTATAAAATACTATGCTCTAAATAATTCTAAACTGTTCAACTAAATTTTACATAGGAACACTAGAATCATTTTGTTCTGCTAGAGAAATGAGAATTAATCATTGAATCATTTTGAAATCCAACAATTATTAAGATAGATGATATTTATGGAAATCAGACATTGATTATAGGATTGGTTCTGATAACTTCTGGGAAGGAACTGCATATGTAAGTAGTGCTCAGTTTCATGAAAATAATATGATAATTGATTCTGGAAGTGAATTAACCACTTGGGAGTTTGATTTCGTTGGTAACTTGATTCAACAGATGCAGATTGTAGATAACTACTGGAGTTATCGTACGTATAAATATGACTTTGTAGGTTATTGTTTAAGTAAAAATGCATTCGAAGGAATAACAGTACTTATAATTATAAATATAAAAAGAATGTGCAAGAGCACATTCTTTTTTGATTTAGATTTTAGTCTCACTTAAGGTAGATGAATGGTAAATCTTCTATAAAACTAAAAAGGCGACCATTTAAGGTCGCCTTCTTGCTACATACAGATACATGCTTATTAACGTATAATAATTTCGCCAAATACAGCTGAGTAATCTATATAAATGGTAGGTTTACCACTGTCATAAATTTGTTTCGTATTATTTCTCATTGATCCGAGGATCTGTGAACCTGATGTTTTGACATGTACATTAGAGGGAACTAATAATTGAACTTCTCCAAACACACTAGAACAGTGAATAACTACATCTTGTGTAATAATAGCACCTGATAAATCAACTTGCAGTTCACCAAAGACAGAACTTAAGGTTGCACCGTAGAAATTTTCTCTAGGTATAAATATCTTCCTTGATTGAAAGACGGTAGTATAGTTTGATGCATTTTTATCATAATGTATTTCAAAATCATGAAAATTCTTATTAATGGATGTACGGGCCATGTTCCTGAATATAATCCCCAGACCAATGATAATTAAAATAATAGGAATAATCAATTTACCTGTTAAAGCCGTATCGATTACATCTTGGCGCATTAACAGAAGTAATATACCAATTGTTAAGCCAATTACTGAACCAATGTGGATACCATCAGAGATAATGTGTATAAAACAAGGAATAATTATGAACAATGTCCACCAACCAGGGAAAAACAGTGTAAAATTCCATAGACTAAGCATATTACCTACAATTAGAATACCAATACATATAAAAAACAATCCCCAAAGGGATGAAGATAATCTCTTCCTCATACCAACAATCACGCCCCTTTCTAATAATAGAGTAACGTATTTTACAGTGATAAACAAGTTACATTTGTCATAATTTCTAGCCTTATTGTTGTCATGTATTTTCAAACATAATTCACACATTTTACAAGGATAATACACAAACGATAGGTATAATTACGCTATCAAAAATGTGCATAAAGGAGGAGTCCATTAATGAGTGGAACCGTAAAATACAAGAGAAGAGGTTTTTCAATAAAATATAAATTCGTTAGCTTGTGCCTAGTAATAATACTTACAATGATGTTGATCAATAATACAATAGCATTAAGTTATGCCAAAGACACATTAGAGGAGTCGATTCAAACGAATATGGTGAATCTAGCACAGTCTTATTCGGATGTTATAGATACGAAACTAACAAGAATTAATGAGTCATTAAGCATGTTATTAAGTTCTGATGCGATTGCTAGTTATATCTCGTCTAATCAAACAGATAATTCGCAGGAGGCAGAGAGCTTGGCAAATATGTTTATAAATGTTAATAGTACATATGAAAGTATCAGTTTTATCAATACGGAAGGAACTGTTTTATATAGTACAGATGAAACTGTGAAGGGAGAAAATATATCTTCTGAGAGTTATTATACTTCGCTAAATCAAAGAGGTAATTATTCATTAAGTGATGTTTATTTAAGCAAAAACACCAATGAATTATCCGTACGAATGTTGGTATCTATCCATGGTGGTGCAGGAAGTTTGATGGATGGCACCTTTGGAGGTCCACAGGCTAATGGACAAGCAGGTATTATGAAACCAGAGACTGAGGAAGCAAATAATACTCAAGAAGTAGGAAATACAATGGAGTCTGAGCGAGCGGATGAAGGCGCAATTATGATTGTAATACCAGTAAGTACTATAACAGCGGACAGCGAGAATATGTTAATAGACGGCGTAGATTCTAGTGAATTTAAATTAGTAGATTCTGAAAATTCGATTCTATATAGTAATGATACGGAGGAGATTGGGAGTGTAATCACCAATGAAAAGATAGTAGAACAATTATCATCTAACTCTTTACCACAAGAGGCTAGTCAAGAGACTATAGATCAACAAGATGGAGTTGTTAATGAGAAGGCGGTAAGTTATTTCAGATATAAAGAGAATGGGATTGTCAAGTTAGCATCTATTACGAAATTAGGAAATACGGATTGGTATATTATATTATCCGGAGATCAATCAGAATTGTTTTCCTCAATGAATTCCGTGATTAATAAGATTATACTTGCTTGTACAGCAACATCAATTCTGCTGATATCGGTAGCCTATATCTTAGCAAATCGTATTACAAAACCACTTAAGAAACTAACGGAATTAATTAATGATACAGCAGAACTAGATTTCCAAACGGATATAATCGAAGATGAATTGAATAAGATGAATAATCGAAAGGATGAGACTGGTGAAATTACAGGTTCCATTCAAAAGATGCGTAAAAAGTTACGAAATGTAGTGAATGAAATTCAACAAGTAACGAAGGAATTAAGTATTAATAATAATACATTAATTGATATAAGTAACAAGGTAACCAATCATGTAGAAAAAAGTGTTATAACTACAGATGCGTTATCGGAAGCGATGCAAGAAAATAGTGCTTCAACGGAGATGATTTATAAAAATATAAGTGAGATTGAACGAAACACAACTATAATACGAGACATGACGAACGATGGAGCAAAACTTTCTCTTACTCTTAAGGAGAAAGCGGAAAATATTCAAGATAAGACACAACAGTCTATAAATGAGATTACTAGTGTATACAAAGATATAAAAGAAAAAACTAGTATTGCAATGGAGCAATCCAAATCTGTAGAACAGATTAATGAGATGGCAAAAATTATTAAACATATTGCAAGCCAGACCAGTTTATTGGCGTTAAATGCTTCCATAGAAGCAGCTCGTGCAGGGGAATCTGGTAGAGGTTTTGCTGTAGTTGCAAGTGAAGTTGGTTCATTAGCAGAGCAGACAGCCGCTACGGTAACTAATATTAGTGCAATCATTCAGCAAACAAATATGGCAGTAGATAGTATGAAGAAGAGCCTTGAACAGACGAGAGAGTTTTTAGAGAATCGTGTGTTGTTAGATTATCAAGAATTCGGTAATATCAGTGAAAAGTATAATGAAGATTCTCTTGGCATGAATCAGAATATGATGGCTATATTAAATGAAGTAAAGGAACTAACAGAAAATATGAAGGAAATTCAAGTGTCCGTCTCTGACATAACAGAACGTATAGAGGATGCTACTATTAATATTAAAGATGTGGCATCACAGAATACAGACATTAATCAGTTAACCACCTATACATGTGAAGCGGTGTCTGAGAATAGGGATTTAGCAGAACAATTGAATTCCAGTATTTCTGAATTTAAACTGTAAACTAATTTTAATTACGTTGTTTGTAATCAATATACGTATTGTAGATTAATCCAAATAGTACTAGGATACCACCGATAACTTTACCAATGGATAGGGTATCATATCGTAACCAATCAATAATAATTCCAGTAAATATCTGACTGATGAATAATATTATAGTTAATTGGAAGGCAGATATTTTAGGGGTGATATAATTAGAAAGTAAGATAGAGAAAACTCCTACGATACCACCAAGATACATGAGATATCCGCTTATGTTATCTGGAAAAACCCACGATGGAGCAATTTCTTTTGAGATAAGTAGTACAATTAAAGAAACAATTCCACCTGTTAGATAATTATAGAAAGTACTAGCCCTATTACTGATGTGTTTACTTAGTTGAGCATTGGTAGTACGGCTAATAATAACAGTAATCCCACATGTTATAGCTGCAAAAAATGCCATTTATTTCTCCTTTCTTTATAAGAACATTGCAAAGATCCCTAGTAGGATGCTACCTAGTCCAATTAGCTTGTGCTTATTAAATGGGTGTTTGATACTCCCTAGAAAACCATAATGATCAATTATTAAGGAAGTAGTTGTTTGCGCAAATAAACTTATTCCTAATGTGATTGTAATACCTAGATACATTGTACTTAGATTATTGAATACCACTGTTAATACTCCAATGGTACCACCTAAATATAGATATAATGGAACCTTTTTATTTTCTTTTTTGAATTTATTTCTTTGTATGACATAAAACAGTGTAATTAGGGTAAGCCCTGATAGATGAATAAATACAGTAGCATGGTAATTCCCGATATGAGAAGCTAATTCACCATTCATCATAGTCATTGTGGTAATTAAAATGCCGTTAAGTACTGCTAATAGTTGTATCATAGTAGTTCCTTTCTTATATTTTTTATTTAAGACTATTACACATGACAAAGATTCTTGTAAGAGTCTATATAAATGATTTAGTACGATTATATGAATAATTCTTGCATAAGTATATGACATATGTCACACTATATATAGAAAATATTTCTTATGGTGTTATTAATTTGAATTAAGATAAGGACATTGGGTTAATTGAAGTGTTTTTTTATTGAAGTTTATTAAGGATTTGAGTAGTTGAAAGTTTCTAGACTAGGGAGGGGGAGGTTTATTACTTTGGAAATAAGTCATAGTGAGAAATTATACAAATTTTATCTAGATAAGTTTGAGTTCCAGAATATTCTAACACTTGAAAATCGGTATGAGATTCAATTATGTGAATTTCACGCAGGTGAATATGTTTGCCGTGCAGGTGATGAAGCAAATTTTATTTATTTCTTTTTAGAAGGACAGGCTAAAATTTATACAACGACAGAGTCAGGAAAATCATTATTATTTTCTTTCTACCAAGAATTTGAATTTGTTGGGGATGTTGAATTGATGATTGGTAAACCAATGGTTGCCAATGTGGAATGTATAACCAAAGTGCTTTGTTTCCGTATATCTACGGTAAGATATCGTAACTTATTATTACAAGATAATAAGTTATTACGTACAATTGCAACACAATTGGCCTCAAAGCTAAATAATATTTCAAATAATAGTACTAGAAACTTATTGTATCCTTTAGAGAATCGTTTAGCCGCATATATTATCTCTATGAGTACGGAGTTATATTTTAGTGAAAATCTAATTCAAACGGCTGAATTATTAGGCACAAGTTATCGCCATTTATTACGTTGTATTAAGAAATTCTGTGAGAATAAGTACATGGAAAAGCTAGGGAATGGTTATCATATTAATGATTATGACAAATTAGTTGCATTAGGTGAGAGTGTATATAAATAGATTTAAAAAAGTGATTAAAGTTTCCTATCTTTGTACAGTGGTTTACAATTATTGTTTCTTAGGTTTTTTTATTAGAAGTGACATAGCAACAGAAATATCTAGGATCTGTAGCTATGTCACCTTTTGTAGAATAGATAATGAATAAAAATAGAAAACAAAAAATAATGAATAAATTTTTAAAATAATATTGACAATTAACACAACTTAATGTATTATATAGAAGAACCGTTGATGAACGGACAACATAACTTAATACATAGGGGTATAGTTCAGCTGGTAGAATAACGGTCTCCAAAACCGCAGGTCGTGGGTTCAAATCCTACTGCCCCTGTCACAAACCTTGTAAATCAAGCATTTACAAGGTTTTATTTTATCTAAAAAACGAGCTTATGGCAAATGTTATGGCAAATGATTTTTATTTACCATAACTAGTATAATGCTCGTTCAAAAATATCTACGGTTTGTTTTTTCATTTTAGGAGTTACATGAGAATATGTATTCATTGTAATCCTTATATCAGTATGACCAAGTCTTTCTTGTACGTCTTTCATTATAGCTCCATTTTCTATTAATATCGTAGCATGGGTATGTCGTAACATATGAAAATTGAATTCAATATCAAGTGCTTTTTTGGTTTTCTTAACAAGGTACTTAACTGTTTGATTGGTGAATAATTCACCACCATCTTTTTTACAAACAAAGTCTATAGGAGTACTGGATTCTTTTTTATCAGTATCATCAATTAACTTAATGTGTTTTAGTCCATCAATTTCTTCAACATCATAATACGTATTTTTATAGAATTCTCCATAGTACATCTTTGATTCTAGTTGACGTTTCTTTTCACGTTTTAATATATCAAGCAATGTTTTACCAAAGTCTACAGTTCTAGGTTTCCCACCTTTTGTTTTACCAAGTTCCCATCGTTTTAATTCCGTGTTGTAAAACATAGATTTGTTAATACGTATAGTCATGTTAGTAAAGTCAATATCTTCCCATGATAATCCACATACTTCACCAGCACGTGCGCCAGTATGATAGGAGATAAGTAGAGCCATGTAATACATGGGTTCTGTATTTACTGATAAGATCTTTTGAAAAGTATCAGAATCTATAATTTTAATCTTACTGTCATCTTCAAAGTCAAGAAAAGTATCGAGGTTCCTATTAATCTTCTTTCTTTGAACATAGAGCATAGGATTATCTTTGATATACTTCTTAGGATATACAGCATATCGGAAAGCACCATTCAAAACAACCAAATGTGCTTTGAGTGTACTTGGAGCATATTTCTTTTGTTTTCCATCAAGATACTGTTGTAAATCATCGATTGTGACATCTTTTAATTTCTTATCTCCTAGGATAGGTTTAATGTGATTATTAATAGCATTAAGATAATCACACCGAGTACCATGACGAAGTACATCTTTTACACATTCGTCATACCAAATATCCAAAAGATTTGATACTGTCATATCAGTTGGTATAAATACTTTACCAGAACGTTCGGTTTCTGCTATTGACTGTAGCATGAGTGATCTAGTTTCAGCTTTATCGGTAGTTCCTTTTTTGCAGATTCGTACACCATTATACATGTAACGGTAATACCAATTGTTACCTTGTTTAAAGAGAGATCCTTTTGTAACCATAATTGTTCTCCTTTCATGTTTTTTTGCATAAAAATAGCGTGGTTGACTAAACCACACCAAAGATGATAAAATATTTTTGCAAGGTACTTTATCAGTTTTGGTCTGGTATAGTATGTAGTTTAGCCGTTCCTGTTGGCGCAGGGGCGGTTTTTTTGATAAAAGATTAAAAAGTTGTGTATATATTGACAATTCGTATATAAACTATTATTATATAAACAAGTCAATGAGAACATGTGTTCTTATGTTTGATTAAAAACATTTTGTGAAGTATAATAGTAGTGAAAGGTGGTGTGTTTATGAACAGGATTATTAGTAAGATAAAATATTATTCGGGTTTTATAGTACCCGTAATTATAGTAAGTTGTATTTTTTGTCTTGATAAATCTTTTGAAATAACTATAAATACAATTGAAAAGACAGATGATCTTGTGGGAATTATAACAAGTTTAATAGGTATTTTACTAACCGTTCTAACCATTTATCTTTCTTTTCCAAAAAGTGAAGACATTAAGAGAAGAATGAAAAATTCTGGGCATAATTATATCTTACTTTCCAATATAGCAATAGGTATAATAATACTTACACTTTCGCTACTTATATGGTTATTTACTTCTCATAATAATTGGGTAGTGTATTTATTTTGTGGAGGATTATCTAATACATTAATAACATTTTACTATATACTTGTTTTAAGTAAGTTCTCTTAGATGCTGGATAAGAAACTCTGCTAAACAGTTTTTAATATAATTTATATTTGTTACAGTATCATCAGAGATTTCTAGTGGTACTGTTTTTGTGTATATATTCTCAATAAAATCTAATGTTTCGTTTAATCCAAATTCATTTTTTCCAATCAATCGTAATTTTTCTAATTCGCCTTGAGTGTTTTGCTTTTTCCAAGACAATAATTTAGGTATTATTGTCTTGGGCTTTGCATTTTCTAGGCGTAATGCTATCTTTACCTTGGTCGATGTAAAGTCTGAATCGAGAGCATCATTTAATGGTGGGATATAATTTTTGGAATAAGATCTTCCTAATTCGTATTCTAACCAAGATAACTCAGATAAAGCTTGACCTCGTGCTGTCATATCTTCAATCATTTCAGGCAGGATTGTAATTTTAGAACAATTATTAGAACGTTCCCAAATAAGTTGGCATAGAGCCTCATGTATTTTAGTTATCTTTCTATTAGCAATTACAGCCATTCTATTTCTCAAAAAATCTACATAGAAAAATGTATAGCTTTCTAATTCGGATTCGTTTCCAATAGTTGTAAAAGGTTTTGTTTCTTTGGTTTTTTTATTTCTTTCCAGCATAAAATTTGTTGGTTTTATTATTTCTTTAACAGAACAAGTTCCAAATATTTTTGTTTTGTCATATTCTATTATATCAAAGAACAACTCTTTTTTTTCAAACTCCAGTGTGTAATAGTCTATGTTTGGAATAGCTGAATGAAAAATATCGTAGGTAAATTTATTTATATGTTCATTATTCATTCCATTTATTGTTATACATGGCTCTGGCTCAACGTAATAGAATTTTATTATCTTTGTTATACTCATTTTTTCCCTTTCTTTGTACTGATAAAAAGTATTCAAAAAAATTTATGTATTGAGCCTTAATTGAATTAAGGCTTTGTCAATTCCTGTACATCTTGCAAATTGGTCTATTGTAAATCCTTTGTATTCTTGTATCATATCATCAGTAATTAAGTAAAAGGCTGCAAATAAATTAGCTCTTTTTTCTATTTTAGAAGATAATAGTAAGGTTTTATTTCGAATAAAGTAACAGCTCGTCTTTTTGTCCAGTAAGGCATGACCAAGTTCATGAGCCATAACTAAGCGTAATTCGTTATTTTCTAATTTATTACTTAAGAATATATAACGATGATTCTTTAAAAACATATAATGTCCCTCATGTTTGCAATTCCCTATTTGATAAAGTATTCCTAAATGGTCAGCAAGTTCAAAAGGGTCAGAAGTTTGATAGAGTTTTTTATAATGTTCTACAAGATGTTTTATTCGCTCTATTTCCCCCATAAGTATACCTACCTTTTATATTTCTTTGGTGTGTACTTCTCTTTATTGATTAGTTTAAGCCTTCTTAGTGCAATCAGTAATTCATCTCGGAATAATTCTGCAGCTTCTGGATCAAGTTCTTCACCATTGTAACTTGCAGGTCCATCTTCACCTGATGAGAGTTTTTCCATGATTCGTTCTAGGTCTTTTGCTATATCTCTTTCGTCTTTTGGAGTAAGTTCTCTTTCGTTTTTATCTTGTTCTTTTCCTGTCATAAGGTAATCCACTGTAGTTCCTAAACAATCAGCTATTTTCTTTAATTTTTCGTTTTTAGGATTACTTCTTCCGTTCTTCCAATCAGAAAAAGTTGATTTTGTAATACCACTAATTCGCGCTACGTCCGAATCTTTCAACCCTTTTAAATCTCTTAGTTTACAATAGTTTTCATACATTATTATTACCTCATTCAAAAAAATTTTAAAATCCGTACAAAAAGTATTGACATGTTATGAAAACCGAACTATAATAGAAATGTAAAGTTCGGAAATCAGAACAAGCCATTTTGTTTATTATTATTAATTACCAAATATATTATAACTGATTTCCGAACTAATTGCAAGAAAAAGTTCGGAAAGGAGTGAAAGAAATATGTATAAAAAATATGTTGAGCTTCGAGATAAAGCAAAACTTACTGACTATGCAGTGAGTATGATGACTGGAATAACGAAGTCAACATTTACAGACTGGAAAAGTGGTAGGAGTAAGCCCAAAGTAGACAAACTAAAAAAAATAGCTGATTACTTTGGTGTAACAATTGAATATTTTTTAGAAGAATAGGAGGTAATCCATGATAAAAACAGAATTATGGAACGGTTATCAAAACCGTTTTGTTGAAAAAGATGGTGAGTGGTGGCAGTTGCAAAAGATGTGGCTATCAATTATAGAAGTTAGGTGGGCTTGGTATGAGTAAAGAATCTGAATTAAAAGTACTACATTTCGATTTAGAAAAGAAAGTATTTGAGGTTAATGGAGTACCGCTCCCAAATGATTGCGATAAATTAGATTTGTCATTTGAGAACGGTGAATGGGTATTAACATATAATGCAAGGATAACATTGAGCAGACGTTAGGGAATGAACTTTGATACGATGTCTATTACCTCGGTTAAATCATTTTTAAATCGGTTTTCCATGTATACTATTGCGTTATCATCGAGCTCAAATTCATCACCTATGTAAACGTGTAAATATTTTTTCTGACCTAATTCCATTTTAGTATCAGATATATCTGTATATTGCCACTTAGAAAGCACAATATCAGACTTGAAATATTCATTAGTGAATCTTTTTGAATCGCGTTTTGATATCCCATGATCTCGCCTAGTTAAGTATTCTTTGTATAGGCAGCAAATCATTTTATCAGCATCTCTGGTTAGTGGTGGCATTGTGTTACCTCCTGCTTGAAGTTCTAGTTGCTGCTGGAGTTTCTTTATAGCAGATTGATTAAGTTTAATTTTAACACTCGTCATAAACACTCCTTTTAAAAGTATTCCGTCTGGCACACGGTACTTACATTATAGGAGAAAATACAAAACATTACAAGAAAGGAAGATTATATGAATGAATTACAAACAGTGACAAATCAAACACCTATTGAAATCGCACTTGGGATTGATGAAGAAGGTATGACTACAGCAAAGAAGTTATATGCTTTTCTCAAATTAGATAAGAAGATAGTAATTAGTCGTGTCAATTCGGTTGATAAAGACCTTCAGAACTTCAAGCAGGATTTACCACTCTTAGGTTGTGATATGGATCGTATTACAACAGCAGTAAAGAAGATGGGGGTTAAGTGCCTTGGAGGTAAAGATAGTAACTCTTATAAAGATAATTCTATGCGTACAAAGGTTTACACGGATATTTATGAGCAATTAAAACGACAATTCGGTGTTAGCAGTTACAAATCATTAAAGCGTAACCAATGTGATATGGCACTTAAGATAATTGAACATTATGCGTTACCAATGATATTACAAGAAGAAATTCGAGATTGTAACGCACAGATGGCATTGCAATAAGGAGGGAATACATATGTCAGATGAATTACTTTTAACAAGTGAAGTTGCAAAGATATTAAAATGCAATCTTAATACAGTAAATGATTATATAAAAGCAGGATTACTGCCTAGATTAAAAATAGGACGTATTAGTAAATGTAGACGACTAGCAGTTGAAGAATTTATGAAGAAGTATGAGGGTTATGATCTTACTGATCCATACAATGTGAAACCAATAGAGGAGGCGAAATAGATGGAAAAAAGAACTTTGACAGATTACGTTTTTGATTACTATTTAAACGGTAGTACAGTTGTTATAGAGAATGGACAAGTAGTTGGATTTGAAACAGAAGAATAAAGGAGGGCCTATGAAACAGCCGAAGAAACCAACTCGTAGACAAAAGGAAATCATTAGAGACAACATGTTTGTTGTGAATAACTGGTTTGTTATTAGTGAAACTGATTTTTATTTACACATCATAAACAGAAATAATGGTAAGAAAAAAATGATTACAAAATATCCAACAAGGGAAAGGAAGACATGCAATGAGTAGACATGCAACCAAATAGAATGGAGTATCAGCATTGATACATAAGAAACCAGGAGCTGTATATATGAGAAAGGAGTACACATGCAAAGATTATATGCTTTAGATGCAGAAGCGGTAGACTGTGTAGAAAAGACTGCATTAGAAGAATTACGAAAGAATCCAAATGACTTATATGCAAAAGGAAAACTAGCAGGATTATTAGCCATTGGAGCAATAAAAGAATCCTCAGAAGCGGGAACTTCAAAGGATTCAAGCACTAAATAAAATTAACAACACTAATGTAACATATTGGGAGGTAGATGTCAATGTTGCAGATTGTATTTTGCAACGATGATACGTGCAAACACAATAAAAATGGTACATGTACAGCTAAAACACTGATACATGATGTACAAAGTATCGAGAGCAGGAACGAGATATTTGTAAAGTGTGTAACGTATGAAGATTTGAGGTGTGAAGATGATACCAGATAACCTTGATAGATTTGATCTATATGACAGAGAGAAAGAAAAAGACTTAGAGTATTACAACCGTTATGGCACAGATAGATGTCGATTAGGGCGAAAAGACGAGTATTTATTAGAAATGGAGGATAATGAATATGACATTATATGAATTAACAGGTGCAGCATTAGAACTTTATCAAATGATGCAAGATGGAGAAATAGAAGAAGATGTATTTAAAGATACTCTTGAAGCAGTGGAAGGTGAAATTGAATATAAGTGTGATAGTTATTGTAAGGTTATTTATTCGCTTAATGGTTACAGCGAATCGTTGCAAAAGGAAATAGAGAGATTAAAAGCAAGACAAGCTAGCATTGACAACAATGTTAAGAGAATGAAAGCAGTTATGCAAACCATGTTAGAAGCTACTGGTAATAGCAAGGTGAAAACAATCTTATTCACTGTATCGTTACGTAAGAATCCACCAAAATTAGTTGTAACTGGTGATGTACCGAAAGAATTTTTAATACCACAAGAACCTAAGGTAGATAACGCTGCAATTAAAAAATTACTTAAAACACAGGAGTTGGAATTTGCACACTTAGAGCAAACTCAATCATTATCAATTAGGTAGGTGATAACATGTTTAGACTTTTAAAGGCTAGCGAGATAGATGTTAGAATTGCGATGGTTAAAGAAAGTGGAGTTTCATTGCTCCTCTATAAAGATGCAAGATGCGATATGAATATACTTGATGAAACAGTAGGAGAAATGAACTGGATTAGATCGCATACTAGAGAAAATGCTAATTGTATTGTAAGCATATGGGACAAAGATAAGGGAGTTTGGGTGTCAAAAGAGGATACAGGCACAGAAAGTTTTACGGAGAAGGAAAAAGGGTTAGCAAGCGATAGCTTTAAAAGAGCCTGTTTTAATTGGGGAATCGGTAGAGAGCTTTATACAGCACCTTTTATCTGGATTAATAAAGATAAATGCACCATTAATGTATCTGAATATCAAGGGAAAAAGAAGTATACATGTTCTGATTCTTTTTACGTATCCCAAATATTTTATGATAGCGAAAGAAATATTGAAAAGCTTGCAATCAATAACACAAAAACAAGAAAAAATGTATTTGTTTATCCTAGTAAGTAGGTGGTTTCGTGTATCAACTTGCAAAATTAACAGGCTACCGAATAGATCAAGACGGTACCGAGCTGAGAATGTTTATACCTAATGTAAATCTTCAAGAACCAATTGAAGCAAAGAAGATGCGAAATGCAGGCGTTTGGCTAGACGATGGTAGGCATATAAGCGCAGAGCAGAGGAAGAAGGCTTATGCAACAATAGCTGACATATCTCTGTATACTGGTTATCTTCCAGAGGAAGCGAAAGAGTGGCTTAAGTATCTACATATTGCTAGAACTGGTTGTAATTACTTTTCACTTTCAACATGCTCCATGGACACAGCTAGAGAATTTATCAATACACTGATGGAATTTACTTTAGAGCATGGGGTTATCCTTGAAGATTTAGGAGTAAACAGAACCGATGATGTATCAAAATACTTATACTACTGCATTAAGCATCGTAAATGCGCTGTATGTGGTAGGGAAAATTCAGACATACACCATTGCGAAGGCTCAAGAGTAGGTATGGGAAACAACAGAAACAGGGTAGATAACAGCAATAGATTATTAATCAGCCTATGCAGAGAACATCATACAATTTGTCATAGTGATGAATTGAGGTTTTTTAAAGAAAATCATGTTTACGGAATCGTGTATAACGACGAAATAGACGCAGAAATTACTTAGTTAAAATCTTTGGACTTGTAGAATTACCCGCCTAAAAAATGATTTTACATGTTCACAGATACATATAAATGTAACTTATTAACCAATAATGCATAAGCATTAAGCACCTAAGGATTAATAAATATATCACAGAATATTACTCCTTATCCATGAGGGAGTGTGGCAACTCCCTCTAAACAAAAGAAGAACGGAGGAATCCGATGAGTATAAATAGTAAACAAAAAGGCAAAGCAGGAGAGTTAGAACTTGCCAAGGAGCTTGCAAAGTATGGATATGAAACAAGACGTTCGGTTCAGTATAACGGTAAAACAGAAGACAGTGAAGCAGATCTTGTGGGTTTACCTGGTATACATATCGAATGTAAAAGAGTTGAAAAACTTAACATTGATGATGCACTAGAACAGGCAGATAGAGACAACAAAGGCAAACGTGATTTACCATTCTATGAACGTGTATTACCTGTTGTTTTTCACAGGAAGAACCGTAAGAAGTGGAAAGTTACGATGTACATGGAAGATTTTATTGAATTATATAGGGAGTGGTCAAATGGCAGAGGTTAAGTGGATAAAATTAGCTACTCAAGTATTTGATAACCGAAAAATCAAACAAATCGAACGTATGCCAGATGGTGATAGCATAATTGTTGTATGGTTTAAATTATTATGTCTAGCAGGTACAGCAAATAAGAATGGAATGATCTATCTCACAGAAGAAATACCATATACAGAAGAAATGCTGATAACTGAATTTAATATGGAACAACGTGCTTCAACGTTAAGATTAGCATTAAGAACTTTCGAACAATTTGGAATGATAGAAATAATAGATAACGTCTTCTATATATCATCATGGGAAAAATATCAAAATGTTGAAGGTCTCGAAAAAATTAGAGAACAAACGAGAAAAAGAGTAGCAAAACATAGATATAATCAAAAGTTACTTGACTGTAACGTTACATGTAACGTTACCAGTAACGGTGATGTAACGCATGGTAACGCAACAGATAAAGATAAAGATAAAGATAAAGAAGAAGATAAAGATAAGAGAGAAAGAATAGATTATCAGCAAATAGCTGATATGTATAACAACACTTGCGTGTCGTTCCCTCGGCTTAAATCTTTATCAGATGCACGTAAAAAAGCTATAAAAGCACGATTAAAAACATATAGCTTAGCAAATATACAGACAGTATTTGAAAAAGCTGAACAATCTGATTTCTTAAAAGGTAAAAATACAAGGAATTGGAGTGCTAATTTCGATTGGATCCTAAAAGATGCGAATATGGCAAAAATTCTTGATGGAAATTATGACGATAGTAAGTCTATTTCAAACTTAAATCAGCAAGAAGATGCATTTAGTATGTTACAAAGAATGAAACAAGAGGGGGCATTTGATGAATAAACAAGAAACAACAGATGTAGTATCAATAATCATTGCTGCTTATCCTAATCATTATAAGTCAATAAATGCTAGTGTAATGCAAAATACAGTATTTATATGGCATGAGATTTTAAAAGAATATGATGTAAATGTTGTAAAGATGGCACTTAAAAGCTATATAGCTAATGATACAAAAGGGTTTCCACCTGCCCAAGGACAAATAATTGCTTACATACGAAGTATTCAAAAAGTAAGCAATAAAGAACAAGTAATGAATGGAATAGAAGCGTGGGGGCTTGTATTTAAAGCATTAGGAAACAGTTTGTATAACTCGGAAGAACAGTTTAATAAACTACCTGCATTGGTACAAAAAGCTGTTGGAAGTCCTGCAATACTAAAGGAGTGGGCTAGTTTAGGACTTGAAGAAATACAAACTGTTACACATTCAAATTTCTTAAGAATATATAACAGTGTTGTAAAAAGAGAAGAGGAATTAGATTGTATTCCTAGCGATATAAAGCAAGTTATTGGGTATAAGAAAACAGAGCAAGTGCTAATCGAAACAAAGAAAGAAGAGGCAAGAGAAACGTTTGAAAAATATGAGCTATCAAGTAGTGTGTCAGAAAGCTTGCAACAACTTAAGAGCGAATTAGGAAGGTGATGCAGTTGCTAGAAGAACACAAGTTACACGGTAATGAAGTGAAAATTAAGACCGAAAAAGAAAATATATAGATAGTTCACCTAGGACGGAATTTGAAGCGTGCTGATAGTTTAGTTAACTAAGGTACATTGAAAACTAAATATTGATAGTTGGTATGATTTATAGTATTCTTTTGTAAGACTATTATTACAATCTACAGTTTTATACATCCGCAACCGATAGTTGCGCGATATCTGGTAGTGGCAACCCAGTCATTTTTGCTATTATATAAAAAAACAGAAAGGGGAAAGTTTAATATGAGTATTTTTGTAACATTTTATGCCATTGTGATGGTTATTATCATGATTGCGTTTATTGGATTGTTCGTGCTTATTGTCCGTGCTCTTTTGAAATATATAAAATCAAAAGACGTTCGACAGGAAAAATCTGCGATGAGAAAATCTCTTGGAGAAGCGTTGAAGGAGCATCGTACCCGTAGTAAGATGACGCAAGAATTTGTGGCAGAAATGATTGGGGTGAGCAGACAGGCAGTGTCAAAATGGGAAAGCGGAACGTCTGACCCAAGCACATCTAATTTGTTTGCAATTGCAAAGTTATATGGTATATCTGTAGAAGAATTATTGAAAGAAGTGGAATAAGCTTAATTGATTGTGTGGAACGAATTAGCATAATCCGAAAGAAAAAAACAGAATATATATTTCAAAGCTACTAACTATCAATATGAGGTTAGTAGTTTTTTTGTATTAAAACTGATATTTGAATCTGTAAATTAAGATTTACAGAAGTAAGTACATTGATAATTGAAAATTGATAGTTAGTAAAAAATATGATATGCTTCCAATAAGGATTATTTATATTTTGCTTGGAAAGGTAAATTTGAATTTGTCGGTGGGTTGAATTTTGAAAGGAGTAATAGATTATGAAAATGCCAACAGAAAGTATTAATACTATAATGTTTGCCCCTTGCGGAATGAATTGTAAAGTTTGCTATAAACATTGCTACCACAAAAAGCCATGTGCAGGCTGTTTGAATAGCGATAAAGGAAAGCCAGAACATTGCCGTAAATGCAAGATAAAAGACTGTGTCAAAGACAAAGGATTGTCCTATTGCTTTGAGTGTTCAGACTATCCATGCAAGCTGATAAAAAGTCTTGAAAAAAGCTACAACAAGCGGTATCAAGCAAGTCTTATGGAAAATAGCGAGTTTGTGCAACAATATGGATTAGAAGCCTTTATGGAAAAACAGAAAGAGCGATATACTTGCTCAAAATGCGGTGGCATTATTTCCATTCACGATAGAGAATGTAGTGAGTGTCAAGAAAAAATGAGGGAGTAAACTTCCAGTTTGTCGGTGAGATTATGAGCATAATACGCAGAGAATAAATTGAATATGTATCTATTGACTATCAACTATCAATATTCAGTTGGTAGTTTTTTTGTACGGTAAACTAAAAATTTTCAAATTAAAACAAGAAAGGAGGTCGGAGCCTTGGCCAAGGTAATGATGCATCGGCTCCTTTCTAAGAAATGAGTAAACAAAAGATTTTTATAGATGGAATGAAAAGACGGTTTCCAGTAGGTACTATATTTAAGGTGAAAGAATATACCGTTATTGATTTTAGAAAGCGTTTTAATGGATATAGATATTACAAGATTTTAAGGCATTACCCATATTGTGTACACATGACAGAGGTTATGAAGAAAGAAACAAAAAATGGTGTTGGGTGGGTAGAAAAAGGAAGACATACAAATAATAGCCCGTCTTATGTTGATCTATACTTTTTACTAAAGAACGGTGTTAAGGTGAAAGAATAGCGTGAATAGAAGTGAGTATGAGGAGTGACGTTATTGTTATCCACAGAGAAATGATGAACTGTGGATAGAATGTGGATTAAATTGTACATAAGTAGTAGGAGATGATTTAATGACAACAGAAGAAAAGAAAGAGTACCTACAAGGGTATAGATGGATATATAGAAAGATATTGTCGTTACAGTATAAGAAAGCTAGCTTGATAGAGATCATGGAATCTGCAAAGGCAATTAAGTATAGTGATATGCCAAAAGTGCATAAGCATACAGATTTGAGTGACTACATAGTTAAGCTAGATGAACTGATTACAGAGATTAACTATAAGAAACAGGAACTTGAAGAGAAACGTTTAGAAATTGAAAGATGTATAGTTGGATTAGATGAGAAAGAAAAACAGGTAATTAGAAAGAGATACATTGAATTGAGAAAGTGGGGGGATATATCAAAAATAATGAGTTTAAACATAAGAACTGTACACAGGGTGCATGGAAGGGCATTAAATAAAATAGTTATAGTTATTCTATAAGTTATAGAATATATATAACATTGACATGTCATATTGCATGTATTATAATTTGTATATGGGGCAGTATAGTTAGACGTAACGAAAAGTGGAAATCCTGTCCATTTACTGCTCCGTTACTGTTTTAGGCTAATCCGAAAGGCGGGGTTATAATGTACGAAGTAAGAACAGAGAGAGGAATAACTTATTACACGTGTAAAAAATGTGGAAGAGAAAGAGGTCTACATAGGAAAATAGCAAAATATCTAGCTGAAGGATATTTATGTGAAAATTGCAAGGAAAAAGAAAAATATCTGGAACGCAAGAGGAAAGAGGCTTCGCCTAAAATTAATGTAGATGAAAAACAAAGTGAGTTATATGGAGACTTGTATGAACAAACATTAAAAGAAGCTAGGTTTGAAAGAGCAGTAAGCAGAATTGAAAAGCAAGTAAAATCAATAGATAAATACAAGAAGTCAATAAATACTGTTCATAAACTATTACATAGACCACAATGGTTCAGTAGTACAGAGGAAATCATGATGGCTATTCAATTGCTTAAAGATGGATATAAGATAATTCACCAACAGAAAATCGGCACATATAGAATAGATTTTGTAATACCTGATAAGAAAGTTATACTAGAAGTTGACGGCAGTATATATCACACAAACAAAGAAGCAGAAGCTAAAAGAGATTTTTTTATCAGAAAAAAGTTAGGATTTAATTGGAAAATACTTCATGTAAGCACTGATCAAATAAATAATAAATTGACTAGCATAAAACAAGTTATAGAAGAATCTTCTAAATTATTTGCTTAACATTTTATAATTATAATATAGCAAGTATATAAAAAACATGTTATTGGTTTATGCTGGGTGATACTTCATTTGACATTGAATCTCCTACCATTACTAGCGTGTTAAGAGTGGGTGCAATTCCCACTCGATGGTTTCAAGTTCACGATAATATACTCTAAATCGTATCTGGCAAGTATACCAGAATTACAATACTCCCCTATACCCTTATATAAATAGCATGTACACAACCGCCTTGTGTATGTGCTTTTTTGTTGACATTTGACGTAATAAGGGATATTATGGATATGTAGTGAGCTATTTTCAACTAGAACTTGCGTTCGTATTCAAATATTGATATACTAAGAGAGGGGGAAAGATATGCGCCAGGTTATTATGATAGGTGGTATACATGGTGTCGGAAAAAGTTATTTATGTAAAAAGTTAAAAGATTTACATATATGTGGTGTATATTCTGCTAGTAATTTAATGAGGGACTACGTGGGGCAAAAAGTAGATGAAAGTAAGCAAGTAAAAAACATAGAGGAAAATCAAAACATTTTAATAAATGCAATTGATGAATATGTAAAAAATGAGAGATTAATAATATTAGATGGACATTTTTGTTTAATGAATCAACAAAAAGAAATAATTGAGATACCGCTAGATACATTTAGTAAACTAAATATTAAAGCTATAGTGGTTCTAATTGATGATGAAAATAATATTATTAAAAGAATATCTGAAAGAGACCGTATAAATTATTCTTTTGATTATATAGAGAATTTTCAAAGAAAAGAAGTTGAACATGCTATTAAAATAGCAGAGAAACTAAAAGCTGAATTTCTTTTATTTAATATTAATGACGATATTAAAAAAATAGTAAATTTAATTCAGCAAATAAGTTGAGGAGGATATAATGGGAAAGAATTTACAATACGTTAAGTTTACTCAGATAAACTTGAGTGATCATTTTTTTGATTCGTTAAGAGAAGATTATGTTGGATTTGAAGATTGGTTTCATAAAAAGGCTGAAGAATTTGCCTATGTTCATTACGATAAAGAAAGTAATCTTGATGGTTTTTTATATGTAAAACTTGATGGTACATATATTAATGATGTTGAGCCTGTGATCAAGTCTGAGAAAATTGTTAAAATTGGTACTTTTAAAATAAATCCACATGGGACAAGACTTGGAGAACGTTTTATCAAATCTGCTCTTGATTATGCTATTGAAGAAAAAGCATCAGTGTGTTATGTAACCATCTTTGAAAAACATTCTGCATTAATTTCATTGCTTCAAAAGTATGGTTTTCAAAAGTACGGTGTTAAAAAGTCTTCTAATGGAGAAGAACTAGTATTACTAAAGGAACTTACAAATACTACTGGGAATGTCATTACAGATTACCCTCTAATTAATACCAATAGTAAAAGAAAATTTTTATTAAGTATATATCCAAATTATCATACAGTGATGTTCCCAGATTCAATGTTAAACAATGAAAGCTCTACCATGTTAAAAGATGTTCCATATACTAATTCTATTCATAAAATCTATATTTGTAGAATGGAAGGAGTTGATAGCTTACAAAATGGAGATATTATTATTGTTTACAGAACAGCAGAGGCTGGAAAAAATGCTGAATATTCATCTGTTGTAACTTCTGTGTGCATAGTTGAAACTGTTAAAAGCCAAAATGAATTTAAGGATTTTGAAGATTTTTATAGGTATGCATGTACTTATAGTGTATTTGATAAGGACGATTTATCAAAATGGTATAAGAAAGGAAATTGTATAGCTATTAATATGACTTATAATTGTGCTTTTAAGAAGAGAATTACAAGACATGAGTTAATAGAATCACTTGGATTACCAAGGAGCAATTATTGGGGTTTTATGAAAGTGACAGATGAACAGTTTAGTCAAATATTAAAAGTTGGTGAGGTAAATGAAAGCATTATTATCAATTAAGCCTGTATTTGTAGAGGAAATAATTACAGGTGCGAAAAGGTTTGAATATCGGAAAAAAATTTTTAAGAAAAACGTGGATACTGTTATAATATATGCGAGCATGCCAATCGGTAAAATTATAGGAGAATTTACTGTAGGAGAAATAATTAATAAATCGCCTGATGAAGTATGGTCTGAGACTAAAGAGTACTCTGGAATATCATTAGAATTCTTCAATGAGTATTTTCAAGGTAGAGATAAAGCTTATGCGATTCAAATAAAGGAATTCTATAGATATGAAAAACCGATAGATCCTTATGAAAAATCAAGTAATTTTGTACCACCTCAATCATTTAAATATATTGAGGATAATCAAATGGAATTATTGCTTGTTAATTAAAAGAAAAGCACTTACTTTATTGTAGGTGCTTTTTTCATCCCAAAACAATACGAAAGGAAGTGAGCCTGATGGCAAAGTTAACAGAAAAGCAAAAGTTATTCATAGATGAGTACCTGGTAGATCTAAATGCCACCAGAGCTTACAGATCTGTTTATAAGAATGTAAAGAATGATGAAACTGCAGCTTCAGCTAGTGCTAGAATGTTAAGAAATGTTAAGGTTGCAGAATATGTAAACCAAAGAATGAAAGACCGTGAAAAGCGAACTGAAATCACCCAAGACAAGGTTCTTAGCGAGCTTGCAGCAATAGCATTCGCAAATGGCTCTGATTTTGCTAAGGTTGTAATGAAAAAAGGTCGTAATCAACAAGGTGAAGAAATAGAATATCAAGATGTCGAACTCGAACTGACAGATAATCTACCAGTTGATAAGAAGAAAGCTATTGCAAGCATCAAGATGGGAAAGAACGGTGTTGAGATTGCTACATGTGATAAGGTTAAGGCTTTGGAACTTCTAGGTAGACATTTGGGTATGTTTAAGGACAAGCTAGAGGTATCTGGTTTAGAGAAAGAGGTATCAAAGCTAGATAATATTCTTATGCAGATGCGTGGTGATCCAAGTGAGTGATCAAACGTTAATACTATCAGATAAATATAAAACGTTTATACGATATGATGCTCCAGTAGAGTTCCTAGAAGGTACAACAGCCGCAGGGAAAACTACTGTGGGCATTTTTAAGTTTATGCTTAAGGTTGCTGCATCTTCAAAGAAGTATCATATCATTGCAGCTAAGGATACAGGTACCGCAGAAAAGAATATAATCAATAAGGACCTTGGTATTATTGATGATTTTGGAATACTCACAGAATACAATGGGAATGGTACGAAAGATGAGAAGATACCACATATTCTCTATCATACTAGCCAAGGTGATAAAGTAGTATATGTCATGGGTTATGGTGATAAAAAGAAATGGCAAAAGGCATTAGGTGGACAGTATGGTTGCTTATACATTGATGAAGTTAACACAGCAGATATTGATTTTGTACGAGAAGCAGCAATGCGTTGTGATTACTTCATGGCAACACTTAATCCAGATGATCCAAACTTACCAGTGTACAAAGAGTATATAAATTGTAGTAGACCATTACCAGATTATAAAGATGATGCACCTATAGAAATAAATGAGATGTTAAGCGAAGAACCAAAGCCCGGTTGGGTTCATTGGTTCTTTTCTTTTGACCATAATTGGGGACTTCCAAAGGAGAAAATAGAACAGATTAAATTGAATGTGCCGAAAGGGACAAAGCTATGGAAGAATAAGATTCTTGGATTACGAGGAAGAGCCACAGGTATGGTATTTGTGAACTTTGATAGAAAGAGGCATGTTAAGTCAAAGGAATGGGCAAAGCAGTTCATTCAGAAAGACCGACATCAAGAGGAATACTTTACAATATTCACAAGTGGACTTGATACAGCTTATTCGCAAGAATCACCGGATACGATTGCAATGTCGTTTTCAGGTATCACAAACAAAGGCAGATACATATTGCTAGATGAAAAGGCTTATAACAATGCAAACTTAGAAAATCCAATAGCACCATCTGATACAGTCGTCAATTACATTGAATTCTTAGAACGTAATAGAAAAGAGTGGGGATTTGCAAAGAACGTATTTGTTGACAGTGCAGATCAAGCTACATTAACCGAGTTTGTAAAGTACAAGAGAATGCATAATGAATGCCTTTATATATTTAACAATGCTTATAAAAAGATTGAAATTATAGACCGTATTAATTTACAGTTAGGCTGGTTGTCTTTCGATGAAGAGAAGGGCAGAGAGCCTTATTTTTATGTGGTTGATACTTGTAAGGTATTTATAAATGAGTGTGAGGTCTATTCATGGTTAGAGGATAAAGATAACACTCCTGAGGACCGTAACGATCATATGATTAACAGTACACAGTATGGCTGGATTCCATATAGAGATAAGATAGGAGTTGAGAGAAAATGAGGTGGCTGAGTAATATGAGTGATGCAATTAGATCAGGCATTAAAACATGGCTTAGAATACAGCCAGCTACGGTTAGTAGTATACAGATTCAAGAGACACTGGATTATGAAGGAAATGCAATTAAAAACCGTATATGGTATCGAGGAGATAGTGAAGAGTTATCTCAATTGTACAAGCAGATACCAGGAGATAGGACAAGATTTTGGGCGGCAGTACCAACAGTTGGCATGGAGATACGTAAGATTCATGTTGGATTACCATCTGTTATTGTAGATACATTAGCTGATATTGTAGTGGCAGATATGAACGACATTACACTAGATTTAAGGCAAGATGAATGGGAAACTATCGCAGAAGAAAACAATTTCAACGAGCTGATATCCGATGCAATAACAACGACCCTTTATATTGGTGATGGAGCCTTCAAGATATCATTTGATTCAGCTATAAGCAGCTATCCAATAATTGAGTTTTATCCTGGCGATAAGATAGATATTATATATGATCGTGGCCGTGTGAAAGCGGTTGTATTTAAAACCGTGTATAATCATAAGTCACAAGAGTATGTTCTATTTGAGATATATGGAAAGGGATATATCAATTATGTATTGACTAAAAACGAAAGAGAATGCGATATAAAATCTATTCCTGAAACAGCAAATTTGGTTAATGTAACATGGCAAGACAAATTCATGATGGCATTACCTCTTAAGTTCTTTAAATCTTCCAAGTGGCAAGGCAGAGGAAGGTCAATATTTGATAGTAAGTGCGATGCCTTTGACAGTTTAGATGAATCATGGAGCCAATGGCTTGATGCACTCAGAGCAAACAGGACAAAGGAATATATACCAGAGAACATGCTACCGAGGAATCCTTATACTGGAGAAATACTTAGACCTAATGCATTTGATAATAGGTATATCAAGACAGATGCATCAATGGGTGAAACTAGTAAGAATGAGATATCATTGCAGCAAGGTGAAATACCTCATGAAAGTTACTTAAGTACTTATATAACAGCTTTAGACTTATGCCTGCAAGGCTTAATATCTCCTAGTACCTTAGGAATAGATGTTAAAAAGCTAGACAACGCAGAAGCGCAGAGAGAAAAGGAAAAAGCTACTCTTTACACCCGTAATAAGATTGTTGATGTGCTTCAAAATACATTGCCGAAGCTTATTAATATTACGATGATGGCATATGACACTTATAAAAAGGTACCAATAAAAGAATTAGAGGTTGAAGTACCCTTTGGAGAGTATGCAAACCCATCATTTGAGAGTCAGGTAGAGACCGTTGGTAAAGGTAAACAATATGGAATTATGAGTATAGAGGCATCTGTTGAAGAACTGTATGGTGATAGCAAAGACGATGATTGGAAGGCTGAGGAGGTAGCAAGGTTAAAAGCAGAACAAGGTATTACTGATCTAGAAGAACCGAGTGTTAATCAAGAGATGAGTATTGTTGGTGAAACAATGATGGGAGGTTCACAATTTGAAAGTAAAGATAATGAAGAAACTGTATCAAATGAGTAATAAAGAATACGAGGGTCTTTTGAAGGTGGCATCTGAACAGGTGCCCTTTGGTATTTATGCAGTTGAAAAGACTGGTTATGCAGAACTCCTTAATATACATTGTAGTAGTAAAACAGAATTGAAGGCGAGAAAAAGAGCATTTAAGCAGCAAGGTTTCAGAGTTTTATGCAATGGAGTGTGATTTGATTGAATGAATATGATATTGAAGAAGCATTTCAAGAGATAGAGGAAGAACTTATAAATTCTATGATTCGGAATATGAAGAGGCATAGAGTAGAGGAAGTTAAGGAGGGGATTGAATGGGAGCAATGGCAAGTAAAACAGTTGCAAGCATTAGAACGATATAAACGAGAAAATAGAAAACGATTTGAAAGTAAATTTTCCGACATAAACTCAAAGATGGAAGATATGATTCGTAAGTCCAGAGAGATGGGGAATATGGATCAAGAAATAGAGCTACTAGAAATGATGAAAAAAGGTTTGTTCGGTAATTTTGTTCCCAAAATTTCGGAGACAGTAGCAGAGTTCTTTCGATTAAATGATAGAAAACTAGAAGCCTTAGTCAAAGCTACAAAAGAAAATATGGTTAAGGCAGAGACAGCAATGCTACGTATGGCAAATGACCAGTATAGAAAAATCATCTTTAATGCACAGGTATATGCTAACACAAGCGCAGGAACATATGAAAAGGCTGTGGATATGGCAACAAAGGATTTCCTTAGTAGGGGGATTAATTGTATTGAATATGCAAACGGTGCAAGAGTCAGTATTGATGCATATGCCAAAATGGCAATACAAACAGCTAATAAACGAGCTTATCTAGCTGGTGAGGGAGAGAAACGCAAAGAATGGGGAATTAGTACGGTTATTATGAATAAACGTGGTGCTGCTTGTCCTAAATGTGTGAAATTTGCAGGAAAGGTACTAATAGATGATGTATGGAGTGGTGGAAGTGCCAAAGATGGTAAATATCCACTTATGAGTGCAGCAATACAAAAGGGGTTGTATCATCCCCATTGCAAGGATAAACATACAACATACTTTGAAGGGATATCAGAAGAACCTAAACCCTTATCTAAGTCAGAAATAGAGTTAAATAGTAAGCAATATACAATACAGCAGAAACAAAGGTATTATGAAAGGCAAGTCCGTAAGTACAAACGTTTAGAAGAATGTTCTCTTGATGAGGAAAATAGGATAAAATACAGAGAAAAACGAATTGAGTGGCAGAATAAGAACAAAATATTAGTTAATGAACATAAGGATATTCTTAGAGAGAACTACGAAGCTTATCGGACCAGAGGAGTAAAGCAAAAGCCAAAAGATAATGTTGTAAATCATAATAAAGATGATATAATTAATAATAAGATAGTCGAATTTAAGAAAAAACTAGAAAATGGTGAAGTAAACACTAAGATAAAATGGAATAAGCAAAAAGAACATGTACTAGGGAGTAAAGAATGGAAAAAAAGAGTACAAGACGATATTCGACTTGGTAAGACACCTGCAAGTTCATTTCTCAAAGAAATTGATTATAATGAATTGATTACTACTAATCTTGGTAAAGGTAAAATTGTTTTTACTAATGATAAAAACCTATATCCAAAAGAATATATTCAAAATGATGAAGTTATAGGAAGAGTATTTAACGTTGGTACTGGTAGGTATGAGGTTACTAGAAGATTTGCTATACATTATTCAAATAAGGGAATTCATGCACACCCAGTTAAAGAGAAGGAGTGATGAAATGGTAAGAAAGCATGATGTATTTACTGATATAGAAATAAATTCTAATGCAAAGAAAAAAACTACATTATTATTAGTAAATGGTGAGGTTATTACAGGAGTAAGCCATGGAGTAGAGCCAGCATATGATGATGATGGTGAGGAATTAGATTTTGAATATCTAGTATTCTCTGTAGATAATGAAAATCAAGATAGGTTTTTGAAACTTGATGATATTAAAAAAATAGTATAAATACCACCAACCAAATAAATGGTTAGGTGGTATTTTTATACTCAAAAACAGGCACTTACTACGGTAGGTGCTTTTTATATGGTCCAAAACTTTATGACCTAATCAAAAACTGTAGGAAGCTGACGAGCATAAACGGAAAGGAGTTTAATTATGTTTAAAATGCCAATGAACTTACAATTATTCGCCGAAGGTGGCGAAGGTGGTAACGGTGACCAAAACACTGGAAATCAACAAAACCAACAACAAGCAGGCCAACAACAGAATCAAACTGCTGGTATTGATTATGATAAAATCCAAGCCATGTTAGATACTGCAACGGCCAAGAAAGAAAATGCTGTGCTTAAGTCTTACTTTCAACAGCAAGGTATGACAGAAGAAGAAGCAAGACAGGCTATTGAAGCTTATAAGGTTAATAAGCAGAGTCAACAGCCTGATGTTTCTAAAATTCAAGCACAGTTACAACAGGCACAAGCATTAGCAAGTCAGGCAGAAATCGAAAAGCTAGCAACGATTGAGGCTATTGGACTTGGAATTGATGTTAAGACAGTGCCATATGTTCTAAAAATGGCTGACTTAAGTACTGTTAAGGGCGATGATGGCAAAGTAAATCAAGAGACATTGAAAAATGCCTTAAATAAGGTGTTGGAAGATGTACCAGCACTAAAGCCAACTAACCAAGGGAATGTAGGTTTCCAGATTGGTGGAAATGGACAGCAAGATCAGCAATCAAACAATAACGACAATATTAGAAAAATGTTTGGTTTGAAACCAAAACAATAAATTACAAGAAAAGAGGATGAAGCATGAATAATATTGAATTATCTACTATTTACCTTCCGATGCTTGATGAAGTATATCAGGCAGAATCTAAAACATCTATTTTAGATGGAGATGAAACAACCGTTCAAAAAGGAAACAATGGAGAAATCAAAATTGCTAAATTAAGCATGGATGCGCTAGGTGACTTCGACCGTGCATCTGGTTACACAAAAGGTTCCACATCATTTGTATGGGAAACAGTAAAGTATGATAAAGAACGTTCTCAGGATTTAAGAATCGACAGATTAGATAACGAGGAAGCATTAGCTATGCCATTTGCTAAGTTATCAAGCGAATTCTTAAGAACAAAGGTAATTCCTGAAACTGATGCTGCACGTATTGCAAAATTATGTTCTGCATCTGGAATTACGACAAAAGCAGAGACGTTAGACAGTGGTGAAGATGTAGTGGCAGCCTTAAGAGCTTGTACTTCTAAAATGGATGAGGACGAGGTGCCGGCAGAAAATCGTATCTTATTTATTACACCTACATTAAAAGGTGCAATTGATGATCTTGATACCACTAAGTCTAAAAAAGTACTTGAAAAATTTTCAACAATCATTGAAGTGCCATCAAGACGTATGTACACAGCAATTACGTTAAAAGATGGAAAGACAGGTTATGGTTATACTAAGGCAGAGGCTGCAAAAGATGTAAACTTCTTATGTGTTGAAAAATCAGCAGCGGTCACAGCCATGGACCAGTACATTAAATATTTTACACCAGATCAAGACCAAGAAGGAGATTCTCACGTATTTAAGTACCGTAATAATAATCTTTATGGACACGTATACGAGAATAAAACGGCTGGTATCTATGTGTCTCACACATTATAGTGAGGTGTTACTATGGCAAATACAACAATAGGGTTAACGTTCCCTAAAGAAGAAAATAAACCGAAATCTACGAAGCAGACTAAGTCTAGTAAAGAGTAGGTGGTGATTACTGGTGGCATACGAACCATATGCAACACTGAGAGATTATAATACTTATGGATATGATGTTATCTCAGATGGTAAATTAGAAAAACGATTAAAACAAGCGAGCCGACATATTGACTCGCTTACTTTTAATCGAATCATAGGTAAAGGATTTGATAATCTTACATCTTTTCAGCAAGAAATTGTTAAGGAATGTACATGCGAACTAGCTAATTTTGAGTATGAGAATGAAGATGTTATTCAATCAGTGCTACAAAATTACAGTATTAATGGTGTTTCAATGTCATTCGGTTCTTCTTGGAATGTGATGGTACAAAATGGTGTTGCAATCATGCGTACCACATATGCTAAGTTGATGCAGACAGGACTTTGTAGTCTATCATTAAGGTGGTGATTGTATGAAATATCCTTGCTTAATTGAAAAAAGACTGTGTAATACAGATATACACATTGAGTTGGAACAGGAAGGCCTTAATAAATACGGTGAACCCTTAGAGACAATAACCATTGATACAAAATGTAATTATCAAGATACCACTAAGACAGTGCTAACAGATGAAAAAAAGCTAGTACAACTTAGTGGTATTGCTTTATTCTCAGGAGATATTGCTCCAACATTACCAACGATTAGTGGTGGAACGGTAAAGATACATGGAGTTGAAAGAAACATATTCCAAGGTACCAAAGCACGTAATCCAGACGGTACCGTTAATTATTGTGAATTGAGGTTGATATAATGAAAGTGTCATCAAAAGTAACAATTGATACAGCAAAGATAAGGGCATTGGCTAAGGCACAAATTATAGCACTAGAGCAAACAACTGCGGCATTAAATACACAGGTAGAGCAAGATCAAGTAATGCCATATGGAGATACTGGAAAGCTACAAGGAGATACATTTGTAGATACAAAAGATAGTAGTAAGGGAAGAGTAAGCATAGTTACACCAGGGCCATATGCAAGGCGGTTATATTATCATCCCGAATATAATTTCAGGCACCATGAAAATCCAAATGCAAAAGGAAAATGGTATGAAGATTATGTTGACGATGGAAAGAAGGCAGACTTTTGTAGGAATACATTTAAGAAAATATATAAGAGGGTGACAGGTGTATGATTGGTTTAGCTGATGTACGAGATTATATTGCAACGCTTAGTTTAACAAAAGATGAAAATGTGTATTCTGGTAAGTTAGATAATAAGAAGGATAAATCTATTGGAATATATAATCTAAAACAAAATACAGGAGCAAGAATATGTCTGGGAGGTTTAGAAAGTACTCCTTACAGAATAAAACCTATTAGTATTCTGGTTCACTGGAATAAAAGCCAACGTGATACAGAAAAAGTTTCTATGCAACTATATGAATTATTGCAAAATAGTAGCAAAATTCAAATCAATAATGAAAAAGTAAGTTACATTAAAATGCTTTCAGATGAGCCTATCGATGTTGGTACAGATGATAGTGGAGTCTATGAAAGTGTAATACAGATTGAAATTTATTATGAAAGGTAGGTAAAAGGTATGAGTGAAGCAAATAAAACAGTGTACCCTGTATACAATAATAAATTCAAAATTGGAATTAATGGATTAGCCAGTACAGATGAGAATATGACAATTATAGCAGGTTTAGAAAACTTCGCTCCTTCAATTGATGGTGGAGTAGAAGAATGGAATGCTATGGAAGCCGAAGGGTGGGGAGATGCGATGATGACAAGTAAGAAGTTATCCTTCTCGTTCACTGGTAAACGAGTTTATGGTGATGCAGGAAATGATTATATTGGTGATTTAGCTTGGAAGAGTGGCAATGATGTAGTTAGTAAGTTTGAGTGGGAATTCCCTAACGGTGCTAAGGTTAAATGTAATGTTGTTATTAATGTTACAGTGCCAGGAGGTGGTGATTCTACTGCAGTTGATGGGCTTGAATTTGAAATCTTATGTAAGGGTAAGCCAGAGTATACACCTGCACCATCTGAATGAAGTGACGAATCTTCTGATACTACAGAAGAACCAGAACAAATAGTGAATGAAACAGAATAGATCATTGAGGGCAAGGAATAATCCTTGTCCTTTTTCAGTATAAGGAGTGAAGTTACGTATGGCAAAAGTAGTTGATATTACAGAAAAACTTAATTTCGAAGAAAGTCCAAAGTTAAAAATTAAAGGAAAAGAATTAACAGTAAATGATGACGCACCAACCATGTTAAAGGTTATGCAGTTGATGGGCGGAGAGGCAAGCATTAACGAGATCACGCAAGCCTATGAGTTAATGTTTGGAGAAAAGGAACGTAAGACAATTGAATCATTAGGTCTAAATTTTAATGACTTTGTAATTGTAATACAAAGTGCAGTTGAGCTAATTACAGGTGAAACAGCGGGGGAGTAGGAGATCCCTTTTATGATTTATATGAGGACTGGGATTTGATTGTATCATCTTTCCAATCACAGTATGGGATTCGTCTTTATTCTCAGACGTTTAAAGAAATGAAGTGGGATGAATTCTCAGCATTATTAAAAGGAATTAGTCCAGATACTCCATTAGGCAAAATAGTAGAAATACGTTCAGAAAATAATAAGGATACGTTAAAGTATTTTACTAAACAACAACATAAACTTCGAAATGAGTGGAGAAGTAAAAACATAAGAAAAATAGAAATGGATAAGAAGACATTCGATGAGGCGATGAAGGCTTGGGAGAATGTCTTTGTATCTATGGCTAAGAGGTGATTTTATTAATGAGGAACAATTAAGTAAAGTAGAGTGCCCTTATTGTGGATATAAGATGCCTATTCGCTATAGTAAAGAAGCTATAGCGAGAGGGGTATTTGTTCAGTGTAAGGGAAGAAACTGTAAAAAATATTTTGAGATTAAGATAAGTGTCAAGTAGAGCCATTATGAGCCGATGACCTTGTATCACGAGGTTGGTGGAATAGTATGGCTGAAAGTGTTGGTGAAATTGGTCTTGATTTGGTTGTAAACCAGAATGGATTTAATAAGCAACTACAAGGAATAACAGGATTGGCGAAGAAAGCAGGGGCAACAATAGCCGCTGCTTTCGCTGTTAAGAAGCTTGTTGATTTTAGCAAACAATGTATTGAACTAGGTTCTGATTTAGCAGAGGTGCAAAATGTAGTAGATGTTACTTTTACTACAATGAGTAAAAAGGTTGATGAGTTTGCCAAGAGTGCAGCATTTTCTTTTGGTCTTAGTGAGACAATGGCTAAGAAATATACTGGTACTTTGGGAGCAATGGCAAAGGCATTTGGTTTTTCGGAATCTGCAGCTTATGAAATGAGTACTACTCTTACTGGCTTGGCTGGTGATGTTGCATCTTTCTATAATATTACACAAGATGAAGCCTATACTAAGTTAAAATCGGTATTCACTGGTGAGACAGAAAGTCTTAAGGATTTAGGTGTTGTAATGACGCAAAGTGCGTTAGATGCATATGCGCTTGCTAATGGATTTGGTAAGACAATAGCTAAGATGAGTGAAGCGGAAAAGGTTGCCTTACGATATGCATTTGTACAGAATCAATTGGCTACAGCAAGTGGAGACTTTGCACGCACAAGTGGTGGTTGGGCCAATCAAGTTAGACTTCTTTCACTACAATTTGATTCATTAAAAGCAAGTATAGGACAGGGATTAATCAATGCGTTCTTACCAGTTATTAAAGTAATGAATGTATTGCTTGGAAAGATACAGTCCGTTGCGACAGCGTTTGCAAATCTCACAGCGAAAGTATTTGGAAAGGCGCAATCATCTGCATCCGGTGTAGCTGAAACAGTAGGAGATGTTGGGACAGCAATATCAGATACAACAAGCGATGCGGTATCTGGTGTAGGGGATTCTGCAAAGGCAGCAACAGAAGCAGCTAAAAAGACAAAAAGTGCAGCAACATCTATAGATGAATTAAATATTGTTTCTGATGATTCGTCAGACAGTTCTGGTGGAGGAGGAACTGGATCAGGAGTTGGAGGAGCCATTGGCAGTGGATTAGAAGAAGTACCAGGAGCAGTTGAAGAAGAAATCGAAACGCCAATGGAAAAAGCATTGACTAGGATTCAAAAGTTGGTTAATGATATTGGAAAGTCTTTTACAGAAGGTTTTACTTCTAGGTTTGAGAAGATAAATTTTCAACCATTATTAAGTGGATTAGATAGTATCAAGGAATCTTTCAATAATATATTTACGGATGTAGATGTAACGAATGCAGCAAGAGACTTTGTAATGCAGTTGTCCAGTAATATAGGAGGCAATTTAGCAAATTTTATATCAATTGGAAATTCAATTGCGACGAATTTAGTTGTTGGATTAGCGAATTATTTGCAGAATAATACAGATTTCATTAAAGAACGATTTGTTAGTATGTTCAATAGTGGCACAAGTTTTTTGCAAATACAAATGGAGTTCAACGACTTCCTTACAGAATTATTTACTATAATAACTGGTGATGCTGGAATACAAATAACGGAAAGTATTATATCTGTGTTTTCGAACTCTTTATTAGCGATAGGTGATTTGTTTTTACGATTTTCTACGGACTACGCAAGTATGGTTATTAATCCAATCCTTGAGAACAAGGCAGATATTGAAGAAGCAATTATAAGTACTTTAGATCCAGTAGCGAAGGTATGTAAGACAATTGCCGATGCGATCAATGATACCTGGGGAAAAGTATTTGAGGTATATGATACTTATGTAAAGCCAGCTTTTGATAACTTCTCATCTGGTATATCTAAAATTGTTAAGGCTGTACTTGATGCGTACAACAATAATTTTGCTCCAGTATTCAATAACTTAGCTGATAAATTCAATACGCTAGTAAGTGAACATCTTCAACCATTGATTGATAAATTTGTTGAATTTGCAGGGAAGGTTGTATGGGCCATAAGCGAGATTTGGGATAAGACTTTGTCTCCATTTATTGCATGGTTTATTGCTAATGTGATACCTTCTATAGCACCAGTGATTGATACGCTTGGAACAATCATTATGAACCTATACACGATAATATCTGAAATGATAAGTAGTACAATTAATATATTATTGAATATTATTGATTTTATTGTTGCAGTATTTACTGGGAATTGGGAGGCTGCATGGACAGCAATTAAGGATATTATCGCAAGTATATTTGATGCTATTAAGAATGTTGTATTTACTACTTGGACAGCAATTCAAGATAATATAACAACAGTTATTAATGCGATTAAAACAGTAATAACAACAGTATTTAATGCAATTAAGACGTTTATATCTACTATATTGAATGCAATCAAAACTTTGTTCTCTAGTATATGGAACGGAATAAAGACTACTGTTACAAACGTAGTTACAGGTTTAAAAAGTTCTGTTATAAGCATTATAGATGCAATGAAAACAGGTATTAGCACAGCATTAGGAAATATTAAAAGTAAGTTTGTTACAGTATTTACTACAATAAAAGATACAGTAAGTGGTATTTTAACTGGGTTGTGGAACAACATTAAGGGAGTTATAAATTCAATACTTAGTGGTATTGAAAAGATGGCGAATGGTGTAATAAAGGGCATAAATTCTGTTATTAATGCATTGAATAATCTTAGTTTTGATTTACCAGATTGGTTACCTGGTGATTTAGGTGGTAAGTCATTGGGATTTAACATACCATCATTGAGTACAATTACAATTCCAAAGCTTGCGCAAGGTGGTTATGTTAAGGCAAATACACCACAATTAGCTATGATTGGTGATAATAGACATCAAGGAGAAGTTGTTGCTCCAGAAGATAAGCTACTGGAAATGGCCTTGAAGGCTGTAGAACTGAGTAAAGATGATAGTAATGGATCAAATGAATTGTTGAGATTAATCCTAGAGATGTTGAAAGAAATCTTAGCGGCTATCTTAGGGATAGAAGTTACTGCAGAAGTTGATGGAAGAACATTATTAACTATGATTAGGAATGAGGAAGCACGTGGTGGATATAGTATGTCACGATAGAAGGGAGTGAATGACGTGGCTAATGGAAAGATGATAAAGATTAACGGTAAGTCATTCCCTTCCCCTGATAAGGGACTAGGATTTGAAGTGGCTACGTATGTTAATGCAGGTAAAAATGCAAATGGAGAATTCGTTGGTCAAAAGATAGGGAGAGATCAGTACAAGATTGATGGCTTGCAATGGTATATGTTAGATGCTACTACATGGTCAGCAATACTCAAAGAATTTGACAAATTCGTAGTCACAGTTACGTTTCCGGATATGGTGAAAAATGAGATGATCACACTGCAGATGTATCCTGGTAACCGAACAGCACAGCCGGAAACTGTGGATAAGAATGGAATGCCTACAACGTATAAACAGTGCAAGGTTAATATAATTGATTGTGGTAGGTGATAAGATTTGAAAGATGTAAGTAAAGAGTATCAGGAATCTATGAAAGCAGCATTAAGAAATCAATCATATCTTAGTGTGAATATAGGAGTAATTAATCAGCAAGCGCAATCTACAGCATTCGTTGAGAATCAAAACGGATTATACTTATCGAATTATGATATTTTTGGTACGAAATCTAGAAGATTCTATTATGCAACATTTGAAAAAGATTTCTTAAAGCTAGATGGAAGTAAGTTAATTCCACCACATGAATATATAGAGAATTCTACTCTGGGGTATATTTCAAATTCTCTTGTAGGAGAAGAAGGACAGATGCTACATATCGTATTTGCGGATGTAGCATCTGTTACTGTAAAAGGGCTAACCATAACATTTGGTCAATATTATCCGGTAACATTTGAAATCATAACGAATCAAGATCATGTGGTTATTCAAGATAATACATCAGAAATATATGAGACTGATTATGTGTTTGAGAAAGCAGAGTATTTTATTATCAAGGCAACCAAGATGCAACACGAAAACAATCGGTTACGAATAGAACGAATACTATTCGGGATTGGTGTTGTATTTGATAACAGTAATATAAAGTCAGCAACAATTAAAAACTATGTATCCCCTATTAGTGATGATGTTCCACAGATTGATTTCAATGTAACTATAGATAATACGTTGCAAGATTACAATATTGAAAATAAAACAAGTACAATGAACTATTTAGAGACAGGACAGCAACTAGATGTACAGTATGGATACCAGGTAAATGAAAATAGAGTTGAATGGTTTAAACTTGCTACGCTGTATCTTAAAACTTGGTCTGCAGATGAAACTACCGCCAAATTTACTGCAGTTGATGTTATGGAAGGTTGGGATAAAGTATATAACAAAGGTAAGTATTATGAGGAGGGAATAACCTTATATGATTTGGCTGAGTTAGTACTGAAGGACCTTGGAATTGAAGATGCCAAGTATGATATAGATCCGTATTTAAGAAATGTTATAGTTAGTAACCCAATGCCAAAAGTTAAACACAAAGAAGCACTACAAATTATAGCGAATGCAGGTCGTTGTAACCTAATTATTGATGAGGATTCCAATATAATTTTAAAGACATCTTTTATACCAGACGTAACAATAAGTTCAAATGATGAACATAGAGTTAGTTCGATAGAGAATGTAATATTAGAGAATTACAATCCTGTTAAGTATGCAAGTATGGACCAGAATTGTATTACCTTAGATGAAACTTTTAAAATTGCACCAAGTGATGGAGATGTAACAGATACCATGTTTGTAAGCAATGAGATATCAAATGAAAAGGGAGTGTTTACTAACAACCCTATTATCTCAATAACGTTAGAAGCAGCGTATACAAGTGTAGGATTACGCATGATATTTGAAGGGAATCTTCCGAATGGATTAATTCTCAAGACATATAAAGAAAATCAACTAATTACAACGTATGAGATGCTAGGTAATGAGCTAAAGCCTATTACGGATATAGGTCAGAAATTCATTGATTTTGACACTATGACAATTGAATTTCTCGGAACTGTAGCACCAAATAGTAGAGTAAGATTATCAAAATTTTTCTTTGGGAAGTTTACAGATTATACAATCGAATATATCGATTTACTAAAATCTCCTAAAGGCACATTGCTTGATAAGATAAAAGATGTATATGTAGAAAAAATGATCTATAGTCAATCAAATGAAGGAATAAAGCAACTTAGTAAGCAGTCCTATGCTTTAAACAGTGAGAATAATGTTGTTACCATAGAGTTTAATAATCCATCATATGGATACGCAGTCGAATGCATCGAAGATTATACAATCTCAATAATTAATAGTGGAGCATATTTTATACAATTGCAAGTAGAAGGTTTAGAAGCATCATACAAAGCAATTGAAGTTACTGTTAATGGTTACGAGTATGTTAAGACATCATTAACAGTAGGTAAGACAATTGGGACAAGGGGGTATACAAAGACTTGGAGTAACCCACTTGTAAGCTCAGATGTATTAGCGAATAATCTACTAGATTGGATAAGCAGTTATTATGCTGCAGATAAGCAATATGAATTGTCCTATCGTGGTGATCCAGCACTTGAAGCAGGAGATATATTCTATATTAATACTACGCAGATTGATAATGCTAAAGCAAAAGTTTATGAGCATTCCATGACGTTTAATGGAGCAATAACCGGTAATATCAAGGCAAGGAGGGAAGTAGATGTTTAATACACCAAAAACAGACTGGAAGGCAGAGGATTATTTTAATATTGAAGATTACAACCGAATCAAAAATAACTTAGCATATTTAAAGGAGTATTCGTTAGAGATATATAACGAATATGAAATTAAAGATATGGGTTCTGATGTGACATATAGTGATCTTCCTTATGCAGAAATGATCAATGCTATTGAAGATAATCTTGAAACGATTGCAAAAAATACTGTCAATGTAGATATTGGTGAAACAAGAAATTATTCCGATAATGACTATTTTCCTAATCATGAAGAAATAAACCGTATCGAATCTGGAATTCTAAAAATCTATAACTACTTGTATGGGCAATATCACGGGCGGAATAAGCTAAGGTTTAAATTAAATATGAAAGGGGTGCTGTAGATGGCATTAAAAGCAAATTACAAGGACGATATATTCTCTGGTGCAAGGAAGTATATGCAGGTGAATAATGCTGACAATACAAAGAGTTTCTTAGATGTTACAGAGTATAGCCAAGAGGGGGATTATTTTGGTGCAAATGAAGTGAATGAGATGGCGGCAGAGATTAACAGAATAGCAGAGGAGTTCCCAAGTAAAGATATATACCTAACTATATCAAATAATTGGGAAGGGAGTACTGCTCCGTATACACAAAATATAACTGTAGACGGTATCTTAAGTACGGACAATCCAATAGTAGATGTTATTTTATCAGACTCACTAGATACTGCTATACTAGAAGAAAAAGCATGGGGAAATATAAGCAAGATAGTAACTAATGATGGAAGTATTACAGCTATATGTAATAAAAAGAAACCCGTAACGGGAGTTAGAATTCAATTAAAGGTGGTGAGATAAGATGGGAGAAGCATTTCTAGTACGAAAAGGTGGTGGAGTAGATGCATCTGATGCAACTGCTATTGAGTCAGACATCATATCGGGTAAAACAGCTTACATTGATGATAGTGGCGAAGCTAAAGTGGGAACAATGCCGATTGTATACCCTACGGTTCAAGACCACTTACAAGCAGTTGCAGATCCTGTTTATGGAACGTTTTCAAGTGATAAGCCAACGCAACCGTATCTATACACAAGGATAAAGACAGATGGGCAGCCCAATACTGTAGCTTATACTGGTGTAAACTGGGTAAGAACAGAAGAAAGTAAAGTTGCTAATGTTGTAGGTCTAACAGCAGATAAAATAACAAAAGGTAATACTATTTTAGGGGTTACTGGTACAGGTAGTTCTAATGTCTTTGACTTTCCATTATCAATCCAAGACTCACAACCTACACCAGTAAAATCTGGTCATATATGGGTAAAGTCAAGTACTTTAGCTTCTAAGATAACTTATATGTCAATACAAGAATCACTGTGGGCTGGTACACCAAACAACTCACTACAGTTTGTAGTAGGAGAAACAGCATATAATTATATATACATGAAGGAAACTAAGAGACTGACAAGTGGTGGAAATGATATTACTACAGAGAATAGGCAGAATAATGGTGGTTTGCAAGAATGGATTGTATGTAGTAGTACTAGTCCTGTAGTTGAGTATAAGCTGAGTAGACCAATGGTTTACAGTACTGTAAACGGTGTATTAGATATTGAAACAGCCTATATGTGGAATGGTAGTGCATGGGTACTGTTGTGTCAAAAGGGGAATTATCTTGCAGTTGACACTGGAACGAGTAGCATGGCAATATACAATAATAATGGAAATTCACTTGCATATCACAGTGAAACAAAAATTGACTCTAGAGATGGTCATTTTAGTGGAGATGGAACATACTATGCTTCTTATGGAGGTGTATTAAAAAGAACTGGTGATGTTTTCACTAAATACTTTGATATACCGAGAAATATGACTTTGTATGATGATTCGTATAGTGTTTCTGGTGTATCTATATCGGCAGATGGCATGACATTAGGTGTTACATATTATGGTTACGGTTCTAATGGCAAATACAATTATGCTCTTGTAGTATACAAAAATAATGGGAGTACATTCAATGTATTAGATACCATCTCGATAGGTATAGATTATACTGGTGGCAGTGACATGCAAGTAGTGACAAATGCAAATGGAACTGCTATAGCTGTCTGCTATCGGAATGGTAATACAGGTAATAGCATATGCATTGTATTCATAGATGGCAATAATTGTACTAAAGTTAATTGTGGTGCTCCAGCAGTTGGTGGTTATTTTGGGGCTTGGGATAAAATAAATTGCATGTGGTTGCATGGAAATCAAATATACATTAAAGGCTCTGCTACTGGTGGTTCATCTAAAGACCAAGGGATATTTATAAATACTCTTGATTTCACCAATAAAACTGTAGCAGTTAATGGAAGAAAACTCTCTATGGACACCACCTCGTATTATTCGCCTAAACATAATCATTGTGTTAGTACAAAAGATGGAGGTCTGTACTATGTTATACCAAGTTCATCAGATGTTGTCACATTGTATTATTATAACATATCTAACAACTCAATCTACAGCCTTATTACAGCAAGAAAATATGAGTATTGCTATGGTGTAGCAGTAAACTTAACTAACGATAGGCTAGCAATTCTAGGAAAGACATCTTCCTCTTCTAACAATTATTATCTAGACTACTACTCATTGTCTAGAGATGATAATGCAAAGACTTTAACATTGACAGAATTACAGAGACTCACATACTCTAATTCTTCTTCTGGCTATGGTATGAGTTTCTGCCCACATTAGAAAAAGGAGGTTTTACTGTGTTTTATTATAAATATGACCCTGATAGTTATATTATCCTTAGCAAATATTCAGAAGAAACAAAAGGAGAAAACATCGCAATCTGTGACCAAGATTTTGATTTGCTCTTATGCGATGTTGTTGTAGGATTCTTATCTAATGATGGAGAAATTCTAAGGTATACAAAGAAAATAAAAAGTGTAGAGGTTATAGAATCTCTACTCAATGATATAAAATTAAACCAAATAGAGTCTGAAATTGATATAGACTATCGTTTATCATTAATTGAATTAGGACTTGCTTAAACAACGAAAGGAGAAAAAAACATGAACACATTTAACAATTTAAAAACAATTGCAACATTAAAAAGAAAGTCACCAGAGGAAATCATGAATTTAGCAGATATTTTTCTTATGAACGAACGTATCACAGCAGAGCAATATCAAGAATTAGTAAAACTATTAGAAAGTAAATAGGAACAACTAAAATTAATCGTACATCAATTAGGGCACCTTACAGGGTGTCTTTTTTGATGGCATCATGAGGATTCAGCAAAAAAATTAGGAACCATGATGGTTCCTATAAAAAAGAGGGAGGTTTATGAAAAAGATCTATCTATATTAAAAGGTTATTAGCTTCCTTCGATATATTAATAATAACAATAAAATATGTAGTAAGTATGGAACGTTAGTGAAGAATATGTGAACGTACTGAAAATATTTTGAGCCGAGAGGCTCTTTTTTGTTGTAATGTCGCAACAAAGGAAAGGATGGAAAATATGAAAATTGAAAAAGTAAATGTTTTGGGTGGGGCTATAATTTCATTGTTAACAGCGATTCTAGGACAATATTGGTTTCTGTTTGCTGGATTTTTATTTCTCAACGTAGTAGATTACGTAACTGGGTGGATTAAAGCAAAGTATTGGAAACATAACGAATCGAGCGCAATAGGAGCAAAGGGGATAGTTAAAAAGGTATTTTACTGGTTGATTATTATGATTGCATTCTTTATATCATATTGTTTTGTTCAAATGGGAGATATGTTAGGCATCAACTTGGCTTTTGTACAACTTTTTGGTTGGTTTACACTTGCAACATACATTATTAATGAGATCAGAAGTATTATTGAGAATGGTGTAGAGATGGGATACAACGTACCAAAGTTTCTTATCACTGGCTTAGATATTACACAGAAATTGTTAGATGCACAGACTAAATTAGAGGAAAGCGATGGTGAGAAAAATGAGTAATACAGCACAATGCAGAGACATAGAGGAACTAAATCCGCTGTGTCAGATATTATTAAACAAGGCACTGGAAGAAATCAAAGCGAAAGACATCAATCCTCTTGTAGTGGAAACGTATAGGAGTCAGGTCAGACAAAATTATTTGTATTGCCAAGGTAGAACAATTACGCAAGCTACAACCAAAGGCATTACTACTACATTTGCTAAGGCTTATTGTAATCCAAACGCACAAAAAGTAACTTGGACTTTAACGAGTATACATACTCAACGTAATGCTGTTGATGTTGTGCCGCAGCGAAAAGTAAACGGGAAAATGACTGCTATTTGGAACGCAAATGATAGTGAGACTAAGAAGATCATCAAGATTATGAAGAAGTACGGATTTGAGGCAGGAGCAAATTGGACAAGTAACCCTGATAGCCCACATTTTCAAATAAAAGGTGTTTCTGTTATTGCTAAATCATATAGTGCAAGTAATACAAATACTTATATCACTAAGATGATCCAGAAGGCACTTAATGAAAAGATTAATGCCAATTTAATAGTTGATGGTAAATGGGGAGCGAATACAACCAAGGCAGTCAATAAGTTCAGAAGTCAATTCAGTTGGAAAGAAGATGGCAAAGTTGGGGTAGAAACTGTGAAGAAGTTATTAGGTTAGTTGGTTTTTTGTCAACTTAAAAAAACGGGAATGAACTGTTGAAGCAATCCATTCCCTCAAAAAATATTTTTAATCGTGTATTAAGTTTATCGTAGTTAGGTTAGAAATTCAACAATTAGCTTCTTTAAAGTTTTTTTTGAGTGGTATGATGTGCACATAGATAGGTATTTATTTATGATTCGATTGATAAACTGTATGTCTATGGATTGCCCTGGGTAGATAGCTACAATAATTACACCTCCTATTTTGGGATATAATCTTATACCATAACAAAATAGATTAGATTAATATATTGACACAGTATGGTATAATTATAGTAAGATGTAGTGTTCTATATAGATTCTACAAGGAGGATGTGTATGGAAATAGATGAGGAGTATGATTATGTAATAGTTTATTCAAAAAATTGGGAGAATAATATTACTACATATAATCTATTGAATGAGCTTTTTGGAAAACTACTTAATAATAGTAAAAAAAAATTTTTGTTAAATTTTAGCGAAGTAACATTTATTTCTGCAAACATATTAGCAATATTAGGTGCGATACTTGAATATACATTAATTAAGAAAAGGCATAAAGTAGCTTTTGCAAACATTAGACCAAATGTAAAGAAAATTATGCAAAAAAATGGTTTTCATAAATATTTTAAGTGGGAGGTTGTTGAGGATACATATCATACTACAATAGAGTATAGGGTGTTTAAAGCAAATACTAACAAATTAGTTGAGTTTGAAAAGTATATACTATTAAATATTTTTAATAGAGATGAATTACCGATTATGTCTTCAAGCGTACAGGATCGAATTGTCGATAATTTTTTGGAGATTTTTAATAATGTTATTGACCATGCTGAAAGCAAGTATGTTTACGTATGTGGCCAATATTTTTATAGTAAAAAAAAATTAGTGTTTACAATTGTTGATATTGGAAAGACTATTGAAGAAAATGTAAATGAGTATTTGGGAGATGAGTCAAAAAAAATTAGTAATACTATCGAATGGGCTATTAAATTAGGTAATTCAACTAAGGCACAAAGCGCACCAGGTGGTTTAGGATTTGGTATGATACTTGATTTTTTGAGAAAAAATAAGGGGAGTTTCATAATAGTATCAGGAAATGAAAGTTATGAACTTAATAATTCGAAAGAAAGATTTGGAAAACTTGATAATATATTTTATGGGACTATAGTCACTATTTCATTCAATTTAGATGATGATTTTTCTTATATATTAATTGATGATGATATTATTGAATTATAGGAGGAAATATGGGAATTGTTAGAGTTAATGTAAGTGAAGTTATTAATAGCCCGTCTGCTCTAACTAGGGAGCAAGGGGAAAAGGTTTATAATTGTATTGTTAATAACATTAAATTAGAAAACAGTGTTATATTAGATTTTAATCAGATAGAAAGTATAATAACACCATTTCTTAATGTTGCTATTGGTAAGTTGTATGGAGATTATCCAAGTGATACTATAAAGAAATATTTGGAGATTATAAACATACCAAATGGTAAAGCAGCTTCATTTAATATAGTTATTAGAAATGCAAAATCATACTATGGTAATACAATAGGATACGAGAATGCTATAAATAATACGTTTGAAAATGAAAAAGGGTAAGAAGATGGAAAAAAATAAAATCGATATAAAGAAATTTTCGCCTACAAAGAATGACAAGTTTATTTTTGATACAAATGTTTTGATTAACTTGTTTTATCCCCTAGATTTTAAAAACCATACGAATACAGAATCTTATGCAAAATTATGGGAGGAGATAAATGCTAGAAATTTAAAGGTGTTAATAACATCGATACAATTATCAGAATTTATTAATCGTTGCATAAGGTTTCAGTATAATTTATACCAGGAAGATATAAATAGGCAGATTGAATACAAGAGAGAGTATAGAGAAACAGAAAACTACAGAGAATGTATGACAGATATTTTACAAGTTGTAGAAGATCAAATATGCAAAAGATTCGATTTTATTGATGATGGATTTAGTAAAATGGATAAAAAGAAAATATTTGTATATGGTTTTTCTTATGATTTTAATGATGCTTTATTGGTTCAAGTAGCTAAACAAAATGAAGCAATTTTAGTTACTGATGATGCAGATTATGCAAACTATAGTGAACCAGTAAAAATTGTAACAACAAATAGAAAATTGCTTATGTTTACATAATTTTTTGAATCTATAAATAAAGAGGAATAAAAGCTAGAGCGTGCTCTAGCTTTTACTGTATTTTTAACAGATATAAATAAAAAATTTTTTTAATAGTTCGTTCCCTGCAAAAAAATATTAAATATATTAACAATTAGAAAAAAGGTACAAGCTGTGTTAAGCAAGTGCCTTTGTAGAATAATCAAATTATATGGCAAATCTAATGGCAAATAAATATAAAATATAAAAAATATAGTGTAATTATTATTAGATATAGTATGATTAATAAAAACCAGTGGAAATCTACAATTTACAATGTTTTTGGACTATAATAAGATATAAAAAAATACATATTAATATAAGAAGAAACTCTTCAAGTCAAACCGCAGGTCGTGGGTTCAAATCCTACTGCCCCTGTCATGAAAGCCTTGTAAACTTCGTGTTTACAAGGCTTTAGTTTATTTATTCACCATAAAGCCAAGTATTTTCTGCGATTAAAAGTTGTCGATCTAATTCACTAAATGAGGAATAAGAGTATCGAGGTAATGTACATACACCACAATCTCTGTCAAAAGTATTATACATTTTACGACCACAAATCATACATTCACTGGAGCAGTAAACAAATTTTCGTGCTTTTGTGTTGTAGAAGTGTTTGTATAACACATTATCAATTTCACCCATTTGGTTATTATGGGTAACTATGTAAAGTCGCCATCTTTTATAATCATTATAAGCTATATTTGCCGCTTCTTCTGATAATCTAAATAGATTCACTACATCCCTATAATTTTTACAAGAGTATTGTATAGCTATACGTGGTGCTAGGATATTACTAGCAAAAATATTAGCGGAAAATTCATCCTCTGAATTAAGTAATATATGACCCAGCTCATGCATTAAAGAAAATCTGATTCTTGTCTCAGGTTTTTCATCATTATAAAAGATACTTTTCTTCTCACGTATTGTAACAGCATCATCGCTAAGTAAGAAGCAAGCATTCCTTTTGGCATTTGAAAGAGAGGAATACTTTATAAGTTTATAATCAAAATTGTGTATTATTTTATGGCAATCTACAGGGAATGATTTGATCTTACAAAATGTAATTGCTGAACAAACGGTCTTTAATATTTCTTGAAAATCTATAGTAATCAGCCTTCTTCCTCATCATCTGATAATATAATTTGCGCAAGTTTCATTTTTTCGGCTTGTGAAAGATTATTTTTACTACGTGTATATACAGTAAGTAGATCTTTATAAGAATTAATTATATTCGTGCTATCTTCAATTGTATCATCAAAATCATCTAATGAAAGCCCCAATACTCGAGCAATCGCTTTTAATGTTTCAAGTTTTGGATCTTTTGTCACGCCACTAAGTATTTTGTCTAATGTGCCTTTAGGCACTCCTGATCGTTCTGCTAATTCAGCGGTTGTAAGTCCTAGCTTCTTTTTATACTCTTCTATAATCTCTAAGCCCATTTCACATTCCTCCTTTTTATATATCTATATTATCACCGTTAACGGATATAGTCAAGAAAAATATTTCCGTTACAATCCACAAATTATCCATTAACGGAAAAAATATTCAAAAAATATATTGACTATATCCGTTAAAGGGTATAACATATACAACATAATATCCGTTAACGGAAAAGGAAGGAGTTGTGTTAGTGTACAGAATACTTAAAGCAGAGATGGTAAGAGCTAATATATCAATCAAACAGCTTTCAATGAAGTTAGATATTACAGAAAGAAGCCTCAGAAATAAAATAAATGGTGTAACAGAATTTACATTATCAGAATCATTAAGGATTAATGAAGTAATGAACGAAAAAACGAAGTTAAATATTTCCTTAGAAGATTTATTTGAAAGATAAGGACATGTTTAATTTATGGAGGGATAGAAAATGCTACAAGTAGTATTTGGCAATGATGATATTAGCAAGAGTCATAAGAATGGGCTGTGCTTATTAAAGGTAATTATTCATGACATACATAGCAATCCAAGTAAAAACGAGATTTTTGCTAAGAGAGATTCTTATTCAGAAAATTGATACAAAATGAAGATCAATACTAATAAACGTAGAATGTGAGGTGCCTTATGACGGAGATGGAATTAAAACAATATAGAATCATAATTAAGGAAATTCAAGATTTAGATAAAAGAATTAACCAGCTATATGATAAGGAAATTGGAGCTGTGGCAACTAGGGTAAAGGGATCGTCTAGGACATTTCCTTATAGGGAAGTACGGACAAGCGTAATAGTTGATAATCCAATAGAAGTAGCTGCTAGAGATAGGCTGATTGCTTCTAGAAAGAAGAAGAAAGAACAGTTGCAAAACATAGCGCTTGAAATAGAGCAGTATGTAGATGATATAGAAGATAGTGAGCTACGGTTGATATTCAAATATAGGTTTATGGATGGTATGAAACTAAATGATATTGCTGAAGAAGTAAGCCTTGATCGCAGTGTAATTGGTAAGAAGATTCGTAAGTACATTGATTTGCCCCCATTGCCCCATAAAGCAGTGTTATAATTATAATAGATCATATAGAACAGCAATCAATAACAAAGTGACGGTTGTAATAAAGGGTGGCCTCCTTATCGTCTATACTATGAGAAGCTTCATCTTCTAGTAAATATAATATTGATAGCAAACTGTACAGTGAAATAATGTTAGCTGATTGGAATCTACAAACAGTTAATAAAGAACATGATCTTAATTATTTATAATAAATTGATTCAAGATATCTAGAACATGAGATCAATAAAGATTAAAGGAGTAAATCAAGTGATAAACAAAATAATCAATGCTATATCTCAAGCAATCTATCAGGAGTTTGGTGAAAACTACGGCATATATTCAGAGAGCGTGGCTGAGGAAGTAAGGAAACCTTATTTTTATATCTATAATACTACTCATAGCCTTGAAGCTAAACTAGGCAATAGATATATCAATAAGAACACATTCATGATTCAGTACTATCCTTCATTAACGAATGCGAAGGAAGAGATCGGGAATGTTATTGGCCAGCTGGAAGAAGTACTTGAGTTTATTATGATTGATAATAATCTTGTGCATGGCTCTAGTATGAAGAGTAATACCGTTGATGATGTACTAAATTTTCAGATTGAGTACAATGTTCACATGCTTAAGAAAGTAGAAGAAAGTGAACAAATGAAAAACTTTAGTTTAAAGGAGTGATTTGATTTGGCTACAAAGAAGGCAGAAACAATAGTAAATCCTAGTTTTAGCAAAACTCAGTTAGTAAAGAGTAATCGATTTAAGACAGAATCGGATTTACTAAACGCATTATTAAGAGATAACAAATTATACACAATTAGCGAAGTTGAGAAGAAAATTCTTGATTTTAAGAAAGGAAAGGTGAATTAAATGGGACTTGGTGGAGGATTATTCGTTACACAAAATAAGGTACTTCCTGGAACGTATATTAATTTTGTTAGCGCGGCTAGAGCAAGAGCAACTTTATCAGACAGAGGAATAGTTGCTATTCCAGTATCCTTAAATTGGGGAGAGGAAGCTACGGTTTTTACAGTTACAAATGAGGAGTTCAGAAAAGATTCATTAAAGATTTTTGGATATACATATGAATCTGAGGAAGTAAAAGGGATTAGGGAGCTATTTGCTAATGCAAAGAAAGTATATTTCTATCGTCTAAATAGTGGCGGGATCAAAGCCTCAAATACTTATGCAACAGCATTGTTTGGAGGAACAAGAGGTAATGATCTAAAGATTGCGATTGCACCTAATGTTGATGATTCCAGTAAGTTTGATGTATCTACTATGCTTGGTACGAAGGTACTTGATATTCAAACAGTCAGTGAAGGGGCAGGACTTAAAGCAAATGCATTTGTTACATTTAAGGCGGAGGCAACGCTTGAAAATACATCCGGTATTGCACTAACAGGAGGTACAAATGGTACTGTAGATGGAGAATCAGAGCAAAATGCGCTTAATGCGTTGGAATCTTATTCATTCAATGTACTTGGTTGCTTATCTGCGTCATCATCGGTTAAGTCTCTATATACCGAATATACCAAACGTCTACGTGATGAGATGGGAGTTAAATTCCAGCTTGTAGTTTATAACCAAGCAGCTGATTATGAAGGTGTAATCAATGTTAAGAATAAGGTATCGGATCAGGGGGCGGAGGAATCATCCTTAGTTTACTGGTTATCTGGAGCAGAGGCTGACTGTGCAATCAACAAATCATGCACCAATATGACCTATGATGGTGAATTTACAGTGATTACGGATTATAAACAATCGGAATTAGAAGCTGCTATTAGGGCAGGTGAACTTACCTTCCATAAGGTTGGTGATGAAGTTCGTGTGCTTGATGATATTAACTCGCTTGTTTCCGTAACAGATGAAAAAGGGGAAGATTTTAAGTCAAACCAAACCATCAGAGTATTAGATCAAGTCGGCAATGATATTGCGTTACTATTCAATAATAAATATCTTGGTAAGATTCAGAATAATAAATCTGGACGAGTTAGTTTTTGGTCCGATATCGTTGCTTATGATAAGGAACTAGAAAAACTTCAAGCAATAGAGAACTTTGATTCTGCTGAGGTGGTAGTAGAACTAGGAAATGATAAGAAATCAGTTGTAGCAGTTAATCCAATTCAACCAGTTAATTGCATGACTAAATTATATATGACTGTAATCGTACAGTAAGGAGGAGTAAGACATGGCTAATATTACAATGTTATCAAAGGATGCAATTGGTGCAGCCCTTGCAGAGTGTTTCGTTACAATAGACGATAAGAGATATAATTGCTTCAATTTTATTAACTTTGAATCAAACTTTAACAAGAATAAAACTAAGGTTCCTATCCTTGGAAAGACGGGTAAAGGAAATAAAGCCACTGGTTGGGAAGGCGACTTCAAAGCAACTATTCACTATAACACATCTATCTTTAGAAATATGATGAAGCGTTTCAAAGATACAGGTGAGGATATATACTTTGAAATCCAAGTAACTAATGAAGATCCTTCTAGTGCCGCTGGTAGACAAACGATTAATTTCTATGGATGTAATATTGACGGTGGAATCTTAGCTAAGTTTGATGCAGATGGTGAATATCTGGATGAAGAGATTTCAGGAACTTATGATGATTTTGAAATGCCAGAAGAGTTTGAATTGCTTGATGGTATGTTAACAAACTAGGAAACATTAACGTGAATAATTAGGATTTTTCACACGCAAAATTGTGCCTGCGGGCAGGAGTTCGCAGGCAATAAGAAAGGTATAGGTATTAATATATGAGTAACTTAAGCAGATTTTTAAAAACAAATAAAATAGTAAAAGAAAATGTTTTCTACCCTGTTACAAAATCTCTTGTAGATGAAAAGGGGCAACCAATGAAATGGGAGTTCAAGGCAATCACCACAGCACAAGACGAGATTATTCGAGATGATTGTACAAGCGATGTGCAAGTAACTGGTAAACCAGGGATGTTTCGACCTAAATTAGATACCAAAAAGTATATGGCAAAAATGGTATGTGCATGTTGTGTTGATCCATGTCTAGATAATGCAGAACTTCAGGATTCCTATGGTGCTAAAAAAGCAGAGGACTTATTGCGTGCTATGGTGGATAACCCAGGGGAATACCAAGATCTCTTATTATTTGTACAAAAGAATAATGGTTTTGACGTTACTATGGACGAAAAGGTAGAAGAGGCAAAAAACTAATTCGTGAGGGTGATAGTGAGTCAAATTACGCTCACTATTGCCTTCATAAATTCCATATACTACCTTCAGAATTTATTAATCTCGATGATAATGAAAAAGCATTTGTCATTGCGTCTATCAGAGTAAAGATTGAAGACGAAAAGAAAGAACAAGATAAAGCAAAGAGAAAATCGAAACATTAGAATCAAAAACAAAATATCAAAATTATGTTGTAAAGGATAGGAGGTGAGAAGATGGCAAGTATACAATCAGTAATGCTATTGGAAGAAAGTTACGCAGTATTCGAGGCAATAGACAATAAATTGGAAAGTGTTGCTACCTCTGTTAAAGAAGCGTTTAATATTGAGAAAATCATTGGCTTGTCTGATCAAATGGTTCAAACAAGTGCACGTCTTAATCTTATGAATGATGGTATGCAAACAAGCAAAGAATTGCAAGATATGATATTTAGGTCTGCACAAAGTTCTGGAACAGCATATCAAACCACAGCGGATAGAGTAGCGGGGCTAAGTAGTAATGTTAGAGATGTATTTAATTCTACAGCAGAGACGGTTGATTTCGCAGAATTAGTAAGTAAACAATTTGCTATTGCAGGGGCGTCAACAGAAGATACGAATAGCGCTTTTTCTAAATTAACTCAATCATTAAGTTCCGGTGTAATGCGTGGTGATGAACTTAATAGCATATTTGCTGAGGCGCCTAACATGATTCAGACAATTGCAGATTATCTAAGTGTACCTGTTGATACCTTAAACGATATGGCGGCAGGAGGACAACTTACTGCGGAGGTCGTGAAGAATGCGATGATATCTGCAACAGATGATATTAATAATAAATTCAATTCTATGCCAATGACTTGGGAGCAGGTAGGTAATACGATAAAGAATCAGGGTCTTATGGCAATCCAACCGATATTAGAGAAGTTTAGTGAGATTGCCAATAATCCAAGTTTTCAGGAATTTGCAGCGGGTATTGTGTATGCAATTTCTAACATCGCCAGTGTAATTGGGTGGCTACTGGGTTTAGCTATACCAGTGGCAAATGCAATATGTGATAATTGGTCAGATATTGAGCCTATTATTGTTGGGGTGGCTGGCGCGTTTGCAGCATTCAAATTATTAATATTAGGCTGTAAACTGGCGCAAGATATAGGTACGATTGCTATGTCGGCTTACTATGGAGCATGCGCATTAGGACAAATAGCTGTTGGTAATCTTACAGTGGCACAATCACTATTAAATGCAACAATGTTAAAAAATCCAATTATACTTATCGCAGCTATAATAATAGGAATCCTTTTAGTCGCATTATACCAATGGATAAAGAGCTGTGCGAGTTTAGAGGTGGCATGGCTTAAGGCAGAAAATACTGTATTAACAGCGTGGGACAACTTAATGATATGTGGCTCCGTGCTTGTGAATCATTTACTTACGGCCTTTGGATTGTTAAAGATAGGAATAGTAGCTATCTGGTATGGTATTATGAATTTTATAGAAATTACAATTGGTCAAATTGCAGTTATAATTCAAGAACTTCTTAATATGTTCATACCAGGTATTAATGAAATTATCAAAGTAATTAACAAATTACCCAATGTGTCTATAGATTTAATAAGTGAAGTTACCCTAGGTACTGATTTAGCAGCTGAAGCTGAGGCACGAAAACAAGCAAGGCAAACAGCATTGAATAAGATGATTACAGATGAGTACAATGACAATATAGCTCGTGAAACTGATATAGCTACTCAAAAGGCAGAAGCGGTAAGAGATGCAGCAGAGCGGAAAGTGAAAATAGAAGAAGCTACAAAACGAGCAAATGAAGTTAAGGAAAACGACACATCAAATGGTTTAGGTTTATCAGGAATACAACCTGGAATAGAAAGTACAGCAGAGAATACAGCAACAATTGCTAAATCAGTTAGCGATAGCACAGCAGAAATAAAGTACTTACGGGATGTAGCAGAACGAGAAGTAATCAACAGATTCACAACAGCAGAGATTAAAGTAAATATGGGTGGAATACACAACAAAGTAAATAAAAATACTGATCTAGATGGAGTGGTTAATCATTTGGAAAATCAACTATATGAGTCTTTGAATTCTACCGCAGAACAATACAACAGTTAGGGGGTGATACTATGTCATACGAATTTTATTTGGATAAGATGCTGTTACCTGTCACACCTTCTAAGGTTGACACAAAGATTAAGAATCAAAACAAAACAATAAATCTTATTAATGAAGGTGAGGTTAATTTAATTACAGCACCTGGTTTAACAGAGATAAGTTTTGATGCATTGCTGCCAATGCATGCGTACCCTTTTGCAAGGTATCTATTGGTTAATACAATCAGGGGAAATTCTAAAAAGGTACCAAGAATTTTAAAATATTTATATCCAAATTATTATCTGGATTATCTAGAAGAATTAAAGTTAAACTTACAACCCTTTTATTTTAAAATTATAAGAGATAAAGATAATAAGATATTTCCAACGGAAATGTTAGTTACCCTTGAGGAGTATGCGTTAACAGAGGATTCGAAAGATAATAATGATTTTACGGTTGCTATTAAACTTAAACAATATGTAGAGTATGGCACTAAGAAAATAGATCTAAAGACTACAAGGATGAAGACAGGAGGATTAAAAAAAGGATCGAATATAAAGTATTATACTGTTAAGAAAGGCGATACGCTTTGGGCAATTGCTAAAAAATATCTTGGAGATGGCTCTAAATGTTGGAATCTTGCCAAGCTTAATGGAATTAAAAATCCAAATCTAATTTATCAAGGACAGAAAATTAAGATTCAGGATGTAAAATCGTCAACAGCAAGTGCCGCTGGATATAGTACTAGTAGTAAAACAAGAAGATCTACAAGTAATAGATCCAATAATGGAAGTAACAAACCTAATAGTACAAGTAATAATAAAGTAAATTCAAAAAGTAAGGCAAATACTAATTTCGTTACTGAGGTAGATATTGTAAGCATATTTAATTATGATTTAGCAAAATCTAAAAACTCAATAACAGGAACAAAAGGATACAGTAGTACTAAGAACAACCAAATTACTGGCGGTGCCAATGGTAGTCAGAAAAACACAATAACTAGCAAATAGGAGGATAGTAGCATGTATGAATTAACTATTTATAACAACGACATATTGTATTATCCTTCCGTTATTGGCAATGTTACTTGGGAAACTGAAAGAAGTGGTTCACCAGGAACGTTGAAATTTGAGGTATATCAGGATGGTAACCTTGATTTTGAAGAAGGGAATGAAGTTCGATTCATAGATAATAGCGACAAGATTTTCTTTGGTTATGTATTTACTAAGAAACGTTCCTCAGATAATACAATATCGGTCACAGCATATGACCAGTTGCGTTATTTTAAGAATAAGGATACCTATTCGTATAGCAAAAAGAGTACGAGTGAGTTACTAAAGATGCTAGCAAAAGACTTTTACCTAAGAACAGGTGATATCGATGACACAGTTTATAAAATGTCAAGAGTAGAGGACAATACTACTTTATTCGATATGGTAATCAATTCTATGGATGAGACACTTAAGGCTAAGAAAAAGATTTATGTACTGTATGATGACTTTGGTAAGCTTAATTTAAAAAATATATCCAATATGGTTGTTCCAATTGAAATTGATCCATCAAGTGGAGAATCATTTGAATATAGCACTAGTATTGATTCGAATACATATAACAAAATAAAGCTTGTACATGAAGATGATACAACAAAGAAGAGAACCGTTTATGTTGATGAAGATATCGACTCTATTAATCAATATGGTGTACTGCTATATTACGAAACAATCCAAGATGAGACTCTAGTAAAGCAAAAAGCGAGCGCGTTATTAGAGTTATATAATAGTACTTCAAAAGATTTTAGTGTAAGTAATTGTTTTGGTGATAATAGAGTTCGTGCAGGGAGTAGAATCTGTGTAAGGCTTGTCATAGACAATGTGAAATTCAAAGGTTGGATGTTGGTTGACAAGGTTACTCATACGTATTCGAAGGATTCTCACTTTATGGATTTGAAATTGAGAGGAGTTGATTTTAATAGCTAATATGGCACAATTAATAAAAAAAGCAGCAATAGAAGCTGTAGAGGCAAGTAAACCTAGTGATTTAATATTTGGTAAAGTCATCAAGACTAATCCCCTTAGTGTAAATGTGGATCAGAAGCTCACTCTTAACGAGGAGTTTGTTTATGCAACTTATGCGTACAGCAAAATCATGCAAGATAATGACAATGTGGTTATGATACGGGCTAAGGGTGGGCAAAAGTATCTAATTATAGATAAGGTGGTGTAATCTATGTTACCTACAAATAATAACTTTATAGATACAGACGAAACAGTGTCGGAAGTACCAACTAAGACTTTCTTTATAGATTTTATTAACAATAAGATCGTTGGTACAGTTGATGGAATTGAAGCAGTAAAACAAGCTGTTTTTCTCATCTTAAATACGGAACGATATGAGAATATGGTTTACAATTGGGATTATGGATTTGAATCACAAGATCTTATCGGTATGCCTATTGGGTATGTATATCCGGAATTGAAGAGAAGAATCGAAGAAGCATTAACTCAAGATGACAGAATCGAAAGTGTTGAAGATTTTAATTTTGAGAAGAATGGCACTATTGTTACAGTTACCTTTACAGTTACAACTAATCAAGGAGCTTTTGAAACAGAAACGGAGGTGAATATCTAATGTATGAAGAAAAGACATATGAAGCAATTTACAATGAAATGATGACATCCGTAAAAACAAACTACCCAGGGTTAGATAGCCGTTCAGAAGGTGTGCTTGGTATTGCTATTTCGCCTTGTGCCATGGAACTTGCACAAGCATATGCAGAGATTGATACGATCCTTGATGAATCTTTTGCGGATACAGCAAGTAGAGAATTCTTAATAAGACGTGCAGCTGAAAGAGGTATTGAACCAACTCCTGCAACTTATGCTGTTGTTAAAGGTGTATTTAACATTGATGTCGAGATTGGAGAAAGATTTACTCTAGATGATTTCAATTACATTGTAACTGAGAAAATTAGTGCTGGGACGTACAAGCTTGAATGTGAAACCATTGGCAGCGAACCAAACTCCCATACAGGAAAGCTTATCCCTCTAGACTATATCGAAGGATTAGAAACTGCCAATATTACAGAAGTACTTATTCCAGGAGAAGATGAAGAAGAGACGGAATCACTGAGAGATAAATACTTCATTAGCTTAAGTAGTCAATCATTTGGAGGTAACATTGCTGATTACAAAGAAAAGGTTAATGAGTTATCTGGTGTAGGTGGTTGCAAGATTTATCCAACTTGGAATGGTGGCGGAACTATAAAGGTAGTAATTATTGATTCTGATTACAAGAAACCTACGGATGAATTAATTGAAGTAGTACAAAATCAGATTGATCCAGTTAAACAAAGTGGTGAAGGATATGGTATTGCTCCAATTGGACATGTTGTTACAGTAGCAGGAGTTGAAGACACTACAGTGAATATATCATCTACCATCACTTATCAAACGGGCTATGCCTTTGATGATGTTAGATCTTATATTGAAAAAGCTATTGACGATTACCTTTTAGAATTAGCAAAGGAATGGGATAAAGAGAATGCGTTGGTAGTACGTATTAGTCAGATTGAGTATCGACTTCTCAATGTAACTGGAATTGTTGATATATCAGGAACGACTATTAACGGTGAAGTTGTTAACCTTGTGCTCAAAGATAATAACATACCAACGAGGGGGACTGTAAGTGACTAAAGAAGTTGATTTGCTCTCATATCAAAGTAATATTATTCAACAGATAAGAGAGTTCAAGGTTTTATCAGAAGTGGAGAATCCTAAGCTAGAATGTGTATGGCAGGCGGTAGAAGACGCTATTAATGATCAATTTGCCACGACTCTAACAGATAACGGCTGTAAGCGTTGGGAAAGCATTATGGAGATTAATGCAAAGGATACAGACGATTTGGATTTCAGACGTTTTCGTATTCTTAGCAAATTGAATGAACAATTACCGTATACGTATCGAATGCTTGAATTGCAATTGCGAACTTTATGTGGTGAAAACGGATATTCAATGGTCCTTAGAAACAATGAGTACACTTTGATTGTGAAAATTGCTTTAACATCAAAGAATAAATATTCTGATGTTGAAACTACATTGAGAAAATACGTGCCGGCTAACATTGTACTTGATGTTTCATTAATGTATAACACACATGAAATATTATCACAGTTTACTCATGAGCAACTTGGTAAGTATACCTATTATGAATTAAGAGAGGAAGTGATTGCGAATGGCAACTGAAACAAAGAATTTAAAGTTAAGCAAACCAGATAAAACGGACTTTTATAATATTGATCTAGTGAATACTAATATGGATAAGATTGATAAAGCGATTGGCGAAAAGGCAGATAAAACCGAAATAACTATTACTAAAACTATACAAGCAGTATTATCTGGAACATCATGGGTAGGAAGCGCTGCTCCATACACTCAAACTATAACTGTAGATGGTATCTTAAGTACAGACAATCCAATAGTAGATGTTATTTTATCAGACTTATTAGGAACTGCTATACTAGAAGAGAAAGCATGGGGAAACATAAGCAAAATAGTAACTCATGATGGAAGTATTACTGCAATATGCAATAAAAAGAAACCTGTAACTGGAGTAAAAATTCAATTGAAGGTGGTGAAATAAATTGGGAGAAGCGTTTTTAGTAAGAAAAGGTGGCGGTGTAGATGCGTCTGATTCTACAGCCACAGCTGCAGATATAATATCTGGCAAGAAAGCATATATTAGTGATTCAGATGAGCCAACGGTTGGAACAATGCCATTAAATCAAAATGCAATCTCTGGCACCAATCATATACAATGTGATGACAACCCAGTTGTAGGTGCTTGGTCTAATGATGGAAAAGAGCGTCTATATATTAGACCAAACCCTGTAACAACTTCTAGACAGGCATATGGTCCAGATATCTTCTTTACCAAGGAGACATCAGCTCTAGCACAACCGTTAGGTGTTACAGCAGACAAGATAGCAAAAGGTAGTGTTATATGTGGAGTTACTGGTACTGCAAACACAGATGGTGGTATCTCAAACTTTCCAGTTACAATATCACTATCACAACCATCTCCTCAAGCTGTAGGTCATGTTTGGGTACAGACTAATAGAATATCTACACCTACTAGAATATATGTAAGAGAGGCTATTGGTGCAGACATGGTAAATGGCTCACTTATTTTTACTGCTGATGATATGACAAAATCAATGTACAATGTTATAGGAAAATCTAGTGGTATTCCTGCTGATTTATACTACGAATCAGGTACTGTACACGATTGGTTAGTTGGTGGTCTGCCAGGATACTACTACTATTACTTACAGTATCCAAGAGTTTACACTAAAGTTAATGAAACAATCTATATTGAGAATGCTTATATTTGGAACGGTTCAATTTGGGTCTTAGTAAGTAATGCTGACAGATATTTCTTAGGTGTTGGATCAGGAAATACCTCACCATATCAAAGACTAGTTGGTGCTAACTGGATAGGGGGCTCTCTTACACCAAAAGAAATTGGTCTTGGAGGAACTGCATCTGGTTCAGGTAATGGTATCACATGCAATAGAACTGGAAAGTATATTTCACAGTACTTTTATAATACAAATACACTTGAAATCTACAAAAGAGAGGGAGACACGTTCACGATATTTCAAACTCTTAGTGCATCTGCATTTGCATCATACTTTAGTGGAAATACACCTAGACTAAGTTCTGCAGTATTTAGCTCAGATGGTATTTATATGGCAGTACTTATGGGTGATTATAGTATTTCAAATATAGTAGCGAATAGAGCCAAACTTTTTAAATTCAAACTAAACTCAGCAGGTACAGCTTTTGATTTGTTTTCGTATGCTGAGATAGACAGAAATGGGTCTCCAAACTATAACTGCGTGTCAGGTAGTGATGATTTATCTTCAATTTTATTAGTACTACAAAACTCTTCCTCGTATTTCATAGGCTACTCACTTATGGGTAACTTCACTGACACGCAGACTCTTACCTATCATACCAATGCATCCTATTTCTATAAGCCAGCTGTTTCTGGAAATGGGTTGTACGGAACACTTATAACTTCAACTGAGGGTGGCTACGCATTCTATTTTGACGTTCCTAATAGGAAAACATATACTGCAAGTACAGGACTATACGCTAATGTTAACTCGATATCTAACTTTATGAGCCTTACCAATAATGGTGAGTTTATAAGCACGAGAGCTCACAATTATGGTGAAAATGTACTTAGAATAGTTCATTATATAATTACCTTAAGTGGTACTACTTTAAGTGTTAATTATCTTCAAGATAAGACATTTTACACGGCTGAATCTGGTATTACTGATATATATGCTAAGGCATCAGCCATAAGTTACTATGGTGACCAGAACAACTGCTATATTACTGTAACCTGTGGTAGTGGCAACTCCTCATATGGCTCACGAATAAGGCTATATAAAGGTGTATTTTCAGGAGGAGCTTTAACTGGTTTATCTCTGTTGAGTGAGACAAACTTAGCTTACCAAACAAACTACTATGTTGGATTATTGATAGGAGGTCAATAAAATGTGGTATTTATATAATGAAAACTATGTAATCACTTCAAAATCAGAAACAGAGCCTGAAGAAAGTAATAAGGTATACTATGATGAAGAGTTAGACTTAGATATGTACAAAGTAACTGTAGGCAGCATACAAGATGTTGATGGTAGACCAACTATTACTTACATTGCTAAAAAGCTTAAGAGTAACTATGAATTAGCTCAACAGATTAAAGAACAAAATTCTTTGTTAGTTTCACAACAAGAGCAATTAGCTAGTATACAAGATGCAATTGATTTTATACTGATGGCTTAGTGATTGTAGATAGTATTTTGAAAGGAGGGGAGAAATTGGCAGGTTACTTAGCTATGAGAATTAAAGGTGGATTTTTAAACTATAATGCAGTTATAGCAAAATATCCACAGTTCGAAGAGGATATCAATCTAATTCTTGGAAGTGACAGATATATTGTTAGCCAAGATTAATAATACCAAAAGAGCCGAATGGCTCTTTTTTGTTGCAATATCGCAACAAGGAAAGAGAGGATAGTATGGAAAAATTAAAGGAATTAATTTGTGGATTAATAGGTATAACAGGTGGAACTATTGCAAGAATGTTAGGAGGTTGGAGCGCAGATCTTCAAACCCTTATTACATTCATGGTAATTGATTTTACTATGGGACTAGTTGTAGCTTTTGTATTTAAGAAATCAACTAAGACAGAAACAGGTGCTGGAGAAAGTAATGCTTGTTTTAAGGGACTCTGCAAGAAAGCTGTTATGTTGCTAATAGTACTTATTGCGTATAGACTTGATATAACGCTACAAGTCAACTACATACGAACAACAGTTATTATTGCACTCATTGTGAATGAGCTAATAAGTATTATTGAAAATGCTGGACTAATGGGAGTTAAGTTTCCGAAAGTTATTACAAATGCAATTGATATATTGCAAAAGAAATCAGAAGAAAGTGAGAGTGGGAAGAATGAATAATACAGATCAATGTAGAGCTATAGAGGAGCTTAATCCACTGTGCCAGATATTGCTTAATAAGGCACTTAGAGATATAAAAGCAAGCGGCATTAATCCTCTTATAGTAGAAACGTATCGAAGTCAAGTAAGGCAAAATTACTTGTACAGTCTTGGACGTACTGTAAAAGGCACTAAGGTTACATGGACACAAGTTAGTATTCATACAAAGCGAAATGCAATCGATTTAGTACCGCAGCGAAAAATTGATGGTAAGATGACAGCTATCTGGAACGCGCAGGACAAAGAAACAAAGAAGATCATTGCAATCATGATAGGTTATGGATTTGAAGCAGGGGCAAACTGGTCAACAAGTCCTGACAGTCCACACTTTCAAATTAAAGGAGTAAGCGCAACTTCTAAATCATTTGGTTCAACAAATACAAACGTTTACATCACTAAGATGATTCAGAATGCCTTAAATGATAAAATTAAAGTAGGATTGATAGATGATGGTAAGTGGGGAAGTAATACAACTAAGGCTGTTAATATATTCCGTAGTCAATTTAAGTGGAAAGAAGACGGAAAGGTTGGAGTAGAAACATTGAAGAAGTTATTAGGTTAGTTAGAACACAAAAAGGCGCAAGCTGTTAAGCAAGCGCCTTCGTTCAACTCTAATTGCTATAATCTTAAAATTTTTAACACCATCTCAGCAGCGATTTGTAATTCAATCAAAATCGTTTGATTAATTTATGAGACACCAGGGGATAGGCAGTTGAGCTTGTTTATGTAGAGTAAGGTTTTAATACAAAAGGCCCACCTAACAAGATGGGCCGTGAAAAATATTATTGTGAGCAGTATTTAGAAATTAAATCTAATAAATCGCTTAAGTTACATGAATTGAAAAAATTAAACATAATTTTATCCTCCTTTGAATGACTACTGTTTCTTAGGAACAAATTAATTGTAACACTTATGTAACAAAATTGTAATATTTAATTAATGGAATACAAAGTAATAAGTGGAAAGCAAATAGTGTATGGCTTGTGATTGAAATATATTAGCATTACAACAGCACAAGATGAAACAAGTAGAGATCATTACAATCTTACGGCAAAAAAACAAGAGCCATGATGGCTCTTATAAAAAGGGGAGGTTTATGAAAAATTTATCTATATAAAAAGGTTATTAGCTTCCTTTGATAAATTAATAATAACATTCATTTGTGTAGTAAGTATGGAACATTAATGAAGAATATGTGAACATTCTGGAAACATTCTGAGCCGTAAGGCTCTTTTTTATTATCAGTGTAGAAAGGTATACCCACCTCATTGTTAGCAATCACAATTCGAAGAGCCAGGATCATCAGACTTTTCCGAGTGGATACAACATTCCTTTTGAAAACTTTCATTTGCAAGGATAGTAGCAATTGTATCACCTAATTGAGTTAAGGCAGCAGCTAGTAATTCAAGTTCTTCCTCTGATAAACAATTTGATAATGTACAAGCGATACCGGTTATGGTAGCAACTAAACTACAAGAATTCATAGTATATCCTCCAAGTATCATAAATCATTACTAGATATATATGCTTTTATAGCAAGTATTAATTCAAAAAAGATAGCATTTTATATTGAAGTGAATAGTTAATATATATTTAACAATACTAATATCGAAACTAGTTTGATTCATTTAGAATATGAAAGATGATTGTGAGGTAGCATATGGACAAGAAACAAACATTAAAAGCGGAAGCTAAGAAAGACAACGAGAAGTTTAATAGTATTACCAACAAAGTTAAAGTAGAGAATCAAAATCAGACACATAATGTACGTGAAGAAGGCATAGGTAGGATAGGAAAGACGAGATAATTGTGTACTTTTTGAAAAAGTGTAACATATAATAACTTTAATCTTGTTAATTTCGTATATGTTGTCTAAGAAAGGATAGAAAATATTGTCATATTACAGTTTGACTATTAAAAAGAAATATGATATAACTATACCATTCACTAAATGAAACTTATAAGAAATGTATTTGCAATAGATCTAGCCGCCACTTTCTATTGTAATAGTTAAAGGAGTCGTGTGTATGGAATCTGTAGAAATCAAATTACAGGCACCAGAAGATGTAAAGGAACTAGTAGCAGCAGCTGAGAAATGTGATTTTGATATTGATGTAATTTACCAAAGAATTATTGTTGATGCAAAATCCTTTCTAGGGGTATTAAGTATGGGATTACAGAAATCTTTAATAGTATCTTGCCACGGATATGATAAAGAATTTTCCAATACATTAAGAAAATACTCTGTTATGTAATTACAAGGTTAATGGTGTATGTTTACAGAGAATAAGAGTCATCGCTTGCGATGGCTCTTATTTAGTTTAGATAATGTTAAGCTTTTCTTCGCTTACAGAAAACATGTGCTTACAGAAAACATGTTTTTAAATCAGGAATTTATAATATATGAATTAAATCGTCTGGTTCAAGTGGTTTGCTATATAGATACCCCTGAATAAGATCACAGTTCTTTTCTTTTAATAAGTTTAATTGATTACTATCTTCAACGCCTTCGGCAACAACTTTTACCTCAAGATTATGAGCAAGAGAGATAATAGCTTCAGCCACGTAGTTATCTTTCTTATTCAAGTTAATCTTATCAATGAATGCCTTATCAATCTTAAGCGTATTAATGGGCATCTGAGTAAGATAATTAAGAGATGAGTAGCCAGTACCAAAATCATCGAGAGAGATGCGGATACCTATACTCTGTAGTTCTTCTAGTATGGAGACTGCATCACGGATTGAGGAGGCTATTGCACTCTCTGTAATCTCAAGTTCTAAGTATTGTGGAGATAAGCCCGTTTCTTTTAGAATATCAACAACAAGAGTTACGAATCCCTTCTGATTCAGTTGTATCGTTGATATATTAACTGCGACTGTGCAGAATGGAAATCCATTATTTTGCAGGTGCTTATTAAACCTACAAGCTTCTTTTAAAGCCCAGGAACCTAGATCATTAATCATACCACTTTCTTCTGCAATTGGAATAAACTCGGTAGGAGATAAGTTTCCAAGAGTCGGATTCTTTATTCTCATCAGAGCTTCAAAACCAATAATTCTCTCCAGAGCGAGATCGTATTGGGGTTGGTACACCAGATAGATTTCATTGTTTTCAATGGCATGTCTTAAAATCTCTATTATTTCTGAATGTCTACTGATTTCTTGCTGCATACTTTCATCGAATAAGGTAAGTCGATTCTTACCCGTGTCCTTTGAGCGATACATGGCTATGTCAGCATTCTTGATTAACGTATTGTATTGAACGCCGTTTAACGGATACAAAGAAACACCAATACTCATAGATATATAGATGAAAGTACCATTAATATTAATTGGTTCTTTGAACTTCTCTAAGATATCTTTAGCAAGTTCAAGCGCCTCATCTTGTGACGAGATATTTGCTTTAAAGAATAAGAATTCATCACCACCTGCCCTTGCTAACAAATCGTTATGTTTTAAAAAATAGTTTAGGCGTTTTGCTGTTTGTATTAGTAGTTCATCACCATAATCATGACCTAAGGTATCATTAACTGTTTTAAAATTATCTAGATCAACAAAATATATGGAATGTGCTTGTGTACAACCCGGCTCACGATTTAATGTAATATTCAAGTAATCGTAAAATGCAGCCTTATTAGGTAACTTGGTGAGGGCATCATGGTAAGCAAGGAATTCAATATGTTCATAGTTAGAGCGTAGTTGTTCTTCTTTTACCAAAAGCTTTTTATGAACGAAGGATAACTCATCATAATTGGATTTAATAATATGCAGCATTTTGTTAAAACTACGGGAGAGTTCACCGAATTCATCTTTTGTCTTTACATTACATAGTACAGTCAAGTTACCATCAGCCGCCTGTCGCATACAATCACGAAGATTAAGAAGCGGATTGGTAAAGCTTTTGGCAATCTTCCTACTTGATATTAAGATAATAAGAAGTAGAAGAATAACGCTAACAAAAACAATTGTGATAGCATAGGAATAGAACGTATATATTAAAGTACTATCTTGTGAGATAACAAAGTACCAATCTAAATTATCAATTAGGTGGTAAGCATAGATACTACCAGAATACATAGCTCCTACAGTAACATATCCAGACACAGGGTCCTCTTGTATCGAAGTTTTGAAGTTCGATGTAAACATTGAATTTTCTTTTTGTGAATGTTCTAGTTTATCATGTGAAAATAGATAATTACCACTAGCATTTGCTAGAGATGCAAAATTGGACTGTCCTAATTCGAGGCTATTAATATATTCGTCAAAGAATTTAACATCTATGGTCAGTATGATATATCCAATAATTTGATTGCTTTGATTTTGAAAAATAGGTGAACCAATGTCGATATAAGAATTATCTACATCTAAGCTAGGATAATAATCGGCTGGAACGGAGGTACTAGTGACCTCTTTCGTTTTACCAATCTGTTGAATAATCGGATGATTGTAATTATTGTTTAATATTTCTTCGTTAGTAGAATTAACAATATCACCGTAGTTATCATATATAGCTAGCATTTTGTAGCAGGGATTTAGGCTCAGTTTTTGTTTCAAAGCCTTTTGTGAATTGCGATACAGAATGGAATAATCGGTTTTGTTAGGATTCCTTGTGATAGAACAGAAGTTAACAATATCATTTTGTTTTGCTAAAAAAGAGAGCTCCGTTTCTTGCGTATGAAGAAGACTGGTAATAATATCTGATCCGGATCTAGCATTGGCTTGTAAGTTGGCAAGACGATCGGATTGATCCTTTTTACCATAAAAAAACAAGGTAATCGTTGTAATGATTACAAAGGGGATAATTGAAAAAATAATTAATATAGTGTTTAGCTTTGATTTCATCACAATGCCACTCCTTAAGTAAACCAAATTAGTATTTAGAAATAGAATAGATATAATTCATAACCAAAATATATATAGGGATATTCTAACAAGAAAAAAATGGAAAATCAAGAAAATATAAGTCAAATAAAGAAAAAGATTATAGGTATTTGTACCTATAATCTTTGCGTGTACTATATAAGATTTGAAATTAATTTTTATTAATTGAAATAGTATAAGAAGCATGGAAGGTTTCACCTGGTGCACAATGATTACCCCAAGCACGGTTCTCTAAGGTATCTGCATAATGCTCACTATCACAGCGTCCATACCAAGGCTCGATACAGATAAAAGGAGCATCCTTTTTAGCAGGAGACCATATACCGAATAAAGGAGCATTGAAGTCTACTGTTACATAAGGTTTCTTATCTGGTGTTAGGAATGCAACAGAATGGGACTGATTATCCTCAATAACTAAAGCGTCTTCATCGAATAGATGTGAATGAACGGCTAAAAGTGAGTCATCTAGTGGAAGCGTATACGTTTCATCTATAGCGAGACCATCTTCGCTAATTTTACGAATGGTTAATGGGTTGCTTGTATCAAATTGTATGTAATAATCACTTTGTTTTTCGCCTGATGTGAGAGGGCAATTGAAGGCTGGATGACCACCGATTGAGAAATGCATCTCTTTGGTGTCTGTATTAGTGACATCCCAAATAACCTCGATCGTATTGTCCTTTAGTTGATAGGTGATATCAAGAATGAAGGTAAACGGATACTGCTTCATTGTCTCAGGTGTCGATGTTAGTCGATGTTTTATTGAAATTTCACTTACCTCGATACATTCGAATTCCATATCTCTTGCAAATCCGTGTTGTGACATAGAATATTCGTGTCCATTGTATTGATAGCACTTCCCCTTAAGGCCTCCTACAATTGGAAATAAAATCGGTGAATGACGTCCCCAGTAGGTTTGATCAGCATTCCATAGATAGGATTGCCCAGTTTGTGCGGAAACGATGGATGATAGTTCAGCGCCAAGGTCATTAACGGTGATTGATAAGAACTCATTTTTTAGTGTGTGTTGTCCCATATGTATCCTCCTTCTTATATGAACGATAAGATAATATTCGATTACCTTATTAATATGAAAAAGAGTCAGAATATTCTGACTCTTTCGACCTGTTTTTTAAGTAAACTTCAGTATCTAGCTTATCATATCTCTTAATAAAAGTCTAGTATTATTTATAAAATACGTGTATGATAGGATTCACCCAGTAAATTAGCCACCCTTATCTCCATTTTGAATCGAAAGGAGTGGGATTAGAATGAACAAAGAGATGCAAGAAACAAAAAGTAAGAGTTTAGAAGAGATGGAGGTGGGAAACGAGGAAGAATGGAAGAAGGAAGAAGCACATCTATCAAGTTGTGAAGAAGTTATCCAATCGAATATTGATGCGTTAACCGTTCAGGTTCAGCAGATGCAAGTGCAGACGAAGGAGATGTATGATAATTATCGATCAGATAATCCGGAGCTTCACAATGAACTGGTTGTGGGAATGGATTTGCAATCGCAAGCCGAAAAGAGTTTACGAAAGAACTTATTAGCGAAAGATAAGCCGTATTTTGGAAGAATTGATTACATGGAGCATGGAGAAGAGAAAGAGTTTTCCTTATATATAGGTAAGAATGGAGTAATGAAAAGTCCATCTGAGCTTCTAATTGTTGACTGGAGAGCTCCCATTGCCAGTGTATATTATGATAGTGATATAGGAGAAAGTTCCTATCCATCACCATTAGGAGAGACAATCTTTGTAGACTTAGGGTTGAAGAGAACCTTTGAGATTAGAAAGGGAGTCTTAAAGGATTTCTATGACGCCAATGTCATAGCCAATGATGAATTCCTCACCAAATATCTAGGTAAGAATAAAGAAGCTGTCTTAGGAGAAATTATCGCGACAATACAAAAGGAACAAAATGATATTATACGCGATACGCCGTGGCATAATATAGTTGTTCAAGGGGTTGCTGGTAGTGGAAAGACTACCGTAGCAATGCATAGAATCTCATATATATTATATAACTTCAAGGAAAAATTCCATTCAGATGAATTCTATATAATAGGAAGTAATAAGATGTTACTGAATTATATTACAGGAGTGTTACCAAACCTTGATGTCCATAATATTAATCAGTTAACGATGCAAGAGTTTTTCTCTGGACTTATAGAAAAAGAAATGTCTATGAAGAAGGGCTACAAGATGACAGATGCCTTCCAGAAATCACGTAGTAACAGTAACAATGAAGTAGAAGCAGGTTACAAACGAGTTAAAGGATCCTTGCAGTTGCTAAAGGCACTGGAAATGTATCTAGAACAGTATATACGCGAACATATACCAATGAAAGAAATTGTGTATAAAGGAAAAACCTTGTATACCGCTGAGGAGATTAAACAATCCTTACAGACTTTTAAGCAATACTCTTATCAAGAAAAGATTGATATGATGAACAAGCGATTACTGACGAAAATTCGTAATATGAATGAGATGCTTGGAGAAGAGAAGGAAGTAATAAAACGCGAATGTAAACTATATAAGGATTACTTTGGCAAGAAGAATGAGAAGATTGATCTCTATAGAGTATATAAGGATTTCTTAGAAGATTTATATGTTAATTACGATAAGTATGAGGCAGCAGGTATCAAACTTCCTAACAATACTGAGATTTTACAACGTTTGAAGGATACCTTTGATGAGAAAGAGATTGATTTATATGACCTAGGCCTAATAGCCATAATCAAGAAGGCATTGAGAGACACCGTAGATTTTCAATATGTGAAACATATCGTAGTGGATGAGGCGCAGGACTTTGGTGTAATCGCTTATGGAATTCTAAAACGTCTCTTTCCAGATTGTACATTTACTATTATGGGGGATGTTTCACAGAATATTCATTATGATACGGGTATGAATGATTGGAAAGAGTTACGAGAGCAAGTGTTTAATCCTGATAAGGATCCATTCTATACATTAGCTAAGAGTTATCGAAATACGGTTGAAATCTCCAACTATGCCAGTCAAGTATTAGCAAAATGTTCGTTTGAGACTTATGCAATTGATCCTGTCATTCGTCATGGACAACCAGTTATAGTTGAGAAATATCAGGATTTTGAGGAAAATATAGAAGCAACTGTTTCTTATATTAACAAGATTAAAGCAGGTGATTATGATACCATAGCCGTAATCTGTAGAACAGTTGAAGAAACAAAAACAGTATATGAGGCATTGAAGGATAAAACAGAAGTGGAACCTTGGAAAGAGGATATGGAAGAGCTTAAATTCACCAATGGCGTCATGGTGTTACCAATTCATATGACTAAGGGATTGGAGTTCGACACGGTAATTCTATGGAATCCAGATACAAAGAATTACGACTATACAGACGCTGAAGCCAAGCTATTATATGTTGCGATAACTCGTGCATTACATGAGTTGTATGTATTGTGTTACGGGGAGCTATCAAAACTACTAGTTTAAAATGATGTTTTTGTCACAATAATAATGTTTCATAGTAAATTCTTCTATATGCATAAAATTGTAGAAATTTATACACGTATATAGTATTCTATATAAGAAAAATTTTAGTAAGGAGAAGATAATTATGAAGTTATTTAATTCAATATTATCATCTATGAATGATTTTTTGTATGAGAATATATTAATCGTGTTATTAGTAGGGGTTGGTATATTCTTTACAATTACTACAAAACTTGTACAAATTAATATGATTCCTGAAGGATTTCGTACACTTTTAGAAAAGAAGGAAGACAATAAAGAAGGTGTGTCCTCTTTTCAAGCGCTAATGATATCTACAGCTTCAAGAGTTGGAACTGGTAATATAGCTGGTGTAGCTACTGCACTAGCGGCAGGTGGTGCAGGCTCTATCTTTTGGATGTGGTTATTAGCGATAATCGGAAGTGCTTCTGCATTTATAGAAAGTACATTAGCACAGATTTATAAAGTAAAAGATGAGAAGGGGTATCGTGGTGGCCCGGCTTACTATATGCAAAAGGCTTTGGGTCAGAGATGGCTAGGTATCTTATTCGCTATCTTACTTATAATTTGTTTTGCTTATGGGTTTAATGCATTGCAAGCATATAATATTAGTTCAGCATTTGAATATTATGTACAAACTGACAATGCAAAAGAAGTTGCTGCTATCATTATAGGAATTGTATTGGCTGTGATTACTGCATTAACTATATTTGGTGGAATGCATCGTATCGGTATCATTACATCTTACTTAGTACCAATTATGGCAGGAATTTATATTCTTCTAGGTATTTATATTACCATTGCAAACCTAGATAAAATGCCTGAGATTTTTCGCACCATCTTTTCTGAAGCCTTTGATTTTAAAGCGCTTTCAGGAGGGTTAGCAGGTACTTGTGTTATGCATGGTATCAAACGTGGTTTATTCTCCAATGAAGCAGGTATGGGCTCTGCACCGAATGCTGGTGCAGCAGCAGAGGTATCACACCCAGTAAAGCAAGGTTTAGTACAAATGATTTCTGTTTATATCGATACCTTAGTCATTTGTACTACAACAGCTATGATGATTTTAGTTTTTGATGGATATGCAGATGGATTAACAGGAATTCCACTAGTACAAGAAGCATTAAGATCTCAAGTAGGTAGTTTAGGAATTCATTTTATAAATTTATCGATTTTCTTATTTGCATTTAGTTCTGTAATTGGTAACTACTCCTATGCAGAATCAAATATTAAATTTATTAAAAATAATAAGATAGTATTATTTATTTTCCGTTGTTCCTGTCTAGTTGCAATTTTATTTGGAGCAGTAGCAAGTTTTGATATGGTATGGAACTTAACCGATGTGTCCATGGGACTAATGGCAATTGTAAATATTATCGCAATCGTGTTGCTTTATAGATTTGCTATAAAAGCACTTAACGATTATAAAGAACAAAAAAGACAAGGAAAGGATCCCGTATTCCATGCAAAAAAACTCGGTATTAAAAATACGGATTGTTGGGATTAGAACTTTAAAGAAAAAAGATTCGACCTTGACAAAATTCTATGTAATGTTATAGAATGAGACTTAACATGAATATTGAACGAACAAAGATTAGGAGTATTAAGAGTTTTGGTGTTCTCAGAGAACTGTCGGTAGGTGCAAGACAGTAACATTCGGCTCCCAACTCGCCTAGGAGTTCCTTGATTGAACCATATGGTTATCGCATATAGTAGGTCAAGGCGGGAAATCCCGTTATAGATATATGAGTGCAGAACGTTATATAGATGTTCTGAACTAGAGTGGTACCACGAATGGACTATAAGCCTTTTCGTCTCTAGATATGGAGATGAAGGGGCTTTTTTTATTTATTAACACTCCGCTATGGGATTCAATATTCAATTAATAAAGTACTAGGTAGAACAAAATATGTTCTATTTCAATAAGGAGGAAATATCATGTCAGTTACGTACAATCCAAAAACGATTGAGAAGAAATGGCAAGGCATCTGGGAAACAGAAAAAGCCTTTAGGGCGGGAGATGATTATTCAAAGCCAAAATTCTATGCATTAGTTGAATTCCCTTATCCATCAGGACAAGGTCTTCATGTAGGTCATCCAAGACCATATACAGCACTTGATATCATTGCAAGAAAAAGAAGAATGCAAGGGTATAACGTATTATACCCAATGGGTTGGGATGCTTTTGGTCTTCCAACAGAAAACTATGCAATTAAAAATCACATTCATCCAAAAGAAGTTACGAAGAGAAATGTAGCTAATTTTAAAAGCCAGTTACAAAACCTAGGTTATTCTTTTGACTGGGATCGTGAAATCAATACAACAGATCCAAACTACTACAAATGGACACAATGGATATTCCTTAAATTGTTTGAAAAAGGGTTAGCTTACAAATCAGAGATGCCAATCAACTGGTGTACTTCTTGTAAGGTAGGTCTTGCAAATGAAGAAGTAGTAAATGGTAAATGTGAACGTTGTAATAGCGAAGTTGTTCATAAGGTTAAGAGCCAGTGGATGCTTAAAATCACAGAATATGCAGACAAATTAATCAACGACCTAGATGAAGTTGATTATATTGATAGAGTTAAGGTATCACAAAAGAATTGGATCGGCCGTAGCGAAGGTGCAGAAGTTGACTTCAAATTAGCAGGAAGAGAAGACAGCTTACGTGTCTACACAACTAGACCAGATACATTATTCGGTGCAACTTACATGGTAATCTCACCAGAGCACCCTATGATTGATAAATACAAAGAAGAAATCAATAACTTTGATGCAATCGTTGAATACCGAGATTTAGCTGCTAAGAAATCCGATTTCGAAAGAACAGAGTTAGTTAAAGAAAAGACAGGTGTGTGTGTCAAAGGAATTACAGCAATTAATCCTGCAAATGGAAAAGAGATTCCAATCTGGATTTCTGATTATGTATTAATGACATACGGAACAGGTGCAATTATGGCAGTTCCAGCACATGATGAACGTGACTGGGAATTCGCTAAGAAATTCGACCTTCCAATTATCGAAGTAGTAGCTGGTGGAGATGTTCAAGAAGCAGCATTTACGGATACAGCAACAGGGAAATTAGTGAATTCTGATTTCTTAAATGGTATGGAAGTAAAAGATGCAAAAGTTAAGATGATTGAATGGCTTGGTGAAAAAGGCATTGGTAAAAAGAAAGTAAACTTCAAATTAAGAGACTGGGTATTCTCACGTCAAAGATATTGGGGTGAACCAATTCCACTTGTACACTGTGATTGTTGCGGATATGTTCCAATTCCAGAAAGTGAACTACCATTACAACTTCCTGAAGTAGAGACATATGAGCCAACAGATAATGGTGAGTCACCACTTGCCCATATGACGGACTGGTTAAATACACCTTGTCCAAAGTGTGGAAAACCAGCGAAGAGAGAAACCGATACTATGCCACAATGGGCTGGATCATCATGGTATTTCTTACGTTATATTGATCCTACGAATACAGAAGCTTTCGCAAGCAAAGAAGCACTTGACTATTGGATGCCAGTAGACTGGTACAATGGTGGTATGGAGCATACAACACTTCACTTATTATACTCTAGATTCTGGCATAAGTTCTTATACGATCAAGGACTAGTAAGCACCAAAGAGCCTTATCAAAAGAGAACTTCTCATGGTATGATTCTTGGTGAGAACGGTGAGAAGATGTCTAAATCTCGTGGAAATGTTGTAAACCCAGATGACATTGTAGATGAATTCGGTGCGGATACACTTCGTACGTATGAGATGTTTATTGGTGCTTTTGAATTAAGTGCAGCATGGTCTCAGGAAGGTGTTAAAGGTTGTAGAAGATTCCTAGATCGTATCTGGAAACTTCAAGATATGATTGTAGATGGAGAAGAATATTCGAAAGAATTAGAAACTAAGATGCATCAAACAATTAAGAAAGTAAGTGGGGATTTTGAAAATCTTAAATTCAATACTGCAATTGCTGCAATGATGTCTCTTGTTAATGATTTCTACAAAGCAGGTAAGGTTACAAGAGGAGAATTTAAGACCTTATTAATCTTAATGAATCCTGTAGCTTCTCATATGACAGAAGAACTTTGGGAAATGATGAATTACGGTGGAAGATTGTATGAAACAACTTGGCCAAAATGGGATGAAGAGAAAACAGTTGAATCTACAATTGAAATTGCAGTTCAAGTTAATGGTAAAGTAAAAGATACAATAACTGTAGAAAAAGAAGAAGAACAAGATAGCGTTAAAGAAAAAGTATTCGCTTCTGATTCTGTTAAAGCAGCAGTAGAAGGAAAGAATATTGTGAAAGAAATCTACGTTAAAGGTAGAATCTATAATATCGTTGTGAAATAAGAAATAAATTATAAAGAACCAAAAAGTTAGATTTTTTAAGCAAGGCAGTTTTGACTGCCTTGCTATTTTGTTTGCGCGACATAGGCGCTCTTACAGGTGAAAGTCCTGAACATGCCCAGGTAGTGGGAAATGTATAGCTGAATAGCAAGGGTGTCTATCGTGAGGTAGAATTTGAAAGAAGCTGTAGGCAAATCTCTGATCCGATGGACAGAAATCGCATATAAGGCTAGGCTCTGAGAGATAAGTTGGCAAAAAACAACGATGTCTGATTACTACCACATTTGTTGGAGCAGTGTAGATGCGGTGGATATATGGAGGAAAGAGCGTGCACCTTAAGCGTGGAGGTCTCACAGCGGTTTCATTAGCCGAGTAACAACGAACTGTGAGAAGTCAGCCGAGCCCATAGTAGTGAAGTTTTTTGATTCATGTGCAAAAGTTGATAGAAGTCTAGCTCAATTAATAGAAAGGAAATAGGAAATGTAAATGGAAAAGAATCTTAAATTTGTCCATAAGTTATCGGAGAAAGAGATCGTAGAAGTAAAGCAACTTGAAAAAATAAATAAAGATGATAGGAATGTTTATTATAAACTATGTCCTCAATCATTGGATGGAACAGATGAAAGTGTATATCATATCTTATTTGAAGAACAGGGAAGACTCACCGCATATATGTCATTAAGTACTTATGATATTGATGAAATGGAAATCACACCAATACTTAATGGAGATAAAGATAAATTTTTGAAAATGTATCAGTTGGCGATTGATAAAGCGAAGCAATTTAAGGCAAAAAAAATATTGGTGATAGTGGATGAAAATGACAGTTCCATGATTGGAATTTTAAATGATTTAGGACTGAATTATACATTTTGCGAATATAGAATGGTTTTTGATGGAAGAGAGTATCATCCAGCAGTTGAATCCATTGACAATGAACTTTCAATAAAAGATGCAGGTTCTGAAAATATAAAACAAGTTACATATCTTGATCAGAACGGATTTCGTTGCAGCGGAGAGTCTTCGGACGAAGATATGGGTGACGTTAATTTGACCGATATTAAATTAGTCTTTTGGAAAAATAATATTATTGGAAAGATCAAAGTGGAAGAAAAGGATGGGGTTTTTGCCATATATGGCTTTGTTATTGACCCGAACTATCGCAGAAGAGGCTTTGGGAAAAAATTTCTTAAAATTATAATTAACAGTATTTTGAAAACTGATTATAAGGAGTTATATTTAGAAGTGGTTTCGGAAAATATAGCGGCCTATACCCTCTATATCTCACTTGGTTTTAATAAACAGTCAACATTTAACTATTATGAATATGAGCTAAAGAATGAATAGAATATAATCTTGTTTATAAAGTGTTGAAATGATGGAGTACAAAAATGGCTTTGCACCTGATGTGATTGGCATTTCTTTTATGTTACAATGTGCCCATCATTTACCATGGATTATAAAGTTCTTAAAAAATAAATTTTTCTCCTTATTACGCAAAAGTCTGGTTTCGTAATTAAAAATGATTATGAAGCCAGACTTTTTACTTTGAGATCTCAATAGGGCTAGAAAATCGAAAGTTTTCACTGCCCTTGCTAAATGCCAAGTTCTTTTTGGTTTAAGACTATAATTAAATTTCCTGCGATAGAAAGGAGAGGAGCGAGGATTTATGTAACTCATTCTTATTTTATTTCATCATCATACGTTTCATCATATCTAACTTCATCTTATCCTGTGGAGACATATCCTTACTAAGAACCTCAACAAGAAGTTCATTCTCTTCCTTTGTGAAACTTAGGTTTTGAGCTCTAAGCTTTGTATTAGCATTCATAATAAATGGTAAACTTTGATCAAGGGGTTTACCTTCCGCTTCATTGGCAAGATCAACAAGAATAGCAAGCTTTCTTGGATCAATATGTTCCATAGCGGGATGATTAATCCAGGATAAATCTTTCATTTAATGGATTCCTTTCTTTTGGGGGATTTTGTTAGTCGATTGTGAAACTAATGTACATGTAAAATCAAGCTAAATCAGGAGTAATATCTTCTGGTAAGGAATCTAAATATAAATCATTTGGATCTTCCTGTGCATTCATCATTTCCATAACATGTAGATTATTCATAGTGGGAGGAGTCATGGAGTTACGAGAATTCATTCCACCACGATGCATGCTGTTTCTGGCATTATTAGCGGGAGCTGAAGGTCTGGATGAATTAGTTGGATTCATATTTCCCATAGGGGTTGCACCGTTCCCATTATTAGAAGAACTCTTGTCGTTATTCACGTTCATATTATTCATACCATTCATCGCATTCATCGCATTCATAATATTCATAGCATTATTCATACCATTGTTCATACTATTATTCGTAGTATTATTAGAATTATTGTTCATGGCATTCATAATATTCAAAGCATTATTCATACTACTATTCATATTATTATTCGGGCTATTGTTCATAGTGTTATTCATGTTGCTATTCATATTGTTCGCGTTATTGTTCATAGTATTATTATTCATACCATTAGTAGGATTCATATTATTCATTGCATTCATGGTATTCATAGTGCTCATCATGTTCGTGATATTATTAAAGCTACTACGTTGAACAGGTGTCATAAAACTATCCAACATTTCCTTCATTAAAGGATTGTTAAGAATCGAGTTCATATTGTTCATACCACTATTTGCATTAGAATTATTTTGGTGACGTCCATTACCTCTACCTAAGCTAGCTGCACTTAATGTAGATTCATTTGCCTCTTTTGTTTCGTTTGCCATGGTTGCAGCTACTGTTTGATATGTCTGATAGAAACGTCTAGCATGAATAGTGTTGAGGAGCATATTGATAATATCGGCTTCTCGTGGATAGCATACATTTTTAATGCTTGATAATAACCCTTCCATATCAAAGCCCTCTTTAGAGTTCTCCATACTACAAGCAGAGAGTTCGGGTTCTGGATTTTGTATAGTCTGCATTAGTTCAGACACCTTAAGAATAACATTCATAGATTGTTGATTTGTACCACTTGCATATGGCATAGCGGCACGAATTAAATCAGCTTGATGGCTGAAACCTCTTGGTTGATTCTCCTCGCGATGGTTTTCATTTTGTTTTGTTTGGCTGCTATTGTAATTTATAAAGGGGATTTCGTTCGTAATATTTTCAGTTGTAAGATCTGGCATAGGAATTGTGTTTTCACTCATATTAGAAAAGACAAATATTTATTATAAGAATATCTGCCCTGCCTCCTTATATTAGTTTATTAGTAATATATATGAAAGTCTGGGAGATTTATTCTTGCCTTTTTAGGGACAATTTATCAAGATGAGCTGATATAGAAAAAGACAATTATAGAACTCAATAAGGAATGAGTTTATAATTGTCTATCGTATAGTAGTAGAAGCATATTTTAGTTTGGATATATTAGATTTTCTTCTTTAATTTGATATAAAATATTAGTTAAATAACGGTTTGCTAGATATTTTGCCATATCTAGATTTTGGTCTAGGTAGTTTCCGCAATTAATAGCAGCAGCACCTGGAATTTCACCTTCAAAATCACGAATGAATTCGAACATCTCTGTAATTAATGGAACAATATCTTTGGATTCGTAATCACCAGCTAATAGAAGGTAACAACCTGTTCTACAACCCATTGGTCCAAAGTAAATAACCTTGTTCGCATAATCAGCGTGATTACGTAAGAAGGTAGCAGCCAGATGTTCGATTGTGTGAAGTTCTGCATTGTTCATAACAGGTTCATAGTTTGGTCTAGTCATACGCAAATCAAATGTAGTAATAACTGATTCACCAAAAGTATCTTTTCTTGATACATAGATACCTGGTAGAAGTCTTAAGTGGTCTATTGTAAAGCTTGCTATTGGTTTCATTAGAATCCCCTTTTCATGTATAGTTTTGTTCGTTAAATATATATAGCGCTATTATAATCCCTAGAAGCAACTTTGATACTTCTCATAAGCTATATTATAACATATATACAAGAGGATAGGCAAGATGTCTAATCTTCTCTTAGTAGAAAGGGATTATTGTCTTGATCATAAAAGGTGAACATCTTACCATATGGATATACCATCAATTCGGTTACTGTAACACCTTTGTTTTTTAGCGTGGTATGAATCGTTTCGATAGCTTTTGTTGTAAGGAAAACAGAAGGATGTGTAAGTGGTGTGTTTGGATTTTGCTTTTTCATCAATTCTTTTTCATATAATACGAAAGATGTTTTAGAATCTCTTGATGGAGCTACTTCTAGCCAAGTCATTCCAGGTCCCATCGTTTGTTCAAAAGAAACAACAAAATCCATCTTATCTAGCCAGAAAGATTTGGCTTCAGCTTGATTATTAACATATAATGTAATCTTTGAAATTGCTTCTATCATAAAATTTCCTTTCTTAATAAATTAATTTTCTAACTGAGTTCATTATGTGTAAAATAAAGTTTTGATATTCTGTAAGAGTAACAAAAAAATTGCTTTTTACACACAATACTATAGATTTATGGTAAACTAATTCTAGTATAGCAATCAGTTACTTGGAGAAAATAAAAGTATGGATTATTATATTCAAATCATTCCTATTCTTGGATTTTTAATTCATAGTAAGAAAATTAGACCTTGTAAAGGAAAGAGGTGTTTTTATGTCTAAAGTGGGTAAAACAATGAATTCTGTTGCTGAAAATGTAGTTAAAGCAGGTGGTGTTGTAACCAAATCCGGTGGTGAAGTTATCAGTGAGATTGGCAAGAAGGTCGGAGTTTCAAAGGATATTTGCAATAAGGTAGAAGATAAAGCGGATATGCTAGGAAAGGATATGTACTATGCCAGTCGCAAAATTGGTAACAAAGTAGAAGATAAAACAGATATGCTAGGAAAAGACATGTACTATGCTAGTCATAAAATTGGTAATAAAGTAGAAGATGTAACAAAAGATATTGTAGATAGTACTAAGAAAGTATATGAGAATATAGCAGACAAAATGAAATAATTAATATGCTTAGATTAACTGAATGACAATAGAAATGCCAGATTACGAATCGAACATACTCGTCTCTGGCATTTCTGTTTTATATTGTGTTTGATAGTTAATAATAACCTACATAGCGCAATCGATACTTAGGAGAATTACTGTGACAACACTTCACGCCATTTATCATCATAATAAGCCGTCATGGCATCTCCAAGATACTTAAAGGTTTCACAGTTACTAATTGTTGCACTGTCAGGGAAAGCAATTGTACTATTACGAATATCTTCGTCTTCAATTAAATCCCTAGCAGCAGTATTAGGTGTTGAATACGTAATGTAGTCGAAGTTTAATAAAGCAATATCTGGTCTACATAAGAAGTTGATGAATTTTTCAGCATTTTCTTTGTTTTCGCTGTTCTTAGGAATTACCCATCCGTCTATCCAAATGTTTGACCCTTCTTTAGGTACCACATATTCAAGATCTGGATTTTCACGTCTCGTGTAAATTGCTTCACCGGAATAGATAATACCGATAGCGGCATTGTTACCAATCATCTTATCTCTAACTTGATCAACTACATAAGATTGAACAAGTGGTTTTTGTTCTTTAAGAAGATTTGTAGCCTCCTCAAGTTCATCTCTATCCGTTGAATTTAGTGAGTAACCTAGATATTTTAAAGCGATTCCCATGGCATCTCGAACACTGTTAATCATAAGAATGTTATTTTTATATTTTTCATCAAAGATGGCACTCCATGAATCGATTGGTTCATCTACCATAGTTTTATTATATAAGATACCTACAGTACCCCAACAATAAGGTATAGCATACTTGTTTCCTGGATCAAATGCTTCTGCACTCTGTAAGTAGTCTTTACCAATATATTTGATGTTTGGAATATTATCATAATTGAGTTCTGCAAGTAAGTCAGCTTCAATCATACGTTGAATGGTATAATCAGACGGACAAACAACATCGTATTTGACAGCACCAGTTTCAACTTTAGAATACATTTCTTCATTCATTTCGAATTCATCATAGACTACATCAATTCCTGTTTCTTTTTCAAACATAGTAATAACTTCAGGATCGATGTATTCACCCCAGTTATATACATTTAAAGTGTTTTTACCGCTAGTAGTTTTCATACCAGCAAAAGAACCAACTATTAATGCAGCGATAACTATAAGAATGATAGCAGGTTTAAAGATTCTAAACTTAGAATTTGATTCTTTTTGAACCGCTTTCTTTTTCAATCTTTTATTTATCTTCTCTTCTGAAGGAGTACGATTAATTAAGATTAACAAAGTAAGAACAGAGACGAATAGAAGTGTAGATAATGCATACATCTCTGGTTTAATACCCTTACGTACTTCTGTATAAATCTTAGTTGATAATGTGTTAACTCCAGGACCTTTTGTAAAGTGTGTAATTATGAAGTCATCTAATGACATTGTAAATGCTAATAAGAATCCGGACATGATTCCAGGAAATATGTCTGGAAGAATAACTGTACGGAAAGCATACATGTGTGAAGCACCAAGATCAAGTGCTGCTTCATAAGTACTCTTATTAGTCTGCTTTAATTTTGGCATAACACTAAGAATTACATACGGTATATTGAATGTGATATGTGCAATTAAGACGCTTGTAAAGCCAAGTGTATAGTTAATTGCTACGAAGATAAGCATTAATGAGATACCAGTTACAATATCTGCATTAAGCATTGGTATATTGGTAATTCCCATCATTATGGTACGAGGAGAACGCCTCATACTGTTCATAGCAATAGAAGCAGCAGTACCAATTATCGTAGCGACCAAAGCAGAAACAAGTGCAAGTACTAAGGTTGTATAGAGTGCATTCATAATCTGTTGATTGGCAAATAGTTCTTTATACCATTGTAATGTAAATCCACCCCATTTTGCACGGGACTTTGATTTGTTAAAGGATAATACAATCAAAACTGCAATTGGCGCATAGAGGAATATGAACATTAAAGCAATATATAATTTTTGCGTTATCTTTTTTACCATATATTCGTACCCTCCGAATCTTTATCATATTTCGCAAGGATAGCCATACTTAATAGGATGAATACCATTAATACGAGTGATAGGCCTGAGCCTACATTCCAACGACTAGAACGGAAATCTTGTTCAATTATATTACCAATTAAGAGAATCTTACCACCACCTAAGATATCTGAGATTACGAAGGTTGTAAGTGCTGGCACGAATACCATTGTAATACCACTAACAACACCTGGTAAGCTAAGTGGAAAGATAATTTTAGTGAATGTTTGTGTACTGTTCGCACCAAGGTCTCTTGCTGCGTTGATAACATTCAGATCCAATTTTATCAAAGTATTATAGATTGGTAATACCATGAATGGAAGGAAGTTATATACCATACCAAGGATGATAGCACTTGGAGTATTAATAATATCGATTCCAGGGATTCCAAGGTATCCAAGTAGTGTGTTAATTACACCGTTCTTCTCAAGTAATGTTTGCCAAGCTAATGTACGTAATAGAAAGTTCATCCACATTGGAAGAATGAATATGAGTACGATGAAACTGTGACTATTCATCTGCATCTTTGATAGAATCATTGCAAGTGGATAAGCAAGAACTAAACAGATCACCGTACTAATTAAGGATAGTTTTAGAGAAAGGAGAAGAGCTTTCATGTTATCGTGATTCGCTATGTTTTTCACATTCTCTAGAGTGAAACTTCCAGAATCAGTAGTTACTCCATAGTATACAACTAGAATAAGTGGAATAATGATAAATGCAGCCATCCAGATAATATATGGAGTGGCAAGCCACTTCTTCTTATTCATCTAGAATCACCGCCTCTTCATCATCCGATTCTGGTTTATTCATAATCTGAATATCGAATGGATCAACGTGAATACCAACTTCACTGCCTACCGGTGATAAATCTGTGCTATGAACAAGCCACTCATGGCCGTTTGCCATAACTTCCATCTCATAATGAACACCTTTGAATATCAATGATGTCACGCGGCCTGTAATGGTTCCTTGTTCAGGAGCTACTAAGTCAATGTCCTCTGGACGAATTACAACGTCAACAGGTTTATTCTTTCCAAAACCAACGTCAACACATTCAAAGTTTGTGCCGAGAATATTAACTAATTTATCTTGAATCATAGTTCCAGCGATGATATTACTTTCTCCAATGAAGTCAGCAACGAAAGCGTTCGTTGGCTCGTTATAGATATCTTCAGGTGTACCAATCTGTTGAATGTAACCTTGATTCATAACGACAATCGTATCTGACATTGTCAATGCTTCCTCTTGATCATGGGTTACATAGATGAAAGTAATCCCTAGTTCGTTCTTAAGACGTATTAATTCATACTGCATATCTTGACGAAGTTTTAAGTCTAGAGCACCAAGCGGCTCATCTAGTAGAAGTACTTTTGGCTCATTAACGATAGCACGAGCAATTGCGATACGTTGCTGTTGACCACCGGATAGAGAATCTGGTTTACGATTTTCGTAACCATCAAGATTTACAAGCTTTAATGCATATTTAATTTTATCGTCAATATAACTTTTACTTTTCTTTTTGATTTTAAGCCCGAATGCAATATTCTCTGCAATAGTCATATGAGTAAATAGGGCATATTTTTGGAACACGGTGTTTAATTGTCTTTGGTTTGGTGGAAGTTTTGTAATATTCTTACCATCAAAGATAACATTACCTTGATCAGGATTTTCAAATCCTCCAATAATACGTAATGTAGTTGTTTTACCACAACCACTTGGACCAAGTAGAGTAAGGAATTCGTTTTCCTTAATATAGAGATTTAAATCGTCAAGGACGATGTTGTCGCCATATGCTTTTGTTATGTTCTGTAAATCGATTAATTTATTCATCGCTATACCCATGCATAGACATTGCATGGCTCCTTTCATAAGTTAATTAAAAGCTAGGAGGTGTCGAAACCCATATAAGACTTGCACCTGTCTTAGAAGAAGCAGTAAGATAGTGTTTCTTATTCGGAGTAAAATAGAAGGCTTCGCCTTTCTTTGCTTTGTAGGTTTTGCTTCCAATATGAATGGTAATACTTCCGTTTAATACGTAACCGAATTCTTCCCCCTCATGTGGGTTATCTGGATATGTAGAACCTTCAGGTTCTAGAGTAAGTAGAATCGGTTCCATCATATTTTTTTGCGCATTGGGTATTATCCACTGTATTTCATTCTTTAATTCGCTATCGTATTTTTCAAAGTAATCTGATTTATGAAAAACGACTTGTTCTGAGGTTGTATTCGAGAAGAATTCTTCAAGGTTTGTCCCAAGACATTGTAAGATATCAACTAAAGTTGCAATGGAGGGAGACGTTAAATCTCTTTCAAGTTGTGATATGAATCCTTTTGACAGTTCTGCTCGGTCTGCCAGTTCTTCCTGCGTAAGATTCTTTTGAATACGAAGCTCTTTGATCTTATGACCGATTTGCATGGTGATTCACTTCCTTTTCATAGTTCAATTGTATATAAAGCAATTGGTATTGGTTAGCATAACTACACTTTGAGTTTAGCGTTGCTAAACTTACAGCATATTTTATTATACACAGATTATATGGAGTGTCAACAAAAAAATACATAAATCATGGAATTTAGAATTAATTTATTAAAAACTGTGCAAAGCTTTGATTTTAAAGGGATAAATACGATGTGGATTAGATAAAAATTCCATGTGAGTTAACTAACACTAAACTTTAACCAAGCATTATGGTAAACAAAAAAGGACAAAAAAAAGATAAAAAAAATGAAAAAACAGTAGTCATGATGACTTATATGGTCATTCTGGCTACTGTTTGTATATAGATTATTTTTGATTGTTCAGAGCCAAATCGTAGGTTTTTCGAGATTGGCTCTGAACAGTATCATTAGTTCTTATAAAATTCTTGAATCTTATCCAGACGAGAAGCCATGTTTTGTAAAAGTAAATCTACTAAGGTTAGCGCTACCATAGATTCAATAACGACAACGGCTCTTGGAACAATGATTGGATCGTGACGACCTTTTATATTAATTTCGATATTTTTGTTAGCTTTATTCACGGTATGTTGTGTCCTAGCAATAGATGCGGTTGGTTTAATAGCAGCACGTAGAATGATGTTACTACCATCACTCATGCCGCCAAGTATGCCACCTGCATGATTGGTTTCTTTGGATAATGTACCATCTTCATAATGAAAGGCATCATTATTGGCATCACCAAGCATAGAAGCAGACTTAAATCCGTCTCCAATTTCGAATCCCTTAACAGCTCCAACCGACATAACTGCTTTTGCTAGGTTAGCATCTAGTTTTTCGAATACGGGTTCACCGATACCAGCGGGCATTCCTGTAACGACGCATTCAATTACGCCACCAACAGAATTACTTTCATTCATCTTCTCAAGGAGAAAATCTTCTGCTTTCGCTGATGCGTTAAGATCTGGCATATAAAGCGAACTTTGCATAATATTTTGTAAATTAAGATTGGTATAGTCAATTGTAATTGGTCCAATCGATCGTGTGTACGCACTAACATGGATATTCAGACTATCAAGGATAGCAAGAGCAATTGCACCAGCCGCTACACGAGCAGTTGTTTCACGACCAGAAGAACGACCACCACCACGGTAATCACGAAAACCATACTTAGAATCGTAGGTATAGTCAGCATGTCCTGGACGATAATAGTTAGCAATTTCAGAATAATCCGAAGAACGTTGTGTTTGATTCATAACTACCATAGAGATTGGTGTACCTGTAGTACGACCTTCGAATACGCCAGATAAGATTTCTACATAATCATCTTCTTTACGAGGAGTAGAGTATTTGGTTTGACCTGGCTTTCTTCTATTAAGATAAGTTTGAATATATTCTTCAGATATTGTAAGACCTGCGGGGCAACCATCTACAACGACACCAATTCCTTTGCCGTGTGATTCTCCCCAAGTAGATACTTTGAACATAGTGCCTAATGTTGAACCTGCCATAATAACACCTCTTCTTTCTATTAATTAATTTATAGTAATGTTTTTGATGTGTTTAGTATATAATATGTAAACAAATGCCGAATTAGCACCGTTTGAATTATTATAAGGGAAAATTAGAGGAATAGTCAATGAATATGTGGACATTTCTACTTATTATTTCATATATTATAGAGTGAACTGAAGTGAGTCAAGTGCACGAGCATCATGCTTGCATGAATCGTGGTCAATTGCCTATAGCATGAATATTCGCGTAAGGAGGAACAGCATTATGGATAACTATTATAGTAAGATGACTCAAGATGAGATAAATCAGTGTTACCAACGGTATGCTAGTATTGAAACGGAAGATAATGTTAATACGATTGAAAAAAAAGATAATGTTAATACGATTGAAAAAAAAGGTAGAAGAGAAGATTCGGAAGTAATCATTGATGAAACAACAATTTATGAAATCGATATGGATTGTTATGAATGTATTCAAAAGAGAATGAAGAATAAGAAGAATAATCTTTAAAGCTTATAATCATATTGTTATTACAATTGAAAGTATACTTTGCAAATTGCTTATTGGCATGAATAAAAGAGACCATCGAAAAATCGATGGTCTCTTTGGATGTTAATTAGCAGAAGCTATTTCCGCCACAAAGACAAAGAATAAGAATAATCCAGATAATACTTCCACAGCCACTGTCATTACCGCAACCATTGTTACAGCTATTGCCACCGAAGCCGTTACCGCCACAACAGAATAAGAGGATAATAATTAAGAAACAGCTGTTACCACCAAAGATTCCTCCATCGTTACTACATCCACATCCACATCCAGCACCACAGTTTGTTGCTGCTAAATCACTCATTTTAGTTCCTCCTAAAATTAATTAACTTACAATTGTATCTTATGTGCGACTGCTTGACTGCTTTACTATATTTTATAAAGTTTCAAAAAGTTTTGATTGATTTTATTCGAGCATTTTTTGTGTTTCGGAAGATAATAAGACACATGTAATTAAAATGTGAGCAAATAGAAATGTTTCATTTTAAATTCGAATATAAATATACTTAAATAAACTAAGGAAATTATTTTGCAAAAGCTTATTCATATGTTAAAATAATTAACATGTCAAGTAAGATTTTTTTGCTTGTTGCTATGACATGATTAAATGGGTACATTGTACCGTTACATAATAAATGAGCGATAAAGGATAATAAGGAGAATAGGTATGTCAAAAGACGAAGTGAAAAAATTATTTCATAAGAACATTATGTTAATTGGGTTTATGGGGACAGGAAAGAGTACGGTATCATCCTATCTAAGCAAATGGCTTGATATGGAAGAAGTAGATTTAGATGCTATGATTGCCACGAATGCTAAGATGAGTATTCCAGAACTATTCGAACAATATGGTGAAGCATATTTTCGCGATTTAGAAACAAAGGCATTACTTGAAGTGCAGGAAAGAGAACAACTAATTGTATCTTGCGGTGGTGGAATCGTCTTACGTGATGAAAATGTGAATGCAATGAAGGAACATGGAAAGATTGTTCTATTAACAGCGACACCAGAGACAATCTATGAACGTGTTAAAGATAATAAAAGCAGGCCAATATTGAACGGAAACATGAATGTAGAATACATTGCAAGGTTGATGGAGAAGCGTAGAGAACGTTATCTTCACTGTGCTGATATTATTATTGATACAGATAACAAATCGGTTAAGCAGATAAGTGAAGAGATGATTCAGAAACTATTCGTATAGAAATCATTAGCTAAATTAGAAATCCCTCATATTATGATAGTAAGAAAGAGTGGTATACAGTGCTCGAAATTACTGGAGGGCATATGGATGAATCGAGCTCGAGATATTGTGCATGCAAAAGCATCGTATGTGAGAGGGATTTATGGGAATCGAATCGGCGTGGCGGTTGTTGATACTGGAATAATGGCACATCCTGATTTTGTTACAGGTGGTAATAGAATTGTAGCTTTTAAAGATATGATTCACGGAAGAATCGATATGTATGATGATAATGGACACGGAACACATGTATCTGGTATTATAGGGGGGAATGGCACAGCTTCTGATGGAAAATATATGGGAATTGCACCGAAATGTAATATAATAGGTGTGAAAGCTCTTAATTATAAAGGAAATGGTAATGTTTCTGATGTCTTAACAGCTTTTGATTGGATTATGGCTAATAAAGAGAAATATAATATACGAATCGTTAATATATCTGTTGGTTCAACTTCTGATGAGAATGCAAGTGAGCATTCAAGTTTAGTGGTTGGTGTTGATGAGCTTTGGGACCAAGGATTTGTTGTAGTTGTAGCTGCAGGCAATAATGGACCTGGACCAAGAACAATCTCAATGCCTGGGATTAGCCGGAAAGTGATTACAGTAGGGGCAAGTGATGATAATGTATCGGTTGAAGTTTTCGGTACAAAGACTATTGATTATTCGGGAAGAGGACCCACATTAGCATGTGTGAAAAAACCAGATGTTGTAGCGCCTGGAAGTAATATCATATCTTGTTGTCCTCCTAAGAATGATAACCATTCTAATAGAAGCTTGTTATTTGGAAGACCAAGAAGTGATCCCTATGGTGGATTATATACAACGAAGAGCGGAACCTCAATGGCAACACCATTAGTAACAGGAGGGGTGGCATTACTGCTCTCTGCATATCCAGATATGACGAATCGAGAAGTAAAGATTAGAATTAAGAATAGTTCTACTGATTTAGGATTACAGCATCAACAACAAGGTTGGGGACTTCTAAATATAGAGAAATTAATACCATAATATTGAAGGATACTTGCAATAATGATAAAGTTCATTATAATTAGTAAGGTGATAGATTAGCAAGTAAAGTTTGAAAATTAAGGTCTTATGATCGATTGATTTTGTACACGACATAAGGCCTTTTATACATAAAAATCCGAAAGATAAAGGTAGGAGTAAGAAGGAAATGAAAAAAACACTAGTTATTGGATCAACGGTACTTGATATCATTATACAGATAGATCATTTACCAAAGACAAGTGAAGATATTCACATTAAAGGACAGAGAATGGCTTTAGGTGGTTGTGCGTATAATGCAGCCGATATATTACGAAAGTTTGATGTGCCATACACCTTATTATCTCCAATTGGGACGGGCAGATATGCTCTCATTGTAGAAACTATGTTGAGGGAGAAGGGGATGGAGAGTTCTGTTAAGCTAGATACAGATGATAATGGTTTCTGTTTATGTATGGTAGAGAAGGACGGCGAGAGAACTTTTGTAGTTCATCATGGTGTTGAGTATAGTTTTAAGAAGGAATGGGTTTCTAAAGAGATGAAAGCAGAGTATGATAGTGTCTATATCGCTGGTTTTGAGATAGAAGAGTCAGACGGCTTTGAAATTATTGAATTCATTGAAGAAAATCCCGGATATCAAGTATATTTTGCTCCAGGACCAAGACTAAGTAAGATTGAGAATGAAAAGTTAGATCGAATCTTTGCACGTCAACCAATCACACATCTGAATGAGGAAGAAGCTATGGAACTTAGTCAAACTTCTAGTTATGAGGAAGCGGCAAAGGTAATTAGTGAGAGAACGAATAACACAGTTATTATTACACTTGGAAGTAAGGGGGCTTACTACTTTGAAGATGGACAAGGCAATCTTGTGGCAGGCGAAAGTGCAATAGTGGTAGATACTATAGGAGCTGGTGATTCTCATATTGGAGCAATTATGGCTTCCGTGAAGATGGGATTTACGATGCAACAAGCGGTAGAGCGTGCGAATATGATATCGGCAGCAGTTGTAGGTGTACAAGGATCGTCATTGACGGAAGATCAGTTTACTACGGTTTTACAGAAATTATAGAATTAGGCATTATTTAGTACGGTTCATGTTTAGGATGAATCAAGAACTTTATATAGATAACAAGATGAATCTTATCAATAAAATTCTTTTTCAATAGAGCTCATTTTAATGTATACATTCAATTAAGTAGAATGTGTGTATTAAGATGAGTTTTTTCTAAACTATGTGACATAGAAATTGTATAATTCTTCGTGCGAACAGAGTCTGGATTGAGAAACGCACTCCCTTGCACGGTATTTTACCACTTACGTGACTGGTTTCGATGTGTAAGTTTGCTCGGGAATCTCTATAGCTTATACATAAATAAAGTGTAAAATTTATATAAATCTTTAGGTATATGATTGACAAATAATATATTTTAAATATAATAGTTAACAAGAGAAATAGTTTCCTAGTGAAACTATTTTACTTTAATCTGCGAAAGAAAAGGAAGGGAGGATCATTAATTTGGGAGAGGTTGAGATTTCGTATGGGCAGGAACTTATTGAGGTAATAAGCAAACTTCATGGTATGAAAAGGAGAAGTAAAGGTTTTGGCGAACTATCACAGATGGAAGGTATGATTTTATTCTATCTTGACCACAATCTTAGTGAAGAAAATACGTTAGGAATTAAAGTTTCGTTGATAACCAAAGATTTAGATATTCCGAAACCTACGACTTCAAAAGTGTTGAATTCTCTTGAGGAAAAAGGATATATCCTTAGAAAAATCGATCGTTCAGACAGAAGAGTAACGTATATTAGCGTAACGGAAGAAGGATATGCTTATATTAAAAAAATACGTGATATTAGAGATCAATATGTTATTGATTTAATGAGTAAGCTTGGCGAACATGATGCTAAGGAATTAATACGAATTATTGATAAACTATATCTTATCGTTACTGGGGAGCAAGTGTGAAAGGATCAGTTTCGATAATAAAAGGGTAGTGTGCAAGAAATAATAGTTAGTATAGGGGAAGGTCGATGCACCATCGGCCTGAAATAATTAAAGGAAGGAAGATAAGATGAAGAAATTAATGCGTTATTTAAAACCGTTTCGATTATCAATCTTAGCGGTTGTGGTTTTGTTAGTCATTCAAGCATTTAGTGATCTTTCATTGCCACAATATACGTCAGACATCGTTGATGTTGGTATTCAGCAAGGAGGTATCGAAGATACTGCACTTGAAGCAGTTCGAGTATCTACTTATCAGAAAATGCAGTATTTTATGAGCAGTGAGGATTCCGAGTACTTATCAAAATATTATAAATACGTAGGTAAAGATTCTAGCTCAGAATCTGAATATAAAGAATATATCAAGGATTATCCGATTTTAGAGTCAGAGGATATCTATGTACTTGATACTAAGGATAAAGAAGTTAGAGAAAAGATTAGTTCAATTATTGCAAAACCATTGTTTATTTCTGCAGTACTAGATGGATCAATTAGTATGGGAGATGATAGTGGAGAGTCAGGAGATGACTCAGACAGTATGTCATTCCTACCACCAGAATTAGAAGGTCAGGATGTCTTTGCAGCATTATCAATGATGACAGAAGAACAAGTAGCTCAACTTAACGAAGAAATTAACGTAAAATTAAAAGAAGTGCCAGAATCTATCTTAGATCAAGGTGCAGTTACGATTGTAAAGTTAGAATATGAAGCAATTGGTATAGATGTAGGTAAGATTCAGAACAACTATATTGCCATTGCTGGTTTTAAGATGATAGGCCTTGCAATTGTTGGTATGATTGCAGCTATTATAGTTGGTTACCTTGCATCACGTATTGCAGCAGGAACAAGTAAGAATATTCGTGGTAAGGTGTTTGAGAAGGTTGTTGGATTCTCTAATGCAGAGTTTGATAAATTCTCAACTGCTTCTCTTATTACAAGAAGTACCAATGATATTCAACAAGTACAGATGTTACTAGTTATGATGTTTCGAATGGTACTATATGCACCAATCCTTGGTATCGGTGGTATTATTAAAGTTACCAATACAGAGACCAGTATGGCGTGGATTATTGCAGTAGCAGTTGGAACAATTCTTGTACTTGTAGGGACTCTTATGATTATTGCTATGCCTAAGTTTAAGAGCATGCAAAAACTTGTTGACCGTTTGAATCTTGTTACGAGAGAAATCTTAACTGGTTTACCTGTAATTCGTGCATTCAGCCGTGAAAAACATGAAGAGAAACGCTTTGATATAGCAAACAAAGACCTAACAAGAACAAACCTTTTTGTTAACCGCACAATGACATTCATGATGCCTATTATGATGTTCGTAATGAACGGTATCACTTTAATGATTATCTGGTTTGGAGGTAAAGGTATTGATTCAGGTAACCTTCAAGTCGGCGATATGATGGCATTCATACAATATACAATGCAGATTGTTATGTCATTCTTAATGTTAACTATGGTATCCATAATGTTGCCTAGAGCTGCAGTTTCAGCAAATCGTATTATGGAAGTATTGGATACACAAAGCCTAATAAATGATCCTAAAGATAAGAAATCTTTCAATACCGCTAAAAAGGGTGTTGTTGAATTCAAGAATATGTCTTTCCGTTATCCGAATGCAGAAGAAGATGTCCTTGAAGATATTAATTTTATAGCAAAACCTGGGGAAACGACGGCAATTATCGGTAGTACAGGTAGCGGTAAATCTACATTAATCAATCTGATCCCTCGACTATATGATGCGACACAAGGTGAAATCTTAATTGATGGAGTGAATGTAAAAGATGTATCACAACATGATTTAAGAGCAAAGATTGGTTTTGTACCACAAAAGGGTGTTTTATTCTCAGGAACAATTGACTCCAATATTCGTTATGGTAAACAAGAAGCGACTGAGGAAGATATCAAACGTGCTGCTAGAATTGCACAGGCACAGGATTTCATTGAAGAAAAGCCTGAACAATACGATGAAGCAATTTCTCAAGGTGGTTCTAACGTATCAGGTGGACAGAAACAAAGATTATCAATTGCTAGAGCGATTGCCAAAGATCCTGATATCTATATATTCGATGATAGTTTCTCTGCGCTTGACTTTAAGACAGATGCAACACTTCGTAAGACTTTACATGAAGAAATTACAGATAGTACTATTATAATTGTAGCACAACGTATCTCAACTATCTTACATGCGGAGCAAATCATTGTATTAGATGAAGGTAAAATAGTTGGTAAAGGTACACATGCACAATTATTAGAGAATTGTGATGTATACCGCCAGATTGCTTCTTCTCAATTATCAGAAAAAGAAATTGAAGCAAGTATAGCGAATAAAGAAACTGTGAAAGGAGAGGAAAGCCATGAGTAAAGACACTAAGCATACAGCTGGTAGACCAAAAGGACCTGTAGGTGGATTTGGTGGACCAGGTGGTATAGCACCTGGAGAAAAGCCAAAAGATTTCAAGAAAGCCATGTCAGGCCTTGGGAACTACCTTGGGAAATATAAGTTCAGAATATTTTTAGTTATCTTGTTTGCAATTGGTGGAACGATATTCAATATCGTAGGCCCTAAGATTCTAGGTAATGCAACTACAGAGATTTTCGAAGGTTTAATGAGAAAAGTTAAAGGTACTGGCGGAATTGATTTTGATGCAATCTTTAAGATTTTAATGACAATATTAACTCTTTATGGAGTTGCAATGCTTTTCTCTTTGATTCAGGGATTTATCATGACAGGTATTTCACAGAAGGTAACCTATGAACTTCGGAAAGAGATATCCACAAAGATTAATCGAATGCCAATGAGATACTTTGATACTAAGACTCATGGTGAAGTGTTATCAAGAGTAACCAATGATGTTGACGTATTAAGTAACAGTTTAAATCAAAGTATTACTCAGACCATAACTTCTGTAACAATGGTTATCGGTATAATTGTAATGATGTTATCAATTAATGGTTGGATGACATTAGTAGCGATTCTGACTTTACCATTATCCATGTTAATTATCTCAAAGATTATTAAAAAGTCACAGAAATACTTCGTTCAACAACAAGAATATCTTGGTCATGTAAATGGTCAAGTAGAAGAAATCTACGGTGGCCATAACGTAGTTAAAGTGTTTAATGGTGAAGAAGAAGCACTTAAAGAGTTCAATAAGGCAAATGATAAGTTGTTTGAATCCGCTTGGAAATCACAATTCTTATCAGGTATGATGATGCCTATTATGCAATTCATTGGTAACGTAGGTTATGTAGGTGTTGCGATTCTAGGTGGATATTTAACAATTAAGAATCGAGTATCTGTAGGTGATATTCAAGCATTTATCCAATATGTAAGAAGCTTTAATCAGCCAATTTCACAGATGGCGCAAATATCAAACCAAATACAATCAACAGCTGCGGCAGCAGAACGTGTTTTTGAATTTTTGAATGAAGAGGAAGAAGATCAAACTGTAGAGAATGCTGTTAGTACAACTAATCTTGAAGGAAATGTTGAATTCAAAAATGTACACTTTGGATATAATCCAGATAAGATTATTGTAAATGACTTTAGTGCACAGGTAACGGAAGGTCAAAAAGTAGCTATTGTTGGACCAACTGGTGCCGGTAAGACAACAATGATCAAATTATTAATGCGTTTCTATGATGTAAGTGGAGGTGCAATCTTAGTAGATGGTCATGATGTAAGAGCCTTCAATAGAAGTGAACTACGTGAATTATTCGGTATGGTATTACAAGATACTTGGTTGTTCAACGGAACAATTATGGAGAACATTCGTTATGGTAAGCCAGGTGCAACGGACGAAGAGGTAATCGCAGCAGCCAAGGCAGCTCATGTTCACCATTTCATTCAAACCTTGCCAGATGGCTATAACATGGTCTTGAATGAAGAAGCAAGTAATGTATCCCAAGGTCAGAAACAGTTATTAACGATTGCAAGAGCAATCCTTGCGGATCCTAAGATTCTGATTCTTGATGAAGCTACAAGTTCTGTAGATACAAGAACAGAAATCCGTATACAAAAAGCGATGAATAACTTAATGAAAGGCAGAACAAGTTTTGTTATTGCCCATCGTTTATCCACAATTAAAGATGCAGATTTAATCTTAGTTATGAACAACGGAGATATCGTTGAACAAGGTAATCATGAAGAATTACTTGCTCAAGGTGGCTTCTATGAAAAACTATATAATTCACAATTTGAAGAGTCAGCTTAATGAGTTAATGATTATCTGGTTAAAGTTACCCATCCCCTATGTACACAAATGCTAGGTTTGTGGTAGAATAAGAGAGAGTTATTGTAGAGACAAAATATAGTCTTTACAATAACTTTTTTCGTTAGAGAGGAGCATAGATGGTAAATGCAAAATAGAGAGATTATTGTACCTGGAACGTTAATGAAACACTTTAAGGGAATGTTATATCAGATTGTATCAATTGCAATACATTCCGAGACAAGAGAAGAATATGTAGTGTATCAAGCACTTTACGGAGATTTCAAGACGTATATAAGACCTCTAGATATGTTCTTGAGCGAAGTGGACCATGAGAAATACCCAGATGTAACGCAGAAATTTCGCTTTGAAGTGTACATGCCAGAGAAGACTGTTGAAAAATCAACTTCAAGTGTACCTGTAGAGGAGAGTTCAGAACTTGATGCTATGTTGCAAGAGATTCATCTTCAACATTCTATTAAAACAAAGGAATCGGAAAGTGTTGATACACATCAAGTTTTATTAGATTTCCTTGATGCAAGAAGTCATCAAGATAAATTAGAACAGCTAGATTTGATGAAGAAACATGTAGATTCTCATATAGTTAATAGTATGGCGATTTCTATGGACATAGTTTTAGCAACGGATACGGTGGAAGAACAACTAGAAGAAATTCGTAATTGTTTACTTACGCATATTAGATTTGAAGATCGTCGATTACGCTAAAAGCAAACAATCTTAAAAACTTGAAGCCCATAAGGCACACAATTTTTTAAGATTGTTTTTTATTTTTATTACTATTCATTACTCGTAAATCTTAGAAACATTTACCGATGTTAGAAGTAGATTGTATATCTATTTTACAAAATGAGTACCAGTTTTGCCTTTAATAGCAGATCTTGCTTTATCAAGATGAGAGATAATAGCAGTATGTTCTGGATTTGTTGAAACGAATTTAATGGCTGCTTCTACTTTAGGTTGCATAGATCCAGCTGCAAAGTGTCCCTCATTCATATAGTTTTTCGCTTCTTCTAGGGTAACAGTTTCTAAAGGAGTTTCATTGTCGCTACCGAAGTTTAGGAATACACGATCAACGCCAGTTAATAAAAGAAGGGTATCGGCATTAAGAAGTTCTGCCATCTTCGCACTAACTAAGTCTTTCTCAATTACAGCACTTGCACCTTTTAGTTTTGTACCTTGTTCTAATACAGGAATACCGCCACCACCACATGCGATAACAACTTGGCCAGCATCTAAAAGTGCTCGTATTGCATCGATTTCATAGATATCGATTGGCTTTGGAGCAGCGATAATTCTGCGGAATCCATCCGCTACTGGAATAACGTAATTACCTTTTTGTTCTTCTTCTTTTGCTTCCTCTTCAGACATGATACGTCCAATTACTTTGGTTGGATTATGGAAGGCTGGATCGAAAGTGTCAACACGAACCTGTGTGATGATAGTAGAAACGGTTTTATAGATTCCGCGTTGTAGTAATTCGGTACGGATAGCATTCTGTAAATCGTAACCAATATATCCTTGGCTCATGGCACTACAGATTGACATTGGGGCTACGGTTTGCTCTTTATCAAGGCGGCTATATTCTGTCATTGCTGTATGAATCATACCAACTTGAGGGGCGTTACTATGTGTGATAACAACTTGATATTTGGCTTCTACTAAATCTGCAATTGCAACAGCGGCGTTTTTAATGGATTCTTGTTGTTCTGGAAATGTCTTTCCGAAAGCGCTGTGTCCTAAAGCAACTACTACTTTTTTGTTTTGCATGGGCGTTACCTCGATTCTTAGATTCTAGTAATATAAATAACTCAATTATCTATATTAGTATAGGATATTTGAGTAGATAGACGGGGTAAGATTGGTACCGTCGACCTCTAACATATGCACGATTGGAAATTGTATCCTATGGTTCTATGTATATAAGTAATATATCATATATGCTTTCGAAATCCAATAGGTTGAGAAAAAAGGTTTGTCTTAGTTTATCCCAAGAGATTTTTTTAGCTCTTTGTCAATCTTGGTATTTACCGTAAGACCTTTATCTTGTCGATATTTTTTTACTGCATTTTTTGTTTTTTTGCCGCTGATTCCATCTGCTTTACCACAATCATAGCCTAGGTTGTTTAAAGCAATCTGTACCTTTTCCACTGTTGTCGAGTATTTGGAAGACTTGTTTGCAGTGGCTTTTTTGGTTGATTTACTAGAATTGGAAGATTTGCTTGAACTACTATAGGGGCAAACTCCATTTTTATGAAGATGTGCTTCGTGTCCACCACAATGATAATGATAGCTACCTAAACCACTCTTGTTTTTATTATCTCTATGACCACCGCTAGAATCGGTTCTACCAGAATGTGATTGAATTGGTGATGCAGCAGATGGGATATAGGTGAGATTTATAGCCGTTACCAATACAGTTAATACCAAAATTGCTTTTTTTAATGTTGATGTTATTTTCTTTGACATATACATTCTCCCTTATACTATTATAATATAATTATTATATATGTAAAAAATGGTAAAATCAATTAATTGTTACTAAATATATAACAGCAAATAATCGAAGAGCAGAATTCGATTGTAAGAATGAATTATTATTAACAAATAATAGCCAATCGGAATTAGCGTGCTTCCAGAATAAAGCAGACCAGGTCAAGCGCACAAATTGTAGTAGTGATATGCTATCTACAGAAGGAGGTGCATATTATGCACGCATGGGAAGCTATACAAAAATCACTTGATTATATTGAATCAAATATTAGTGATGAAATTAATATTGAACAGCTAGCAAAGGAATCGTCATTGTCACTTTTTTATTATCAAAGGTTATTTTCACGTCTTGTTAAGAAGCCAGTTCGAGAATACATTAAATTACGCAGATTAGCTAAAGCCCTTGAATCACTTGCTGATAAACAACGACGTATTTTAGATGTTGCGCTTGACTACGGCTTTGGAAGCCATGAGACATTCACAAGAGCATTCAAAGAAGCCTATAAAATAACACCAGAAGAATATCGCAAACATCCGGTAATGCTCAATCAATTTGACAAGCCCGACTTATTGTTATCCTACACGATGATTGACGAAGGTGTCCCACTTATCAGTGATGGACTTGTGTTGGAATTTAACCGTAAAACAATCTTACAACCAATACTTTTTATGGGAGTATCAGGTATCATTCCTATTGAAGGACAAATGCCACTTGGCGAATCTACAGGAGTAGATATGCCTGGTCAAGTTTGGGAAAAATTCCATAAAGAAAAACAATATATACCTCGAATTGGAGGATGCGAACTGGGAGTTGCTTATCTTGGTGATGTGCCGGAAGGGTATTTTACTTACTTTGCGGGTGCACAAGTGTCGCAAGGAACAAAAGATGCCCGTTTTGTTACTTGGGAACTTCCGGCAAGAGAATACATTGTTTGTAGATTTGAAGCAGAAAATTTTGAGCAACTTGTTACCGTGGCTCTCAATAAGGCTATAAAATATTGTGGGGTTTGGCTTGAAAAGCATGATTTGACCATGGAGGTTTATTCTCCAGAAATGTACTATGACAGCTCACCTGACAGTACCTACATGGAAGTATGGATGCCAGTATCGGAAAAATGTTAATAATGGTCTCACTATCGTATCCCCTCATTAGAGGAGATTTATTAAGCTATTATCTAGCGAATATATGATTATAACTTGGAAGTGGAATATATAGTAGTTTTACTACTAATATTTTACTTCTTTTTTATTTTATAGAAAATTTTATCTTATAAAAACTTTATACTATAAAAAGTTTTCAAACTTTATTGTAAACATGTAATTATACAACCACTTTATCATGCTAAATTGCTAATTGACAAAGATAGTATAATTGTATACAATAATAACAAATCAATATAAAACCTTGAAAATAAAGCATTATTATTGTATACATAATAATTGGTTATATAATGTATAACTAAACACTATATAAAAAGATCGAGAAAAAGGTGCTTTGTTATAAGGGGTGAGTGAATAATTATACAAGGAGTGAGTTTGATGGAAAATCGTAGAGTATTTTTAAATCGACACAATAACCTGTTACAGTATGAAGAACGCATCTATCCACTTGTAGAAGTTGATACACCGAATGTGTTCCGTAATCTGTTTCCATATGACGAGGTACCAAAGATTGCGTTTAATGATCGAATAGTGCCACATAATATGCCAGATGAAATCTGGATTACAGATACAACATTTCGTGATGGGCAGCAATCAAGAGCACCGTATACGACTGAGCAGATTGTTACAATCTATGATTATTTTCACAAGTTAGGTGGTCCGAAAGGAATTATCCGTCAAAGTGAATTCTTCTTATATAGTAAGAAAGACCGTGATGCTGTTTACAAATGTTTGGAAAGAGGATATCAGTTTCCAGAAGTAACCGCCTGGATTCGTGCAAGTAAGAAAGATTTTGAATTAGTAAAAGAGATTGGATTAAAAGAAACAGGAATCTTAGTAAGTTGCTCTGACTATCATATCTTCTATAAGATGAAGATGACAAGAAAAGAAGCAATGAACCATTATCTAAGTGTAGTAAGAGAGTGTCTGGAAACAGGAGTAGCACCACGTTGTCATTTTGAAGATATTACTCGTTCTGATATTCATGGTTTTGTTATTCCATTCTGTCTCGAATTGATGAAATTAGGGGAGGAATACGGAATCCCAGTTAAGATTCGTGCATGCGATACAATGGGATATGGAGTTAACTTCCCTGGTGCGGTTATTCCACGCTCCGTACCAGGAATTATCTATGGATTAATGACACATGGAGGTGTGCCTTCAGCGCAGTTAGAGTGGCATGGTCACAATGATTTCTATAAAGCAGTAACGAACTCAACGACAGCTTGGTTATATGGTGCAAGTGGTGTCAACTGTTCCTTATTCGGTATTGGTGAAAGAACAGGCAATACCCCTCTTGAAGCGATGGTATTCGAGTATGCACAGCTAAAGGGGACTTTAGATGGTATGGACACAACAGTAATTACAGAATTAGCAGATTACTTTAGGGAAGAAATCGATTATAAAGTTCCATCTAGAACGCCTTTTGTAGGTGAGAATTTTAATGTTACGAGAGCAGGAATCCATGCAGATGGATTACTTAAGAATGAAGAAATCTACAATATATTTGATACAGATAAATTCTTAAATAGGCCAGTATTAGTTGCAGTTTCTAATACATCAGGTCTTGCAGGAATTGCACACTGGATTAACACATATTACAAACTAAAAGACAAAAGAGCCGTTGATAAGTCACATCCTGTAGTAACGATAGTGAAAGATTGGGTAGATAAACAATATGACGAAGGTCGTGTAACGGTTATTACAGACAACGAATTAATAAAAGTTATTGACGAAGCTTGTAAAGAATTGAATGTTAACATTTAGTATGCTACACTATACTAATGTAAATAGAAGCAGATCACATCATAAGAACTTAAGAAATACTTAGTAAACGTAACAATTAATACAATCATTTACGGAGCATAGGAGGATTATTGATGAATACGCAGCAAATTGAAGCAGCAAAGGAACAGTTTGGAAAGCTATTAGAGAAGCAATTAGCAAGAGTTGAAGCTATGAAGGCACAAGGTGACTTTGTTAATTATAAAGAACTGGATAAAATCACAATTGGTGTATGTGGTGGAGATGGAATAGGTCCTGCAATTACAGGGCAAGCTCAGCGAGTTCTTGAGTATTTATTAAAAGATGAAGTAGCAACTGGTAAAGTTGAGTTTAAAGTAATTGATGGCTTAACAATTGAAAGAAGAGCAGAAGAGATGGCAGCTATACCAGCTGATGTATTAACAGAATTAAAAACTTGTGATGTTATCTTAAAAGGACCTACTACAACGCCTAGAAAAGGTGACGGTCTACCTAATATAGAATCTGCTAATGTAGCTATGAGAAAAGAACTAGATCTATTCGCTAACGTTCGCCCTGTTCGTATACCAGAACAAGGTATCGACTGGACATTCTACCGCGAGAATACAGAAGGTGGATATGCAGCAGGTAAAGAAGGTGTTAGCGTAACAGACGACCTTGGTATCGACTTTACAATTGCAACGTCTCAAGGTTGTGATAGAATTATTCGTGCAGCGTTCGAATTCGCTAAGGCGAATGGTAAGACTCGTGTAACAGCAGTTACAAAGGCAAACATCATCAAAACAACAGATGGTAAATTCCTTGAGAATTTCTATCGTATAGCAAAAGAATACGATGGAATTACTGCAGATGATTGGTACATTGATATCATGACTGCAAAATTATTAGATGAACAAAGAAGAAGAGACTTTGAGGTAGTTGTATTACCTAATCTATATGGTGATATTATTACAGATGAAGCGGCTGAATTGCAAGGTGGTGTAGGTACCGCTGGTAGTGCAAACATTGGCAAAAAATATGCTATGTTTGAAGCAATTCATGGTTCTGCCCCACGTATGGTGCAGGAAGGTAGAGATATTTACGCAGATCCATGTAGCGTAATCCGTGCTGGTGCAATGTTACTATCTCACATCGGTTATACAGAGAAAGCAAATCAATTGTACAACGCACTTGACATCTGTACTGTTACAGAAAAGAAATTAGTATTGACTGGTAGAGATACTGGAGCTACAGGTGCTGAATTTGCTGATTACATTATGGAGACGATTGCGAAGAACTAGGAGGAAATATTCTTTGGACAGTTTTCATGAGCAAAAGGAATCATCCGATAAATATTCCTTGAGAGGACGTGTCTTTCATAAAATACGTGACGATATTCTCTCGGGTAAATATAGTCAGAATGAAGAATTAAAAGAAGTAACAATAGGGAATGAATTAGGCGTTAGTAGGACGCCTGTTCGCGAGGCATTAAGACAGTTAGAGTTAGAAGGATTAGTGAATATTATTCCGAATAAAGGAGCCTATGTGAATGGGATTTCTGCGAAAGATATTCATGACATCTATATGATTCGTTCTTATCTTGAAGGACTTTGTGCAAGAATGGCATGCGAGAATATAACAGAGAAGCAGATGGAAGAGATGGATGAAGTTGTATACCTATCAGAATTCCATACAAGACGTTCCCATGAGGGACAGATTTTTGAACTTGATAGCAAGTTTCATGAGCTGTTATATGAGGCTTCTGGTAGTCGTATCCTATGTCATCTGTTATCTGACTACCATCAGTATGTACAGAGAATCCGCAAGGCGTCTTTGTCTTCCATGATTCGTGCTAGCCACACCAATGAAGAGCACATAGCGATTTTTGAGGCGATTAGAGAACACGATGCAGACAAGGCCGAATATCTAACACATGAGCATATTAAGAACACTATTAATAATATTAGTGAAAAGGGATTAGAGAAGTTATTATAAATATATGTAGTTGAAAACCTATGGAGTGAAAGCTTCATAGGTTTTTGCTTGCCCTCCCTTTTGAAGGAAGATGTAAGGATAACCGTTTCGCAGGATGTTGTATAAATGGCTAAATATGAAAGACTATACAGATAAAACTGTATAGTCTTTCATATTTAATCTATTGTAAAAAACAGTTAATAATTCTACACGCTTTTAAAAGATAATCCACCTTCTTCTTGATTCTTTAATGATAAAATATATACGACTATTAAAAATTATTGGGGAATAACAAAGAAGGAGGCGAAGAAGTTTCAATAGTCGGGTTTTATCGTGTTACTATAAAAGATTAAAAAGGAGAAGGTAAATGAGAAAGAGAGTAAGTCGTATAATTGCTAAGCTTTTGGTATTTGTAATTGTATTGCAGATGGCATTGCCGATGACTGCCTATGCAGCACCCGTACAGAGCGTTAGCGAGTTAGAAAATCTCAGCGATACAGACGAGGGATTTACCATTAAACATGTGGCAACCGATAAATTGGTCAAGTCATACGAAACAGATAATGTAGCCCTGACGGTTGACGGTGAAGAAGGGGATCTAGCAACAATATTTTGCACAGCTGTTTTTGGTATCAATGATAATAACAGTATGGGAAATTCAAAACTTCAGGTAGTATCCTTGGTTTCAAAAGAATACAACAAAGGAATCGCATCTGTTGGCTGGAATGATGGTGCGAAAGCAACGGTTGTTAAGGTTAATGGAGGTACAAGCGGAAACGGTTGGGAGAGTGTTCAGATTGTCGCTAACGGTGATGGCACCGTCTCTTTCAAAGACAGCTACTTTGACAAATACATTACTGTAGAGACTGTTGATGGGGCACCGGTCTTACAATGTATGTCGGATAAGACGAGAGAAACATTAACAGATAATGAGAAATTCATTATTAACTCTAAAGTAGCTCCGAATAAAGTGGAAAGTCTGGCTGTAGACAACAGCACGAAAACTCAGACAACGTTAGATTTAACATGGAAAAAACCAGCAAGTATTTATACCAATGTTCAAGTACTTAAAAAAGGACCTGATGATTTAGAATTCAAGAAAATTGCTGATCTTGCAGATGAAACTTCCTACCAAGTAACTGGTCTAAGTGAAGGTACAGAGTATTCATTTAAATTACTTGTTATAAACGGTAATGGAGATGCAGCTGACATAACATACAGTACAGAGAGTAATGAGGTAACTGCAAAGACAAGAGCGGGACTAAAACCTGCAACTCCAACGAATCTTAAACTTGAAGAACAAGAAGGAGGTAAATTCTTAATCAGCTGGGATACAGCGGAGAATGCAACACATTATCGTATTCTGCATGCACAAAGTATGTTTGGTACATATCAAACTGTTGCAACAGTGAGTGAAACAAGTGCAGAAATAGCATATGAGAATGATAGATATGAAAATTACTATCGAGTAGTTGCATTAAATAATGGTGAAGCAGGCGGGGGAGATTTCACATATGCAGAAGAATCCGAAGCATCAGCATATGTTTCTTTAGAGACTGAGATGTTCGGCAATCATACTTTAGTTTTTGCACCTACAGACGATGTGAAAAAGATTGATGAAACATTACATAAATTATTTGACGAAACAAATGATAGCAGCAAGGATGCACAGTTTAGGGGAGAACATTGGCAGGTATACTTCAAGCCAGGGGATTATACACAAACCAGCTGTATTAATCTTGGATTCTACACATCCATTAACGGTTTGGGAGAGACACCTTATGATGTAAAACTGAACAATATCGCAATTCCAGATTATCTAGGCGGCAATAACGCTACCTGTAATTTTTGGCGTTCGACAGAAAACTTGTCTATTATTAATACTGGAAATGAACAAGGAAAAGCACAGAATGGTTCTTGGAGAGGAGACTGGTTTAACTGGGCTGTTGCACAGGCGGCTCCACTTAGAAGAGTATATTCAGAACGTCCAGTTGCATATGACTGGAACTATGGATGGGCAAGCGGCGGCTATGTTGCTGACTGTTACTTCACTGGTATTGACGGTGAAGGAAACTCTGCAGGTACATGGGCAGGACAGCAATTTTATACAAGAAACACTGAGATGGCAGGGAATGCATTCGGAACAACACTTAATAATTTCTTCCAAGGTTTAGAAGCTCCCAATTTACCAAATGCAGACGGTGTAGAGAAGGGGAAATCCAGAGCATTACTAAATGGCAATGGCTACTCTAATTGGAAGATTGCGGATGCGAATGGAAATCAACAGGTATTTACGAATGTAGAAGAAACTAAGAAACTTGCTGAAAAACCGTTCTTATATATTGATGATAATGGTAAATATCAGGTATTTGTACCAGCAGTGAGAGAGAATACAAAGGGTATCAGCTGGTCAAAAGATGATATGGGTGAAGGAAAAAGTGTCTCACTAGATACTTTCTATATTGCAAAACCTACAGATTCAGCGGCTACAATCAATGCACAGTTAGCAGCAGGTAAGAACATTTATTTCACACCGGGTATCTATCATGCAGAAGAAACCATAAAGGTAACAAAAGCAGATACGATTATTTTAGGTTCCGGTTTGGCAACTATCATTCCGGATAATGAAGATGCTGCGATGAGAATTGCAGATGTTGATGGAGTAAGAGTTGCAGGTATTATATTAGATGCAGGAAAACATTCTGAATATTTGTTAGTAGTTGGTGAACAGGGTTCAGACAAAGATCACTCCGCTAATCCGACTATATTACAGGATATATTCTTACGAGTTGGTGGAACAACAGATGAACTAACGAAATCAGATAATGCACTTGAAATTAATAGTAATAATGTAATAGGGGATCATTTCTGGATTTGGAGAGCTGACCATGGTGCAGGTGTAGCGTGGAATGGAAACGAATCCCAACATGGTTTAATTGTAAATGGTGATGACGTAACATGTTATGCATTATTTAATGAGCATTTCCAAGATTATACTACATTATGGAATGGTGAGAACGGTGCAACATATTTCTATCAGAATGAGACCTGCTACGATCCGATTTCACAGGAAGAATGGATGTCACATGATGGAACTGTAAACGGATATGCATCTTACAAGGTTGCAGATGAAGTAGATACTCACTATGCAATTGGTCTTGGTATATATAATGTATTTATCTTTACAGGACCGACCTATGATGCATCAGAAGTTCAGATTCAGTTAGACAATGCGATTGAAGTCCCGGATAAAGAAGGCGTATTAATCGAAAATGCCTGTCTTCAGACATTTGCTGATGAAACCAAAGTATTACAGAAAATCAATTCAGTTGTAAATGGTATGGGAGATCCTGTAAGTAGTGGTACAGACCCGGTAACAGGAGAGAAAGGCACTAGTTGGGATAGATCGTTCTTACTCTACTATAATAACGGGGTAGCAGAAGGCAGTTATAGAAAACTGACTCAGGCATATAAGTCTTTAGAGGAAAAGTGTAAGAACATTAGTGAACAGTTAGAAACTATTACAGATGAGGTTAAGAGAGCAGAGTTAGAAGAAGCATTAACAAATGCGAAAAAACTTTTAGAAGGTTATGAGATATCCATATCATGGCCAATTCAGGAGGAAACGAAAGATAAAGTGTCTTTAATGGAAGAAACAATTTCAGAAATAGAAGAAATTGTTGAGAGAGTACCTGGAGTTTCTAAGACAGAACTGAAAAACTTGATTAAGCAGTATAGTTACCTTAAGAAAGATGACTATACACAGAAATCATGGGATGCATTTTCAGCGGCTTTACAGGGGGCAAAGGAAGTTGTAGCTAATGTGAATGCAACCCAGGAAGATGTGGATGCAGTAGTGACAGTTCTTCAGAGTGCGCAGAAAGCATTAGTGAAAGTGAATGCGGGCGGTTCTACGGGTGGTTCTAATGGAAGTGAAGGAAATAATGGAAACAATGAACAGAACGTACAGAATGTACAGATTAAGATAAGCATTGGCAAAACAAGCATTCTTCAGAATGAGATAACACAGTGTACCGTTACTGGTGACAAAAATCCAACATATGCTTCTAATAACAATGCAGTAGCGACTGTAGATGCGAACGGTGTAGTAACTGGTATATCTGCCGGAACTGCTACCATCACAGCAACATCAGCACATCTAGGCTCTGCAGCAAGTGTAACCATTACAGTTGTTAAGCCTACTGTAAAATGGAACGTAACTTACAATACAATTCCATTGCAACTTAAGAATGGCGAAAAAGTCAACAAGACGACAGCGTTACAGCCAATGGGCTTACAGGAAGGTGACTCCATCAAGAGTTATAGTTCTTCTAAGACAAGTGTTGCAACCGTTAAGAAAGCAACTAACGGAAAACTTACAATCACACCAAAGAAAACTGGTAGTACTAAGATTACAGTTACCACTACCTACGGTGCAACAGCAACCTTCACACTGAAAGTTCAGAAGGATATTGTTAAGGTAAGTAAATTAACTGTTGATAATGTAAAGAATGGAAAATTGACATTGAATAAGGGCGAGAGCTTTTCATTACAAACAACTAAGATGTATATTACGGCATTAGATAAAGTTACATTCACATCCAGTAACAAGAATGTTGTAACCGTTTCTTCTGAAGGAATGATTACGGCGAAGAAGAAGGGAACAGCAAAGATTACTGTGAACTGTCAGAAGAAGAAAGTAGTGATTACTGTTACAGTAAGATAACACCAGTTTAGAGCTACCCACGAACTAATTAAGAATTCTATTCAAAATATTAGAGAAATGGGATTAGAGAAATTATTATTAATATTTGTGATTGAAAACCTATGAGGTGAAAATCTTCATAGGTTTTTATTTGTTAAAATCTTATACGGTACTTGATGGATAAGTTTGGCGATAGATGGAATAATAAGGCTGTGTTATAAATTTCATTAATAAATTAGTTGAAATTAACCTATTACTTTAGTATATTAAAAAATGTGGTACAATTTACCTTTTGACGAGATGTTTATTCTCGTGTATTATAGGACAATAATAGTTTAGAAAGTAGAATTGATAACGCTATGAAATATCACTTTGATAAAGTGGTAAGCGAAAGGATTCAGAAGAGGTTACAAAAGAGTTATATGAGTGGAAAGAGTAGAAAAACTGTAGCTGTTAAAGGTTTCTCGGGAAAGATGGGATATGTATTAGCAGTAGCAGGGTCGGCGGTAGGACTGGGAAACATATGGCGTTTTCCATATCTAGCAGCTAAGTATGGTGGAGGTATATTTTTACTTACCTATCTTGTATTAGCAATTACATTCGGTTTTACATTAATCATGACAGAAACTGCACTTGGTCGTAAGACAGGAAAAAGCCCGATAGGAGCTTTCAAGGAACTTGGTGCGAAGAAGATGATGTTTGGCGGTTGGATTAATGCTATTATACCTATGCTAATTGTTCCTTATTACTGTGTAATTGGTGGTTGGGTACTTAAGTATTTCTTCTCCTTTGCTGGTAGTAGTGCTGCTAATTTACAAGAGGATACGTATTTTACAAACTTTGTTAGTGAAACAGGAGAACCTGTATTTTGGTTATTTATCTTTGCAATTGCGGTATTTTTAATTATTATTATGGGAGTAGAGAAGGGAATTGAGAGACTTAGTAAAATTCTTATGCCTTTACTTGTTGTTATGGCAATTGGAATCGCGATCTATTCGGTAACGCGCCCGGGAGCAATGGAAGGAGTTAAGTATTATATAATTCCTGACTTCTCGAGATTCTCCATTAATACAGTAGTAGCCGCTATGGGGCAGATGTTTTATTCATTATCTATCGGAATGGGAATCCTATACACATATGGTTCTTATATGAGGAAAGATATTGATATGGAATCTTCTATTCGTCAAGTTGAAATCGTAGATTCATTGATTGCGTTCTTAGCAGGTTTAATGATAATTCCAGCCGTATTTGCTTTCGCTGGTGGTAGTCCAGAGACATTAGAGGCCGGACCTTCACTTATGTTTATTACTATGCCTAAGGTATTCTTAAGCATGCCAATGGGACGAGTTATCGGTATGGTATTCTTCTTACTTGTATTCAGTGCGGCTATTACAAGTGCAGTGTCGTTAATGGAATGTGGCGTTGCTACCTTCGGTGAACTTACTAAATGGAGTCGTAAGAAGAGTAGTGTGGTTATGTTAGGCATTACCTTATTACTTGGTATTCCATGTTCTCTAGGATTTGGTGTATGGTCATTCATTAAGCCAATTGGAGGATCAATCTTAGATTTCTTTGATTTCATAACGAATTCCATCATGATGCCGATCGCTGCGATATGCACAATGGTACTTGTCATGAAAGTTTGTGGATTTAAAACAGTAATTGATGAAATAGAGGCTTCTTCGAAATTCAAGAGGAAGAAAATATACTTATTCATGGCGAAATATCTTGTGATAATTTTCTTAGGAGTGATTTTAGTTAGTTCAATTTTACAAGCCTTAGGATTTATGAAATTATAATAGTATACTGTATAAACTAGAAAAGACGCATCTTAAATACAACACATGCGTTGTTATAACTCAAATGGGGAATGGGCGAAAACCAAGTCATTAAATTACTTGATAATATGAATGATAAATTATCTAAACAATACGTCAAAGTAAAAGAATATTTATTAGATATTAATGAAAAGGATTAGAGAGTCAATCTCTAGTCCTTTTCTTAAATGTAATTAAATTAATTCATCAGGTTTAGAAATTAAATTCATCTTCCCATGGAAAATAAGCGGATTGTTCTAAACTTTTCGGCCAATGGCAACACCAATCTGGAACACCGGGAGTTTCTACTCGGTCAAGACTCGGTGTATAAGGTTTTATGTCAATAAGGGGTGTATTGTCGTTTGCGTCTATATATGCAATCTGAATAAGTCCTTTTTGACAATTAAGGTGTATTATTTCTACGGTGGTTAGAGCAATCGGATTGGGACGAATAGGAGACCTTGTGGCGAAGACACCCATGGTATCAGGAGAATTTTTATATGGTTGCGGTGTTTGAAGAGTGTTCCTTGCTTTATCATTATCGAAGTCACTAAACCACCAAATGACGTTGATATGGCTAAACCCCTCTAATGCTCTCATAGCAGGAATATACCTTGACTCGATTTCAATAAAGGTGCCGTTTTCGTTGTTGTGGATTTTTCCAATAGGATATACCTCAAAATTATTCATACATTTGACCTCCAATTATTATTTTCAAACAAAGCATAACCCCTCACACCATGTGAGAGTCAATATACGAATATAAAAAAGCCTTGCACAAGTGCAAGACTCTTATTTAACGTTTTCCAAAGGAATTTGAATTTCAACTAAATACTTTTCAGGGTCAATTTCATTCCATGGCCCACGGTGTACAAGTTGCCGGCTTTCACCAATCATTTGATAATGACTATTCTTTTGCAGCCATTTTGCAAAGGTTAAGTATGCTCCCGCAATATTAGAAAATTCCCCGTATACCATTGTACAGGCCATTGTTGGTATAGGATCGGTAACTCGGTATGTAAATCCACCGATACTTTGACCCATCTTTTTTACCGGAGCGCATAGCTCTACATCAACATTTTGTTCCTTATACTCTGTATCATGGTAAATGGAAAAAGTATCACTCGATATGGCAATTTGATTTTGCATTGCAAAAGACGATAATTCTGTCCATAATTCACCCTCTGCATAATATGTTGGGATAATCCGTCTTAATGAAAGCACTTGATTTTCTGGAATTGATTTTATTGAGACATTATAGTGCATTTCATTTTTGGTGCTTTGAAGTTCTCTTTTTGCAAGCTCTATTTTTCTTAATTTTTCTTTTTCAAACTGTATCGCCTGTTCAATTTCTTCGTGCTTTTTATCAAGCTGTTCTACAATAAAGCTGTCATTTCCATTGTTAAGTGATACTGCAATTTCTGCAACATTAAACCCACTATCACGGAGATAGACAATTTTATTAAGAATAGGTATTTGTTCAACAGAGTACATACGATAACCCGTCCACGGGTCGATTTTTGCTGGCTTCAAAAGTCCCATTTCATCATAGTATCTTAACATTCTAATAGTTACTTGAGTTAACTTTGAAAATTCACCTATTCTAAACATGATTCCTCCTGAATGTTGATCATTTCAACGTTAGATTTTATCTATTTTTCTTTTGATTTGGAAAATGTTCCTTGTTCTCAGTATGGTGTTATCCCGATTATACAGGGTTTCAGTTATTACAGCAAGATATTTCAGGAAACATATTACAGGTAATGAGTTTGATTATACTAAGGGGTAGTGGATGAGCATTTGCAAATAACATATAGACTATGCAGGAAATGGTTACCATTCGTGCAAAAAAAGAAGCGCGGCAGCCGATAACATGGCAATCACGCCTCATAATTTAATTACGGCTCTATAATAAATGTTGGGGTATACGATTTAGACTCGTAAACTCCAATATTTTATTTTATAATAAAAAAGACCTCCAAGTGCCAGTCTAGCCAACAATCACTCGGAGGTGCATATAAATGCTATCTAATTATATCAATAAATTACTAGATTTAAAAGATGTTAAAGTAAAAAAAATTACCCAAGCAGATCATTTTATTGAAATTCACATTGAAACAAAACCTACTTTACACACATGCCCCGCTTGTGGAAACGAGACAAAACGAATTCACGACTACCGTATGCAAAAAATAAAGGATTTACCTTTTCAGTTGAAGGATTGCTATCTTGTTTTAAGAAAACGCAGGTATATTTGTTCTTGTGGGAAACGCTTTTTTGAATCGTATTCATTCTTGTCCAGATACCAGCAAAGAACCAGAAGACTCACTATGAAAACTGTTGATTTACTTAGAAATACCGTTTCTATCAAAAAAGTTGCTGAAATCACAAATTTATCAATCAATACTGTGATTCGTATACTTGATACCATAGGCTATGATTGCCCCAAATTAGGTGATTCTATTTCAATTGATGAATTCAAAGGTAACGCTGAAACAGGTAAATATCAATGTATTCTTGTAAATCCTAAGAAACGAACTATCCTTGATATTCTTCCTGATCGTACGCAGCCTCACCTTTCAGAATACTTCAGAAAAATAAATCGTTCAGAACGTTATCGTGTAAAATATTTTGTATGTGATATGTGGCAACCTTATGTAGATATCGCGCATACATATTTTCCGAATGCTAAGGTTATTATTGATAAATATCATTTTATCAGACAGGTTACTTGGGCAATTGAGAATGTAAGAAAGAGATTACAGACATCAATGATTCCATCTCTACGTAAATACTACAAACGTAGCCATAAGTTGATTCTTGCTAGATATTATACATTAAAGGATGAAAGTAAAAAAGCATGTGACTTAATGCTTCAATACAGTGATGACTTACGTTTAGCTCATCGACTAAAAGAAGATTTTTATGACATTTGCCAATGCAATCAGTACAAAAAGCAAAGACTTGACTTTTGGGATTGGATTAAGATGGCTGAAAAGTGCGACATTCCTGAATTTGAAAAGTGTGCTGCTACTTATAGACATTGGTCCGAAGGAATACTAAATGCGTTTAAATATAGAATCACCAATGGACCTACGGAAGGTTTTAATAACAAAATCAAAGTAATAAAACGTACATCTTATGGAATACGCAATTTCAAAAGATTCCGTACTAGAATCTTGCATAGCAACTAACATAATTTAACAGACTGGCACTTGGCTTTTTTTGCATGCTCTGAAATAGATACTATAGAACAAAACATAAAAACAGCTCTCTATCCAGTATTGGTGCGGGTGCAACGCACCTCGCACCCCAACACTTGACAAAGAGCC
>NZ_FRCP01000024.1 GCF_900142955.1 Anaerosporobacter mobilis DSM 15930 | reverse complement strand
TGAATGATTGGAATATCAAATTTACCTATCTCGCACAACATTTTATTCATACTCATGGGAACTCCTCCATTCTGTTTGATCTACTATAACCCCTGGAAGTGGAGGAAGGAATATCTGTCGTGGCTTCTCCATATTTTCACTCATCTTAATTATCGTGTTAACGATATAGGCTAGTTGGGTATCATGTTCATTGATATTTTCATTCTTTTTCTTTTCTCGTTCATTATCTTTTTTCGAAGAATAGAAACCAGTATTGAATTTTCCTGAATGCTTCACTTGTGTCACGGTAACTGCTGGTTCTATATTTAAGTTCTTATTGGCACCAGTATAGGCAGATTGAAAATATTCGAACCTAGTTCCAGTACCCACAAGCAGATATGCTTGACCATTAAGGGGCATCTTTGGAGCTGCTGCGACTGAGCTGCCGATCATCTCCTTTGATGCCTGTTTTGTCGCAACTTTCAAGCAGATTCTAGCCTTTGAATTTACTCTTATATCATCTGTGATAGCGCCTTCGATATTCTGAGAGACCAATACAATATGAAATCCCAAGGTACGTCCCACACGGGCAATTGTTGTAATCTCTGCAATGAAATCTACATCATTACTTTCATTAGAAAATCGCTTCAATTCAGTAAATTCATCAACAACCAATATAAGATGCGACAGCGTAGCAAGTTCTTCTACTTCCTTATTCAAAGCTTCTACTTGTTTCTCATTCAACTTTTTTTGTAAGGAAGCAATTGTTTCACTATTCCCCGATTGCTTCTGCAATTCTTTAATTTGTTTTATAACACGAAGTGCTCTTATGTATGAGTCTACATTATCGACACCGAAACTTGAAAGAAGTAACTTACGTCTCTTTATCTCCGCATTTAAGGATTCTAGAAAACGCTTTAACATATATGCTGCGGAAGTTCCTTCTTCCTCCCCTGCGGTATCCGTTACAACTCCCACGCAATGAGGTAAACTTCCCAGACGATCTGAGAATCCTCCACCTTTCATATCAACTAGCATCAAATTCAGATCCAAAGGCGAGAACTTCATGCATAATCCAATTAAATAGGTAATGATCGTTTCCGACTTACCAGATCCCGTTGTTCCAGCTACAAGCATATGTGGTCCATCGGCTTTCTCGTATAGATCAAGATATAAAGGACCATGTTCATTCTTACCGATAGGAACACAAAGGTTTCTAGTTACATCATTTACATCTATCTTCTTCCAACTTTCAAGCATACTATCCTTAATCTCATTATTCTGTACTTTTTCAGAGTTATACCCATAAAGTTCAAAAAGTGTAACCATCGATGGAACTTTACCATTTTCAGCAATCCTAGTGTAATAGATTGCACTTAATTGTTTGAATACCAATTCAAAGTTTTCCCTATACTTTTTCTCATCAAATATGTAATCATTTTCAAAATGTTTATATTCTATTAATTTATCTGTATCATTTGCTTTTGTATCATCATCATTGCCTTCACTTAAGACATTTAAAATCTCTCTAGTGAGAACATTGTACCGTAAACTACACTTTCTTTCATTAGAGTTGACATTGTGTATATCAACAATGTTACCACAGTACTTTGGTAATTTGTCTTTCACAGACTGGATAAATATAAAAGTAAGTCCATTGGTATTCACATAAGGTTCGCCTTCTTTAGGTACTTCTGGTAGGAATTTTGAAAAGCCAGTTTCCTTAATATCGTAATCATCAAAAACAATACATACGATTTGTGTAAGCTTCTGACTAGAAGTTTCCTCTTCTTTCTCTTCTTTCGTTGTTTTGCTACGTCCGTTCATAATACTTAAGAGTTGTCCAAACACAATTCCGGATTTGTCTTTATCAAATACAAATTGTGAAGTTCCTTCAAATAGTTCATTGGCATGAGGTAAATACTTATAATTTCCTAATATTTTATTTTTGTTAGCTGCATCTTCTTGATTAAAGAAGAATACAAACTGTAGATCTTCTGGGGAATGATAATAGGATAATTCAAATACAACATGTTGAACAAAGTTCTTAGAGGTCTGTTCATCGTTTGATACCACTCCCAAAGCACCACATGATTTCAAATCAAGTAACAATGGTGGTTTCGTATCATCATCACTTCTTAAGTAATTGAATCCAATAATTTCATTACTGTCCTTAGGATCTACTCCTTTATTAGCAAAATTATAAGCCAAATCTGTAAGTAAGAATTTATTCCTATCCTCTGCTTCTCTTTCATCTGGTGTCAGTTTCTTTTTTCTTTTGTCATCTTTTTTAGATGGAATCTGTATTTTGATCGTATCACCATATTTTTTATAGTATACATCATAAAAAATATTATCCTTCTTATCACTCTTGATTTCAAACAGTGGCTTCACTTCATTCGAAGTTCCTAATGATATTGTCATGAAATCATTATCATTTTGAGAACGCGAAAAAATGGCACTACTTATTTCTCCGGTATTATTAAAAAGGGTATCCATATTAGGATATACACTATTTAAATACTTGATATCACTTTTCTGCCATTCATTAATTGTTTTAATCTTCCTATGTATATAGTTTTCATAATTTGTTTTCCACTCTGCTACATCTTTTTTGTACTTCGTCTTTTGTCTTACATAGTTATAAAGAGTTGTTACCAGTGCCACAACACCCATGGCCCCTGACATTAACAGCATGGTATCTCCCATACTAGAAGCACTTGGTGATAATGACATGACAAGAGATCTGGCTAGCAACATACCACCAGTTGACAACAACGTTGGAATCATTACATCAATAATAGAGGCCTTATCTTTCCTTGGCATCTCATTAGCTGGAATAATATCAATGATCGATGGTTCAATTACATTCAGACGTCGTGTACTAATGTTATATTCAAGTGAATTCTCTGATTTTAATATATAACTTTTCTCATTCTTTTGAAATAATCCAGTTGACATTACTTCTATGTCAGTCGTAAACAACACACAGCTAGATGTAACAAAGCCAAGTTCATCCAGTTTCATATCATATACATATTGATCCTCAATTTTTTCTGTAAAATCAATTATATTAAAATCACCTTTTGCATTGTAGATTACCTGCAACTCCTTACGAGTTCGTAAATAATTATTCAAAAGCTGAAAGGCATCTTCATGGTCACTTAGTTTCTTCATGCCATAATATATAGCCTCAATAAATGATTTTAGAGATATATCTCTTAGCACAAGAAAAGATATTTCCTCTGAAATACTGTCACTTACAAATTTAGCAGAAATCATTATCTCGTTGTTCTTCATCTTCTAATCCTTTCAAATCCTTAATTTCTCCCCCTAGCTCATAAAGTAATTCTTTCAATACTAAACTCGCATCTGGAATTTTAATAGAATCTTTCATTATAGAATGTAATGTATAATCTTTAGTAGTTTCAACTTGATTTTCCTGATTGTCAGACTCGTTATGTAAAGGTTTGTTTATATTTATGATTGGAATTGAAGTTTTCACTACTGGCATGTTTGGTTTTAGTAAATCTGGCAAGTTAAATTCTTTTGATGTTGCAGTTATTTCATGAACATTAGGCAACTTTGGTGTATCCATTTTTAGCTCTTTTGTGTATGTAGATTTTGGAATACTCATTTCTGGAACCTTTGTTACTTCTATTTTTGACTGACTGAATCCGTTATATTCTTTTATATTAATGTTAGGCCTGAATCGTTTCGGTAAATGTACTGATGGCAAACTTTTCATTTCAAATTCTTGAATATTTACGTCAGGTTTAACAACAGTTGTCAACTTAACATCTTCAATTGGCTTCATTTCACCAAATGGTTTTCTATCATTATTAACCTTTATTACCTCTTGTAATTCTGGTAATTCTGCCTTAATTATTGGTATTGTAACCGAATGTTCTGGTATACTTGTTTTTTTAACAGTTGGCAGACTAGGAGAAATACTATTTTCCATTGGAACCGAATGGATCGGTGCATTTATTTTAAGCACCCTTGGTAAGTTTTGAGGAACAATTTTTGAAGACTTTTCAAACTTATCTATGTTTGTATTAATATCTAATTTTATAGATGATCTTTGGATACCTGATAGATTCAGTTGCGTATCTATATCCATTGAAGCTTTTTGGATCGGTATGTTCATTTTCTCTACTTCTGGTAGATTAGGCCTAGTATCTACGGCCATTGCAGCTTTGTGGTTTGGTATGTTTGTTTTTAGAACTTCTGGTAAGTCAGGCCTAGTATCTACAGCCATTGCAACTTTGTGGTTTGGTATGTTCGTTTTTAGAACCTCTGGTAAGTCATGCCTAGTATCTATAGCCATTGCAACTTTGCGGATTGGTATGTTCGTTTTTAAAACCTCTGGTAAGTTCTTTGTATTAACATTAGAAGAGGTTGCAATTTGTTCTACATTCATATCTAAATTAATAGATGGTTTTGTTATAGCAGGTAAACTTGGATGATCATTCGTAATTGGTTTGTGTGTTTTCATTGATATAGTAATCTTTTCAACACCAGGAAGATCAAGTTGTTCTAATTTTACTTCATTATAATTTCTGCTGCTAACCACAGGTTTAGTAATCAACGGCAGCTCTTTACGAGCAGATTCTTTCTGATGAAAGTATACTACCTGAATCCTCGGCTTCTTCATAATCATTGGAAGAACTGGTTTATCTTGTTCCAATGACTGAAAACTTACTACTTGTAGATTTGGTTTTTTTACAGAAACACTAGTTTTTAATGTAAATTCTGGATTTTGGTACTGGTTGATCTCTCTATCTTGAATAATTTCAATTGCTGACATCTCCATATTGTATTGCTCAACTTTAACATCTTCCAATTCTTCAAGTCGATTAACAAAATCAACCCTTTGTTGATACACATTACGTTCTTCTTCATACTTTACTTTCTGTTCTACATTCAGTAAAGATATCTCTTCTTCGCTTAGAACCTTAAAGACCATTTTGAAGCCCCCTTACCAATTGATTCGTTACTACATATAAACCTAGACCCGAACCATAGTTCATAGCAAATGATTCGGGTCTACATTAACTTTATTTACCGCTTATACTATCAGCTAATTGTTGATCTACTTTTTCAAAATTATCTCTATTACCTTCCAGTAATTTAGACATACCATCCACAGCTGTTGGTAAATCTGTTTCAACAAATGTTTTTACAGCACCATCTATTAGCGTTTTCAGTGCATCCTTTGCTGCACCCTCCATTTCAGTAATTGCTGAATTAAAATCAGTCACAAAATTTTCTCCTGCAGTTTTATAATCTCCATAACACTTTGTAATTGCTTCCACCGCTGTCACCACTTGTGCATTTACTATTCTACAACCAGCCATTCACTTTCCCCTCCTTATTTTTTATTTTCTTCAGCCAATTGATCATCTAAACCAACTGAATCTTGTGGAATTGCTTGAAGAATTCCTTCACACATTTTCTGTAAACTATCTAGTAAATTAGTTAATCCCTCACCTACTGCAGGTTCAATTTTATTTTCATAAAAGATCTTAAACCCATCTGCAGCATTCCCGCTAAAATTACTTGGAATTAATGTTGCCACCGTATCACTTAATTGCGTATGTAGATCGACGGTCTTTTTTCGATAGTCACTAATCACATTCAATGCATTATTCATCATTTCTGGTGTGATATTTACAGTACTTGTCTTTCCCATTGCCATAATAATATCCTCCTATTTTTAATTAAAATTTATATTTTGATTAAGTTCATCGAACTTAACCCAAACATCTTTGTAATATCCTGTCCCAATGATTTCATTTAATGTATCCGATACATGCTGAATAACGAGCGAAAGATCTTCAATCGGTTTGATTAAAACCTTACCAGCCTTCAATTCAATTGCCTTACCAGCAGGAGTAACCAATGCATTTGACAGGTCTGAATACATCTTTTCAAGTTTCTTTTTCAGTTCTTCAACTCTTTTTTTTAGAGCAACCATCTCAGACTCCGCTGTTGTAAATGCATTATCATCAAGATATATGTCATAATCATTTGCCATGATTATTCTCCTTTCGACCTTGCTTCTTCAATTTTTTTCAATATTGGTTCTTTCATCTCTTTTGCTAGTAGATTACAAAGTTGTTCTGCCTCATTATATTCTTTGATATCAATATAGCACTGTATTCTAAAATTCAATGCAGCCAAATCACTTGGATCTTTGATCATCGCATTCCTAAAGAATCGTATTGTTTCTTCGTATTTCTTTGTTGCATCCGGAGAACACATCTCCATCAAAGCATTTGCTTCAGTATATTTACCTATGTATGAATTGTGGATATTTTCACTTGCTTGTAATACCTTAGCATACTCAATAACCTTTTCATAATCCTTTTTCAAGGTATATGCACCAATATACAGTCTATTGATCTGATCAATATTCTCCTTCGAGTATTCTGCCTTCTCCGTTTCAGACAGCTTATGTACCTCTTCTTTTTCTTCTGTATCATCCTCAATCTCCGTGAAATAGTTTCTATTTCCGTCTTCGTCAGGTTCAACACTTTGGACCATCTCTTCCAAACCGTAATCTCCATATTGTTCTATGATTTTTTCTTTATCAGCTACCATCATTTCTTCTACATCATATTCTGTTAATTCTACCGGAACAAACTCCTTATCCAATATTTCAAACCCACTATTATATGCTCCAATTGGATTTTGCGCCGCATTTAGACAATGAATAGTTTGATCTGGCTTTTCAAGTTGTAGATTTATCTCTGCAGCATTTATATACCCTTCTATTACATTTGTAATTGTAGGCTTAACCGATTTTAAGGCTTTTTCTATAATTGTAAGTGCTGCTTCAAAATGTGAGCTTTCCTTATCAATATTGTATTTTTCAAGCTCTAATGTCATACTATCATTATATAAATCCATTGAAGGACTTGTATATTTCATTGCTCGTTCTAGTTCTTTTTCTGCTGCTTCTAGACGTTTATCCTGTACTAACAATTTAAATGCAATCTTATATCCCATGTATTCTGTTGGTGCAATCAGTTTCAACTGATTGGCAGTGAGAATACCGTTTCTAATATCTCCTTTAATACCATATAGAATAGCCTTCCGTTGTAGAATATCCATATCGACTCCTACTATTTGTTCCGCTTTATTAAGATTGATAAGAGCATCATCGTATCTTGCAATATCGAAACAACAAATTCCCAACACATTATACAATTGTGCAAGGTTTTCTGGACTACATCCTAATTCCTCTGCTTTAGCAAAATTTCTCATGGCATCCGCTATTTTCTCAGATGTCGCAAGTGCAAATCCCAAATCAAAATATCGATTACCATTCTTAGGATCAATTCTAATTGCTTGACTATAATTATGTATGGCTTCTTTGTAATTTCCCAAGGACATACATGCATTTGCTGCACATTTGTAGGTTTCTGGATTATCTGGTTCTAATCTCTTTGCTTGTGTCGCTAATTTTAGTGCTACGGTATCTTGCTGGTTCATAAGTGCTAGTCTTGAGTCTGCAAGAAGCTGTAATACATTTTCCTTATTGTCTGTCATATAAACCTCCTTACTATCTTTATGTTAATTTAGGTAATTGCAAAACTCTTTTACATGCCGACAACATATCTGTGTTTTAAGGCTGCCTACTACATACATGTTAATCCTCATCCTCTTCACTCATCTTTCGACTATAGTACTCCATATCTATTGATGCACTTGACCTAGCTGACTGCCAATCTCGTAAACTTGATTCTGTACTTTTAATTCTTGCTTTAATATCCTCCAGATTTGCTTTTGCAATTCGCAATTTCTCTTTTAGCTCTACAATTTTATTAGTTAATGTCGTCTTTTTTGTCTTCAATCCATCTATAATACCACTTAATGTACTTTTTGTTTTTGCCATCTCATTACTATAGACGTCTCTTAAATCTTTACTTTTAATGTCACTTGCTTTTACCATTCCGATAAAGTTGTCTGCAGCATGATCTGTCTTATTAGAAATATTGCTAATATCCTGATTTAGATTACTATCACTCTGAAGCATTTTTTCTACAGCAGAAAGAGCCTCCTCATGATCCTTGATATCAGTCTCAAGCTTATTAATCTCCTTGATCTTCTGTTGTTTCTGCATCTCTAATTCTCTTAATCTGTTATTACAACTATTAATTTCGGAGCAAGCGTTATAATATCTGCTACAACTACTACTATATTCACTCTCATAAGACATAACAATCCCCCTTAAATTATCCATGTATATAAAGGTTTAAAATCCTTTCTACATGTATACAGTAATAATAAAAACACGACATATTCTTCCTTGTATTTATATATTTTACCATTATTTACTTGCAATTGCAAACACTCTTTCTAATACATTTATTCTGATTCAATTCTTCTTTTTCTTCTTATATTTCGTGAAACAATTATAATCATTGCAGTAAGAGCAATCGCTGCTAATGTTGCAATAAACCACAACCAAAAATACCCAATATACATATATTCCCTTTCGCTAATATTAGTAGAGTTTCCTGCCATATCATTGATAATAACTCCAACACTATGCCATCCTTTGGTAAGAGTAAATTCTAGTGAATTGTTCTCGCTTATATAAGTAAATGGGATCTCTTTTCCATTATCATACACTTTGCATAGATCTGTATCAATTGGCTCACTTATGTTAGCCAATGTAATAGTACGGTCAAGTTCTCCATAATACCAATTCCACGATTTAAACTCAATCGGAATCTCACAGGTTGGCATGATATTATCAATATGCATTTTACCCAAATCAACTCTTTCATCTTCATTGTTAACAGTTAGATGCAATTCCATATCTGTATCATTCTGAAAATTATCTTTGAAATAATTAGCTTGCAATGAATAGCGATATATTCCTATTCCGTATAAACTATTATCAGTACTTATGGTCGCATCCGTATTTATCTCTAATTCATTGTTATCTCTCAAAACGATTTGAGTATCTGATTTCTTTTTTGCAAATACAAGTATATTAATATCACTAAAATCATCTGGTCGTTTACTGATTGCATCTCCATTTTCATATTGGAATGAATACAAACCAGTTTTATTAACCAAATTACTATCCATAATGTATGCCAAAACGTCGCGATCCACCAACCTAGCATATGTACTTTGATTCACTATACTTTTGTTCCCAGCTACATCGACTGCTGTTATTTCCAGCGCATAAACACCGTCTTTTTCAAAATTCGGAAGTGTAAATTTTGCTTCTTTTATAATACCAGTTTTATTCTTGTCTTCCTCCACATAGGTCCTCGCAGGTTGAACAATTGTTTGTCCTTCTGATCCTGTATAATCTGGTATGAAAGTGGTTAAAACATATTCTAGATGATCAAGATTCAAATCTTCAAATTCAATACTCGGTGCTAATTCGTCTTTTCTCGAATATGGATATATATCTAAAAACTCAGTATCATCTGATGCGACAAAATTGTCATTTCTTGTTTTCACTACTGGGACTGTTTTGTCTATTTCAAAAACTACTGTACTACTTGTATCCTGGCTGTTTTCAGCTAGATCAGATGTCTTCAATTCCACCTGATAAACACCATCTTCTGATATTGTAAATGATAATTTGTGCTTATCTCCAGACGATATCCACTTACTAATAGATGCAATATCACTCACATCCGTAAACCCAGCCCCAGTATGGGATGATCCTGCTGTTTTTCTTTTAATCGTCAAGTGAATTAATTGAGGATCAAAGTTATGCTCTGTCACTTCTATCGAAATAGTTTTGTCCTCATTAAAACTATTATTGGTTTTACTTGAGCTGAATGTAGAAAAATTATCTGCTGTAAGAGGTTTTGTTTTATCCACATAAAATAGTTTTTCATTCCCTCCACTATAACTAACGGTTGCAGAATGATCACCCAAATCTTTACCTTTTACATCTAAAGTGTAGTCTCCTTCATCAAAATTAATAACAGCCACATGTTTTATATTGGATTCTTTCTTAAATGAAACATTTGGTACATTACCATATGTATTTTGAATAATCGCCTTAATCAAATCTTCGTCAAAATTTCTTTCAAGTACAGTTATATCCGCAATACGGTTAGCATTATAATAATATGAACTCTTACTTACATCTTTACGAAATACCACATTGATTATAGGGGCTGTTTTATCAATAGTGATTTTCTCCGTCTTTACATTATCTTTCTTGTTATTACAATTATCCGTTACATCAAAAGCAAGCACTATATCGTTATCCTCTGACTTTAGCTTAAATATCTTTGATACTTTGGTTATAAGATTACAATCCATTTCAGATATTACCCAACCATCTCCAATATCATCTCCAACTTTATAACCCGTATTATTTATCGAAATAACTTTTCGTTCAAGTGTTTCCTTTTCTGATTGTTTCGAGTATCCTATTTCTTTTATTCCAGAAAGATTGTCAGTAAGCGAGACCGTAAAACTCATGTCAGAAACATACAACTTATTGCCATCCGCATCCGTATAGGAAGTATCATTATTGATTACAATACTAATTTTAGGATTACTATCATCGCTTACAAAGGCCTTTGAAGTTACTTCCATAGAGCTGTTTTTCGTATTATCAAGTGCCTCAAGAATGATTTGTCCTTTAAAACCTTTTGGTACAGCAATAGTTGCAATTCCATCAACTATAACTACTTCCCCACTATTCTCTCCCGTTTTTTTACCATTTTGATAAGATATCAAATGGTATTTTATTCGATCTAAACCCGATGATGGCTCCTTATCTGAAACGTGAACAACAGCTGTAAATTCCTCCTTAAAGAAAAATCCATACTCCAACTCATCTATAAACTCAGATGTATCACTGATTCCATCTGATGTAGTTGGAATAAAATTAATCCCTGTTATATTCGGTCTATCCGTATCTTTATATACCGTTTCACTTGTCATATACTTATTTCCAGCATTATCTACAACTGTTACCTCAATTACATAGGAACCATCATCAGCTCGTATTCCTTGGCTAGTGCTAATTTGAAAGACTTCTGCATGTGTTTCTGTAATACTAAAATAAGCATTTACTTCTTTTCCATTCATATCTTTTTGTATCTCTGTACCATTGATACTAATTTGAACAGAGCGTATACCAGAATCCACATCTTTCGCCTGTATATTAATCATAACATCATCGTTATAACTCTTTTTGTCATCTTTATCCGTATAGATTGCTTGAGGAACTGAGAATTCAATTATAGGATTAATTGTTTCAACCACTAACAAATTGCTTTTAATACTCGAATTCACACTAGACGGAGTCGTAGTAAAACTACTATTTTTGACATTATCAGTTGCGGTAGCTGTTAATTCTGCTTTCAAAATATTTGAATTACTAATTATTTCTTTTGGCAAAATAAATACTGCTTGACTCTTCCCTTCACCTATAACCGTCGTTGTTTGTGCTAAATCATCTACTGGATTACCATTAACATATAGAGTAATTGTACTAATTCCTGATGTTGCACCATTATTATCATCAGCAATTACAGTAATCCTCACCTTATCATTAAAGAAATTACCAAACGATAGATAGTTCAACATTACACTGTTCATATCACTATTCAGTTTATCAATATTAAACCCAACAATCTTTGGTTTAGTTGTATCTATATATACTTTTTCAGTTATAGTTTGTTTATTTCCATAATTATTAACAGCTGTAACTTCAATTATGTTTTCTCCATCAAGTGGTCGAAAATCCGTATTTACATTAAATGTTTCTTGCAATGTTGGAGACTCATAGTAATTAGCATCTATCTTTTTCTTTTTTACATCCGTTGTGATTTCTTGTCCATTTATCTTAATACCGATAGCATAAATACCGCCACTTTCCGTTGTAACCTTAATATCGAAGCCTACATTATTGTTATACCACTGTTTCTCCTCCTTAACATAACTAGCAGAACTCGTTGGTACAATTGATATTATAGGCTTTTCGTTTTTTATACACACCTTATCACTGTTAGCGTTAGTCACAACATCGGAAGGTTTTGTTTTTCCTTCTGATTCATTACCTGCCACATCGTTTATTGATGCTGTAATCTCATTACCACTGAAGTAGTCAAATCCTAAGTTGAATTTAGCTGAGGAGCCAACAACTGGTTTGGTTTCTACTGCATTTCCATCACTATATATTGTTATTTCTTTTTGACCAGAAGAAACACCTTCGTCTTTGGCTGAAACTTCAACTTCAATCGTTTTATTGAAGAAAGTCCCAAAAGTTAAAAAATTTATATTTTGTGGATCAACATAAGATTCGAGCTTACCAAATGTAAATTCTGTAATCTCCGGCTTTGTTGTATCTATATATACTTTTTCAGTTATAGTTTGTTTATTTCCGTAATTATTAACAGCAGTAACTTCAATTATGTTTTCTCCCTCAAGTGGTTGAAGATCTGTATTTACATTGAATGTTTCCAACAATGTTTGAGACACATAGTAATTAGCATCTATCTTTTTCTTATTTACATCCGTTGTGATTTCCTGTCCATTTATCTTAATACCGATAGCATAAATACCGCCACTTTCGGTTGTTACCTTAATATCGAAGCCTACATTGCTGTTATACCATTTTTTCTCCTCATTAACATTACTAGCAGGACTCGTTGGCTCAATTGATATAATAGGCTTTTCATTTTTTATACACACCTTATCACTGTTAGCGTTAGTCACAACATCGGAAGGTTTTGTCTTTCCTTCTGATTCATTACCTGCCACATCTTTTATTGATGCTGTAATCTCATTACCACTGAAGTAGCCAGTTCCTAAGTCGAATTTAGCTGAAGAGCCAACAACTGGTTTAGTTTCTACTGCATTTCCATCACTATATATTGTTATTTCTTTTAGACCAGAAGAAACACCTTCGTCTTTGACTGAAACTTCGACTTCAATTGTTTTATTAAAGAAAGTCCCATAAGTTAAAAAATTTATATTTTGTGGATCAACATAAGATTCGAGCTTACCAAATGTAAATTCTGTAATCTCCGGCTTTGTCATATCTATTTTAATATCTATTGTTTTTTCGTCAGAAACATTATTCGCGTTATCAACAGCATAAACATAGTATCTTTCATTATTATGCTCACCTGTACAAGTAAATGCATATGTTCCATTTGATATAGGAACTGTATTTGTTTCTTCTTCTAAAACTTGAGTTTTAGTTAATTGCACATTTGACCATACTACTCTTGAAAGTCCTGATGATGGATTCGTTTCAGAATCCTCATCCGTTACGTTTCCATTTACGATATAATCATGGTTTGTCCATTCCATAGCTGGTATATCTACAACACATGGTTCCGTTTTATCCATGATGATCTGAATATCTAATATATTTATTTCCACCCATCTGCTACCTAGTCTTTTTGAGGGATTATAAACTTCAATTCTCGATATTTTTTTTGAATCTGATATTTCTATCTCCGAATAAGAGGATATAAAATTCCTTTCTCCATTTATTCTAATCTTCGTATAAGGTAATTGAGGAGTTATGATTACTCTTGAGTCACCATTCAAAAAATTATAAACTTGAGTTCCACCTACAATTTTTGGATATCCACTAATGAGATTTTCAGCCATTAGCTTATAACCTGTTAAATCATCATCTATAGTTTCTATCCTACAAAATTTTATTGTAATAGTATGTGCTTCTGTAACAGGAAGTACATATTCGTATGTGGAATTATTGTCTATAAAGTCAAAATTATTGACAGCCTCCCCATCAAGAGTAATCTCCTCAACATCATATTCTTCGTCAGGAACGAGAATAAGTGTAAGATTCTCTCCATGATTAATATTCTGAGTTGTACCTGCTGAAGAATCTCCAACTAAGACTGAACCATTTTCTCCTGTGATAATATTGATATCATATGTATTAATTGCAAATGTAATCGTAATGAAATGATCGTTATCAATATTAGTGAATTCGTATGAATACTCTGTTAAATCATTATTATATACACAATCTGTTTGGACTACTCCATCGATTTCAACACTACTAATATGATAATTATTGTCTGCCTTAGCAGTAAAACTTGGGTTATCACCCTCTTTAGCAATTATGTATCCCCCACTAACTAACATATCTTCGTTTTCTTCCTGAAATAACTTTCCGTTCTCACTAAAACTAAATCTAACCTCCCATGTTTTCACAGTAAATGTAACTTCAACTATATGGTCAGTATTAATTTCATCAAAAGAAAAATCGTATTCCACCTTACCAACCGCATCAGTAACTGGTGAATTATCTATCATAAAGGTTTCAATTCGATATCCTTGGTCTGCTTTTGCACTTACACTCCTGCTAGAACCATAAGGAATAGAATCCTCTGATTCCGTGATTGTTCCATTCTCACCAGCGTTCGTAGTAATAGAAAATTCTTTTATCGAAAGTTTCCCATTCAAATCAAGAATATCTGTTTGACCATTTACAATTCCCAAGTACATCGGATTATTATACTTTTCATTTGCTGGAATAACTGTAAATTCATATGACTTATCTTTATAAACTGTGGCGCAAAAGGTTCCATCGTTCTCAAGGTTAACCGAACCATCATCGTATCCAGTATACGATACAGTACCACCATCACAATAAGGATTATCGCCTTCATCCACAATAAGTCCCCTAACTTCTATGGTTTCCAAAGGTTCAAAGTCAATAAGTTCAAACGATAAGTATGTATCACTAAAAGTTAATCCTAATTGGCTATAATCTTCATACCCTATCATACCAGTTATTTGAATATCGTATGTATCACTGCTATTGACAAAATCGTTAAATGTTACTTTTCCATCTACTACTTCTTCTGTTTGAATTTCTGTAGGATCTTCACTATTTTGGAGCGTAATAGTAATATTTCCACGAATAGATTGATCAATTAGAATCTCAAAAGTAGGTAGATTTTCTTCCTCTGTCGCAGGTGGTTCTTCTTCCCCTGTCGTAGGCGGTTCTTCTTCCTCTGTCGTAGGCGGCGCTTCTTCCTCTGACGTAGGTGGAGCTTCTTCCTCCGTCGTAGGTAGACCTTCATCTTCCGAAGTAGGTAACCCTTCCGCATACGCATTATTGTGAACCGCTGCAGATATTACATCAACAAACAAAATTACTATAATAAATATCAAAATAAAGCGTTTCATATATTTTTTTACATATCTATGCATATTATTACACCTTTCATATTCGTTGAAATAATAACATTGAGTTGTGTTATTTCTTACTTTCTTGTTGACTGTTTAAAACTGCTGAAAATTCTTTATAGAATTTTCCCTTTGTTTTATTTCTTTTATATTTATAAAAGTACATTAGAGATCCGATCAAAAAACACACTACTGTCATACATACAAAACCTACTAAAGGTATCATTACAAAAGGTGAATTATATTTTAAATCCAGTGCACTTTCTAGTTTAGGGTATAGTTCAGTGTATATAAGTATTGCAAACACTACAGAAAAAGAAACAAGGAAACATAGTAAGCTTTTTAAGTAAGCCTTTATGATATACTTAATAATTAAAACTTTTCCTGATCCTTTCTTCATTGTTTTTCCTCCTTCGTAGTAATATTCTTAAGGAATTTTTTTATTTCAGGTCTACTTATACCTTTACTTTTTGATATAATCGCTATATTTTCGTCATTATCTAACACATTCTTAAGTTTTACAACTGCACTGCGAAATTTTTCATTTTCTTGGTACTCATTCAAAGTATCATAGGCATGAACAATGTCAGTTTTACCTACTTCAACATTAAAGATTGCCCTTGCTAGTTCATAACCAATACTTTCATCTTTGGGATTTAATTTGATAATTTCAGTTGATATTTCTTTGAACTTTCTTGTATTTGCATTTTCCATTATTTCATCAATGCGCTGTGCTAACGAATTTTGATTACCAGCCAGTTCCAAAAGTTCTACAAGCATAGTAGCTTCAAAATCAGATATATTCCCATCTTGGTACGTAAAACTTGCAATCATGTTATAGGTATCATCCTTGCTATTAGCAGGAGCAGTAGTTATTAAATCTATAGCAATCTCGTCCAATTTATAGAACTGTGTATCATTATATGTACTAATTAGATTATTCCATTTACTCTGAGCAATATTAAATGCCATGCTTCGATAAATAAAATAAATAATTAAAAACAAAGAAAAGGATGCAAGCATAATACCACACGATTTAAATGCATTTTTAACTTTAATATTTTCCTCTTTTATAATCGTAGGTGCCGAGTCCTTTGCATTTTCAATATCTTTTTTTAATTCCTTATAGGAATGGTAATACTCTTTATTGTTCAAGTTGAAATAATTCTTATCTCGTTTTTTTGTACACTTTTTAATTATAGTTTCTAGTTTCTTATGATAGAAAATAGAGGTACAAGAGAAATCTCTGTTACAATAAATAGCATCATACAAAAAATTTTTTCTATAAAAGTCATGCATATCAGTTGAAAATTGCTCATTTTTAGTAACAAGCTCAAAAAGATTCAAGCATTCCCAAAATGTCACTCCCCATGAGAATATATCACTTTCGATGGACATTTTTCCCCATTCAATATCTCCTGTAAATGGAAATAATGAATCTTCAGAAGCTGTTGAATAACATTCTGGAGCAGCATACCCTAAAGTGCCATATTCATATGGTCTTTCTAGTGTTTCATTCTTATTATAATCTGTCTCTGATAAGTTGCTGAGGGCAAAACGATTAGCATTCGTAACCTTTTTTGATCTACCAAAATCTATAAGCACCAACTCTTTTCCGTATCTGGTCACCATTATATTCTCTGGCTTTATATCCAAATGTAAAATATGTTTTTGTTCTGTCACAAACTCCAAAATATCACACAAATTAATCATAAACAGCATAATCTGATTTTGATATTTTAGAATATTATCATAATTGTAACTAAGATTGACAGCTGCCTTTTCTTCTTTTCTAAACTCTGGATAGTTAACAACATTACTGAGTCCATTGTCTAGTAATTCGATCTTTCTAAGTTTCCAGTATTCTTCTCTACAATATTCCTCAAGCGACCAACCATCAATAAACTCTTCAATTACACAAAAATATGATGCAGTATCAATTACGCCAGTATTATTTTTATTACAAACCAAACTAAAATCGCCCATATCTCCAACTACATCTTCAATTCGTACAATCGATCTACACTCTCTTAGTTCTTCAAATATCTTACACTCTTCATTTCTAAAGATTTCTAAACGATTTACAACTTTTCCGTCTAATATAATAGATTTGGGTTTAAACTTTAAAACACAAGAGAACTGAAGTCCACCGTCTAGCTTAGTTTTAAGTCCTTTATAAACAATACTCTCTGTACCAATAGCTATAAAGCCGTCTTTATTAATACCATAAGATGTATCAATAATATAACGATATGAATTACCAACTAATTCACTACTCATACTTATCTATACTCCTTTGTTGTGTTTCGGCAAAAATCAAAGAATATATGGATTCTTGGGCATCTTCTTGAAGTACTGACAATTTCTTTATTTGTGATCTATTATTTATTAATACATCTGGTATTTTAGCATCGCCAATATCTGGTCTACTCATATGACTCTATCCTCTACAATTCGTATATTTTTTATTGTTACTCTTCTGCTTTTTATTCAGATTGTGGATTTTTATTAAATTCTCCAAGTTCATTATCAAGTTTCAAATAATTATCCTTGACATCTTTAACAGCACCGTTATTAATTACATCTAATATATCCTTTATTCCACCGATGTTTTCAAGAATATGTTTTACTTCCTTCTTGTATGCATCGGCTCCATCACCTTTCCATTTTTCTAGTAATGTAGCATTAATTTCATTAAATTGTTCCTTGATAGCATCAAATTCAGTTATTGCTTCTTCACTTTCTTTTTCAAATTGCATAATCTTATCAATGTCAGCTGATACAAAAGCAGTTCCTGCCATAATAATCATCCTTTCTTTTATCAAATTTCTTTTACTTCATCTTTATGTAATATTTACGCTTTTTATTTCCTTATTTTATCATATTTTTTAAAATTATACCACATATAAATTAAGTATGCAAATATATGTTATATAATGTAAATGCTAAATAAAAAAGTAAATTCCAGTTGATTCGGAACTGGAATTTACTATATACTTTACCCTACTATTTATTTTAGAAATTTTATTGAATTCTTATCTTTTACAAAATTCATTGTATTATATAGTACTAGTACATCTGTAATCTCATTCTCTTCTACAAACTCTTCAACACCGCCATTAAAGTAACGAAAATCGATCATATAGGTTTCTTCATAATGATTTACAGCCAATGGAACAAAGGTATGGGCATAGGAATCTTTAATTACCAAAAGCCTTCTTCCATTCATATTATTCGTCTTAACTTTAACCAAGGCGTTATTACCACCCATATATACAGAATATTTATCTTTCCCCTCTAATTGGCTTAAATCATATAAAGTATCCGTTTCATCAGTCAAATTATAAAGTAATTGATAATTCATATCTTCTTTTATTTCATATAGATAGATATCATCTGGTTCTACATTCACATTTACTTTTGAATGCAAGGTACCATAGAACTTATCAGATCCTAAGGTAATATCAAATTGTTCCCTACTAAGTGGCGTAAATCCTGCATCCTTTGCCCATTGCTCATATGCATAAAATGCACCAAGTGCTGTCCAGTGGTGATCAGTACGATAATAAATGTACTCATCTTTATGTTGATTAAAAGCATCTCTTACATCAATGAATGTACCTTCTGATAGAGATTCTATCACTTCATTCATGTAGGCCTCTTGATCATATCCAGTAGCAAATGGCGGTAATTTGTCTCTTAATATCTCGGAGGCTGTAGGAACCAACATAACATTTACTCGGTTCTCCCCCAGTTTCTCTACATATTTCTTAACAAATTCTGTTAAGCGGTCTTTATTCTTTTCCGCTTGTTCTTCAGACACATCACTCTTATTATGTTTTTCAATCAAATAGTCATCTTTTGCAAAATATACAGAGTTAATATCAAGCTTAAGAAGAGCTCTCTCTGCCATAGTTTTTAAACTGATCCAATTATCCCTCAAAACGAACTGATCATTGACATATTCATCTAGCCCATTCATATATTCCCCATTGATTAACTTAGCATTGGTGTATTTCGGTAATTCTGCTAAAAATCTATTTTCATTTTCAGAAAATTTTCTCTCAGGAGTGACAAGATTACATATGATAAGACCTGACCACAATAAGGCAAATAGATAGAAAAATATTTTATTAAATGTAAGTTTCATATGCAACCTCCTTAGAATCTAAAATACAAAAATGGATTATAGGTGCTGTCAACAAGATATGCAACACAAATAAGAAACACGAAAGCATAAACAAACGTACCACAAATAAATACATATCTCTTAGTTGTTTTTTCAGTAAAATTAATTACTTTCTTTAAATGCGGAGTTGAGAAATATGCCGCTAGGACAAATATAACTCCATAACTTAACAGATAATATAAGCCTTCCTGGTTAAATAATGGAATACCACCAAAGCCAAACATTCCCAACAGGTAATTCTTAAGTTCATTAAGGTTCTCAAAGTAAAAGATGGCCCAGCTAATCATAACAAGAAAAATCGTATATACATGTCTGAAGAACGAAGGAATTTTATCAAGTATTTTTAATAAGAAATACTTTTCCGCTATTAATATCACTGCGAAATATAATCCCCAAAAGATAAAATTCCACGATGCTCCATGCCAAAACCCTGTCAAAGCCCATACAATAAGTAAATTTCTAAGATGTTTTAACTTAGAGCATCGATTGCCACCAAGGGGAATATATACATAATCCCGAAACCATGCCCCCAACGTTATATGCCAACGACGCCAGAATTCAGTGATACTCTTTGAGATATACGGGTAGTTGAAGTTTTCATCAAAATTAAGCCCGAAGATCCTAGCAAGACCAATTGCCATATCTGAGTAACCAGAAAAATCAAAATATATTTGAAACGTATATGCTAGTATACCAATCCAATATAATAATACAGAAGGATCTCCCGCAGCACCAATGGATATTTGGCTCCATAATAGCCCTACATTATTAGCTATCAATACTTTTTTACCAAGACCTATGATAAAACGACGCATCCCCATTGAAAAACTATCCTGAGTAAGCATATGGTCATCTAAGTCATTTTCTACTGTTACGTATCGAACGATAGGACCCGCTATAATCTGAGGGAACAATGTAGTATAGGCAAGGTAATTGTAATATTTTTTTTCACAACTTGTTGTTCCCCTATACACATCAATGGCATAAGATATGGACTGGAAGGAGTTAAAAGATACTCCAATTGGAAGGATTATCTCTATAAATGGAGAACTCATCCCAAACAATCCAAACAAGTTACCTAGTAAAAAGTTCGTATATTTAAAAAATATTAATACACCTAAATTACTACAAACGGATATTAACATATAGATACGACGACGCTTTTTATTGTCACGATGTTTTTCCATTAACTTTGCGCATACAAAATCTTCTAGCGATAGAAATAACATTATTGGTATAAACCGAATTTCTCCCCATGCATAGAATACAAAACTAGCAATTATCATAACCAAGTTTTTTAATTTACTTGGAGCTAAATAATAAATTATGATTAATGCTGGTAGAAAATAAAACAAAAAAGTTATACTGCTAAAAACCATGTAAATATCCTCTTTCCTTCTTTTGTTTTATAGTTTTAAAATAAACTACATCTAATTATTATTCGTATAATATTCAAAAAAGTTACACTTAGGAAATATTTTGATTTGAGTGTGGGTGTCAAATCATTAATCATAATATTCTGGTAACATAAATACTGTTATGTTGTTTATGGTACGTAAATAACTCCTTCTTAGTTAAGAATAATGATATATATTCTTTACCACGAAGGAGTTATTTATTACCGCCTATTAAAGGTTTAACCACGACAAATATCGAATTGCAACTTTATGCTTTTCTTAATAACTGAATATGCAAGTCTTTTCCTTTTTTTGATACATTTGCTTCATCTACCATAGCTCCAACAAGATGCAGTTCATCACTGGAATCATCTTCTCCAACTAACTGCCAATAATAACCTTCAATTTCATACTGACGTTGCGTATTCAAGTTATATTCTATCTTTTGTATAAATTCTTCTTCATAATCACACTCATATTGAATTATGATAATTTCCGTATTTCGTTCATTTGTTGAAATCTTTGTATTTACTTTAATATCAATGTTCTCTGCTCCATTTAATAGGAACAAAGTTAATATTTCACTCACTATCTGAGCTATTTTCTTTGCTTCGTGTCTCATCTATCTCTCTCCTTATCAAAAGCATCTATAACTGGAATCATAATTCCTGCTACCAATCCTCCCGAGAACCCGTTGTTATAGAGATTAACACCTCCGTGCATCACTCCAACATTTGTCACCAGAATCATATGAAGAACACCTGCTATGAATCCCTTGACTGGCCCGTATGTACCAGCGATTGGCGCTAATGTAGTAGAAAATAAAACCGAAATAATGATGCCTGTAGTTGACAGATCATTTCCTAATAACAAAGCCATGGCTATAACACCAAGCATTACTGGCAGACAATTCTTAATATGCTTACCTAATGCTCCAAATCCAACTACTGTGAATATTCCTGCCAAGACTGGACCATTTACAACTCCTCCGACGAGTATTACATAAAAAAGGCTAATAAATCCAAGTAACGCCATATTTAATAATGTTACACCTAAACCTACCAGGTGCGTATAATCCGTAATCAGTCTTCCTTTGTATTGTAGTATTTTCTTGAAATCCATTATAGCATGGCGATTGATATAAATTCCAGTAAAGAAAAAGCTCAGAAATAAAAATAGTACTATTATAATAATTACCGGATGATTTTTCTCTGAAATAATATTCACTTGCTCCACAGATATACCAAAGCTTCTAAGGATACTTGTCAGTGCTGTTCCTAATATTCCAGACGTAAAACCAATGTTATATAAATTATATCCATCATGAAATTTTAACATATGTGAGGATAGTGGCACTAGGATAAATCCAATAAAAATACCAACACTCACTGCAACAACAATAGCAAAAAAAGGATGCAATAAACCAGAAAAGCTTATTTCACTTACTAATGGTGCTAATGCAGTACCAAACATTACAGCAATAATGATATCCTTAAATGATATTTTCTTATATAAAGTATAAAAATATCCTCCTAGATAAATTGGAATTATATTATATAGATTTTTTCCGAAGAAGGAGAAGCCGATGACAGTAAAGAATGCCGCAATTAAAATACCATTCAACTTAAGTCGATAATGGTGCATAATATAGATATTTAAGATCCCGACTAAACCAACATTAATAAATGCTGCTTCAATCCCACCAACCTCAATAAAATCTGTAACTAATATTGTTGGCGCAAGTATAATATTGATAAATCCGTTAATAACCGAGTGAAAGCTCCCCTTATATATACCATAGATTATTCCAACAAATAGAAATAAAATAGGTATAACACATAATAAGCTTAGTTTTTTGACACGACCGATATCTTTCTCATCTACCTTGTTTAACTCCAAAAATCAACCTCCTCAATATAAAATAATATTTATTAATATTATTTTACAGGAATCGTATTGTATTTTGCAATATTTTTTATAAAAAATTCAAAATCTCTTAGTAGAATGTTTTATTGCGAATGGAGAACCTAAAGCTAATGCTTCACATGTTGAACAAACAGTTTCCTTTAATTTCTTTGGGTATTATTCCACCCTCATATATGTTATAATCTTTATGAACTTGGGGAGGTGTACCTATGATAAACAGAGAAGATATGCTAGAACTTACTAGAAGAATGACAATAAGTCGAACATCTATTACAAGAATTGCAGGAAGCTATATTGATTCCGAAGGCTATATTGATGGAACTTTCAATACAAACTTTCTAAAACTTACGGCAAAAGACAAACAAAAAAATTTAAGGATTGCCAAAACGATTCCCTTTTCTGATACCAATGAGAAGTTAAAAGAATACCCTTTTACCAATAATAAGAACAATAATGGTAGTATGTGGAAGATACTTCATGAGATGAGATCCTGCGGCCTGAAAAATGACGCACTAATGGATACGTTCTATGAAATCATTGCCAAAGAATATCAAGCAGAGAATGATTATGCAATCTTTGTCTTTCACGATCGATATGATATTCCAATAAAGGCAGCTGATAAAGAGCGTCTTGGAGAATCCGAAGAGGTATACGAATATCTAATATGCGCTATATGTCCACTAATTGGAGACTATGAGCCAGGTAATCCTGAATTTGGTTTTCTCTATCCTATGTTCCTTGATAGAAGCAGTGATATTCATCACATTGGAATCTTCAAAGACAACAAAATCTCACAAAGTAAACTTGAACAGTTCCTATTACATAATTAAGTTGAATTCTATACCAATAGTTTGATTTGAATAAACGCGTACTTAAATACACCTAGGAAGAACACCACAGAGTCGGTATACTGTAATTACTGGCGCTGTGGTGTCTGATTTTTCTTTCCTTGATTTATTCAACCCTATAAATATATTTTGGTAACAGGCATTGTAAGACTATACAAAAGACAATTCCGTATCAAGCCAAGTTTCGATAGCATTTCTTAGATCAATGATTGAGTCATCTAGTGAAAAACGAAACCCTTGGCAACCTCCATTACAATGATCGCTTATCCCTCTTTTTATTCCACAGCCATAACCGCTTTCAATCATTTCTTGTATCAATGAAGGAAATTTTTCAATGGTATCAGCGTATTTATCCGTATTTTTCGCTTTGATGTTTATCTGATAACCATTATTAAGTGATACATTAATTCCCCATATCTCTTTACTTTTATAAGAATATGTAATCTTTATCCATAAATCTTTTATTTCCACATTGCATTTAAGCCTTTTATCCAAATACCGTTGATGTAGCTGCAATATAAAATCTTGCACATTGGCAGACAAAGGGTTCATCGTATCTTTTATTGTAGAAATAACATCGTCGATTTTATTGTTTTCCAATACTCTGTAATCACATCGCAATAAAATATCGGAGAAGCGGCAATAACTGATTGTATTAGACTTATTGACCTTCGAATTGTTCGCGTTTCTACCAAATTCCATCTCTGCTATAGCCATTACCTTCAAGCCCGTCAACATAGCAGGATTATCAGGATACGATATTCTTATTCTTTCAGCTTTTAATAAATCCGGTTTTTTATCATTCAAGTCTATACCGTCAATCAATATGCCGCAAGCAGTCAAGAATCGCAAGCAATCAATGCTTTTTGAAACAGGGATTTTCGTATCGAATATATTGTTATAAGCGGTAAGGGACCCAGCGTTTTCTGTTAGTACACCATGAAAACCTATATTCAGTAATAAGCATTTCAAATTGTGCAGGAATGGAAAATATACCGAAATAGTAACGCGGTCATCAAATTCATGAGCATTCTTTTTATGATTGTCATACGAATCACCTTCAACAATCAAAACATCGCAAAGATGATACAAAAAGTTTCTGAACGCAAGAACTCCTTCCCGAATTTCTTCCTCGTTCGAAATATTTTTAAACATCGGATTAATTTCATATGTTACAGGTATTTCTGACGTAATAACATTCTTTAAATGTTTTGCCATATCTTTGAGTGTCTTTCTCAATTATTTCACTTCTTTCTTCGTAAAGTCAACTTCATACTGCCATTCACCGTATTTTCTGTCGTTATCAGTTATCATTCCTTCCGTAAGGTGATACGCAAAACGATTGACTCAGGGTTGTCTTCGTCACCATGAGCATCATTTATATTCCTTCTTTTAGCTTAATGGGAAGATATCTTTGCATTTGTTTATAGCCAAGTCCCTTATCTATGTCTTGATAGGCAATATCTCTTCCGGCTTCATATAAATAAGGCATATTGAACATAACATTGCGGCTTTTGTCAAGCTCAAAATTAGTGCTTTCAATCCACCTTAGAACTTTATCTTCCACTTTGCGTATGCTCTCGTTATCTTCGTCAATACTGACTGCCATAGCGTACAAGCCTCCTGGAAAATCGAACAATTTAAAAGGACTTACATCCGCATTGGTTACACCATCTTTAACGGCACATATCCATTCAGCTTCGTCATTTTTAGACAGTAAAAAATCAAAACAATCGAAAATCACACTCTTATACAAATGACAATACTGCCACAACTGGTTCATATATCCACCTTCTTTGAACATATCCCCCCACGATTGGATACCGCACGTTACCGCTTTAAATTCTGGTATCCTGACAACCATTATATCTGGAATTTTCTTATCTAATTTTTCCGTAATTTCAATCAAACGGTTAATATTGGAGGGCTTGCCGATATAGTCAACGCTTATCAACTGTGTTTCTATCTCTTTAGCCTTGTTATACAGCAGTTTTATGTCGGAGTTGTCTGCAAAGTTCACTTGTTCGATTTCGCGTATAAAGTCCATTATGATTTCTTTTAACTCATGCAAAAGCGCAACCTCGTCGTCTATGCTATGTACTTTTTTCCCCAGCACTTCTAAAACTACATCGGAACCGGAAGTGTTGAAAATACGCTGAATGTCTTTTATGCTGATATTCAACTTGCGTAATATGAGTATTTGTTCAAGTTTCCTAACAGCGTTTTCATCGTACATTCTATATGCGTAGTCATCACTTCGGGTGCTTGACAACAATCCCATGTCCTCATAGTAACGCAGTGTACGGGCTGTAATGTCATATTTGCTTGACACATCTTTGATTTTGATTAGGTTGTTCATCTGTTTTTACCTCTTTTCTAATTTATCAGGGATAAACTTAGTATAAAGGATTCCCCAAAGGAAGAGTCAAGAGTAAAGGCTTACTTAATTCAATTATATTAATTACTCTTACTATCCACTAAGAACTCAGCAATTAAATCTATATTGCACCATAAGTGCAGACTGAAGTTGATAACTTCATAGTATCCTCATAATCCTCGGTTGAGAATATGTAAAAATTGCACCGCCCAAAAAGTTAAATCGCACCATATTTGTATATCTGATTTATGGCTTGTCTCAAGTGATATTTCGCTGTATGGACTGGGTATGCTCATGTTTTGCTTAAAACATTTCTTGTGATATGGAGTATCAAATTTCACACGCAAAACACCATCTTTCTCAAGTGCCGTTTTGACTACATCAGCCGACTGGCAAACAACATCAATCTTATCACCACCCACCATAGCAAGGTGAGTAAGCGTTTTTCGCAAAGCTACCTCAGTTGCCACTTCATTCGTGAATACTTTGAAGGGTCGTACATAAGCCCAGCAAGGAGCATAATACTTATTACCAATTTTGACATGCAACAAATTATCATCTTCCATAATTTCACACAAATGATTAATTGCATTTGCTATTGTTTCTATATGTTTATCATTTCGCCAAGTTGTAGTGTGTGCTAGGGTTTCCAAGTGATACTGGCAAGGGAAATACATATCTTGCTCAATATATGGGTAGTTATATTTTTTACCCGAATTTGCTCTTGTCTTTGTAATATCCGAAAGTGCGCTTATGTGTAACACGCTTTCAAAAGCATTATATGAGGTTTCTGTAAATGCTCTTACCTCATCATCATCGCCATATCCAAGAAGTGCTTGACAAGTATAATTAAGCAATGAAATTGAATATCCACTGTTTATCCCTAAATATCTATCTCGAAAACGAGCTATTTCAGGTGAAATATAAGAAAATTCCTCTTTTAGTATTTCATCATTTCTAAGAGCTGCAATAAAATTTATTATGATTTGCTTGTTCTTTGGTATCGCATAGTTTGATAAAAGCCGCGCTGCTGCCTCTCCGTCCTGCAACGGTGTTTCGTGCAATACCATGCCACGCCAGTTGCTCCAACTATGCATACCGCTACCAATATACCCATTTGGTTTTACATAGCTTTCAACAAGTTTGTAATAAGGTGTCTGAAAAACCTTTTCAAGCAGATTTTCTTCTTCCACTTTGTTTAGATCTTTGAGTATTTCTTTATGTAAGCGATATTTGATAACATCGCCAGCATTTTCAAGCAGAAAGTCTATGGATTTTGATAAAATCATTGATTAACCTCCTGGTAGATATAGTCAGTAAATATGGCTTAGTAGTATTATATTATACAATTCCTTAATTTTCCACAATTAATAACATAAGTACAGTCATATATGTCAATCCTTACATAACAGAATTCTAATTATCTTCGTTCTTATCTCCTTCCTTTAGACAGAAAAAGAGCTGATATCTTGGTTACCGTTTTAACCTTGATATAAGCTCTGTATTTTTTTTATTATAGCTTCAGCCACAAAGCGGGACGGACGCCACCTGTACATTTTCCATCGCTGATGTTGCCTTTCAATATGTTGTTTCCTTGAATACCGATAGTACCGTCAGTTCCCCAGATGTACGCGGCCTTAATATTAACTCGACCGGGAGACCGAAGCCACCACCACCAACACCATTCTGAACCCTGAAGTCTTGCTAATCGCTTACTGTTGTTTTCATCTTTTCTTTCAAACCAATATCTTTGATTCTTTCCCTTGTTGTACAATTTTTCAGTGCTATCACCGAAATATCTGCACACTTCATCAAGGCTTAGTAAAAATATGCTGTCCCTCGTATCTACTCCGCCGTCTGTACCATACCACTGATTGTTAAGATTTTTATTTAACACCGGAATTATTCTTGATTTGTCAACTGTAGCGAAGGTGTTATAAAATTCCCCGTTAAGATATTCTCGTAACGAGCAGTCAGCCCATGTAATATCTGTATAAGCTTCATGGTAAGGACATTGTTCTATAATACGTTCAGTTATAATTAAGGCTCTATCGGTTTTAATATCAAGTACTCGCCAATCGTGATTGCCAAATACTATTTTATCTCCTACTTGCATATTTATCTCCTCCGCCAAATATATATAAGTTTTTCTTTCCGTATAGCATATAAAAATTAAATCATTTCATATTAGTTATTGATATATTACTTATTGCTTTCCTTATTGACTTAACTATCACAGAATTTGTAATAAGGTAACAGCGGTAGAACATTACTAAATATGTAATCTAACCAATGTAGCAAATAACCAATAATAATAAAAACAGTTTTTTCTCCATACGTGAAGCCGCTTTTTTCGAACAAAAAATTCATCTTCATCTAGAGCTGCTACGTATGATAATCGATTACTTAAATTTCCTTCATATATAACACTCTTAGATAGCATCGTTTCTAATTTATTAATGGTGATATTATTGTTTAACTCTAATAACTCTAACATAAAGCTAATACACGTATGGGTATCCGGAAGTTCCACCTGTTTCTTCAATGGGTACGTTAAAACAGACAAAATATTATACCTTGTCTTAGTTTTTCCATAATAATCAAGCTTTTCCTTAATCCTTTTGTAATGTTCATCAGTTACTTCATACTGACAGATCTTTATATCGATATCTTTTCCCTGGCATAAGTAACGATTCGAATACTCTGGACCAAACCCTCCAAGAAGGGATTCATAATAATTATATCTAGCAAACGAATAAATCTCAGATATATATGGTTCATGTGAAAATGCTACATGATTATATCTTCCTCTTGTGAAAAACCGAATTAATTTTCCTGATTTAAAATTTGACGCAATAAACACTATATAAATTTTTTTCATCATCCTCGTACCTTACAATAATTTTCAATAGTTAGAACTCCATAATAATGTAAAAACAAAAAATTAGCAATACTTTACGTTAATATTTATTTTATTACAAAATGCGAGATAACGAAATAAAGATATCTATAATCTTTTACAATATAATTACTCCGACTGTACGGTTCACCGTATCGTGTCTAAAGGAAAGTTTTACTGTTTTTTACTTCATTACTTAATCTGATGAATCCTCTTTTATACATAAACAATTTACATTTAAATAGTCAAAGCCAAACTGCCCAACTGTATTTGCCCCTTAAACAAAGTAAGTTTTGCACACTCTAATGCCTCTTTGGTTCTAAGATTTTTACGTTAAGATAACCCTTTCTCCATGTTCTCCAACCCAAGCCTTCAAATGTGGATATTTAACCCTAAGATAACTTGTAAATAATTCTGGATTCTCACTATTCCCCGGAAACATCTCATAATGCCCTGGAACTACCAGATCCGGTTCTATATAACCCGCCAAATCCGTAGCTTCCTGATAGGTCATATTTCCAATAATATTGTTTTCTAATCGTTTTGCGTCTCTACCGTTAATGGGTAGAAAGATTGCACTAAAATGACTATTTTCCCTTAATTTTTTGTATAATTCTGGGTAAATACAGGTATCGCCTGCATGATAGATCTTTACCCCATTTCCCTCAATTATATATCCTAGACAAGGATATTCACCTGTTCTCTTATCTTGATTTAATGCTTCATGTGCTGAAGCAATTCCTCTAATGGAAATTCCATTTAAATTAACACATACTCCATCATTCAGACCAATAAATCGTTCTTCTTCTATCTCTAAATCCTTAGCTAAAGAGGGAAGGAGTATACTTGGGGTAATAAATTTAGCATTTGGAGAACTTTTAGACATTTGATTCCACGATGAACGATCAATATGATCAACGTGGTCATGAGTACCTAATATAATATCTGCATTTGTTACCTCACTTGGATTTAATAATGTAGGTATACTCCTTGTATTACTATCTTCTAAATATGCGTCAATATAGAGAATCGTCTGATCTATCTTTATAGCATATCCCATCTGACCAAGCCACCAAAAGGCTAATTCTCCATAGCCTACCTTACATTCATTTATATCATTAATTAATTCTGTTCTTGTTTTCATACGCTACCTTCTTCTCTAAAATATTCTTTGGTAAACTTCACGTTACTTATTATTACTATAATAATCACTATTACTACTGTAATCGTAATAAAACTTTCATTATTTTCATTCGTAACTAACAAAGTTACTTCCTTCAAATTACAATTATGTGCACCCAAATTACTCTTTTAAGAACTACGCAAAATACTCTGCAATAGCTTCCATACTTCCACCCAAACTCTCCACAATACTCTGCGCATGTTCTATCTTATATATCTCACAATATTAGAAATATCAGCTTATCTACAAACATTTTCCTTACATCATACTCCTATCTTATCCAATTTCAGTAAAACTCACCCCTATTTATGGTACGGTTCACTGCATCAGATTAAAGTGGAGTTTTCATTTAGTAAATGATAAATCTAGGTAAAAGCTCCTAAAACAAGCTTATATAAAAAAAGAGACACGTTTCTAAGCTTTAAACAGAAAAACTTGTCTCATAAAATCTTTTTACCATTCAACTTCCATTACACATCGACTTGCACCACTCTTAATACTTTCAAGTAATGTAATCTTAACTTGCTTCTCAAACAATTCTTCAAAAACTCCTTTGGCATTCCCCACCGTACAATAACACCAAGTTTTTGATAGTTCCTTTGGCACATGTTTTACACATGAACAATAACATTCAGGATAACAAAAATGTATCTTATTCTCAGCAATATACTCAAGTGCTGCAAATGTTTCATTTTGACTAAAGGCTAGAACAAATGCCTCAATACTATCTGCATTCTTAAGATATTTTTTCATTTTATTGGCAATAGATTTTCCATCATTGCATTTACAACCTTCTCTTATTTTTCGTATCGTATCCGAATCACAATGTTCTTCTAAGAATATACAAGCATTGTTCGCCCATTCATATTTCTTTTGAATATTTGCACTTGCAGATAAAGGATATTGATCCTCGAACTCCTTCGCAACTTTCTCAGATACATTCTTTTTCAAACTCTCCACCAGGCGGATTGAGTTTGCATTACTATTCTTCGCCATTACATTTTGTAGTAGTATTATGAAATAACATCATAAACTCTTAACGTCTATGCTCTACTACATCCCCCTTTCCTGAATCACTTGATCTATTTTCTCCATCCAATAAGTTGAGACAATCTCACGATACAGTTTCTTCTTCTTATTTTCACCAACATTCATATGACCACCCTTGATTACATAACAATCCTGCTTTTCAGTAATCAAATAGGTAGGAAATATATAATGGCCATTCTCACATCGAAACGTGTCTAGATAATCCATTGCGAGTTGAAACCATAAAGATTCTCTTGCTGTTCGAAAATGTGCTAGCATTAATACCTGGAACACCAATGATGTGAAATCACCTTTATCGATACTATTGACGTCCATGTGTTGCAAATCCACCAAATAAGGTTTGAATATAATTGCTTTCGCATTGTATCGATCATTAGGAACATAAAAATACCCATAACGTTTGATAATATTCTGATATCCCACACCAAAAAACCACTCAATTATACTCTCTACTTTATCCTTCTCTGTTTTCGAAAGATATGTGTACATTCCAGCAAACAGTATAACGTCATGCATATCAGGAAGTGCAATGTTACCATCCGCATACAGTGATTGCCTAATAATATATGGCCGCCACTCTTTTTTTACCCCTGGAAATATCGACTCTGTATCATAGATATCATAGCGTTTCTCTTTTGTAAAATTGTAAATAATTTTGATCCTTTGTTTTACTATGTATTGAACCACAGGTTCCTCATGGTATCCAATAAACGGCAGATAACAGCATAGTACCTTCTCGTAATCTCGATAGTGATATAGCTTCGCATAATTCAATTCATCGCATGGCTCTTGTTGAACCTGTTGCTCCAAAAAATCCATGATAAATGACATACACTTTGCAAATGGCTCATCTTTCTTTGATAACCCTAATATAGAACATTTACCTAGTATATTCTCCATTCTATAATCATGACTTCCATGAACATCACCGATATGGTGATTTCTTGCTCGTTCTTCTAAACGTGAAAACCAGCTTAATACTTCCTCATTCTCAAGCAGAAGATCGAAATCATCCTTCTTCATACCAAGATTATGCTTAATCGGGTTATCTGCTACTTCCATCAACCATGTTTTATTCATAGCAATCTCCATTCCGCTACCTTTTCCTCACAGCAAATATTCGCAAACATACATGTTGCTTCTTTAACTTTTTTCTATTGTTAGATATAGACGTTATAGATTTTTATTTTTAGAATATTAAAGCGTATCTTCTCCCTAAACCCCTCAGTTTTCAACATTTGTACTAGTCAGTTTTCTCTTATTCTTCCAATAATTAAGCTTTGGAAGCTGCGATTCTAGAAAAACACGATCTTCCTCTGGTGACACTCCAGTATTGGTTCTATGCTCAACTAAAAAATCAATTAGCTCTGTAAGATTGGTATAAATGTATTCACCATCTTTATAGCACCACTTACAATAGTTCTCATCAACAATTCCTTCTTTATCTCTACTAAATGACAACTCGTCGAGTGGCATGCCACAACATTGACAAACGAGTCTCTTAGGCGAACCCAACAAGGTATTGATTGATACATTAAATAAAACTGATAAAAGCTTCAGTGTCTCAACATTTGGAACGGTCTCACCTAATTCCCAACGAGAAACAGCTTGTCTAGTAACAAAGACTTTTTGAGCAAGCTCATCCTGTGTCATTCCTCTCTCCGTTCTCAATCGAACAATAACATCTTTTGTCTGCATTCCCTTGCCTCATCTCCAATTATATATTTATTTCTACACAATTCAAGCAACTCGCTGTTGCTTAGTCCTTTTTATTATAACCTTACGCAAGAGAAAACAGAAGAAAATCTTTCGATTTAACGAAGAACCTTTCCATAGACTGAGCATTGTTATAACCCAAGTAGGTTTCCCCTAAGTTCTCTCCTTATTTATATAACCATATTTCAAAGATAAGTTCCACAACTCATTCTGACTTAGCAGATTTTGCACTGCCTGTGATGTGTCTTAATTTTTACCTTTCTATCCGTTTATTAATGATATAGCCGTATCATATGCTATAACTCCATTTTTGCACTAGACTCTATTAATTCAACTAAAAAACCAATATATCTCAATACTCAAGATATATCGGCTCATTATCAATCACTTCTTCCAATTACTTCACTTTTTACTTACTATAACTGTAAATCTCTCCTTATTTATGATAAGGTTCACCGTATCATAAATGACGGAGAGTTTTACTGTTTTTTACTTTATTATTTACCTCTTTACTATTATAATTCTCTACACTTAATTGACGGTACACCCTAAACTTCGTCTAGTTCTCCCGCCACCGTAAGCGCATAACAAAGTTCATCATATTTATCTATCATCCAAGAAAAAATTTCAGTTTGCTTCTTTGGATTAAATATCTCACATTCATATTTATATATAATTCTCTTTGCAACACTATCTTTCTTACTTGAGTACCAATCTAACTTGTTACCAAACACTTCCTCTATAGTTGCTTTCTTACTTTCAAGCCTCGTAAATGCTTCATGGTTATAAGCATAGATAACCAATGAAAGATACTTTCCTCTCGTAATTGTAAATGACAAATGGAAATCTGCATCACTAACAGAAATGTCATACCAATTCTGTGCAAGTGGTTTTCTCAATGCTATATCTTCTCCACGTCCTTCTTGTATGCAGTACTCTACAAATTTTGACCAGAACATCTGCTGCTGTGTTCCCAGTCCTTCTCCAGAATATGAAGCCGAATCACTTAAAGTTGATTCTTCATCTAAACTAGCACCAGATACTGGCTCAGGCAATTCAGCAGGGATTACTCTTCCATCAACTGCAAAAGAAACATAAATTAAATCCTCCATCTGCTCTTTAGTAAAACTAAACTGCCACCTGTTCTCCATAAACTCTAACAGCTTTTTGCTACGATTATAAATCCGTTCTGCTGTCCAATCTGTTTCCTTTGATACCTCTATCTCTGAATGAGATCCATTCTCATATCCTCTTCTTCCTTCAGCCTTAGATGTTTTTTTATCATAAAAACTATCATTCTGCAGTGAAGAATTAATACTTTGTGATAATGGTAAAAGGTTACCTAAGGCGCATGAAAGAGTTGCTATCTCATCATCATCAAACTGTCTAAACTGATTCCTCCAATAATACTTAGTAGGAGTCTGTGGAAGGATATGTTCAATTGTAATTTTATCCTTTTCTGTTTTTGTAAACATTCCCCAACTCACCTTGTCCAAGTTATTCTTCTTGGCCAATTGCAACTCATATTCAAATAGAAAATACTTGATGGAATTCCAATAATAAAAACCACCCATATCATCAAAATGTTTTTCTATCTTTGTCACAAAATTTTGCAGAGCATATTCAATATTAATGTTGGTAGATACTGTGATGTCCTCAATCAAATCATCAATATTCATCTGTCTCAGATAAATGCTACGTGCAGCACGATAGTATTCACTACTCTTGTATGTTGCATTCAGATAACCAAGTCGGAAACAAATAAATATAAATCTCTCGATTTCTTTGAAAATTTCTATTCTCTTTTCTGCTTCAAGATCCCTACGACTAATAATTACCATTACAAGTGGTCTAAAATGCCCAATACCAACCCTGTTCAATCTATCCACCCACAGTTTCTCTTCGGCATTTAGATTTTCACTTTGACTTGGAAAGAATGTGTCATACCAGTATTTAGCCATATCCTTTAAACTATTAACATACTCTGATATCTCATTCGGTTCCAATTTTAATACTTCCATTACTTCTGGTTCAGAAGAATCCAGTTCATTTTCATCATCTAAACTGTAATCGATACTAGTATCTAAAGACTGATTAATCTGTTCAACTGCTACTGTTTTCTTTTCAAAAATGTTTTTCGCAGAAAACTTATTTAACAAAAATTGAATGTAATCGTCACCTTTTTTACGAGAATACGAAAAGTAACTGATCCAATGTGCTCTCAAAAAATCATCATCCGATAGAGGAACATTCTCGTTTCTTCCCAACTGATAATAAACCTCTTTCCACGCATCATTTATCTGTCCTCTTAAATTAGCTTTATCTAATTCATCAAATTTTGTTTCCGAATAAAGAGTAGTTAAATAAATGAGTCTGTTTTTCAACAGTTCCAGATTTGTTAGTTTTTTTCCACGGTTGTTCATCGTCTCAAATGCTATAAATACATCGTAATCATCATCGATTTCATGAATATTGAACATCAGACTTAAGGTAAGTTTTAGATACAACTTATTAATGCCTTCCATATGTTCTTCCACATATAATGCTTCAAGATTTTCTCTAAAAAATACTTTTGCAAATTTAAGATTTTTTGTATAGTAGGTTTCATGTATGCTTCCTGAACATGGTTCATTAAAAATCTTATGACGGAGATATTCCGCACTTGGATTGTCGACTTCATAGCCAAATAAGTAAGTTATAATCTGGTTATTTGAAGGTCTATGTTTACAGATATATTTTGTAACAACTTCTGCCAGGGTATCATCACCAAGTATAATACTCTCATCTGTTTTACCTTTATTTTCTTCCAATGAACGAACAAACTCCACTATTTCATTCAAAAGAATAATAAATGTTGTCAATCTTTGTTGACCGTCAACAATGTGGCAAGGTTTAAACCCTTTCTTCACCAACCAGATATCCGTTCCCCAACTATCTACCTCGTTTTGCTTAAGTGGTTTTAACGAGAGCAGTCCTGTATAATGATATCTTCCTTCTTGTAGGTTTATTAAATCATCCCAAAAATCTGCCAGCTGTGATTGCTGCCAGGCATAGCCTCTCTGATAATCCGGAATACGAAATAATCTATTCTGAAATAATAACGACAATGGTTGTAGTTCACTTGCCATATGTAACACCTCAATTCCTTGTTTTTTTTTACAAATCTGTAACATCCATACAAATATATACTACTACATTACAAGTGTTTTTTCCAGTCAAAAAGGCACCCGACAAATGCCGAATACCTCTGTGATTGCTTATTAGATATCCACTTCCATTACAGAAGCTTCTTCACTACTATGGGTTCGGCTAACTTCTCACAGTTGTTGTTACTCGGCTAATGAAACCGCTGTGAGACCTCCACGCTTAAGGTGCACAAACCAAAAAAGATTGAATCTCTCGATTCAATCCTAATCATTATTGTTGTATCACAGGAACTTGCACCTTTTACTTTCTCATTAATCTGCCATTGATACATTTCCAAAATCAGTAACCCCTCCCCCTACTTATGATACAGTTCACCATAACGTAAGTTATTGACATATTACCAAATTGCTTTCCTTATTAACTTCACTATCACAGAATTAAGATAAAGTTATCTAAAATCTTTTATATTACCATGTATTCATTCACCAAACGATTATTACATTCAATCAATACATTGTGATAACCATGCTTCTAAGGCTGGTACACCAGTATTATGCAATGCTTTTATTATTTGTGCATAGGAGTATTCATCGTCATCAATAGTAATCACTCGATCATTTTTAATTTCCTTGCTTTCTAACACCTTTTTTAACATAGAAGTATTAACATTAAGAATCGCATCCATAGCATTCATTGAAGAAAAATATTCAAACAAATTCCTAAGATTTCTTTTTTCTCTTCTGGATAATTCTTTTCCCTTAATAACAAGCTTGAACAATCTTGCTGCATTTGCTGACATTGGGAATATGCTTGGATTAACAAAACCATAATCAACTAATTGTTCTTTTAATCGTTGCATAATGTCAATTAAAGATTCATCTCCACCGTCATCAAAACAATCTATTTTATTTAAAGCAAAAACAAACTGTGTCTTTCGATTCTTATGAATTTCTTGAATTTCCTTCAATAATATTTCAGAATCCTTTGCTGAGATATATTCTGCATTTATAAGGTAGATAATAAGATTAGAATCATTACTCTTTAAGAACTCTATTGTTTTATCATGATGGCTTGTATCTGCAGAATTATTCGTTCCCGGAGTATCATGCATTACTAATATCCCCTTATCACAACTAATTTCTTCCATATTACCCTCTAAAATCGTTTCTTCCACATCAGCATCCCCATTCCACTTTTCTAACACACTGCCATCAATAGAATTGGAATATACTTTACTACCATCCTTTCTAACATAATAACCAATTAATTTATTAATGTTATCATTATTTCTAATAGTCGTTACTTTTGCCGTACATGCCTCATTCTTAGCTGGTATAAAATCCATACCAAGTAATGCATTAATAAATGTTGATTTACCAGCACTCATAGTTGCACAAACTGCCACATGATACTGCGGTAAAATTACATATCTCTCATCATTCATGACATTATAGTGGACATATTCAAGAACTTCTCTACAATTAAACTTAATTGTACTATTAAACTCAATTGTGTTTTCTAATAGACATTCCGCCTTGTCAATTTCTCCTTCTAAATACATATGCTTTATGTATTTATAGATAAAATCTCGATGTATCCTCTTAATTCGTAATGTTTCAAAGTTATCTTCAATTTTTTGATATGAAAGTGGATTATTGCTAAGCAAGTTTTCAAAATAAACTGATTCCAATAGTAATAAGTAGCTATAGTCTTTTTTTACTATTTTCAACAATCCCTCCCTTTTCTTGATAACCTTAGAAAAAAATTCAACAGCTTCTTTTCCTTCATAAGCAATTGTTGGTGGTACAGCAAATACTTTACAAAACTCAGCAAGTTTCACATCCCATAATTCATTATTTATGTTATTATTCCTTACAAGATAGTTTAAAGCGGCAATATATTTCTCTCTAATTTCTTCATCTTCTAATAAAACAGGATGTTTTTCAATAGAATATCTCATATTAGAGAATTCAACTGTACTAACATCACCTTGTGCAATCTTTTTCGCTTTTACATCTTTATTTTCCTTAAAATCCATTTCAAATCCTTTAACCATATAAAACATTAGTTTATAAATATCATCAAATGAATATTGTTTTAAATCTATATTCATCCTATCTGCTATTTCTTTTGAAGTTTTATTAAGCGTTATAGATTTTTCAAAATATCTATATAAACTTCGATTCATATATAATCTATTCCCCATAGGTAATAAGTACATACATTTCTTTCTAATTAATAAATTAATGACGGATGTAATGTACTCTTCTTGATTATTAAGATAATCAAGTTGTTCACTTTTGCTAAAATCTTCATAATGAAAAAGTTGTGCTTTCTTCATATATTTTTTCAAAAACCAATATCCCCTGAACGTATGATAGTACCATTTTAATTCTTTAATAAGAATATATAGAATTATAACTTCTGTCACCCAGAAATATGGAATATGGGTATTAAAAAAGGAGTTGGCATTCTTAATAACGAATTGAGAAACACTAACTATCGTTAAGACTGCAACCTGTAAAGTATCTTTCTCTATATGTAAAAGTACTTCTTCTATTTCATCAACCAAACCAATCTTTTTTCTTATATTAATACAATATATCCGTAATATACTCACAGATAAGATCATTTCTAAAAACAAGCCAAAGGTTCCAAACTCATCTGTTCGCAATGCTAAAGCAGTTACTAATGCAACAATGGAACAAGCACTTGTAATTAACATTCTACTACTATTTCCAGTGAATATAGAGAATACCAAGGAGACAATAATCCATGTACAAAGCATAATAAGAAGATGTATCCATATACCATTAAAAATTGTATTCTCATATACAAATGACCAAATCCCATTTTTTATATTATTTACGCTATTACCCAAAAATGCAAGCGGCTGTTCAGCCTGCTTAAAATACATAAAGACTCCGCCTATAACTATAAGGGTAATTATAACGCCTATATTATCCCATAAGAATTTCAATATCCCCCGAATAATCGACAGTACAAAACTTATAATTCCTATAATGCATACTATTACAACAATACCTATGATCATCTGTATCATGTGTCTCACCTCAAGAAATATTTATATCAAATATCGTTCTTCCCATCTCTTCTTATGCTCATAGGCCTGTTCTGCTAAATCTGAATAATCGTAATCTGCTTTAATTTCGCCACTATTACTAATTCTAAGTGTCATATTAGACCATTTTTCTTTGTTGGCTAATTGATTTCTAATATGGTTAATGTATTTATCTATATTTAAAAATCGCTCAAGCATAATTTTTCTATCAATATTATCTAGCTGAAAACATTTCTTATAGCTACCTTTCTCTTGTTCAACGAAGTACTCCATAGAAAACGATTCTTGACCATATTCTGCATAGAAAACTACACTTTCCCATTTTGAAGGGATTAAATCGCTAATATTATCCCATATATATTGAAACATTTCATTATCATTCATTATGAATTACCTCCATTTCTATAAAACATCACTGATTCTACACCATCAATGGAATATGTAGCGAGGAATGTACTTGGGCGGTGTGAATCACCTTCATATATCGGCTCAACTTTGAGAGTAGTCTCTTTACCATCTTTAACCGCATCTGCCAATTTATTTTCCATTGCTTTATAATCACCATTATTCAGTGTTGCATCCATAGGAACAAGATTCTCAATTTTATTGCTTCCATCAAATCGGTCTGCAATTAAATGACCTCTCGCATCTGTTAAGCGTTCATCTCCTTTACCTATATTGGAGATTGATTCATTAATTGTTTTTCTATCCGTTCGATCTGTAAGATGTATTTCTCCTGAAGATGAAATAATTCTCCCAAGATGATCTGTTTTATATTCATATCCATTAACGAAATAGGTTGTATTCGGTAGAAGTCCATTCTGATCTTTAAACGGATTACCATTATCATCATAGCTAACCTTGTCCCCAAGGTTAGCATCTGCACTATTGTTTAATGGTTTGTCTAGTTCACTTAAAGAACTTTCAATGTTTTCATTGGAATCAATGTTTTCGACAGATTTCAATGGCTTATCCAAATTCTTTAGCATATTAAGAAACGATGTTTTTGTGCTTTCCATTGTCTCTCTTACTGTTGATAAAGCTTCAAGCATACTTCCACCCCCTATACCATTTTACGCTCTTGAATGACAAACTCTCTCCACCCAGCATAAAGTTCTACCTGATTCTCATGGCTCTGAACAAGGCTACGCATAATACACTGCGATATTGCTAACTGTACTTTCTTACTTAATTCATCGACATTTCTATTGATTTCTCGTATAAGTTCTTGTTGAAGTAAATCGAAATTATCACCGAACTGAGCAAATTTATCAATATGATTTACACAACCAAGGATTTCAGTAACGATGGCCGATAGTTTAACGAATGCTGTATCTTTACAAATTTCAGGTTCAATACCTATTTTTAAATCTTCAACTGTTTTTCTAAGAATAATTTTATATTGTGTAGCCATTTGTAACTCATCTAATGACTGTTCCACCTCATCAATTGAATAATCAATCATTTCATCTACGCGATTCTTCATTAACATTGATAATAACTGTTTCTTTAGATTACGAACCCTTGAGGTCTCTCTTTTCGTATTTGGTTGATATACATAATTATCTTCATCAACATTTGCTTTGTGTACTTTACAAAGAACCGGATCAAGCCAATTATTTTGGTATACAACAGCAACACCTCTTGGCAATTTAGCTAGTTCAGGAATTTGTTTTTCTTTTAGTGCTGATGCTTTACCTGCCTGCTGTCTATCAACTTCTTCAGGTAATCTCATTATAATCTTCGTATTGGTATTTCTAATGGCTGAAATATCAATGGCACTTGGTGACTGATCTACAATAATAAATCCTTCCCCATATGTTCTTACCTCTGCAATGGAATTGGATAACATCTCAACTGATTTACCAGATATATTACTACCTTCTGCTCCACCCATATTATTAGATGAATTCTTGAGTATATTATGTGCTTCTTCTAAAACAGTAATGTGCTTAAATGGTTGATTCATACGACCATTTGCTTCTGACATTCTATATTCATTCAGTTTCATTACTAAAATTCCCATAATTAAAGATTTTGTTTCCAAAGATCCAACTCTACTAAGATCAACAATCGTATTTTCATCAAATAACTTACTAGAAGGAATCTCTCTTTCAACAAACATTTGTCCATTAATACCATTTGTCAAAGACTTAATACGAGTCGCAAGTGACCCAATATAATTGCCCTTCACTTCTTCTGAGTATGCTGAATTATTAATTACAGCTACAAGTTCTAATTGTAAGTCCATAAATGTTGGATATGTACTATTTCCATATATATTCTCTGATCTTTCAAGATCCCACCCACAATTTTCATAAGCACGTAATACTGCATCTTTTAATACTGCCGGCATAGCTGCATACATTGGCCAACATACATTAAATATCTCGATCAGCCTATCTACATGTTCTAATACATGAATAAACTCTGGGAATGCAAATGGATTAATTCTCAATAATTCACTACACTTATCATTCGTTCCATACACATTAACGTTTGGCATATTACCAAATACATGTTTATATTCTCCTTTAGCAGGTTCGATTACTAAGAACTTAATACCTTCTTTTTGCAACTGCGTAAGCATCTGATATACTGTATTGGATTTTCCTGAGCCTGTGGAACCAGTAATTAATGTATGAGCAGATAAACTCTCAAGGTTTAACGAAACTGACGTATCTTCAACACTACCCATGTGATAAATGTTTCCCAGTTTTAATTGCTTACTATCTTCTTGTTCTTCCATATATATATTTCTTGAGAAGGAAACCATTTCACTTACCGGAACACCACTAATACTTTTTTGTGGCAATCCCGCTTCAATCACTAGCTCTTTACCATTTATTAATGAGGTTGGATTAATATCAAAATGAGAATTTCCCATATGCATTTCTAAAACTGGATGTGACATCTTCTTTAAATAACCAATGACATTACCTGCTTTATAATTATCACTCCATGTTCCAATTGCGAAACTTTCAATGCTGCTTTTTTCACCTCTACAAAGTGATTCCATTGATCCAGCTAACATTTTACTTGTTTGGGAATCGTCAGCAATACAGTAGGTAGCTGTGTTCCATAAGCCAACATCAACAGAATCTTCAATTCGTTCTATCTGTTTTTCAATCTTCTTTAATACATTCGATACTCGTCTGTTTTCTAAATTGATTTGCAATGTGCGTCCGCTTGTATTCGTATATGTATCAGTTTTTCCAGTAGTGCGTGAATCAGATAGTGATTCTGTTTTGGTGTCTCCTATAGAAGTTCCATTTTGTTTTGTATTACTTGAAGAAGTGCCTGTTGTTTTTCCAATTGATCCACCTATACCAAAAGGAGTTAAACTTAAAGTGGATGTCGTTGCTTCATTTGTACCATTAGTAGAACTAGATGAATTAGTAATTGTATTCGAAAGGCTGCTACCAACAGTCTTAGTAATTCCATCAGTTATTGTCTCTGCCACTGCATTACTATCAGATTCTGAATACGTTAAAGATGTGGTTGCAAATGGAGATAACTGTGAATATAGCACTTCATAATTTTCTCGTATTTCATTCATTCTCTCAATTGAAATTGGATCAGATATGGTAATTAAGGCAAATTTCTTTCCCTTCATAGAATCAATTACCTTTTCAATTCCTTGAATAAAACTTTCTTTAGTTCCATCCTCTCTTCTTAAGCTTGGAATCCCACTAACAACACTTACAACTCTATTTTTATTTTCGTAGGTGGAATCAAATGTATTCTTAATAACCTCATCCACTGCCGCTTTTTTTTGTAAAGTTAATTTTGAACCTGGAAAATTTCCTTCGAATGTTCCCACCATTGTCGCTTGACAAGTAGCAATTTCATTCAAAGAATTGCTTTTCGTACCAATGTAGTATTCAACTGTTTTACCATCAGAAACAATTGCATTAAATACTGAGCCCCCACATAAGGCAACTGAATTATATACATTCATTAATTTATCTTGATTATCTTCTTCTGAATCAAATACAAGCTTCTCAATTTTATTGAATCTGACAGTGCTATTGATATCCATCTTTGTAAAATCATCTTCCATCTTCTTAATAGGATAATTCGCAATATCATTCATATACTTCTTCATAACAATACTATCTGCGTTAGATAACGCTTCTAATAACTCATCATTTTTTCTTACTTCTAATGAGTCTTTCATCATACGTTTCCCTCCAAGTTCGATAAATTTTTTAAATTATTATAGAAATCATTATTCTTGTTCTCACCTTTTAACCTTGCTGAATTCTTTAATTGTTTTTTACGATCATTAAAATCACTAGTAGAACTATTACTAGAACTACTGCTCCCAGTAACACTGGTTGAATACTGGTATTCTTCTCCCCATTGGATGCCGTCGTCTTCTTTTTTTTTACGTTGTCATTCAATGTAGATTTATTAACATTTGAAGAATACACTGTCTTATATACCGTTTTTCCAACCCTTTCCAAGTGATTGATGCGCTCCTCACAAAAATTATCCATAAGCTCTGATGCAACGATTCCCCAATACTCTTCTGACCAATCTGTATCCTGTAATACTCCACCAGAATAAGGTTGCATAAACCCTGGAATATTAAGTGACTTTACATATTCTAATGTGTTCCTGAATTTTCCTGTTGAAAAGCTTGGATCGGCAAGCGCAATTGTATAAAAGGAACTATATATTCTACTTAAGTCTTTTGCTTCAATAGCATTTTCCAATGTTTTACTTATTTTCATTTTTACCTACTCCTTAAATATCCATCTGATAAATGCAATGATTCCTACAACAACTAATATTCCTTTAATCCACGCATATTTATCTGAATCATCAGTGTCTATATTTACCTTTTGATTCGTATCATTGTTTTTGAATGTCTCTTTATTAACAGGTGCTTCAGCCGTCTTAAACACCTGTTTACTGACTTTAATTAGATGTTCAATTCGTTCAAGGGAAAAATTTTCTTGTAATTCAGATGCAAGAAGAGAACAATACTCTTCATTCCAATCACTTTCTTCAAGAAAATCTTTATTATTATGTTCATCTATAAGCCCTTGAATATTTTTACTTTTGACGTATTCTAATGTTTTTTCAAATCTACCTGTTGCAAATCCTGGATCCGAAAGAACTATTGTATAGAATGAACTTCTAATACCAAAAATGTTATTACTACTTATCGCATCTTCCATTGTTTTACTAATATTCATATCCTTTTCCTCTCTAGATATATAATATCTCATCCAACCTTCTTATAAAATTATCAAGCCATTCCATTTTAACTTTATCTTCTTTAAGCTTTTGCTCAATACTACCATGATTACGAGTTAACTTTTCATTTTCTTCAACTTTCTTTTTCAAAATATCATCGAGTTTATCTAATTCCTTCAAGAAATACTTAACGAATCTATCTGACTCATTTTTAGCTGCTTTTCTTGCATTGTCTAAATTAGCAAAAAAAACTGCAATTACAGGATCAATAAAGTCGGAATAAACTTCATCCACTCTAACCATTTCTACTTCTTTATATACCTTCTTAGAAATATACGAAGGATCAAACCAAGTAAACGGATTCCACCAATGTTTATCCTCATTCTTTATCGTTTCCACTTCACCCGTATCTACAGAATCATTGTATTTGTATTGATTAATAATATCTTGTGCATTGGGAATATCTCCTTCTAAAAAGTTAATATTACTAGATCCTGAGTATTCATCTGATGATAAGTCACCACTAGAAATTAATTCATGCATATGTTGCCTATAATCATTCATAATAACCTGTCCACTTTGAATAATTACATCTTCAATAATACTTTCAAGTTCTGTTTTCACATCACTTTGTAATTCACGAATTCTACGGTCTAATTTCATCATCATCTGCTGAACTTCAAGAGTTGTCATTTCCTTTTTTCCCTCTTTATTACTAGCAATAGAGTTTATTTTAGTCCTTAACTGCTGAATTCTAGTATCTGCTTCCTGCATCATATCAAGATTTTTGATTTTTTTTCTAAAATTAACTCCTGATTTACCTTCCTCTAATTGTACTTTTACAGCATTCAATTGTGCATTAATTTGACGTCTTGCTTCCTCATTATCCTTAATTGACGTTAACATCTTTGCACGCATATCTTTTTCTTCTACTTTTCTCTTAAATGTATCAACAGCAGCTTTTACTTTCGTTGTATATGCATATTTTCGTAGGTATTCATCAATTGCCAATTCTATTGCCAGAATACCTGTATGTATAAGAGCTTGCTCATATTTGTCACCACCAGCATCTATTAGAGCATCTTCTACCTTTTTCAAATTATCACGACTTAAGCTTGCTTGTTGTGATAAATGTAACTGTTCTTCTTCAATGAATAAATCATAGTCTCTTAGTGTTCTACTTTGACCTTTCGTTAAGTCATACCCATTCTTATTCATTCTAATTACTTTGGCCATTTCTGCAGATATTGGGAATATATTAGGGTTTTCTATATCGAATTTACTCAAGTATTCTCTTACATTATCAAGTGCACCTTGTACTGATTCTTTGTCAGGATCAAACAAATCTATCTTATTAACAGCAAATAAGAAACGGTCCTTAGATTGTTTTCCACCTACTCTCATAGCCTCAGATACAGCAGTAAGTAATTCTCTATCATCATTAGTTTGTAACTGTGTTGCATTAAGCACATACAAAACCATCGGCTTTGTCTTTTCCTTAATCACTCTGTATGTGTGGTTTTTGTGCTCTTCTGTTCTTGAATTATTAGGTCCTGGCGTGTCAATTAATACTAATTGAACTGCAGATGAACCAATGTTAGGAATATCACCCTCTATATCAATGAATGCTGTATTTGGATTGTCATTCATTTCATTCATATTTTGCAAACATAAATCATCATATACTCCAAGCACATTATTTTGCTTGTCTCTGTATTCTGCTTTAAATCCAACCATGCCATCTACATCTTTAATCTTTGCTATTGTAGCTGTACATGCCTCATTTTTAGATGGCATTAACTCTTTACCTAGTAAGGAATTAATTAAAGTAGATTTACCTGAACTCATTGTAGCAATAACGCTAACTTCAAACTCTGAACTAATGGCAATCTGGAAATTTTCTTTAATTTGATCTGTTTTCAAATCTTCAAATGGACAATTCTTTTGCATATCGTCAAATAATTTAATTAAATCACTTAATCTTCCTTCTGAACCTTTTGCCTCAGTAAAATTGATTTTCACATCAACATCTGGATTTCTCTCACAGTAATCTTGTATTACAGCATGCATATCATCATAGTCTAAACATGTACCATAAAAATCTATTTCATATTCATTATCATTACAGATTTCATCTAGCATAGGAATTAGATTTTCAATCCATACTTGTATTCTTTCATTCTTTAAATCAAACAATTTATTAGGTGCTTGTACCACTTCTCCATTAATAGCAATCTCAGATTCTACAATATACGGATTGTATTTTAGATATATTTTTGTCATAAGTGCCTCCTCACATTTTTACATAAAATAATATATTGAAATAAAATCATTGCTTATAATATTTTCACATATTCCCCTTGACTTCTTAACCACATATCAATACCTTTACCATATGCCTCAGCTCTTATAGTATACACACCAGCCTCATAATGTATAATTTCAGCTGTTGGCAATCGGTCTAATACCGCTTCAATTGAAGGACCGCTATACTCAAACTTTACCCTTTTTAATTCTCCTGAATACATAAACTGAATGCGTTTACGGAATTCTCCTTCACTGAACTTATCTTTATACGGTACTCTATAATGTCTCCCTGTTGGCTTTAGCTGTTGAATTCGATCAATACGAAAAGTAATTGGTATTTCTTTTGTTGCATCTTCAATAAATGCTACCAAATAAAAATAGTATTCTGAGAACATGATGGCTAACGGTTTCACTGCTCTTTCTTTCTCTCCCCCATCCTGACGGGTATATTGAAATAGAATCACTTCATTTTGTTGTATGTATTGAGATAAGTCCCAAAGAAATTGTAATAATGGTTTATTGTGTCTAAGCGGAACATAGTGATATTGTTCACTTTTGATCATATTCTCGACTTTTTTTCTATCATTTGGTGCTACTTGAGCAAGTAGCTTACCAATCATTCCATTTAATTCAGCTTTACAAAACGCTCTACTTTCTAACAATATTTTGCATATAGCCATTACTTCTTCATTGGTAAGCAATTCTCGTTCCACTCGTACTAAGAAGTAGCCATTCTTGCTCTTATCATACTTAATTACATCGTCTTGTTCCGAATAATGAGTTTCAGTCAAATACGTCCTGAGGTCATCAATATCTCTTTGTACAGTCTTATATGAAACGCCATAGTTATTTGCTAATACTTCTTTGTATAGCATTTCACCTTTATTCAATCGCTCGTACATACTTAATAATCGAAATGATTTATTACCTTTGTAATCGATTAATATATTCAATTAAAAATCCCTCCCTAGAATTATTATAGTTATTGATATGGACAGATATTGGGGTTCAGGAATTCTTAGCTTATAAAATCTTATAACATGACATTTTATTCAATATATTGATCATTGTATACCAATATTGGTGAATAGTGTCAAGAATTTTGAATAGACACTTTCAAACAGTTAGACCGCTCCTAAGGTTGTGGTCACTGAAGAATTAACAAACATCATGTCCCAGAAAATCTTATTTAATTGTTCTTTATGTTTTATTCCAATCTTAATATTCTTATTAATTATACCAGGACAATACGTTGTACGTAGCCTTCAACTTGAACAGCTCTATTAATGAGCAGAAAAAGATAAATACATTTTACATTGAAGAGGCAGTAGCCACAATAGACTACTACCTCACAAACACAGGAAACTCTTCCCGATCATTATTACGACACAACGGCAAGCCTTTAGCAGTATTTACAACTACTAATATGCAGGGACCTCCATGTTTTGACTCATCAATTCTGCCTGTTTAATTACAATATCAAGTGCTCCTGCCGCTTGTTCTGGTGGATATTTGTATTTTCTAAGCAATCTCTTTACCTGAGTTCTCATATAGGCTCTTGCAGATTCTTTTTTATCCCAATCGACAGTCCTATTTTTTCGAATCAATTCAGTTAACTCATGCGCCATTTCTATAAGAACTTTATCTTCCATATTTTCTAAAACTTTAGGATCTGCAGCTAAGGCATCATAGAATGCCACTTCTTCTAACGTCAATCCTTTCTCATCTCCTGCATGATAAGAATCTGACATTTCTTTTGAAAGATTCAATAGTTCTTCAATTACTTCAGCACTGGTAATTAAACGATTGTTATATTTCTTCATCAATTCTTGCATCTTCTCTGAGAATAGTTTTGACTTTACTACACCCGTCCTAGCAAATACCTTAATATTATCTTCTAATAACTTACGTAATAATTCAGCAGCTATGTTCTTATGTTTCATACGACGAATCTGATCCATATATTCATCTGACAATATGGATATTTCAGGATTCTTCTTACCAGACTCTGCAAAAATATTATACATTCCATCATCAGTTATGGCTTGTTCTAGTATTTTAGTTATTCTAGAATTAATTTCATTGGTTGTGATTTTCCCATTTCCTGAAACTTTACAAAGCCCTGCCTTTATACTCTTAAAAAACTCAATTTCTTGTTTTACTTGCTCTGTCAACATACTTCTACATAAGGTTTCTGCTTGACTTAATGCCGTTGCTTCTCGAATATAGATTTTCTTTTCTTCCTCTTCAAAAGCAAATGCAAACTCCAGACCATCGGTTAATGTTTGATATCGTTCACGATCAGATGTTCCAAAAAATCTTGTATAATCAAAACCATAAAAGCAATCTCTCATGATTTCTAGTTTTTCTAAGACAATCCCATATGCTTGACTTAAATCAGGAATCTTATCTTGATCTCTCTTTGTATATTGATTCAGTGCATTTTTTAGATCGGCAGCCATACCGATATAATCAACAATTAATCCTGCTTCTTTATCTTTATATACTCGATTGACTCTTGCGATTGCCTGCATTAAGTTATGTCCCTTCATAGGCTTGTCTATGTACATCGTAGCCATGGACGGTACATCAAACCCAGTTAACCACATATCTACTACAATTACTATTTTTAACGGACTATTGATATCCTTAAACTCGTAACCCAATTGTTTTCTATATTCTTTTGTACCAGTTAACTCATTCCAATCATCATCATCTTTATTACTGTCAGTAAGAACAACTTTAATTTTATCATTCCACTCTGGACGTTTTTCCAGAATGATTCGATAAAGATTAATAGCAATTCGTCTTGTCATACAGACAATCATAGATTTTCCGGTTAGAACATACTGACGGTCTTCATAATGTGCTATGATATCATCAGCTAACATTGTAAGACGTTCCTTAGAACCAACAATTGACTCAAGTGTAGAAAGATCCTGCTTTGATTTTTCAATTGTTACATAATTTGCTTCTTCTCTAAGTAATTCATACTCGTTATCGATCTGTTTCAATAGCTTTTCATCTAGTCTTAATTTTGCAGTTCTATTTTCATAATAGATAGGAACAGTTGCACCATCTTCTACCGCCTGTGTCATATCATATACATCGATATACTCACCAAATACTTCTATGGTAGACTTATCATCAAAATTAATTGGTGTTCCAGTAAATCCGATAAATGTAGCGTTAGGAAGCGCATCTCTCATATACTTCGCCATTCCATACTTCCACTTTCCTGTTGTACGATCAAGGGTACCTTCTAAGCCATACTGCGAACGATGTGCCTCATCTGCCATGAATATAACATTACTACGTTCTGTTAATACTTCCGTTCCTTCTTCGAATTTTTGAATCGTTGTAAATATAATTCCTCCTGCTTTTACTTTCAACAATTCTTTCAAATGTTCCCTGCTTTGTGCCTGTTTTGGTTCTTGGCGTAATAACAATTTCGAACTAGCACAAAAAGTACCAAACAGCTGACTATCTAGGTCATTACGGTCAGTCAAGACAACAATAGTTGGATTTGAAAATTGAGGATTAGAAACAATTAATCCTGCATAGAACACCATGGAAAGACTCTTTCCACTTCCCTGTGTATGCCAAACAACACCAACCTTTTTATCATTATTCTCTATGGCCTTCTGTGTTCTTAGCGCTGCCTTACGTACTGCAAAATACTGATGATATCCAGCAAGAATCTTCACCGTCTTACCATTGATATCTTGAAAAACAATGAAATTACGAATAATATCTAATAAACGTTCTCTTGGAAAAACTCCATGTAATAATATATCTATATAATGTAACTCTTCATTCGCTGGTGATTCACCATTAATTGATTTCCACATCATGTATCTTGTAAAGTCAGATGTAATAGTTCCAAGTCTTGCATCAAATCCATCGGTTATGATATTAAATGCATTATATTGAAATAAGCTTGGGATATCTAATTGATAATTCTTAATTTGTTTATAGGCATCTTCAATGGTAGTATCCTCATTGACCATGTTTTTTAATTCAAATAGAACGATTGGAATACCATTTACAAACACCACTAAATCTGGTCTCTTATTCTTTCGTTCAATGACAGTAAATTGATTGATTACAGTAAAGGTATTTTTCAGTGGTTCATTAAAATCAATCAGTTTTACTTGATACGTCTTGTTTTCATCACCCTTACGATATGCAATCGGAACCCCTTCAATCAAATACTTATGAAACGTAGCATTTAACTCTTCTAGTTTAACCAAACCTAAATTCTTAATGGTCTGAAATGCCTGTCCTACAATATCATGAGTAATGGATGGATTAATACGAAACATTGCTTCTTCAAATAGCTCTGTTATTAGTACCTCATGATAATCCCTCTCTAGGTCAGGACCATACTGATAATCATAACCAAAACTTTGAAGTTCTTCTATAACAATTTGCTCTAGTGTATTTTCATTAAATGCCAACGTAGCACTTCCTTTCCCCTAATTATATGTTCAAAAAGTAATGAAACATCAAACCCATGTATAGTAGGCTATCTATACGTTCTTTTAAACGTATCTACCAGTTTGAAGTACTTAATTAATTGAGTTGTAAATTCAGAAGTGCTCATTGTCTCCTCATACTCAGATACCTTTATGTATTCCTTACTTTCTTCATCTATAAATATTAACGTTGGATCTACTCCTCTTATATAATCAAAAAAATCTTGTTTCTTTATACCACTGCGTCCAACCGTATATTTCCCATAACTCCTTATTTCATAAGAATTATTTTCAGTATATGCTCTGGTATTGTAGATACGCTTAAACTCATATGGAATTGTAATTTCAATTACTTGTCCCAATGTTTTATTGGTATTAGATGGGTATGTAGCCATGACTCCTTTTCTATTCTCAACTCCTGTACTGGCACTTGCCCAAGTTATACTAGTACACCAAATCTTATCCTCACCTAAATGTACTTCATATGTTGGTAAACTACCGCTTTGCCCCGCTGGGTTTCCCCATATCCAATCACCAACGTATTTTCCTTCTTGAAGACACTTAGCTACTATTTTACCAAAAGATTCTGCACAATCTTTTATATTGATCTGTTTCATAAGTTTCCCTTCTTTCATTAAATACTTGTGGCATGTCATTACATACAAAATTCTTAATCAACAACCCAAAATTTTCGTTCTACACCAAAAGAACCTTTTTCTCTAGGTTCAAATCCCAAAATTTCACAATACTTCATGTATTCATTATTTAGCTCAGCATTTTTTATCAACTTTTCACCTAGAATAAATGTTATTTGTGGATTAGTAACAGTTCCATTCTTAGATATATTACTGTCATGTTGTTCCATTGTATTATTCTTATAACCCATAAACCTACTTGGATAGAATCTGTAACCACTATCAGCCTTTACTGCTATAAAACAAGTTCCTTTCTTCAACAGATTAATAGCATATGTATATTCAGAATCTTTCTTGCTTCTTAGGTAATTATCAATTGTTTTCATATTAACTTTTAGTTCCTGATAATTCCTTATTAATTCAATACTCATGATTACCCTCCATATCAATGCATTAATAATAATTAAAATCAAAAGCCAGTATTTTATAAATTCTCTACTTACTAATAACTATTTATAATTTTCCAACAAATGTCTTAGCCAATAATGCTCCCTTTTTAGCTTCCTCATTGTCACTTTGAACCTTTAAGATTTCTTCAAAGGCAGAATACGCTTCTTCAAACAATAGCATATTTAACATGGCATTAGCCAAGAATAACCTTACCTCCATACAATCATTACTATCAATCGCAGAATTAGTAATCCAGATGGCACGCATAAAATTCTTTTCTTTTTTTGCTAACTTTATGAGTTTATTGTATTCTGTTTCAATCAATGGAGCTGTACAATATAAAGCTGACTTGTAAAATCCTATCTTATGTAAATCGCAATCATATGTATTTATATAAGAGAACACATCATCTACAGAAAAATCAGTAATATCAGTACTACTACATATTCCACTAAAATTATGTGGAAATAGATCTGTTGGTATGTTTAATCCAACATCCATAGTCCACGAAGTATTTTCACTAAAACAAGACGCTTGATAAAAAAATACATCATCGCACAATGGCTTAAGCGAGATGTTCTTTCTCTTAGTTTCAAATCGAACATCTATGCCCCAACCGATAACATAGTATATATCATCTTCTTTCACAAGCCATATAACATTCTGTGGGTTTTCTAAAAACCTTTTTTCTATTTTGATTTCTTTTCCTAAATCGATATAATGGTTAAAATTGCACGCATAGATAGCTAAAAGATAGTTCTTTAATTCTAATCCAGTTAATACACAAAATACTGTATCCTTTTTAGCATTTAACTGCCTATCAACCTTACATTGCGGTAAATCCTCAATATTTGAGAAATATTCTTCTAAAAACTTTTGATACTTTTTCACGTTAGGATATGTATTTTCCTTTTTTCGGAAAGTGGAATTATGATCTGCATAAATTTGGTGTAAATACTCATGATAAATAACAAATTTAATAACTTCCTTATCAATCTTACTATCATCGAGAAATTTACTAATCTCAATGTAATTATCCCAATAGAGATATTCACCATAAGACCACAATCTATTGAAGTTAGACCATCTTATTGATGGCCTTTTATACTCCTTATTTTCTCCATACTCTAAGATGATTTCATCCAATAACTTGTCCAAATCATAAGCCATTATATGATTCTCCTTCTCTTTTTTTATCATTGCCAACTCGTACTTATGGAACATACTTATATTTATTATATTAATAACTCACTTTTTATAACCACAATCATCCCTATCCGATCGTAGTGTCAACAAAGAAAAAGCGCAACTTTTTTAAGTCTGCTTGTATACTAAATTAATATTTATCGTACTAATTCATTTTTAGCGCAATATAATATACCGGAAAATCATATCCATCTCGAGTAAAAATCATAGTCGCAACACGAGTTGATGCATTTGGATGCGCCAATATATTTAATTTCTTCTTAATGCCCAAGGTAAAAGAATGCATCTCTATATGATTAACATATCTATTCCAAAAAGCTTCAAAGTCTGCTGTAGTAACATAAGCAACTATAAAGGTTGCTGTTCCAAGTGCATTATAATTAGTGATTGCTTTTTTTATATGTTCATCAATGTAATCCACACTTACACTATTTAATTTTAATCCTTCAAAAATAGCAATTTCCTTATTAGCTTTGGTCAATAATATATCTACTTCTCCGGCATCTTTACCACTTACCGATACTCCATGACGAGTTTGATCCTTAACCTCGTTATATCCCATACTAGACAGCATATCTCTGAAATAATCATTAATAATATTCTCAGAGCTTGCAGCATTGTACGTATTATTCAAACATACACGTTCACCAATTTTAATTAAATCATTTAGCACCATATTGGCAGTTGCAATATCAGCATTTAATCTTTCATCATTTGAAGAAAACAAAGAAGTTTCTCCTATCATCTTTGATGCAACAGATTTTATTTCAAGTGCTTTGTTCACATATTTATCTACAAATTCATCATCATATTCTTGTTTTCGAGAGATGCTATCTTCGCGAATTTCTAAAAGACTAAGTATTACTTTCCCAACAATAGAATCTTCCTCATTATTCCAAAATCTTCTTAGTTTCTTTGCCTTTGAGGATTCCTCGATATATCCAGGTTCTAGATAAACATCAATATCAGTTTGTTCTGCCATAAATGTACGAAAAGTATTATTTGAAAAGCCTAAAACATAGCCACTTTCCATTTCAAATAACTGTTCCATCATAGCTTTATGTTTAAATGTTAGATTTGACAATAAATTCCTCACTTTCTTATATTGCTTTAAAATTTATCATATTAAGTCTACAGGTTTGAGACATCAATTTCACCTGACATCAATCTCGGCAATAGAGCATCTCTCAGCTCAACCAACCTCATATTTTCAAATGAATTCTGTTTCATCATTTCAAAATTTGATTCAGATGCTTTCCTAAATCTATCCATCTCATCATTATTAAAATTTGGTACCTGATATTGCCCTACTGTTTCTCCCGATATTCTTTGTCTTCCACTACTTCCATTCATATTTTTCACTGCATAATCAACAAATTTTGAATATCTAGCTAAACAATATAGCATCTCAGGTGGCGTATTTCCCTTTGCTGCCAGAACAACATATTCTGTTGATCCAAAGGCAACCTCTTTATCATTGAGAAAATTGATATAGGCGGTTTTTCCATTTTCAAGACAAGGCGTTATTCTAGCCAACAAAGTATCACCATTTTGGAATTTCATACCACCAGTAAATAACTTGTACTCCCATCCATCCGGAAAAGCACCTGATGTAGATAACTTTGCCATATCTATACATCTAGCTTCTACATTCTTAGAAAGTATCCTTTTCGGATTAATATCAGATATTTCTGATAGATTACAAACATCTTCTGGATCGTGTTCCATCACCAATTGTTCAAACAATGCAAACGCTTGGTCCTGTAAATTCCTATTTATCGATCTGTTATTAGAAATTTTATCATCTAAACTAGCAAGTACACCACCAATTTTCTTCTGTGTAACCAATTCTGGACATAGAAATGTATAATCTGAAAATTGTGTTTTATTCACAATCGGAACTGCTGTAGATGTTTTACTGTGATGATTCATCACTTTGCCTAAACTCGTCATAATATAATATATAAAATCTAAATCATATTCATTTTCATTTAAAACTATAGAGTTTATTTGCTGATTTGTTACTGATGTTTCTGTTGAAATAACAACTTTTCCCAAATCCGAACCAATACAACTTACACAAATTGTATTTGGAGGTATTATACTATTTTTAACTGATTGGGCACCCTTATCAGTTAATTTTTTATTTGTTGCGAAGATATACTTTGTCGTCATATCATCAGATGGGGTTATAAATGGAATATCACCACCATAATTTTCATCAACACTAGTTTTAGGAGTTTTTCCCGTAATAACTTTTCCAATATCTCCAACTCTAGTTTCTTTCCAGTTAATCATTCAATCACCTACCCAATGTATTTTCTATGTGCATTCTTTACATTACTTTGCTTTACCATTGCATAATGCAAAGTCGTATCTATCTTCTCATGACCTAAGAGTTTCAGCACTTGTTCTATAGGCATTCCTTTGTCTATTGCCACTGTTGCCATCGTTCTTCTAAATTTGTGAGGATGGCATTTTTTGACACCAATATTTCTTCCAAGCTTGCGAATTCTAACCTCAACGCCACCAATTTCAAGTCTCTCATGCGGTGCTCTAAACCCTACAAATAACGCTGGATTATCATCTTTTCTGCTATTCAAATATTCTTGCAGATGTAGCTTGGTTCTTGCATCAAAATATACAATTCTTTCTTTATCACCTTTTCCGAGAACAATACATTCTCGTTCATTAAAGTCTATATCTTCTCGATTAAGTAATACTAATTCCCCTACACGCATACCTGTTGATGATAATAAATCAATCATAGCCAAATCTCTAATTTCAGTACAAGAATCCCTTAATCTTTCCATCTCATCATCTGAATATGTTTCATTAACCGGAATAGTTGTCTTAATCTTACGAATCCTTCTAACCGGACTTTTCATAATATAATTTTCATCTTCTAACTAAGTAAAGAAACTTGAAAGGTTACGCCTCACATTATCTACGCTTTGTTTACTAACAGTTGTTCTACTTTGATAATCTGTAAGATACGTTCTTAGATCATCCGTTGTAATAGCCTTAGCATTTTTATCTATTGCTATCAACATCTTGTTAACAGTGTTCCTATAGTATTTAAGCGTCTTATCTGAACGTCCCTCTAACTTTTTTGTTGCTATAAAACGATTCAAAAGTTCAAATGAATCATCTTCTGACTCATCATTATTATTTATGGCCTGCTCTAGAACTTGTTTTAATTTCATTTGCTGTTGGTTGTCCAAATGCCGGCTCATCTGATACATTATTGAATTAATAATCTCTTGGTTCATAGTAATAACCTCCTTTGTAGTAGGTATATTACCGTAACAACAGCTTATATCAAGTCTATTATTGAAATACTTTTAGTCCGATAAATCACAATTTATCTTATTTACTGTATCCAATAGCAGCAAGCTTTTTACAAATCTCAGCTTCTAGTTTATGTGATTCTTCAAACAAACCATATAGTTCTGTAGTAAGTCTTGTCATCTTTTCTTCGAATGGCTCGCCATCATCTTCTACTTCTTCAATTCCTACATAGCGTCCTGGAGTTAAAATGTAATCATTCTCTGATATTTCATCAATAGATGCAACTTTACAAAATCCCTGAACATCATCATATCCATCATCATTTCTCCATGAATGATAGGTATTGGCAATTTTCTTAATATCCTCTTCACTAAGTTCTTTAACTTTACGATCAATCATGTGTCCTAAATTTCTTGCATCAATGAAAAGAACTTTATCCTTTATTGACTCTGATTTTCCTTTTCTCATGATCCATAAACATACTGGAATGCCCGTAGAATAGAAAAGTTGTCCTGGCATAGCTACAATACATTCAACTACATCACCACGCAACATATTGGCTCTAATATTTCCCTCGTTAGATGTATTTGAACTAAGTGAACCATTAGCAAGAACTGTACCACATACACCACCTGCAGTATTCAGATGATGCAACATATGTTGTAACCATGCATAGTTTGCATTTCCAGTAGGTGGAGTCCCATATCTCCATCTTACATCTTCTTGTAATCTCTCCCCACCCCAATCTGAAATGTTAAATGGTGGATTTGCTAGGATAAAGTCTGCCTTTAAAGCCTTGTGTAAGTCTTCATGGAAGGCATCTGCATTATGAGTACCTAGATCAGCATCGATCTGTCTTAAAGCAAGATTCATCTTTGCCAATTTCCAAGTAGTTGGATTACTCTCCTGTCCATAAACCGATATGTTTCGAATATTTCCTTGATGCTCCTGTACAAACTTCGCAGATTGACAGAACATACCTCCACTACCACAAGCAGGATCGAATACCCTACCTTTGAATGGTTCAATGATTTCTACTAATGTACGTACAATACAAGAAGGTGTATAGAATTCACCACCTAATTTTCCTTCTACACTTGCAAACTTGCTTAGAAAATATTCATAAACTCTTCCTAAGACATCTCGTTCCTTTGCTATATCCGTACCAACTTCGATATTTGTAAAAAGAGTAACGAGCTCACCTAATCTAGTTTTATCAAGTTCAGGTCTTGAATAATTTTTATTTAATACTCCCTTTAGAGAGTTATTTTCTTTTTCTATTAACTCCATTGCATGGTCAATTATCTTGCCAATCTCAGGTGAAGTAGCATATGCTTCAATCGTACTCCATCTTGCCTCTAGTGGAACATAAAAAATATTTTTAGCAGTATATTCATCTTTGTCCTCTTCAAAACCTGAGCCTTCTTTCACCAGTTCCATATGCCTTTCATTATAAGAGTCTGACACATATTTTAGAAAGATAAGTCCAAGCACTACATGTTTATACTCAGATGCATCCATACTACCACGCAACTTATCTGCAGCTAACCATAATTTATCTTCAAATCCCACGTTTGTTGTTCCTGTTGCCATTTTGTTTCTCCTATCTATTATTTCACAATTTTTCTTCACAATCGAACTCTTAATGTAATTGTACCATTTATAATAAATATTAACAATTGATAAGTAAAATCTACATTTTTTATTTAGCCACTTGATGTCAATCAAATGACCAAACCTCTGTTACCACTCCCCCTCTTCGTTAACACATTCCTCCAATTTCCCATTCCAAATCATTGTATATTAAAATTACAATTCCGACACTTTGTTGACTTTCCTGCCACTTAACGACCATCGAGTGACAAAGAAAGACCCAAGTCCTACGACTTGAGCCTAATCACGCATATGTCTTCTACTAACAAGCGTAATAGAAAAAATCTTAATAAAATGCAATCTTATCATACTTAATTCCGTATAATTTCAATGTATCTTCAAAACTAAATATATCATTATTCTCACATAAGAATTTTCCGAATAACTTCTGTGTTTTTTCTAAGCTAGTGATTCCCAAAACTTTTTCTTGAAATTTCAGTCATTCATCAATAGATAATTCATAATGAAAATTATTCGACAATTCACAATTTACTGTAACCCCAACAACTTTATTACTTTTATCTGTCCAAACTTTATAGTCAACTACTTTGAAACTTTAAGCCGTTCACCATAAATATAGCCCAAACTTAACCAGTTGTCGCTGTACAAATATGTCACCCCTATTCAATAGAATTAAGTTCCAAATCATTAACTGTTTCGTTACTGTTGTAACAGTGAGTCAAAAATAGTCTTCCATCTGTATATCACAGTATCGTCATCATATTTATCCATCTGGTTCTGTAATATTTGTTTGAATTGACGTGCCAATTCAACTTTATAACCATTAGGTAGGCTAATTGCATTGTCACCTGCAAATTTCTCTAATTGTGGAATGATTGGTGTCTTAGGATTATATACTTCGCTAAAGTCCAATTCGATATTATTAAATATTCTATCAATGGGACGCTGTAATAGATGGAAAGGTATAATATCTTCGACTTCAGAATCTAAAACTTTATTAAAATCAAAAATCTCAAGAATTTTATGTGGCTCACTTGCATAAAGGTTACGACAAAGCTTATCCTTAAAATCCCGTCCACTTTTATCAGAATCAAGGATCACACTCGGCAAATCATTTTTTGCAGATAGTAAACTTGCCAAACTTCCAACAGCTTTGACTCCTCCAGAGGGAACAAAAATAATTTCTTGCTTAGGCTCTATTAGCTTTTTGCAAATCAGAAACAATTTAATTGCATTAAAGTAATATTGATCTGATGGTCCCTCAACAATTACAAGACGACATCCTTGCAATAATATGTCTGACACAGACAACCCAAGGGCTGCATGCACAGCATAAACCGAATTTGTTTTCAATCTACTTTCCGCCGCTCTCAAATCGTTAGATACTACTGTATAACCGTCTTTGTCAACAAATACGACTTTCGCTCTCTCCACATGGTTTATGTCGATAAGAAACGGTGAATGCGTAGTATTAACAATTTGATTTGTTTTCGCAAGATTGCTAAAGAATAATGATAAATCTTTTTGTGCAAGCGGGTGAAGAGACAGACCAGCCTCATCAAGAAGGAGAATTGCGCCGGCATGAGCTTCTTCACTTTCAACTAAGAAAACAAGATAAAAGCTCATGAACCACTGAAGTCCAGTACTACGATTTTCCAAAACAATTCGCTCAGGACGTACATCGTCAGAAACCCAGATTCTAAAGTGTTTTCCATCCGCTCTGAAATCAAAATTATAATTTCCCTGATTCCACCATTCACGAAAATCTCTTGTTAATTTAGTAGAGGCTGATTGTAAAAGGACATCTCTCTCTTTTTTCTTTTCTGCTCGCTGTTGTATCTCTTTTTCCGAAGGTGGCTCAATTTGATTACCGTTTCCATCAAGTCGTCCTTGGGCATCCCTACCCATTTCTAATATCTCTTTTGGGTCAAGATTAACGTACTCAAATAGGACCCTAAGCGTTCTTGCCTTCGCCTCTGCAATCCCAGTTAAGTCAGTCCGTTTCTGATTATCAATCACATGTGGTAAATAAATCTCTGAATCAAGGTTCCCATAATTCGAGTAATATACAAACTTGGGCATATTAGAAAATACAATCTCACGAACTTCTTCAATTAATGAGGGATTTGGCCGTTCAAAACCAGATTTCATTTCCGAGAAATATTCTTTAAGTTGAATCAGTACTGGCCGAATTTTTGATGTTTGCATAACTTTGCCGTGAATGTCATCGAACACATCATAGAGAGAAGTTGCATCACTATTAGAAATATAGTCTTTGCCCTCAACAATTTTTAAAGCTGTATTGATTTTTTCTATTGCTTCTGATTTAATTCCTTCTTCAGTTTTTCCCATTTCATCCAATTCTGTGGTGACTGACAATTCTTTTTGAAGCAATGTAACTGTTTCACTTACCGGCAATTTATCATATGCTTTAGCGTCGGGAAAAGAAACAAATCTAACTCCATCATAGTCACGAGAAATGCTAACGGTACGAACCGAGTCAGGACAAAAACCCGATAATTCTGAAATTTTTTCTAATACAAATTCAGATGTTATCTCAAATATCGCATGGATGAATTGGGGCTTTTTTTCAGCATTACGTAACTCAGAAAACAGCTTTACCGGCATATCATCAGAAAATACAATTTCCCCTCCCTTAGCTGGATTAAGTTTCCAAAGAGCTAATAGCAAATTGGACTTCCCAGCCTCGTTTACTCCGACTAACGTAGTAACATCATCACAATCAATCCAACCACTATCCATAACAGACTTGTACTTTTCTACTCGATATCTAACCAGACGCATATTACTCATATTCCCTTCCTCCTAAAGACAACTTATTTGCAATATAAATCTACCAAAATACTAATTACATATTATTACTATAATACACTGTATCATCTATCTTTTCGTCATTCCATTTTATACTATAATATATCATTTTCATCCTCTATTCAACTATATATATGTTAAATTTTTCTAGTATTATTTAAATGTCCTATATAATGCGATTTTAATTTATTTAATATAATACTCTTGAGTTAACTAGCAATATTCCCTTACAAGTATACTCGTTTGTCAAAGATAAATCTTCAACTATCAAATACCTTTCCACCAATAAAAAAGACCACCTCACAATGCTTTCACATCAAGAGATAGTCTTTTCACAGCTTTAAGACGGTTGAATCCAAATAATTCGTCTTCTTTTTCCAAATACAGTAAAACTCTACTTATTTATGATACGGTTCCCCCTTCATAATTCTAAACCCCCTATACACCTGCTCAAGTAACACCATTCGCATCATCTGATGCGGAAACGTCATCTTTGAAAAACTCAACTTATAATCCGCACGATCTAGAATTCTCTTATCTAAGCCAAGAGAACCACCAATAACAAACACAACATTACTATCGCCATTAATGCCTAGTTGTTCCATCTTCTCAGATAATTCTTCACTTGTTAACATCTTCCCTTCAATGGCAAGGGCAATGACAAACGCATTATCTTTGATGTATCTGAGAAGCTTGTCTCCTTCTTTCGCTTTGATTTGAAGTTCTTCGTTTTCAGACGCATTATCTGGAGTTTTCTCATCTGGTACTTCTATGATTTCTAATTTACAATAGCGACTAAGTCTCTTTGCATATTCGTCGATTCCTAACGTAAAGTATTTTTCTTTAATTTTTCCAACACATAAAACTGTAATTTTCAATGATTTCTCCTCTGATTCTTTAAATTATCTACACCATTCTATCATACTAATATTTCTTTTGTATAGGCAAATATCATTTATCAATTGTCTCCATCTTCTCTTTACTTTTTCACTTATTAACATCTTTCCCAATCTTATTCACCTGGTATATAATGTATATTCTAAGTGCTACCATGTAAACTCCAATTATTGCTCCCGTCATGCTACTAGAATTCAACCAGCAGATACACATAATCAATATCCCCATTATATAGAGTATTGTGTAACCACTTAACATTTTTTCATTATCACAAGCTTGCTTAATTTTACCTTTGGTCTTTAACATCTCAGTTATACCACGGAAGAAGTAATATATGAAGACTAGTTCCATTAAGGCCATTAGCGTTGACAACATATATGGACTTCTGAATGCGATAACTAGATTAACCTTTATGAGATCTAAGAATGTTAGAAGTATTAATACTACACTGATATTCTTTGCTTTAGTAAATAATTCATTCCCTTCGGCTTTTGCTATGGAATCAACGCCCATCGCTACAAGAATCCAACCGACAAAACTTGGGACGATCTGTAATGTACCTAGCTTTATATGAAAGGTTGCTAATATAAGTCCCAATACAATGTTTTTGAATCCTGTTTCCATCGTCATACCCTCACCTTCTCTATTTTATTCAATCTAAACAACTTCTTAATTTTATAGTCCGAAATATAATTAATACTCTTAATGCAACCATATATAATGCTAATACTATAATATAATAATCCTAACCATATTTTTTTATAATTCTTACTCATTCCTACTTTCTCTCTCTTCTAGATACTGATGAATTTGATTTTCCGTTGTAAGTTTATATTCTAGGCTTTCTCTCATATTATATAGTCGAGTATAGAATTGTTTACCGTCTTTATCTTTAAATATTAATCTAGGTTGTATATCTGTTAAATAATACGGATTATATTCTTGATTCATTATGCCTTGTGTGTTAATAGTAATCTCAATATAGTCATCTTTCTTGAATTCCAAATCTAAGTTATTAAGTTCTGACACCTGATACGTAGTTCTATTAATAGTAATCGTACATTTACCATCCACATAAGGTAACAAAGGTGATTCAATACTCTCTATGGTAATATCATTAAGAACCTCCATTCCTACTACCGATGTTCCATCTGTACTTGATGAAGAATAATTTGTTTCCAATGATGTTTGACCATAGTCATTATAATACAAAATAACTTTTCCAATATCCACTATTGTATGTTTATTATTATTCCATATCAATTCAGCCTGTGTCAGTATGATTTCTTCTTCAAGAGGTACTTGTTCCAATTCCACCATAATTTGATGCAGCCGATATCTACCATACTCTTTCCAAGACGAGGTATTGTATGGGAACACTGAATAATCCGTATTCTCATTTGCATAACAGTTTAGGTCTGGCCTCTCAGGAAAGGAAATTCCTCTAACTAAATTCTCATATTTATTATCTGTTATATAAAACAACTCAATTTGTATATTTTCCTCTTTTACATCAGGGCTAATCCGCTCAACCCCTACCTCCATACAAATAGGTAACATAACTGGTTCTTTCACTCTTCGGTTCCAATCACGAAGCAAGCAGAGTCCACTTGCAATCAAGATAAGAATTACACCAACAAGTATAATATAATGATTGCGCTTCTTTATCATATCAAGTTCTTTTATATTACTATCATCCATAATTTTCTCCTTTTTATTATTTTGCTATCAAGTAGCTATTCTTATCTTAATCATCATTCATACCAGTCCAGTCATCTCCATACTTAGCAAGTGGATAGTCACAAAATCCTTGATTCTCTAGCTCTTCCAAAACTGTTATATTACTGTAAGAAACATAAGATCTCTGATACATTCCTCTTTTATACTCCAAAACCCCTATACATTATTATATAACATCATTTCCTATATGTTAGTATATCTGTATATTTATGTCAACATTACAAGTAACTTCTCGTTTATCTCGAATTACACAAGATCCAATTTGACACATAGATTTTACTACCAAAAGAAAATAGAGATAATTCACTAACCTCTATTAGCAAATCATCTCTATTTTATAGTTAATATAGATTTCTTCCATATTTTTTCGATTATATAATCCCATAATAAAATCCTTCTGTTAGCTCTCTAATCCTATCAACTACTAGATTCGCCAATTGCTTATGTCCTTCTTCATCAAGATGTTCACGGTCGGTTTCACTAGGCTTTGCTACTGTGGAAGCATCAAGGAAGGAGCAACTATTACTCAGTGCAATCTTTCTAAGCTCTCTAGACAGCTGTAGAGACACCTCCACCGATTTTTCATCAAACTCAGGGTCAAATCCTTCTTCTCCTACTCCTCTTGCTAGATGAATTGGCGATACTATCACAATCCTTGTCTGGCTTCCTGCAAACTGACGAACAGTCTCTATAATTTGTTCAATTCCTTTTGCAATCGTGCCAGCAGACGCACCATATCTTGTCTTGCAATCATTCGTGCCTAACATAATGAAGATGATATCGATTGGATTATGGGATTCTATTACCATACGAATCGCATCAATTCCTTTACGGTTTGGACGTATCTCATCTTCAAAAACCGTCGTTCTTCCACATAATCCTTCCTCAATTATGGCATACTCTTCTCTACCAAGAATCTCCTGCACTCTCCCCGTCCAACGTACCTTTTCATCATATCTACCAAGTCCGTCCGGTCTATATCCATATGTATTGGAATCTCCAAAGCATAATATTCGTTTCATCATAACAGCACACTCCTTTCAATGTCGGGAACTTATGTATACTATCACACCAGTTGAAATAGTTGCTACTTATTCCTCATTTTGTTTTCATATTATTTAAATAGGAATTATATGAATTAATTCTACATCGAGTGAGTAGGAATGTCAAGGGAAAAATCGCCATTCTATAAAACTATAGAATGGCGATTTTTCATACTCCTCAAATGTACACTTGTATAGTGCGTTTTTTCTAATTAGTTCTCCTATACTGCTTCTGAAAGGCCTTTAACTCATTTGTAATCGTATTCGCCCTTTGTAGCCCTATTAGCCATAAGAATACTTGGACCAAAACTGCTACAATGAGAATGGATACCACGAACGGAAGACCGATTACTTTATTCCATATACCCATAATTTTAGAGAATGCAATTAGTTCGATCTCTAATAAGCATAGATGAAGCACTTTACGGATTACTATTTGGCGTAATGTTAGCTCTATCTTTGAATACATTACAATAGATGGTAGAACGGAGATAAAGCCTATAATCACAGGTGAAAACATGACTTCATAGGTAAGTAATCGATCACGCTCCCAGAGTAGCCCCATGACTCCCATTACAATGGTAATTATTGTTGTTACTATAAAAAACATATTTAGTAATTTAATTGCAAAATCTTTTTTTGTCATGATGCACTACCTGCCTTCTTAATCTTCTTTCGAAAACTACTTGCATACTGTCTTGATATAATTACCTCTTCGCCATTGATTAAACGTGCAGTAAATCGGCTATTCAACGCTGGCTTTAGATGGTCAATCTTTAGTAGATTTACGATTGACGATTTGGAACAACGAACGAATTCATATCTCCCATACAGTTCTTCGAATTCATATAGTTTCATCTTCAACTCATAAACATTCTTTTTCAGATATACATATACATGATTATCTACGGACTCAAGATAATAGATGTCTTGTACTGGTACTTTATATTCTTTATCCTCTTCGTAAACAGGCAATGTATTTCCTTTGGATTTAATATAGGTAACAATGTCAGCAATCTCTGTTCGTACCTCATGGCATTCTATTACGACTTGTTCCTCGAATTCCCTGTCAATCTTATGTACACGTACTCGCATGCTCTAACTCCTTGCTAATTGTATTTTCTGATTTTGAAATAACTTCCTTAATTATATCATATTTTCTATATACAGTTAGAAAGAATGTTAAGCTATATGATTCTAAAGCATTCTCTTATCAAATTTACTCTATTCATACTGACTTGCTATCTCACAATTGCCTTCTCCTTTGAGATAGTAATCAAAATATGTTAACACAATTTCATTCATTTTCTTTATACAATGTCTTACATCAATCTTTCCGGTACCCAACTGTTTTGCCAAGAACGGCGAAAACAGCGGCAAGTCTGTGAAATTCATATGTTCAGAATCTCTGATTACGGTATACCGAGCATCTTTGGCATAGTCAGTTGCTACCATGTTGGCATATGTATCTTTCACTGTTAAAGCCTCGGTGTAATGACTTTCATTGTAGATATTCAATATCGGAACTGGATATGGAGTCTGATTAAGTCGCTCTTTTCCCTCTACAACCCCAATAACTTCCCCAAACATAGTTCCATCAATTACAATTACCGCATCAATGTCCTTTCTCTCTCTTCCAATTGCAGCTGCGGTAGCTCCTCCTAATGAATGGCCGAAAACACCAATTTTATTCTTATCAATTAATGAATAAACAATCTGCATCTGTTCCGTCGTACTTTTTGAATCCGATGAATTGGCTTCCTTATCCTGCACGCTTTTCATAGTTTTAGCATCTACTTGATTCACACCTGCAAGAATGGTATCCAATGCGAAATTCATATCTCCCGTACGGATTTTCAACCATTTTTGCGTAATCTCATAGTTTTCTTCTTCGGAATACTCTCCATTACTTGCATTCACAGCCTCTTTTAGGAATGCAAAGTTTACATATACATTTTTGCCATTCGTTTGTTTTGTCACAAACGAATGATAGGGATGTTCCAAGCTACATACAACGTATCCATGACTAGCCAACTCTTCATATGTGGAACGATTGCTGTTTCCAATTCCAAATGCCCCATGTGAAAATACCACTAACGGAAATTGTTGATTTTCTTCTCCAACTTCTACATCTGGATACCAAAAATTCATTGTTACATTACGTTTTACCTCAGCCTTAGCATATGTTTCCTCACGACTTTCATCTATTACGGTATATCTTGCCGTTGCTACTTCATACGAACCAGTCGGCTCAATGGGCTGATAACTTGGGAATATAAGCATAGGAATGAATGCGATTAAAATTATTAATGTTCTATGGACAAATCGCATTACAGTCTTACTTACACGAAAATTATTTATTTCCTCAAAATTATTTTTCCTTTTATATTTGATCAATATATAGATTGCCCATACTACTTGTATACTCATAATTAGATATAGTACTTTCACCCGAAAGGTCCACTCCACACATCCAGTGAAGATAAGTAATGTATCAATCACCATGCATACACAATACGCAATTGCTCGATATAATTTATACTCTTTCTTTGTCCCTATGCTCAATACCATCGCCGCTACTTCTATTAAAACCGCTACTACTACAAATATTCCTATCATTATACTCTCTCCCTCATCTATTTATTTGACCAATTTGATAAATAACTTTTTCTATTTACCTCCATCTTGTGGTCAAGATTTCTTGATAAGTAGAGAATACTCGAATGGCAATATTCTTTCAATATTAGGTGTGGTAAGTTACAGTTTTACTTTGTAAGTTGCATTACAGAATCGCACAGAACTTCCATAGCTTCCTTAAAGAAACGTAGATTTTCTTGTTCCTTTTCGTCCTTCTTAATTTGGAGAGTAACCGTCATCGATTCTCCAATCGTAGCGATACCGATTATTCTCTGGGAATTCAGCACAAGAGGTGGAACGAACGTGAAATCAAGTAATTGTAAATCACCATAGATATCTTGAATTGGTAATTTCGTCAAATTGGTTATACTAATTCCCTTAGGATTACCTAGATAGCCAAACATAGAAGCCAGTTGCTTTGCAGTTTTATTCTCATATCCGTCGCACGCAGCAAAATAAATTGCATCTTGTAAACTTCCTGTGATGCCTCCCATGAACTGAAGTAGAAAGTATTTTTTCTTTTCATTACGTAATTTCTTATATAATGCGTCTTGCACCATATGAGCATTTTCAATAAAACTCTTGCCACAATCATATTTGTTTTGTGTTGAAACACCTGTGGCGAAGTTTCCCATACCTTCATAAGCTGGCTTTCGAATACTAACGGCATGCCCAATGTCTGACTTCTTATTCGCAGCTTTTAACAATGCCGTTATGATTATTGTGTTTAGAGTTACATTATTCTTCTTTGATAACTCCTTTATATGTACATATTCTTCTTTTGAAAATGTTTTGGTTACTATATGGGTATCTACATTTTCGTGATATCGTTTTGCCATGTTATAGTATTCATCTGAGGTAAACACTTTACCCGTCTTACTAAACTTCTTGTTCAGCCCTTTCATCATAACTCGCATTAAAAAAGTTAATCTACTCTTCCTTGGTAGGTCCTCCATTGGAAATAATTCAATCGGTTTAGTCTCAATATCTTTCCCTGTTAATGCACACATTATATCTTGTACAAGGTAGGCATATGATATCCCATCTCCCATAAGATGGTGTGCAACCAAAAGCAGCTCCGTTTTACCCTCTTTATAAGAATAGAAAAATCGAATCAAATTACCTTGTTCCGGTCTGAAAGGTTCTTTTGCCTCATTTAATGCAACTTCTTGCCACGGCTCCACATACCCTTCCATGCAATATCTACCATAGGTTTGAGGTTTGTAATACGCCTCATGATTCGAATCGAACTCAATGCAACAACTGAGTATCTCATTGGCCTTCGCTGCCTTATTAATAGCCTCTTCAAACTCTAGCTTAGGTACTATATCGTTAATGGTTGTCTGAATTACTATATTAGGTGTTGGTGAATACACCCATGTTCTTTCTTTATTAATCTTTAATAGAGCATTCATATGAATTACCTCCCTTTCTTTCTCAAAACATGCGTACTTTAGCTCACAAGCCAAAGTTACGTGAAAAAATTTATCCTTCACATTTATCCCATTCTCCTAAGAATACACCTTTTCAAATCCTTGCTCCGCCTTTAATAATAATTCTCTTATATTCTCTTCCTTCACTTCCACATCGTTACTTGCTACAATGGTGGCAATACCATGGGCATAAATCCACATGTTTAAGAATAGATAAGACTCCTTGTTAGGTAGATTAGCCCCTTTCACAAGCTCCTCAACTCCCTGTAAGGAATAGTTATTTCCCATAGTAATAAATCGGAATAGATTCCTCTCGCCCTTCGCTGTCATTATATACGATACTCCTACTGCTAAGAATTCAATCTCGTTAGTATTTCTTCTCTTGTATACTTCTTGTTCAAAAAACTTACATGCTTTTACGTAGACTTCCTTCTTTAAGTCCTCCATATTCTTGAATATGTAATAGATTGGTTGTGTGGAACACTGAAGAATATCGGCAAGCCTCCTCGTTGTAATAGCTTCAAAGCCCTCCTTCCTCATTATGTCAAATGCTGCTTCAATAATTTGTTCTTTATCTACTTTGTTTTTCGGTGGCATAATATAAACATACTCCTTCTTTTAATTTAGATACGTGATCTGTTATCAAAATCATTATTGGTAATACATTGTTATTCTATAGTTCATAATAGTATTATAACATTGTTATATAACAATGTTATAATACTATTTACTAAATATGTCAAGTTAAACCATATTGTATAAACACCCTCTGTCGTAAACAAAAATAAAGTCCTAAAAAGCATACATGCTTAACAGGACCTTATCTTTATCTTGATTATTTCTATTGTTACTTATATTAATTTCCTACTGTTGAAAATCTTTAAGTACGAAGTTTGAGTTACTTATATTAACTACTTATTTATTTGCTAAAATCTCTTCAATTAATTGAAGTTCTGCTTCTGTAAATTCTAATTTATCTACGATGCCGATATTATCTTTAATTTGCTCTACTCTACTTGCACCGATTAATACTGTTGTAACTCGATCACGTAATACCCAAGAAAGTGCCATCTGTGCTAATGTCTGTCCTCTATCTCCAGCCACTTCATTTAACTTAGTAACTTTGGCTACAACTTCTGGAGTTATACTATCTTCATGTAAGAAGAAGTTCCTTGTAGCACGACTTCCTTCTGGAATTCCATGTAGATATTTGTTCGTTAATACTCCTTGCGCAAGAGGACTAAAGCAAATACTACCTGCTCCAACTTCATCTAATGTATCTAGTAAATGGTCTTCTTCCACCCAACGATTCAACATACTATAAGATACTTGATTAATAAGCAATGGTGTTCCATTGGCTTTTAAAATCTCTGCTGCTCTTCTTGTCTGTTCTGAATTATAGTTCGAGATACCTACATAAAGTGCTTTTCCTTGACGAACAATATCGGATAAAGCACCCATTGTTTCTTCTAATGGAGTTTCTGGATCAAATCTATGATGATAGAAGATATCAACATAATCTAGTTTCATTCTCTTTAAACTTTGGTCTAAACTCGACATAAGATACTTTCTTGACCCACCATCTCCATAAGGGCCTTCCCACATTCCATATCCAGCCTTCGTTGAGATAATCATCTCATCTCTATATGGACGTAAATCACTTTCCATAATTCGTCCAAAATTATCTTCTGCTGAGCCAGGAGTTGGACCATAGTTATTGGCTAAATCAATATGTGTGATACCTTGATTGAATGCTTCGAAAATCATCGCTCTTTGATTTTCATAAGGATCTACAGATCCAAAATTATGCCATAATCCAAGGGCAACTCGAGGTAATTTCACCCCGCTGTTTCCACATTTTTTATATTTCATATGTTCATATCTGTTATTATTTGCTTGATACATCTTATATCTCCTTTCAATCTTTGAACTTTACTAGGTTATTGTAAAACTCTTTGTAATGGTGCCAAACAGTATCTACTATAATTTATTGGTTGATTTGTTGATTTTATTTTAACCCTTATTGTTTTAATTTAAAATGTAGCAGACCGTCCATCTCTTGTACTATAACGACTTATAATTGTATTTACATAATACATCATATGTGGTACAGTACTTTCAAAGGAGTGATGAACCGTGTATTTTTGTTTACAGACAGACAACCTACCTAAGGTATCCTATATGAGTCGTAATATTACACCCGAACACTGGACTCATCTTAGCCGTGTAACCGACGAGTATATTCTATATATCATTAATTCTGGAACCTTGTACCTCAAGGAAGGTGATTATGAATATGAGCTGCATGCTGGAGATATACTTTTGCTAGAACCTGGTTATCCCCACGAAGGATATAAGGAAAGTTCCTGTGACTATTATTACATACAGTTCTCCGAGAATACATTTACCACCTTTGACTGTAGCAAGTTTGATACCATTGAAAGTATCCTACTTGCAAATAAGCGTCTTTTCTACAACTGCGATCCTCTTAGTTACGAGCCTTATACCCAATCCAAATTATTTATTCCCAAGGACCTTTGTATTACTGATTCCAGTGTTTTAACTCGGATTGATCAATATATGCAAGAAGCATTGTTTGCATTTAATGGGCAAAATGAACATTTCAAACTCATTTGTTCCTGTAAATTAATCGAGATACTTACTATTCTTTCTTCTTATTTTTCAGAAAAAGTGTTTCATGAAACAAATAGTCGCGGTACTATTTCTGGACAGATGAATAAGACTAGGGAACTTCTTTTGCTACTACGTAGCTCCTATGGTGAGAAATTAACGGGTGATATGATTTCAAATAAATTAAATATAAATTTTGATTATCTAAACCGAGTATTCAAAAAACAAACTGGTTTTACCATCTTCGGATATCTGAATACTATTCGTATTAACAAGGCAAAGGAACTTCTGCTGACTGGTACCATGAAATCCTATGAAATTGCGCAAATGGTTGGATTTAATGATGAATATCATTTTAGTAAAGCCTTCAAAAAAAGCGTTGGCCAAACTCCAACGCAATTTTTACATCAGACAAGCAAGCAGTAATGCAAAACTCCCCCACATTGTTATGATTCTAAACAATGTGAGGGAGTTTTCTATCTTAATTCATCTTCTTTATATTTGCAATATATCCAGATTATTCAATGTCTCTAAACTCAATATGTTCAATTTTCATGTCATCTGTCATTCCAGATAGACCGATTTCATATTGTCCATCACCAAGTTCTACACGTGTAAGACGAATTAAAGTCCATTTATCATCTGTTCCATTCACTTGCATTACTAAAGCAGTCTCTCCATTAATCAATAATTTACATGCAGATTGTGCCTCATTTCCCTTATTGTTACGTACTTTACCTACTAACAGGTAAGTTCCTGCTTTTGCTTCAATAATACTATTACCATTTTCCTTCATTGGAACTTGATTATTCTTCGCAATATTCACAACTTCCCCATCTTCCACTTTCTTCTCCATAGGGGAGTAGAACTGTACTGAAGAACTGAAATCTTGCTTTCTTCCGAACACAGGTGCATGCATCAAAAACTCACAGATATTCATAGCACAACGTTGTAATTCACCAATTGTTAAGCTACCGTTCTTAACTGATTCAACGGTATTATCATTCCAAGTATTAATCTCAGCTCCATCATTAGCAACAACCATGTACAAATCATTCTGAGAACGAACCATAGCGGCTGTATTCGTTGCAGTACCTTCTCCGCCTTCGATCGGATCATTCATCTTAGCCCACCAGTCAGTCATAACGATACCATTAAATCCCCATTCGTTACGAAGTACTGTTGTATTCAAGTCGTAATTCGATGCATTCCAAAAACCATTAAGAGGATTGTATGTTGTCATGATCGAATTGGCTCCGCCCTCTTTCACGGCAACTTCAAAACCTTTTAGGTAGATTTCTCTAAGTGCACGTTCTGATACCACCGCATCTACAAAACTACGACGATATTCTTGATTATTACATGCAAAATGTTTTAATGTTCCTGTAGATCCTCCAGCTAGAATACCTTTTACTTGAGCTGTAGCAAATTTTGCTGTAATAATAGGATCTTCTGAGAAATATTCGAAGTTACGGCCATTTAATGGGTGTCTACGGATATTCATACCTGGTCCTAATAGCGTATCTACTTCATTACGAAGTAATTCTTTTCCTTCAAATACATACATCTCTTCAATTAATTCTGCATCCCAAGTAGCTGCTAACAAAGTTCCGATTGGTACTTGTGTTGCCTTGTATCCACCTTCCATACGAATACCAGATGGTCCATCTGCTGCACAACCTAGTGGTATTCCATATCCGAATAAGGAATCACCAACTCCACCAAATGCTGCCGCAGTTCCAGGTGTTACCTTAACATTACACATACCTTCTCCACGTACAATGGTTGCTAATTCAGCAGTTGTTAACTGCGCGATGAATTCCTCCATGGTAGCTTTCTTATCTGCAACATCACGAAGGGTAATTCCCTTGTTTCCTGTTTGAGGATATGTTGGTGGTAAGTTTTTCTCGATTCTATCTTTCATGGAATACGATCTTGTTGGAACAGCTTCATAAGTAAGCTCATAGGCTCCATTATCAAGACGTTTACCTGGTTTCATTCTTGTGAACTCTTTAATTGGTGACAACGCTTCTTGTAACTGTGCTACTACTTCCAACTCGTCTACTACATATCCTGTCTTATCTCCAGTAGATGTCTTAAATGCCACACGCACGCAATTTCTTACACTAGAACCAACATAGATTCCATATTCACCTGCTTCAAGAACCATGCATGATTTATGTCCAGTAACACCGCTATCATCATAAGAAGCCAAATCAGCTACCTTGAACTCAATTACTAGATTTTGTTCTTCACTAGGAGCAAGTACTTTTGTCTTAGCGAAAGTAACTAATTTCTTAGCTGGTTGACCAAGTTTACCTTGTGGTGCTTCAACATACACTTGTACGGATTCTTTTCCTGCGTAAGTAGCGCCTGTATTCTTAACAGCAACCTGTAACTTGATTGTCGATTGGGAATCTTTATCAACAATAACCTGTGCATTTGTACTTGTCTCAAATGTTGTATAAGATAAACCAAATCCAAATTCATACTGAACCTTCTCTGGTGCAAATGTTTCAAAATAGCGATATCCTACATACACATCTTCTCTATAAAGATTTACATCTGCATCTCCGTAATTTTCATGAGATGGATAATCTTCCAATTGGTATGCAATCGTATCTGTTAATTTACCACATGGAGTCACATCACCAACTAATACATCAGCTACTGCGTTTCCTCCTTCGATACCGCCTTCCCATACATAGATAATACTTTGAATTCTGTCTTTGAAACGTTCGTCTTCCGCCCAGCTCATATTGATAATATTTGATACGTTTAGCATAACTACAACTTTATCAAAATATTTTGTTACAGTTTCAAGAGTATTAATCTCTTCTTGTTGTAAAAGGAAGCTTCCTTCTCCTGGTGTATTATCTTTGTCTTCCCCAGCATTTCTTCCTATAATAACGATTGCCTTATCCGAATGTTTTGCTGCTTCTTTGGCTAACTCATCCGTTACTGGCATTTCTTTTTGGCAATGTGGTTCTGCTGCCCAAGCTCTTCCACCGTCATCAAATGGATTTTCTTTAATCCATTCTTCATATACACTCACTAGATTTTCATTAAGTTCAACATCTTTCTTAGTACGTAAACCTTCTACGATGTTTGATGTATATAATACATTAACGGAACCACCTGAACCTGTTCCTGTACGATAATAATTAATCTGTGCTCTACCAAAAAGTGAAACTTTCTCTCCTTTTTGAAGTGGTAACACGTTCTTATCGTTCTTTAATAATACCACACCTTCTGCTGCTACTTTTCTCGTAAATTCTGCAAACCCTTCATAAGGTACACCGATTTTATGTTCTTTTATATATTGTTGATCCATATTTGCCTCCTTGTTTAATCCTAAGCTCTAGAACTTCGTTCTATGGCTTACTTATCGGGTGAAATTAAATTAGATTGTTAACTTATGACTCCAACGAGCCAAGTTTTTTACTTTGTTCGGGCTTTGTTACGGGCTTCACTACGTTCTTCCCTAAGCTCTAGAACTTAGTCCTATCGCTTACTTATCGGGTGAAATCAAATACTCACTTCGTGAGTGCTTGATTTCCTTCCGATAAGTAACATTATAGCCAAACCGGTTTAGATATGATATAATTTTCCTATCAAAAAGTATAACTATTTTGTCGTATTTTATTGGAAAGGAGATTATATGATTGAATATCTAGAACAAAAAAAGGAGTTAATTAACGGGATTCCCTCCAATTATATCTGTGACATCCATACGGTGCATAGTGCAGGTATCTCCTTTCCTGCTCATTTTCACAGTTATATTGAATTGCTGTATGGGTTAGAAGGTCGTTTCAATGTATTACTTAATGGAAAATACCATTATTTTGCTAAGGGTGATCTTATTTTAATTAACTCCAAGGAGGTTCATCAAGTCAATGCACTTGATGAGTTCGGTGGTAACTATATTGTTCTTCGTTTTGAGCCTGAAGTAATCTATAATAATATGTTTCAGAATTATTCAGAATTGAAATACACCTTACCATTCTTGATTGAGAATCCCAAACAACAAAAGGTAATAACAAAAGACTTACTGATAAATACAAGTATACCTGAATTACTATGGGATATTCATAAGGAGATGGAAGAACAAAATTATGGTTATGAACTGGCTGTTCGTAATCATATTGGCCGAATCTTTTTATGGATCTTACGCTATTTTCATACCAATAATCCAAACGGTATATTCCAGTTCAGCGAAGATGAATTATATCTAAGGAGATTACAACCCGCACTTGATTATGTACCAGACAATTATATGAATGAAATAAAGACGCCTGATATGGCGTCTCTATGTAATATGAGTTCTAGCTATTTTTCACGACTCTTTAACCGGATTATGAACATGACCTTTAATGATTACGTAAATCATATTCGTCTAAAGGAAGCGGAGAAACTTCTTGTATCAACCGACTTGAATATCACAGAGATATCAAATCAAGTAGGTTTTAACACAACAAGTTATTTCATCAAAATCTTCAAAGAAAATAAAGGTACTTCTCCGAAACAATATCAGAAGGAATACCTTAATGATTAGTATATTTAACGTATTGATTTAGACTGCTCTGCTACATCGCTCGAAGAATTCCTTGATCTTTTCCTGACAATGCTCTGTCTGAACAAGATAGCTTTGTCCGTGACCTGCACCCGGTACCGTTTCAATATATCGGTCTGCTTTACAAACTGTATAGTTTTCCTTACTCATGTAAGAAGGAACGAATCGATCGGACTCACCATGAACGAATAGCACTGGTCTTGTATTCTTCTCCAGTGCTTCCTTTGTGTTCATCTCACCCATATTAAATCCAGCAATCCCACGACACAACAGACCAAAAATCGGAATAAGGGGGAACGCTGGCAGATGATAGTATTCCTTTGCAACATGTTTATATATCTCCCTTGGTGAGGTATATCCACAATCAGCTATAATTCCCCTAACGTTAGAGGGCAATTCAAGTCCACTTACCATCAGTACCGTAGCTGCTCCCATAGATACTCCATCTAATATAATTGGTAGTTCAGACCCTAGTTTATCATTCAAGAATAAAATCCATTGTTCAATATCATATCGTTCCTTGATTCCAAATGTAATGTATTTGCCTTCACTAGCACCATGTGCTCGTTGATCAATAATTAGTAAATTACAATCCTCTTCATAATAGAAACTACAGATTGCTCCAAAATCATTACAACCATTTCCACGAAAACCATGTACACAAAGCACGGTTCTTTTCGGGTTTTTCGCACGAATCAAATATCCCTTTAACTGCAACCCATCTTTGCTAGTAATAGAAACTTGCTCTGGATTTTGTTTATTTACCCAAGCCGTACCATCTCGAATAGTTTTCTCAAACTTCTTCCAGCTCCCCGTATACATATGCTCATCATCTGGCACTTTCACTCCATAGCGATAAATTGCATAACGAAAAAATCCCACTTCTATTAGACAAATTATAAGTATAAGAAGCAGAATTAGAACCCCAAGAATTTTTATTATCATGCTCCATACCTTCTTTCATTTATTAAATCTAGGCAATAAATCAGAATTAAACTAAACTCTAAAACTCTAATTTTCTCTACTCTATTCTCTATAGATAAACTAAGATCAATTTAACTCCTCCACTACATACCAATACATAGTAAAAGCAAAACTCTCAACATATTACATTAGCTCCTTAGTTTGCGTATTATGACTAAGAAACGATAGCGTAATACCTGTAGTTTATCTTAGTGTGTGCTGGATAGTATAGGAAGACGAGGCAAGGAGGCCGAGGCAGCCTGAACCGCGACAGGATGTCGCGTTGAAGGCGTTTCCGACTCCTCTACAGAAAATGTAATGCACACACTTAGAAAAACTAAGGTATGTAACGTGTTTCGTGTCATAATACGTAAACTAAGAAGCCTGTTACACCTATACTGAGTTTTGCCCTCACAACCTACCTCCATTGTTTCTTCAATTGTATAATTTTGAATATAGAATCAATTATAAAGATTGCTAACGCAATTACCCCTGCAATCTGTACCGTTTGAGATAGATAGTAAGAAGACAAATCCATATTTCCTTTGAAGGCATAGTAAGCAGTACGATACATCCCAGCTCCTGGCACCATTGGCATGATTCCTGGTATTAAGAAAACCGTTCCAGGTGCCTTTAATAACCTTGCAAATATATGAGAAATCAAAGCAACTACCATCGTAGCTGCAAAGGCTTGCAAAACACTTAATGTTGGATAACTGGCCTCCATTAATAAGTAAACCCACCAACCAATCGCTCCAACAGCTCCTGAATACAGTATTAATTTCTTTGGAACGCCAATAACGATTGACATTCCTACTACTCCAAGGAATGCACCAATTATTTGTAAAATCATATCATCCTACCTCCAACTACTGCTACCCCGAACGCCAAACCTATACCAATTCCAACTGCAACACATGCCGCTATAACGAATGCTTCGATTGCACGACTACCGCCTGAAAGGTAGTCCCCCTGTAAAGTATCACGAATGGCATTGGTAATTGCAACTCCAGGTACTAATGGCATAATAGAACCAACAATTATAATCTCTACAATAACTGAATTATCTAATACATGTGCATATAACATCGTCGCTACCGCTATAATAAAAGAGGATAACATATCCGTGATGAAATTATTCAATTTCACTCTTCCTGCAATGTGTCTACAGGCTACAATCCACAATCCGTTAATCGCTGCTAAGGCAGAGGCTAAAATTCCACCTCCAAGTAATAAGGTAAAGAAAGATGAAGTCATGATAATTCCTACATAGACCATACTATTTGGATATTCTTTTTTGTCCTTAATGCGTAACAATTCTTGATACGCTTCTTCAACTGATATCGCACCACAACACAGCCTACGTGACACACCATTTACTTCGTATACCTGACTAAGATTCGATTGTTTTTCACTTACTCTTGTTATCTTCGTAATTGCATCAATACTTGGATCTGCAAGTGTAACAAACAAGCCCGTTACTGTTGCGAATGTTTCCGCAGTTTCTAGACCTGAAGTATGAAGAATTCTACAAATTGTATCTTCTACACGATACGTTTCTGCACCGCTCTGTAACATAATCTTCCCTGCCAACAATGCTGTATCCATTAATAACCTATACCTGGCTTGTCTCTCTTTTTGGGAGATGTGTTCTCTCTCCATACTTTCTTTCATATCCATACTCTCAGGTTCAAAAACATCTTCGTTCATAAATTACCTTACCTGCCTCCTAACGTAAACTTAACTGTGAATTGTTATACAAACTAACATACTTTTTTCATGATTATTTCACAAAATGAACACAATTGCAATCTATAATTATATTCAGATAGTAAAACAACTATCTACTCCCACCCTATTATACGAGTGGTAATACTTTACACTATGAAGTATTACCCACAGTAAAAGAACGCCTACCTTAAGCGTTCTTTTACTGTTTATACCTATTTTATTCTAGCTCTAATTCACCTAACTCTATAGGCTCATCCTCAAGTTCTTTTGTAACTCGCACAAAACGAATCATCTTGTACTTAACATCCAAGATTTCGAATAGATATCCCGCATAAGAAACAGAGATATGTTCTCCTTCACTTGGTATTCTATTCAGTAATGATGTTAATAATCCATTCAATGTATCAAAATCTTCTTCCTCAATTTCTATACCTAATGTATCCTCAATATCATCAAGGCTAGCCAATCCTTTCATTAAGTATCGACCCTCACCTTGTTTGATAATTAATTTCTCATCTTCATCATATTCATCTAGGATATTACCCACGATTTCTTCAAGTATATCTTCCATGGCCACTAAACCTGCAGTTTGTCCATATTCATCAACTGCGATTGCCATATGTATTTTCTTTAATTGCATGTCATTAAATAATACATCAATATTCTGTGTATCAGGAACAAAATATGGTTTTCTTGCAATCAGTTTAAGTGGCTTATTCTTAAACTTGGAGGACATGTAACATCTCGTTACATCTTTCACATGAAGGATACCGATAATATTATTAATGTCATCTTCAAACAATGGAAATCTAGAGTAGCTCTTCTCTAACATAAACCGTAACGTCTGTTCTACCGTTAGATTACAATCAATTGCTACAATCTTTTTTCGATGAGTCATAATGTCTTTAACTTCCTTTTCATCGAATTCAATAATATTCGATATCATTTCCGCTTCATTTGACGCAAGAACACCCTGTTCTTGGCCTTCATTAACCATCGACATGATTTCATCTTCCGTAACATTTTCTTCCAAATCTTCTGGTTTAATATGGCACAAACGCAAAATTAGATTCGTAGTCTTCTCAATTAAGAATGCAATTGGTGTTACCAATCGAATAAAGAATAGAACCACATTCGCAATTCCATACGCAGCCTTATTAGAATCCTTAAGGGCAAGTTTCTTTGGAAAAACATCACCAAAAAGAATACTTATGAACAAAACTAAGAATACGAAGGCAACTGTCCATGCCTCTTTTGTTATCTCAACTGGCAAACCAAATTGCTCTGGAAATCCAATATCTCTAAAAGTATATGCAATATCTCCAGCACAGATATATCCCACTAATACGCTTGAGGTTGTCAATATGACTTCTACTGCATTCATGTATTTATCTGGCTTTTCAATAAAACCTAATAGTACTTTAGACTTATCATCTCCATCTTCTGCTCTTTTTCGTACTGTTACTTCATTAATGTGTTCAATTGCTCTCGCTCCATATGATATAATGGCTTTTAATACTAGAAGTAACAAAACTACAACGATACCTAATATCGGATAACCATCCTCCATGTAAAATCTTATCTCCTTTATAATGTACTACAATTGACTCATACCAGACCTTATGTATCTAGAGAGAAACTAATAAGCAATGCTTTATCAATCTTTTTCAGTACATCTTGATCCAAATGACAAACTTTCTCCTTAAGTCTAGTTTTATCAATTGTTCTAATCTGTTCCAGTAAGATAACAGAATCCTTAACAATACCATATTTCTCTGCATCAAGCTCTACATGCGTAGGAAGCTTCGCTTTATTCATCTTTGATGTAATTGCTGCACAGATTACTGTTGGACTATGTTTATTTCCTGTATCATTCTGAATGATTAACACTGGGCGAACGCCGCCCTGTTCTGATCCCACTACGGGTCTCAAATCTGCATAAAAAATGTCACCGCGCTTAATTATCACTTTATTCACACTCCATTTATTGGCTTTAGCTTTATTATTGCCAGTTTTGACCTGTGTATTCCTAAAGTGTACTATTTTTCTACGGTTATTATTTGGTAAATTACTTCTAACTAACAACAAGCCTCCTAATAGCAGGGCATACCTTACTTCTAATCCTAAAAAAATTCACTTAGTTACTGCTTTGAACCATTCACTACACATTACAGTCCAAAATGAATATCCTTTCATCTTGTGTGCATCCAACTTCAATAAGTTGGTAAAGTGAACAATTACTTTGTCTTTAAACTTAAATTAACAATTCTAAAACTTGATGCAGACAATTATAATAATCTGCTGTACCAACTTTCTTTCCTTCTTTATAGTATACTCTCGGTACACGCTTTCCTATGTCACAAACAAGTTCATAATTAAATGATCCAACCAGATTTGCAACTTCTTCTATTGAAATAGATTCGTCCCCATCTTGGCCAATCAACGTTACCATATCCCCTTCTTTTACATCTGGGATATTCGTAACATCTACCATAAACTGATCCATACATACTCTACCAACGATTGGAACAGATTTACCATGTATTAAGACTCTTCCTTTTGAAGAAAGTTGTCTTGGATAACCATCTGCATAGCCAACTGGTATTGTAGCAATAACGCTATCATGTTCTGTAATATACGTACTATTATAACTAATTCCCGTACCAGCCTCAACCTCTTTCACATAAACTACATTACTTTTTAATGTTAAAGCTGGTTGTAGCATTAAACTGTTCTTGTTTACTTCATCTGAAGGATACATACCGTAAGTAACTATACCACTACGTACCATATCTAAGTTTGCTTCTGGTAAATCAATAATAGAAGCACTATTCGATACATGTTTTACTGGTATATGTATACCTTCCTTTTCCAATTTATCAGCAAATACTAAAAAACGACTTAACTGCTTCCTAACAGATGTCTTATCTGATTCATCTGCACACGCAAAATGTGTAAATAACCCCTCAATAATGAGGTTTGGTAGCTTACTGATTTCTTTAATAATCTGAATACTTTCATCCGTATCTTTGAATCCAATACGAGTCATTCCTGTATCAATTTTAATATGAATCTTAGCTTGCTTTCCAAGTGAAACTGCTATATCAGAGAGCCTTTTTGCCATATCATATTGAAAAACCGTCTGGCTAATATCATATTTTAATAAGTCTTCATATTGTTGATGTGGTGTAAATCCCAAGATTAATATTGGCTTTTCAAACCCCGCCAGACGAAGCTCAATACCTTCTTCGATAATAGCAATTCCATAAGCATCTACTTTATCTTTCAAAGCAGTTGCTAATGCGACAGCACCATGACCATAACCATCGGCTTTAATAACTGCCATAATTTTTGTATTATCGTTGATATTCCTTCTTACTTCATCGATATTGTTACAGATTGCATCGAGGTTAATCCGAGCCTCAACTCTGTAGTATTCATTCATGAAAACTGCCTCCTTACACTGTTAGCTATACATTCATTCACTCATGAAGTACTAATGGAAGTGCTTCAATTATATCACTTGCAATCAAAGAATACACGCTCTTTGATTCAATTGCTTTATCTCCCGCAAGTCCATGCACATACACACTTAGAGCTGTAGCATCAAAACGATCCATACCTTGTGCTAACATTGCTGCTATAATTCCTGTTAATACGTCTCCCGCTCCCGCAGTAGCCATTCCATTGTTTCCGGATAGATTAATGTAACTATGAACTCCATCTGAAACGATTGTCCTCGCATCCTTTAATGCCAACACATACCGTTTACCCTTTACTGCATTCACAGTAACTGGTAACAGATTTTCCTTAACATTGAATACTTCACAATCTAATAACCTAGACATTTCCTTAAGATGTGGCGTAACAACTACATTCTCTGGTAAATCAATGTCACAATAACATTCTTTCTCATTATCTTTGGAAATATACTGGCTTTTACCTGCCAACATCGTAATAGCATCCGCATCGATAACAATCGGTACGTTTGTATGATTCAAAACGATATCTAGCAAATGATCCGATGCTGCAGATATTCCAATACCTGGGCCGATAACAATTGAGGTAGCCCATTTTAACTCTTGAATAATACGGTCAACTTCTAATTTGTTCTTCAAATTGCTTGGATCGTATGTAGATAGAATCGCCTCCGGTAAAAGGCTTTGAATAATACTACGATTATCTTCCACCGTTAGTACTTTCACAAGTCCTGCTCCAGTACGACAGGCTGCTTTAGCAGATAAATAGCAAGCGCCTGACATATTACGAGAACCAGCTATGATTAGCACCTTACCAAAGGTACCCTTATTCGAGTAGTTCTTTCGTAATGGTAATCTGGTTAAATCTTCTTTCTCATAATAAAAAACAGATGGTTTCACATATTCGATTGCCTTTTTAGGGAAACCAATGTCAGCAACTAGTATTTCACCAGCATACTCACAGCCTGGATATAATACTAATCCAATCTTATTAACACCAAATGTTATCGTATAATCTGCTTTCACTGCAATATTCATAACCTTCCCGTTATCCGCATGGATGCCAGAAGGAATATCAACAGAGAAAACTTTATTATCACACGTATTAATTGATTCTATTATTTGTTCAAACACACCTACCACTGGTTTCGACAGACCAATTCCAAAGATAGCATCTATTATAACAGTATATTCTGATACTTTCACATTGTTATAGACTTTCACATCCAAATTACGTGCAATAAATAGCTGTTGCTTTGTCTGGTCAGTGGCACGCTTTTCATCACCGATAATAAGTACATCAGCATTGTATCCAAGTCCCTTCAACATGCGAACGGTAGCGATACCATCACCACCATTGTTACCAGTCCCACATACAGCTAGGATTCGATCATTCCTAGTTATCTTTGATCGTATTAACTCAACAATTGCCATTGCTGCCTTTTCCATCAACACAAGGCTTGGTATACCAAGCATATTACTGGTATACTCATCTATCGCCTTCATCTTGGCAGCATCAACTAAATATTTCATGATTCTTTCCCTTCTGCTACTACAAAAGCATTCGAATATATCTTCGTATTTGTTATAGAAACATGGATTTTTGTAATACCACGTTCCTTTGCTATCTTAAAAGCGTTCCCATATAGGATTACATAAGGACAACCAAGTTCATCTCGAAGCACTTCCATTTCATTCAGCTCAAAACCATGAATCCCTGTCCCAAATGCCTTAGAAATTGCTTCTTTCACTGCAAAATTATCCGAAGCCTTTCTTTTATCCTCTCGTATAAGATCAATCTCACGTTCCGTAAAACATCTCGTAAGGAAATGTTCCTTCTCGCAAGCTTTCTCTACACGTTTGACTTCTATCAAATCGATACCAATCCCAATAATCAACGCTACTCCATCCTTACTCTTTGTCGTCCAATATATCTAGTACTGTGTTTCCTAGTATATCATGCATATAAGAATAAAGAGAGCTATTTTCTATTTCTTTATCCTGTTTTTGAATAATTCTTACTTTTAATGCTTCACGTGTCTGTCGAATCCACTGGTCTAATTCTTTAATATCCTTCTGATTATGTTTCAATTTCGCATAGCAAACTTTCATACTCTCAATCATAAGTTCTTCGTTTGCACGCTTAATTTCATATGGCATATCAAGAAGCGTATTATCTGCACTTTGCATCTTTGAATTGATTTCCTCTATAAATTGATGGCTTTTCTCCAGCTTTTTAGCCTTCAGCCTACCAGCTGGAGAACTATCAGGTTCCATATTGGCTACAATTTCACTCATTAACTTCTTCTTGAGTTTTTTCATATCTTTTATATCGTTAATCATCTTCCCTTGCTTCTTAAGCAGATTATTCAGATTATTCTCAAGTTGCTTAATAGCAACAGTCTTCTCATGTTCTGGAATAAGTTGATACCAGCGATCATCTAGAGTTAGTATTGGTAATTTCTTGCCATGTAATGCTTCCTTGAATTCAATACTCTTGTCCTTTTTTCTCGCCATAAGCTCTCCTCTTTTACAACTTTCAGTTCCAAATTTTTTCTTTAGATTTCTTAGTCGTTACCCCTTTTTGATCGTCAAGTAGTATTCTCATTCATAATCCAGTTACTGGTTTTCTTCTCTCTCTTGCTCTTCTCGCGCTTTTAAGTTGTACGATAAACGCATCAAACTTTCAGCAAGATGAACATTCTCTACCATAATATCCTTAGGTAAATTCAAATCTGTTGGTGCAAAATTCCATATTGCTTTCACGCCCCAACTTACTAAATCAGCCGCAACTTGAGGAGCTTTTGCTTTAGGAATCGTTAATGCCGCAATATGAACACTATTATTCTTAACAAAGTCTTCTAGTGTCTCCATCATTCGAATCTCATTGCCACGTATGGAGATTCCTTCAAGTCTTGGGTTCACGTCAAAAATACCTTTGATCAAAAAGCCTCTTCTTTCAAAATCTGTATAATTTGCTAATGCCTGTCCGAGATTACCTGCTCCGATAATTATTACGTTGTACTTCCTGTCGAGTCCAAGAATTTTCCCTATCTCTGTGAATAGATACTCCACGTTATATCCGTAGCCCTGTTGTCCGAAACCTCCGAAGTTGTTAAGATCCTGTCTAATTTGTGAAGCTGTTACTTGCATCTTCTCACTAAGTTCTTTTGATGAAATACGAACGACATCGTTTTCCAACAATTCACCTAAATAACGATAGTATCTTGGAAGTCTTTTGATAACTGCTAATGATATTTCTTTTTCGTACACAATGCACCCTCCTTATATCATAAACCCTTATTCTTCATTATAACTACTCGCTAATTACTTGTCAATTTTAGATATGATATGCCGTTGCTACCATTTCATGGCTTTTTATAACTTCTATGATTTCCTCAGTCGATTTATCTTTTATTTTGGTTGCACTAACGAATAGACCAATGGTAGAGTTACCCTCTTTATTACTCACTGTTTCAAAATGTATAATAGACATCTGATTTTCTTTCATAAACCCAATCATGGAACCAATTCCTTCTACACAAGTAACTTCTATGTAGAGTTCAACAATGTCTGATTTTGATAGTAAGAACACTTCAAATCCTTGTAAGATCTTCATACTAGCAAGTATGAAGACACAACCTAGAATAGCTCCTTCATAGAAACCTATCCCAATCGCTAGCCCCATACTAGAACAAGCCCATAAACCTGCTGCAGTCGTTAACCCTTTGACATGTTGCTTTGATGTGGTAAGAATTGTTCCCGCTCCCAAGAAACCAATTCCGCTAATTACTTGTGCTCCCATTCTTGTGGGGTCCGTATCAATCTTTAGTACTGCTATAATAAATTGACTAGTAATCATAACTAAGGCAGAACCGATACACACTAATATATGAGTTCGAAATCCCGCTGGTCTACCTTTTTTCTCTCGGTCAAAACCGATGATTCCACCGCACAAAAGTGCTAGAATCAATCGCACCATAATTGACAGATAGTTGAGCTCCCTCAAATTCCCAAACACTTCAATTCCCATAAATCCTCCGAATACTTCATGGTAAATATAGTCTCACGAAATTAATATTTAATTCCACAAAGATCCTATACTATTAAGAAACTTTATAAGAGCTTCTTATATATTATAGTATCTTTCCTAAAGAATTGCACCTATTTTCTACATAAAGAGTGAAAGAAATTGCGTAAATGTCTAGCATTCATTCCTTAAGTATGATAAAATAACTGATGATTTTCAAGAAGCACTTATCTAGGTCGACGGCGCCAATTCATAAAGGATTGCAATTAGCATCGTCGAGCTTCGAAAAAATGCGAAGAAAGGATGACCATAATCATGATTTTATCATGTAATAATATAAATAAATCCTTCGTTGGAAAACAAGTACTTACAAATGTTTCCTTTCACGTCAACGAAGGTGAAAAAACTGCAATTATCGGCGTGAATGGAGCCGGTAAATCTACACTCCTTAAAATAATAATCGGTGAAATGAGTGCTGATTCTGGTGATATTACATTTGCCAAAGGTGCTACTATGGGCTATCTAGCGCAACATCAAGCATTAACCTCACATCATTCCATCTACGAAGAACTTCTCGAAGTAAAAAAAGACGTTATTGAATTATATGATCGTATGCGTGCGTTAGAACTTGATATGAAGGAAGCTACTGGTGATGAATTAGAATCCATGCTTTCTACTTATGCCAGATTAAATCACGAATTCGAATTACAAAACGGTTATGCTTACCAAAGTGAAATCACCGGTATTCTAAAAGGTCTTGGATTTACAGAAGAAGAATTTAGCAAATCAATCGACAAATTATCAGGTGGTCAAAAAACTCGTGTTGCCCTTGGTAAATTACTTCTTACTGCACCTGATATTATCTTCTTAGATGAACCTACCAACCATCTGGATATGGAATCCATTGCATGGTTAGAAAACTATCTTCTTAACTATCGTGGAGCTGTTGTTATTGTTGCCCATGACCGTTATTTTCTAGACAAAATCGTTACGAAAGTTGTTGAAATCGAATATACGAAGTCGCAGATGTATCTTGGTAATTATACTGATTTTGCTAATAAGAAAGCTCTTGTAAGAGAAGCACAATTAAAGAATTATCTGAACCAGCAAAAAGAAATCAAACACCAAGAAGAAGTTATTGCAAAACTCCGTTCTTTCAATCGTGAAAAATCCATTAAGCGTGCGGAAAGCCGTGAGAAGATGTTAGATAAGATTGATCGTATTGAAAAACCAATTATGGAGCAACATCAAATATCGATTAAACTAGAACCCCATAATATAAGTGGCAATGACGTTCTTTCTGTTAAAGGATTATCGAAAGCTTTTGGTCCCAAACAGCTTTTCACTGATTTAGATTTCGAAATCAAACGAGAAGAAAAAGTTGCAATTATTGGTAACAACGGAACAGGTAAAACTACTATATTAAAGATATTAAATGGCTTGATAGATGCAGATTCTGGAGAGTTGCGTCTAGGATCAAAAGTTAAGATTGGTTATTATGATCAGGAACATCAAGTATTATCACCTGAGAAAACAATCTTTGATGAATTACAAGACACTTATCCAAATATGACGAATACGGAAGTTCGCAATATACTTGCTGCTTTCTTATTCACTAATGATGATGTCTTCAAACGTATCAAAGAATTAAGTGGTGGAGAACGTGGACGTGTTTCTCTTGCCAAATTAATGCTTTCCGAAGCAAATCTTCTAATTCTAGATGAGCCTACGAACCATCTTGATATTGCTTCTAAAGAAATACTAGAAGATGCTATTAACAATTATTCCGGTACCGTATTATATGTATCCCATGACCGTTACTTCATTAATAGAACGGCTACTCGTATTCTTGACCTAACGAACAATCAATTGCTTAACTACATTGGTAATTATGATTATTACCTAGAGAAAAAGCCAGAAGTAGAACGCATGTATCTGGGTAGCAACTCCTTTAAAGCAGGTTCCTCTAAGACTACTTCTTCTACTACCGGTACTACAACTGCTTCAGCAAGTACAACCTCTTCGTCTATTCAAACTGAAACAGTAACGGATTCTTCCGATACTAAGTTAGATTGGAAGCAACAAAAAGAACAGCAAGCGAAGGAAAGAAAACGTCAGAATGAACTCAAGAAGGTAGAGGACGAAATCACTGCTTGTGAAACTAGGAATGAAGAGATTGATTCTCTCCTTGCTCTTGAAGAAGTATATACCGATGTATCAAGATTACTGGAATTGAATAATGAAAAGAAATCCATTGAAGAACGTCTCGAAGAGCTTTTGGAACAATGGGAAGAACTGTCTATGTAAATATTGAGTATATTTGTATGTAATAAAGGCTCTTTGTCAAGTGTTGGGGTGCGAGGTGCGTTGCACCCGCACCAATACTGGATAGAGAGCTGTTTTTATGTTTTGTTCTATAGTATCTATTTCAGAGCATGCAAAAAAAGCCAAGTGCCAGTCTGTTAAATTATGTTAGTTGCTATGCAAGATTCTAGTACGGAATCTTTTGAAATTGCGTATTCCATAAGATGTACGTTTTATTACTTTGATTTTGTTATTAAAACCTTCCGTAGGTCCATTGGTGATTCTATATTTAAACGCATTTAGTATTCCTTCGGACCAATGTCTATAAGTAGCAGCACACTTTTCAAATTCAGGAATGTCGCACTTTTCAGCCATCTTAATCCAATCCCAAAAGTCAAGTCTTTGCTTTTTGTACTGATTGCATTGGCAAATGTCATAAAAATCTTCTTTTAGTCGATGAGCTAAACGTAAGTCATCACTGTATTGAAGCATTAAGTCACATGCTTTTTTACTTTCATCCTTTAATGTATAATATCTAGCAAGAATCAACTTATGGCTACGTTTGTAGTATTTACGTAGAGATGGAATCATTGATGTCTGTAATCTCTTTCTTACATTCTCAATTGCCCAAGTAACCTGTCTGATAAAATGATATTTATCAATAATAACCTTAGCATTCGGAAAATATGTATGCGCGATATCTACATAAGGTTGCCACATATCACATACAAAATATTTTACACGATAACGTTCTGAACGATTTATTTTTCTGAAGTATTCTGAAAGGTGAGGCTGCGTACGATCAGGAAGAATATCAAGGATAGTTCGTTTCTTAGGATTTACAAGAATACATTGATATTTACCTGTTTCAGCGTTACCTTTGAATTCATCAATTGAAATAGAATCACCTAATTTGGGGCAATCATAGCCTATGGTATCAAGTATACGAATCACAGTATTGATTGATAAATTTGTGATTTCAGCAACTTTTTTGATAGAAACGGTATTTCTAAGTAAATCAACAGTTTTCATAGTGAGTCTTCTGGTTCTTTGCTGGTATCTGGACAAGAATGAATACGATTCAAAAAAGCGTTTCCCACAAGAACAAATATACCTGCGTTTTCTTAAAACAAGATAGCAATCCTTCAACTGAAAAGGTAAATCCTTTATTTTTTGCATACGGTAGTCGTGAATTCGTTTTGTCTCGTTTCCACAAGCGGGGCATGTGTGTAAAGTAGGTTTTGTTTCAATGTGAATTTCAATAAAATGATCTGCTTGGGTAATTTTTTTTACTTTAACATCTTTTAAATCTAGTAATTTATTGATATAATTAGATAGCATTTATATGCACCTCCGAGTGATTGTTGGCTAGACTGGCACTTGGAGGTCTTTTTTATTATAAAATAAAATATTGGAGTTTACGAGTCTAAATCGTATACCCCAACATTTATTATAGAGCCGT
>NZ_FRCP01000025.1 GCF_900142955.1 Anaerosporobacter mobilis DSM 15930 | reverse complement strand
CATGTCCCGAGGTACCCCATCTCATCGTTGAGGCAACCCCGTTTATCCTCGTCGACAGTAGAAAATGAAATAGAAAATACCGCGAAATCATCTTCGCATTCAGACCTAGATAGGGCATTAAACCGCCCCGTCTCAGGTCTGTTTTTTTACCCATTTCAGACCAGACCACGCAACGCTTCTAAAATTAAACATTAGAAAAATCCCTGAAGAAATACAGAAAAATCAAGCATCCCAGCTCTTATGACTTCCTTGAGAGAAAGAAGAAAGAACAGAAAAAGAGGAAGAAAAGAGAAGAAAAAAGATAGAAGAAATTATGAACGAAAAACGCAATCTTTGAAGATTATTGTGGATAACTGCAATGAAGATAGACCTCGTTGGTGGATAAATGAAATTGCCCCTACGAGGCGAAAGAGAGTTACCCGATGACAGGACAGAAAGCCTCGGATGCCCATTTTATAAGGGTTTCCGAGGTTTCTTTGTGGTTTGTGGCTCTAGTTTGGCTCTGTTTGTTAGAGGAATAATGTAGGTTAACTAGAGAAATCATTATGATTTTTATGATATTTCCAGTGGTGGTTCCATATTTTATTATATAATTTAGAATTATCTCCGAATGGATTGTCTTCACATGCCATTTCATATAGAAAAGCCCCTATATTATTAAGCAAATCTTCAACTTCTTTATCACAGTCTACTAGTGCATCTAACATATCTGTATTGTTTTTGTCAGCAAGAAAAGCGTCAATAATGTTATCTGAATCCATTTTTAAATTTTCTAAAGATTTACGGTTGGCGGTAAATCCTTTTTCTTTGCGTACACCGTCTCGACACCATTTATGCACTATCACTGGATCAAGTGTTTCTAATTGATACGCATAGTCGTATGCTTCATACATTTGTTGTCTGATACTAGAAACTATGGTTTCACATATTGTTTGGTAGCTTTCGGAAATATGTTGAGCACCTTCATTAATTTTCTTTAACAGATAAACAGAAGTTTCAACATCAAATGGATATGATGATAGAGTACCATCTTTTAAGTTTGATATATTATGATTTATACTTTCTATTTGATTTACCATGAATAGGAGGATGCATTTGATTAGGTTTGGTGGACATTGAATATAAGAAGAATTGATATATTCTGATAAAGGTATATGTATAGTAACACTTTGTTGTTCTTGGATTTTTGAAATGTTATTTCCAATTTGCGAAATTGGATCACACCAGTAACAGTTTTCCGTTTCATTATCAACAACGAAGAGGATAGTAGTATCGTTTTGTTGTCTCCAATAATTTATAGTTGATAGCTTTATTGGAACTGAGAAATAACCGTCTTTAATACAATCTGTTGATAGACTGTCTTTGCCTTTACACTGAATGTTGAAAAGAAGGGGCTCTGGTTTGAAATTATTAATTATCTGTGCGCGCATATCAATACCCAAATCGACGGATTCATCTATTGGATTTACAATAGAAAATTGACCAAGTATTTTTTTTAGTATATCTGTAGCTTTATTGCCTTTCATTTTATTTATGCTGTAAGTTGGTAATTGTGTCATTGCTTTTCCTCCTTATGAATTTATTATGGCAGCATCTTTACAGTAATTCCAGTAGTTCCCTTCTTCACAACTATATTATCATCTACTAGATGATTCTTGATTTCTTCTATATTGCTTGTCGTTTCATCTATGTCTTTCTGATGTTGTTCTTTATCACTATATCCATGGTTGTCGTTCTCTATACTTTCCTGCAATTTCTTTACCTTTAAGTAAGTGCATAGTTTGTCATTGATTGCATAACTTTTAAACGATATTTTCATTGTGGAAGGGATATAGTTACCGTTCGCATCTTTCTCTGCCTCAAAGTTCATATCTACTTGTTCATCCATTTTAAACAGTAAAGAAAGTACATCGGATACCGTGCTTATGTCGAAGTCCATAAAAAGGTTAATGCTGATACCTAGTGCATTTGCTATCTTAAGTAACTGGTCTGGTTTCGGATTACGGATACCAGATTCATATTTTTTGATTGTGGCAGAATTGATGCCAGATAAACGTCCAAGAAATTCTTGCGATATTCCACGCATTTTTCTAAAATATCTGATTTTCTCACCAGTGGTCATATCATTATCCTCCATGTTTTATCATTTAATATTTGTATTCTATCATATAAGGACACATTTGTGTATAAAAAGTTTTTAGAAGTACTTGACGGACACAAAAGTGTACTGTATAATACGAATTACGAAAGAACACTTTTGTGTACCAAAGACAAACCAAGAAAGGAGAAAACAATATGGAGAATACGATGAAAATGTACATTACCGCAGATGAAGTTGCAGAACTTCTTGGAGTATCCAGAGGATATGCATATAAAGTGATTCGTGGATTAAATAACGAGTTGGAATCAAAGGGTTTCAGAGTGATTTCGGGAAAAGTCCCAATGAAATATTTTCAGGAAAAATTCTATGGAATGGTATTGGCATAAGCGAGATAAGAGAAGGGAGTTGATAGAGTGCCAGCTACAAGGGACGGTAAGCTGTGGCGTAGCCAATTTTATTATGAGGATTGGCAGGGAATACGCCATAAGAAGAATAAGAGGGGGTTCAAGACTAAAGGAGAGGCAGATGAGTGGGAAAGAAATTTCCGTCAGCAACAGCAAAAGGACTTAGATATTAACTTTGAAAATTTTGTTGAGATTTATTTTCAAGATATGGAAAACCGCTTGCGAGAAAGTACGATTATCAATAAAAGGTACGTGTTTGATTTGAAAGTAACACCATATTTCAAAAACAAGAAGATATGTGAGATTAAAACTTCTGATATTAGAGCATGGCAGAATATCTTGATAAAAAAGGGATACGCAGCCACTTATTTAAAGAGTATAAACAACCAATTGGCAGCACTTTTCAATTATGCAGTTAAGTATTACGATTTGAGAGATAATCCTTGCAGAAAGGCAGGAAGTATTGGAAAGAGCAGAGCAGAAGAAATGGATTTCTGGACAAAGCAGGAGTTCAAAGAGTTTCTTCCCGCTATAACTGAAAAGCCAGAGGCAAGAATGGCGTTTCTCCTTCTGTATTGGACAGGCATGAGAATAGGGGAATTGCTTGCTCTCACGTATGATGATATTAATTTGGACAAGCAGATTATCACAATTAACAAGTCATATCAGCGTATCAATGGCAAGGATATGATTACACCGCCTAAGACACCAAAAAGCAATCGTAAAGTGACAATTCCACTGTTTTTAGCAGAAGAGTTAAGTGAGTATTGCAGTATGTTATATGGAATTACATCAAAGGAAAGAATGTTTCGATTTACAAAGTCGCTTATGGAACATGAGATGGTAAGAGGAATCAAAAAAACAGGTGTAAAACGAATTAGATTGCATGATTTAAGGCATTCCCATGCCTCATTACTTGTAGAGATGGGATTTCAGCCATTGGCAATTGCAGAGAGATTAGGTCATGAGAAGATTGAAACCACATTAAATACCTATTCACATTTATATCCTAACAAACAGGCAGAATTGGCAGACCAGTTGGAGATTGCCAATGGAAAGGAGGCGTAATCATGAGTGGAGTACACAAATATCCAACAATCAGTTTTCGTATATCTCCAAGAGAGCGTGATGAAATTGAGGCAAAGATTACAGCCAGTGGAATGCAGAAGAAAGATTATTTTATACGTTCCTGTATCTATAACAAAGTATGCGTAGTTGGAAAAAAGGAAGTGATTTATCAGTTGGTTGAGGAGTTGCAGATTATGCAGGGTAATATTACAGACGTTGTAAGTCAGTTTGAACAGCAGGAAGTCACATTGTCAGACGAGGGACTTAAGCAAATGAGGAACGATTGTTTGGATATGCTCAAAGCCATTCTATGGTTGTTAGATGGTGCAAAATATCTGTGGCAGGAAACAGGAGCCTAATAAAGAAATAAGCCCCAACAGCGGTAACTGTTAGGACTTGTGATAACTGGTAAAATCTCTGTTATCTATGTATTCACAAGACAAGTATAGCAGAGGTTTTCCAGAGTATCAATGAGATTTTTACGAATGGAGGACTTCATGGAAGAACAGAAAACAGAATTAAAACTAATCAGAATGTCAGAAGTGCAGTCACAGGAAATAGAGTGGCTGTGGTATCCATTTATTCCATACGGAAAGCTGACAATTATTCAAGGAGACCCAGGGGAGGGAAAGACCACATTGGTTTTAAATATAGCCTCTAAATTATCAAATGGAATAGGTATTGATGAAACGATGCAAGTGTCCGAACCCATGAATATTATTTATCAGACTGCAGAAGATGGACTGGCAGATACGGTCAAGCCAAGACTTGAAACCGCAGGAGCAGATTGCGAAAGAATTGCAGTCATTGACGAAAGTGAAAAGTCGCTTTCTATGGTGGATGAAAGATTGGAAGAGGCGATTCTAAAGACCAATGCACGATTACTTATTTTAGACCCAATACAAGCCTATCTGGGTGGTGGAATGGATATGAACCGAGCCAATGAGGCAAGGGACATGACAAAGAAGTTGGGACTTCTGGCAGAAAAATATAAATGTGCCATTCTTCTTATCGGTCACATGAATAAAGCCGCAGGAAATAAGGCGGCATATAGAGGCATGGGGTCTATTGATTTCTTTGCAGTAGCAAGAAGTGTTCTGCTTGTTGGCAGAGTGGAAGGTCAGCTTAATACCAGAGCCGTTGTACAGATAAAAAATAATCTTGCCCCTTTTGGACATTCCAAGGCGTTTGAATTAGAAGATGGAGGTTTTCATTGGGGAGGAGATTATGAGATTACAGCAGATGAATTGCTAGGGGGATTCGCACCAAAGGTAAATAAATTGGAACAGGCAAAACAATTACTTCAAGAATTAGCAGAAACCAATCGTATTATGCAGAGCAATGAAATTTTTAATCTTGCTGATAAAGAAGGTATTTCAAAGAGAACATTGGAAAATGCAAAGAAAGAAATGTGTATCAGAGCTAAGAAAATTAATAATTCTTGGTATTGGGAACTAGATAAAATAAAGTCACAGTAGAGAAGAACGCAACAATGCAGACTATATAGAATTTGCGGAGATGAACATTGCAAGGTTGCAAAAACTATAGACATTACATTGTTGCGGTCTTGAAAAGGAGATAGGAAAAATGAAACAGGTACAGATACCAGAACAATTATTTTTTGACCTTGTAAAGTATCACTTGCTTGATATGGAAGATAGATTACCAGAAATTAAAAAGGGATTGACGGATAAGATGGATGCGATAGTTATGCGTGAATTATATTCCAAATATAAAACAGCACCAACAACAGAAGAAAAGGAAAAGGCTAGAAAGGAATATTTGGATAGACGTGGAGTGTCAGAGAGTTTCCGTTGGTAAATTCTTTCTTAACCGCTAGTAGCAACGGCGTGTTACGCATTTGCGTTATGTAGACAAGGAGAAATGTTGAATGTGAAACATAAAGTTTCAATAAAGGATATGTTGAATGTACAACGCTTTGAAAAGACAGGAGGCAGAATATGATTATACAACCCAAGTATGGAAGCCGGAATGTGAGTGATAGTTACTATAGATTTGAAACCAGAATGATTGAAAAAATGAATACAGTTCTGGGAGATATTGAATTAACGAGTGCAGAGGAAAAGACGTTGATATGGCTTGCTGGTTGGGAGGAATGCACGATAGACACTTTGGTGTCAGTTATTGAAAAAGTGGCGCGGAAACGAGCAGAAGAAGTGGACGGATACGTCCAAAATAAAAGAGAATGTCGTGGCAATCCAAAGGCAGAGAACTGACAGTATAAAGCCCTCGGCGTTTGAGAGCGAAATACACCCATCGCACAAACTTCGTTTATGCATTAGGATATTTCGCGATTGCATCGAGCTAAGTGCCATGATGAAGTAAGGGAGGAAGTGCCTATCGCAAGAAATTCATTTATTCAAATGTCCAAGCTGACAAATCTAAAAGGCAGAATAAATTATATTTCCAGTCATATAAGACAGGAGAATTTGTATGCCGTATATGAAACTACAGACAGAAAGTTTTGGAGAGAACTTGCCAAATGTAATCAAGAGGATTTTTCAAAAAGTGAAACGAAAGGTAAGTGCATAGAGGCAAGAGAATTGATTATTGCATTGCCAGAAAGTTTTGTGGAGTATCAGCCAGATATGTTATTGAAAGTATTTACGAAACATTTCAAACAAAAGTATGGTGTTGAATGTATTTCTGCTCTGCATCACAACAAACGCAAGACAAACTATCATATTCATTTGCTTTTCTCAGAACGGAGATTGCTTGATGAACCAATCGAAAAGGTTGCAACGAGAAATATGTTTTATGATGAAAACGGAAAGCATGTCCGCACAAAAAAAGAGATTACTGGTGAAAATGGACAGTTACGAGTTGGCTGTAAAATTATCCAAAAGGGTGAAGTGTACGAGCGTAAGATATTTGGAGTAAAGGATACTCAATTTAAAAGCGAGGAATTTTTGGAAGAAGTGAAACACTCTTATACAGAGTTAATCAATATTTATGTGAAAGATAGTAAGGAACAATTACAAGTTTTTGATAAGAATGGAGCGCATCTGCCCATGAAAAAGATTGGCAAAAAAAACCCCAAGACAGAACAAATGGTGGCAGATAATGAAATGCGTAAGAAGTGGAATCAGACAGTAGACAGAGCTTTTTTGAGCGGAATACCAGAGAAACAGGTTTTGCAGGTGAAAAATACTGAAATATCAAGAAAGACGAAAGAGTCATTCGAACAGTTTGGAAGTCAGCCTCAATTATTTGCAACAATTATTTTAATGGCAATTGCTATATTGGAACGTATGATTACAAAGATTATTAATCTAGTATACCAGAACTTAAATAAAGAGAAAGTGCAGAGAAAGAAGTTAGTTGTGATGGAACAACAGAATTTAGTTACACAACAGAGTGATTCAACAGTAAGTGAGCGAACAAGGGTGGAATCAGCTGAAAGAATGCCAATTCCAGAAAAGCCTAGAATGACACCGTTAGCAAAGAAATATGTATCACTTTCTGAAATAAATGAAAAGCTGAAAACACAGAATACAGCAATCTTTCAAAGAGAGCAACAGCTTAATAGAGTGGAGCAGGAACTAGCGGGTACAAAAGGGATTTTTAAAGGCAGACAACGCAAGGAGTTGCAGGAACAGATTGACGGATTAAAGAGGCAGATTGATAGTATGAAACAGTATTTTTCAAGTATTGTACGTAATCATGGATATAAGAACATAAAGGAATTTCTGACAGAGTATTCTACAGCAAAGGCAGAGTATGCGGATTACCAAAGGGCGTTTGATGATTGGAAAAAGAAATATGCAACAAGAAGAGAAACAGATATTATAAGTGAACGACAGGAGTTTTATAGAGAACAAGAAAAGGAACTGGATAATGGTACACAACGAATTGATAATCATTCAAGAGTTAGAGGGAGAAGGGCAAGATAATGTAGGATAAAAGGAATGTATAGATTATTGGATTTGTCGCACCAGTGGTGCGAGATTTGAGGTAAGAATGAAATTAAGAGGTGATACATAGAAAGTAATATACTATACTTTAATTGTATGTTTTATAGATGGAAAACACAGCGATGTTATGTTTTAGAGTAACATTGCTGTGTTTTTTGTTGGGGAAATAAAGGTTTTTCTTTGATGAAATGTTTTGTAGTACGCTTTGAATTGTGAAATAGATAACTGTACTAAGATTTATATTCTCTATTTGAAACAATACAAGGAAAAAGAAGATAAAGGCATATGAATATGTGCAAGGGTTTAGTTCAAAAGATAAAGAAAGTAGTCTGATTCTAGAAAAAACACATGAATTAAGAATGAAGTTTGCAAGGAGATTCTTTAAGAGTAAAGCACCTGTATAGCAGAAAAAAAAGGCTATGCAGGTGTCTTACTAATCAAATAGTAGATTTAGAAGTTTTGAACATGATTGAAAACCATATGCAAAGGAATCAGCCATGCTATATCCGATTCCCTCTAATCGTTTGGCTGAAAGCTCTCTGAATTTGATTACCTGTTCAGATGTGAGAGTAGAAGAAAAAGCCTCTTCTTCTTTGTGAAATTCTTTCCAGAATTCCGATGTTTCCGTGGACAGATAACATTCGATAGATGGGTGATGAACGTTGTAGAATTTAAGAATATTCTTTGCTTTGGTAGTAGTATTGGTGTCATTAGTAGGAATGAAAGCTCCTAATTTCTGCCCGTCAATTAAACCAGCTAAATAATTTAGTGTGTTGTATTTCATATGGAAGGAATCATTTAGTGAAAGATAGTAGTCAATAAAGGCTTTTTGCTCGTCGGAGAGATTAAGAGAAAGATATTTTTCTTCAACATGATCTAGTTCAGTGGTAAGTAACTGATAGTTTTGGTCTTTTTCGACTAATTCAAATAAGGTTTTTTCTTTAATCTTATTAAGTTTGCAGTTGAATTTTTCATTGAGCAACTTGTTGTGCATAAAAAATCTCCTTTCTAACCATAATTATAAGAAATTCAATAATGATTGACATCTGGTGAATGTCAAATTGTAATCTATTTTAACATATAATCTTAATATTGACAATTACTAAATGTCAAAAATGTTTAAATGGGGTGTTAATATGTATAAAAATCGTGCTGAAAATGGATTGAATAATATTTGTGGTAAGAAAATCAAAGAGATTAGAGAGTCACTTCCAGAAACAACATCACAAAAGAAGTTAGCAGATATGCTACAGATTGAAGGTTTGGACTTGGATAAGAATGCAATTCAAAGAATAGAGAGTGGACAAAGATTTGTGACAGATATTGAACTTAAGGGAATTGCAAAAGTGTTGAAGGTAGAATATAAAATTTTATTAGAAGATGAAAGATAATATAGATTGAGGTGTTATATATGAATGGAGTGAAAAATTTTGAAAATGCAAAATAATACTATATACGGTTGCAGAGTGGTTAAGATTGATGGGATAGATGTCAATTTTCTTTCAGAATTAAGTATAGATGAAACGTATACTACAAAGATTATAATAAAGGATGTCGAAAGAAATTGCTATAGTTTAATAAAAGATAAAGAAAAGGTAGTAATTATCATGAAAATAGATGGAGAGTATTTGACAGTTATTACAAGTTATTTGCTAGAAAAATCGTTTAGGCATTGCAACAATAGGGATTTGGAGACAGGGATAACATTGAGTTATAGGTCTTCCACATTACTAGTGGGGTATGTTCCTAAAGCAGGAGTTGAAATTGCATTTGATGGATTTTCATGTGAGATAACGGAATGTATTGAAATGTTAGGGCTTTACCCTTTTGTAATTGAAAATAAAGATAATTATTTATCGAAGATAGATATGAATATATCAGGAGATGTAAAGTATAAATTTGCAGGACGAGGTTTTTCCTGTTTCGTTGCACCTATAATTAAGAAAAAGCGTGAAGGTATGAATATATCTATGTATGGCAAAATACAGTTCGATGATGGAAGTGAAAAATCATTAGATGAAATAAAACAACTGTTAAGAAAAGTAATTTTATTTTTTGAAATTTTATCTGGAGAAACTATTACAGTGTTGGAGGCATATTTAAACTTAAAAAATAGCTCATTTGAATATATTGGAGCTAGTAATTTTTCTAAAAGTGAACTTTCACATATGAACAATTGGATAGACACTAGATCTTATTTAAGAAAAAGTTTGTTTAAAGCATCAGATTTTGGACAGAGTATAGAACAAGCGATTGACAAATTCTTGATTTTAGAACAAGAGAATAATTTAGCGTTTAAGGCATATAAACAGATATTATTGGATGAAGAAATAAATCTTAATACATATAACAAGTTTTTGAAGATAATGCAAGTGGTAGAAGGATATCAGCGAGCTAAAGTTGATGAAGAAGAACAGCGTAGATTTGATGAACAAAAAGATCGAATAATATCTATACTGGAAACGAATGACCAAAATTTTGTTAAAAAATATACCACATATAATGGACAAAATTTTCGAAAATGTTTAAATACGTTTACATATGATAGTATGAAACTTATTTCAGATATTTCGAAAACAAAAGCACGAGATACAAGCAAGGAAGTAATTGACAGAATTATTAATGATCGTGATGTATATACACATGCCTCCAAGGAACTTGAACCTCAGCTTACTTCTGATGAAATGAGTGTAATTAATTATTGTTATAAAACTTTTTTTAGAATTCTAATTCTGAGCAATATGGGGATGGAAACAAGCATAATAAGGAAAAGATTGTTTTTTGAACGAAGGTTTCGGGACTATTATGAGAAGATATTTGGAATTGAAATTGAGAGCTATGATTTAGAGGATAATATGGGTGAATTTGATTCTGCAATGTGGGGGTATGATGTATAAGTCTGATTAATTCAATTATTGTAATTGTAGATTATTTATATTAATGGAGGTTCATATATGTTAAAAATATTACCTTTGAAAAAAGTAGATTCAAAATGGATTGTGTAATGGAATGGTAAAAAATAATTGATTTTTTGCAACAATGAGCAATGCGAAGTTATGAACTTCCTATTACTGAAAAACAAATATCTGGTATATAATTCAAGTGTATGAATAGAGGTTTATAATATGACAATGACTAAAAAAATCAGGACTGTACTTTTTGAAAGAGATATGACAATTAAAGAGTTGGCAGAAAAAATTAGGACTAATGGTAATAACCTTAGTAATAAATTAGCACGTGATAATTTTTCAGAAAAAGAATTACGTGAGATAGCAGAGGCGTTGGATTGTGAATATGATGGGATTTTTACTTTGAGGGATAGTGGGAAGAAAATATAAATGATTTTAGTGAAAGTATATTGAGTGGAGATTGAATGATGAATATTATCAGAAATTCAGCGAAAGAAATTATATTGAAGGTTAATAGGAGTTAGCATATGACAGATTTTGTTAATCTATATAGGGGAATTGTAGCTAATATTTCACCAATAGAGTTTGAAAAATATTGCTTTAATATTTTGAAATGTTATGCTGAAAAGGAGAATTTGAAAGAATTTTCGATTATACATGATAAAAAAATTGAATCATGTGATGGAATATACCAAATAGATATATATGCTGAATTCACAGCTTTAAATGTCAAATTTAGAGTTATTACAGAATGTAAGCGTTATAAGAATTCGATAGAGCGTGAAAAAATAGTTGTATTAGCAGATAAAGTGAAAAGCATTGGTGCACAAAAAGGGATTCTAATATCAACATCGGGATTTCAGAGTGGAGCTATTAAATATGCGAAAGAACATGGAATAACATTACTACAAATTATTGACAAAGATGTTATACATATTCAAAATTCTGTTGAAGTTAAGAAAGACATAATGTATAAAATGGAAAAGGAATTATTTCTTCATATGCCCCAATTTTATGCGTATGAATGGGATGAGTATGACTTCCCATCAATAAAGATATATCCATCAGAGCAGTTTGTAAGGAATACACAGAAGAAAATTGTAGAAAAATATAAATACAAATTTGAATAATAAGGGTAAAACAGGGTTTTGTGGATAAAATAGTGGCTCTAATAATTTTAGACAAGAAAAATTGAATTGAAAAATACAGATAATATGATGAAAAAGAAACACAAAAGTGTACCTAAAATCATAAGAATTACATATTCCACTCCAGAATTTGAGTAGTAAGTAAGCCCTAGAAATGGCGTATTTATGCCGATTCTGGGGCTTTTCTGCGAGTGTGATAATTCTGATACGTGAAATTAGAATAGTAGTATATATTCCCCTATTTTGATAGACGAACATTCATTAAGCTCATTATATGATAACGTAGTAAAATGAATAGGTAAATTATATTGAAATTGTAAGAAGGTACCTACTTTGTTCTTAATAGAAAATATTAACTGATAATTTCTTTTAAGTTTTCCAGAATCATATAATATTAATATATCTATATCATTAGCTTGTTCTTTATAAATAAACGAGCCAAATAGGTAGATAGATACATCGATATCATCGATATTTTCCAAAGAAAATAGCATTTCCTTCATCATCTTTTTTAATGTACTTATATGGTTCATTCCAGGTTAATGCTCCTAATAATTCATTCATAACAAATATTCCTACATGTTGTTCTTTTGCAGCCATCTTAGCTTGATTGGTATAACCATTCCAGTTAGATATTGTTACAATACCTTGAATATTTGGATATTCGTCCATTATTTCATAGTAATCAGAAAGACCAATAGTATAATGGTTTGTTACAACAACTTCAAAAGTGGGCATATCGTGACGGTGTATTATGTAATGGTAATTCTCTATTTTTTCTAATCTTTTGGTTGCTGAATGATTAGGTATAGCCTTTTCAAAAAAACGGACACTCTCTGGGCGTGGATATCTAGAGTAGTCAACGTACATATTATTCAGCCTCCTTATAAATCATTTTTTCGAAGTCTAAAGGAAAACATGGAACAGCTTCAGAATCTTGTCGTTCAATTTGATTTCTTTCAAACGCATTTGCATGTATTTTAAATTTATAGAAAATATCACATTCATATTGTGACAAAATATTCATATTATCCTCTAGAAGTGAGATTATATAATTGTTATTGGGTATTATTGTATTTGCCTTAATTGATATCCAAGTTTCAGAAGAAGTAGATATGGGATTACTTAATGCAATTAATGAGTTTGGTCCATATTGCATTAGCAGTTGTTTGTTTTCTGATAATATTTTTTTTATGCATGCAAAAATTTCTTTTTTGGTATTCAAAGGATTTAATTCAAATGGTTTTACCAATTTGGAGGCAGTCTTTATTTTTTTGCTATTGACAGGGGAAAATAAATAAATAGGTGTGTCGGATAACTTAGAAAAAAGTAGTTCAAATCCATTTTTTTGATCTTCATTTAAATCAATTATTTCCCGTCCTTCTAATCCATGAGGTAAAAGTGTTGAAATAGAAGTAGTAGAGAGTGGCAAAAATGTAACTAGTAAATATTTGTTATCCATTCTTAAAATTTCATCATTAATAATTCGATATTCTTTTCCTACACCGCCCTCAAAATTTTCAGCCTTTTTTTTATAGTTAGGAGTCAATATAATAATAACCTTTTTTGCTACAGGAATAAGTTTTAACATCATTTCATTAAAATCTATAGAAGTTTCATTTTGTTTTAATAACATGTCCATAAAACAAGCATATCCTTTTTCACGTAAAAAGTTGGCAAAAGATATGACTTGCTCAATATGACTTTGGGTATCCTGTGAATAACTAATTGCAATCTCAGGTTCAATATTTTTCATTGTTATGCTATCCTTTCATTGTTTCATATTGTGGAATTTAATTATCTGAACTTTTACCCTCTAAGGCAATGGCAACTTCAAGTTCTCATTGCGCTATGTCTTGATGGGTTCTAATATATTTGACTTTTTTCTAATGGTCATATTTATCACTACTTTTTACCTTATTATAACCAATAGGATTATAATAATAAATCAAAACATTAACAAATTTATGGAATAATGGTTTTTGTTAACAATAATATTAATAAAAATAAATGAGCTGTATTATGTGATAAAAAATTTATGCAAAGACCCTATAAGGGCGAGTTAGGAAAGACACTTTCGTAAATGGTGTGAATTTTCGAAAAGGAGCACTTCCATAGCGGCATAAGCAGTTGAGGTTAGTTGAAACACTGGTAATTGGTGATGCATATAAAGTTACTCAGAATAGAAAACATGTTGCTGAACAATGAAACTAAACAGATAGAGCTATACGGTGTATTCATGGCTCTATTTTGGCTCTAATAATTTTACATAAGAAAAATTGAATTGAAAAATACAGAGAATATGATGAAAAAGAAACACAAAAGTGTACTTAAAATCATATGAATTACATAATCCGCTCCCGAGTTTGAATAGTAGCGACGAGTCTGGGAAGCCTTATAAATAGGGTGTTCCCGGACTTTTTTCGTTGCTAAGCCCAAGTATTCCATTCTTAGGTAGCAGAGTGATAAATGAATCTTTGTATTGGCATAGGGATCACTTTTGGCAAGGAAATATCTTCAGAATATGCGTTTCTATTGTTATTAGAAATGGCATTGTCATTTGCAGAAGCAAAGTTTTCTAAATATCTGTTGGATATATTGCTGTTTCAAGTTCTGGATCAGTAATCAGTTCTTCCAAAGAAGAATTCAATTGTGACGTGAAAAAGATGAGAGTAATTCTTTGTAAAACCAATCTATTTATGACCGGATCAATATCAGCGAAAGGAGGGAATAGTAACAAGTTGATAGGAGGGCCGAAAATATATCATATTTACAGACAAAGATGGTCACAAGATGCTAAATAGGAAATTATCCGAGTTGCTTAAGTTAGTATTATAAAAGGAAGCACAAGAGAATAAATTTAAGAAATAGAGAAAAACAACAGATAGGAGAATAGATGATAGAGCCGATGAGGAAGGGAATTAATAACTGAGAAGAAGCAGGACATATAAGAAAGCGTCAGCGAGGAACTGAGTGAACATCTTAAGAACGTACGTAAGACTTAGTGAAGTGGAAGATATTGGGATAAAATTCAATGTAGCAGTTGGAGCAAAATAAATATTTGATGATAGAAGATGTAAATAAATATAAAGGAAAGGTGTTGGTTGAAGACATTGTTTCGTTTTCAATTCTAAGTAAATCCCACAATGTACTAAAAATAGGCGCTGGAACAGTAAAACGGACAATTCACTTTAACAATTTAGAAGGAAGCTATTATATCAAATAATTGTGGCAAGTGCAATAAAAATTTGTTATAATTAAAAGAACTATAATAAACACAAAGGAATGAAGAATATGTATCAATATCAAGACTATCTTGAAGCCTATGGGCGAATAATGCAATTTAATAAAAATAAGTCCGAACCGTTTCACAGATGGTATCCTTTTGTGGAGGGGTATTCAAAGGAATTCATTCAATCAATAATTGAAGAATTAGATGAAAAACCTCAGGTTTGTTTAGAACCGTTTTCCGGGAGTGGAACAACAGCACTTGAATTACAGACAATGGGAATTAAATGTTTTTCGTTTGAGGTGAATCCATTGATGTATTTAATTGCTAAGGTTAAGCTTGAAAATGATTATGCAATTGATAAAATTCAACATTATTTTGAATTTATTAAACAAGAGCGAACTAATAGTAACATAGCGGAGGTTAAAACAACATTTAAAACACTATATCAAAAAGAGGGATTGAAAAAATGGAATTACAATGCTTCAGTAGCAATAGCTATCGAAAAAATTCACTTAGCGATAAAATTAATAGATGATGATAAATACATGGAATTATTTACCGTAGCATTAGCGGCAATTCTATTAGATGTTAGTAATTTATATAGAAATGGAAAATGTTTATCTTACAAAAAGAACTGGAAAGATAGAAATATAACTGAAGCAGAGGTTTTTGATAAGTTTGATAAGAAAGTAAACGAAGAATTACTGGTGGACATTAGAAATAATAAAATTATGGCGCTTGTACACAATAAAAAATATTTATATCATGAAGATTCAAGAGTGGGTATTCAGAAGACGGTTACTGATAATTCAATAGATTTGGTTATTACATCGCCACCTTATTTAAATTCTAGGGATTATACGGATACATACATGCTTGAATTAAAAACATTAGAATTGACACATACTAATGAAGAAGTGAGAAAACTTAGAGAAAAAACATTACGTTCTCATGTCCAAATCAAATGGAAAGATACAGCTAGTATAGACAATCAATTATTACATGAAACGCTTAGAGAATTGGAGCGGGCAACTAGAGAGCAAACAATGTGGAATGATTCAATAATAGATATGGTTAGATTATACTTTGTCGATATGAAAAGCATTTTCAGTGTTTTATATAAAAAAATCAGAACGGGTGGAAAGATATATTTTAATGTATCTAATTCAGCATACTATGGAGTTATGATTAACACATTGGAAATATGTGCATCCATAGCTGAAAATGAAGGATTTAAAGTAATTGAAATTAGAAAAGCCAGATACTTAAAAACAAGTCCACAGCAAAAAAATGAAGTGGACAAATTGTTAGAAGGTGTAATTGTAATTGAGAAAGGAATAGATCAATGAATAAATTCTATTTACCAGATATAAAGAAAATAACAATTATTGATTATTCATTGTATAAGTGCCCATTTGTTATTGATTTTAGTTCAAAATTAAATATTGTATTTGGTACTAATGGTACGGGTAAAAGTACATTACTAATGATAATTTTATTTTCAATTATAGGTCCGTATAGAGGTGGGATAAAAACTAAAACAAGAAAAGAACAAAGAAAAGATAATAGACCAATTTATGGAGAGGGATTTTTTAGCGAAAGAAGTACTAAAAACGTTAATGAAGCAAAAGTTATCTCGGAGTTCACAATAAATGAGGATTCATACATTGTACAACATTCATTACAGGATGGAAAGCTATTGGCCGTTACTGTAAATGAAAAAAAACTGGAAGGAAAAATTATTTCATATAGAACATATGAAACAAAATTTACTAGGACCAGAGAAATGGGTGATAATAGTAATTCCGAATTACGTGAATATTTAATTTACTCATATCAAAATTCTATTAAAGATTCAACACACCTTCCAGGTGGTGTTAATACACTAATTAGTATGTTACTTGATGTCATGTTTTTCGATGAAGGAAGAAAATACACATTTTGGAATGCAGATCTTCAGGAGACAATAATAGGTAAATATATTGTAGATGAAGAATACTATGAAGAGTATTGTGAAAAAAAATTGGATACAAAAGCATATGAGAGTGCCTATAAAAAGAAGAGTGAAACATTAAATTATATGAAAACTTTTTTTGAAAATGAAAAAAAGGAATCTGATAAAAGTTTAAAAGAGTTAGATGAAAGAAAAATACGAATTGAATTAAACTCCATTGAGCGAGATATAGAAAATTTAGATAAGGATATTTTAATATCAAAAGCAGATTATAAGCAGAAAAATAATAGACAACTATTCCTTATGCAGGAAATTGAAAAAGTACATGAAACAATAAAAAAACTAGATGAGACATGGTATAATAATTTATTTCCAAATGAGTATAATATATATTATAAAAGATTTTCAAAAAAAATGATGGAAGATGAATGCCCATTATGTGGGAAAACACATAAATTCAACATGAAACTTGAGGACTGCATTTTATGTGAAGAAAATCTGGAAGTGAAAAAATCAATTGATTTAGTTAGTGTAGATATACAGAGAAAGAACCAACAAAATGAGTTGAATAATAAAACTAAAGAAATGGATATACTAAAAAAACAATTGTCGGAAATAAAAAAAATTGTAACAACACAAAAAAATGAATTAGGTAGAAAATATGCAAGAAAGAATGAACTTGAAGTTGAATTAAATGTAGACAAGAATTCATTAGAAGATAGTGATACGAGAAGATTAGATAAGGCTCGTCAAGAAAAAGAGATTGCATTGAGCGTTCTTAATCAATCCAAAGCTGATGAGGAAGAAATGCGAAGTAAAATTGAAAGCAGTTTTGTTCAGAATTTTAAAGAGTTTTCTTTGGCATTTTCAAAGTATTCTAAATCGTTTTTTGGAGAACGTCATTCAGTAAAATTGAGTTTACCGTTTAAAGACAAAGAGAATTCGTCAGAGGATTTGATGATCAAGTTTGAACTTGATGGAAAAGAAAGAAATGAAAGTTATATGCTATCAGAGTCACAAAGAATTTTTACTGATTTAGCATTTAGATTTTCAGTTTTGACAACATTTCATAATAAATCTTTTTTTATGTGTGAAACACCTGATAGTACACTTGATATGTTCCACGAAACTAATGCAGTAAAAACTTTCGAAGAATATATCGAAATGGGGAATAGACTTATATTAACTGCTAATGCGCGCAAAAGTAATCTGATTGCTAAGTTATATGAAAAATACAGCAGTGAAGATATAAATGTGGTAGATTTAACACAAGTATCCAGTCTGGCTTTAGATATTAAAATTAATTTTAATGACTATTTAGGAGGTTTTAATTAATGGATTATATGAAAGAAAAGCTTAAGGAACGTATACTCCTATTTTTGTATGTGATGTCCCTTTATGCAGAAAAAATTAATATGAATACATTTAAAAGATATTTATATCTATATTATTTGTCAGAAAATTTTTTCACGAAAAAAGATGAGGAGATTGTAATTTCAATCGATAAAAGTGACATTAAAATTCCATACTTTGAACAAGTTTTGGATGATTTGTGTTTGCTAGAATTTATAGATGTATTTGAAAATAGTATAATATTAAATGAAGCATTAACAAATAATGTTGAAAAAATGTTAGGAGGTAATGGAGGAGAAACAGGTGAGTTTTATGAGTTATATAGGCAAATTAAACCATTTGTTAATTTATTAAAATCATACGATGATCAATTTGTATTTACTATTTTTTTCTCTGAACCGACCTTCCGCGAGGCAAGTGATAGAGGAATTGATAAATTAAAATCATCGTCAAGCGTATTAACAAAACTACTGAATCAATTCAAGAAGAAACTGGATAATGATAATGTGGATAATTATGATATTTTAACATACTGGATGGATTTTGTATTAAAAAATTATTATAAATTAGGAGAAGGCAATGTTACAAACGAATGAAGATTTTCTTAATTCTGTTAGTTTTATAAGTGAAAATCAGGCGGAGTATAGTATATTGACCGATTTATATATTAGGTGCCCGCAAAAGATATTTTTACTTGAGTTGGTGGAATTGAGCAAAATTAAAGAATTATTTAGCGATGTGGTTCAGACAATAAATCAAAGGTATAAATCGTATGATTTAAGATTATTTGTACTAGAAAATAGTGGGACAGTATCAGATAGTATAATTGAGAGCGTAGCTGGCTCCTCGTTGCAAGATGAGCAAATTATCAATCATGCTATAGATATTTCGCAAAGAAATGATAGTTTTGTATTTGCTAGAACTAGAAATGCATTAGTATTATTGCATAAAGGAAAATTTGATCATAACTTTAAAAATATTTTTGCTGATAAACAAATGTTAATTGAATTAGAGAAAGATAGAAAAGATATAGATCAGTTGGAATGGGTATTTGAGGAGTTCCATCTTCAACGTAAATATAGTAAATGTGAATATATTGTGTCAGGAAAAATTAATAATAATGTATCAGAGCAGCAATTACGTAATCATTTGATTTCATTTTTAGAACAGAAGACAAAATTACATATTGTTACTGAACTATGCACATCAAAAACAAAAGATGAGGAGTCTGTTGATATTGGTGTAATTGATTCTAATAACAGAGTTGCTATAATAGAGGTGAAATTTTTTATTAAACAAGGATATTTTGAAGATGGTAAAAAGAAGGCATACTCACCTAAAAGATTTAAGGATGGATATATGCAATTAAGTCGTTATTGTATTCATCTGAATAAGGATAATTATGATTTACATAGTGCGTTTTTGTACATGTTTTATGCACACTCAAAGACAAAAAATGAAATTCTTGAAGATGCAAAGGCATATTTAGATGAGTATCTGGGGGTTTCAGGAGGAGAATTATGTAGCGAACAGTTTAGAAATCATTATAAAGGGACTATTTGCGATGATATGTTAGATTTGAAATCTATAGTATAAATAATTTTAATGCATAGGGAGAAAAATAGTCAATGTACTTATGTAGATGAACTGCTTAAGTACATTGACTAATAATAATTTATGATAGTGATACGAATATGGTAACCAGTCCGCATCCATTGTATCAATACAGTTTCAAATTATGTGTAAATAGAAAAAATTGATATAATAATTGTGGCTCTTTGTCAAACCTGCTAAGGATTGTCAAGCCCTTATTTTAAATTATTTTATAAAAGTTTCTATAAATTTAGGCATGCTATTAAAAAAGCCAAAAGCTCCCTTAAAAAAAGTATGCCTAAACTTTATATTAAACTAGATATGCATCACGTACTTTTGCATAATATATAAGGTTGTGATTTGTGGCATTGCCTGCTCTAATAAATTCAATAGAGCCAATTTACACTTTACGCGCATGTTAATATATTGATTATATTGCCGAGAAAGTAATTTAACTGTTCATAACGAGTGTCCTTTTCAACATAATACTGTAGTTTATACCAGTAATCAATACCATAGTTTGCAATTGTAATAGCATCTTTATTATCTGTCTTACCTGGTCTAATATTTGTATTAGCATATTTATTCATTACTAAAGGATTAATAAGTGAAACAAAAAGATTATGACTACTTTAATACTGGAAGATGATAGATTCCTGTTGATTCCATTACTACTTTAGTTTCTTCACACAATGAGTTAATAAATAGTGCTAGCTCATTAATTGATTCTTTGGTGTGTTCGATAATAAATGGTTTTTTAATAAAGTTTCCATATGGTGCTAAAATACATACAGTGCTTTTGTCTTTTGAAATATCAATACCTACACTAATCATGTGTATACCTTCCTTTCCCATCTAATCTTATTACTATTCATATTTGCTCGTGACACGAAAGACATTTAATGTTTTCAACCTGCTTAATCGAATATTTATAATAAGTAGATGGCTGACTCTTTGACAAACGGATGTAAAAATCCAGTGTTGGGGACGCCAACCATTAAGGTCTACTTATTATAACAAAAATAAGAGTAAGTATCATAGCAAATGAGACTATGATCTTACTCTTATACTGTACAAACAGTTGGGGTGGGTTTCTTTTGAAACCCGCCCTATTACTGATGTTAGGGCTATTTTTTTGTTAATGGTAATATTAATAGTAAGGGCAACAGGTCAGTTATAAACTTGAATTAGTGAAGACATTCCTCGAAATAAATTTCTAGTTAGGAATGTATTTGACCATAATCTTGTCAATGTCCTGTCCTTTTTTGGTGATATTCATAGTTGCTAGATATAGCATCTTTAATAGGCTATTATCAGATGGAGGTACCGCCTTATTTTTAGTTATCTTATGAAGCTAATGATTAAGATATATTTTTCATAATAGCATTAACATCTATACCAATTTGATGCTAATATCATTATTTTTCAAATACTCCTGCATCAATTCACGCAATACTTGTTTTTGTGGTGATTTATTTATCCTTATTTTTCTATAAAAATAACCTTCAAATTATTTTATATCAATTTAGAGTGTGAATGCTAATATAGAAGTGAGCCAGTTCACTACATTGTGCTAGTCAAAAAGTGATCCACTTTCAACAAATACTCTGTATACTAAATTAAGATCAGTACAAGAGGACGAAAGGGTGATCATTGACGTGGATATTTATTAACAAATTAGAGAAATGACTACAAAGAAATATATGTCACAAAGAGCAGTTGCAAAGGCTTTAGGCATATCTCGCAACACCGTCATAAAGTACTTTTTATATTCACTAGACATAAAAAAACTAATGACAATAGTCAAAAATTTGAGGCTTGGCCCTTGAGATTGTATGTCTAGAGTTTTGCTGGTAGGTAGCTTTTAATTACCTACCAGTTTGCATTTAATAATTAAACTTCTGTGAACATGGAAGTAATGCGCAGATAACCATATACAGTAAATACAATAAATATAGTAATATTTTGTCATGTAAGCTATAATAGAGCATAAGTTATCAATCTAAAATGGTTAAAAATAACATTACCAATAGTAAACCATTGTTATATACAAGGAGATTACATTATGCATAATAATCATATCGAACAGATGAAACAAGGATTTGAAACAGCATGCATTAATCTTGAAGCAAATTCAAATCTAGCATACAAACCTCAGTTTGTCTCAAATAACTATAAAGAGGGAAGAAAAGTACTATCGACTATAGAGAACGAGTTATTACGTTGTGATACGTTCTTTATTAGTGTTGCATTTATAACAATGAGTGGACTCACACCACTTTTGCAGACTTTAAGAGTATTGGAAGAGAAGGGGATACCCGGTAAAATCTTAACAACAGACTATCTGAATTTCACAGAACCAAAAGCACTTGAGAAATTAGCGAGCCTTTCGAATATAGAATTAAAAATGTATGATTCGAGAGAAGCTGGTGAAGGGTTTCATACAAAAGGTTATATCTTTAAAGAAGAGGAAGTATACCGTATTATTGTGGGTAGTTCTAATATGACTATGGGAGCATTAACTAAGAATAAAGAATGGAATACGAAGATTATTTCTACTGAGCAAGGGGAATATGCAAAGCGGATCTTAGAGGAATTTAATGAGTTATGGAATTCGAGATCAGCAAGGGATTTTGAAGAGTTTATAGAAGGATATAAGATAAACTATGAAGAAATAAGGAAACAAAAAGCAATTGCGAAGCAGGCAGAGATTACATCTCTTGAACAATATAAATTACAACCCAATAAGATGCAGGTTGCATTTATCGCAAACTTACGTAAGTTATACACAGAAGATAAGGATAGAGCGCTTCTGATATCAGCTACAGGTACTGGAAAAACTTATGCATCTGCATTTGCACTTCGTGATAAAAATCCTAAAAAAGCTTTGTTTCTTGTACATAGAGAACAGATTGCAAAGCAGGCCATTAAAAGTTATAGAAATGTATTTGGCAATGGAAAGACATTCGGTTTACTTTCAGGAACTTCAAAGGATTATGAAGCAGAATTTCTATTCTCGACAATGCAGATGATGGCAAAACAGGAAACGTTAGACCGGTTTTCAAGAGACAAATTTGATACTATTATTATTGACGAAGTACATAGAGCAGGATCTGAGAGTTATAAGAGAATCATGGAATATTTTACACCTAATTTTTGGCTTGGTATGACAGCTAGTCCAGATCGTACTGATGGTTTTGATATATATGAATTGTTTGATCATAATATTGCGTATGAAATACGTTTGCAGCAGGCATTAGAAGAAAATCTATTATGCCCATTTCATTATTTCGGCGTTACCGATTTAGAGATAGATGGAGAAGTATTAGATGATTCTACAGGGGTACGGAATTTTACTAATTTGATTTGTGAGGAACGAGTAAACTATATTATTGAAAAGATGAACTACTACGGATATTGTGGTGAACGAGTAAAAGGATTAGTGTTTTGCAGTAGGAAAGAGGAAGCGAGAGAACTCTCGAATAAGTTTAACATACATGGTTATCGTACCGATTTCTTATGCGGAGATGATTCGCAGGAGCGAAGAGAAGAGTGTATTGATCGACTGACTAACGATGATAAAGAAGATCAGCTAGACTATATATTTACTGTTGATATCTTTAATGAAGGAGTCGATATACCGGAGATTAATCAGGTTATTATGCTTAGACCAACAGAGAGTCCAACTGTGTTTGTTCAACAGTTAGGACGTGGATTACGTAAAGCAGAGAATAAAGAGTATGTTGTTATATTAGATTTTATCGGTAATTATATGAATAATTTTATGATTCCAATAGCATTGTCAGGCGATCGTACTTATAATAAAGATACGATACGAAGATATGTTATGGAAGGGGCGTGTACCATACCAGGAAGCTCTACGATACATTTTGATGAGATATCGAAGAAGAGAATATTTCAGTCAATAGATAATGTAACCACGACGAAGAAATTATTACTAGATAAATATATGATTCTAAAGAATCGCATAGGACGTGTACCATCAATATTAGATTTTTATGAATTTGGTGAAATTGATCCAATGCTATTTATTAATTATGCTAAGACTTATGACCGCTTTGTGAGAATGGTGGATAAAGAGTACACAATATCTTTTAATTCTGATGAAGAAGCAATACTTGAATTTGTGTCATCGTTGTTACTAAGTGGGAAGCGTCCTCATGAATTATTGATGTTAAGGATGCTTACGAATGGTTTAGAGATTAATAGAGATTCTTTCAATAGGGAATTAGAGAGTATTGGAGGAACATATAAGGAGGAAGATTACGAATCTGCATTACTTGTTCTTAATAAGGATTTTATTAATACGCAGTCTGAAAAAAACAAGTATCAAAACATTGAATTCTTGGATAGACAAGGTATAGAAAATAATAAGCAAACCCGAATAATACGTGCAGTTACCTTCTATAGCAAATTAAGTCAAATGAATTTCAAAACGGAACTAGATAATCTTATTGAGTATAGTCTTAGAAAGTACGAGGATCAATATATGGACCACGATGAAGACAATTTGGTTTTGTATCAGAAGTATTCAAGAAAAGATGTGTGTAGAATATTGAATTGGGAAAAGGACGACAGTTCTACTATATATGGATATCGAATTAAATATAATACATGCCCTATATTCGTTACGTATGAAAAGAAAGAGGATATTGCTAGTAGTACGAAATACGAGGATCAATTTATTAATAATCGTATCTTCAGCTGGATGACTAGAAGTAAGGTTTCTGAAAAAAATACTGAGGCTAGGGAATTGATCTATAGTAAGCAGAATGGTCTTAAGATTTACCTGTTTATTAAGAAGAGTGATGGAGAAGGTTCCGATTTTTATTATATGGGGAAAATGAGCCCGATTGAATGGACAGAAACTACCATTGTAAATGATAAAGGTAACACGTTACCAATTATGAATTTTAAAATGGAACTAGAGCATGAAGTAAGAAACGATATCTATGATTATTTTACACAATAATTAATTATAATTATAAGTAGTGATATATATAATCGTTTGAAATTAATACGAGGTGGCAGATGATGAAAACTATTGAAGTTGTTGCAGCAATAATACGAGATGATGATAAGGTATTGGCAACCCAACGAGGATATGGAGAATTTAAAGACGGCTGGGAGTTCCCGGGAGGCAAGATAGAAGATGGAGAGACACCTAGGCAGGCATTAGTTCGTGAGATTAGAGAAGAACTGGATACAGTTATTGAAGTAGGTGATTTGCTAGAAACTGTGGAATATGATTATCCAAAATTTCATTTAATAATGCACTGTTATCTTTGTACAATCAAATCAGGCGACTTGGTACTTAACGAACATAAAGCAGCAAAATGGTTAACAAAAGATACTCTATATTCTGTAGATTGGTTACCAGCAGATGTAAGCTTGGTTGATAAAATTAGAGAAGCGATTGGATAGTGGTTATTAGATTTTATCAAGCAAGTGTGTCTTATAAGGTGGAGACTTAATTTTAAAGTTCTCCACCTTATTTTACTTAGAAAAAATATTTCTTACGGGTTGAAGTTCTAAATAATTCTGGAAATGAAACAAAAAGGTTTACTTTTTTGTGATACGCAGATGGCCATATTATTAAGTTTACATTATCTTTCCATAATCAAAATCCATCATAATACAAGACTAAGCACCAAATACAATACCATACAAACAATCAGAGTTATCAAAGCACTTCCTAACATCAACACAAATGATTGATATGGCCGTTTACCATATTCCTGATGTTTTTCGATTTCATCCAAGCGTTTTCCTTCTGTGAAAGCCACAATTTCCTTATAAGTCTGAACATCATATTCTTTTTTACATTTCTCAACTTTATTAGCAAAGAACATAGTTACAATGAATAGGATGCCTGTAATTAACAGACCATAATAATTCAAAAACATTGCAAGTGGTACGCATGAGATAATGGTTATCAACAGTAGTGCGGTAAAAATATTACCATAACGATTGAATTTTTGGAGTTCTGCTTCTTTAATTTCTTCTTTCATAATGTCTATATCTCCTTTAATTAATTGATCAAGAGATATGTCAAACAATGAACTGAGTAATAAAAGACTATGAATATCTGGATAGCTTTTGTTATTCTCCCAATTTGAAATAGTCTGTCTAGTTACGTAAACTTTTTCAGCTAATTCTTCTTGAGTTAAATTCATATTAGTGCGGTATTTCTTTATTTGAGTATTTAGTTCCAATGTAGAATGTCTCCTTCTTAATTTGTTGCTCTCTTGATCTGAACCTAGGATATAACATTTATGGAATTACTGCTATCAAATGGCTTTGACATTACCGAAACTGAGCATGTAAAAAGTATTTGACACCAGGGAATTGTACTATTATAAGGTTTTTGAATTCTTTTGTGAGAACAATTGTATTCTACCATGCATTACCTGGAAAAGAAATAAAGACCTTTAGAATACTAATAAGAGGTTCAAAAAAGCCATAAAAACTACTTGCTCTTTTTAAAATCAAATGTTATATATTATAGTTGCTATTATTATAAACAACTACAGAAGTTGATGAGAAGAGGTGTTTTATGACAAACAATGAAACTACAAAGGATACTAAGCTCAAACGGGAACTTGGACTGGGAGCGGCGATAGCCATTATTGTTGGTAATATGATTGGCTCAGGTATTTTTACTTCAGCTCAAAGTTTGGCACAGGTATCTAATCCCATGACAACTATTTTAGCCTGGGTAATCACAGGTGGTGGTTCTGTGTTACTTGCGCTTTCTTTTGCAAGGCTAGGGACTCTTTTTCCTGAAACAGGGGGACCCATTGTATATACAGAAAAAGCTTTTGGAAAATTTACTGCGTATTTGGTAGCTTGGACCTTTTGGATAGGTTCATGGATTGGAAATGCGGCTATTATAACTGCTGTTTTACGATATCTTACGGTATTCTTTCCGAGAATTGGAGAGGATAGCTTACTATCATTTGTAATTGCATCGGCGATATTATGGCTATTTACTTGGATTAATATTAGAGGCGTAAAACAGGCAGGATATTTTAGTATGGTTAGTACCGTATTAAAACTGGGTGTAATTATTGGCTTTGTAATGATTGCTTTTTATGGGTTTAACGGGGAGTATCTTTATACCTATTCATCTCCAGAGGTTCAAGGATTTGGCTCATTGCCAGCGGCGATCTCTGTAACATTGTGGTCCTTTGTAGGATTAGAAGGTGCGTCTGTTTCAGGAGGGGAAATTAAAAATCCTGAGGTTAATATAAAGAGAAGTACGGTGATTGGAACAATCTCTGCCGTGTTAATATATTTAATTATTTCGGTATTATCTATGGGAGGTCTGCCACAGGAAGAACTGGCGCAGTCGCAAGCACCGCTTGTGGGTATCATTAATCATATTACTGGTGCTACATGGGGTGGTAGCTTCATTTCACTAGGGATTATTATCTCTGTACTAGGAACAATTTCTGGTTGGGTACTGATCACTGCCAGACTATCCTTTGCTGCAGGTGAGGATGGACTTTTTCCAGACTTTTTTGCAAAAGTGCATAAAAAATATGCAACGCCATATTCATCACTTATTATTACAGGGATTTTTACGAATCTACTTCTTATCTTAAATTATGTACAAAGTTTGACGGAAGCGTTTAACTTTATGGTTACGCTTGCAACCCTGTCATTCATCCCTGCATATGCGTTCACAACAGCAGCAGAAATAATTTTGACAGCTAAAAGTAATGAATCCTATACTTTTATGAAATTTGTGAAAAAGCACGGATTATCACTGGTTGCTTTCGTTTATTCAATCTATATAATCTATGCGACAGGTGCTGATGTAGCTATGTGGGTATTCCTACTTATGTTTTCTGGAATTCCGTTTTATGTTTATCAAAGATTGAAAAATCAGAAAAGATAAATATGTAGTAGATAAATTAAAGGGGCCTTGTAGTTGATATGATTCCTTTGTAGTCAAAGTTATTAAGTTAAGCAAAAATAGAACGTTTACACCAATAAAACGGTTGGAAACGTTCTATTTCCTGTTTGAGCGGTATTGTTTATGATTAAGATTGCAAAGGCTCTTGAGTTACAGGAGAAGGGCTGTTGCATAAAGATTAAAGGGGAAGAAGATATGTTTACAGGAATAATTGCATAAAAGAAAAATAAATTCTCCTAATAGTAAGAATTGAATTATCAAAGGCTATTTTGCAATAAAATAAAAGTAGATAAAGAGTTCATAATTAACAGCCTCTTTATCTACTTTTATTATATCAAATCTTCCATAAAATTAACAGTCTTGAAATGGAAAGAGGAATTCTGTAATATTATAATTCATAATCGATAAAGTTGTGCGTTTTAATTATGAACTGACAGAATTATTGGCAAAACTAAGAATGAAGTAAGTCATAGTTCCCTGGAGAATGTGTATATGGAGGAAAATTACGTGGATCAAATATTTGAATTTATGTTGGCTGAGCAGCAGAAGAAGGAAATCACAAAAATTATTTCTTGCAATGATAAGACTCGTAAATATGGGCTTGCACTAACAAAAGAAGAAGTTGATCAACTGATGATACGTAAAAAGAATGTTCTTAGAGAAAGCCAAAGGGTAGAGTTTGGCGAGGGAATTTTGCCAGATATAATTAATGCCTTTTGCAATTCCGATTATATTAATCAAGATAATTACATGGATACATTAAGTCAATTGCAAGAGATCTTTTACTTGTATAAGAACGAGTCTCAAGATGAATTAACTGATAGTGAATTGATAGATTTTATGAGAAAGCAGTTTGATGATATCTGTTTTGGTGATTTAGATTACCTGAAAGAGACCTGTCTGGAACGTTTTACAAGGGCTGTACGTGCGGGATACCAATGTCAGATGCAACATAGATTGCGTGATGAGTATACGCTAAGAGATGTAGAAAATGAGTACGAAAAATGGAGTGAAGAAACCAGATGGCAATATGAAGTTTATCGACAGAAATTAGAGGATATGTATTAAAAGTTCTAGTTGGCGTCATAAGTTCACCCCTAATAGATGTAATATACCATATACAGTGCAAAGGCCGCCCATTATCTGGGCGGTTTTTGCAGTCTAAGGCATCGTATTATTAATCCTAAATGTTCTTGGTGTACAATTGTATTTTCGATAAAAAATCTTTGAAAAATAGCTTAGATGATTAAAGCCACAGGCCGTTGCAATTTGTGTAATGGTATAATCCGTGCTCTTTAACAGATTGCATGCAACTTCCAAACGATAGGCATTTAAAAAGTCAATAGGTGACTGCTGTAAGTATTTTCTGAAGATAATACAGCATTTACTTTTACTTACATGGACAGATGAAGCGATATCCTCAAGTGTAAGGGGTTCTCCATAATGCTGATATATATGGGAAACCATTCTCTTTTGAATGACGATATCAGTGTCCGAGGTCTCATTTTTCTGATTAATTTGAGATTGAAACTGGATATAGACAATTTTCCAAATTGCAATAAAGTGTTCCAATACTTCGAATTCATATGCTGGTAAAGCCTGTTCTTTTAGTGAAAATATGTCTAACAAATGTTTGGAAATGGTTTTTCCTTCTAAAGATGCAGAAGCATAATGAATATATTCTAAGGCTGAACACTCGATAAAAGGTTTTACATATCTTTCATAAAGGTGGGCATTAAAGTGAAGAAGGGAGGGGTGAAACAGAATGCAAATGAAAAGGCAATCTTGTTTCTTGTTTGCATATCCAAAGTGCATTTGTGTGGAGTTGACTATAATACAGTCATTTTTCTTAAGTAAAACCTTCTTACCATTAATTTCGTAATTCATTTCACCCTCTATAATGTAGATCCATTCAATGTCTTCGTGCCAATGGCAGAGTGCACGCATATCCGGATAGGAGGATAAACAACCTTTTCGAATATAGATTGGTATCCCTGTTTCGTCATAATGAATTATTTCAGAAGCATCTTGCATCACATCAGTACAAATCATATTTTCTATATCCTTTCTAATGGCAAATCCTTTGATAAAACACGATTGTTACAATAAAGTGCGATAATATTGATATTATCATCTAATTCAAAATACTATAATTATAATACAACTGAGGCAGATAGTACATCAGAATTTATTATATCGGCTTTGTTTTTCCCAGGATTACTGATGCGAATTTTTACAAATGATACAGAATTAATTAAACTTGGTATACCGTATCTGCGCATTGTAAGTGTTTCGTACCTATGTATGGGAATATCACAGATTTATCTGTGTATTATGAAGAATAGTGGAAGGACATTCCGAAGTACAATCTATGGTTCTACAACTGTGGTGATAAATCTTATCTTAAATACAGTGCTCATATTTGGGTTGTTTGGCATGCCAAAGTTGGAAATTAGCGGAGCAGCAATTGCAACTGTGATTGCAAGAATCGTGGAATTATTGCTGGTGCTACTAGAAAATCAGAAGCAAGATGTGGTACGAATTCGCATTAACTATTTGATGCATCGAGAGAAAGAACTTTGGAAAGATTTTTTGCATTATACAACACCTGTACTTGCCTGTGAGTGATGATAGTACCACTTGGGCCAATCGCGGCTTTAGTATTAATACTCCCAGTACTGATGGTGTACTTTTTGCTAAACTTAGATGAGTTAATTAAATTGCCGGCAGTTTATCATCATTACAAAGAACACAATTGGGTAAAGAATTTGACGAAGGAGTGAGATATTATGTTTTATGATTATCATGTGCATACTTATTACAGCGATGACAGTGAGTATCCGATGGAAAACGTTATTATAGATGCAATAGAACTTGGAGTAAAGGAAATCTGTATTACAGATCATGTCGACTACGGTATAAAGATTGATCCGGAAGGAAAGACGGAAGAAGAATTGGCAGATAAAATATTGAATGTTAACTATTCTTCATATGTGAGAGAAATAGCACAATTAAAGGAACGTTTTCAAAATCAGATATGTATCAAACAAGGTTTGGAGTTTGGTGTACAGAGCCGCACAATTCCGGAGTTTGAGGAACTCTATAAACGATATCCCTGGGATTTCATCATTTTGTCATGCCATCAAGTAGAGAATAAAGAATTTTGGAATCAGAATTTTCAGAAGGGAAAAACTCAAAAAGAGTATAATGAACGTTACTATGAAGAGCTTCTTGTGGCGGTAAAAAGGTATAAGAATTATAGTGTGTTAGGACATCCCGATTTAATTTCGCGTTATGATCTGCAAGGAAACTATCCGTTTGAGTTAGTAAGGGATAAAGTAGAGGAGATATTAAGAGTGGTTATCGCTGATGGAAAGGGTATTGAAATTAATACGTCCTCATTCCGTTATGGATTAAAAGATTTAACACCTTCGAGAGATATCTTAAAATTATATCGAGAGTTGGGTGGGGAGATTTTAACCATCGGTTCGGATAGCCATAAACCAGGACAGCTAGTAAGTCATTTTGAAGAGGTGTTACAAGAAGTTAAAGAAATTGGATTTGAAGCAATTTGTACATTCGAAAATATGAAACCAATTTTTCATAAAATCTAGAAGGGTGGTAAATGAAATGACAAATATTGAAAGAAGAGATTTAGGACTTCCTTACATTAGTGACAATGAGGTCTTTGAAGAACAGAAAAAAGCAAGAGTACTGACACAAAAATTGAATACTGTGGATCGTTCAGATTTTGATGTAATTGGAAAGATTGTAAAGGAATTGCTTGGGAAATCAGATGGAGCTTTTATCAACCCTCCTTTTTACTGTGACTATGGAACTCATATTGAAGTGGGAAAGAATTTTTTCGCAAATTATAACTGCACAATTTTGGATGTAGCCAAGGTAACAATCGGTGATAACTGTCAGCTTGCACCGAACGTGGCAATATATACAGCGGGACACCCAACACATCCTGATACAAGAAACAGTGGATATGAGTATGGTATCAGCGTGACTATTGGAGATAACGTTTGGATTGGTGGTAATTCAATCATCTGCCCGGGAGTGCGAATTGGAAGTAATACTGTGATTGGAGCTGGAAGTGTGGTGACAAAGGATATTCCAGACTGGGTAATTGCTGCAGGAAATCCATGTAGGGTAATCCGCGAGATAACGGAAGAGGATAGAAGACTATATTTTAGGGACAAAGAATTTGACGATGAAGCTTGGCAAGATGTAATGGATAGGGAAGAGAGGGATTAGGATATGACAATGCACGAAAGAATTACAAATGGAAAATTATATACAGATATGTGTGAAGGGTTACCGGAAGAACGTTTGCATGGGAAAAAGATGATGAAAGCATTTAATGATACTGCTCCGGATGAAGTAGAATATCGTGCAAAACTCATTTCAGAGATGCTCGATCAAGGAAAAGGATGTTGGATTGAGCCACCGTTTTACTTTTGCTACGGAAAACATATCTCAATTGGTGAGGGATCTTATGTTAATGTGAATTGCAATTTTATTGATGATGGGCAGATTACGATTGGGAAGAAAGTTATGTTTGGACCGGCAGTGACAATTGCAACCGTTGGACATCCAATCAATCCACAGATGAGAGAATATATGTATACCGCACCTGTAACGATTGAGGATAACTGTTGGATTGGTGCAGGCACCACTATTTGTCCCGGAGTTACAATAGGTGAGGATTCTGTAATTGGAGCTGGTAGTGTTGTAGTTCACGATATTCCGGCAAATTCAATTGCAGTGGGAAATCCATGTAGGGTAATCAGGGAGATCAATGAACATGATATGGAGTTTTATTTCAAGGATCGGAGAATTGATGTAAAGGATCTGGAGGAAGAAGCAAAGCTTCGAGAAGTAAAGTAGTATAAGATGGTAACTGAAATATAATATAGCTTGAAGTTTGGAAAATTATAACTTACACTTATAAAAATATTAAATGGCATTGAAAAGAGATAGTAAGCTTACGCTCTCGTTCTTGAACTATTCAAGGAAGGAGAGCGTTTTTTATACCATTTTTAAACTAAAGGAAGAGCCTGAATGAAGAATTATGTTGTGGAAAGCTACGAAAACTATAAGGAAGAGGATAGACTTACAACGAATAATGCAAGAAAAATAGAGTTTATTACTACTACAAGGATTTTTGACGAATTATTTAGGAATCATTCAAAGATACTGGATTGTGCAGCAGGAACGGGAGCATATGCATTTTATCTTGCCGATCAAGGATATGATGTGACTGCCACGGATATGATAAGTATCTTGATGCAGAATTGGCACAGCAAATTATTCAAACTGGTGTATTGAGACAAGATGATGAGAAATGTTTTTGGACAGATACCTATTACTCCACAAAAGATGAAATGGAACGGATATATAAGACGCAAGGAATTGAGATTATAGATCATTTTTCACAGGATGGACTAACCCCATTATTCTCTGATAAAGTGGATAATTGGAATGAGGAGCAATTTAAAATATGGAGTGAATATCATTATAGTGTTTGCAGGGAAGAATCTATACTGGGGGCAAGTAATCATGTGATTATTGTGGGAAAGAAACAATAAGTAACTTTATACTATGTTGTCTCTGCGGAACTTTTGCTATTGTTATTTTGACTAAAATAGCGGTACTACTTCTACGACAAATTTACCAAACTTCATTCCATGCTTTAAGATTTTTCTTACATAAAAAATTTATTAATGTTAAGATATCCAATATAAGAACGACGGCTCACATAAGTAATTTACTGAATAAGAAGGATTGTTTCATTCAAATTTACTGAATGTAGCCATCCTTTTTTGTTTCATAAAATAAAAGAATAGAAGGTCGAACAAATGGATGAGAATAAGAAAAGAGCATTAGAAGCAGCAATCTCTAAGATAGAAAAAGATTTTGGTAAAGGTGCTGTGATGCGTTTGGGAGATCCCAATGCGATTGGAAGTGTAGAAGTAGTTCCTACGGGATCATTAAGTCTTGATATTGCACTTGGACTAGGGGGATTACCAAGGGGAAGAGTAGTGGAGATCTTTGGGCCGGAATCTAGTGGTAAGACAACAGTTTCTCTACATATGGTAGCAGAACTTCAAAAAAGAGGCAGTATAGCGGCATTTATTGATGCAGAACATGCCCTAGATCCTAAGTATGCAAAGAACATAGGGGTGAATATTGATGAGCTATATATTTCGCAACCGGATACGGGAGAGCAGGCTTTGGAAATTGCAGAGATGATGGTACGCTCGGGTGCCATAGATATCTTAGTAATTGATTCGGTAGCAGCCTTGGTACCAAAGGCTGAAATTGATGGAGATATGGGCGATTCTCATATTGGCTTACAAGCAAGGTTGATGTCACAGGCACTTAGAAAGTTGACACCAATTGTAAGTAAGTCAAGGTGTATCGTCATCTTTATTAACCAGCTTCGCGAGAAGATTGGTATTATGTTTGGAAATCCAGAAGTTACAACAGGAGGTCGGGCATTAAAATTTTATTCTTCTGTGCGTCTAGATGTTAGAAGAATTGACCAGATCAAAGTTGGTGGTGAACGTGTAGGTAATAGAACGCGTGTAAAGGTAGTGAAGAATAAAATTGCGCCACCATTTAAGGAGGCAGAATTCGATATTATGTATGGTAGTGGAATATCTAGAGAGGGAGATATTCTTGATTTGGCCGCAGACATCAATATTATTAATAAAAGTGGCTCTTGGTATTCTTATGATGGCGTCAAACTAGCACAAGGGAGAGAAAGTACCAAGGTATATTTGTCAGAGCAACCGGATTTTATGCTTGAAGTAGAAAAAAAGGTAAGAGAACATTATCAGTTACAGCTAGATGGAGATGATGTTATTAGGGGGCAGGTTGCAGAAGAAAATTATGAGGATATACCGGAAGATGTAATGGAGGAATTGGAGCAGTAAGAAACCACTACATAACGGGTAGGTTATCTACTTTGAATATTATTTTAACTCGGCGTAATCTACTTAGGATAGGAACCGCGTCATTCCTAATAGATTTCCCGTGTTTTCTTTTCGGTAATATCCTCGCTTCGCCCGTATCAAGATAATGTATATTCTTAATTACTAATACCATAGGTTTATTCAATATAAAACTTCTCAATAATCTTTTCGGTAATTTCTTTTGCATCGGAACCAGAAAGATTCTCTTTGCTATCATCATCTAGTAATACTGCAAAATAGTAAGTGGAGTCATTTGTCTCAAAAAAACCAGCAAACCACGCAGTTTTAGATGACGCACCAGTACCAGTTTTGCCGTATAAGCTATAATCCTTATGGGTTTCCGTCTGCATGATATCTTTAAGAGTTGCGATGTTATCAAGTGAATACTGGGTTTTATTATTAAAGATACTATTTAGAACATCCACTTGTTCTTTCGGTGATATCTTTAAAGAGGAATCGAGCCAAAAACCATTAAGCTCAGGTAAAGGGTTGCAATCACTACCTTCCCATTCTGATATGTCACGATTACCATATTGTAAGGAATTTAATTCGTTTTGAACTTGGTCATATCCGACTTGGTCAATAACTTTTCTAAAATACCATATACAAGATGACTTAAATGCCTCTTCTAATGTCAAATCTGCATTCCATGCGTCTATAGGATATGTTGTTTCGTCGTATCCGATAGTAGAATCCTTTGAATGTATTATGCCGTTATTTAAGCCAATTAATGTGGATACAATTTTAAAGGTTGAATAAGGGGAAACCTGCTTTTGGCACATGTCTTTATTATAATAGGTATATTGGTTTTTAGCTGGTGAGTATAAGACTGCGCAGCCGTCTATATTTTCAAAGCAATCGGAAAAATCAACAATTTCGTCTTCGATAGATTCATTATTAACTTGCGATGTTATTTCTACTGTTTCTGTTTCTTTATTTTCAGCTTCTTTTGTTTTAGTTTCTTTTGCTTCTACTTCTTTTATTTCTGCATCTTCTTTGATGGAATTTATATTTTCTTCTTTAACAACTTCGCTATTCATGTTATTATTTTGTATTTTTTCTTGAGCACAATCAACTAAACCAATATTCAGTATAATAGCAAATATATAGAAAATTATCTTTTTCATTTATTTCTTCTCCTTGATTTGAATAGGAAATACGTTGGCGGTAATTCCTTATCTTTAACTTTAATTTTATATTTGTTATAATTATCCATAATGCTTTTTCATTGTTACCAAATTAATTATAATTTCATTTGTATCTTAAAAGTTAATTATATCATAAAAATTTCTAAGATAAACCAAATTTTTAACCTTTCGCGGTATTTGGGTACTAATGATTAGGAGGTGAAGCACAATGGTGCAAAAAAACAACAAATGCTGGTGATCAGGCGTATCCACTTATATTAAACGAAGACGAATATTCTGTTATTGGTGATTCGCTCGATATCTCTTATGACAGTCGTTACAAGGACTGTGGTACAATTAAGCGTTCACAGATTGTTGGAAAAGTATTATGTCGATGGATATCTTTAAGTTCATTATTTACAAGAACTTCCGTTGCAACTAGTACAATGCCATTAGATTAGTAGGAGGTAAATTATGAAGGTATATTTCAGTGGTAATTTTGGACGTCATAATAAGAGTGAAAAAGCATTAGAAGAAGTTCATTTAAAGAAGAAATTCACATGGGAAGATACTCATGGGTTATTACCTGCAATATATATCGGTGATAAGGGAATTGTAATTGACGTATGTATAAACCTACCTATAGATAAGATTCGAGAGTTTTTAGAGAATTGGAATCTAGAAAAGAGAGTAACGGAGTTAAGTGATGAAGAGTTTGAACAAATGGACCAAGAAAATCCTTTTAATTTGAATTATAACATGACCGTGATTATAGGTGGAGAAAGATTATTGTTTGATAGTGCCTGTAGAATAGGCTGGCATCCGCTGAAGATTGAGGAAGAGCAAATTTCTGAGGAAGCTAAAGAATTAATGGAGTACTACGAATGTGATCAAAAGAGTGGTTGGTTGTTTGATAGAAGAGTATATCGTTGGATTAACCAGAGGCCAGTGAAAATTGATGCTTTAGAACTTATGTTTCAAATCAATAAAACACCGTATTCTGGGGAGCACTTTATAACAGAGGAGGGGTGTGGTGAGAAGGCATTGGAATTAATTCATCCAGTGACGGGACAAATAGTTAACTTAACTGTATATGGTTGTAAACCTGATGAGATGAAAGGATTTAATATTACACAACAACGAGACTTAGAATTTCCTATGTATTATCATGAACTTTCGTATGGCATAAAACCAGAATTAACATATGAGGATTTTCGAATACAAGATTGCACCAAGAGTGATCAGCCAAGAAAATTACAATTTGAGAGAGAAAAGGGAGAAGAAAAATCTGCAAGTTGTGTTGCGATTATAGGTGGTGCAGATGGACCAACAGCTGTATTCATTGCTGGAAAATATACAGAAGAATCGCGTAAACAAACAACATGTTCTTCGCTACATTTTAATAAGACTACACAAGTGGAGTGGAGACCCATTTTCTATATAAAAGGAAGAGAAGATATGAATTTAATAGTTAGTTTGTCGGGGCGAAATGATTGAGGAATACGTGAAAGATGAATAGCTTTGCTATATTGCAGATGGTAGTGTGCTTAGGTATGAAAGCCAATTTGCTATACAAGAATAAATTTAATTATATTTGACAAAATATAGTCATAATGATAAACTTGTGAAGATTAAAAGAGAATATTGTGATTACAGTAAAAGTATCAGAAATGATTTCATTGGGAAACAGATGAGAATTCTGTGCAGTACCGCTGCTGTGTTGGTTGAGTGTATTCTAAGATGTCACTGGGAAACTGGGAAGACGGAATATGCGCTATAAGAGAGAAAACCTTATTGAAGACCTGAGCCAGAAGACCAGCTTTTATTAGTTTCTAAGCATTGCGGATTACAATGGCGAAGAATCCTTAGGGAAATTAACATGAAAAGTCTATGAGTATCATAGATTATTTTTGGTATGTTAAAAAACTGTTGAAGGAGTTGCCATAGGAGGTAGCTCCTTTTTTGTTTTATAATTTAATGTCTAGCAAGGAGGGCCAGACTCTTTGTCAGTGCAATAATTGGAATCATGATAATACTCAAGTAACAAGATTGAAAGAATCAAAAATTACGAAAGGAGCCATGCGATTATTACTTTCAATCTACCTATTCGTACAGTATAGATTTTATAAATCTTTTTAATATTGTATGAGTAATATCACAAATCAACTAGAAGATGCATGGATGTTAAGATGAAAAAGAGAATAGCAACGCTGTTAGTAGCGGTAATGTGTGTAGTGATATTAGGAGGTTGTAAAGCTTCTAATTCCCCTAAAGAGAAGAATCCGGAAACAACGGATCAAGTTTCGGAAGAAGTTTCGGATGAATCCGTTGTACAGGAGGAGAATACTTCACAGAATGAGAATGATTCGTATTATCCAGTGACAATAACCACTTACAATTATAATCATGAGAAGATAGAGGTAACCTTTGATTCTATGCCAGAGAAAGTTATCTGTGCATATCAGAATAATATTGAGACTATGATGGCTTTAGGACTGGAAGACAAAATCGTCTATGCTTTTGGTATGGATGATGAAATTGCTGATGAATTTGCAGAGGCATTTTCAAAGATACAATATAGTAATGAAAGACCTTCTAAGGAAGATGCTATCGCCATGCAGCCAGATTTAATATTAGGCTGGTATTCATTATTTGCGGATGATCGTTTAGGAGATGTTGATTTCTGGATTGATAGAAACTGTAACACGTATATGTCATTAAACAGTTCTGCCATGGGATCTAGTGAAGAGTTCCCAAGAACTACAGAATATGAATATGAAGATATTATGAACATTGGTATTATCTTTAACTGTGTTGATAAGGCTCAGGCGTTGGTGGATCAGATGAAAGCAGAAGAAACCAAAGCAGCAGAATATGCGCAAACAATTGAAGCACCTTTATCCGTAGCAATATTAGAAGATGAGAGCGGTTCTTACCGTGTATATGGTGCAGACACCTTAGGTGGTGATATTGCGACAAAAGCAGGTGCTGTACTGGCAGTTGGAAGTGAAGATAGTAGTAATATTAGTGCAGAGGATTTAATTGCAGCAGATACTGATGTTATTTTCATGGTTTATTACACTGGCTATATTAACGAAGACGAAGCAATTGCAAGTATAATGGATAATAAAGCGTTTTCTAGTTTGTCAGCTGTGAAAAACAAAAGAGTCTATGCACTTAATCTAACTAGTATCTATTGCAGTGGTATCCGTACCTATGAAGGAATCACGAATATTTCTAGTGCCTTGTACCCTGAATTACAATAATGAAAATGAAACAAATAGATTTAAAAAACGGAGTTTTGAAAGGTAAACCAATTTATGTTTGTATGATTCTCATCCTTTTGTTAGCTCTGGTACTGTCAATATTAACAGCAGTGACCATTGGCTCGGTGGACCTTTCCATAGGAGAGGTTTACCGCGTCATCTGTTATCATATGTTTCGGATTGGCGATGGAAGTTTGTACGGGAGTGGCGTTGTTTCAGACATTGTATGGTATATTAGGCTACCAAGGATTATTCTAGCTATGGCAGTTGGTATGGGACTTGCAGTAGCGGGTGTTGTTATGCAAGCAATCGTTAAGAATCCGTTGGCAGATCCATACGTCTTAGGAATTTCCTCGGGTGCTTCCCTTGGTGCTACCTTCGCAATTATGGTTGGTTTTGGATCTTTATTAGGAGGTAATGCGGTAGGAGTTGGTGCCTTTTTTGGAGCTTTTGTGGTTTCTCTTTTGGTACAAATTGTTGCTAATATTGGAGGACGATCGAATTCTATTAGGTTACTTTTAGCAGGAACGGCTCTAAGTTCTGTCTGTTCTGCATTGACCAATTTTATAGTATATATAGCAGGTGATAAAGCAGGAATCGAAACGGTTACCTTTTGGTTGATGGGCAGTCTTGCTGGAGCGAAATGGGTAAATATCGTAGTGATTTTACCGTGCATGGTAGTAGCAACGCTGTTTTTCATAACACATGCAAGAACGCTGAATATGTTACTATTAGGAGACGAGGTTTCAATTACACTTGGAACTGACTTACATCATTATCGCCATCTATACTTGATTATTTCCGCCTTGATGGTAGGTTTAGCGGTATACTGTGCAGGGATGATCGGCTTTATTGGTCTTCTTATTCCACATATGGTTAGAATGCTGTTTGGAACAGATCACAAGAAAATGATTCCTCTTTGCGCATTAGCTGGAGCTATCTTTCTAATTTGGGCAGATGTAGCGTGCAGAGTCATAATTCCTAAATCAGAACTTCCAATAGGAATCCTTGTATCGGTAATTGGGGCACCATGTTTTATATATCTGCTGATTCGAAAATCCTATGGATTTGGAGGGGGTGCACAGTGATGGAGATCGCTACGAAAGACGTTAAGGTGAACCTTGGAGGAACTCCTATCCTAAAAGGCATTAACACACATATAAAAAACAAGGAATTTGTAGGTATCATTGGACCAAATGGATGTGGAAAAAGTACATTTCTAAAAACAGTCTATCGAGTGTTGAAACCAGATAATGGGTGTATCTATATAAGCAATCAGCCTTTGGAGGAGATGACCTACAAGGAAACTGCCAAGAAGATGGCAGTGGTATCGCAGCATAATTATTATAATTTTGATTTTACTGTAAGAGAAATGGTTCTAATGGGGCGTTCCCCTTATAAAAAGAATATGCAAAGGGACACGAAAGAAGATTATGATATTGTAGATGAATGTCTTGAAAAGGTGGGAATGTCCAGTTATATAAACCGTGTCTTCTCTAGTTTATCAGGAGGAGAACAGCAAAGAATTATTCTGGCACGAGCATTGGCGCAAAAGACTGAGAGTATGATATTAGATGAACCTACCAATCATCTTGATATTAAATACCAGTTACAGATTCTAGATACGGTTAAGGATCTTGGAATTACGGTCATATCTGCATTTCATGATCTGAATATTGCAGCAATGTATTGTGATAAGATCTACGCACTACAAGCCGGAGAAGTTGTCTCCTACGGAACACCACAGGAAGTCATTACAACAGAATTAATACGCAATCTATATGAGGTGGAATCATCAGTAAACAGGAATGAGGATGGAATTCTACATGTAATATTCCATCCCACAAGGTCAAAAGGGGAAAGTAGATGAAAGTAGCAATTTTAAGCTGTCTAAAAGCTAATGACGTGTGCACTGGAATGGGATGTCTTCAGTCGTACCATGATAAAAGAGATGCCTTTTTAATCTATAAGGATGAGGAAACTAGGTTGATGGCATTTATGCATTGCAATGGTTGTGGAACTGATCCTGGGATAGATGAAGGTATGATAGAGAAACTTGATCGTTTACAAGATAATGGAGTAGAAGTTGTGCACATAGGCATATGTACAAAGAACAAGGAGGGGAAGCTTTGTACAACCATTGAAAGAATTGTACAGATGCTAAAGGAACGTGATATTAAGGTGGTATTTGGTACGCATCGTTGAGATTGAATATTTGAAAATAAATCACCCTAGGATGGTATATAACAATGTACAGATTCTCCCATATCTAATAATTAATTAAAATAGTTAGTATTATACACCTCTGAGTGGTTGTCTGTTAGACTGCACTTGGAGGTTTTTTATCATACAATAAAATTGGATTTATCTGGTAACATCAAAAGAAGGAAGATAATCTATTGAATATTTATCATTACAAAAGCAAAAAATAGACTAAAAACAAACAAAGGAGATCGTTTATATGTGTACAGCGTTAAGTATAAAAACTGCGGATAACAAAGTGTTCTTTGGTCGAAACATGGATCTGGCATATAATTTTAATCAACGTGTTTTAATTATGCCACCAAATTATCAGTACCAAGATAAGGTTACTGGAAATGTTGTTATTAATCACAAAGCCATAATTGGTATGGGGACTGTTATTGACAACCATGCAACATTTGCAGAAGCAATGAACAAGGATGGGTTGGCTTGTGCAGGGCTGAATTTTGGGGGATATGCTTACTTCGAAAAAGAAAGTGTTGAGGGGAAATTAAACATTGCCCCTTACGATTTGATTCAGTGGGCGTTATCGAACTATACAACAGTGGCTGAGGTTAAAGAAGCGATAAAAGAAATAGAGTTAGTAGATGCCCCTATAAATAGTGAGACACCAGTGGCAACCCTGCATTGGATGTTGTCCGACAAAAGCGGTGAATCCATTGTTGTCGAGAAGACGGTTGAAGGCATTAAGGTATATGACAACCCGGTCGGGGTAATGACGAATAATCCAACTTTTGATTGGCATCTAACAAACTTGAATGAGTATTTATTTCTTTCCCCCGTGCATCACAAGAAGAGTGTCTGGAGTAACAAAGAATTACATTCTTTAGGTATTGGTAGTGGAACACTTGGAATACCTGGAGATTTTGCATCTGTTTCAAGATTTGTAAGAATTGCTTTCATTAGAGCGAATATCCCTTCTATCAATAGCGACAACGAAGCCGTATCCCAGTTTTTTAATATGCTTGATTATGTTAAGATGGTGAGAGGTGGTGCTATGACAGAAGAAGGAGTGGAGGATTTGACCATATATTCTTCCTGTATGGACTTGGATCATGGTATCTATTTTTACAGAACTTACGATAATAGCAGAATAAATGTAATTGATATAAGAAAAGAAAACGTTGAGACCACAGATATTATTTCTTTTCCATATCTAACAGAGCAGGACTACAATTTTCAAAATTGAAATACACATTATATGATTTAAAAAGATTATACAGAGCTTACCGTTGCAAGATAGATACTCAAAGGAAGAACTTCTTATACCGGAGCTATTAATTGAGAAAAAGGATACGATTGAGATTTACTATGCCCCACACAATGAGTATATTAATCCAAAGGCAAAAGTGTTCATTATTGGAATTACACACGGATTTCCCCATCCGTCGGGAGCCAATGTGAATCGTCTCACACAGTTTAATGAGAATAATTTAGACATGATTAAGTATATAAATGAGTGGAAAATAGAAGCACTAAGATATCGCTAAGAAAAAATAAAAAAAATATTGACAGTAAATAATTACTTTGATAGAATAAAAATGTAAAAAAATAGGGCGAAGATGTTCTGAGAAAGAACATCTTCGCCCTATTTTTTATTATTATATCGGAGGTGTTTTTATGAGTACTACTATGATTATTGACACAATATGGGTATTTCTTGCGGCTATTTTGGTTTTCTTCATGAACCTTGGCTTTGCAGCTGTTGAAGCAGGTTTTGCAAGATCAAAGAACACGGTTAATATCCTGTCAAAAAACTTTATTGTATTTGCAGTTTCATCCCTCGGATTTTTGTTACTTGGCTGGGGTCTAATGTTTGGTGGTGATAATCCTTTCATCGGAACACAACATCTTTTTGTCTTAGGAAATGCAGATCTTTCCTTCTATGATGGCACATTGACATCAAATGTTCCTTTTTGGGGTAAGTTCTTCTTCCAACTAGTTTTCTGTGGCACTGCAGCAACAATTGTATCAGGTGCGGTTGCTGAGCGTGTCAAATATATTTCGTTTATAATCTTTTCGTTTGTGCTTACGCTCTTTATATATCCAGTTGTAGGTCACTGGGTATGGGGAGGCGGTTGGCTTGCTGATCTGGGATTTATGGATTTTGCAGGTGATACAGTTGTTCACTCTGTTGGTGGGTGGGCTGCTCTCGCTGGGGCGTTGATTCTCGGACCTCGTATTGGAAAATACGATAAAAAGGGCAAGGCTAAGGCCATTCCAGGACACAATATGTCACTTGCAGTTATCGGACTGTTTGTACTTTGGCTTGGTTGGTTCGGATTTAATCCTGGATCAACAATGAGTTTCCAGAATCCTTCCGATGTCGTTTACATACTTATGACAACTAACACTGCGGCAATTGCGGCTGTGTTAACCTCAACTGCAACCGCATGGATATTCTTAGGCAAACCAGACCTTGGTATGACAATCAACGGATGTCTTGCAGGTCTAGTAGGAATTACTGGTAGTTGTGCTTATGTAAGTATCGAGATTTCCTTACTAATCGGCGCAGTAGCAGGTATTCTAGTTGTATTTGCAGTATTGTTCTTTGACCGTATTAGGATTGACGATCCGGTTGGTGCAACTTCAGTTCATCTTGGTTGCGGTATTTTTGGTACACTATGTGTAGGTTTGTTCGCAAAAGAGGGTGTTACAAGTCTCTCTACTAAGAATGGTTTACTCTATGGTGGTGGATTCGAATTGCTTGGTGTACAGATAATCGGTATCGTTGCTGTGGGAGCTTTTGTATTCATTGCTTCTGCAATAGTTTGGCTTGTTATTAAGAAGACCATCGGCATTCGTGTAACTCGCGAGGAAGAAATAGCTGGTCTTGATATTGGTGAGCATGGTAATATAGCGTATCCAGACTTCGCTCCAGTTGCTACTGAATCAGAATTACCAAGCAACATCGAAACTATTAAGTTAGATAAAACAGCCCCTTCAGCAGCTACAGCTACAGTTTCAGAGGATATTGCAATCCCTGTTGTGCACAAAGAACATGCTGGTGCAAAACTTACGAAGGTTACGATTATTGCAAATCAAACCAAATTTGCAGAACTTCAAGATGCGCTTGATACGCTTGGTATCACTGGTCTTACAGTTACCAATGTTTTCGGGCATGGTATGCAAAAGGGACACCAAACTTATTTCCGAGGAGCACCTGTGGACACAAGATTGCTTCCGAAAATTAAGATTGACGTAGTAATATGCAAAATCCCAACGAAAACACTCGTTGACACTATCCAAAAGATTCTTTATACAGGTAAGATTGGTGACGGAAAAATCTTTATCTATGATGTTGAGGACGTAATTAAGATTCGTACCAATGAACATGGTTATGATGCACTACAAGATGAAGATTAAATAGTAAAGAGGTCCATGTAGAATAGGCTGTTGCAAAATATGAGAAGATATATAATTCTGCAACAGCCTATTATTTTATCTTTAATCCCATAAATATTTCTGCTACATATATTAATAGAAAAGGATTTTTTATGGAAATATATATAGTTAAATCTGGAGATACGGTAGATTCGGTTGCTTTAGAGAATGAAGTTTCGGTAGAGTCGGTGTTATATAATAATCAAATTGAATACCCGTATGCACTTGCGGTTGGTCAGGCTTTATTATTAACAAAAGGCACTCCTTCAAATGAACGAAAAACGGTATCGGTGAATGGATATGCCTACCCCTTTATTAATTCCGATGTTTTGAATCAAACGTTACCTTATCTAAGTGCTCTTTCTGTCTTTTCTTATGGGTTTAGTGCAGAAGGGGATTTGATCTACCCACCATTAGATGACACTTTCATGATTGAGGCCGCCATTCAGTTTCAAGCAGCTCCGATTCTTACTTTAACGCCATTTGGTCCGGATGGCCAATTTAGTAATTATTTAATAAATCGTGTTATTAATAACTGGGAGGCTGCGGAGAATTTAATTCAACAAATTACGGAAACCGTTCAAGCGAAAGGATTTCAAGGAGTAGATGTTGATTTTGAATATATTCTGCCGGAAGACAGAGTGACTTTTGCGGAATTTGTCGGACGTCTGCGAGAAGCAATCAATGCGATAGGGTATCCAGTATCCGTTGCACTAGCGCCTAAAACCTCAGATACACAGGAAGGTCTATTATACGCAGGAAAGGATTATGCTCTACTTGGAGAAGCTGCAGATAGCGTATTATTAATGACGTATGAATGGGGGTATACCTATGGGCCACCTATGGCGGTCGCACCAATCAACAAAGTACGTGAAGTTGTTGAATACGCTATTACACGTATTCCAGAGTATAAGATTGATTTGGGAATCCCAAACTATGGATATGACTGGACCCTACCATTTGTAAAAGGAGAATCCAAAGCAAGAACGATTGGTAATATCGAAGCCATTGAAATTGCTGTTGATAATAATGCTGAGATACAGTTTGATCCGGTTGCTATGTCTCCTTACTTTCGTTATACAAGAGACGGATTAGAGCATGAAGTGTGGTTTGAAGATGTTCGTAGTATGGAAGCAAAGTTTAATCTGGTAAAAGAATTTGATTTACGGGGTATGGGATATTGGCAAGTTATGAAATTATTCCGTGCCAATTGGTTATTGTTAGCAGATACTTTCTGGATTGAGAAGCAAAGTGAATAAAGAGAGGTATGATCTGATTAGGCGGGTGTTACGTAGAACACCCGCCTAATGTACTGTCTGTTAATGAATATTTTAGGTTGTTTATAAGCTAAATTAATAAAGTGGAGAATAGTATATTGAAATTTATTAAGGGAAAGGAGGTATACAAAATATAATAAATGCTGTACTGTATTAATATATAAATATAAAAGGAGGGAATACATGCAACAACAAAGAAAATATTGTTATTACATCTGTACAAGCGATAGGAATGTTTGTGGGATTATACAATGACTGAAAGAGAGAAGAAAAATAGAATTCTAAAGGAAGTAATAAAGCCACTTATTAAGTCAGCTGGTTATAAATGTGGTGGTACGACGTTCTATAGGGAATGTCAGGAATGTTACGTTATTATAAACCTACAATCATCACAGTTTAATAATGAGGAGATGGGATTCGATTTTTGGTTTAATATAGGAGTACTGGATAAGAAAGAAGTTGTTGATATCAATGATGTGAAGAAAAGCGATGGAGGTAATTCTCCAACAAGGGAAGAGACATTCTTACCAGATAGCGGATTATTGCATCCTTATAGATCGAATGGATATTCAATAGGTGGGATTAAAAATGGACAACCCATTGTAACAGATTATGATGATGCGGCTGCAAGGATAGGCAGTGATATTAGCCAGTACATATTACCACGTCTTGATTTCGTTCAAAACTTAGAAGATTGGGATAAACTATTGGAGGAATTAATCGAACTTAATAATAATAAAAGAAATCATCTTTTAACTTTCTTTTATGGTGCCACTATGCTGGCATGCTCTTTTACTAATAAGAAGTTTTTAGAAGAATTCATTGATAATGGTCGAATTAATAAGCAAGATATTTTAGAAAATATGGACTTGCTACAAGACGTTTTGAAGTATACTGGTAATAATGAAGAAGAAGTAAAGGAATTTATAATGCATGTTTTACAATGAAATATGTTACATTGGTTAGTGAAGGAAAATATTACGATATGTAATTTTTATATAAAAATATTAGAAGTAGCTATTGGAGGAAATCATATGCAGGAACCTATATTAGGGTTATCGACTAAAGAAGTAATGGAACACAGAAAAACAGAAGATGAGGGGAATTTGAGGTCATCTATTACAAAAACAAATACGCAGATTGTTAAGGAAAATATATTTACATTATTCAATCTGTTAAATTTCATAATCGCAGCATTGCTTTTGGGTGTAGGAGCCTATTCTAATCTGTTATTTATTGCAATTATCATACTAAACATAAGCATAGGGATTGCACAGGAACTGAAAGCAAAAAAAATGGTGGATAACCTGTCCATTCTGAATCGCCCTCATGTCACAGTACTAAGGGATGGAAAAGAACTTCTTGTTGAGACAGAAGAAATCGTAAAAGATGATGTAATGGTACTGGATAGTGGCAAACAAATTTGTAATGATGCGGTTGTTTTGCGGGGATCATTGGAAGTGAATGAATCACTCTTAACTGGTGAGAGCGATGCTGTGATCAAAGAGGAGGGAGATGAGCTCTATTCGGGGAGTTTTGTAATCTCCGGCAGATGTTATGCAAAAGTTATACATGTGGGTAGTGAGAATTACGCTACTAAATTAGCGGACGATGTAAAGAAGGAAAAACAGGTTCATTCAGAACTTTTAGGTGCAATGAAGAAGGTGACGCGTTTCACAAGTTTCTTAATTGTTCCCCTAGGAATTTTACTTTTTATAGAGGCGATGTTACTGCGACATATGACATTTGCTGATTCTATTATAACTTCCTCAGCGGCACTTTTGGGTATGTTGCCGAAAGGTCTAGTATTGTTAATTTCGGTATCTCTGGCAACGGGAGTAATACGGTTAGCGAAGATGAAAATCCTGGTACAAAATATCTACTCGCTAGAGACTTTGGCTCATGTGGACGTTCTATGTCTGGATAAAACAGGAACTATAACGGATGGTAAAATGAAAGTAAAGACAGTGATTCCTATGACAAAACTTCCGAAGGAAGAAACAGATAAACTGATTCAGTCTTACCTCGCGGCATGTAATGATAACAATGCAACATTTCAAGCTTTGGAAGAAGAGTTCTCAGCGAAAGCCATATATTCGCCTGTAGATAGAATATCCTTCTCTTCACACAGGAAGTGGGGAGCTATCAGTTTCAGTGACATGGGTACCGTCTTTGTGGGGGCTCCAGAGCGTATGATGAAGCAGCTACCAAGAGATGTGGAAGAGCAGATGGAAGCAGGTTATCGTGTGGTGGTGATTGGATATTGTAAGAGAATGTGGAACAATGAAAATGAATTGCCCGAGGATATTCACCCTATGTATATCGCAATTCTGACAGATACCATTCGAAAAAATACTCGCCAGACACTGGAGTATTTCCGTAATGAGGGTGTTGATGTAAAAGTTATTTCAGGGGATCATTTGAAAACAGTTTCTATAATTGCGAAAAAGGCAGGACTAGAACGGTGGAACGATGCGATAGATTTAAGCACAGTAGGAGAAGATGTGAATTATGACAAGATTTGCAAGGAATATGCTGTGTTTGCAAGGGTTACACCAAAACAAAAACAACAATTGGTACAAGCATTGAAACGACAGGGGCATCATGTAGCAATGACAGGAGACGGCGTTAATGATCTACTAGCTCTTAGAGAGGCAGATTGTTCTATAGCTGTAGCAGAGGGAAGTGATGCAAGCCGTCAGATTTCCCAAATTGTGTTATTAAATTCTGATTTTACGCATCTTCCTCAAGTAGTGTTAGAGGGAAGAAAGGTAGTAAACAATGTGACAAGAACCGCAGGAGTATTCTTTATTAAAACCATATACTCTATCCTTGTGTCTTTATTCTGTATCCTGTTAAATATTCCATTTCCTTTCATACCGATACAGATTACTTTAATTGATGCTTTTATTGAAGCAGCGCCTTCCTTCCTTACAATCTTTGAATCAAATACGAGAAGAATACATGGTGGTTTTTTAAAGAAAGTATTGGGAAATGCAGCTCCGTTCGCATTAAGTATTACAATAATGATTGTAATTGTAAGTTTGACCACTCCATTTGATGCAAATCAAAATCAGACAATTATGTATTTACTTTTAATGATGACGTCCATGGTGGCTGTAGTAAAGAGCTGTATTCCATTTACAAAACTCAGAGTATTTACTTGTGCGACTATGATTCTTGGGGCTTTTGGTGCGCTGGCAGTACTTCCATCGCTTTTTGAGGTGTGCACAGTAACGTTTAATATGCTAGGCTATCTAACGATTGCTTTGGCAGGAATGGTTATTCTTACAAGTATTTTTATGAAGTTAAAAAAGATACAGATTATTAGGATAAGGTGAGATGCATAGATTGACATTGTTCGTTGCGGAAAGTGTGGGGAGCTGGTTATCGATTACATCGGTAATTATTAGAATAAGGGCAAAACCTATCAAGGTAGGTTTTGCCCTTATTTACAGTATATATCTAATTATATGTCTTGATATTATTATAGACGTGCAAGTAATTCTGCCTTCTTGCTGTTGAACTCATCTTCGGTTAAAATTCCACTATTTTTTAGTTGAGATAATTTTTCGATTTGTTCTGGTATATCATTCGTAGTGATAATTGAAATATTCATTGTACTAGATATGTTGAGATTTAATTTTGCATTAGTAAACGTATTTCTAATTTTCTCCATGATATCTTTCTTATATGTAATAAGGAGATCGTAACTTTTGGTATTAGTATGTAATTGAATATGACCTCCAGTTATGCCATTACCAGAACAATTAATGGAATTGAGTGTATCTAAAGAAAACTCCTCGGTATTTTCAATATTTAGAGATTTATAGACAAAGAAAAAACGTTGATTGGTTAGAACGGAAATACCCGGTAATTTTTCTTGTTTTCTTATGTTGACAGTAGTGATAATTGCATTAGTTGGAGATATGTATAATATTTTTTCACCTGGTCTTAATTTACTTTCAGCATTTTCAATATTTTTAACATTACCAAATGTTTTCACTTCAAACTCTTTTAGAATTTGCTCTGTTTCCCTTTTCATGAATAGATCCTCCTCTTTAATTTGTATAATTTTCAGTAATAAAATAATTATATATCATACGAAACAAATGGTAAATATAAGTAAAAATAAATTGTGAAAGAATCAATTACTGTAGTGTAGGAATTCCATATGAGAAATTTGCTATGAATAAGGACCAGATAGTTTGTCAAATTTTAATAATAGGACGAATAATTGGTAAATATTGATAGTAGAATAGAGTAGTATAGGATAAGCTGTATAGAGCTAACCTGTACTTGTGTATTGCCAACTTAGCTGCTGTAGAAAGGATAAGGGTTTTGCTCAAAAACTAATGATACACTAACACATCAAGAAAGGACTGCTATATAGCAGAAGGTGAGGAGTATGTACAAGATATTAAGTAACTATCTGAGTGTGAACCAGATTGTTATGATTGGTATAGTTGTTGCTTTTGTTATTACATTTCTAGCGTTAAAGCGCCCGTTACCCTTTCTACCCAGTGACAAGGGGCGAGACTATGCACTGAATGGAAACTTATCAAAAGGGAAAATTCGAGGTGTTGGCTTAACTTTTGTAGTATGCTTTTTAATATGTAGTTTTATATTTCTTCCAGTGGACCGCGAATACGTAATCTATTCCATTCTATTGTTTGGAGTTATGTTAAGTGGGTATCTAGATGATGCCTCCGATACTCCATGGAATGAATATAAGAAGGGGTTAATTGATCTAATTCTATCAGTAATAACGATTCTAACTTTTATGGATTTCAATTCAACAACTATCTATATAGGAACTGCGGAGCTTATAATTCCCAAGGTGTTATATATAATTTTAGGAATTATTCTGTTTTGGGTAGCTATTAATGTTACAAATTGCTCAGATGGAGTAGACGGATTATGCGCAAGTGTTGCAAGCGTAGTACTTATATCATTTAGTATTATTTTCAGCCAGACCCTAGGTAAATATGCCATGGCAAATTTTTTATTTGTAGCAGTTTTATTGGCATATCTTTATTTTAATTCTTCGCCTAGTAGTATGTTAATGGGGGATGCTGGCTCACGGGCATTGGGATTTTTTATTGCAATCATTACGATTAAGACAGGACATCCGTTCATATTTATCTTGTTGGCAGGGGTATTTCTGATTGATGGTGGTTTGGGCTTAGTTAAAGTATTCTTATTACGTTTCTTAAAAGTTGGAATTCTGAAGAATACACTAACGCCAATACATGATCATGTCAGGAAGAAGCATCATTGGTCGGATACACAAGTTGTTGTACGATTCTTGATTATACAGACATTTTTTTCGATTCTTGCATACGTAATACTTATATAGTTGTACTAGTCTGTTGCATTGAATGAAAAGGTAGTGTTAAGGAATTAACTTAATAAACAATTTTGCTGAAAAGAGTGTACAAGTAGAATGGTTTCATGTATACTCTTTTGATATGCTAGGATATGGATTGACTCGAAACAAGTTTCAAATGGGAGAATATACATGGCGGAAAAATTAAGTTTACAGAATATAAAGAATGCAATAGAATCCATGAAATCATTTTTTGATATTGTAAGGTTAGTGGATACAACGAAAACAACGGTTATTTCTTATGACGAAGAGCTAAATATTCTTAAAGAGCAAGAGCGTTGTTATAAATTATGGAATAAAGACGTCAGGTGTGAGAATTGTACGAGTATGTGTGGCACGTTAGAAGGTTGCGCTAAGACGAAGTATGAGTTCATAGAAGGTGATCTATATCATGTATCATCTAAACCTGTTGTGGTTTGCGATGAATCTGGGAATGAATGTAAGATAGTTTTGGAGATTATAAACGGAGTATCAGATGATGTACTTTTTCATAAGTTCGGAATTAACGATCAAATGGACCAAAGTGTAGTTAGTTTAATTGCAGAAATCTATCATAAAGTATATGAAGATCCGCTAACGAAGGTCTATAATAGAAGATATCTAGAGGAATTTATTTATCTCTATAAAAACAACGATGAGGTAGCAAAGCGAATTGGTTTTATCATGGCAGATCTGAGTAAATTTAAAGAAATTAATGATTTGCTTGGACATGACATTGGGGATCGGATATTAATTGATGTTGCAGCTACACTTAAAGAACATATAGAACCAAGTGATTCCGTTATACGTATGGGTGGTGATGAATTCGTTATTGTTTTAGTGAATTACACAAAAGAGATGGTTGTTGCAAAGATGGAATTATTACGTAAAGAGGTAAACAAGATCTGCTATAATGAACCGGAGCAAAGTTATGTGGTTGTGGACATGGGATATTCGTTTACGGAATCGTTCGAGACGACAAAAGAATTCGTTAATCATATGTTGAAAGAAGCCGATGAATCCATGTATTTAATGAAAAAGCGCATATAAGAACGACAGATAACCTCTCTGCGTATATAGGAGAAAAGTCCTTATAAAACACTTTATAGTGTGCCTTTAATTATACCTATATACAATATATTGTGAAAAAAATAAAATTTCATGTAAGAAACAATTGAAATAATCCCTCATAAAGATTATAATGATTATTGCACATTAATTGGAGGAGAGGTACATTATGAAAATCATAAAACGAAATGGTTCAGAAGAAATTTTTGATCTTAATAAAATTATAGCAGCAGTTATTAAAGCTAGTGATGCAACATTGAATTCAATGCTTACTAAGGAGCAAATCAGTGAAATTGCTGACTATGTTGAATATAAATGTTTAAAAATGAATCGAGTAGTATCTGTAGAAGAGATCCAAGATATGGTAGAAAACCAAATCATGTCTACGGGAGCCTTTGATGTGGCGAAATCGTATGTCAGGTACCGATATAAACGTTCTCTTGTACGTAAAGCTAACACAACAGATAATACGATACTATCATTGATTGAATGTAATAACGAAGAGGTAAAACAGGAGAATTCCAATAAGAATCCTACTGTAAATAGTGTTCAACGTGATTACATGGCGGGTGAAGTTAGTAAGGACATAACAAGAAGATTACTCCTTCCAGCTGATATTGTGGAAGCTGATAAAGAGGGTATAATACATTTCCATGATTCCGATTATTATGCACAACATATGCACAACTGTGATTTGATTAATCTTGAAGATATGCTTCAAAACGGCACAGTAATTAGTGAAACATTAATTGAAAAACCACATAGTTTTTCCACTGCTTGTAATATCGCAACACAGATAATTGCACAAGTTGCAAGTAGCCAATATGGTGGACAAAGTATCAGTTTAGCACATCTTGCGCCATTTGTTCAGATTTCTCGTGATAAGATACGTAGGGATTTAATTGAAGAAATAGAACTATTAGGAACAAAAGCATCCGAAGAATTAATCAGTAAGTTGGTAGAGAAGAGATTAAGAAAAGAGATTACAAAGGGTGTTCAAACCATTCAATATCAGGTAGTTACACTGATGACTACCAATGGTCAAGCACCATTTTTAACTGTTTTCATGTATCTGAATGAAGCAAAGAATGAGCAGGAGAAGAAGGATCTCTCCTTAATTATAGAAGAAACATTAAAGCAAAGATATCAAGGTGTTAAGAATGAAGCAGGGGTTTGGGTTACACCAGCATTCCCTAAATTAATTTATGTTCTTGAAGAGGATAATATCAGCGAAGATTCCGAATACTATTACTTAACGGAGTTAGCAGCAAAATGTACGACGAAGAGAATGGTTCCAGATTACATCTCTGAAAAGATGATGAGAGAATTAAAAGAAGGAAACTGTTTCCCTGTTATGGGTTGTAGAAGTGCGCTAAGTCCATGGAAAGACGAGAATGGGAATTACAAGTTCTACGGACGTTTTAACCAAGGTGTTGTTACCATCAACCTTGTAGACGTTGCTTTATCATCGGGTAGAGATATGGACAAGTTCTGGAAGATCTTTGATGAGAGATTAGAGCTTTGTTATAAAGGTTTAATGTGTCGCCACAATCGCTTGAAGGGAACCTTATCCGATGCAGCACCAATTCTATGGCAATATGGTGCACTAGCAAGACTTAAGAAAGGTGAAACAATCGATAGCTTACTATATGGTGGGTATTCGACAATTTCACTTGGTTATGCAGGATTATATGAATGTGTAAAATACATGACAGGAGAATCTCATACCAATCCCGAAATTACACCGTTTGCACTTGAAGTTATGCAATATATGAATGATGCTTGCGATAAGTGGAAAGAAGAGACGAATATCGCTTTCAGTACGTATGGATCACCAATAGAAAGTACAACTTATAAGTTTGCAAAATGTTTACAAAAAAGATTTGGTATAGTCGAAGGTGTTACGGATAAGAGCTATATCACAAATAGTTATCATGTGAATGTATCAGAGCCTATTGATGCATTCTCCAAACTAAAATTTGAATCAAAATTCCAAGCCCTATCTTCAGGTGGTGCCGTAAGTTACGTGGAAGTTCCTAACATGCAAAACAACATTCCAGCGGTTCTTGAGATAATTAAGTTCATCTACAATAACATTATGTATGCGGAGTTGAATACCAAGAGCGATTATTGCCAGGAGTGTGGATTTGACGGTGAAATCAAGATTGTGAGTGAAGAGGGTGGCAAACTTATATGGGAGTGTCCAAATTGCAGTAATCGTGATCAGGATACACTGAATGTAGCTCGTAGAACTTGTGGATATATAGGAACACAATTCTGGAATCAAGGAAGAACGCAAGAGATTAAAGAAAGGGTGCTTCATTTATAGATGAATTATGGTGCAATAAAAAAATACGATATTGCTAATGGGGAGGGCGTCAGAGTTTCTTTGTTTGTATCTGGCTGTACCCATCAGTGTAAAGGTTGTTTTAATTATGAAGCGTGGGATTTCACATATGGTGAACATTTTACAGAGGATACCGCGAACGAGATAGTAGAAGCGCTGGAACCTTCGTTCATCAATGGACTTTCACTCCTTGGAGGAGAACCGTTTGAACGACCAAATCAAGAAGTACTTTTACCACTCTTACACAAGGTGAAAGAGAAATACCCACAGAAGAATATCTGGTGCTATACAGGATATACACTAGAAGATGATTTACTAAGTGAGAGTCGAGCACGATGTGAACATACCGATGAGATGCTTGGTTTAATTGATGTCTTAGTGGACGGAGAATTCAAAGAAGAGTTAAAGGACATTACATTAGCCTTCCGAGGTTCCTCCAATCAAAGAATTATTGATGTGAAAGAGTCTTTGAAACAAGGTAAGACGATTTTATGGAAGTTAAGATAATGATTGTCTCATAATCATAATAATAGAACAAAATATATCGCACGAACGTACCTAAAAGTATGGTGTTCGTGCGATATTTTATGGAAAACAAGAAGATTACGTAAGCTAAGGAAAATTGTTTTCTAAGGAAAAATATAAGAGAATTACAACAGTTAAAGGTACAGGAATATAGAATGAAATACGAATTAAGACTAGAAGGCGTGACAAAAAGATACGAAGGACATACAATAGTAGAAAATATTAGTTTAGCAATTAACAAAGGAACCGTTGTTGGTTTTGTTGGATCGAATTATGAAAAGGTATCCTTGTTTATGCAATTATTAGCGGGAGAAATAACGCCGTGCCAAGGGGAAATATATTATAAAGACGAGAGTCTCAGACTGTATGGGCAAGTTCCTAGACATGTTGGAGTTTATATATCAGATATTGGTTTTTTAACAGAGTATACAGGCTTTAAAAATCTCAAATACATCGCAGGAATCAATGAAATAGCTAGAGAAAAGGAAATATGCGAGGCAATGGCATTCGTAGGAATATCGCCAACGAATAACCGAAAGGTACTACGATATTCAGACCGTATGCGTCAAAAACTCAGTATTGCGCAGGCAATTATGGAAGGGCAGAAGATGTTATTAATTGATGCAGGAGTCTTTACCGCTGCAAACGAAGGAAACCATGCAGACATACGAAAGATTCTAGCAAAGCTTAAAAAGCTTGGCTATACCATTGGAATCGCTAGCGAGAAAGAAGAATATATCGAACGAATCTGCGATGAGATCGTTCTTATCTAATCAAGATATACGGAATTATATAGAGGATAGTTTCGTACAGTTTATCACATCATAATGAAATAATATATAGAAAAATAATTTCCATATATAACGTGTGGGGAGGGAATGGGTAGAATAATTTTCCCAATCATAATATTGGAGGCCTCTATATGAACGAACAAAGAAAGATTCGAATACGACAAAACAATCTTACAATAAGAAGCGCAGAAGTTACAGATGCAGAACAATTAACAACTTGGTGGAACGATGGAACAGTGATGGAACATGCGGGATTTCCTAATGGTTTGAACCAGAGTTTAGAAGAGACGATTGAGCAAATTAAAAGCAATGAACGTAGACTTTCGCAGATATGTATCATCGAAGTTTCTAGTATACCTATGGGTGAGATGAGTTATAGTATTGGAAACCGTTATGCAGAGATTGGGATTAAAATCTGCGATGTGTCTTATCAAAATCAAGGGTTAGGAAAGAAATTTATCGAGCTGTTAATTGACTTTTTATTTACGAATGAAGTGCTTAATTATGCAGTTCCGATCGATAAAATTGTACTAGATACCAATCTAAAGAATGAACGTGCTAGACATGTATATGAAGAAATCGGATTTATGAAGGTACGAGTTAATGAAGACGCCTGGGAAGATCAGTTAGGCCAGATGCAATCGAGTGTTGATTATGAGATGACGAGAGAGAGATATGGTTTATGTCGTAAAGAGTGGTAATAATAAGAAGGTTGTCATACGTAGTTTATTATCAAGTGTTTCTTTTGATAAACTAGTGCGGCAACCTTTTACCATATAATTGATATAGTAGCTAATAATCTATTGGTTGGAAAATGGACATAAGCTAACATTAGAACAATTAGCGCAGATTATGTTTCGTGTAAACAAAGAAGGACCAATAACGGTTCTTTCAGAAAGCAAAATGCCATATTAATACTTCTGTGACATAGTCACAGAAGTATTAATAAAAACAGTATAGAATACAGATATAGACAAAAACAAAAAGAAACAAATATATAAATATAATGGAGGTAATTAGTATGGCTAAAGTTCTAACTATAAATGATTTTAATGATAAAGTAAAAAAGGAAGGGGTTGCTATCGTTGATTTCTTCGCAACTTGGTGTGGACCATGTAAGATGTTAGCACCGATATTCGAGGAACTGGGTAATGAACTAGGTGATCAAGCTGGATTTTACAAAGTAGACATTGATGAAAGTTTAGAATTAGCAAATGAATATGGAATTCAATCCGTTCCAACAATGTTAGTGTTTAAGAACGGTGAAGTTGTTGACAAATTAGTAGGAGTTACACCAAAGGCAGGAATTAAAGCTAAGATCGAACAACAATTATAAGAGATATATATAAGTAGAAGGCAATCTTTTGAGAGAAATCTTATGAGATTGCCTTTTTTATGGCTATTTCTTTAGAATTTCTTAAGATATCTTACCGTTTGATATTTAGATTTAAAGGTTATTATGGATAACATCACAGGGGAGTTTAATAATAGGGAGGTGAAAAACATAGTGATCCATATAATTTATGTCGGAAGGTCCTTGTATATTGATTCATACTATACTAACATATAAGGAAGAAGATATGCGTGGAAGGAGTATGTGAAATAGTATGTATCAGATATTAGTTGTTGAAGATGATAAAGAGATATTAGAGGGAATTAGTATATATCTAAGAAATCAGGGATACAAGGTTTTTGGAGCTTCAAACGGATTTGAAGGATTAGAGGTATTAGAGCGTGAGACTATACATCTAGCAATAGTAGATATTATGATGCCAAAGATGGACGGAATTACGATGACGATGAAGTTAAGGGAGAAGTTTGATTTCCCAGTTATCATGCTATCTGCTAAGTCAGAAGATATGGATAAAGTTACAGGACTTAATATTGGTGCAGATGATTACGTGACGAAACCATTCGTACCAATGGAATTATTAGCGAGGGTGAATTCCCAATTAAGAAGATATGCCAAATATCTTAAAGTAGTGGAAGATGTACCTAAAAGCAATGTGCATACAATTGGAGGTCTTGAATTAGACGAGGATACGGTGGAAGTAAGGGTGGATGGAAATCCTGTAAAGTTAACTCCACTGGAATTTAAAATCTTGCAGTTATTAATAAAAAGCCCAGGGAGAGTTTTTTCACCAGATGAGATTTATGAACGTGTATGGAATGAAAAGGCTATTACAACAGATACCATCATGGTTCATATAAGAAAGATTCGTGAAAAAATTGAGATTAACCCGAGGGAACCAAAATATTTAAAGGTGGTATGGGGAATTGGATATAAAATCGAAAAGCAGTAGGATTATAGGAAGTATTATTTTAACATTTGTAGTAGTTATTATGGCTGGAGTTGTAGTAACTACGTATAATCATTTTTGGGATGTAGTAGACAATACAAATGAAAGTCCTTATGAGGGATATTGGTTTAATGATTATCTGCATAGAAATGCATATTCACTTTATATGACTGTAGCCGAAGAAAGGGTAGGCAAGGATTTAAAACCATCGGATGTCTATCTGAATATTGAAGATGAAGAACTATCGAAAGATAATCAAGAGAGCAAAAATTCTGCGAGTGAAGATGTAAGCGCTGAGGTAGAGCAAACTGCATATGCAGAAGAAAGAACGCAAAATCAAACGGTAGTTATCGATGATTCAGATTATAAGGAAGATAACGATGGTCAGATACATGATGTAGATTTTTATTCCACTGAATACATGATAAGTGATTTTAATAATACGCTTTACGGAATGCAGGATGAAACCGTTGATAGAAACCACAATCTTAAGTATCAAGTTGTAGATAATAAGACAGGAAAAGTAGTTACTTCATATGATTGGACGTTTGATGAGAAAACGAAACATGAGTATGATTTCTACGTAACAATAGTATTTGATAAACAAGGAAAAATTAGTGTAAAAGATGCTTACAATGTGAATGAGACAGATATAGTGCAACGTTTGAGTGATTTTGCTATGCAGTTCGACGATTCGTACTGGAATGCTTCCTATTCAATTAATCCAATCAAAGATACTACATTTTACTATGCAGTACCAAAAGTATTGGAAGCATATGACTCAATCTATTGGCAACAAAATATATCAAATAGACATTCCTTTTATGAGAATTCAGGATTCCCATTTGTAGTACTTGGTGCTACGTTTATCATAATGTTTATAGCTTTAGTACTATCAAGTAAAAAACTATGTAAAGTCGGTACAGGAATAACGTCAAAGATTCCAGTTGAATTATTAGTGGTAGCAGGAGTTCTAGATGGTGCGTTTGTTATTAGTATGTCTGAAATTATATATCTTACACATACTGGTAAACTTGCAGAATATTTAATTAGCATCGGATTTCCTGATAACTTAGTACCATTCCTTCATATTGGAGCCTGGACTACTATCTTTGGTGTAGTAGTAATTATTACATTATCAATTAAGCAACTTTTCGTAAAAGGATTCAGAAGATATTGCAAAGAGAATGTGTTAATTATTAGAATGATCAACTGGTGTCTAAGGAAAGTAAAGAACTTCATTAATAAGATTACAGAGATTAATGTAGATGATACGGCAAACAAATTCCTGTTTAAGATACTAGCTCTTAATTTCATCATTCTTACTATATTCTGTAGTATCTGGTTCTTTGGAATCGCAGGTCTAATAGTATATACGATTGCTATGTTCTTCTTTTTACAGAAGAAATCGCAGAAATTAAAAGATGATTATGACAGTATCATGGAGATCACAGATTCGTTGGCAAAAGGAAATCTGAACGTAACAGAAGAGCGTGATTTAGGTGTATTCGAACCAATGAAGACAAATTTAACAAGGATTCAAGGTGGTTTTAAGAAAGCTGTTGAAGAAGAGTTGAAGAGCCAGAATATGAAAACAGAATTGATTACGAATGTATCACATGATCTAAAGACGCCACTAACAGCAATTATAACTTACGTGGATTTATTAAAGAATGAAGAAATTACGGAAGAAGAGAGAAAATCGTATATTGAGACATTGGATAAGAAATCGCAACGACTAAAACATTTAATTGAAGATTTGTTTGAAGTAAGTAAAGCAAATAGTGGTAACATGGAGGTGAATTTGGCAACGGTTGATGTACTATCTTTAATAAAACAAGCAGAACTTGAACTTTCAGAAAAGTTAGAGGGAGTAGGTATTGAAGTCTGTATTCGTTCCAATGAAGAGAAGATATACCTAGAGTTAGATGGACAAAAGAGCTATCGTATATTTGAAAATCTGTTTGGAAACCTAGTAAAATATGCGATGCCAAATAGGAAAGCGTATGTAGATGTTATAGCAGCTGAATCGGTAACACAAATCGAAGTAAAGAACATGTCAAAAGAAGAATTAGACTTTGACACAAGTGAAATTACAGAACGATTTGTAAGAGGTGATAAATCAAGAAACTCAGAAGGTTCTGGACTAGGGCTAGCAATTGTGAAGAGCTTAGTGGAACTTCAAGGTGGAAGGTTTGAGATTGTCATTGATGGAGATCTATTCAAGGCGATTATAACCTTCGAGAATAAAAAATAGTAGAAAAATCTGTCTTAGTCAATCATGAATTGGTACGGAGCAGGGATAAGGAAAACGCCGATAATACGCATAAACAATCTGTTTTTGCAGGTTATCGGCGTTTTTTTTATACTATTTTTTTTAGGTAGCTCTCGTTTAATAAGTGTACTGTTTCAAATTTTCCGTTATAAAAAACAGCCCAATTATTGAAGATACAAGGTAATTCTTTCGCCTTTTGCAAACTGTCTATTGCAATTAGATTTAATGGAATACGGTTGTTGTCACAATACGTTTTTACCTGTTCAATGCAATTCGGGATAAAAGGGCATTGCATTCCGTAGAAAATAGTCAATTCCTTTTGGTTTATACGCATTTGTCTTACAGTATCATTAAAAGAAGGATTCTCCCCATTGAATGACAAGCTAAGGAGTTCGTATTCATCGCTAAGAGTATCTACTACTTGAAATCCAAACTTGGTCATAAGTTTTTTCTCAGTTAAAAATGGCTTTTTCTTTTTAGAGCTAAGGACGCAAACACCGGATTTCCCTTGTGCCTTAGCGTCATTTATACAGTATTCAAGAAGTGATTTGCCATATCCTTTTCCCTTATATGATCCTGATACCCAAAGACAATAAATATATAAGAAATTCTCTCCACATACAGGTACCCATGCTGTTTCTAAAGGGGCGTATTCTATGAAAACTTTCCCTTTAACGTCAAGTTTTCTAAAAACGTGTCCCTCTACAAGGCGGTCTTTTAACCATTGTTTTTTCGTGGCTACACCACATTGGTGTTTCTTATCGGCAATCGCGCAACATAAATGTTCATGTTCTAAATTATCAAGCGTTAGATTTATAAATTGTTCACTCATTTGTACTCTCCTTTTCAAAGGAATTCACCTTTTATAACTAATTATAGCAAACAAACCTTGACAATATATGTCATGTTTTATAATGTTTTTTAATAAAACTCCTTTGGCTAACTATTAGCGTAGATAAGCGGCTTCTTTTTGTTTTTCTGGTATTTGAATATAAGAAAGTGTAAAATGAATTAAAGTGAAATAGTCTAGTTGAAGAAAGTAGGTGGCTGACATAAAAAGTAGTGAACAAGATTTGAAAAAGAGAGGTTATGTAACGAAAGATCAAATTAGAGAATATGCAGGTGCAAAAGTCAGCATCTTGCTTACTATGTTACATGGAACAAGTCCCTGTGAGAGAACCATAGCAGCATATAACTTATCCGCTTTAGATAATCAAGTAGTAGATGAATTGCTAAAGCAACTTGCAAAGGAGAAGTGTCTTTACACCAAGATTGCGATATGTGAAACTCTTGAGCGAGGTGATCAATCGACGGCAGCCAGAATGATCCTATACCTAGGGACAATCGGTCAAAACCAGTACATAAAATTACCTGATAAGGTATCTGCTAAGAAGTCCTATCCATTACCAAGAGATATTGTTGCCAGATCTCTTGGTAAGATGGATAGTTCTATATTTAAAACATTGCTTAATGTTTTAGAAACACAGGATATCATTAAGATTAGAGAGGTGTTAGATGCTATAGGATTTATGGCATTTTACCATAAGGAATTATCTAGTGAGGTGAATCAGAATATTATATATTCTACAATGCAAAGGTATCATCAGGATGATATTATCGTGTGGAAATGTATCTTATGTTTGTCGGCGTTTCCAAGCGATGAGACGAAGAATATTCTTGAAGAATATGCCAAACAAAAGAATGGGTTAACGTCAGATCCTATATTTGTAAAAGAAGCAAAGAGATCTCTGCAGTTAGTTCAACTGGCATTGCACTAGTTTACTTTCCTCCTAGACAAGAGATACAGGGTAAGTCCTATAATGGCAACGATTAATTCCGTTGTAGGAAACGTGAACCAAACCCCAATCATACCACCTATGGAAGAGAGTAAGAAAGCCATTGGAATAATTACTATAAATCCACGTAGTAGGGAAATTATATGTGCGGGACGTGCATGCTCGGTTGATGTAAAATAAACGGATAGAATAATATTAAACCCAGCAAATACACAAGCAATAAAGTAAATCTTTAAACCTGTAACAGCGATACTTTGTAACAGTGCATTTTGTTCACTATTAAAGATACTAGCGATAAAATCTGCTCCGAAGAATACACTGCTGTAAACGATTCCCGAGACAGCTAACACGGTTACTAAAGAATAGCGTAGAATCTGTTTTATATCCTTTTTGTTTCCAGTACCGTAGTTTTTGCTTAGGATAGGCTGAATACCTTGCGCAACTCCAGTATATATAGAGATTACTACAAGAGATAGATTGGCGATGACACCGTATGCGGCAACACCAGTATTCCCTTGTAATCCCAATATAATCTTGTTGAACACAATAATTACAATACCCGAAGATACCTCTGTAATCAATGATGGCAAGCCAGTTGATACAATATTGCTAATTAATTTCCATGATATGCTGCATCTGATAAGCTGAAACTGGTTTCTCTTTTTAAGGAAATATGGAGAAAGAATAAGCATACTGATTATTGGAGCAAGTCCGGTTGCTAAAACGGCTCCGAAAATCCCCATATTACATGGGAAGATAAAGATATAATCCAGTATAATATTAGATAAACTTCCACCAATCATTGCTAACATGGAAAGCTGTGGTGCTCCATCATTTCTAACGAAGCATAGAAGTACATTATTGAGCATAAACATCGGAGCAAACAACAGGATTACCTGAAGATAAGTCTTACTCATTTGATAAACAATATCATCTGCACCTAACAATCTTGTAATTGCGCCAGAGAGGAATACACCAATTGCGAAGAAGACAAGAGCTAATCCAAGTGTAAACAAAACAGTATTTGTGAATGCTCGATTTGCGTCCCTCGTCTTATCTTGGCTTTTTAGAATAGAGTACTTTGTAGCACCACCCATTCCAAGCATTAAGCCACTACCGTTAATAAAACTGTAGATAGGAATTGCAAGATTTAGCGCAGTTAAACCATTTGCACCAAGTCCTTTTGAGACGAAAAAGGTGTCCGCTAAGATATAACAGGACAAACCAATCATTCCAAGCACATTCAGTGATGTGTATTTCGCAAATTCTTTAAAGCATTTTGCATTATTCATAGAAACCAAACCTCCATACATAAAATAAAAGCGCCAAACTTCATATCTTCACGGGCCTACGATATGAAGTCTGACGCTTTATTCCTCTATCCGGCGATAGAGGATAAGTCAGTGATATATTCAATTATTTTACGATATTCTAGCACAATACGACGTATAATGTCAACAGAATGATTTATTCTTCTTCAGGATATTTCATATTCCAATCGTTTCTTATGGTGGTCATGATATCCATAACATCTATCGTATAATCTAAGTGCATCTCATCGGATTCCTTGGAAATGGTTTTCTCCATGTCTATAATTTCATAAGATAGTGCATCCCTCGTCTTTCCAATCTCAATAATCTCTTGGTGGTTATCTTCTGTATAGGTGATAACAGCCTTTTTAGCTCTTGGGTATTCATAGATTTCGATAAATCCCTTATCAAATGCAACCATTCCTCGTTTAGGTTGTTTCGCATGAAGGCTTAAAGAAACCGTAGCCATCTCTTGTTTGGGATTCATTAATAGGATACCTGCTTGTTCGTCTACACCAGTAGGTGCGAATCTTACTTGAGATACAATTTGATCTGGTTTTTCTGACATAAACCATCTCACAAAAGATAGAGCATATACGCCGATATCTAACAAGGAACCACCAGCTAGATTACGATTAAAAAATCGGTTTGTCATATCGTATTCTTTATAGCTTCCGAAGTTCATCTGGATAAAGCGTAATGGGCCTAAGGAATTACTACTTACAATGTCATAGAGTTTTTTGTAGAGTGGCATATGGTAGATGGTCATTGCTTCCGCTAGTACTACGTTATGTTGTTTTGCTAATTCCACTGCTAGGTTTAGTTCATCTGCATTCAGAGTAATTGATTTTTCACATAATACATGTTTTCCGTTTTTTAATGCTTCAAGCAAATATGTGATGTGGGTATTGTGAGGTGTTGAGATGTAGATGATATCTACTTCGTCATCGTAAAACATCTCATGAATGTCATCGTATACTTTAGTAATACCATATTTATTAGCAAATTCTACGGCCTTCTCATGTGTTCGGTTACCCACAGCATATAGAGTTCGGCCTTGTTTTTGCATTGCCATAGCAAGTTCATTTGCAATTACTCCACAGCCTAATGAAGCCCAACGATATTCTTTCATAATGAAATCCTCCTTTGTTTCTTATATTATTTCTTATGCTGATATAAGTAGAATCACTTGACTACGCATCCCATCTTTCATATTCGTATCCTCCTAAGCTAGATGGTTTTAGTATATCACTTAAGAAGAGAGGAAACAATATTCAGACCATGCCTTAACAGCAAAGAGCACATATAATTTAGTTATAATTGTACTTCTACAGAACAACTTGCTACTTTTTTAGAACGTTCATATAAGGTTTTCGCCATGACTGTACCTGTTATCGTTATGAATACTTCTAAGAATCCTGTAACCATTCCGAAGGAGACAAAAAGAATGGAGGATACGAGACCTATTAGAATGACTAATATAAAGTATATATTGTACTGTTTTTTATCAAGACTACGTAGTTCCCAAGTAATTAGTAAAAAAGCTAGAAGCAAAACGACTGAAGAGGTGAATGCGAACACTACATGTAAGTCTGCTTTTACTGGATATATATCAGGAAGGAACGGAGTTGTAGCTGATAACAATAAGAGCACACAGGAAGCGACTACCAGGATATTATCTAGTTTCTTATAACGTAATTTATGATTAGAAATCACCTTGCTAAGAACCAGATAGATAAAGGCTACAATCATAAAAGCCCATAGCATAAAGGCATCTTTGTGCGCAATATCTGAACTAATAGTGGATAGATTCGAATCAAAAAGGCTATCTTGCCTAGCTAATAAGATTGTGTAAACAGGAATAATAAAGTATGAGAATAAATCGAGCATAGAGCCTCCTTAGCTTAGTAGTTTGTACGTATTATCTGTGTAAGTAAAACCGTAATCTGAACCTCGTTACAATCAAGGTCGATATGAAATAATTCTTTAATTCGCGATAGTCGATGTAAAAGGGTACTACGATTGATATTAAGAATATTGGCAACTAACGTTTGTTGTTTATTTTCTTTAAAGTAAATGAAAAGAGTATTCAGATAGCTAGTCTTATGTATATTATCATATTCAATTATTGTTTGAATATACTTTGGTATAAATCCCTGCTCTTTTTCAAAATCTTTCATGCACTCGTAAAATGTATATAATTTTATGGAGTCATAAGGAACAATTAGTTGCTTGTCATTGTATAGAGCATAATAGCAAGCCTTGCGAGCTTGGGTGTAATACTTCTTTAATGCTAATAGATTCTCTAATTCATCACTTATTCCAATTCTTAAACTATTATCTTCAAGATAACTCAATAATTTTGGAAAAATGGATTGATTCAAATAATTTAAGTCTTGCGAATGTAATAAAACAAGAAAGTGGTTTTCATAGGTTACATGGGAGAAGAAAATCCCAGCTTGTTTGAAGGCAGAAATAAGAAATTTTTCTTGTTTATAGGAAATGTGATAGTTGGAAGAACTGACAACACAAATACTATGTTTCAATGATAAATCCCAATTCAGATAGTTAGCTCGGTGGATTAACTCATCTCTAGTAACAGTACTATTCAATAAGTTAGAAAGTAGAGGATTTGTATAATGCTCTTTTAGAAAAGCTGAGCTTTTTAACCATAAGGTTAGAAACTTAACAAATTCGCTTATTATAAATGGACGCAGAGTCTCTAGCTCACCAGTAGGATCCATAACATGTAAGTAAAAACCTATATCTTTGTTTATTTTGATTTTATAGACCAAAAAGGAAGGATAATGTTTTGGAGAAGCTGAATGATAATACCAATTGGTTGAATTTGTTTTTTCTAGTTCTTGATAGGTTGTGAAATCTTCCTTTGATATTTTACTAATGTAACCGTGTTCTTTCGTACTACTCCATATATCTTCTGGTCTATAAGATTGCTCAATTTGATGAGGTTCTGTACCATTTGTCTCGACGATTTTAAACGTCTGATCAAAAAGGATAAGAGGATGTTTGATTTCCTCATAACCAAGATAGAACAATTCATGTAGGGATTTTTCTTCTAGTACAAATTGTTGCAATGTACTACACCAATGTTGAAGATACAAAAGCCTTTGATTCAATAATAGAAGTATTTCACTAATCGAGAGTGTAGAAGAGAAACTAGGTTTTTTCGTGGTGGTAGATAACGGATTGCTCAAAATATACTGCCCCATACATTTACTTAAGATAAGTTCATACGGGTTGTTTGTTGTACTTGTGTTTGCGGTTATATATTGTATATCTAGTAATTCATCCACAGGAATATCCAAGTTAAATAACTTATCAGATACTAAGAGATCACTATACGTTACTTTCATAAATAGCCACCTTTCTATAGATTGATTATACCACATTTTGTCGTATATACGAGTATAAAATCAAACTCTTTGATGGTTTTTTTTAAAAACTACTTATGTTAAATTAATAACATACTTAATAAAAAGGGAATGCGAAAGGAGAAACAGATATGGGCAAAATAATAATGACAGGTGTGGATGGTAACTTTGGTGGTTATGCAGCAAGAAGAATATTAGAATTAGTACCTGCAGATAAGTTGATATTCACAAGTCCAAACAAGGAAAAATTAAAGGCTTATGAGAATACAGGTGTAGAGCTTCGATATGCAGATTTTAGTGATCTAGAACAGTTAAAAGAAGCATTTCAAGGAGGGGATACATTATTATTAATATCTATGCCATTCGTCGGAGAGAGAAGAAAAACTGCACATAAGAACGCAGTTGATGCGGCGGTGGCTTGTGGTGTTAAACGACTAATCTATACTTCTATCGTTGGTGCTGGTGTTGAAGAATGTGATACTTATGAGGTAACTGACCACAAATATACAGAAGCATATATAAAAGAACAGGACATCAATTACGTATTTTTAAGAGATTCACAATATGCAGAAGCAATGGTTTCGGCGTTTGAAGAGGCGTACAATAATACAAATGGTGTGTTATCCAATAATATGGGTGAAGGTCATATGGCATTTATATCAAGAGACGATTGTGCAGAAGCGGCTGCTAATGTGGCAGCGGGTGCTGGTGATAACAATGTCATATACTATATTAGTGGACCACAAGCACTTACTATTTCAGAATTTCTTCAAATTGCTAGTGATACAACTGGGAGAAAGGTAGCTTACAATAGTATAACAGACGATGAGATGTATGCATTCTTTGACTCTCTTGGTGTACCGCGTAATACAGAAGGAAAATGGGCAGAAGCTGCTAAGAATTTCCCATTCTGTTCAGACGGTATGGTTACTTTTGGACGAGCAATTCGTCTTGAACAGATGAACAACTGCACAAATGATTTCGAAACATTAACAGGTAGAAAACCAATGTCTGTTAATGAAATATTTGAGAATATTGAAAGCCATAAAATTGGAAATAGAACATCAACTGAATAATTAAAACTGTATAATTAAAAACTGATTCAGGTGTCAAAAGCTAATTTTAAATTTTGTCTCGTCAATTTGCACAAGATGTGTGATATGTTATACCAAACGTAGTTCACTCGCAACGCGCGCTCACTCCGCTGAAGTTCGTAGTGGTACATAAGCCACTAAAATACAGAGTCTAAGTGCCAACGACTTCATACCGTTGCTCATCGAACTACGTTAGGCATAACATTAGTCATGTTTTATATGTGCAAATTGACAAAGGCAAGTTTTACGAGAGGCTTTTGAAACCCGAATACCTTAATATTTATTTACAATGGTTTAGTATCATTTCATGATGTGTCTTGACAAAATTAAAGATATCAGCTGCATTCTTGGAATTAGCCGCATCTTTTTCGTTTGTAAAATATGCAACAAATAATAATTCAATGCATTTCATAACCGTCACGAATGCATTCTTTTCACAGTCTTGCAATGATATATATTCTTCATAACCACGAATTGTTTCGTGTACGATAATAAGCCAGTTCTGTTCAGAAAGCTTATTGAATTCCTTATCGGCTAAAAGCCCTAATAAAAAGTATGCGACATCAAAGATTCTAATGTTTCTCTGACTCAAGTCAAAGTCAATATATCCAGAAAATATTCCTTGGTCAAATAAGAAATTCCCAAAGTGTACATCGCGGTGTATTAATTGTTTTGGTAATTCATCGTATAACTGGCTTAGAGTATGAACCGTATCGTCAAAGTCTTCCTTAGATATGTAATTCCAACCATTACTTAGGAAGGATTCTTGTATCCAACCATTTAACTCATCTAAAAGGCTGTTATTCCAAAATGTAATTCGATTTTCACATCTTTGAAAAGCAAGATGTAATCTACCAAGTACGGTACCCATCTGATAGGAAAGTTCCGCAGGCTTTTGCGATATGTTGACTAGATTCTTACCAGGTAACTTATCCATTAGAATGTAATAGGACTCATGGTACTCCAAATAATCTCTACCATCGGATAAAGGGATAATTCTTGCAACAGGAATACTTGAATCATGTAGTGCGTGTAACATGGTAATATTACGTTTTAGTAATCCTAGATCTTCATAGATTTTAAGAACATATTGGTTAGAGATATCCCAAGCAGTTGAATAAATCTGCGAAATTTCACCCGAGATATTCCAGTTAGTAAGTAATTGGGGGATTTGTTTATTCATAAAATCACACGTCCTTCTTTCTTGTAATATAATTCGACGAATACTAGAAGAAGATAAGTGAAAGATCGAGATTAAGTTGGACGTAGAAACACCTTCAAGATATTTTCGATAAATCAGCTTGTTTCTATGTTTTAATTCCATAACATAATTCGTTTGCTCGCCCCAGCGTCTTTTCGTGTCTTCACGTTTGGGAATATAGACATACGCTCCTTGTACATAGTCTTGAAGAAGATCTAATAATTCTCTAGGTATCAAATCTTGACCATTGATATATCTCATAAGCTATCCTCTCTTGCATTCAAAAATATCGTATCATAGATGCCTAAGTAACGGGTGACTATGTTTGATTCTGCCTTAAATATAAGCGAAAGGCGAGGAGAACTCAAGTATAATTTGGCTTAATAACTGATTCGCGTGTAAAACCCATTCAAAAAACTTGCCTTCGTCAACTTGCACATTCACAAACCGGACTAATGTTTTGCATCACATACTGATATATAAATTGGCGAATTGACGATTCAAAACATAAAAGGGCTTTTGATGCTCAGTTAATAAGTATATAACAGATCATAGAAAGATACGAAAATCAAGATGTTATTTATTGTTAATAAATGGTATAATCATAATGAAAAAAACTATTATGATTTGGGTTATAAGGTAGGATAGAAATAACGAGGGCGAAAGGAATTGCAGGGAATACCGGCGCTCATTCATTCAGGTAAAGGAGAAAGTATATGGATCATATGGGGACGAAAACACTAGAGACAAGCAGACTACGATTACGTCAGTTTAGAGAAGATGATGTGAACGCAATGTATGAAAATTGGTCGAAAGATGAAGAGGTCACAAGATACCTAATGTGGCCTGCACATAAGTCCGCTGAAATTTCTAGAATGTATATCGATTCATTAATTCATGGGTATGAAAAGTTAAATAATTATAATTGGGGAATTGAACTAAAGGAGATAGGGCAAGTAATAGGCGGTATAGGAGCAGTTCGATTAGATGAGAACGTAGAATCTGTGCATATTGGATATTGTCTAGGTAGACAATGGTGGAATAGGGGAATAACTTCGGAGGCTTTCGGTGAGGTGATTCGATTCTTTATGGACGAAGTGAAAGTGAATCGAATTGAATCTAGGTATGATCCAAGGAATATTTACTCTGGTAAGGTTATGGAAAAGTGTGGGTTATTGTATGAAGGAACATTACATCAATCCGATTATAACAATCAGGGGATTTGTGATGCTGCCTGGTATGGATTACTTCGTGAGGATTATTATTTACATATAGGATTGTAGGTTTGATGAACACCAATAACTTGTCATATAATAAATTAATTTGCATATATAAGTATATTCGCAGAAGAATTTAATATATTTATAAAAAGACATTTTATAGATAGTAGTGTGAAAGATGTTTGACACTACTATGGAAAGGGCATGGTTTTTGGTGTGAAGAGAAATTATAAACCTCTTATTGTGCTTGCTATTGTTTATGTTGCGCTGTATTTTGTAGGAGCAGGTGCAGGAAAAGTTGTTAGTACATGGAGCAGTAAACATCAATCCGTTCAAGCTGGAAGTGAGAACTGGGGACTAGGATTCTCAACGGAAGGTCAACCACCGACAGGCAATGCATCTACAGATGAATTGAAGAAATACGATACATATTTTATGGGTAATAATGCAGAGAAAGTAATCTATCTTACATTTGACTGTGGATATGAGAATGGCAACACAGCGCCAATTCTTGATGCTTTAAAGAAACACAATGTTTCAGCAACCTTCTTTGTGGTAGGACATTTTCTTGAGACGGCTCCGGATATAGTGAAACGTATGGTAGCAGAAGGCCACACGGTTGGAAATCATACCTATCATCATAGGGACATGGGAGCAATCTCTGACAAATCGGTATTTGAGAAAGAGATGGTTGATGTAGAGAAATTATATGAAGAAATAACTGGTCAAAAGTTAGCTAAATTCTATCGTCCACCACAAGGAAAATACAGTGTAAGTAATCTGCAGATGGCAAAAGAGATGGGATACAAGACCTTCTTTTGGAGTTTAGCATATGTAGATTGGAATGTGGATGCTCAGCCTACGAAGGAAGAAGCATTTAATAAATTATTAAAGAGAATCCACTCCGGTGCCATTGTGTTATTACATAGCACCTCAAAGACCAATGGAGAGATTTTAGATGAACTATTAACTAAATGGGAAGAGATGGGGTATACATTTAAGGCGTTATCAGAAATTGATTCATAGAATAAAACCGTAATGGGAGGTGGATAGTATTCATGTTCCTTTACGGTTTTCTCTTTCGGTAATTTTTTACTAATTCTTGTTTGCATGACCATAAGATGGTAATATAGGAACTACATAATAATTGAGGGGAAATAAGACAATGAGGGAAGAGATAATTAAAGAAACGAAAGTGTTATTAATGGAGGGAGCTTTGGGGGAACGTCTGAAGCGTGAATATTCTATAGAGTTTGATGAAAGGATTGCTATGGCTAGTCTTGTTTATTCAGATAAGGGTAAGCAGGTGTTGATAGAATTATGGAGTCAATATATAGATATTGCAAGGAAATTTAATTTACCCTTGTTAGTGACAACACCAACAAGGCGTGCCAATAAAGAAAGAGTTGAGTTATCTCAATATGATGACCAAGTAATTGGGGATAATGTTGCAGTATTAAAGGAAGTAAAAGCCAGTTCAGGAATCGAGTTATATATTGGTGGTCTGATGGGATGTAAAGGGGATGCATATACAGGAGAAGGAAGGCTAACTAGAATAGAAGCAAAAGAATTTCACAGCTGGCAAATTGGTAAATTCAAGGAGGCTGGAGTAGACTTTGTGTATGCAGGAATAATGCCAGTAATTGATGAGGCATTAGGAGTATCGGAAGCTGCTTCCGAAATAGATATACCGTATATCATTAGTTTTACAATAGAGCGTGATGGATGTTTGATTGATGGGACATCGATTTATGAAGCTATTAGAACGATTGATGAACAAGTGGAACGAAAGCCAATGTGTTATATGACGAATTGCGTCCATCCATCTATAGTATTAGAGGCATTATCACAGCCCTGCAACGATAAGGAGCTAGTTCGTAATAGATTTCTGGGAATTCAAGCAAATACCTCACCATTATCCTATGCAGAATTAGATGGAGCCAAAGATTTACATACAAGCAATCCTGAGGAGTTCGCTAACGAGATGAGAAAATTGCAGATGAATAAGGGGTTAAAGATCTTTGGCGGTTGTTGTGGAACAGATAACAATTATATGGAGTTAGTAGCTAAGCTTATAACAAGATGAGTAAGATATAATCTTCTAGGGGTTCAGAAATAATAAAAATATAGAAGCAGTATTATAGTAAGACATACTACATAAATATATAGTATGTCTTAGACTTTAGATAAAATAGTTCGAGGATTAAATAATCCCCGAACTATTTTGCTACATTGATTTTTTTACTTCTTTTCGAGCAATGAGACAAAATAGTATTGCAAGGGAAGAGATAACAATAAAAGTAAGAATGGTTATGTGCCAACCATATAATTTACTAACGTATGCTATCCCAAACGAAGAAATGGAACTGCCTATGTAAGAACAAGCATTTAACCCGCCGGAAGCGATTGAAGTTTTACCCATTTTAGAAAATCGTGCTGGTAAATAACTAATGAGCAGTGTATTTACACCATGCATGCACCCAGTAATCATGGACATAAGTAGTATTCCAATAAAAGCATTACTTGAATACAATGGGTAAAGTAAGATACTAGTGAATAAACATATAATGAATAAAATCAAAGATCCAAGAATTTCATCCTTTAACTTTATATATAATATGGAAGTAAGTTTCACACTAACAAGCGCGAATAGCGGTAAAATAATAACAGTTAAGATAGATGAGGCAATTGGAATCTGAAAAACTTCATTTAAGTAAGTTGGCATCCAAAGAGTGATTCCATCTCGCATAATTCCTTGTAACATAACAATTATAGCTACTGGGAGCAAATAGTATATCCAGATCTTTTTTGGTAAGCTAGTTGAAGGGCCTTGGTCTTTCTTTTTTATATCACTTAATTCTATAGAATCCATAAGTTTCATTCGGTTTAGAATAAGTAACCAACAAAAGGTCACGAGAATTGCCATCAATGAACAGATAATGAATAGGATTTTCCAATTATACAAGGTTATACATGCAGATGCTAAAAAGTAAACAACGACTGTACCTAGAAGACTGGAAAAAGCAATCTGAACAATAGCTTTGTTGTATTTATCTGAGGGTAGTGATTCGGCCATTATTCTAACTAGAGGAGGCCATAACATAGATTGAAAAAATCCATTAGCACACCAAACAAGAATAAAAAATCCGCTTACTGTTAAAAATGGTATTACCATATTAGCAGTAGCTGTTAATATCAACCCTAATGCAATTAGTTTAATTGGAGAAATTTTATCTCCTATATAACCACATAAGAGTTGGCCTATTCCATATGCTATAAACCCACCTGTGCTGACCATACCTGCGGTTTCTCTCGTTAATGTGCCACTTGCAATGATTTCACTTATACTAGCATTAAAATTTAACCTAGTTAAATAGCTGGTGAAATATACAATACAGCACATGATTACTAGGAGTTTGATTTCACTTTTGTTACGTAGTTGTCTCATAGCAGACGAGAACCTCCGTGTTCTTTTTTTCATTCGTATCCTTCATAAATATATTGTTTATCTTGGTTATGAAATTATTTATTAACTGGTTGGGGTATCAAAAGCCGCTTTTATATTTTGAATCGTCAATTTGCACAATTTATATATCAGTATGTGATACAAAACACAGTTTGTTCGCAACCCGCTCTTACATGGATGAAGTACGTGGTGGTACATAAAGCTCTAAAGTACAGAACCTAAGTACCAACGACTTCATACAGTTGCTCGCCAAACTATGTTCTGTATCACAGTAGCCAGGTTTGTGAATGTGCAATTTGATGAAGGCAAGTTTTTTGGAGGGTTTTTAACACACGAACCAGTTATTAACTATTTTATTAATCGAATACCATGTTCTTCGTAAATCGTTACAATGTCAGAACTTACTTCTGAATCAGTGATAATGGTATGTCTTGCTGTTAAAGAGCATATTTTAACAAAAGCGGTTTTTTGGAATTTGCTACTATCACAAAGAAAATAAACGTCATCAGCAATAGCTATATAAGCTCTTGATATACCACATAATTCATAACAAGTTGTAGCGGCCCCTTGCTGTAACGAAACAGCTGTAGGAAAGATAAAGCATTTATCTACATGGATATTGGTAATACTATCAAGCGCAAGTTGACCATAAAAGGCACGTTCTTCTTGTAAATATTGGCCCCCAATCATAATTAGTTGCACATTCTGACAATGATACAACTGATCAGCAACATCTGGTGCGTTGGTTACAACGGTAACATTAAAAGATAAAGCTGCAATCATTTTTGCTAATTCAATTGCTGTACTTCCAGATTCAATAGCAATTACATCACCAGCTTCTATAACTTTTACGGCATTAATGCAAAGCTGTTTTTTGTTGGGGATATTTTCTGATAATCTTTCTTGGATTGTTGAAGAACCAGCCATATTTTTTTGTAAAAGAGCACCACCATGAACACGCATTAAATGCCCTTGTTTTTCTAATAAAAGCAGATCTCTACGTATTGTTTCTGATGAAGTATTAAAAAGTTCACATAGTTCTGTTACTGTAACAGACTGTTTTTGTTTTAAAAGTAAAAGTATTTCCTCATGTCTTTGCTTGGCAAACAAACGCAACCAACTCCTTTCAAACACACATAAACACACAGGAACTGTCATAAATATACCATTAAGTAAAAAGGTTGTCAATATAGTTTTTTTTGCTATACCATTAATTGTAACATTGACAAAAAATTATTAAAGTCGTATAATATCAACAAGTGATAATTAGTAATAATTACTATTACTAAAATTAAATTATATAAGGAGATAATTCTATGGAAAAAATAGTTGTTGTTGGAGCAAATCATGCAGGTACGGCTGCAATTAATACGATACTTGATAACTATAAGGATAAAGAAGTGGCAACTTTTGATGCGAATAGCAATATCAGTTTTCTTGGATGTGGAATGGCTCTATGGATTGGAAAGCAGATTGCGGGTCCATCAGGATTATTTTATTCAGATAAAGAGAAATTAGAGAATAAAGGTGCGAAAGTTTATATGGAAACTCCTGTTGATTCCATTGATTATGATAACAAGGTTATCTATGCGACTGGTAAGAATGGTGAGAAATATGCGCAAGAATATGATAAGTTAATACTTGCTACAGGTTCTCTTCCAATAGCTCCTCCTATTAAAGGTTCTGATTTAGAAAATGTTCAATTCGTTAAACTATATCAGAATGCGCAAGAGGTAATTGATAAGTTAGAGAGTGGAGCTATTAAGAATGTAGTCGTAGTAGGTGCAGGTTACATTGGTGTTGAATTAGCAGAAGCGTTCAAACGTAATGGCAACGATGTAACATTAGTAGATATGGCTGATACTTGTCTTAGTGGATACTATGATAAAGAATATACAGACCGTATGACCAACCATCTAGAAGAGAATGGGATTCGTCTTGCATTTGGTCAATCTGTGAAAGAAATTAAGGGAACAACAAAGGTTGAGTCTGTTGTAACTGACAAAGAAGAATTTAAAGCAGACATGGTCGTACTTTGTATTGGATTTAAGCCTAACACCACTATTGGAGATGGCAAGCTAGAAACATTTAAGAATGGTGCGTTCTTGGTAAATGAAAAACAGGAGACAAGTATCAAAGATGTATATGCAATTGGTGACTGTGCAACTGTTTATGATAATGCAACGAGTGATACGGATTATATTGCTTTAGCGTCTAATGCGGTTCGTTCAGGAATTATTGCTGCACATAACGCTTGTGGAACGGAGATTGCAACGGAAGGTGTGCAAGGAACGAATGGTATTAGTATCTTTGGCTTTAATATGCTATCCACAGGATTAACTCTAACTAAGGCTAAGAATATGGGAATCAATGCAGAAGCAACCGATTTTGAAGATTGGCAAAAACCTTTATTCATTGAGCATGATAATTTTAAAGTTAAACTAAGAATTGTATATGACAAAGATACAAGAGTAATTCTTGGTGCGCAGATGTGTTCTGACCATGACATTTCTTTGGCAATTCATTTCTTTAGTTTAGCAGTACAAGAGAAGTTAACAATTGATAAGATGAAATTGTTTGATGCATTTTTCTTACCACATTTCAATCAACCATATAACTACATTACAATGGCTGCATTACAAGCAAAATAGGGAAGACGGAGGGATGAAGATGATATTTTTAGAATATCCGAAGTGTACAACATGTAAGAAAGCGAAGAAATGGTTAGAAGAGCATAACGTTTCGTTTACGGATAGAGACATTAAACTTGACAATCCAACAGCTGAGGAACTAAAAACATGGTATACAAGAAGTGATATGCCTCTTAAGAAGTTCTTTAATACAAGTGGGAATCTTTATAAAGAGCTTGGACTGAAAGATAAGTTGCCAACAATGTCAGAAGAGGAACAGTTAGACTTATTAGCTACAGACGGAATGCTAGTAAAACGTCCACTTATTATTACAGAAGAATTTGTATTAATTGGTTTTAAAGAACAGGAATGGGAAGATAAACTGGGCTAATCCATCTGAATAGATTATTCTAATATAGGAGAATATAAGAATAAGTTGTTATATTTGACTATAAAGGAGTAATGATTATGAAGAATAGAACGATTCTGTTAACATTAATTGTATATGCTATTGTTGTGTTCACTGGTTGTACTTCAGGCAAGGATGAGGGAGATTACAATGCTCCTGCAATTGATACTCCTGGTAATAAAAAGTTATCTGATTCAGAAACAATTGAGAAGTATATAGCTACGATTGGGAAACCTGATAATGCAATTACTAATATATTAGGCGATGGCAAATCAACTATGGCTGATGGTACCAATTCAGTACAATTAAGAAGATATAATACGAATTTGTTTGGAGAATCCCTATCAATGATTACTTCTTTACAAGATGGTAATGTTACGGATATGTCAATTACACCCGAGACGGGAACATATGGGGAGTGGTTTAATAGAATTACTGGATCACTTGGAAACCCTGATGAGACAATTGAAGCATATAAAAATCAAAATCAAGAAGTACGAGCAAGTGCTTGGAACTTAGATGATGGAAGTCTTACCTTACAATCAGCTTGTGGAACGGTATTGTTAAGAATGAATGGAAGAGTAAAAAAATGAGGCATTGCCTCATTTTTTTATTTTTTTTGCCTAATTTTTATTCCCATTTAAAGAAGCGAATGGAGATACCAATACAGATTATAGATAGAAGGATCATAAGTATAATTGGTAGAACAACGTCATTAATAGGTAACCCTAATGCTGATGCTTTGATAAGTTTTATCCCTTGTGTTAGAGGAAGAAGATCAGCTACTTTTTGAAGGGAGGAGGGCATTACTTCATAAGGAAGAGTTGCCCCTGAGAAGAGTAGCATTGGGAAATATAATAAGCTTGCAATGACGCTAGCACTTTTTATATCTCTAGCGATTCCCCCCACCATCATTCCTATGCTAAACATAGATAGCATAACTAGAAGATAGCTACCGGTAAAATATAGTAATGATCCAGCCATTTCATAATGGAAGAAAATCTTAGCGGTCGCATATACAAGTAAGAGGGAAGCGATGGAGTAAATGGTATAGATACTTACTTGAACAGCCAAGATTAAGGTAGGACTTGATGGAGTAACCTGAAGTCTCTTTAGAATCTTACGATTACGGTAATCTGATATCACTAAAGGTAGTCCCATTACGCCACCTGCACAGATAGCTATTGTTGATATCGCACCAAAAGACTGTTCAAAGAAGGTGTAGGAGGCTCCTTCGAAGGCAGGTTTATTACGGAACATACTACCTAATAGGATGGTTACAACGATAGGCATACAGATAGCAAATATGAACATATCTATGCCTCTTAGGGATAATTGGAATTCTGTTTTTAACATTGCTTTATAGGCCTTCATCTTCATTCTCCTCCTCGTCTGTAAACCAAAGATAAGCATCTTCTAGTTTTTCATAAGGGCTTGTATTAATAGCTTCTTGTATCGTTCCGCAGAAGATCAATTCTCCCCTTTTAAGAATTCCGATACGATCACAAAGGACTTCAACCTCGTCCATAAAATGTGAGGATAGTAGAATCGTTAATCCATCTGACTTTAATTTATCTAGGCATCGCCACACATCTCTTCTTGCTTTGGGATCAAGCCCGGTTGTTAATTCGTCTAAGAAGACTACTTCGGGATTAGAAATTAATGCAACTACAATAAACAACCGTTGTTTTTGTCCACCTGAGAGCTCACTAATGAATGCTTTCTCTTTATCAGCTAGACCGAATTGTTCTAGTAAGCCATGATAATCGTTAAAGGTCTTATAAAGGGACATGGTTTCCTCACACAACTCCCCTACCCTGATTTTATCTGGATAATTTGTAGATTGAAATTGAACTCCAACTCGTTCAAATAATTGTTTGCGGTGGCTCTTAGGATTAAGACCGAGTACGGATATTCTTCCACTGTCTGCAGTTTTAGTTCCAAGGATGCATTCGATAGCAGTGCTTTTTCCAGCACCATTAGCGCCTAGTAAGCCAAATACCTCTCCACGCTTAATCTGAAGGTTCAGATTACAGACGGCGGGAATTTCATTATAAGATTTGTTTAGTTGTTCTACATGAATAGTAGTTTCCATAGTTACCTCCTTATTAATGTGTTACATGCAGCTGAGAGACTGTATCATTAGAATACTTTCTTCATCAACTTACAAAAGAATAACACCAGAACAAAGTCTGGTGTTAAAGTGGAGGGTTTATTTATATTTCGTTTTCATTTCCTCTAATAATTTAACTATTTCATTTGCATTCGATGTAGCGTGTTCTAGGGAGGTTAATAATTGATCGCATGCAGTAATAATATCATCTTCTGCATTTGAAGTGTTGATTGCTGTACGTATATTGGCCCGTGGGTCGTCTGATAATGCGGATAACATCCGAAGGATAGAGGCTAGAGAGTAATTGGCACAACGAAGAGATTTGATAATCTTAAGTGTAGAGATATCCGAACTAGTATACACGCGGTACCCATTCTCCTTTCGTTTGGCTGTAAACAACCCATTCAGTTCCCAGTTACGTAAGGTATCTATGGTAATATGAAGATAATCAGCAGTTTCTTTTCGTGTTAAATAACAGTCTTCTTCATACATGGAATCTCCTAATAAAGCATGTTCTACAATCGAAATCGCTTCTTCTGCATTATGTCGTTCTGCAACAATATTCTCGAGATAGGTAGAGGTTAATACAAGTGCTTTATCAAAATCACATCTAGCAGACGTTTTAATTATGTTGATTGCTTGTTTTCGTAAGCCACTCTGTAGAACTTCGACTTGTAAGGCTAGGCGAGCTAACCGAAACTGATCTATATGAAGGTCTGTGAATATTCGATATCCATTGGCATTTCTTTTAGGCTTAGATATAAATTCTATCTCTTCGTATAAGCGTACGGTATTGGGATGGATACCTATTATCTTTGCTATTTCTGAAGTAGAATAAGTTGATTTCATGGTATACTCGCCCCTAAATATTATTTATGAAAGAACGCAACAGCAATTGCACCAGGACCTGCATGTGTTCCAATTGTACTTCCAATTGTACTGATTGGAAGTGTATCTACGTTCCCTTCCCAGATATGGTTACTGTCCTTAATGTATTTTTGTAGAAGAGTATCTTCTAAACCAGTATAGCCAAGGGTTAGTGGCATTGAAAAATCAATACCTCCACTTTTATTAATTAATTCAATTAACATGTTATTGCCATTCTTAGAACCTCTGGCTTTACCTAGAATAGTAACTTCACCATCTTGAATTGTAATAACCGGTTTGATGGATAATAATCCACCAGCAAAGGCAGCAGTTTTAGAGATACGGCCACCACGTTTTAGATATTCTAATGTGTCAAGTAAAGCAAGTAAGCAAACTTTCTTTTTCTTCTGATTGAGTTCATCAGCAATTTCTAAAGCGCTAAGACCTTCATCACGAAGACGTACTGCCTCACGAACAAGGATCTGTTCTCCTAAACATACATTCTCACTATCTACAATATGAATACAATCTTCATAACCATCTAAAGCAATATGAGCACTGGAATTGGTTCCTGATAATTTGGCGGATATTGTTATTACAACAGCAGTTTCCCCAGCAGATTTAATTTGTCCATATAATTGTTCAAAATCATATGGAGGGACCTGACTTGTTGTTGGCATACAATCGCCTTCTACTAACTTTTCATAGAATTCAAAAGGGGAGAGTGTAATGCCATCAAGATATTCTACTCCTCCGAATAATGTTTTCAGTGGTAAAAAGTCAAGCCCTAACTGATCTGCTTCCGCTTTTGATATATCACATGCGGAATCTATAATAATACGTGTTTTCATAATTTCCAACCTTTCTACTTACATAATCCTATATATCTCATTGTTTCAAAATTCACTTTTATATATCTTAATCCTTTCAAAGTAGTTCAATAAGTGAGCGGTTTTCTTGTTGAGATTACTATACCGTATAACAAAACCAGTGTCAATAAAAATATTTTGATTATCAAAGTATTTTTTTGACACTGGTTTTAGTAGGATAGAAGCAAGGAATAAAATATTATAGCTGTATGTATTCTTTTGGAGCAAAATTAGTATCCATTGTCCATGTGGTTGCCTTACCATGTTTCATACAAAGAACTTGCAAAGAGTTATAGAAATCGCTTAGTTCACCGTTAGTAGTCCAAGCTTTTAAAAAAGTTCTGGTAGGGTGATTTACAATTTCGTCTTTAAGATTATTGTCATCAAGGATTGTTAGTTCTCCAGAAATACGGATCTGTACACCATCGCAGTCAAAACAGAATTCCGCTTTAGGATTTTTCTCGATTTGTGAGAATAAGTCTTTACTACGTGCGGTATGAAAGATAATACCGTTTTCATCAGCACGATAAAGTAAAACAGCTCGAGTGTGCGGTTGGTCACCGTCAACAGTTGCAACGTGAAAGGCCGGATGTGAATTAAGTTGTTGAAAGATCTCTTCTTTAGACATATGATTTCCTCCGTTTTATATGTAATGAGTTGTGATATTGGGTTACTACTTGTGTCCGCTGATAGTAGGCTGAAGGACGTAGTTCCAATTGTTTACTGATTTAGTTATCATAACAGAGAGAAAAGGAGAAATATTTCAAAATAACATCATCTTGTATAAAGATACAATCAAATTATTGTGGATAAGAGTTGCGATATTCAGTAGGGGTTATCCCTATTTTTTTCTGGAAGGTGGAGGAGAAGTGTGCATTACTGTTAAAACCGCATTTAAGTGAAATTTCTGTTATGGAATGGTCATACCTTCGAAGTAATTTCTTAGCTCGAGTTAGGCGAATATCAATTAGATAATCAATTGGAGTCATATTCATTTCCTTTTTAAAGACCCGATTAAAATGAGCGACAGACATATTCGATAAGGCAGCTAAAGAGTTGACCGTAATAGATTCGTCTAGGTGCTGTTCTATATAGTGTTGTGCACGTGCTATCCCATAATTCGATGAAATCGATCGAAGATCATAGTTTTCTTGTAAAATACTTCTTATCAACCAGTGCGTAATTATTGTACTTTGAGCAGTAAGTGTAATATCACTATTCTTCATCTCCTTGTTCGATTCAAAAGCGAATATATTTAATGTCTTTAGGATGTCATGACACAAAGGAAATTGAAGAGAATTAAATTGTGGAACTGAGGATGCATAGAGTAAATATTGGCTTTCAAAATATTGTTTGTCAATTAGGATACAATAGTAGTGCAGAAGGTCTGGACCAGTATCTTGGTGTTTAATTTGTGGAGATAAAGCAATCGATAAGTAATAATTATCCGGAATCTCTATATCCACACTATTCACACTGCCGTAAGTTGTAGGATCAAAGTATATGATAAACATATAAGAAGGATGCGTGTGATCCGGCTTAATAGCATATTGGCATTGTCCCATACTTGGTATGAAGATGCCGATTTTATCGTAGACATAACAATCCACATATCTTAAATCTTCCTTTGTCACGTTTTCGCCCACTAGAGATTTGATTTTATCAATTGAATGCATAGAAACCTCCGACTTAAACTTAGTAACTCAAACTTCGTACTTGAAGATTTCAAGGAGTAGGGAACTGCTATAATAGGCAAAAAGCCTGCTCTTGCTTAGCTTCATACGTAGCAGTACTACGATTTCACATTGCAAAATCAAGTACTGACGTGTTGAGATAGTTTTTCTTATGAATATGGAAATTATCTACACTAAGAGAAGTTTTTTATGTGCGAAGTTTGAGTTTACTAAAATTAAATATAAATTTTTTACAGTATACCATTTTGTGGTATATAAATGCAATAGAATGATTCGGGAGTTAAAAGGTCATAAACAACGTAGAAAATCCCCTATGAATCTTTCCAAATTTCTATCTGGAAAGATTCATAGGGGATTACGTTACTATATTATGCCACTTGCTCACCATTTACATATAGGTGATAACCATTTGTATTCACACTAGTTAAGTCACCATTAAAGGAAGTTACATAACTATCACCAGTAAGAGCCCATGTAGAGTCGGCATCTATAGTTACAGATACTGTACCAGCAGCGCCAGTGGTGTTTATAGTACCTTTGAAGTTAGTTCTATCTTTCATAGTCATATTAAGTGTTGAGATGGAATCACAGATTATATTGCCTTCCATTGTTTGTGATTCAGCAACGAAATTCACAGTACCACCATTGGAACCTTTAGTACCCCAACCACGGCTAGAATCATTACCTGCAACAGTAAGTAAATTATCATTAGCTAATGTAAGTGAAACATCAGATAGAGTAATATCACAGTTTGTATTGGTAACGTAGAAGAGGTCACCATTTTTAGAAGTTAAGCTGCCACCATTCATTGTGAACGAAGCATCACCGAGTGCAGCGTCACCAGACATACTCTGATAAATCATTACGCAGTGAATGTTTTCCTCCCCTTCTTGATAGGTACCAGTCATATTGCCAGTTAGATTACAGTTTGTTAAGGATACGGAATTCTTTCCTTCAACAACAACTGCTTCCGAATTGTTAGCATTAAGAGTGGCATCACTAACGCCAATATTGGCGGTACTGTAGATAGCAGGGCTACCGGTTCCGTTCGTCACATAAGAACCACCAGTAACAGTAACATTACCGCCACCACGGTCGCTTCGAATGGCAGCAGCAGAGTTACCTTCCGTTTGTACATCAAGATTGGTTGCATTCGTGGTACCGCCACCAGTTGTTTGAATACCACCGGAATTGTTATTGGTTGTTCGAATGGTTGAATTGGAGATATTAACGGTAGTTCCTTCTCCGTAACTGAACACACCGTTCCCGTTAACAGCGGTAGTATTAACCGTGGCATTGTCTATGGAAACGGTAGCACCATTAAGAGCTAATAAACCTGCATTTTGACCATAGAAGTCACCATTTTCTGTATTGGAAGATTTACCGCCTGTTTTTTCAACTGTTATTCCGTCTAAACGAACGGTTGCACCATCAACACGAAGTGCATTCTCATCATCTCCTGTAGAAGTATATTTCTCATCAGCGATTTCAGAATCTAATTCAATGGTATTGGCAGAGGTTCCGTTTGTTACGGTAGAACTTCCACCAAATCCACCACCACTTTGAAGATTCTTAACGACAATCGAAGTTGCATTGTTATTCTCGTCAAGAGTTAATTCTAGAACGGAATTAACTGTTATATTATCAAGGGAACCTTCTTCGCTACCTTGTAGGAAGTCAACGGTTATTGCAGTATCATCAGTAACAGTGAAGGTAATGGTATCCGTTCCTTCTACGAAAGTTGTTCCACCACCGGGATTTCTGGAAGGCATACCAGAAGGAGCATTGCCACTGTTATCAGTGCCATTATCAGTAGGCTTCTCGGGAGGAGTGGAGGCATCACCAGAAGGAGCATTGCCACTGCTATCGGTGCCATTATCTGTAGGCCTCTCGGGAGGAGTGGAGGCATCACCAGAAGGGGCGCTGCCACTGTTATCAGTACCATTATCAGCAGGCTTCTCGGGAGGAGTAGAAGCATCACCAGAAGGGGGTGTAGCATTAGCTCCTACATCCGTATTTAGATTACCTTTTATTGCAGTGATGCTATTGCCATCTACACTTTGAACCTTAGCATATACAGATTCCGATGCATTGGTATCCTCCGATATTTCCGTCGACTCAATGGTATCAGATGATATGGAATTTGTGTTATTGGATTTTCCACTACAAGCAACAAAGGTACTTGAAACTAGAGTTGCTGACAGACCTAGCACGAATAGTTTTTTATGTAAATACATTTTCCTCATAAAATTCTCCTTTCATTTTAATAAATTTTACTTATTAAGGAATATTATACTTAGATTATAAAAGGTAGATGTATTTGAACTGTGAAGATAATGTGTTTATTTAATGAACATTTGCTTATATCAGAACCTAAAAAATAATACACCTTATAAAATACTTAACACAGTAAAAACTTAATAGATATCTTGTAAAAATAACGATTAGTATTTATAATAGAAAAATCTTAGATATAAGTGGTTTTATAGGCAAAAGAAAATGTAATAAGTTACAGAGAAAGGAATTAACAGATCGCTATTTGGTTTGTTTGGTATCAGAATGAAAGCTTTCAAGAGCTTGGAGATTCCTCCATTAGGCATGAGAATTGTTAAGTCTGCAATAGCAGTAGGATTATGTTACGTGGTTGCTATGTTTCGGGAGGGAAACGGAATTGTATTCTACTCACAATTGGCAGCATTATGGTGCATGCAACATTATGTGAAAAACAGTTTAAGTAGTGCAAAGCAAAGAACAGTTGGTACAATAATTGGTGCTCTTTATGCACTTGTGGTTATATTAGTTAGTAATAAGTTCCATATATCACCAGAAGAACATTCGATGATTTACAGTATTGTAGTGACTTTAATGATTATCGTTGTTATCTATACAACTGTTATTATTAATAAGAAGCAGGCATCCTACTTTTCATGCGTTGTTTTCTTAAGTATTGTAGTGAATCACTTAGCGGATCAGAATCCGTATCTATTCGTTTGGAATCGTTTCTTAGATACGATGATTGGTATTATCATTGGTTTAGGCGTTAATGCATTTCATTTGCCAAAGAAAAAGAATAGAGATATCCTATTCCTTTCTGGACTTGATGATACTTTGTTGAACAAGAATGATAACATGACAGGGTACAGTCAGTTTGAATTAAATCGTATACTTGATGATGGTGCCAAGTTTACCATATCAACAAAGCGTACGCCAGCGTCTATGATGGAACCAATGCAAGGGATTCATCTGAATTTACCTGTAATAGCTATGGATGGTGCGGTATTGTTCGATATTAAGCAAAAGAGGTATCTGAAGAAATATGTTATCTCCTATGATAAAGCCAAGGAGATGATTGATTTATTCGAAGAAAATGAGCTTAATTATTTTGTAAATGTAGTAATTGATGACATGCTTGTAATCTACTATCAGGATATGGAGGATGAAGTTCAGAATAATCTTGTAACAACGATGAGACGTTCTCCTTTTAGAAACTATGTTAAGAGACAGTTACCTGAGGATGAAGAAGTTGTATATCTTATAATTCTTGATAAGATTGATACAATGGAACGATTCTATAAGGTATTAGAAGAAAAGGGATACACGGAGCAGTATAAAGTTATGAAATATAACTCCGATGATTATCCTGGTTATGCGTACATCAAAATCTATAACAAGAATGCAAGTAAGAGCAATATGTTAGAATACCTAAAACAAGATTTAGGGATTGAAAAGGTTGTTACCTTTGGAACTATACCTAACAAGTATGATGTGCTCATTGAACCTGGAGATATGAATCAAGTAGTACGGGTGATTAGGAAGATGTATGAACCAGTGAAGTTAGGATTTAAAAAATACTGAAATAGTAAAAGTTGTTCCTTTTAACTAGTTCTATGTCTTGAAGTTATTTGATAATCAAAGAAGGCGGTATTATTTATTGCAAAAAAGGAATACTAAATTATGTATTTACAAGAAAGTTCTTATTTGTTATGATGTAGAAAGAAACTGTAGCTAATAAGCTACAACAAAAGAATATAGTAAAAGAGGGATAAGATGAATAACTAATCGATAATTCGTTACAACAGAAATGCTTTCAGATACCTGTAGTATATCAGGTATATTTCTGTTACCGATTTATGGATTAGTATATGCATCGATTGAATCAGAGGCAATTGTTTTTATTGCTTCTATCAGAATAATTCCAATAGCGGTTTTGTTATTGGTTTCAATCCTTTCGTATAGAATCTGTTTTCGGTATTTTGCTGAAGGCAGATTTTTTTAGTTGAGATGGCTCTTTGTCAAGTGTTGGGGTGCGAGGTGCGTTGCACCCGCACCAATACTGGATAGAGAGCTGTTTTTATGTTTTGTTCTATAGTATCTATTTCAGAGCATGCAAAAAAAGCCAAGTGCCAGTCTGTTAAATTATGTTAGTTGCTATGCAAGATTCTAGTACGGAATCTTTTGAAATTGCGTATTCCATAAGATGTACGTTTTATTACTTTGATTTTGTTATTAAAACCTTCCGTAGGTCCATTGGTGATTCTATATTTAAACGCATTTAGTATTCCTTCGGACCAATGTCTATAAGTAGCAGCACACTTTTCAAATTCAGGAATGTCGCACTTTTCAGCCATCTTAATCCAATCCCAAAAGTCAAGTCTTTGCTTTTTGTACTGATTGCATTGGCAAATGTCATAAAAATCTTCTTTTAGTCGATGAGCTAAACGTAAGTCATCACTGTATTGAAGCATTAAGTCACATGCTTTTTTACTTTCATCCTTTAATGTATAATATCTAGCAAGAATCAACTTATGGCTACGTTTGTAGTATTTACGTAGAGATGGAATCATTGATGTCTGTAATCTCTTTCTTACATTCTCAATTGCCCAAGTAACCTGTCTGATAAAATGATATTTATCAATAATAACCTTAGCATTCGGAAAATATGTATGCGCGATATCTACATAAGGTTGCCACATATCACATACAAAATATTTTACACGATAACGTTCTGAACGATTTATTTTTCTGAAGTATTCTGAAAGGTGAGGCTGCGTACGATCAGGAAGAATATCAAGGATAGTTCGTTTCTTAGGATTTACAAGAATACATTGATATTTACCTGTTTCAGCGTTACCTTTGAATTCATCAATTGAAATAGAATCACCTAATTTGGGGCAATCATAGCCTATGGTATCAAGTATACGAATCACAGTATTGATTGATAAATTTGTGATTTCAGCAACTTTTTTGATAGAAACGGTATTTCTAAGTAAATCAACAGTTTTCATAGTGAGTCTTCTGGTTCTTTGCTGGTATCTGGACAAGAATGAATACGATTCAAAAAAGCGTTTCCCACAAGAACAAATATACCTGCGTTTTCTTAAAACAAGATAGCAATCCTTCAACTGAAAAGGTAAATCCTTTATTTTTTGCATACGGTAGTCGTGAATTCGTTTTGTCTCGTTTCCACAAGCGGGGCATGTGTGTAAAGTAGGTTTTGTTTCAATGTGAATTTCAATAAAATGATCTGCTTGGGTAATTTTTTTTACTTTAACATCTTTTAAATCTAGTAATTTATTGATATAATTAGATAGCATTTATATGCACCTCCGAGTGATTGTTGGCTAGACTGGCACTTGGAGGTCTTTTTTATTATAAAATAAAATATTGGAGTTTACGAGTCTAAATCGTATACCCCAACATTTATTATAGAGCCGT
>NZ_FRCP01000026.1 GCF_900142955.1 Anaerosporobacter mobilis DSM 15930 | reverse complement strand
TTGAAGATTATTGTGGATAACTGCAATGAAGATAGACCTCGTTGGTGGATAAATGAAATTGCCCCTACGAGGCGAAAGAGAGTTACCCGATGACATAGTAGTATTTGAAAATGATGTTTTTCGGGAGATATTTTTCGGAGCAAATTATTCGGAAGTGGCTTAAAATAAGGATTCTTATTTCCGAAAAATATAAGCTTAATCATGTTTTCGGGGAAGTCAGATTTTTCGGGAGATTTTTCGGAAAAAATTCGGAGGGAAAAATTGAGAAAAAAAGTGCAAAAAGGACGATGTGAAAAGAGACAAATTCCAAAGTGTAATGAAATCTTGAAGACATACGATGCAGTTCAATATGCATGTGCGGATTATCTTTCAGTGCAGCATGACATTGCAGAAATCAGATGCAATGTTATTCTGGACGACTTGAAGGAGGATGCGGAATACACGTCAGATTTCGTATGCAAGAAAAAAGACGGAGATTTATTAGTAAGGGAATGTGTTTATCGGAAGCAGTTAGACCTACCCAGAACAGCAAAGTTATTAGAGGCATCAAGGGTATATTGGGCGAAAAGAGGTATTACGGATTGGGGGATAGTGATTGATGCAGATTCAAAAGAATGATGTGATTACAGATGAGAATGGAATTGTACTTAGGATATTAGAGGTAAGAGAAAATGAATCATTTGTGGTGGAGTGTAATAAAAAGAGAATGCCGTATTGGATTAGCAATGAAGTTATTTTAGAATATCAGCAGTATGAGCTCGCTGAAATAAATGATGTAACAGAAGAATCTGCAACTTCTATAATGCATCGAAGATATACGATGATTGCTGATATTCTTCCAGTAATGGTAGATGAAAAACTCCGATGCGATGCAATCGCAGATGCATCTGTTCAATATGGAATCAGTAAGCAGACTATTCGGAGCTATTTATGGATGTATCTTGTGGCACAAGACAAAAAAGCATTGGCACCTAATATTAAGAAAATTGATAACAAGGAGCTAACTTTGGATGAGAAGAATATGCGATGGGCATTAAACAAGTTCTTCTATTCAATGAATAAGAACAGTCTATCTGGAGCATATAAAATGATGCTTCATGCTAAGTACTGTGATAATGAGGGGAAGTTAAACCTTTCTTATCCTTCTTTTCATCAGTTTAGGTACTTTTATCGCAAGACAAAAAAACAACAGAATTATATTATTAGTAGGTATGGTCTTAAAAAGTATCAGAGAGATAAACGTCCTTGTATTGGAGATTCTGTTCAGTCATTCGCATCAGCTCCAGGGGTAGGGATGCTCGATAGTACAGTTTGTGATATTTATTTGGTGGATGATGCCGGAAATGTTGTAGGAAGGCCTATTTTGACGGCGTGTGTGGATGCGTATTCTGGTTTGTGTTGTGGTTACACATTGACTTGGGAGGGGGGAGTCTATAGTCTTCGTGAGCTTATGCTCAATGTTATCAAAGATAAAACTACGTATTGCAAAGAATTTGGTATTCATATTTCAGAGAATGAATGGCCTTCAAAACAATTGATGGGGCGATTTGTAACAGATATGGGAAAAGAATACTGTACAGATACATTTGCTCAACTATCTGAGTTGGGTGTAACAATCACATCATTACCTGCTTATCGACCAGAGCTTAAAGGTCCAGTGGAACGATTCTTTAAAATGATTCAAGACTACTATAAACCACATTTAAAGGGGAAGGGAATTATTGAACCAGATTTCCAGGAACGTGGAGTAAAAGATTACAGGAAGAGCGCTTGCTTGAACTTGCGTGAATTCGAAATAATCGTATTACGCTGTATAATTCTTTATAACAGTAAACGCATCATAAAAGATTTTCCATATGACGAAATGATGTTAAAAAATAAAGTTAGACCACATTCTAATACTATATGGAACTGGGGAATAACATTACCAGGAGTCAATTTAATAGATGCCAGTGAAAAGAAATTGGTTCTGACATTATTGCCACGGACAAAAGGTAGATTTAATCGTTTTGGACTAAATGTAAATAAACTTCGTTACTATAATTCGATATTCACAGAAGAATATTTAACTGGAGCAGATTCAGTCGTAGCTTATAATCCGGATGATGTTAGCAATATCTGGCTTATTACAAATGATAGTCAGTACATAAGATTTGATTTAATTGAATCTAGATTCAATGGAAAGAGACTTGCGATGGTGCAGGAGGCACAAGAAGAACAAAAGAAACTCGTATCTATGGAAAAGGAAGATAATCTTCAAGCTGAAATAGACCTAGTAGTTCATATTCAAGCAATAACTTCAAATGTCATTGATTCAGGAAACAAAAACACAAAAGATATACGAAATAATAGAAAAAAAGAAGTAGGTATGCAACATCGAAATATAGCAGGAGAGGTGATTAAGCATGGAGAATGATATATTAAGTCAAGTTCCTAAAATGATATCGGAAAGTGAATTAAAGGATGCGTTGACATTTTTACCAGTGTATGATGAAAATATTCGTAATGCAGATTCATCTGTTCGTTTGTTGGCGTTGTCGGATATATATAAGATATATATTCCGTCTGATATGTCTATCGAAATATACGGAAAGTTATATCTTACCATGATAAGGTCGTTGCAAAAGAAACAAACAACCGATGCAATCACTCAGTTAAATGCTAATTACAAAGCAATCAACGGAGCACCGTTTGTTGGAATTATCGGAGGTGGCGATTCATTTACAATAATTGGAGAATCTGGAATTGGGAAAAGCAGTGCTATTATGAGAGCAATAGGTTTTGCAGGTGGAAGTAATGTAATTCATACAGAGATACCGCACACGCGAATTATTCCATTTTTACTGTGTCAGTGTCCTCATGACTGTTCTGTTAAAGGAATGTTAATTGAAATACTTAGGCAGACAGATACCATTATTGGAAGTAACTATTATGAACAGGCTGTACGTGCCAGAGCAACAACAGATATGCTGATTGGCTCAGTAAGTCAAGTTGCGGTTAATCATATCGGATTATTGATTATTGATGAAATTCAAAATTTAGCTGAGCACAAAGGTGGTCATAAGATGATGGCAATGCTCACGCAGTTGATAAACAATTCGGGCATTGCAATTTGCATGGTTGGTACCAATCAGTCGAAAGTATTATTTGAAAGTGATTTTAGACTTGCAAGAAGGTCTTTAGGTTTGACTTATGAACGGCAATTGTATGGAAAATATTTTTACGATTTCTGTACTACATTATTTCAATATCAGTATTTGAAAAATTATACGCCAATTACTGATGGAGTCATCCGATGGCTATATGAGCATAGTGCAGGAATTATATCATTAGTGGTTTCAATTTTTCATGATGCACAAGAATTGGCCATTTTAAGACAATCAAATGAGAGGTTAGATATTGGATTATTGAACGAGGCCTATAAAAATAGAATGCAAATGATTGAAAGGTATATAGTTCCTAATGATAAAAATAAGCGTAGTACAAATAAGATTGCTGTGAAAGATACTGTGTTACTAAATAGGAGTGTTGGCTATGCAGATAATGGAGTTAATGTTAATGAAATTGTCATGAATGCGAGAAGGAAAGCTTTAAACGTGGTTAATGAATTAAAAGAGGCTGGATATATTATTGAGGTACATATATGAATATTGTACATATGCCATGCCTTTACCCTGATGAATTATTATACAGTCTTTTCGCAAGATTTTATGCTCATAGTGGTTATTTAACATATAGGTCAGTTGCTGAAATTTTATTCGAGGATTTCAGGGGTCAACCCAATATGGAATTTGTCACACGGATTAGCCCAGAAACGCAAGCAATATTATGCCGTAATAGTGATTGGGAGTCAATTATCATGGAACACACCATGCTACCATATTACTGTAGATTTTTAGATGTTAGTAGAAGGCAGAGAGCATATCAAATGGTGTTTGACATGAAAGGTGGATATTCTGAGGCATTAGGAATACCGAAGCAACAATCAGGAACTAAAGCATACTTACGTTATTGTCCTATATGTTCTAGTGAAGACAGAAAACGTTATGGTGAGACATATTGGCATCGATGTCATCAAATTGATGGTATTTTTGTATGTGCAATTCATGGGTGCAGGCTACATAATAGTACCGTATCACGAAGAGGGAAGCAAACACCGACTCTGTATAATGCGGAGGAACATTCATTGATACAGGAGCACTTCATGGGTAGTGAAATTGAGCGACGCCTGGCTGAATATATAAATAATTGCATTAATATGCCAGTCGATATGAACAATGATGTATATGTGGGTGAATTACTTCTGTCACGAATGGAAGAAATGAAATATGTTTCAGTTCGTGGTGAACAAAGGAGGGTAACTCAATTTATTGAGGATATCCAATCATTCTATTCTGAATTAACAGGAAGTGAGCAAATTAGCTCTTGGAAGCTAGAAAAAATATTGAAAGGATACAGGCGTAATCCAATTGAGATATTTCAAATTGCATTCTTCTTAAGTATAACAGCCGAAGAATTAGTAAATCCAATTTTGCCTTTCAATAATCAAAGTCAGTTATTTAATCGTATAGTGGAAGCTAGAATTACTAACGGAGATAGCATCCGAAAGGTTGCAAAAGAGACTGGGGTATCAACTCGAACGATACAGCTAACATGTAAGCAATTAAATATTCGCAGTGCCTATCAGAAGAATATGGAGGGTAGTAATACGTCAAAGTTCAATGAAAAAATAGATAATGAACGAATGTACTGGCTTAATGTTATACGAGATAATCCAGGTAGAAGCTTTACTCAACTATGTGCTATGGAGCATTACAGGAAACGTTTAATGTGGTTGAGACAAAATGATAAGGAATGGACTGATAATCATTGGCCATTAAGAACATCCATACAATTTAATAAGGCTGAATGGGACAATATCGATATCGATACGCTACCACTAGTTGAGAGTGCAATAAAAGATTTAAAGGGTACAGAGAAAGTAAAACCTCGTCAGGTAACAAAATACGCAGTTGCGAAGATACTAGGGTTACCGGATAGACGACTGGAATTATTACCTCGCTGCACAAAAATGATTTTAGAAAATACAGAAAGCAAAGAATCATATTGGGCTCATGAAATTGTATGGGCTATTCAATATATGATTAAGAATGGTGTTGCTTTGAATTACAAGCATTTAAGGGACATAACAAATATGAGAAGGAGTGACTATACTAGAGCCTATCCTGATTTTGTGCTAATTGCTGATAACGAGCTGATTGCAGTTTATGAACAGATTATGGGCATGAATAATGCTTTTGATAAACTGTAAAGTTATTGGTTTAAATAATAGATGTTACCCTTTCATATGAAATTTAAAATATCAGTCCTCTATTTCTTTCATATTGTTATTATCAAACGAGTTGAACGGAGAATTGTTTAACAAACAGAATATCCCCAGCTCGTTTTAAATAACAAACAAATGAAAGGAAAACGCCATATGACAAAGAAAACATTAGAAATGCATTACACGACAATACAGACATTGCAGGAGGCTGATGTAATACCCCGTTTCCTATCCTCGTTACAGGAGAAATTTACTGAAACAGCAGGAAATAGCCACGAAATTGATTGTACTGTCAATCTGGAAGGAAAACAATTGACAGCCCTATATGATGGTGATACTAAAATCATTGCTCGTATTACTAAATACAACGTTCGGTCAATATCTCTTACGAAAATGCCAGAAGTAATGAAAATTTTTGAAACAGCGAAGAAAGAATTGATAAATGAAAATGTTGCAAATCCAAGAGCACTAAGTGCCTTGAAAGCGATTATGCATATACATAGTTGCACTGTGGAGATTTATCCTGACAGTGCCTTGAACAGACAATATGAATATGCAGCTAACAAGCTGGTTGAGCAGATAACCCGGAATAGGACAATTATTATGTTACGGTAAAAAATGAGAGAGTAGATTTTGAAATGAGGTCTACTCTTTACATTTTACTATCGAGCGCGACAGTTGCAGACACTTGGCAACAGATGGCGACTGATGGCGACTGTTCGCATCACTTAGCGACCGTTGACGATTTATTCAGGAAGGAGTGCGTGTATTGAACGAGGTGTCAAACAACTTTAATAGAATGGATTATGTAATATTAAGCATCTTGCTTCGCTCATCAGCGGATGATGCGATAAAAGCTATGACGATTACAGAGATTATGGATGCTTCAGGAGGATGCTTAAAAAGGACTACAACAAGGAAGTTTCTTTTGCATTTAAAAGAGCATAACCTGGTCAATGTATCAGGTAAGGTAGATAAAGCGATGACTTACTATATTACGACAGATGGCATTCAACTGATAGAAGGGGGAAAAATAATATGAGTTTAGTAAAGGAAGCTGCTTTTATAGGGTGTGGACAAGCAGGTGGTAACATCGTTTCTTTGTTTGCGGATGAATACAATAGCCTATTTATTAATACATCCGAAGAGGATTTAAGGTCTCTTAAAAATGCAAAACGGAAATATCAGATTGCAAATGCAGAGGGAGCCAGTAAAGATATTAACAAAGCGATGAAGTTGGTAGCAGATGATTATGATAACATCATTCGAGAAGTGGATTCGATAATAACGGAGCAGATTGTCTTTGTAGTGGGTGCTCTTGGTGGTGGCTCTGGAAATGCTTTGGTTCGTATCATCTCAGAATATCTTGCAACGAATGAGAAAAGTGATAACCGAATTATCTGCCCCGTCTTAGTTCTACCGAATGAAGAAGCAGAAAGCCTAGTAGCGTGTTCGAATGTGTATGAAGCGTTAAAGGACTTGGAATCCTTGAATGTGGGAGCAATGTTTTTGCTTGATAACAAGAAAAAGGTGAATAAATTTGCTATTAACTCAGACTTTTATCACTGTCTAGATGCTCTACTGAAGATGTCAAATCAAAGCAAAGATGGCAATATTGATAAGAGCGAATTAAAAACTTGCTTGAGTGCTAAGGGAGTTTGTACGATTCATAAAATTTCCAAGGATAAAACAAATGCTGCAAATATTATCAGCTCCTTCAATGATAATAAGATATTTGCTCCTATTGAAAAGGATGTTGCTATTACTTACATCGCACTTTCACTTGCAAAAAAGGGAGTGGATGTTAACGATATCATCAAAGGATACACAGTTTATGATTCCTTCCTCGGATATGGTTCTACCAGTACTTTATGTATACTGGTTGGAATGAGTATGCCAGTAGGAAGAATTACGGAAATCAGAAATAAGATTAAGACCGGGAAAAAACAACTTGCCAGCAATTTTCAGAAACTCAATAGCTCTATCTTTGAAGATGATGATGAGGATGATTTTTCGCTGACAGGCATAAAGAATAATAAGCCTGTTCCAAAACCAAATTCAAGAGATTTCTTGGTTAGGAGAGTGGAAAAATAATTTGTGGGATGAAGCTAGTAATTCTGCGACATAAAGATTTTGCCAAATAATACTGAGGTTCAAAAAATAACAGGGTTAGTGTTAAGCTAACCCTGTTTTCAGTGAATTATGCATTGTTTTGTATTTTGGAAGCAGCCAAAGATTCTTATTCGCTAAATACTTCTACTTGTTCAGGAAGATAGAACTTGATTTCTGGAATGACATAATAGAATAAATTATCGTCTTCATCTGCAAAGTCACCAAGAGCTTCCTCATCTAATGAATCCTCATAAAGTTCATCTGTATCCACGCAATAGAAGCAGCCATCTAGTCCAGTCATCAGAGCGCTTTCATCGTACTTGTTGATTAAGTCCTGAGCATGTTCTGCTAAATCTCCATATCTCTCTTCCATGTTTTCTTCAGCTTGGTCGAATTCATCCTTAAAATTATATGTCCAAACCCAGTCATTTTCTGCGAATATCCTATCATTGTCAGATTCACGATATTTTTCTATAACTTCTTCAGCAGCCTCGTAATCGCTATTTGTAGCAACATATCCGCTCAAAGAAGAACAACGAGCTTCCACAGCCTGTTTTTTATTTCCTAATTCGTAAACCTTTCCGGTTGCTTTAATTCTGATTTTTTCCATGTATAAATCCTCCTTTGTTAGTTAAATATTGTTAGTTATATTTTATGATTTTTTCATTTAGCAGTCGATAAAAAATATGTGAAATATTAATGCAGTTAATCTTATAATGATATTAGTTTTAAGATTCCAGAACTTCAATCTCCATTTTATATTGAGTTTGATAGGAACCATCTTCCAGGATATCTTCTACAGCAGCTTCCATTCCAGCTAAGCTAATACCTGAATTTGTAGGGAAGCCCAGAACAAACATTTTATGAGAATAGGTTTTCGCGTATAACCAAATTTCGTAGCAGTCTGATTTCAGGACTATATCTACATACCAGTCCTCATTGTTAATTCTTTTGTATAAATAAGAATGCGTAGTATATTGTACTTTTTTCATTTAAATTTTCCTCCGTGTGATATGGATTTTTTGTGTTGGACATATCAGAATAACTGTATTCCGCTATCCTAACAATCATAGCATTGATAAATTTACACAATATCAAAGTCTTTAATTTTTATCCTTACATCTGCAAGGGCTTCCCAAGATATATCTTTTACAGGTTTATGTATTATTCAATCATGAATATTTTATTTACCACTTCATTAGGAACCATAATACCATTACTGGCCATTCTGAATTCATTTACCATACCTATTACAGTCAAGCATTGGAATTCGGTAAGTCTTGTTAATTTATCCATTAGAATTGCCCCATCAAAGCTAAAGAGTTTATCGATTTCATCGTAATAAATACTGGATTTTACATTCGTTAACAGAGAGTCCTTATTACATTGAGAAATGAGCGTTCCACAATAAGACTGTGAGATTCCCATCGCTTCATTCAATGAGAAAATTCCTTTAAGTTCTTTCTTTGTGCGAAGATATATGTCATTGAAGGCAAAGGCCAGCATTTCTAGCTTACAATCAATGTCATCGCCATAGCAATCGGAAGGTAATATGTTTAATCCAGGCAGGTTCTGTAGCCTGCTCAGTGTACTACTATTGTTTTCGTTGATAATTTTCGATTCATTCATAATGTGAATCCTCCTTAAAATATTATTTTATTATTTTTACATTGATTGGATTTAGGATTCATGCAATCATAGGCAAGACCTCCTCTTGTTTTGTTTTTAAAATTAACAATCAGTGTGGATGTTAATTCTTGAGCTGTTGTTTTTTCGAAACAACATGCTCAATTTAATATGCATAGATTTTTTTCAAAATTAACAGTTTTGTTGAAAGAAATTATCTGTTTACGCAATTTCTTTGACCTTCGTCCTCTTAATGATACTTGCACCTGAATCAGCAATTAAAGCTGGTATGTCAAAGAAGTAGTAGCGTTCCTCTAGGTCAACTATGAATTGGAGTTTGTCATTTGCAATATCAGGTATAGCCGGGATAATATAGTAATTTTGGCTCACTTCAGTTACAACGGTGGCCGCGATTTCCATATTCTTTATTACCGCCTCGAAGCATGCAAAGTGTTGAGCACAGTTCTCTTCGTAAAGCTCCTCATCAAATTCTTCATCGCCTTCTTCGAATTCATAAGTTCCTGGTTCTGGTAGATTTGTAGGCAAGGTTACGGCAAAAGTCTCTGATAATGCTTTAATAAAGGCATCTCTAAATTTCTTATTCTCTTTGATTTTCATTTCTTTTTCGGTTACGTATTTAACTTTCATTGTAGAATTCTCCTTTTAAAATTGTATTGGTAGTTTGGTTGTTTTATAAATTGGCATGGAAAAATTAATAATAGTCTGTGAAATCTGTCTTTATAATCTGTATGCCATCACTGCGATGAGTTTTGGGTTTAAAATCATCCTCTTCTAATTTTTCTTCCCTGTTTTTCTGTTTCCTAATAATTGTTGCTGGAACTAGGTTGATTGTAGTTGGCAAATCAGTAAAGTGATAGTGCGATTCCAAATCCATCATAAAATTCATTTTGTCATCTGCCGTATCTGGAATTGGTGACATAATATAATAATCATTGGTAACGGCATTCAATATGGAAAAGACCTTTGCAAGATGTTTAATTGCTCCTTCATAATACAGCGTACAGTAGAGCATCTTATGCCAGTCATCAAGCTTATCAGCATTACGAATTTCTTCAATTGAAGCGTATGGTATAGATTCATCCATAAATGATGATTTGGTAAGTGATGAAGCTAAATTATTAAGAAAGTACATTCTAAACTCAGCATCTTCAGTTATGTCTGTTTCTTTTTCAGTTACATATTTAACTTTCATTGTAGAATCCTCCTTTTCTATGGGCGCCAGCATAATACTGACTAATGTTGTTGGTTACATTCGATGTGCTGTTGTCAATGTGCTTTTTCTTAAAAAAGGGTGCACTTAATAAGCCATTTGCAGCATAGTCGCAAATAGAACATATGGTCGACAATATCCTTTTTTAAGAAAATTATGGGAATGCATACTGGCGGTTAAAGAATCCTGAGAATTCTGGTGAATGATATTTGCCAGTAGTCAGAAGAATCGATATTGCATAGATTTCTTCGGTCGCGCATCACTCCTTTATATTTTAATCAGCAATTCATTTGTAATTAACTTCTGGCTTGAGGTGTTGCTTCTTGCTGGAAAATTTTACGTTTGCCTTGCTTGTAAGTTTAGGATAGCACATGCAGAAAGGGATGGTCAATGGATTGGAGTTATTGTATACTTTTTAGGTGGAATAAAAATTTAGTTATATGATTTTTTAAAAAAGAGGGTGTGTTTTGATATGAATAATAATGAAATTGAAAGTCAAGTAAAACCATATAAGCAAAATGTGATTAAAGAACTGAGAAAGTATAAAGGACTAACACAGAAGGTCTTTGCAATGATTGTTGATATTAATATATCGACCGTTAAAAAACTTGAATCAGGTGCCATGCCACTTACTACAAAAATGGAAAATATGATACGAAAAGCATTTGACTTAAATGACAATTGGGTTGATGATTACAATTTTGAAGATAAAGAGAAATTCCAAGGACCTGATGTGCTTATATGGCAGTATATATCAGATAGTATTGGAAATAAGAAAATAGCCAAAGATATCTTCTTGTCATTGAAAGAGGTAATTAATATAGAATCATTAAATAAACAAGAAAGAGAGATTTATATACCTTATATAAATAGAATAATGATGGATTTAAAAAAGATTGCAGCTGATGCTAAAAAGCATGTCAGAAATATTGAAACAGTAAATCCAATTGATAATGCAAGACATATTGCTAATGATTGTATCAAGCTTCCAGGATATGATATTAAAAAGCATATAAAAAATCCAAAAGGTATTCCTTTGTTTGATTGGGAGATAGAATCTGAAAAGTTAGAATACCGATTTTAGAATAAGCAGAACATTAAATATTCTTTTTATCCGATTTTTTAAAAAGATGCAAAATACAAACAATTATAGGTTGAAAAATAAATAGCTGAGTAAATATTTGCTTGCAATTAGTAAACTTTTTGATAGACTTAATGCAGATGATATTATTATATAGAAGGAAGTGGTATTGATGATTATATATATATTGGAGAATGATGAAGTAGCAAAGAGCGATATTCCAAGGGAAAAACTAATGAATTCCTTTGGAAATGATATAGAATTCCAATCAGTAAAAGAAATTGAGGATATACCTGATATCGATAAAGGGGCGATTTATGTTTCTTCGCTACAAAACCTTGGTGAAACGAAGCAGGATATTATGGATGCACTTGACCTTATCAGCGAAAAGGATATTCGTATTATTGTAGGAGATATCCCTGATACTTTAGCACTTAGACCCAATATCACAAAGATAATGACAGCTCTATACAAGACATTGGCATATAAGGATTATCAAAAGCGTGTTATTAATCAGCAACGGAAGATAAATGAAATGAAAAAAGATGAAGAAAAATGGAAGTCATACGGACGGAATCAGAAACTCACGATGGAGGAATTTACTTCGGTATATCAGTCGATACTGCAAGGGGAATTATCTGTTAAGGAAGCCCAAGAAAGAATGGGTATTTCCAAACGAACGTTTTATGTATACAAAAATAAATATGAAAAAGGTATATAAATGGTTGAAAATAGTATACCACTATGCTATACTATTGTTGTAAGGAAGAGATAGCGGTGTCTCACCTTACACTCCTCATTTGTTTGTTTAGTTGTTTGTTTTTAAATCTCCTTTTCAAAGCTGGGTTCCGGGCGTTGGAGCCCAGTAATTAAAGTAAATAGTGGAAAATAGTAATTTATTATTGTAATTTGGAAGACGATTCAGGAATTAATCTGAGTCGATTTTTTTAATTTTAGGGAAAATTTTATTAAAAGCAATATTATAAAAATTTATATTGGTCGAATGGCCAGAAAGGGGTACATTATGGATAATAAAATGGAATTTGTTTCGGTTATGGATATTGAAGGTTACAGAGTGGAGGCAATAAATGAACCAGAGAATTTGAACGAAGTAACACTGTGGGTAACAAAACCAGGAGCTGACCTGAAAATGAAGATGGGTAAGTTTAATTCAGATATTGTTGGTGAGCTTACACTGCTGATGATTACAGATATGGTAAATCAGAACTTGGAAATGAAGAAGTTTGATTTTAATTGTCTCGTGAATAGTGCTATATCCGAAGGATTAATTGAAAGAAATCCGATTGCATAGAAGGGAGGAGTAAGCCATTATGAAATACATTTACGCTATATACTTAAGCAGTGGTATTAGCTCTGCCATGATTACAGCGATTACCCATGCATTATTTGGAACGGGAATAATCGTTGGAGCAATTATGATTCGTAGGGTATTTATGATATCAAGGGAGATAAAAGAGCTTCCAAGTAATGGACTTTCGGATGAACAATGGAATGCATCGGTTGACAGAGTGATAAGGCATCATCAAATAAAGCATGCAGTTCCACTAATTGCAATGACCTATGTTGCTTTATTGTTGGTCAATTACTTTATTATCATGCGATAATAGCGGTAATTTCAACTCACATTATGGAAAGGAGATATATCTGATTGCAAAGGAGAACTAAGAAAGATTTAGAATTATTGGCAGGAGAAACCTTGCTTGATTATTTTATAAGACACACGCTGACGGAAAAGGATGAAAAAAATGTAGTGCAAGTGCTTGCACATATGAATGCTTTTGTCTTTGGTCAGACGGAGCGCAAACGTAAGGAAATTGAGGATTTCGGTGACTATTTCTTATCGAATGGGTTAGAGGAAAGTAGTAGGGATGAAAGAATTAAGTATTTTGGGGAAGAAGATGCGTATATCCTAAATATCTATTATAAGCTGTTTGAAGAGGAAGAACGGAAACGGATTTTAGAAGAAATTGAGGATATTAGTCTGGAACAACGGTACGAGGCGATGACTTTGACTGATACGATTTTTTCTCAAATCAAAGAAGATATAACTGTGACTTTATCAACGCTAGGCGGCCCCGTTATTTTTAATTATTATAAGAATGATGCGAAGAATACCGAGATGTTAAAAAACGAGTTTTTTATTTACATGGCCTACGCGATTAAGTTAGGAAAAGCAGGTCTTGTTGTTCGTATTAAAAAGAAACCGAAAGACCTACTTTTTGGAATTAAAATCGAGGATGAAAAATGGGAGCCATTACGGGTGTATGAGTTTTTAGAAGATTATGAGGATGGTCTTGATTTGAGCGTGATGTATACGGAAATATCGAGGAAGTATGAGTGATAGGTGTTGCGTCCAATTAAAAGTTTATAAAAGGGAAAGACATGGGAGGAACTGCTAGACTTTGAAAATGCTCCTGAGGATGCTATTATTTAATGAAATAGGGAATGTCATGGTAAATAATATTGGGTGTGATAGGCTATAGCTTTAATGAGATACCTAATTGTATGCAAACTGTAGAACATATGGTAAGTGAGGGCAGGTAGGACTAAACTATCTGCTTTTTATATGCAAATGTTTGCAATTGTATTGATAGCAAATATAAAAGCATGTATAATTATGGGATATTATAGAGGATTTAATTATGTATAGGGAGAATAAGATAATGTTAATAGGAAATACAGAAGAATGTTACTGTGGTAGTAGTAAAACATTTAAATCATGCTGTAAAGGAAAAGCTATATCTAGCAAGGCACAACCACTTGGAGAAGATATCTTGAGTAATCCAAATAGAATTAATCATATGTTGCAACAAATGCTTAAAGCAACTGACTTTAAAATCTGTATGCATCCTGACAAAGAAAAATGTAAGATGCCTATCAAAAATGCCCACTCATTGCAGAATAATGGTGTTTTATCATTAATAGCAGAAAAAGACCATGTAATGGCTAATGACTTGCTTAATAAAGTAAGAGATGGGTATTCCACTAAAAGGGTAAGCAAAAATGATGCAACCACATTTTATGGATTTTGTGAATATCATGATTCAGTAGTATTTCAAGAAATAGAATTAAAACCTTATGAAAATAATGTAAAACAAAACTGTTTGTTTGCCTATAGGGCATGTGCTCAAGAATACCATAAAAAGCAAAGAGAAATAAAGGCAATCCAAAACTGTTTTAAGGATAACCCAAGTCTTTTCCTAGAAGATGAGTTTGTAATGTCATATAAATTAAGAAAATTGGCACTTGATGACGTTAATCAAACTATGGACATTTTTAATAATGGAATAAATAATGATAATTATGATATAATGGAAAATTATGTGTATGAATTTGATAATCAATATGACTTTGCAGTAACAACCACTTTTTGTCCAGCAGAAGATTTAATAGGTAAGCAATTAAATGATATATATTCTACAAATCCTGAAAGATTAAAGGCTGTGTTTATTACAGTTATACCAGTTGTAGGTAAAACATATTTTATCATTAGTTGTTTAAAAGAAGATTATAGTAACTTAAAGAGTTATTTTGAGCAGATAGAAAATTTAAATGAGGATGAATTGAAAGTTTTTTTAAACAATGTAATCCCTGAATATAGTGAAAATATTGTATTAAGCCCAAGGTTATGGGGTGAATGGACTAATTTCTCAAAAAAAGAATATGAAAAGATGGTTACAGGTGAAATAGGAGATTTTGGGGAAATGCTTAAGGGTGGTTTGCCTTATGACTCATTTGATGATTTTATGAGAGGTATGGATATCAGGAATGGTAAGATTAATGTTATGCAAAAACCCAAGTATGATTTATTTAAGCTAAAGAATATATAGGGAAAGGAAGTGTTACCAACAAATAAGTATGGTCGAAGATGATGCTTATTGAGCTATATATTATGGAGAATTAATATTTAGTATAGTATCGACAACTTGGAATGATAGCGAAAAATATGATTTTGATTGGGATACATTGAAGAGTCAAAGTAATCCATTTTCTATATTTGCGTCATAGTTTACAAATCCATACAAAAGAATTGTAAATTGAATCTGACACAGATGAAATAGTTTATAAAATAACGTTTGCAATTCGATATGAAAAATCAACAGTAACGCATTTGGATTATTGGTATGTAATTAAAAATAAGAATGGAACTTATTCGACTTCTTATGGTGTTGGTTATCAATCAGGCAAATGGAGATTATTCATGAAATCAATATGGATGCAATTTAAATATCGGGAAATTATAAAAGCAGCGAAATATCAAGACCTAACAACTATTAGTATTTGGTTGGTAGGTTTTTTGCTTATATGGAATCCGTTTAGTAAGCAATCATAATAATTAGATTGATAGAATGGTATTAAAGAGCTGGTACATTCCAAAAAAGGTACCACCTACAATGATATTTATTAATGCAGATGGTATCAGCTATAGTGGTACTTTATTGCTAGAAGAGGTACCAGCTACTGTGCTACTTTTTTGAAATGATACCATCTACGGTGGTACTTTCTTTCTGTAAACATACTCATCTACGGTGGTACTTTTATTAAAAAGCAATACCAGCTATATTGCTACCTTTTTTAAAGTACCGCCTTAACTGATACTTTTTAAATAAAGAGCTGTATTTTAGAGGATTATGCTGATAAAGGGGCAGAAATATATAGAAACTGCATCCTTTATCTACAAACGACTTGATTCAGCTATTTTGGAATCTTTTGTGATATGATTTCCTGAATTTTATATCATGAGATTAATAGATGGGTAGAATTGATGAAGCAGAAAACAGCAAAATCACTTGGAAAGCCGAATCAGAATATCAAAAAATATCGGAAATTAAATTCGAATTAATTGCAATTTAATTCAAAAAAATACTTTTTTTTTCTTAGCAAGCACCAGACAAGGGGACCTTGTCAGCTTCGTTTTATCATTCACATGATAAAAATAGAAAATTCTTCGAATTTTAATAATAGTTCATAATAAAAAACTATTAAGTGCACGCTGCAAATAAATGAAGAGGTATATTATGTTTAAAAATGTAATATAAGGATGTGAATTAATGAACTATATGTTATAATTTGGATGTTATATGAGCATCACATGCAAAATAGAAACTTCAAAGGAGAAAGAGACTATGAATATTTTGGTATTAGGAAATGGATTTGATTTAGCACATGGATTAAAAACTTCATATAAAAATTTTTTAGCGTCTGTTGAAATAACAGATGATTTAATTGAATATGATAAAACTTTAAGAGTAAAAAGATGGGAGGCATATGATAAATCAAAAATACCTCAGTGTCTCTGTGAAGAATTAAATAAAATTGTTAAGACAAGAAATCATGAAATGGATGAGTTGAGAACATTTCACACATACTGGAGACATAATTTTTGGTTTAAATATTTTAAAGACAAGCCAGAAGGCACATGGATTGATTTTGAACGGGATATAAAAGAAGTTTGTAAGAATATAGAAGATGTGATTTATAATGACGGTAAGATTAGAAAACTTGATGAAAAAATAGATGTAAATAAAGAATTTAGTGTTTACTTAAAATATTTAAAAAATAAAGATGAAATAGATAGTTTTGCTAAATTAATTAATGTTTTGGAAGAAGACTTAAAACATGTTATAAATTCGTTGGACATATATATAAATGAGTTTATTAATAATCAAGAATGCGAAGAAATTTCACCGGATATTATTTCTTTGGATATTGATAAGGTGATAAGTTTTAATTACTCATTTACTTATCTAAATTTATATAACGTAACACCAAATATTGAATGTGATTATATTCATGGAAAAGCAGGTTTGCAAAGAAATAGAGATTATAGTAATTTAGTATTAGGATATGATGAATCAAAAGAAAAAATAAAGGAAGAGATGCTGGCAACATTTGCACCATTTAAGAAATACTATCAGAGAGTACTAAAGGGAACAGGAAATAAATATGTAAAATGGGTAGATGAAATACAAAAAAAACCGGAGCAAGAACACTGTGTATATTTCTTTGGTCATTCAATGGATATTACAGACCAAGATGTAATAAAGGCTTTAGTATTAAATAATAATGTAAAAACCACGGTTTATTTTTTTAATAATCAAGATAAAATGGCGAAAATTAAAAATTTGATTTCAGTGTTAGGATATGATGATTTTATTGAATATACAAGAAATAGAAGAATTGAATTTATTAATCAGACCAGATTTGATAAGAAAAAATATTCGCAGATATATAAGAGTAAAATGGCTGTTAAGAATCTGTATAATCTTCCTTATGTGTCAGAGTGGACATATAAATCAATCAATGAATGGTTTGATAATTTAGATGCTTACTCTTCTTCTTATGATATAAAATATTTATATTTGGCAATAGATGCATTACAGAAATTTAATGTAGAAACAAATAAAGTTTTAAAATTAATTAAGATATGTAGTGAGCATTGGGGTAAACCATGCAGTTATCAAGAATTTTTAAAAGATTATTCCATATATTGTGGTGTGGATACAAAATTTGAGAATAATGAATTGGAAATTTTAATAAATGATATTTATAAAAAGAGAGTTGAAAATGAAACAAATGGCTATTATAAGTTTTTGGAAAGAATTAAATTCGATGGAAGAACATTGAACTCAATCTCTATGGGAACTACATATTTGATTATTGATTTAAGAAAATTAACGAAAGTTGCAGATTGTTTCTTGGATGCATTTGATAAATATCTTTCATATCCCCAAATATATGATGACATGGTTAGTCTATTAGACTTAGTTGACCCCGATTTAGTTGAAGAATTATTTGCTTCAATGTTGAATGAATCCAGCTTAGCTGATTTCAGACGAACAAGGATGAATATTCTACTAAGTAGGCATAATGCACAATGTAATGCAAAGAAAATGGATAATAAAGAAGTTGTAAAGAAATAATATAACCTTTACTTATCCGTTGACTATGTTAGTATATTTAAGCATATAGGCAAAGTAATAACAGTGGAAAGACGGTGTAACCTGTAATCATGCATGGGTGATTGTAAAGTGGGAGTCATGTCTCGTCACTATATTATAAAAACATAAAAATTAAAATTTTAGAAAGAGAAATTTTATGAAAGCATGCGTGAGAAAAGTCAATTACAAAAGGGGATGGGCCGTTTTTGAAAAGGAAGATGGGGATTTTGGTTGGTTCGAAATATTAGATACTGTGGATTTAGAAGAGGATGATTTATTAAAAGGAGACTTTGATATTTTAGGTGGAATAAATGTTATAAAACTTGCTACTGGAGAGAATATCGATATTTTTATAGAAGATTATGGAATGACATATAAAAGAGCGATAGAAATGGTCTTTAGGTAACAGAACCATTATTATATTAGTGCAACAAAAAAATATGAAGTTGTGGAGAGAATTATGATTTTATGGACAATACAACATAAGAGTGCATATGAAAAGATGAGAAAAAGTGGAGTGCTGAGAGCAAATGAAGCACATCTTTGTGACGATTCCTTTACAGAAGCTTATCTATGGATGTCAGGCCAAATGACCAAACGTATCGGTAACTCACCGGAAGGTGTTATCTTCCCTGTTTGGGCGTGGTATAAGTGGGAAGGAGAGCGGAAAAGGCTTGATATGAGAGCTCATGGCCGTCACTGGGGAACGAAGGGCTCGCCAATTGTACTGCTAACAGTTGACGTTCCAGAAAATTTTGTATTGCTATCTGATTTTGATTATTGGCATGTAGTTTTGAATAACGGGGATATCATATTTCCTCATTGTGAAGAAGCTATTTATTCTCAAGAAGAAAAGAAAAAAAGTTGGGAGAATATATTTGATATAGATTGTTCTTATGATGGTGAGCAACATCAATACCTTACAACACAAGCCACACTATGGGAAATGAGATGGGAATGGGTAATAAAAGCTGAAAACTTTATATCTCGATAACTTCCAATTGGCAGGAATGGTTGATTCATAATAGTAAAACGTTATTTAAGAAACTCAATAATCATGCCAGTTTTATAAGAAAGGTTGAATCTATGGATAATATTTCAGATATAGCTGCATTAAGAAAGTGGAATAGCATTCCGGAAGATATCTGGAAAAAATTGTTGCAGAACGTGTTTTGTGGAACCTGCGGTGTGACGACAATAGCTCCAGGGTATACGATAACCTTTAAGAAGGGATTAGGAATCCTTCAGAATGGGAAATGTTTGAAATGTGGACATGATGTATGCAGGGTTATTGAGGATTAAGGATGAATGTAATTCCTTTATATTATTCCCGCTGAGAAGGAGACTAAAATGTCAGATGAATATATTGCTGAATTAATTCTTAGAATGACTACAAAAGAAGAAGTAAAGTCATCAGATGAATCAATTAGCTGGAAAGCACACCGTGAGGCTGAGATGCTTTCTGATGCATCTCTCTATCCAGCTTTAAAAGAACAAATTTTGCTTAATTCAAAGCCGAAGGATAAAAAATATCGCGATGCAGCATATTTTATTTTAGGAAAGCTTCTTGAAAATAATCCCGATAATGAATTCATTGTATTCTATTTGCAGCTGATGAAGGTGGAAAAAGACAAGTATATTCTCTCATCTATGCTGGATAGATTGTCTGAAATAATAATTCCATCAGATATTTCTATTGAAATCATAATATCCCTATCAATGAGTGAAAAATGGCTAATTCGACATAGTGCAATTAATGCGCTTGGTTCATCAGCTACCTCAGCAAGTAAGCAGGCACTTTATTATTATCTTAATCAGGTAGATGAAAAAGCCTATAAATACGAAATCATTTATGCAAATGCATCACTTGGTAAAATCGGTTCAGTAGAAGATATTCCAGTTTTGGAGCAGCATATAAAAAGCAAAATACGTGATGTACGTGATAGTGCAGAATTTGCGATTCATCGTATACAGGAACGAATTTGCTAACATAAATTGATGAAAGGGGGAGTGAATTGTGAAGAAAATAGCTATTATACTGTTTTGTGCTTTAATCATGGCTATTATGTTCCCTAATACTGCGAAAGCAGACATAGGACCCAAACCATCGGTGGTGATTGATTTTAATGGATTAGATGAAAAAACGTATTATGCCACACTGCTTTCGAGCGAGAAATCTACCGGTCCTTTCTCGGCACTAAATGATAGCAATCATACATATGCACATTATCAGGAGGACGATGAAGATTATGAGATTTTTCTGAAGTTTGCGGAGTACCATGACGTAGATGGGTATTATTTTCTGCAGTTCTTTAAAAACTGTACCGGGTCGAATCGATTTAGCTGGACATACTACCCACCGCAGGATTTCAAAATACTTCTGTATTTCCCCGAAACAGATAGTTTTATCATAAGTGAAAACCATTATGAACGTTATGCATTTGACAGCTATTTCACGGCGGAGGTTTCTAATACAGATATTTCTGCTAAAAAATCCTATGAGTATACGAATGAAACGCTTTCCCTGATTGTTCGAATATTACTTACTATTATTGCTGAACTTGGTATAGCACTGGTATTCGGATTTGGGGAAAGAAAGCAATTTCGATTTATCATATTTGTTAACGTCATAACACAGATTGCACTGAATATCGCACTGAATATTATAAATTATCATTCTGGAGAACTGGCATTTATAGTATTCTATATACTTCTGGAAGTTGCAGTATTTATTATGGAAGCTGTTCTTTATACTTGGTATCTAAAAAAGAACAGCCAAAAAGAAATACCAGGATGGAAGCCAGGTATATATGCATTGACGGCTAATGCCGTTTCCTTTACTTTAGGGTTTGGATTGGCTTATTGTATTCCAGGCATTTTTTAATGGATGGATTAATATAGGACAACAAATATTCATATGAGAAACCCCTCTGCTTCTTTCCTATTATTCTTGAAAACAAAAACATAAAAGGTGCTTAGAATGTAAAAAAAACAAAATAAGTGATGCCTTCAAATAGAAACATCAAATGATACCTTAGGGAGGAATGTGAAAACCAGAATAACAATAATATCATCAGAGCCCATAGCATAAAAACTATTGGGCTCTATTTCTGGAAGGGGCATAGGAAGGCTTTCACTTTTACTCATTACCATATTTCCCGGGAACTGTCTTTTTCTCAAGGTCTTTCAGATTGAAAGGTAAATGATAACTTATTATGTGATTAAATTTTTCTAATGTAACATTCCCATGAAAATCTGCCATAAATGTAATTTCATCAATACCTACGGTGTCATGCGGTCCAAGATAAGGGGTTGAAGTAAAAGTAACATAACTATTTCGGCTATCTAATGAAATTTCCTTCACAACAATACTATAATAATTTACAGTAGGTGAAATAGTATAATATTCATCATAGAAGTCATCTGATGCTTTTTTAATTCTTGTTAAATAAGTATTTACTAATAGCTGGTTACACTCTTCATGTATTTCGGAAGGTTTCATGTTAGCAGTAGCCATTGCTTCATCATTATTCGTGATAGCAAAAAGGGAAGAGACAAGTATAACATCACATAATAGCAGTAACAAAATAATTCTCTGTATATTTTCTTTTATAAATCTAAGCAATTATATCCTCCCAACAAACTAAGTGAATCGAATTACCTATATGATATATATATGATAATACCCGTAATATTATCTTTGTTTGATGGCAATAAATTAATAAATTCATTCCGGCAAGAGAATGCAAATTGTGTAGATTTGTCTATTTTGCATATGGTTAAATCATAAGTGATTATCAGATGAAAACAGAACTGCTTGATTACGGCAATTGCATATAAGTAGGCGGCCATTCTATCATATTCTTTTAGATAACATATAATCAATTTAGGAAAGGATGTGATTCTAATGGCTATATCAAAATCCATACCAATAAGAGCAGCAAAAGCTGACCGCATCGGCTCAGCCCTCGATTACATTATGGACGAGTCGAAAACCTCGACCACAGTTTACCAGAATTTTAACCGCAATACCGATATAACAGAAAATATTCTTGATGGCGCGTTTGCTTATATCAGTAATCCTGAAAAAACTACAACTGCTGAAAAAGCTATTTTAGTTTCTGGCTTTCGCTGTAATCCAGCAACGGCATCGACCGAGTTCAGAATCATAAGTGAAAAATATCACCTGACCAAATCAGAACATATTAGTGAGGAAGAGGTCTATTGTAAAGGCAATAAAAAATCTAATGGAAAACATAAACAGGCTCGTGAAGCGTATCATTTTATACAGAGTTTTCCGAAAGGGCTGGAGATAGAACCTGAGCTGGTACACCACATAGGAATGGAATTTGGAAAAAGACTTGGAAATGAAGAATTTCCGTTTGTTTGCTCTTGTCATATGAGCACAAGGTGCTTGCATAATCACATCCTGATGTCAGCTTATTCTTTAGATAATATAGCGAAATTTCGTGATTCTAAGTCACAGCTCCACCGGATGCACCAGATTAATGATGAACTATCTCGTGAGTATGGTCTCCCCGTTCTCTTAGATACAGAGAATAATAAAGGCAAAAATTACGCTGAAATCGTTGCAGAACAAGAAGGTGCCTCTTGGAAAGAATCTGCCAGGAATGATATCGAAAATGCAAAATTAAGCTCATATAGCTGGTCAGATTATAAAAATATCATGGAGGAGTCCGGGTACCAGGTTCAAGAAAACAAAAAATCTATTACCTACACATTGCCAGATGGCAAGAAAATTATGGATAAAACGCTGGGTCAGGAATATACCAAAGACAAACTGCAGGAGTATTGGGACAAGACCTATGAAGATAGCAACGGAAATCTCAATCAGCAAATAATTGATGAACTGGCAGAGCTCAATCGGAAACGTATTAAGAAATATCTGGATAGCATTAATATTAGGGTGTACCGATATACTTTTTTAGGACGGCGCAGAACGGACTTGGAGATGCTCCTAATATTTGCGATTAAAGTACTATTAATAATAATGGGCATTTTTAGATTGCTATTCTCTAATCCAGAGCAGTTAGATAGTAATCCGACATATAAGTCTGTTGAGTGGAAAATTAAGAATCTATCCAAAGCCTTGCATCTATTAGAAAAACTTAATATTCGTAGTAACACTGAATTGGATGAAGAGTTAAAGCAGAGTCGAACGGATACGTCCCAATTGCAAAAAAAAGTGGATAGACTTACAATTCAAAAGATAAATTATTCTTCTTTAATGGATAGTGTAACTGTAGTTAAATATCTTCAGGTTAGAATGGATGCAATGGGTCTTAATGAGGAAACACTCGCTATAGTTCAACCGGATGAGGTAACTATTCGTAAAAACAAGGCAATCCTTGACCCGATGTCTACAATCCAGCGAAGGAACCTCTTCCTCGCAATTTCAGACTCGAAAAACTATCGCCTCGACTGTAAATACGATGAGATTACAGCCAGCCAAGTAACTGAAATTATTGATTTTTTGAAATCTCCGAAAACACATCATAAGCCAGATATGGTAATTTCATTAGAAGAATTTGAACGCATCCGGAAGAAGAAAATGCAAGATACCATTCAAAAGCATAAAATGGGAATCCGAACAAGTCGGGAAGAAGCGGATAAGAGCGATAATCTGAGTAGTGGTAAGGATTATGTGAAATTGCTGCAAAAATATGACGCTGAAGAAAGAACGCTCATTGGGAAGTATAGGGATGCCCTGAACCATCTGGTACAGTTCGGGATTGATGATATCAGTCTGATTGAAATAAAATATAATGATATTCTGAAGACTTTGGAAGATAAAGAACAGGAGCTAATGTTATCTGATGAACGGTGCAAACAGTTAACACAGATTAAATCTGCTGTTGCATTCGCAGAGAATAAGCACTATCTGTGTGGACCTTTCCGTGATATCCTTAAAGAGAAGGATTTCAAAGATAGAATTGAAATTGTAGTAGCAGCAGAAGAGCATAATCAGCAAGAAACTACAATGGATGATATCATGGAAGAACAGAACATCGGTAGAACAAGGTGAGGGAAAATTAGTTATTCTGGAATAGGTTATGATAAAGAAAGAGGTCCGCGGAGGACCTCTTTTGCTGTAGACAAATCAATTTTGATTGAACATCATTAAGGATATGTGTTTAAATATTTTTTTAGACAGATATCTATGATACAATAAAATAAATTTGTATTTGTGGAAAGGAATCAGCAATGGAGCAAAATAGTATTTTAAATAAATTACCAAGTAAATTAATACTAGAAAATGGAATTAATTTAGTCTTGGATGAAAAAATTCATTATGGGAAAGAAAATTTATCAGATATTTCTTGGTATCAATACAAAATAGTTAATAACAAAGAATTGGGTATTGTTTATGATAATATTTGTTTAAGTTTATTTAGAATAACAGAATTGGTTAGGATTGAAGCATCTAAAGAAATTATCAAAAAAAGAGTATCAAAAAAAGAAACGGTAAGACCCCATATTGATTATATGACAGGGAATATTCATCCAAGTAAAGAATATATAGCAAATCAAAACAAACTGGGTAAAATACAGCAATTGGTATTGTGTAATGGTCTTGGACCACATATCCCTGAAAAACAATTGGATGATGATTATTATGTATACAAAAATTGTGCAAGACAATCAGGAAGCAAGGTGCATAAGGCATGCTATTACCCACTAATTGATAACAACCTTAATCTACAGGATAATTGGAGATATCAATTATTGGAGGAAATATGGAACCTAATAAATCCACCTACATATATGTGATTTTATCTTATAAAGCACCATACAAATTCCAAGTGAATACAAAAATAATTAGCCACCAAATATCATACGGTTATCTAATGGCTAGTATTTTTATACGACATATGTGTTATTATACTATGAAATATAGTTTGGCTACAGTCTAGAAATAGATACTATGAGGGCCTCTCCTATTGCCTACGTTAATCAATTTCTGTATATTACAGGGGCAGGTAGTCTCTATTCCTTTTAGTGTGGTCGATATTACTTCAAGAGGCGGTTGTTTTGTAGTGTAGCATGACCGTTTTACTCCGTAAACCAAGCTGTTAAGCGTCACAATATGCACTAATTTGTTTTTCCAGCTCTTGGTACATTCTCTTGCGCTCATTATAATTGATTTTCAGAGCCGCGTTGCAATTATTATTAATCTCTGTAAGCAGGTTCTTGGTGATTTCTGCAACATAATCAGCTTCTATGGTATTTCTTTGATTCAGTAGAGATAAAAGCTCTTGGATTTTGCAGTTTGTCTCGTAAATTTGACAGGTATAATCAAGCAAATCATTAGTTGTAATATATAGGATAACTGGACCTTTTATGAGGACAGTCTTGACATATTCAGATACTGACAACTGTTGCTCGTTAGCTTGATTTGTGATTTTATTTTTCTCTGTCTCCGAGAGATAAATCTTGATAGTTTGATTTTGCTTGTCCATACCAACCACCACCTAAAAAATAGGAAATAACGATTCCTTATCAAGTACAAACATGAGAGTAGAGCTGCCTGAATTGTCTGGAATGATAAACCATTGCGTAAGCGTGCCAAGTATAAAATCAAGTCCAATTTTTGCTTTGATAGTCACTTCGATTTTTCGAGATAGATGATTATTTTGGTTGCTGGAGGCTGCTAATGTCTTAATGAGAGTTGCCGCTTGTGACGTAAGTTCTTCAGGAAATTTCATAACAACACAAAAGAGGTCATTCTGCTCTGTTATGTCAATTGGAACATCGGTCATAAAAAATTTGCCTATCATGTTAACCTCGGCAGGGATATTGTGGTTGGCGTCAATGGTGATATTGCATTTAGCGGTTTTGTTTGGGTATGTACCGCAAAGATTGGTTGCTAAAGAATTACAAATCATAAAAATACCTTCTTTCATAAACAAATGTTAAAATGTTTCTAATATCAATATGACAGATTATTTTAAAAACATATAAAATTTAACCCTGTTTTGTCATTTGTTATTGAAGATTTTTAATGTTTTGCTCCTATTTGAACGGCCATATCGAAAATGCAAGGTTTTTGAACATCAGAGTGGGTATTACAGTGTGATAGTATTGTTCTTAGGACGATTACAGTGATTCTGCCCAGTCTATGAGTGATAGCGGTATCAGCTCAGTAAATTTCAATAAAATGCATGATTATACATCTGTCATGAGTAGAAATCTGAGCTCATCAATGGTAAAATCATGGTATTAGACTACTAAGGCAGTGACAATCATATTTGTTGCAGAAATAGCAGAATATCTATGAAAGCCAGTTACTAACGGGGCAGATATATATCGTTGAAAAGATGAGATTATCTATATCAGTAATTCTAGGATTCTGCATATTCCGTATCATAAATGCCATTGTGATTCCGTATCATAGCTTCTAGACTGAATTTTCTTTAATACAGAGAATTTTGGTTACTACAATTGCAGTTAAAGCATAACCAAGGAAAATCTTACTACAGGAGTATAATTGATGTTACAGCGCCTGTTCTTGAGTAACAACAATGATACAGAATTAGCACCCTCTATCAGACAGAAAATAGATTATCTACATTTCTGTGAGGAAGCAGATTATCATAAAATATAGGTAGGCAGCGCATAATCTAAACTACCGATGACAGATTACACTGACTACTATTATTATTATTATTTGGCAGACAATCTTATCATCAATCGAGTTGATAAAAGAATATCTGCCCTGTAAAATAAGTTGCCAGATTATCTATAATAATATATTAAGAGTCCTAAAATTAAGCAACACCTTATATATAAAGGATTTGACCAATGTCATAAAAGACAAAAATTGCAATTTGAAGGTAAAAAGTGCATGAACGAGAAAATTAAAGAAGTTTTTGAACTAGAAATGAAATATTATTTAGGGTATAAAGGTGCAACTTTTGTGGAAGAGAAAAGGGTAAAAAATTATATCAAATTAAAATCAGAGCAGTATGAATTTCAGAAAAGTGAAGTTGAACCTTGTTTATATGAAATAAATCAAACCCTGACGTCCGACCTGATTTACAATCCAGATAGGCATAGATATTATTTTCAAAATGAATACGATGCAGAGAAAAAGATAATAGACTATTTAATATCTCAAGAAGGAAAAATATCGGATAGAGATTTTACAAGGCAAATCAAGTCAGCACAGAGAGCCAGCCGTATAAAATATTCAGAAGAGCAAGAAGCTGCTATAGCTACGGTATTTCAACATAGATTATCTGTAATTACAGGCGGACCAGGAACGGGAAAGACTACAGTTATCCAGGGAATTTATCAGGTGGCAGGTAAGCTGGGGTATCATGTCAGAATCTTTGCTCCAACGGGTAAAGCTGCAATGCGAATACAGCAGGCAACAGACCTCTTTGCAACAACAATACATAAGGGGCTAATAGAAGAGATATCTTCTGAAAATAAGAACCTTATCATAATAGATGAAGCATCCATGGTGGACTCATACTTAATGGGTTTGATTATTGAGCATTGGGGAATGTTTACGATTGTACTAATTGGAGATGTTAATCAGCTTCCTTCTGTAGGTAATGGAGAAGTTCTATTTGATATCATACATTCCGGAAAGGTTGCTGTTACATACTTATCGAAAGGATATCGAAGTGAAGAGACTATTGTAGCAAATGCAAATATGGCTCTTCAGAACATGCTCGTAAAGGACTGGAAGTTTGATGCTTCATTCCGCTTTATTCCGGTCAAGTTCAGAATTTCTGATGAGCAACTTGGACTGTATGACATTCAGATTAATCGATATAAAGAGGTAGTGTATAAATACTGGAGACATCTTGCTGAAAAATATGATGTTCAGGATGTCATCATATTACTGCCATTAAAAAGGGAAGACATTGAGCAAGAAAAATTCATAACAAGTGACACCATAAATGAGTATATTCAATCAATGAGATTTTGTAGGATGAAAGAAAACTATAAATACTATGTTGGAGACAGGGTAATATACACCCAAAACCGATATGATAATCCTACTGGAAACGGTATCAACCTCTATAATGGCATGACGGGAACCGTATCAGAACAAAAAGAAGATGGCTGGCTTCTAATTCAGTTTGATAATGGATATGATTCTGAGTTCTTAATACATGAAGATGATGAAAATCTTGAACTTGCATACGCTCTAACAGTACACAAGGCACAGGGTTCAGAATATAAAGCAGTTATTTTCTTAGCCATGAATTTCCATGAGACAAACAGATACCTCTTCTATACAGCAGTATCACGTGCAAAGGAACAAGCTATTATATTGGGAAGATATGATTTGCTTTCTTATATTCTAAATATCAAAAAATACTATCGCAGGACCACGTTTTTGAAAGATTCTTTTTCAATTCAACGAAGAGAAATATTGAAAAAGATTACTTATGAGGATGGTAGGAAGTGGAACGATGAATGCCTCGTTTATGATAAAAATCGTATTACGTTTCCTTTTGACGAGTATGGATTGGTGAATCTGGATAATCATATTATTAAGTCGGATGCATTAGCAGGTGGTATCTATTCTCATGATTTAACAAAAAACGAGATGAAGGTATTGGAACTGTATTTTGCAAGCATAAGTATTGGAGATGCAGCAACGCGATTCCAGGAGTTTGATTTAAGGAGAATGAATAGGTTTCGAACTGGGCGTATATCAGAAGCACATATACTTGAGATTGCTGAGAAATTCAGAAATTTATTTATAACTATAGAAGCGCTACGTTATAATAAGAATAAAAAAGCAGTGATTGAAGATGAGTGGCCTTACGTAAAGAAGAGTAGGAACAAAAATGGTAAGAAGTGTCTAAAATTCTTTGATATTTGTGAATGGGACAAAAATATGAAAAAATTCATCCTTCAGATATCAGATGAACTAATCCCACATGTATTTCAAATACAGCCTATTACGGGCTATATTAAAAAGTATCCTCTGGAATTCGTTGACCGGATGTCACCAAAGGATGTATTGTTGTTTAATTATTTTCGCAGATATCTTGGTAAATCATTAGTATGGACGTATGAGAGACTAAGTAAGATTTTTCGACTTGAGCCTGGCACATATAATACAATCAGTGATTTCAATAAGTTCTTTCGGGAGCTTAATAAATCGATTGCTGCGAATACTGATATGCAAATTACGTTTAAAGATTACTATGAGGAAGGGAAGAATGGGCATTTATATCACAAATATAAGATTGATATTCTTGAAAAACCGATAGAAATAGCAATCAATACAATGCCTTATTCTGAGGATGAAACAGAAAAAGATACAAATCTTTCGCTGCAAAGTGTATCAGTAGTACCAGAAAATCATCCTGTTATTCGTAAGTGGAAAAAGTGCATTCATGAGATAACAGGAACCGAATACCTACGCCTCGTAGATAAATAAAATAGTATTGAGCGAAGTATATAAATACTTTACAAATGTATACCAACATGTTATAATAGAGTCATACTTAATCAGTTTATTTACTAAACTGTTGTGAGCTCCTTTATTTGGGGTTCCTGAATTGGGACCCCTACAACTTAATATGAATGTTTAACTCGGAATTTATTTCGAGTTATTTTACATTTTAAGGTAATATTTCTAAAAATGATATTATCAAAAATTGATATTTTATCGATACCAGAGACTTTAATAAATTTATGGAGGATATGCAGATGAGCGAAAAAGAAGCCAGCAAAGAAAAGAGAGAAGTACCAGTATTGTCATTACAAGAGTATTTGGAAATGAAAAATGGGAACGGAAAAAAAATAGAAGGACCAATAAAGATAAAGGCTGAAGATGCAGAAAAAGCTATAGAGTTTTTTGAAAATATGTAAGTCTAACTTTCGAAAAGGAGGTTCTTTGATGATTATGAATCAGCATGCTTTAGTTTTAATAGGTAAAAAGGGCGAAAAAATATTCCGTAAAATTTATAATGGACCCAAAGTACCTTATGAAAAGTTGATGATTGAATCGGAAGAAATAAAGAAACAATGGAAGACAGCGGAGAATGACAAAAACATAGGTACTGCTTTTGAAGTTGAAAATACTGATAAATAATGAAAAAAGGATGGATTGCATGGTCAATAAAAGCAGGAAATTGCTGTTGGAGAAAATGAAAAAGGTATTGGATTTGACTGAAAATAAGTTAGATATTAATGATAAGGAATACTGGGATACACTCAATTCTTTAAATGATGAAATAAGAGACTTGCCGACTGAGGTTAGCTGGCTTCTACCAAAAGAACGATTGCCCCAAATTCGTGAGCTTGACAAGAACTGTTGTGTTCTGGCAACTACTGAAAAAGGAGAAGTGAGCAAGGTAAAATTCAATACAATGATTATGGATTTTAGTCCTGGTGATAATGTAGTTGCTTGGATGCCGCTTCCGAAAGTTATAGTGATATTGTTGAAGTATTCAGGAAGTTTTTTGGAAAGAAATGATAATCTATGGTAAATAAGTATTTTGTTGAGAAAAGGAGTGGACTTATGGATATAAAGAATCTAGAACCTGGATTTTACATATTAGAATGTATTGAGGAAATTGGTTATGATGAGTGCTTTTTCGTTGGACGAAAGGACATAAATACCGTATGCAGATAGACGAGGATGGGGATGCAATCATAGAAGCAGATAGCAGAATTTTCAATCCAACAAAAAACCGGTTAGTTGAGATGATGGAATGTTTCATTGGTGATAAAGACTTGTGTAATAAAAAGGGACTGGTTGAATATTTTATGGAAAAAAGAAAGTCTTACAATCCAGAAAAGTGATAGATTAATAATCTTAAATGGTTACAATACCCGCGAACCAGACAAAATATTAAGAAGTTCAGATGAGGAAGGAAGACGGTTTTATGGATATAAGTAATCTGGAACCAGGTATTTATATACTGGAATGTATCGAGGAATTTGGCTACGACGAGTGTTTTTTTTGGTGGACAAAAGGTAAAAAATACCGGATGGAAATTGATAGAATTGGTGGATGTAATATAACTTGTGATATCCACATTTTTACTCCGATGGGTAACCGATTTGAAGAGATGATGGAATCTTTCGTTGTTGAAAAAGATATGGTGAATAAAAAGCTTGGTTGAAGACTTTTTAGAAAAGAGGAATTCACCCGAGTAGGAGTAATTTTTCGACCATTGCATTTGAGATACAGGTATGCCTATCTATTGAGTGCTTTATGGAACCAGTAAGCACATAGATAAATTAGTATTGTCTTAAGGTCTTTGAGGATGCCTTCAAAATTATCAAAATATAATAAATAGTATCAATCTATTTTTTTAGTAACATATTGTAGAATGAACCATGGCATTTAACCAATATTTTTTTCTGACATCATTAAATGTCATACATTCCAAATCGTAATTATCATCGTTGGCATAGGGATATTTAGATGCGATTTCAGATAGCATCATGATTTTGTATAAGATAACCCGATGATTACCATTGCCATCTACAATATATTTACCATTATTCAATTGCGATAATATTATGGGAAGTTCTTGCTCGTGTACCGGTTTTTTAAGCATACGAAAATATTTATTGCGAGTCACAAGTCCATCTTTTATATGGTAATAAGCACGTTTTAATCGCATATATGTTTCTATTACTGTCATGTATCCATAGTCTTGGTGAGTTGTTCCGACAATATCACTCAGAGGTACTTTTTGGGCGTATAGTGTGTCTTTGCTAGGCCGTCTGAACTCATAGTAGTGGAACGGCTCATGTAAAATAGTCGGAATTTCTTCTAAGTTTATTCCAAGGGTGGTAAGAAGATACCCACGTACAGCTCGTTGGTTTTCGTCATATGGAATGTAAAAATCGGAATCAGAATAGGTGAAATCAGACCATTTCATTATTTTCATCTCCTTCAGTGTATTAAACCAGATTTATTTTGGTTTATAAAAACTATTTCCATGAGGACAAAAACTTTCGAAAATTTTATCCTTGTTCAGATAAACCTCCATCTTAGGCCTAACGATTCTATCCAAGTGCCATCATATTCTTGAATGGATTCTTTCTCGTCTGTGTAAAATTTGACTATTTCATCTTCTTTTTCCATCGTTGCAATTGCAATATCCGAACAATAATTATCTTGTGAAGGACATAGATTTAATTTTAAGACCCCTTCAAATACCATTTCTATGCTTTCGGACCAATCACTATCGAATATCATGGATACTTGCCTAATAGAATCTGTTACATACATACCGCCGTTCTCCGCCTTGCCGGAACCGCTCACATAATTCAATGCTCTTAATACTGAATCATGAAATTTATGAAAAGTAGACATTAAATGATGGATATCGTCTTTGCTTTCGATATAGTTCCAATTTTTTAGCCTAGTGTCTTGCGAATATTTGTCCCATATACTTGCCGGCAACACTTTACCTTTTAGTAATTCCAACAAATAGTCATCGTTTTTAAGTACATACCCATAGCCACGATATGAAAAGAAGCTGTCATTTTTATTGGTAGCTTTTAATTGAGAAATATATTTTTTTAATTCATGTTCATCCTTGGATATTCAAGGCTCTGGCAAATCATTAGCACTAATGACGTTTATATTTACTTCCATGTTGTGTTCATCCGTGGACTTATCTAAATACTCAATTAATCGATAACCTTGAACAGATGCTGTTTTTTGAAGTACTAAATATTTTTCATAATATCCAAAATTAATTATGGCAAAGACTTCTGATATAAAGTACTCATTATTTGCTCTATCATAAACTCTTACAATCACAATTCGTCACCTCTTTCAGCGGGAATGCGTTATTTACTTTTTTCTCTCTTATTACGGTCAATCATATGATAAATGAACATTACTATCCATATTCCCCATGCAGTGGCACAGCCGATACCATTAATAAATAAATCCATAATAGCTCCAGCCATAAAAGGCACAGCCCAGTACATCATTCTTTTTCCATATATTTTGCATAATTGTATTTCATCAAACTGTTTTCTTTCTTCATCGCTTTTCATATTATAACCCGATATGAAATTCGCTGCTTTTCCATTTGATTTATAAAAATAAATACCAACGGTGTAAAAGAGTATTGCCAAACCTACATCAAAAAGAATATAAAACTTCACTTCATCAGACACGGTAAAAATAAGGACCACATTGGGATTCATGTGTATGAACATAGGTCCACTTGTTTACTTTATCAAAAATATAAATATCGTCATCTGAATCAAAATCCGTAGACTTAAGCTGCCAAGCATTTTCTATATAAAAGGTTTCATCATTATGCTGATAGAAAGCAAATACCTTTTCTTTCTTACATTTATTGAAGGCGTGTCTTGCCTTAGAATTTGAGAGTGCATTTGCCTTTTCAAAACTGAATATGTGCCACTTATAGCTTTCATATCCAATGGCTTTCTTTTCATCAGCACTTACGGAAGATGCGAATAGTTTGCTCCAGTTGGACTTAATGGCATATGATTGTTCTTTCCTGGAATTTTTGTATCAATTGCTGAGATATATCTATCTGTATCATCTATTTTGAAACCATATTTGTTTCAGGATGATAGCTTTCTGTCGGCAAATAAATTCCTATTTAAAAATTATACATTTCTAAATATAGGAAGTCAATTAGGAATAACAAGATAGGCACTATTTACGGGTATCCTTTATAGCAGTAAAATATCGGAGATTGAAATTGTAAAATAATAAATTATCAAACTGTAGATATCGGAGAGCATGTAGAAAAGTAAAAGACCCAGCATGGAACATCATTTGATGATATCCAGAGGGTCTCTTATCTCTGTGGAAATGGTCGTTTTTCATTACTTGCTCCAGTGATATAATCCATACTTACGTCATAATATCGAGCAAGTTTCATGATTGCGTCTATAGGAATTCGTGTTCTATTTAGCTCATAATCAGAGTAGGTTTTCTGGCCGATTCGGAGCACGTTCGTTGCTATAAAATCTTGACTTAGGTCGGAATCTTCACGTATCGCTCGAATACGTTCATAATATTGCATTTCTAAATCACTCCTTTTAAGTGCATTATATTTCAGAGTGAATAACTCTATTGACTTTTAGAGCTATATACTCTAAAATTTGTATTAGTAGAATTTTTATAGAAAAATCATAAGTTTTAAAAACTATATTTTTCAGGCAAACTTATTGAAAAATAAGGACGCAAAGCTATAGGGCCGTTAAAGGGGACGGCAGCCAGTTGCAAGATGAGTAAACTCTAATGCTTTGGAACTATGCATTGGGGTTTTTCTTTTATTCAATTATAGGAAACTCAAAATTATATTAAAAAATAAAAATATCTTCAAATTCATAAAACCGACCACTCTTCCAACTCGTTTTATAAATATAGGGGCAAATGAGAAGGGAGGAGTCAGATAAGAAAATGAACATCCTATCAAGAATTTTAAAAGATTTAGCCAAGGAATTTCGAATTCCAGATTCGGTTGATAAGAACTTGTTTCAGCGATTATTTTTAACAAAGAAAAACAAACAAAATAGGATAACGGAGAAAACGGATGATGGAAGAATTAAAAGCGTTAGTGATAAAGGCGCAGAGCGGTGACACCAATGTTTACGAAGAGATATATGCGAGGACCAAAAACAAGGCATATTATTTAGTTCTGCAGCTATTAAAAAATTCACATGATGCGGAAGATGCGCTCCAAGATGCCTTTACAACTGCTTTTATAAAAATTAATGATGCCATTCCGGAAAGCTTTCAAGGCTGGTTGGACACGATAGTCATCAATCGGGCAAAAGATGTATTGAAAAAGAAAAAACCAATGGCCTTTTCTGAATTAACTACAGAGGATGGTAAAGATTTTATACCAGAAGACGAAGAAGAACGTACAGAATTTCTTCCTCAAGAAAACATGGATTATCAGGAAACAAAGCGCTTAATTCAAGAAATTATTGACCAATTACCAGAAGAGCAGCGTATGGCGGTAATGTTGTATTACTATGAAGATATGGCGGTTGGAGAAATTGCAGAATATTTTGAGTGTTCAACAGGTACTATTAAAAGCCGTCTGAACTACGCTCGAAAGACAATTAAATCGAAAGTGGAGGAACTGGAGAAGAAGGGAACAAAGCTTTACAGTATTCCAGTTTTACCGTTCCTCTATTGGATGTTCCAGTCGGAAGCAGAAAAGACTGTTTGTACATCAGCAAACTTATTTCAGAATGTACTGGAAGGAGTTGTATCCAATCAAGCATCAGGTGCTGCATTACATACACCGATAGATACTATTGCAAAAGAAGCTATTGGAAGTGGAGCAAAGAAGTTTTTGGGCGGAAAAATAGCTGGTATGAGTGTCGGGATGAAGATGGGGATTACTGCTATCGTTGCCACAGTAGGCATTACAGGAGGATTTATAATTTACCAAGCATCTTCCTCACAACCAAAAGAAACGACAACTACAAATGTTGTTCAGGAGCTGAATGTATCAGATAACAAGCAGGTTAAAGAGGAAGTCATAGTAACTCCAACACCCTCTCCGACCGTAGTACCATCCGAAGAACCTACAGAGGAACCAATTTCTTTAGATGGCAAGTGGAACAGAACAAACGTGGATTCCAGTCAAGGCGGAGTGATAGAAATTACTAATTTGGATAAAGATGGATTTGAATTTCATATTAATGTTGCTAACGGCGGAAATGTGGGAGATACCAGTGGTCATGCAGTCATGGACAGTGAGTCAGAAGCCACAGCCAAGATAGACCTAGACGATGGTACTTTTGCAACCTTCCATTTTAAAATTGTTGATGAGCAAGTCGAGGTTACAACAGAAAATACGGAATTCTTAGGAGGCATGGGGACTTACTTTGATGGAACATATACAAAAGGAGAGCCCACCTATCTCAATGAAAATATTATTGAAGAAACCTTGGGAGATAACAAAGATGCTGTAATGAATTTACTAGGAGATGATTATAAAAACCTGACCTTTGTTCTGAAGGACGGAAGCTACTATGATACAGAGTTGACCTATTCTGGATTTGTTAGAGGGTGTGGTATAGGGGTCGATTTGTGGATTAAGGAAGATGGTAACATGTATTGCTTGATTTATGAAGCACCATTTGGATTCCGTTTTTACACAAATGATTCTGAATATAAAGATAATGCTCCAGAAGAATTTGGTGAGTTAGGAGATGAGAGTATTTCATTTATCTACGTAGAGCCAAGTGAATAAATCAAGAAAATAGGGTTAAGGGAGGAAAAGCTAATGAAGAACCATTATAAAATTCAAAAGCGATTTATTGGAAAATTGCTCTGCACCATTGCAATGGTAAGTCTGTTAATTATTAGTATGAACTCTACTAATGTTCAAGCAGCTACCAAGAGAATAACGTTATATCAATATCATCCCAATCAAGAAGGAGCTTATGATAGTACGGTATTAGGTCAATATTACTATGATTTATATCCCAGTGATAAGTATTACGACTATAAGAATTTCATGAAATATACTTATAAGATTTCGGATGACAGTGTTATAGGACTGGCAATAAACAAGGGAATAGATTACAGCAATAGCATCATAATGGAAGATGATAAGGGAAATCCGCTTGCACTGTATCCGTATGATATCAAGGTTATAGCATTGGGACCAGGAACTTCTACACTCAAAGTATATAGTGGTAAAAAACTGATTGATTCGTATTCATTTGTGGTGGTAGCAGATAAAAAATATTCTCCAAGTAGCTATGTCAATAATACTGGTGATGTTACAGATGGTTTTCAATATGCAAGTGATGAAGGAATTGCAGCTGAAAATAAATTAATTAAGCAATTTGCAAAAATAGCCTCAGAGGATAAATATACAACGACAAATCAAAGAGTTTTGGCTGTTCTTAATGCAGTGGTAGCACATGAATGCAAATTGATATCAGAGGAACAATATGAGAAATGGGAGGAGGGACTAAAACATTTTGACTTTAGTACCTACCGTACTGCATATTCCAGATTGGTTCTGAAGAAGGCAGTGCCTGAAGCTTGTGCAATAGCAAATAAGGCAATTCTGAATAATCTTGGATTTCGGTGTGCTGTTGAAAATCAAAGTTATGACTCTGCTTATAATACGATTAAAATTTATGAAGTGAATGAGGATTATGAAGAAGAATTGAAGGATAGAGAGGAAAATCCAGAATTTTATGAAGTTGATGAAGGTGAAGTACTGGTTGACGAACTAATTGAGGGAGAATTAAGTCCTGTTAGTTATACGGCAACGACGAAATTGTCATCTGATTATGATTTCACAAGCGAAAAGCCAGAGAGTATATACACCAAGACACATCTTCCGGCATGGATTATTGGTGAGGATACCACACAGCAGGTCATTGATGTGGGACAGACAGTCAACTTAAGGGCCAGTGATATGAACGGTAAAATGTTTTCTTCAGATACATCGGTAGTTACAGCGGAAGATGGGAAGATAACAGGTGTGAAACCAGGAGTAGCAATCGTATGTCGCTATAATGATACTTATTGTGATGTATCCTTCGTTCTGGTAAGCAAGAAAGGTTCTATAAAAACGGTTCAAACTAAAATTTACACAAAATCAAGTAAATCGTACTTTACTACTTCTGATTATGCGCCTTATTTAACGGGCGGACAATCTGATATATATCAGATAAAGGATTGGGATAACCTTCGTATCTATGAAATGGAACCGGCCTTTGGGCATGGAGGACTTTTGAAAACATCTTATTCAAAGGGAATCGTTAAGTGCTATGTGGAGTATAAGGGAAAATCAGATTTGCTCTGTACATTAGATACAGGACGTTAATCTAGACTTGTTATGCATAAAAAAAATAGAAATTAAGTGCTGCATTATGGTAAGAAATATTTCAGGGAATATAGGTTAGAGAAAGGTAAACAAAATCTTTAAAGATGCGGATTACAAAGCTGGATATAGTGCATAAAACATTCCAGTTGGGTGATATAAGAAATAGCTGGCGTTTACTGGCTAAACGTAGGATATACACATGGAGGTGAATGATGATAACAGATGAATGATTTATATATATATTCTTTTGAGTCATGGCAGCAACAAACTTTTTATTACAAATTAAAACACAGGAGGGTAACTAAAATGAGTGAAACAAAATTTATCAGCGAAGCGGAATATTTGAAATTTAAGGATGGATTAAGAAGTATTATCATCAAAATCGTGGTTGGGTTTGTTATTGGTTTAGTATTGGGTCTGGCAACAGAAATGGGTGCTGGGTCTATTATGATTGGCATATTATTTGCAGGAATGCCATATGCTTGGAGCGTAATACCAGTGAGTGCATTGGGTTGGATTGCAATACTTATAAAGTTTTTTGCAGCAATACTACTTGGATGGATTATTACTCCAATTGCTTTTATATATAATCTGGTACAGATGAAGCGTTATGAAAAAGCAGTAGCAGAGCACATTATTGGTGAGCGAAATGTAACGGAATAGGATATAAAAGGAAATACAGATAAGACAGTAAATGCGATTCAAAACAAATAAAAAATGAAAAACACAAAAGGGAGGAAATTTACATGAAAACTTACGGAAAGAAAATTTTAACAGCACTATTAACCCTTGCTTTAGCTATTTCGGTGGTTCCGAATATGGCATACGCGGCAGATGCTACAAGTAGTACAGATAATAATGATACTTCAGGTACTGCAACATCATTAAGTTCTGCAGGAGAGGTAACTGGCGTTCTATCATCAAAAGATGATGTGGATTTCTATAAATATACGGTAGATGTATCTGGCTATTACAACTTTATTTTTAGAAATTTGTCATCAGAAGATGGTTCATGGTATATAACGGTTTATGACTCATCATTTAATGTGTTGGAATCTGAAAGAAACGGAGGATACACGTTAACTACAGGGGTATATGATTTTAAAGAAGGAACAGACTTATACATCAAGGTAGAATACGATAATTTATATGAGCATTCGGTAGATAAACAATATTCATTAAAAGTTAATGCAACTTCAGACGATACCTGGGAAAAAGAGTATAATGATACAAAATCTACAGCAACAATTATTAATCAGAATAAAGAATTAAATGGAAATTTATATTCGAGTGATGATGTTGACTTTTATAAATATACCGTTGATATAACTGGCTATTACAATTTTATTTTTAAAAATTTGTCATCAGAAGATGGTTCATGGTATTTAACTGTTTATGACTCGTCATTTAATGTATTGGAATCTGGAAGAAACGAAGGCTATACAGATAATTCAAATACATATAATTTTAAAAAAGGGACTGTTCTTTATTATAAGGTTGAATACGATAATTTATATGGGCATTCTGTAGGTAAACAATATTCATTAACTGTCAATGCAAAGAAGAGTACTAATTGGGAACAGGAAAAAAATGATTCTTACAGTAAGGCAATCTCATTGAAAACAAATACAACAAAATATGGGAATCTTTACAATTCAGAGGATGTTGATTACTATTCCTATACCGCGAAAAAGACAGGGACAATAAAAACCACATTTAAAATTGATACAGATGATGTAGGAAATGGATGGAAAATAACTATTTATGATTCTTCTAAAAAGGAAATCAAAACTGTTTCAGATATAACAACAGATAAAACAATAAGTTTTAAAGCATCTAAGGGCAAAAAATACTATGTTGTGGTAAAAGCGAACAGTAGCTATTCTTCACCTACTAATATCACATATGCATTGAAAATTAAGTAATGAATCTTCTTAGAATTTTATACTGTTAAAAGTAAAGATACCAAGGGTAGAATCATATGTTATGCTTTCTACCCTTGATTTATTAATCGATATCAGTAACAATAGGGAGGTGAAATATGCTGAAATCACTAATGAAAGAATGTTACTCAAGTGAAGAAAGATTGATGCGAAGCAGTATCTGGAACAGCTTAAAGATTCTATGCAAAATATTTGTTCGACTAGCTATTATGGGGGCTATCATATGGTATTACAGCTCCCGTAAAGGCACACTGGCAGCAAGAATATTCTGGGCTGCCTTTCTGACAGAAATAATAATTTATATGTATTCTGCAATTCGAGGTTCCATCAGAGGCGGCAGGATTCAATATGAAGAATATCATATGACTATTTTTGGAAATGAAAAATATGTCGGAAGTGGTGAATTCGACTTACTTAACAGCTTTTTGAAACGTTTTATAAGAGAATTGGCTTTCTTAGCCGTATTCATAGCTATATATGCGTATAGCGTAAAGAATCTAAAAGAAGAAATCAGTGAAGAAATGATTCAGTGGATTTCAATTGCTATTTTAAGTACGCCTTATTTATTGGCTCTTAATCGGATTAGAAAATATGTTACATATTTCTATAAGGCAAAAAGTTATATTGGTTTTCGTGATGAGGCTTTTAAGGTACATAATAATTTGATTAGAATGAGGGATAATTGTCCGGAAGCCCCGGATATTATATGTGATAGCAAGGGAGCTATATTATTTCTGATTATACTTACTTGGCCGTTACGGGCATTTTTTGGAAGCATTGCAATTATTGTAACAACAGGTCTGTCATTGGCTTCAGTATTCATTGGATTTGTCGTTCTAGCCTTAGAAGGAATTGGAGTACTAATACTTGCATTTAAAGATATTCTTCCAATTATCGAGGTGCATCAGATGTCGACGTCAAAGGCACTTTCTTATTGGCCCGAAGCAGTTGTTATCATTTTTGTAAGTATAGTATCCTTCATATTAATAAAATACAGAGATGAGATGTTTGATAAAATGTATGAAATTCGTGAAAATATGATTGTCTTCCGATATGGGATGATACCATGATTTATATAAGCGGGTTATTAAGGAGAAAAATTATGGGTAACAAATTAAAGAAAATTATTATGTTCGTATTCCTCGTAGTATCTATCACTAATATGAGCAGTGCGTTAACAGTCTCTGCAGCAACTATAGTGGGTATAAATAAAACAACTGATTATCTTGTAAAAGGAGAAACAACAACGTTAAAAGTGACAGGGACTTCTAAGAAGGTTACTTGGAGCACTGATAACAAAAAAATTGCAACTGTATCAACATCTGGTAAAGTAACCGCTGTTGCTTGTGGTACAACTACCATCAAGGCAACTGTAAACAAAGTTACTTATAAATGTAAAGTCACTGTAGTAAATCCATCTAAGATTTATCTTGACCCATCCAGTAGTAAAGTCACTGTAAACGGAAAAGCAGTAAGCTTAAATCCTACTTCTGATACTTATAGTGCTGCTGCTATGAAAGCAATGAAACTTACTTACAAGGTGTCTGGGAACACTGGAGTAACAGTAAGTAGTGCTGGTAAAGTAACAGCTACAAAGGCAGGAAGTTTTAAAGTTACCGCTTATGTTCATGGCAAGAAAATCGAAACTGTATCTATGAATGCTGTATTAACAAAATCTTCGTTTCCTGGATTTGCTGTTTCAGAAGTGAATGTTGAAGTGGAAAAATACAGAGAAGTGTATTTTGCCAATAATTATTTATTAGCAGCAGATGATATTACTGTAAAATCTTCCGACCCAAGCGTTGCGACAGCAGAAGGTGCATTTTCTACACTTGACCTTGACCATTATTATGGTATTGAAATTCATGGATTAAAGGACGGTAGGACTACATTGTCTGTTACAATTAATGGCGTTACCAAATCAATTAAAGTTATTGTAGGACAAGGTATTAACGTTCTTGCTCCAGTAGATGCAGTGAAAGCAAACAACTTTGCTGGATATTCAGGAAACTCCTTGAACACATTACAGTGGACGAGACAGTTTATTGACAGTAACAATCTAGATTCCGACACTTTGACCGACAGAGAAAAGATTACAATTATTCAAAATTACCTAAATTCTACTGCTAATAAAAATACAGATAATACTTATGACGGATACATTTCAAGCATCATCTTTAATGGATATTACGGTGGAGGAGATTGTGAAGCATACAGTACTACTTTTTGTTTCTTATGTGAATGCATAAACATTGAAGTCTTATTTTGTGGAGGGTGTTCTGATAATGGTGATGGAACTGGATACAAAGGGCATGCTTGGAACAAAGTAAAAGTGGACGGCACTTGGTATTACATTGATTCTTATTGGAATGCATGTCTTAACAGTTTTGATTATTTCTTATCGGAAACGCTTTGGTCTAATCACAACCTATCCGATAGAGAAGATTACTACGCTGAATACGGAAGCACAGATAACATCCCATATGTAAGTGAAATAAAATAAAGTGCATTAGTACAAACATATGAAAATCTTAGTTTCTACGGCTTCCTTAATCAGGAAGCCATCTTTATTTGTATTGGTATAATAACCTATTTGGCTGGATTCACCAATATCCTTAAATATATTGATTGCTATAGGATAACCTTTTTAATGTAAATTAAATAAGAAATGTGCTATGATGTAAATGTTAAGGAAATGCAGATTAGGAGGAGTTATGTATGGTGTTAGATGAAGAGTTCATTTGGATTAAAGAAAATCATTCGTTTTTTGATATCTCAAAAAAAAGTACAACAATAAAATGGACTGAGAAGCCATATGTAGATTTTAAAAACTTATCAGTAGCATATTTTGAATGTGCACGTAAAGTATGTGAAGAAATTCTTGACCATCCTGACGATAATGCAAAATGTGATACATGGTTTTTCCCAGCGGTATATATGTTTCGTCAGAGTCTAGAATTACTATTAAAAGCGCTTATCTGTAAAGAAATAAAAAGGAAACGTGAAATTCAGGATATTTTCGAGAGGTGTAAGCATAATCTTTGGTTACTATTCGGCACATACAAATCATCAAATGACAATATGCTTATAAATATTGAGGAATCTGCTTGGTTAGAGGATTATTTGAAGAGTATTGAGACTGTAGATGAAAAATCAGATTTATTCCGATATCCATTTACTGAAGACTTTTTTCAAATATATAAGGATAAATTTTTTGATATAGCGGATATGGGAAATGCCTTTTTAATGGCAAATACAGTACTAAGCAAATGCGACACAGGTATCGAAAATGAGGATATCATAGAGATTGATACAAAAATGCCTACGGAGTTTATTCGTTATGCAGGGCATGGCTATGGGAATTGTTACATATGGACATCTATCAAGAAAAATGATTTTTATGCACAAGTTACCGGTTACAACAGAGTGGCAGAGTTTCTTTTTAAACAGTTACAAGAAGTGGATATAGCCATTGAATCTTATCCAATCATTTTTCTGTTAAGGAACGCTATTGAATTAGGTTTGAAAAGAGTATTGTATTCAAATACCCAAATAAGAGTTGAAAATCATAAGATTTATTCAATAAGAAATAGTCATTTACTATACAAGGATTTATGGAAAAATATCTCTGGAATGTTGGAACATTATGCTGCAGAAAAAGATGAAGATTTGAATTCTTTAAAGCTGTTTGATAAATATGTAAAGGAACTTAGTCTGATAGATAAAAAGGGAGATATATTCCGCTATCCATGTTCATATAGTGCGGAATATAAATTTAACAATAAACCAATAGATATTGATAATGTTTATCGTTGGATGCAAGGAATGTTTCAGCTGCTAGATGGCTGTGATTCCATGCTTGATTCAATAGCTGATTACGAGTCAGATATGAACTCGAATTGGTGAATGTGCAGATAAAGCGTTAATTCATGGTTGAGAAGTTATTTTTAAGAAAAACTGAATATACAACATGTATAGTTAATGTAGGCGTTGGATGAAACAAACTCACCAGCGTCTTTTTTTATGTGATAAATAATAAAAATGGCCTGAAAGTATCTAATTTTCAAAGAAATCTATCATATTGATAATAAGAATAAACAAATCATTCGTTTGTAACATTTTTAAAAATCGCAAACAAAAATAACCTTAGAAAAGGAGTTTGAAAAATGATGAACGCGGAAATAGTAGAAAGAATTCAGATAATCAAATCTGAGATATTCAAGTTCTTTGAATCCGAAATTATGTGGGCGTCCATGGATGAATATTTGTCATCGTCAGTGGATTTGGTTGAGCTGATTTTAAAATTAGAAGAAAGGTATGGATTTGCTTCTGAAATAGAAGAAGATGTGGCGAACACAGTTCAGAATGATAATGTTAGAAGATACCTATGGGTCGGGACTCAGAAGATTGAGATGTCAGGATATAGAACGCTTCGGGTTATAGCCGATGCAATTACAGTGGTAATTGCAGAAGAAGTTGAGATAGTAAATTTTGAATCTTTCTATTATAGAGAGTTATCTCTGGACGATTGGATTTGTATAGGTGAGCAACCTAACACTTTTCAGGATATGATATCAGCGGTGTCAAGAAACAGATTCTGTGACGCGGAATTTGCAGGACTATTAAAGAATGCTGGATTTATTGTTGAAAGAGCAGATTACAGTGGATGCAAAAATACATACTATGTGGAAGTTAAGAACGGACAAAGAATCTGGTTTGAAGATATCATAGTCAAGAATGAAGACATTCTGATAAAGTATCGTAGGCCACGAATAGAAATTCTGCAGAACTTGGTAAATGAAAGATTTTAGAAAATGATATAACTAAAAAACCGTGATGCTCAGTTTTATTCATATTATAGATGCTAAAAAACAGAAGAAAGGCAGGATGATAATGATGAAAGAAAAGAACATATTTGATTTGAACATGAATGAAAAGTTAAGATTGGAGATTTTAGGCTTAAGGCCGGAATGGGTGGATTATAGTTACGGTGAGCTATATGGATATTTCGGAGATGGTGTTGAGGTTGACCTTACTGTATTAAGGAAGCTTATTGATAATAATTTTATTCAAAGAGATGTATATACACCCGATGGATGTCCCTTTGAGCATGAAGGAGAACATTTCGAGGCATCTGGGTTATACATTGATGACTTTGTAAACTTTATGGAAAAATGGAAGGACTATAATCTGAAATTAATTGTTTATCTTGTTGAACCCGACAGACCAGATTATCGAATTTCCCCAAGAGGGTTGATTGTAAAAAGCCGATATTTTGATAAAGATGAAGTTTTTAGAAAAGACTTTATTAACACGGTATTAAGTACATCATATGCAAATTATTACGAAAGCCGTAGTATTAGGGGCTGCTATTGGTTCGATTAATTGGATTCATGTATATTAAAGATAACAAAATAAGAAAGGTAAAGGGAGTTCATTATGAAATCAAAAATCAAAAATTTAGAAAGAAAAGGGGTTGGAAAAGTTATGACAATTGCAGAATTGGATGAAGTGGTCTGCGAAGACAGAAGTGCATGCAACAAGTTTGCATGCCCATACATAACGTACCTCGAGCTGGGAGCAGCTAGTGTAGCAGTTTATGATGAGGCTGATAGGGAAGACACTGGCATTGAAGTAATCTGTGCAACATTTGATGTCTTGGATGATTACGATAAAGACATTGATGCCGAAGATACAGATGTTGTAATAAAACTCGGAAATACAAGGATTAAGATAAATGGATTCTATTTTGGTTAATTTAGCCTTAGAAAGTAAATTATTTTAAGGAAGAGGAAATGTCTGTTCCTTGAAAAGAGAAGAGAATAATGATACTGAGAAAAATGGAGTGCCAACAAGCTGTGGATACTCCATTTTCCTCGTTTTCACTTAGTTAGATATGTATAACAAAACTATTAAAAGAAGTATTATATTTTAAAGTATTGTAAGGATTTACTTATTTTATGTAGTAAAGGTAAGCATTTATCCTTGTCAGGAAATGATTTAGAATCACAGTCTCGTATTAGTTTGTCTAATTCTTCTATAGCTTTATATAAATCATTTGGTACATATAAGAATATCAGCGAGTAATATTTATCATATTCATCAGAAAGCCCGAAAATATTTATTTGACGTGTTGTAACAGAAAGATATCGTTCAATTATTTCAAGTCCTCGATTATTCAATATTTCTAAACGTTTCATTTTTGATTGATGCATATTAGTGATAATAGTCGTAATGATAGGAGATATTATAGCGACTGCTAAAGCAATCCAAGCAGCTGTTGTGCCCCAATCAATATTATTTGGATTTATGGTTTTAGTTAAAAATATTTGATACAAACATATCATCCTCCTCTCTATAATTAGTATAATACTGGTAATCAAATAAAGCAATAAATGTTAGATATCAAGTAACCATTAAAGCGTTATTGGAATTTATTATGGTATTCTCAAGTAAATGATATTGTATAATAATGTATATTGGTGTATATTTATGGTAGATGGAAATTTGGGATAAATAGTGTATTGGAGGGAAAAACATGATTGAGAAAAAGAGAATACGGTCACTAAATTATTTTTCTGTAGTGAATGAAGGAGAGGATATTTATCTTGGAGTACAGATAACTGAAGGTCAATACGAAAATGCCTGGAAATGTGGATTTACAAAAGACTTGAATATAGGAGAATCAATTCTTCCAGCATGTATCGGAGCAGTTACAAGAAGAAATGCAAACGGGGACACAATATTATTAAGGGATTTACCTATGGAGGAGTATGGTTATACTATTGAGTGGACAAGAAAACAGTGGATTGGAGGAGGAGAAACAGAGGAAGTAACGGGTTACGTTGATATTACTAGAAAGAGATATCAAAGAGAACAGACTGTACCGTATAATAAATATTTAACAATAGTTGAAAGCGATGGAATTAAGTTCCTTGTATCAGATAAAATTACATATAATGAATCTAATTCAGATGAAATTATTCATACAACAAACTTAATACTGGAACATTTTAAGGAATGTGGGATTTATAATTCAAAGTTAAAGCAATTTATTAAGCCAGAGGTTAAAAGGTTAGACTGGACTATATTGCCAGAAGGTGAGGAGATATGGACTAAGGCTCATGAGTATGTTGATTTAGTTGTAAGACCAGCCAAGAATAGAAAATCAATAACACATGAAAGAATAAATATTCTTAAAAAACTTAGTTTAAAGTTAATTGCAATTGGTAATGCTGGCTTCAATGGTTACATGGTGTTCAGACATGATGGCACAAACTTATTCTTTATGGAAAATCCAAGAATTAATAATGCCACATATGTTTTTAATGCGAACTGGGAAAAGCTTTCGATGCTAACTAAAGGAGAAATCATTAGTAACAAGTATTTTTATGATAGAATTATACATTCATTAAAATGGGAAGAAAATGTAATAAGCTTATTATCAGGAAAATAAATGCCAAGTATAAATTAGTTTGCATTAAGTACGAATGGTTTTATTGTCAATCAGTATATAATATTCGTAATATTTGAGATGAGCAGATAGAATGTATGTTAAGTAAAAAATAGCAGGAGCTTAGCCCCTGCTATTTGTAGTTACTGCATATCTTTAGATTTCTGAATCAACTCTTTTACCTCCGCCTCGAACGGAAAATCATCAGTAACAATCAATTTCTGGTATATCGGATATATCATCTTCACTGGCATACCATTCTTCACAGCAATCTCAAACCATTGGATACTGAAGTCTTCTGGAACATCCGGGAACAACAAATCATATTCCTTCCTTTCCCACATGATGAGATGACGGTAGTATGTTTCGGTAGCAGATACAGGGTTGGGAGGATAGTAAATATCGTCTGCGTTCAAGTAGAACATCAAACAATTTCCATTATCCACGAGGAAGCGACCGTCATTATACGCATCCCAATACAAATTATCGGTAGGTATTCCGGAAAATATTCTTCGGAATTCTAAAAGCCGATATGAAATTTCTTGCCCTTCAAATTCTGTCTCATTTGTAACATCCTCGATATGTACCAAAGATTCATAATTGTTTCTGTAGCCTTTTTTATTTGTCATTTGCTAAATCTCCCTTCGTATTTGTTTATACAATCAATATGACATTTTCAGTGGTGTTTCATTTGAAAAATAGCAAGGAAATGTAATGCAGTAGACGGGGGCTGAAATCTTTAATGAGTTAATGAATAAGGCTATTAGGAAGGTCTATATTCTGATGCACATTAACAATTACAGGTTGTGAATATCAGTGTATTTAGAGCATAATAGAAGAAAAATAAGAAAATAGGAAAGAATGCCAGAATAGAAATCAGGAGGGAAAATATGTCTGAAGAAATTGACAAGTACATAAATGAAGCTGTCAGCCATGAGCTTAAAGATATTGTAAAAAAGCTGTTAATTGAGAGTGTTGACATCAATGTTATATATAAGGCATTCTCCAAATTAACAAAGGAAGAAATCGATGAGATTGAGGTTGAAGCTTCTGTAATTCGGGAGAAAAATCATAACAGGGAATTTTGGAAACAGTATCGAGAGGAACATGCAGATGACCCAGACAATTTTGCTGTGAAAATTTTCAACGATGCTAAAGAGGAGAGTGAGCGAGAATACAGTGATATGGTTATTAAAAATATGAAAAATGAAAATTTACCGATGGAAACAATTCAGCAGGTATTTTCCAATTATACCAAAGAAGAAATCGAAAGAATTTGAGGAGGTATTGTAAATGAGCGAAAAAAATGATAACACCAAAATTGAAGTTCCGGTTCTAAGTTTTGAACAGTATCAGAAAATGTTAGAGGAAAGAAAGTTGCTCCCTAGAAATTTCAAAATCCGAGAAGAGGACAGGGAACGATATCTGGCAAGTATTGTATTCGAGGAAAAGAAGCTGTAATCATAACTTGCATTAATAGACAGAAAAAGAGCTCTCGTAGCTTAGTTACAGGAGCCCTAGTTCTATGTAATTAGGTTTAGGATAGAAAGCAAAATGTTTTATGTTTGTTATTATCATTTTTGTTTTGCTTTCTATGAATATTATGATTGAAAGTGGTGTTTGATATTTAAAAAAATAGCAGGAGATGAGCTCCTGCTATAAATTATGCATGTTTTGAATTTATTCGTCGTCGTCCTCTTCATCATCGCTATCAAAGTAATCATCATTATTAATAATTTCAGCTGCAGCTTCCAATGCAGCTGCATAGCCTTTTATGTTTTTCTTGATATCTTCTTTTATATGTTTTTCTTCTTTTTCGATAGAGTCATCCGGATTTCCACCTACCCATACGCAAACTTTAACATGGTTAAAATTATCAGCGAGCCAATAATGTTTGCGTAACTGACCATCGCCAAAATCTACATATTCAAGGTCCATATCATACCCATAATCCTCTGCAACGTTTTCAAAGCTTATTGTTTTAACAATTTTTCTTTTAATATTTTATAAATCCATAATTTTGTTTCTCACTTCGTGTTTTGTTTTATAATCTAATATGACATAATTGGATACTTGTCATATGAAATTTTGTATATTTTCGTATTATTTACTTTTTCTTTTTGGATTTCCAGATTCCTTTAGAACCTTAGAAATGTAATACTTTGATAATCCATATTTTTCTGCCATTTCTGTGAGTTTCATAGTAGTGGAATCCTTGATTAGATTCTTAAGAACATCATTAGTTACTTTCTTAGGACGTCCTCCAATTGGTGTAATAATACAGTTGTGATATTTCTCTAGGTAATTATCTAGCTTTTGTATATTTTCATATGATACAAGAGTTACTTCCATTTTGTAGTTAGCATATTCTTCGGTTTTGACAACTTTTAAATAATTTGAGTCATACAAATATTTCATGTTGAAATATGTAAGAAAGTTTGAATTTAGAGTAGTGATAAGATATAATGAGAGGTGGCAGAATATTTTAAATTAGTTTAGTTATTTGAATAAACGCTTTGCGATTTGTCTATAAGCAGATAGAACTGTGCTATACGCGCTTACAGAAATTTTAGAAATAATTAAGTTATATATGGAGATATAGAGAGATATTGGATTTTTTACTGGTGGGGAAAAATAGGAATTTAAGTGTTGGGAGATGATGTTTGTGGGTAAAGATGATTTACTAGATGCATTTAGTGAATTTGGATTTAATGTGTTAATGGAAAAAGGGAAGAAGCTGCACAATGAAATGGAGCTTAGGAAGAGAATAAAAGATTTTGTTGAGAAGGAATTCAACGCTAAATTCGAAAACCTACCTTTAGATTATGAGATTGACTTTGAGGGTCTAAACGATTATCTAAATAATGTATTTATGACTGATATATATGCATATTTTTTTAAGATTGAAAAAGAGGATAGGGAAAAAGCATACAGTACTATAATTAGTAAATCTTTGTTTTACTCAAAGGCAAAAAATAATGAACTCATTGTTACGTTCATAGATAATTTGCTTAATTTGATAAGTACATTTAAAAGTAAAGACTTTACAGAAGAAAATATTTTACTAGGGAATTTACAGGCAACAGATATAATAAACAGTATCAATAGCAGTATAAAACAAGTGGATAAGTCTACAAGTCAGGAAATACAAAAATTACGAGATGAATTAACACAGTATTTACCTGGATTAGATTTTAAAAATATAGTATCAATTATTGATGGGTATATCCATAAAGGTGAGTTTGATGCTGTAAAAAATATTGAAAAAATAGTTAGTAATAATGATTTAAGTATTTATATCAACGTTTGCTTTTTATGGTACTTTTATGAAGAAAAAAACATTGAAAGATACCTTAATGAAATTAAGAAAATAAAAGAGGATATAGTGAAAAACGCTTCTTTAGCTTTTATTGCAATATTGTATCTTGATAGGGATAAAGAAATTAAGAAATTAATTGATATAGCCACTGATGGCAATTTAATTTATATTCTTAATATATTGTTAGAAAAAAATTATGAATTACTATATCAAACAGTTTCAACAAAAGAAGGGGAAAATAATATTATTAAATTTGAAGTTAAATATTCCTCTTGCGAGTATCAATATCTGCAAAAACAAATTATATTTAGGTGTATAGAAAAAGAAGTTGGTATTTTAAATTTATCAGAAGTACTACAAGAAATTTTTCCGGTTAGTGATTTCGAATATCGGTTTAAATATTTAATTCGGAAAGCAAAGGAATTATATTCAAGAGGTAATCAATATCACACCGAAGAATTACAAGAAATTTATAAGGAACTGCTTGGCTTGAAAATAATTTATTACAATTGTGCGGATGTACTTTGCAAGACTTATTTGGTTGAAATGTTTTCTTTAGCTCAGGTTATAAATAATGAGATTGCGGTGTATGAATATGACCAATTGAGTGAAAGTCTTAAATCTGATATAGAAATTAAATCACTATACTATGAAGGAATACTTAATAACGGTAAATGTTGTATTGATAAATTTGAGTTGTTAGATTTTGCGACTGAAAATCAACAGTTTGTCTTACTAAATATGGTCTTTACTAAATATATTTTTTCGATTGAAGAATTAAATAACTATTGGGATGAGCATCTATATCTTCTTAGAAAAAATATTATTGCAGTACATATATATTACGATTGCTTTAAAGGTAAAAAAAGTAATAAAGAAATAAAAATCAATATTTCAAAATGCAATAATGAATATAATAATCAATTAGAATTTTACCTTATAATATTAAAACTGCAAATGGATGAAGTATTAGTAAATGAGGTATGTAAGAAGTTAGTAAGCGGAGAAATGAAATTCATACAAGTCTATGGACTACAGGAATTTTCTTATCTTTGTATAAATAGCGGTTTTCATCAAGCAGTGCGTCCAGTATTAGAAAAATATAGTTATGTACCAATTATTGATATAATCCTTTGTAAGGTGATTTTTGATTATTATGAAGAAGAGCGTGACATTTTATTAACCAAGGTGGTTAATCTATTAGAGAATGGTTACAATGATTCAGATATTTATGAAATTAAAGCGATGATATTGCAGAGTAAAGGGTATCAATTGGAAGCAATAAAAAACTTTAAGTATGCCTTTTCATTGAATCCTAATAAGTATAATACAATTCTGAATCTTCTATATTTATCAATACATAATAATAGAAATTTGGATTTGGCAATATTAGAATCAGCAAAGCAGTTTAATGATACACAAATGTTATATATGATTGCAGGAGCTTATGATTACCTAGGTGATAAGCAAAATCAAAGGCGCTATATTACGAAAAGTCTTTTGACCAGTGATGAGTACGTGAAGGAAGTGTACAATGCTTATTTAATGGCTGTGTTACTGCAACCTAATAGTAAAAATACAGATGACCCAGAAAGAGTGGATGATACATCTACAGTGTTTTTAAAATATGGTAATGAAAATAGAATCATAAGTTTCTATAATGATGAAAATATGTTGCCTGGCAGTAGGAGTAAATTTGCTGATGCGGAACATTATTTTGTGCGAAGTCAAGCTGGAGTCAAGTTACTTAGAAAGAAAAAAGATGATAAGGTAAATTTAGATGGAAAAGAATATGTGGTTGATAATATTTTGCAAACTGATAAATTCCTTTTTCAATATTGCTTGAGAAAACTGGATGAAATGAAAGGCATTATTGCCGGACATTTGGGACAGGATGGGGATATGTCGGAACTTGTAAGTATTCTAAAGACTTATACTCCATCAGATAGAACAGAGAATAATCTTATTGCTTTATATAGTGAGCCGAGAGACGGAATACCTATTTCATTTTATAGCATAAGCGGAATGTTTAGATGTTTATCAGATACTATAGAATATCTATTATTAAATGAGTCAGTTACTATCTGGAATACTTATTTAAAAGCTGATATAGAAATTGAAGATAGGCCAATAGTGGTTACATATAGTGCTAGTTTAATGCTATATCTGTTAGGTGTGCCTATTGATAAATTGACTGTATTAAAGGATATTTATGTTGAAAGTGTTACTTCAAATAGTAATAGACACGATTACGAAGCAAAAATAGAATATTATAATAAAGATGATGTAACAAGCATATTTCAACAAGAAGACAAATTATATCGAAATGAAGTATCAGAAGATGTTAAGGAAAAGGAATTACAAAAAGCGCTTGATATTTATGAATATATTTACGCATTGAATAATATTGAAAGTGCATCTGAACCAATAAAGGAGATTGGGATATCAATTGAAGATATGCGAAAAATGTTGGGGGATTGTGATTATTATGCAATGTGTCTAGTAGAAGAAGAGAAAGCTTATTTAGTAACAGAGGATATTTTCCTTATAAAATCAGTTGAATTTATGAATTTGGGGATTGAAGCTATATCAATATTTACATTGATTACTCAATTAGATTTAAATTTAGAGAATCTATTAAATATAATTGAAAATGCAATAAAATATCGTTTTCAGAATCCTTGGCATATTTGTGTTATCAAGTATATATCTGAAAAATATTCTTGCATAGTTGATGAAGAAAAACGTAAACAGATAATAAAAAGATTGTTAGAACTCATGATACCAAATATACAGGACGAAAAGTACATAGAACTGGTTAAAAACGATATCAATGCGCTTTTTATATTGGTATATAATAAGGAATTAGTAATAAACGCTGATATCGAGAATGCAATCCAGCGAGTTGTTTATTATTATAATCAAAATATTGTAAGGGCTACTTTGAGGAGTTTGTTTGTAATAGATGGAGATGATAATTTACACTAACGTTTTGTATTTGTTGAATTGAAGATATATAACGTGGTAAGTAGAATTTATTAAAATATGGAAAAGAGAGAGTATATGGCTGATATAAAATATGAAATCATAGAAGAAATCGGAGTCTTATCAGAAAACGCAAAGGGTTGGAGAAAAGAACTGAATCTTATCAGTTGGAATGATGCAGCTCCGAAATATGATATACGTGATTGGGCTCCTGACCATGAAAAGATGGGGAAAGGGGTAACACTGACGAAAGAAGAAGTGGAAAAGCTGAAAGAGATTCTGTAGGAATTAATATCTAGGGCGTTGTGCAGAAATATTGTACAGCGTCCTTTTATAATTGTAATTGATTTTAATTATTTGATGATAAATGGTATTGTTAAATTGTGGATAGATTGTTATACTATAAATAATGTCGAAAATATACAAAAAAGAAAGACTGTGAATAACTTCTAGGAAGGTATCAAGTATTACAATGATAATCGAGCTACTTTGAACATTTAAGAATTACTATTGGAGTAGAGGAAAATAGCTTATCCAGAGATGAAAATGTGATGCAGATTAAAGAGGCGTAGTTTGCTGGATAAGAACGATGAGAATATTTTGTTTGCAATAAAACAAAGAACAGATAATCAGCAGACACAATGTTGTGTCAATGTTTTAACCGAGAATTTCTATGATGCAAAGGAATCGCTTGAAAAGATGGACGAAGAGGAAAAATAGATTTATAAAATATTCAGTTATATAGCTATTGAAGTAGAAGTATGGGGGCGACTCTTACATATAAGGATGTTTATATGAAAAAAACGAAAAAACAGCATTATGTTCCAAGATGTTATCTTGAGAATTTTAGCATTCCAGGCACATATCAAATTAATGTATATGATAAGCAGTTAGAAAGCAGTAGAATTAATAGCATAAATGACGTAGCATCTGAAAATTATTTTTATGATATAGAATTTTCTAATGTATTAAATGATGACTTAATTAAAGAAATTAATAATATTGGAATATCAATTAGCAGCCTTGATAACGAACAATATATAGAGCACTATTTAGCTGAGGCAATTGAAAGTGATTTTTCAAAATTACTAAGCGATATTATTGGCAGAGCCAAATCATCAACTCCATGGTATATTAAAAATTGCTTCTTCGTATCTGAAGAACAGAAGTTAAATTTATCTATCTGTTTAGCAGTACAATATATTAGAACGAAGACTGTAAGAGAAGGGATACTTGAATCTTCAGATTGTATGCTCCAAGCGTTGGAAGATATGAATGCCAGCTGTGAATTAAAGGATTCAATGCGAATTACAAAAGAGAACCTTAAATTAATTCATGGGAAAATGATACTTGACAAAAATAATTTATTTGACATGGTGAAATCTTTTAATAGATTGAGTTGGATTCTTGGTATTAATAAAACGGCAAAACATTTTTATACCTCTGATACACCAATTGGAACAAAGGCACATTTAAGGCATCCGTTACTTTCTATGGCAGGGTTAAATTCAGAAGGAGTAGAAGTGTTTTTTCCTATATCGCCAGAATTAATTTTAATAATGTATGATGGAAACTATCACAAGGAGATAGCATCTAAAGATAGAACCTATGTGGTTATTTCATTAGAGGATAATGTAGATTATTATAATTCGTTGTCGGTACTGAGAAGTCATAGGTGTATTTTCTCTGATAAAAGTGATTTTTCTTTAATAGAAGAAATGGTAAAAAGAAATCCACTAATCTTTGAAAATACTACTACTACAGAACTACTTTGGGGAGGAAAAACATATCGGCCACAAGGGTAATTGCTACCCATTTTGGCAAGAGTTTATAGTACAAATTTGAGGTGAGGATAGTCCTTATGATAGATAATATTCAAGTGGAAAAAGAACCAAAATGCAAATTATTTATATATGAAGACTTTATTAAATCATATGAAAAAAGTGTTGATTTGTCCATGTATACACATATAAGAGCTTATCATGCTTGTCGTCCCATTGACATTGAAAGTTATATGATAAATGGTATCAAAGCAATTGGCAGAAAGTTAGCGATGGAAGATGCATTGAAAAGAATAAAGGCAACATATATAACCGAAGATGATGTTAAAAAAATGTTTAATAAAGAATGGAAGAATGTAGATGCTTCTGATAAAAAGGTATGGTTAGCAGTAAATAAAGAAATATTAATAACTGACGCTGGACATTATTTAATTTATGGAAGTGAGTTCATCAATATGCTGGCTATGAAACTTGGGTGCAGAGATTTATTAAAAAACGTTGGAATACCAACAATTTTTATATGCAATATTCCATTACAAGATATAAAGGGTTCTTGGCTTAGTGATGTAGAACAGGCAATAAACAGATGTTCGGATGATGTTTCTATCTATGTTGATGCAGTCAGGCCAGAAAATATAATTGAATATGAGCATCCAAAAGAAATTCCGGACCCTTATTATGGATTTTCAAAATATAAACCTAATTATAGTAAGCTAGATATGGAAAATAAAAGGACTGAGATTCTATAAGTATGGTTTAGAAGGTATTTAAGTATTATATGATGATGTGGTCTTTAGGAAGTCCTATTCGAGTAAATAAACAGAAAGTTGATGATAACAGCAAGAAATAGAAGGAGGCATAATGGATATTTTTACTGAAATCATAGCGAGAATATCAATCTTTTTTGATAGTATTAATGGGTCATTAAAATCAACAAATGTGTCTAGAACTAGGATAATTAGATTTGCTATAAACATGGTATATGCAATAGCTATTTCTGCGCTTTTAGGCTTGATTATGCAAATATTTTCATTTGTTTTTATTGTCGCATTTACTGGCTGGAATATAGTCGGGGAAATAAATTTATGGGTAATGCCGTTATTTCTATTACTTTGTTTTGCAGAAATAAATTTATTTAATTACAAAATTGGGAATTTTAGTCTGCCTAAAAAGGTACTGCATTTATATGTTGTATTAAAGAATATTAGTATTTTTGATGGAATATGGAAAACAATAGGTTTTTCTCTTATAAATAGTATGATTTTAATGCTGTTATTTGGTTGGATGCTTAGTCCGTTTAAAATGCCAGATGGTGTACTGCCAATGGTAATGTTAATAATAGGGATTATAGCATTATTAATCACTATGGTAATATATCACGAAGCTACTGCTAATGAAATGAATAGAAAAAGAAGGCAGTTTTTAATTGCAATGATTGTTTTCGTGGGTTATTTAGTACTCAATATATATCAAATGGGAAAGGTATTAAACAGTGAATGGAATAATTCTACTATTGCCATTTATTCTACTACAATTTTAGGGTTGCTGTTATCAATAATAACAGTAATAGATAAAGCAAGAGATTTTTATAGAATTGCAAAGGGTACATATAAGGATGAGATTGACGAAATAGAGAAAAAACTATATGAAAAGTATTCCTATAAAAAGGGAATAAAGGTTATAAATGAACAAAAATCAGACTTAAGACAATCATTTAATGATATGCGTATAATATGGACTTTAGGGAGTAGGAAAGAAAAAAGAAATATATTACTATATATGATAGCTTGCGTAATATTTCTTTCTTTTGCCTTTTATTTTATTTGGGGGATTCCGGAGAATAAAATCTTAGGTGCAATAGGATATGTAAAAGTATTTATAATAGAAAGCATATTTGATGGAAATACAGAATTGGCAGCAATTGTCTTGGTATTATTGATAACAGCCGTGTTTATAGTGAGATTTATATATTATTTTATTAGGAACTTTAGAGTCAGTAATATTATTTACAAGATACAGCAAATATGCAAAATAGAGCTGTGTTTAATCATATTAATATCATGTTCGAAAGATATTTTCCCTATAGTATATATATTTCTTATAAAGTATCTACTAATGCCTCTATGTTTGTTATTTTTGGTATCATTAATAGTATTATCGGTTTTAATTAAGAAAGAGAGTAAGGAAAAAACGAATTAAAAATTTTATTGCAAATTGAAATGAATATCATTACTTATGATAAGGATATTCAGTTGCCTTTATGGAGTGATTTATCGAAATGAATTTTTATGATGAATATTTTAAGAAAAATAATGACGAAGCGACAAAATATAAATTGAAGTATTTACAATCTGTTGTAAAGAGCAATACTATTTACAAATTTATTCAATTTGATGAGAATAATTCTTTGAATAATATTAAATTAAACGCATTAAAGGACGAGCTTCTATGGTTCAGTTACTATAAGTATTTAAATGATAAGACAGAATTTGAAATTAATTATGATGTTATGCGAGTTTCCAGAGAGGCTAACAAGTCTCCAGAGTTTATAAAGTATTTATTTGATATTATGGTGGAAGTATATGATATTTGTAGTTTTACATATGAATACCATAAATATATGTGGAGAGAATATGCTAATTATGGCAATGGAATATGTCTTATATTTTACGTAAATAATTTGGATGTTTTATTTCCAATAGATTATATAGAAAAGAATATAATAGATTTTTCAAGCTTAATCATAAAATCTCTAAATAATTCTTTTGGTAGTATAGATTATAATGACCCAATGGCATTATTACCATTTGTAGTAAAAAACCCATACAATGGAATATTAGATTCTACCAAAGAGAAAGAAGTAAGGATATTATATTCTCCATTTGATAAGGAAGAATGTAACCAGGGGAAGGTAGAACCAAATATTAAAACTAATGTGGGACATAAGGGTATTAATGTTAATTATTCTGATGTTGGTTTATCGCTAAAAGGTATTATTTTAGGTAATAAATGCGAAAGTAACATGGAGAAAGAAATCCTTAAATATTCTGCTGATTGTCACATTTCTATGCAGGTTTTGAGAAATGATTTCTAAAAAAATTTGAATTACTTAAAAACAAGATTTAAAGGCATTTAAAATCAAGCCAATGTTGAATCCTATTTATTTTGAATTAATTTTTACTATAAATATTGCTTTATATCAGATGATAGGCAGGTAGCGCATAGATGTTTTTAGATAAAGATAAAAATAGAAAAATGCTAGAAGGCTCATATAAAAAGATAAAATCTTATTATAACTACAATAAGAATTTTGTTTTCATGAAAAAGAAGATTGCTGAATACGAATTTGATGCTTCTAGGATGAACTATTCATTAGAAAATTTATCAGAAATACTCATGAATTTGGAGAGTGAAACGAGCAAAGAGTCTATAAAAAAATTGATTGATAAAATCAATTTTTTTATAATGCCTAAAGCCTTCGCAGATAAAAGTGAAAAGAACCAAATGTTTGTGTCTAGCAACGAGCCAGTGAATAAGCCGGTTAATAAAGTTAATTTCTTTATTGACATGCCTATTGAACTCCATTTATTGGAGACGCTTTGGACCGTGCTTGTCGGAAAAATCGCATATGATAAGGGAATAATAACGGATGGCTGCTATGGAAATTGCATAGATAACAAAGTGGTGTATAATCATGAAAAGGAATATTTAGCATCAATTAATTTTGATAAAAACAATTTATTTAAAATATACTTTTACCAGTATTGTGATTGGAAAAATAATTCTATTTATGCAACTGAAAAAAATATTAAAAAAGATACTGCATTAGTTTCTCTTGACATAAAAAGCTATTATTACACAGTGAACTTTAAATTTCGAGAACTATTAGTAATCCTTCAAAATGATGAAAATCTTATTAAAATTGAAAAATTGACATATATTATTGAACAAATATATGTGAAATATACAGGGATTCTCAGTGAATTTAGAGAGGTGCTTCAAGATTATAAAAAACAAGAAGTCTTATTACCAATAGGCACCTTTAGTTCAATGCTTATAGCAAACTTATACCTATCTGAATTTGACAATAGTATGAAAAACAATAAAAAAGTATTATACTATGGCAGATATGTCGACGATATGCTGATTCTATTAGATGTATCCGCTGATAAAAAGGTAGATAAGAATATAATTATTGATGATTATCTTGTAGAGAAAAATAAGATTTTAGATAAGGTAAAAGAAAATAAATACTGTATACATAAACTAGATAATCTTATTATTCAAAAAGATAAAGTTAAGATTATCTATCTTGAAGCGAAAAAGTCAAGGTCAATAATAAATCAATTAAAGAAGACTATAAAAATACCGAGCCAGATGAATATTATACCGGATTCGGACTTAGAGCTAAATGATTTTGAAGAAGCAGCCTATGTAATCAGTAACTTTAATAATGAAACAAAGATACGTGATATTGGTCAAGTCGAAGTTGATAAGTTTCAACTGGGGTGGTACCTATCACAAATAGTGCAGAATAGTAAAGTTAATAAAGCGCTATTAACAGAAGATGAAAAAATAAGCCGTCAACATGAAGGCGAAAAGATACTAGAGTTTTTTAATCTGAGTAAAGCATTGGAATATAGTAGTAATTGGATTAATGTAATGTATTTTTATTTATTGACCAATGAATGGAGCTATTTTAAAAAATTTGAAACCAATGTTCGTGAAGCTATTAAAGGAATAAGAACTGAACATATTGAGGGATTAGTAAAAGGAAAAGAACGAACAATTAAAGCAAAGATGAAAAGATGTCTTGAAAAGCATTTTGACATATGCGTAGCTACTGTATTAGCTATCAATCCTTCGTTTAGCAAAAAAGAGAAAGATGATATACGTAATTTATCAATCGAATTACGTAAAGCTAATCTGTTTAATCATTATTTGGTTTCTTTTCCACTAGTTAACTATGTTGATGATTTAGATGATAATGTCGATTTAACAAAATTAACGTTAGATGATATACATAGATTTAATTTAGATATTAAAGAAAATAGAAAGGTAAAGCTCTCGCCGAGATTTATTAAATTGGATGAGTTATTTCAATGGGTATTTCTACGAAATACTATTTACGGTGGTAATTATTATTTAGATGGAAAAATATCTGCTAAAGAAAAGATAGAAGCAATAGAACAGTTCTTTTATAAAGTCAACAGTATAAACAAATCAACAGTTAAACCTTTAAGTATTGAAATCAATAATGAAAAAATTCTGGACAAGTATATTGTTCAGAAAATTAGGCTTGGAAAAGAGGCAATTCCTAAATCAAAAATAAGAATAGCAATTGCTAATATTAAATTAGATACAAAAATGTGTTGCTATGGCTTGGAAAGTAAAGTAATGCCTACTTTGAAAAAAAGAGATTTTAATTTGTTTCTCAAAACAGCATATGATGATGGTAAAAATAGGGCGGATTTTCTGCTGTTTCCAGAATTTTATTTACCTGTAGAATGGATTGCAGAGGTTATGTCATTTGTTAGAAAAACCGGAATTACAGTTATAACTGGCTTACATTATATGACTTATAGAAATTGTGCATTCAATAATATTGCTGTATTTGCTCCGGTAAAAACAGGAAGATATCAAAATTCATTTTTAATTGTAAGAGAAAAAAATGATTATGCTCCAATGGAGCAGCAGATTCTCGCCATAAAGAATTTTGTTTGTAAAAATCAAGATATACCCAATTATCAAGTTATCACCAACGATGGAATTGATTATGGCACATTTTTGTGCTACGAATTTACTGATATCGTTGCAAGAAGTTTGTATAAAAATCAAATAGATTTGCTGTTTACCCCTGAGCATAATAGAGATACAACTTATTTTTCAAATATAATCGAGACGACAACAAGAGATTTACATGCTTTTATTGTTCAAGCGAATACATCAATTTATGGCGATTCTAGAATTACAGGACCATATAGTAGAAATGATAGAAATATTGTTCAAATAAAGGGTGGAGATATGGATAACATCATTATTGGAACGATTGATTTAAAGGGTGTTATGGATTATCAAATTGGAGAACAAGCGCTTGCTAATAATGAAATTGATGAATATCTAATGCTTGACAAAAAGAAAAGATATGAAAAAGAGACAAAATTATATGATGAAAATGTTGTGAAAGTCTCAAAAACATCGGCCAGGTTTGACTCAAATAGGTTAAAGAGAAAGTTTGGAAAGAATTAATGTAATTGTGAAATACTAAGAGCTAATAGGAAAAAGTTGCACTTTCCTAGGAATGTGAATAATAAGGAAGTTAAAATTAAAAATGGATTTTAAATAAACATTAGGAGTGGATATTATGTTTCCTGACGAGAATGAATTAGTAAATTCATATCTATTGAAAATTAATTTAAAAGATGGTAAAAGGCTAATGGAATACTTGCAGCGCTTTGTATATCTTACTACCGGTAGGGCGGATGTAATGTTCTGTAATGCATTTATAAACGAATCAATAAGATTACTAATTAATTCAATTAGGTTATATGAAGAGGGCTTTTTTGATTGTGCCTTTTATTCTGTAAGGCAAGCAGTAGAATGCACAAACAATATGTTGTATTTGGCTAATAGCGATGAGGCTATTTTAAAAAGTTGGAGGCTCAAAGAGTATTTCCCATCGGATAATAGAATCAAAGATAAGTTGCAAAAAATAGATACATCATATAAAGAAGTTTATTCGATATTGCCATCATTTTTTGATACATATGAAGATTTGCTGAAAAGGGCAAACAAGATAATCCATAAACAAGGGTTTAATGCATTTTATTCTTTTAGAGAAATTTATAAAAAGAAAAATGAAAACACTTTCGAAGAATTTTTTGAAGAATTTCTTATATATGCAATAGCTAGAACTATTATAATGTATATTATTCTTGACCCGTTATCATTGGCTTTATGTGATGAGAGATTAATAATGAAAATACCTTTTATGCCAATGACGGAACCGATAGATATTGAATTTTTTACAGAGTTTTTATCAAAAGATATAATTGACAAATTAAAAGAGACAGAGTTTTTCAATGAAATATTTTATTTTTTTGATGCCAAGGAAGAATTGAATCCTGAAACTTTTGATGTTTTAGTTAATGAATTTTATGACTTGGAAAAATTGCATTCTATAGAATTGCAGAGGCATCTACTAAATGCTCCAGAAAAATTTTTCCTTGATGTATTGCAACATGGTATAAAAATTAAACGATTTTTTAATGAGGATTCAATTATGGGATACATAACATCTGATTATATCGATAAATTTAAAATGAGTTGGCATAGTGGAGAATACGATTCTTATAAAAAAGAAGAATCATGTTTCAATATGAGTAAAGATGGGTTATTTATAAGTTCATTTATGCTATATGATGAATTATGGCTTTTTGAACATACTATGATTTTAAATGAAAATGAAATGGATTGGTTAAAGCAGAAGATTGCTGAATCAAATAATAAGCTAAAAAAGCTATATGGGGAGATTAATTGGGACAGGTTTATAGGAGAATAGAATATTCTCATAAAATGTTTACCTATGTTGTGTATATTAAGTGTTATAATTAGCATTCTGTTCGATTTTGCAAATGGAGGACATGATGATAGCAGAAATACATAATAAAGTATCGAGTTCTTGCTCCAATCTGACGGAGCGAAGTGAAGATGCATTAACAGGTTATTTTTTCGGATGTATGCGCTATATCCCGTTTGATAAGGGGCTCAAGGAGGTATTACTTCAATGTATTAGGCCAAGTGAGTTATCTAAATACATTGAGCCATTAAAGGTGTTTGAATGGTCTGATAAGATTGAATTCTGGAAAAGAATTAAAGTCGAAAATAAAAGTACAGAAATAGATGTTTATCTGGATTTAGAAGATATACTGATAGGAATAGAAGTAAAATATTTAAGTGGGCTTTCATCGGAAGACGATGTTGATAATTCGAATGGAAATAATCAGATATCATATAACCAACTGTCGCGTGAGGCAAGAGCACTAAGTCAAATTGGCAATAATAAAAGTAAACTATTAATCTTATTGGCTGATGAACTATCGTGCACCAAAATATATCAAAGTGTTCAAATGCGAAATATTATAAACGGAGTTGAGCTTGGATACATATCATGGCAGGAAGTATTAATGGTACTTAGCAACTTAGATAATCTCACTCAATATGAGCAAGTCATAATAAATGATATAATTCTTTTGCTTGAGAAAAAGGGCTTTAGGAGATTTGTAAATTTTGATACTGATGTTAATGTTGATAAAAATAATTACTGGTCGTTTACCGGGAGAATAAATATTAAATTTGATTTTAAAACTGAAAAGAAAGTAAGGAAAGGGGAGTATTATGAATTTGGATGATAACATTTTTAATGCGTTTGAAGTGGTAAATAAAACGCATGAGAATGTAGATAAATTGATGAATTATTGTAAAAACATCATTACTGAAAAAGATGGTTATGTTCTTGCTAGTCCCAAATTTTTACGATGGAAGTCAGATGGTGACTACTGGGCATGGAATACTAATAGTTTTATTCTATTATTTCAGGATACTAATGATTGTGAGTTAGAGAATGAATGGAGAGACGGACCGGTTTATGTTCTTGAAATTGATTTATATAACCCGTCAGTATACGATATGCCAATGGTGGTGGTTGCGAAGTTTGAATATGATAATATAGCCTCTTGGAGTAAAGGATGTTCACCTGCAAACCATTACATATTTTATGACCCACTTTATGATTTCGATTATGAAGAGTTGGAAGGAGATTTTGTTGTTGTTGAATTAGACGAATCATATAAACAAAGATATTGGGGACTTAAAAGAGTGGTATGTTTTGAAGTTCCTCTTACGGAAATTACTGGTGAAAATGCGTATGATAAAATCATGGGTAACTTTGACAGAATGAAAAAGATGTAAGGACTGAGAAGTCATGATGGGGATGATAAAAACTAAGTTGTTATTACATTATTAAGAGGTTGATTATTTCTTCATGATTAGAAATATTAATAGAGTGCTGAGTTTTTATGCAAATATACTTTTGAGGTGAATGTACTTGATGGATGAAATATTTAGTGAGCTGAAAGATAAATTTAATAATTTTTGGACAGAATTAAAGTATGACGAAGATATAAAGATTGATAAGAGTGTTATTGATAACAAATATAACATTTTAAATAACTATATATTTGCCGGATATACCTTTGTAAGTGACAGAAAAAGAAGTGCTTTTATGGAGTACTTATTCATGCTGATAGTTGAAGAAACATATTATGAAAATTACAAAAAAAGATATGAATTTCAAAATGAAATGTTTCATCTAGAAAAACGGAGTAATGAATACATTAGCCAATATGAAAGTATTAAAAAACGGATTGACATGCAGTATGATGATTTTCGAAATGAAATATCAAAAAATTACGATTACGAAAATGAAGTACTGGTAATTGCGTTTAGGTTATTAAGATTCTTTGATTTAAACAGCAATCAATTGTTATTAAAACCATTTGATGAACCTTACCGAGTCATAATATTTAATGATTATAGGAACAATATTTTTATATGTGAAGTAAAAGAAAAAGTAAAGGACTATGCAACATATAAAACGATTAAGAATAAGGTAGATGAACTTAAAAGAGAAGTTGAATATTTAAATGATTTCGTACTAAATTATTATGAGAATAATTTTAAAGAAGTGTTTTGTATTTCGAAAGTAATTTTTGATGAGCACAATGTTGAACGTAATTTTATACAAGGCAACGTAAGTTTTAAAGCAAGTTTTAAAATAATTCAAAAATTAATAGGGCCACTCTATTTAAACAAAGAAAGCTATGGAATCAGAGAAATAATACAAAATGCAGTTGATGCATGTATGAAAGTAAAAAGAAATTTTAAAGAAATTGATATAATTTATACGGATAAGGGGCGACGTGAATTACCAAAAATTATAATTAAAGATAATGGAATAGGAATGAATGAAGATATTATTCTTAAGAAATTTCTTACCGTAGGAGAATCAGGAAAAGATAATTCGACAAGTATAGGGAAATTTGGAATTGGGTTATTGGCGGCATTTCTTATTTCAGATAAATTAAGGTTTAAAACAAAGTATGATGAAGAAATTATGTATATGTCAGAGGAAATAGACCTTGAAGTTGTTCAAAAAGAAAACGCATTTATAAATATAAAGATTATCAAAAGAGGAGAAGAAAGATTTGATGAAAACTTTATCGGTACTGAAATAGAATTAACTTTAAAAAAAGAATTAGTTAATAATGAAAAAATTGCGGATATTAAGAATAATATTAAACAGAATTTATCAAATAATTTAAAAGAAATTTTGGGATTAAAAAATAATATGCCCGGCTCTATTTGGTATGGATTGGCGGAATATTTACAAGTACTTAAAAATGAAATTGAACAGTTTAAAGACTTTGATAATGAAAATAAAATTATGCAAAATCAAGAATTTAAATTCAATGATTTGAATGAGATTATTATGATTTTAAAGAACTACAATTTTAATTTGCCAGAGGAAAAAAGAGCTAAGTACATAAATTTTGAAGAGAAATTATATGAAAAATGTGATATTATACTTGCTCAATTAGAATATATGAAATACATTGACGCGTATGGAGTCCTTTGCTATTTAAATACAAATCAATGGTATCTGATTGATAATGATGAAATTAAGATAAAACTATTTTCTAGTGACCATGAATTTGCTTTTCTAAAAAATTTTCAATTAGACGAAATTCTTAATATAGATTGTAAAGAAAGTACAAATTTGGTAACAACAAGTAATAATGCAAAAATTGGGTACATATGGAGTAAAAAGTACCAAGGAAAAGTATTTTGTAATAATATGTTAATACCGAATAATTATAAGTTTGATTGTAATTTATATAAAGCGTATAAAGAATTACCAACAATTTTGGTTGATGAAAGTAACACAGAAAAACTCGATATAGATTTAGCAAGAGAAAATTGTAGATTAATAATCGATAATACTAATTATGAAAAGAGAATATTGAGTACAATACTGAAAAAAACATTGGAAGATTACATTAGCAATGGAGATTATCAAAATGTATATTTAAATTCTTTAAAGTGGATATATTTTATTAACCAAGAGGGTATTGTAAAAAAAGCAATAAAGAACAGCTGCTGGTTTAAAGAAAACAATGATAAAAATTTTTATTGTATTATTTTACTAAAGAAAAAATATGATGGGGTTTATAAAGAGATAGAGTTAGTAAAAATTTTAAGAACAATGAAAGCGTTTGAGAATTGTGTCTTTGAGTTTATTGAATCAAACTTATTAGTTGAAACAACTCTAAATGATATACGCTGCAATGATTTGTATACAGCTGCACTATATAATGGACAAGTTTATATAAATGAGAATGTTTATGGCTCAATAACTAATTTCAACCCATACCATTTGAGAGCATTAGTTATAGCAGCGTATAATGTTGACGGGAGCATTGATATCACAACTCAAAACCAATTGAAGCTAAATACAAATGCATTAAGGGGATATCAGTATACTGAGAATTATAAAAAGCTAGTACAAGATTCATTATTGAGAGAATATAAGGTTAATTGTCTTAATTATAATTATGATTTGAATCCAGAAAATATTGAATTTCTTGATGAAGTAATGGGAGTAATGAGATTTAAATTAAATAGTTATTCTGAATGCGTGAAGTTATTTGAAACAATGAGTAGAATACCTCGAAGAGAAGATATATGGAGTGGTTTTCAAGAGGGGATTTATGAAACGAAACTAGGAGAAAATGAAGAAATATTTAAATTTCTTACTAGAGAATATGAGGTGAACAATTATGAATAGAGAGGACATATTTAATAGAACACGAGTATCGGATTACATATTTGAAATAGTGAAACATAAAGAGGAAATTTTTGATACGGAACAGTCGTTGATAATCAGCATTGATTCACCTTGGGGAACAGGAAAAACAACTTTTCTTGAGATGTGGGAAAAAGAATTGAAAGAAAATCAAGATATAAAGTTGCTTTCGTATAACGCTTGGATAGATGATGATTTGGATAATCCGCTGATATCCATAACAATGAAGATACATGAAAATATAGAAAATACTAATATTGATGCTGAAAAAATTAAATCATCATTAATAACATCAGCAGGTATAATTGCTAAAAGTGCCGCTAAAAATTATTTGGCTAATAAAGTTGTTAATTATATTGGTATTAATGGGACTGATGAAGTAAAGAAAGTATTTGGCGAAATTTTGGGAGATGAAAGCCAATTAAAAGAAACACTGGATGAAATAGCCTCTACTAAGGAGAAAAGTAGCTATGTGGAGGAACATCAGAACTATATAAATGTAAAAAACGAATTTAGAAAAACGCTTATGAATTTAACTAAGCATAAAAAAGTTTTTTTTCTTATTGATGAGTTGGACAGATGCCGTCCTTCATATGCCATAAAAACACTTGAGACTATTAAGCATTATTTTAATATTCCGGGGATTGTATTTATATTTGCATTGGACATGGAACAACTAAAACATTCTATAGCTACAATATATGGCCAGAATATGGATTCATATGGTTACCTAAGGAGATTTTTTAATCATAGTATAAAACTACCAAAACCGTCATTAAAAAAATACTTATCTTACATTGATAAGAATAATATTCTCAGCGAAAATCAAAGAATGTTGAATGTTATAAGTGATATATTTGAAACCCTTGAGCTTACACTTAGAGATGTTGATGTAGTTTACATAAATTTAAAAATTTTAAATATTCTTAAGTTGAAAAAATGCAATGATGAGAAGAAGATGACGTTCTATGCATATCTAATAGCTTTAAAATATAAATACCCTCAAAATTACGATTTAATTTGCCATCAATTGTTTATTTTAAATATAAAAAAACAAGTTTGTGATAGAAATGAAAAGGAATTACCTGAACCATTATCTTTTTCGGAAAATCAAAAAGAAGTAAGTATGTTTCTTGATAAATTGCAAATGAGTTGGAATACAAAAACTATTGCAGAATTTTGTAGGGAAAGTGACAAAAGTGAATTTTTTGTTTATTATATTAGTGTTGAAACAATTCCTTATGAGGACACTATGAGAGTATATGAATATATTGAATTAGTGATGGAAGGGATAGGAATGATTGAATAAAATGTAAGGTTTTAAGGCTAAATAAAAATTCTGTTGAAAATACTAATTAAAATTTATATAATAATACTATGGTCTGATTTCTGCCATGTCCCGAGGTACCCCATCTCATCGTTGAGGCAACCCCGTTTATCCTCGTCGACAGTAGAAAATGAAATAGAAAATACCGCGAAATCATCTTC
>NZ_FRCP01000029.1 GCF_900142955.1 Anaerosporobacter mobilis DSM 15930 | reverse complement strand
TCCGGCGTAGGCGTAGGATATTTGAGAGGAGCTGACCTTAGTACGAGAGGACCGGGTTGGACGAACCTCTGGTGTATCGGTTGCATTACCAAGTGCATGGCCGAGTAGCCAAGTTTGGAAGGGATAAACGCTGAAGGCATCTAAGCGTGAAGCCCCCCTCAAGATAAGATATCCCATAGCACAAGCTAGTAAGACCCCTGAAAGACGATCAGGTTGATAGGACAGAGATGGAAGTGTGGTAACACATGTAGTTGACTGTTACTAATAGGTCGAGGGCTTAACCAAAAGAATGATTCTGACAAAAATTCAATGTGTAGTTTTGAAGATATAAGAGAAGGAAAGTCATTAATCATTATGATTAATGGCTTTTTTGCATGTGATCAGTTACTTACAAGCGTATTGGGTCACTGAAGGAATTAGGTCATTTAAGTGACTAGATACTGATCACACTTAACCGTTTTTAGTTATTTCGCTCCAAGAAGTTCGTTCAAAGTCCGCGCCCGAATAATCGTCCTCAACGAATAACAAGGGATTTTTCAAGCCTTTTTCTTTGCGTATTTACTCAAAAGCGCCTTTTGCTTTACAAGGTTGTTGCTGTCCCCTGCGAATCCGTCGTCGCGGGAGAGCCGTGCATAAAGCGCAGTGATTTTGATGTGAGTTACAGCATATAAGGGCTGCAATACAAAATTTAAAAGTACTATTTGGCTTGCCCACAAGCGTAAAACTCATTATAATATAATCATCTACTAAATTTGATTTTTTTCTAATTTGATACAAAAAGAATTTTGACTCATTATTTATATAAAGATATGAAAGGTGGAATATAATATGAAAACAGAATTAAGTAAAGAGTTAAATAAATATTTTGAAATTATAGGTTTATTATATAACAGCAATCAACCTAAATTTATAACGAATGAGGTCGTAGAGAAAACGGCAACGGAGTTTGGTATAAATGCTGATGAACTTAACAAAAAGGTTGTTGTTGTTTTAAAAAAATACATTGCTGCCTTTCAAAAAGAAATGATAAAAAACAACACTGACGACTTTGATTTTTTCTTTTCGGAAGAAGATGATGATTTCATTTTATCTATCCAATATGTGTGTTCAAACCACCAAGAATGGTTTGAACAAGGTTTTGAGAATTTAACAGAAAGAGAAATCCTATTAGCTTTTGCTGAAGTGCTTTTTGAAGAAACAATAATATCTGCTGATACACCGAGTTTTAATGAATTGATAGCATTACTAAGTGAAACCGGATTTTCTGCCAACACTTGCTGGAAACTTATGCTTATTTTTCAATCACCCAAAGAAAAGATTGAAAAGCTATCAAAAATAATTAACAGTAATATCGCTGCATATGAGAAAGCTATTATTACAATTCAGAAACCATTGAACAAGTTATTAGAAAAATTTCCTCATGGCGAGTTTATTGGTGGTCCTTTGCATCAAAATTCTCATATAACGCCTACATTAATCTATCCAGCAGTGGAACTTGTCAATATAAATGGGACATTATCAAATTCTTATATTGGTTTATTTACAGATGATGTTTATAAAATGCAGCAGAAATCAAAGACAGCTCAAAAAAATATTCTTCCTATGCTTAAAGCAATAAGTGATAACAGCAAATTCGATATTCTGCTTTCGCTTATAAAGGCACCTAAATATAATTTGGAATTGGCAGAGGAACTAAATTTATCAGCGGCAACCATTTCACATCACATGAACGTATTGCTTACTTGTCATTTAGTGAGTGTAGAAAAAAGGGACGGACGGGTATACTATACTCTTTCAAAAAACACGATTGAAAATTTGCTATTGGACTTACACAATAAATTTTTAGGTTAAAATAAAATCGGCAAGGCTTTGAGCCTTGTTGATTTTGTTTGACATACATAAAATAATAACGTATAATATTAGATGTAAATCTAATTCGAAGATATTTTTTATTCATTAATTAGATTAACATCAAATAAATTAGATATAGATGGAGGGATTATGAGCGGTAAATTATTTTCTAAAAACTTTTCGTTGCTTATAACAGGGCAGGCAGTATCTTTATTCGGAAACTGTATATTGGATTTTGCGTTATCTATGTATGTCTTAGAGGTAACTGGTTCTGCTACAATATTTGCGGGCTTCTTGGCCCTCGCTATGTTGCCAACTATTCTTTTATCCCCATTAGGCGGTGTTCTTGCTGACAGAGCAAATAGGAGAAACATAATGGTCGTATTAGATTTTATAGCCGGAGTGGTTGTTCTGTTGGCTGTAATTATGATTGACAGAGGGAACAGCCTTGCAATAATTGGGACGACACTGGTTATTCAATCAATTTTAGGTGCTTTTGAAAATCCAACGGTTCAAGCGTGTGTTCCTCAAATGCAAACCGGAGATAATATTATTCGTGGTAACGCAGTTGTCAATCAAATTAGTGCTGTTTCTGCGTTGGCAGCTCCGTTTATTGGTAGTATGCTTTACACATCTTTGGGGTTAAAGCTTGTAATGTATGCTGGTGCAGCTTGTTTTTTTGTTACGGCTATCTTTGAGTGCTTCATTAAGTTGGAAGACATACAGCAAAAAGAAAAAGAAAATATCTGGCGAATTATTAAAAAGGACATAACCAGTAGTGCACGTTTTATTAGCCATGAAAAGCCATGTATCTTAAAAATTCTATCATTAGTGGCAGTTGTAGCGTTTTTTATACAAGGACTTGCCTTGGTTGGTTTTCCTTATATAGTCCGAACAGTCCTAGGACTAAATGCTAATTATTATGGCGCAGCAATAAGTATCCTTAGTTTTGCAAGTATTGTCGGTAGTATTATAGCAGGTTTACTTGCTACGAAATTCAAAATCAGAAAGCTAAATATAACACTATTTGGGATAGGGTTCTTTTTATTACCGTTCGGAATAATCTTTATGAACGTTGCTAATGTTTACATAAATTATATTGCGTTGATTATTTCTTTTTTCTTAATACAAATTGCAGCTTGCGTATTTTCTATTTTTGCATTATCTATCATTCAACAGCTAACCCCCGAAAACATGATTGGGAAAGTCATGGCTTATACCACCACCTTTTCATTGTGTGCACAACCTTTAGGGCAAATCATTTATGGAATGATGTTTGATAAGTTCAGTAGTATGATTTATGTTGTATTAATACCGACAGGACTAATACTATGTGTAATAGGCTTCATTTCTAAACGGTTTTTCCGAAACGTTGAAAATCAACTTAATAGCACCACTTAATATTAGCAGGAATAACCGCTGGCAACAGTACGACGGCTTTGAATTGAAATCAAAGCCGTCGTTTTGCTATTGAAACATGGTGGTGTATTAAAAAAAGCCCAAAAGCCTATTCCCTTAGACTTAACTCTGTTTACGTAGATTTAATGTAGATTTTACGGTGGAATGATAGCCAGATCACATGAAAATTAGTATTTTATAGATATATAGGTATATCGACTAAGGCTAAGGAGAGAGTTAAGGAGAGATTGATATGATAGGCAGTATGGAATATGAGATAGAAGAAGACGTTGACCATGTGTATGAAGTCAGTGAAAATAGTATCTTAGAGATCCTTGATGATTATTCCGAGGTGAAACCATATGTGAAAGAGACTATTAGTGAATTGCGCTCTAATGGGTATAAAATAGGCTCCACTACAGGATATACCGATGAAATGATGCATATCGTAGCCAAAAAGGCACAAGAAAACGGATATGAACCAGATTGTTGGTACAGTCCAACATCGGTTAATAACTATGGAAGACCATATCCATATATGATTTATAAGAATATGCAGCAGCTGAATGTGAAATCGGTTGAGGAAGTTATTAAAGTTGGCGACACCATATCAGATATTATAGAAGCGAAATATGCAGGGATACTATCTGTTGGGGTTGTTGAAGGAAGTTCAATTATGGCACTTTCAGAGAGTGAGTACATGGAACTGTCTGAAAAAGAAAAAGAATTAAAGAGAAAAGAAGTGAAGAATATATTTATTGAAGGCGGTGCAGATTATACAATAGATAATCTACAGGAACTACTAGGGTTATTAAGAAGGTTAAACGTTAAACAATAAGATTAAAAAGAACGAACCAGAATTACTCATTTCTTGAGAAGAAGTGAGTGATTTTTTTGCTTAGATTTAGCTTAAGGAGAGGCTAGAAAAGAAAATATAGTACAAAATGGGTTGTAAAATTTGCGATAATTTAGTAAATAGATGTAATTTACTATTGTGTTTATTTTGTAATTATGTTAATATTACCAGTAAATAGAATAAAAATCATATTATATTTAGCGTTTATAGTATTTTAAATAAAGTTTTCTAATATCTAATATCTGATTTTCAACAGTAAGAGGGGAATTGTTATATGAAAGATCCTCTTTTGTCACGTTAAACTTCTGTGCTCTATCTTATCCAACACTATGTCGTTTTACCCACCAAACCATATTAAGAAAGGAGGTGAGAAACTCGCATAGATAGTTTAACGTTAAACTATGTTATTGGGTTTATGTAACAAGGTGTAGCAAAGCAATTTTGAAACTCTTTGTAAGGAAAAGAGCTTCTCAATTGACGTAACAAAGTTTGGTTATTGAAAGGAGACGAAAGGTATGTTAAAGAGAATGAGGAAGCTAATTGCGGTAATTATTATACTGTCAATGATCATTCCAAATCAAGTTCCTGCTGTATTTGCCAAGAAGGTTACTAATGATGCGACTATTTTCATTAAAACTACTTCGAATGCGTATCTTTATGCAGAAGGATCAGATGTCAAGAGTGGGGAATTAAAAGAGAAAAATCCAAATTATATTTGGAAAGTTATCAAAAAATCCGATGGAACGTATTGGATTCAAAACATGGGGACAAGCTCTTATATGTGTCTTGAGTATGCAAACGGTACCGTACGACTAGAAAGTACAATTTATGAAGTTTGGATGAGTAGTAAATGGTATATTGAGGGTGACGAAAACACATCTACAATCGATAACATGTGGAAAAGCACAAGAAATAATGGGACAGGAGGATTTCTATATACAAAAGACAAGGATAGTACCACGTATTATGGAACAACAGCACAAAGTTGGATTATAGAAGATTATAGCTCATCTACTAATGTTGACGATGATGGAGTTCCAGGTAAATTAACGAATGCGCATGCGGGGGATGCTGTTTCGATTCCAGAAGCTAATGCGGATGTTAATAGTATAGGTGCATCCATGCCATATGTTAGATATGACTCAGAAAATGCTTCGATAGGAGGAGGAGCTATCTTAGCATCTTCTAATGATTGGTCATTAACTAATATAGCTAGTCAGGCTTCGAATCAATCCTATGTCAGTTTACCGACAAACGGATCCTATGCAGAGTGGACAACGTTTTCGTCAGGGAATGGAATTGTAATGCGCTTTACTCTTCCAGATAGTGCTGATGGAATGGGACAGACTGGATCACTTGATGTATATGTAAACGGTGTGAAAGTAAAGACAGTTGATCTTACATCCTATTATATGTGGCAGTATTTGAATGGAGGAGCTGGGGATACTCCAGGTAATGGAACTGCATGTTTTGCTTTTGACGAAGTGCACTTTCGTTTAGAGCAATCTTTACAACCAGGTGATAAAATTCGTATTCAAAGTACGAGGGCGAATGGGCTAACTTATGGGGTTGACTTCCTTGAGATTGAAGAAACAGGAAAACCAATTGGACAGCCAGCAGGTTCTTATTCAGTTGTAGAGTTTGGCGCAGTTCCTGATGATGGTGTGGACGATTATGCAGCTATTACGGCATGTATAGCAGCAGCAGATGCCGCTGGAAAGGATGTATATTTCCCAGAAGGAACGTACCACATTAATCAAATTTGGAGAGTATCAGCAAGTAATATGATGATTACGGGAGCTGGTATGTGGTTTACAAACATCCAGTTTACCAATTCTGGACAGCAAAAGGGTGGTATTTCAGGTGCAGGTGATGGCTCCACCTATAATATAGAATTCTGTAATATGTACATAAACTCTAATTTACGTTCACGTTACGGTGAGAATGCAATTTATAAGTGTTTCATGGATGTATTTGATGGGAATTCATTAATTCATGATATTTGGGAAGAACATTTTGAATGTGGATTTTGGGTTGGAGACTATAATGGTTCGCTAGACTATTCGGATAATCTTAAGATTGTAAATTGTCGTATTCGTAATAACTTAGCAGATGGGGTAAACTTCTGTCAAGGTACAAGCAATGCTACCGTTTACAATTGTTCTATCCGTAATAATGGTGATGATGGTTTAGCAATGTGGAATAATAATTACATGTCTGCAAAAGATGAATCAAATAATGTATTCTGCTATAATACGATAGATTTTATATGGCGTGCTGGTGGTATTGCAATATACGGTGGAGATGGACATAAGGTCTATAACAACTATATACGTGATAATTTCATGGCATCAGGAATTCACCTAAATACTACATTTTCAGGATACAAATTTGATAATACAAAAAATATACAATTCGATAATAATATAATTATACGTTCTGGTGCTAGCTATGATACATGGCAAAGTGAGTATGGTGCTATAGATATTATAGGAGCAGTTAAGAATGTAACATTCAATAACACGTATATTTATGATGCACAACATGATGGAATACGTATTGGAGATAGTATATCTAATATAGTATTTAATAAGTTAAATATATTCGGAACTGGTGTTGATGGTAAGAAACCTAACTATTCGTCCTTACCACATCTAGGTGCTGCCATTATGAGTTTTGGTGGTAATCCGAATCTAACGGTAAATGATTTAACTTTAAGAAATATTGGTTATGCAGATACATATTATCTGAATAATGCGAATGTAAAATTAAACAATGTAACGAATGAAGGAAATAAGAGCTATTCTGTTCCTGGATACCCAAAGGTTGGAATTATTAACACGAGTCATAGTGATCATAGTATAATAATCCCAACAGATCCAACAGATCCAACAGATCCAACAGATCCAACAGATCCAACTGACCCAACAGATCCAACAGATCCAACAGATCCAACAGATCCAACAGATCCAACTGACCCAACGGACCCAACGGACCCAACAGATCCAACAGATCCAACGGACCCAACAGATCCAACAGACCCAACGAACCCATCAGCGCCATACGGAAATCCAGACATGGTTATTACGGATATTATATGGGCTCCTGAAAAACCAGCAAAGGGAAATGATGTTGTTTTTAGTGCTGTTATTAAGAATCAAGGAACAGGAGTAGCAAATCCAGATGTAATTAATGGAGTGCAATTTCAGATTGATGGAAGTTGTGTAGCGTGGTCAGATACGAATAAGACACAGATTATGCCAGGTGAATCCATAACAGTAACAGCCAATAATGGACCAAGTGGAAGTACAACGTGGAAAGCTACAACCGGTACTCATACAGTTCTTGCATGGGTAAATGATGTGAACCGTTATCAAGAATCCAATGTGAATAATAATAAGACGACAGAGTTAATTACTGTTACAGATCAAGTGATCGTAGACCCAGATCCACCTGTGAACCCAGGCGAGGGTTCAAATCTAGCATTAGGTAAAAAGGTAACGGCATCATCCTTCGTTTATATCTTCCGGGGCGAGAATATTAATGATGGAAATACAAGTACCTATTGGGAAGGTCAAGGCGGATACCCAGATACGGTTAGTGTTGATCTTGGTAGGAATGCAGATATATCTAAGCTTGTATTAAAGCTTAATCCAGACAGTGTATGGGCTACAAGAAATCAAACGATAGAGGTTTTGGTGCATACACAGGATAATACAACGTATACAACATTAGTAGGGGCGAAAGCCTATACGTTCAATCCAACCAATAAAAACACTGTAACAATCCCAGTATCAGCAAGAGCTAGTGCAGTAGAGCTAAAGTTTACTGCCAATAGTGGTTCATCTGCAGGACAATTAGCTGAGTTCGAGATTTATGGAGTAAATGCTCCAAATCCAGATTTAACAGTTACTTCATTGCAGACGATACCAGGATCACCAATCGAAACAGATCAGATAACGGTTAATGCGATTGTGAAGAATCAAGGTACTACCATATCAAAAGCTACTACTATTAATTTCTATCTAGGTACTAATCTAGTAAGTAGTGCATCAGTGCCTGCATTAGAGGCAGGAGCTTCCACTACAGTATCAGTTAAATTAGCGGAGCAAAATGCAGCGGTTTATGATCTTATAGCAATAGTTGACGAAGAAAACAAAGTAATTGAAATGGATAAGAGTAACAACAAGAAAGAAGTGAAATTAAGTGTACAAGAGGTAACAAGTGCGGACCTAATAGGAGTATTAACTTGGACGCCTGGAAATCCTAGTGCAGGTAATTTAGTTGATTTTACAGTAACATTAAAAAATCAAGGAAATATCTCCACAGCGAATGGAAACCATGAGGTTATTGTAAAGCTATTTAACGAGGCAGGTAGTGTAATCAAAACATTTACAAAATCGTATACGGGTATACTTGCTGCTGGCAACGCGGCTACATTAAGTATGGGTTCCTGGACAGCGATAGATGGAAGCTATAGAGTTACTTGCGATGTTGCTGTCGATGAGAAAGAAGTAGGGGTAAAACGTACGAATAATTCCTCAGAGAGAACTTTCTTCTCAGGCAGAGGAGCTAACCTTCCGTTTTCAACTTTAGAAATGGAAGCAGCTTCAAACAAAATTAATGGAACAGTTTTAGCGAAGAACTATAAGTTAGCAGATTATGCTGGCGAAGCTTCAGGTAGAAGTGCAGTATATCTTGATGACGTAGGAGAATCTGTAGAATTCACATTAGCTTCTGATGCCAATGCATTTGTTCTTCGTAGCGCTATAAAGGAAGGAACAAGCGGAACAATCAGCTTATATATTAATGGCGAAAGTAAGGGAGATTTTAATGTTACCTCTAAGTATTCCCATGTGTATGCATCACCAACAACACTTGATCGACTGGGATATAATAATTCAGGAGATCAAGCCTATTGGTTGTATGAGGATGCGCAAATACTATTAAATCAAGTATATCCAGCAGGAACGAAAGTAAGAATACAAAAAGATACTACTGACGTGCCATGGATTTATGTTGATATGATGGAATATGAGCATGTTTTACCTGCGGCTACGAATCCAGATCCTTCTAGATATGTAGAAGTTACAACTAGCAAATCGATAGAACAGGCATTGAATGAAGCAAGAATGGATACAAAGAAAGCAGGTATCTTTATTCCAGCAGGAGAATGGCAACTAAGTTCTAAAATCACAGTTTATGGACGTGCACTAGAGATTACTGGCGCTGGACCATGGCATACGAAACTTGTTGCACCACAAACAAGAAGCAATATGGATATCGGATTTACAATTGCTTCTTCAGCAAATGGATCAACGATTAAGAATCTATCAGCATGGGGAAATTATCAATATCGTAGTGATGGCCCAGGCAAATTCATTGATGGAGATAAGATTCAGAATGTAACAATTGAGAATGTATGGGCGGAACATTTTGTTTGTTTATATTGGGGTGTAGGTTCCTCTTATAATACATTCAAAGACTGCCGAATTAAGAATCTATTTGCTGATGGAATTAATATGACGAATGGATCCTCATACAACACAATTGAAAACTGCTATGCGAGAGCTTGCGGTGATGATGCATTTGCTTCCTTTAGTGCAATTGATAGTGGTGGAACTTCTTATAATACAGGAAACATATATACAAATCTGACAGCAGTGTGTACTCGTCGTGCAGCTGGATTTGCAATCTATGGAGGTTCTGGAAACCAATTCACCAATCTATATGTTGCAGATTCACTTACATATCCAGGTGTTACGATTAGTAGCTTAAGTTTCGGCTATAATACACTTGGGTTTGGCGATGCAGAAACATTGTTTGATGGAATTACGATCGACCGTTGTGGTGGTGACTTCTATACAAGTAATGGAGCAGATGACAAAATTAATGAATACCAAAACTTTGGAGCTATTTGGATTTACTCTGGGGACCGTGTACTTAAGAATATAACAGTGAAGAATGTGAATATTAATGATGCTGTTTACTTTGGAATTATGTTCCAAACAAAACATGCAGATAAGATTCCTATGCAGAATATAAATCTTGAGAATATTGTTATTAATGGTGCAGAGCGATATGGAATCAAATTTGTAGTTGCAGCAGAGAACGGTCAAGGACCTTGTTTCGGTAGTGCTAATTTCAAAAATGTAAAAATCTATAATGCTAAAGTGAAGTCTGTTTATGGATTAGAAAAGTGCCCAGACTTTAAAGTAAACAAAATCGGAACGGATAACAATTGGTAAAAATATAGTATTCTAATGTAGCTAAGATAGCCTTGCGACTCATTGATCGCAGGGCTATTTTAGTGGACTCTAGATTTTACAGTAATTATTGCACATACTTGTAGTACAAATCGGTCAAGTTAAGGAAGAATATTCATTTTTATTTGATTGATTACATATGTTGTGTTAAAATGAGTAGGGTTAATAGCTTATTAGATACAAATAATTGGAGATAATAGAGTTAGACAAGGGTTTAGCTTTCATTATATACTGAACAGTTAAGTAGCATGACAAGACAAGAGGAGGTTGAAAAATGAACAAGCTTGAGCTTCAAAAGACTGCTAACGAAATTAGAAAAGGTATCGTTACAGCAGTGCATAGTGCAAAATCCGGCCATCCAGGCGGATCATTATCAGCAGCAGACATTTTCACGTATCTATATTTTGAGGAAATGAATATAGATCCAAAGGACCCACAAAAGAGTGACAGAGACCGTTTCGTATTATCAAAGGGACATGTAGCTCCAGGGCTTTATTCAACTTTGGCACAAAGAGGGTTCTTCCCAGTTGAGGATCTTACTACATTACGTCACGTTGGTTCTTATCTACAAGGGCATCCAGATAAGAAACATATTCCAGGTGTTGATATGTCAAGTGGTTCATTAGGCCAAGGTGTTTCAGCAGCTGTTGGTATGGCTTTATCAGCTAAATTATCAAATGATCCTTACCGTGTATACACACTTTTAGGTGATGGAGAAATCCAAGAAGGTCAAGTATGGGAAGCAGCAATGTTTGCTGGCGCTCGTAATTTAGATAATTTAGTAGTAATCGTTGATAACAATGGCTTACAAATTGACGGTAGTATTGAAGATATATGTTCCCCATATCCAATCGATAAGAAATTTGAAGCATTTAATTTCAATGTAATTAACGTGGATGCACATAATTTTGATGAATTAGCTGATGCTTTTAAGAAAGCAAGAGAATGCAAAGGACAACCTACTGCAATTATTGCAAAGAGTATTAAAGGTAAAGATGTATCATTCATGGAAAATAATGCTGCATGGCATGGTAGTGCACCAAATGATGAACAATACGAACTAGCAATGAAAGATTTAGAGAAAGTAGGTGAAGCATTATGTCAGAAATAAAGAAAATAGCAACAAGAGATAGTTATGGTAATGCTTTAACTGAATTAGGAAAAGAATACGATAACGTATATGTATTAGATGCTGACTTAGCAGCAGCTACAAAAACAGGTATCTTTCAGAAAGCTTTCCCTGAAAGACATATTGATTGTGGTATCGCAGAATGTAACATGGTTGGTATAGCAGCTGGTATGGCTACAACTGGTAAGATTCCTTTTGTAAGTTCATTCGCTATGTTCGCAGCAGGTCGTGCTTTCGAACAAGTTAGAAACTCAGTTGCGTATCCACATCTAAATGTTAAAATTGGTGCTACACATGCAGGTATATCTGTAGGTGAAGATGGTGCGACTCACCAATGTAATGAAGATATTGCGTTAATGAGAACTATTCCAGGAATGGTAGTTATCAATCCTTCTGACGATGTAGAAGCAAAAGCAGCAGTTAGAGCAGCAGCTGAATATGATGGACCAGTATATTTACGTTTTGGTCGTCTTGCAGTACCTGTAATCAATGATACACCAGACTACAAATTTGAAATCGGAAAAGGCGTTCTTTTACAAGAAGGAACAGATATTACATTAGTAGCAACTGGATTATGTGTGTCAGAAACTTTAGAAGCAGCTAAGAAATTAGAGGCAGATGGAATCTCAGTAGAAATAATCAATATCCATACAATCAAACCACTTGATGAAGAGATAATTGTTACAAGTGCTAAGAAGACAAACAAAGTTGTTACTGTGGAAGAGCATTCTGTAATTGGTGGTCTTGGTAGCGCAGTTTGTGATACATTAGCTGCAAATTATCCAACTAAAGTTATGAAGATTGGTGTTAATGATGTATTCGGCGAAAGCGGTCCAGCTGTAGAATTAATTAAAAAATACGGATTAGACGCAGAAAGCATCTATAATAGAGTGAAAGAATTTGCTCGTGCTTAATATAATATAGTAAAGAAAAGGATACGAAATATTTTGATGGTTATTTCAGAATATTTGGTATCTTTTTTTTTATTTTTAATATCTTTTTATATATTTTACATCGAATCAGTAACATTGAAGAAACTAACTATTAGCGCAGAAAAAGGAGGATTGTATGAAGTATCATAGTAGATTATTTAAAATAATATTAGTGATTGTTCTATGTATTACTATGATTCCAATTTATTTAGGGTCACAAGTTAAGGAAACAAAAGTGTTTTTACCAGACACAAACGTAAAGACGAATCTAAAAGAACTAATAAAATCAAATGTTTCAGGACCAGTGATTACGTTTGATTCCTTTAAGCGAGTTGCGTATTATCCCGATTGGTACGCAGATGTGGTGGACGATGTACCATTTAGTAAGTTAACACATATTAACTATGCATTTGCTATTCCTACATCAGATGGTAATATTAGAGATTTAGAAGATACAGCAATAGTTAATAAATTGATATCTACATCTCATAACAATGGTGTTAAAGTATTGATTGCAGTAGGTGGTTGGTCCTATAATGGATACCCACTGGAGGATACATTTGCTAAGGCAACAAATACGGATGAAAAATGTGAAAAATTAGCAAACAGTATTCTTAATATAATTGATACCTACGGTTTTGATGGAGCAGATATAGACTGGGAATATCCAAGGAAAAAAACCCGTTCACAATACAATGTGTTTATGACCTATCTGAAGCAGGGGTTAGATAGTAGAGGAAAGTTATTAACTGCCGCAGTTGTAGGAAATGGTTCTATTGGGTATGGACAAACCGATACAGTACTTAACATGTTAGACTGGGTTAATGTAATGGCTTATGACGGTAATGACAGTTCTGGGCATTCCCCATATGACTTTGCAGTAGAATGCGGAGAATACTGGACAAAAACTAGAGGATTAAATAAAGACAAAGTTGTACTGGGGGTACCATTCTATGAAAGACCGAACTGGGCGTCATATGCAGACATCATAGAGAATAACTCAGCAAATGCTTATAAAGATTCTACGGTAATGAATGGTACGACAGTTTATTATAACGGTATTAATACCATGAAAGATAAGACTTCATGGGCATGTAATAACGTAGGTGGAATCATGATCTGGGAGATAATGATGGATTCAAAAAATGAACAATTAAGTCTATTAAGTACAATATATGATACGACGAAGGAGCTGTTGGATAAGTAAGTTGAAAGTATGTAAATTTGTATAATTATTACAAAATTATACAATATATAAAGAAAAGGATAGAAATATTCTGAAGATTTAATTCGGAATATTTGGTATCCTTTTTTTAATATTCAATATTATTTTATACATTTTACACAAATTGAAATGGTAATAATGGACTATAAGCATACAATAATACTAATATGAAACAAAAATAGTAAAAAAAAGGCAAGATTAATCATTCAAATGTAATAATATGGAATGATATGATGGGATTACAATAAAACATTTTACTGTAATAGATGTTGCTCACTATAAAAAACTATGGGAGGTTGTGAGGCAGAAAAACAATGTAAAGCTCTTATCTTATAGGTAACCATTAACTAAAAAAGAACGATAAAACAGGGAGGTAGTAGATTATGAAACGAAGAGTTTTAAGCTTACTGTTAACCGTTACTATGGTACTGACAACAATAACAGGTGTCTTAAGAGGAATCTCAGTATCAAAAACAGCGCATGCCGAAGAGGTAAAATACCGAAATGTAGGATATTATGCTTCTTGGGCAGGATATGCGAGAAATTACCCAATTACCAAAGTAGATGCATCGAAGCTAACACATTTGAATTTTGCATTTGCAAATTTAAAGAATGATGGTAGTGTAGTTGTTGGTGATGAGTGGATTGATACACAAATCACGAGTGGTGTATATGCAGATATGGGATTCAATTGGGAAGATGCAGTGGTAGGCATGGCAGGGCATTTCGGAGCATTAAAGAAAATAAAAGCTAGGTATCCTCATCTAAAAACAATTATCTCTATTGGGGGATGGACTTGGTCTAATAATTTTTCTGATGTAGCAGCAGATCCAGTAAAGAGGGCAAAGATGGCTAGAACTTCAGTAGACTTTATTATAAAGTATGGTTTTGACGGAGTGGATTTAGACTGGGAATATCCAGTAGAGGGTGGTAATTCTATTCCACATCGTGCAGAGGACAAGCATAACTATACATTATTAGTAAAAGAAATTAGGGAAGCATTAAATGAACAGAGCAAGATGGACGGTAAAACATATTATCTGACAATTGCAGCAGGTGGAAATCCAACATTTGTTCAGAATACAGAACCAGTTGAATTAATGAAATATCTTGATTGGATTAATTTAATGACATATGACTATCATGGAGGATTTGATCCACAAACGAATCATAATACACCATTATACTTAAATCCTAATGATACTACAGTCTCTACATTTAGTATTGATCAAACAGTAAATGCTTTCTTGGCTTCAGGAGTGGAGGCAAAAGATCTAAATCTTGGTCTTGGTTTTTATGGTCGTGGGTGGGTTAATGTAAATGCAACACCTGCGAATTGCCTATTTCATAATGGTTTTGCCGCGAGCGCAACTTCTGCGGGACTAGATATTGGAACTTGGGAAGGATCTAGTTGGGATTATTGGGATATAAAAGAGAATTATATTGGTAAAAGAGGGTATGTAAGATACTGGGATGACTACGCGAAAGTTCCATATCTATATAGTCCAGAGACTAAAGTCTTTATCACATATGATGATCCAGAATCTATAAATATTAAAATTGATTATCTAATGTCAAAAGGATTAGGTGGAACCATGTTTTGGGAGGCGAGTTCAGATAAAAATGGTGATTTATTATCAATTACAGCATCAAGACTAGGTATTAATGAGCAGGAAGTAATACCACCAATAGATCCAGAAACACCAGTGGATCCAGAGACACCAGAAAAAGTTGGAATCTATGATAATTCTAAGATATATATAGCTGGAGATAAGGTTGTGTACCAAGGAGTAATCTACCAAGCGAAATGGTGGACACAAGGAGTGGCACCGGATCCTAATAATGAATGGGGGGTTTGGAAAGTAATAGAAGGAACACCAGAGACAAAAACATCTGTGAGTCAAGTAAATCTCTTTGACCTACCAACTAACACTGTATTAGCAACTTTAAGAAACGTGGTCTACAGTAGGGGCTAAACTACTGGATTAATGTAATGGCTTATGATGGCAATGCGGTGGCTGTATATGATACAGCAAAGGCAGTGTTAGATAACGGAATTGTTGAGCCAGAGAAACCAATTGAAGGTTATACTGCTTATGATAGTACAAAAATCTATGTGGCAGGAGATCGGGTAACTTATAATGGAAAAGTCTTCGAAGCGTTTTGGCGGACATTAGGAGATGTTCCAGATGAAACGCAACAATGGGGAGTTTGGAGAGTAGTTTCTTAAAAGTATATACCCATCAGCAAGAAAACAATCTCGAATAGTTGTCATCTATGAAATATCGTTGATATTTCTATAGATTCGCAACCTTTTGAGATTGTTTTTTATTATGCTTTTGTTGGTTTTACGAGCAAAATATAATTTAGACGTAGTTGTAATGTAAAATAATTAAAGTAAATAAGTGAATAATTATAGATTGTATAAAAATTATCTAGATGATACTGTTTGAAAGACACATATTACTATAGTTATGATTTTGAAGGGGAGAGGGGAAGTATAAACAAAGAGAAGTGTTAAGCAACTATAACAACATACAAGGAGAAGGAGGTAAAGGTAATGGTAAAACTTAAAAAACGAGTACTTAGTTTATTCACACTAATGATAATGTTAGTTGGGGCTTTATTTATGGGGGATCAGAATAAAATGCATACATATGCAGCGATGAATTATTCAGAATTCCCTCCAGGGTATACGTATCCAACACAAATGAGAGGTTTGTCAGCTTTTGACTTGGTTTCTGATATGGGGGCTGGCTGGAATCTAGGTAATTCACTAGAATCATCGGATAATGAAACAAATTGGGGAAATCCTCGTACAACAAAAGCAATGATTGATACTATTGCAGCCAAGGGATTTACAACGTTAAGAATTCCAGTACGTTGGGATGATAATTATTCAAATGCATCTAATTATACAATTAACTCTGATTATATGGATCGAGTAGAGACAGTAGTAAATTATGGGCTAGCAAATGGAATGTATGTTATCATTAATGTACATCATAATGATCTTCAAAATATGGTTAGTACGGACTCTTCTGTACAGACACGAGTAAAGAATGAATTGAAAGCTATCTGGACACAAGTAGGAAATCGTTTTAAGAATTATGGAGATAAATTGATATTTGAAGTAAATAATGAACCAAGAAGCGGTGAAGATTGGGGAGGTAACGGGACTTATTATAACATTGTTAATGAATATAATGAAGCTGGACGTGCCGCTATTCGTGCAACTGGTGGAAACAATAGTAGCAGATTAATTATGTTACCAACATACTGTGCATCAGCGGATAGTCCTAAACTCTATGGCTGGAAAAACTTAAGTAACGATACTATGGTAGCGGTTTCTATTCATGCATATCTACCTTTTGATTTTGCATTTGAGGGAAGTGGACATTCTAATTGGACGGATGCAGACTATGCTTCACTTGCATCGGTATTTAATAATTTGAAATCAGTTTTTATTGATAAAGGAATACCTGTGGTTATAGGAGAATTTGGTGCAACGAATAAGTCTAATACGGCGGACCGAGAAAAATATGCTTCTATATATCCGACGTTAGCAACTCAATTTTCTCAAATTAAAATTCCATGTGTTTGGTGGGATAATAATGCTTTCAACTATGGGTCTGAGAATTTTGGTATCTTTAACCGATCGAATAATACGTTTACGTATAGTGGTATTGCAGATGCTTTAGTGAATGTATATAAAAAAGGTGACTCTTCGAATAACAACTATGTAAGTTTGTTTTGGGGGAATTCATCTGCAAGTTCTTGGGGCCAAGCGGTTTCAGTGAAAACAAAGAAAAATGGTGGTTCCTTTGATGCTAGTAATATAAAAACAGGTGGACATTTTTATGTTGAATATAGTGGCGAGTATGAAAAACTAGAATTAATTCTACAAAGCTGGTCGGGAGCTACGGAATGGGCAAAAGTGAAAATCAGCGAATCTGGTAGCGTAAATGGCCACTATTATGCTAAATTTTCATATGAAAATTGTGTTTCCGCGTTAGGAACAGGCGATTTTGCAAATAAGCTTGATACCATTCATGTAGGAGCAATGGGAACAAATATAACTGTATATTCAGTATGCTATGATTTCGGTGTGAATGGTGATTCTGGTAGTTCTTACAGCACATTATTCTCTGGGGAATCAAAAGCGGAACCTTGGGCGCAAGCCATTTCATTAATGTCCACTAAAGATGGGGGCTCATTCAATGTAGATACAATAACCTCCAACGGTTACTTCTATGTAGAGTATAGTGGAAAAAAAGATCAGATTGAACTTATTCTACAAAGTTGGTCTGGTGGGGCCGAATGGGCGAAAGTTTCACCAACTGAAACGGGGGATATCAATGGTCGTTATTATGCGAAATTCTCCTATCAAAACTGTGTGAATGCCTTTGGAACGACGGATTTGAAGGGGAAGCTTGATCAGATACATGTGGGTGCTCAAAAGAACACAACTACAGTGTATTTATTGCGTTATTATAAGTAATTATAACTTCGCACTTGAACATCTCGAGGAGTAGTTAACAGTTAACCGCTATTATTAATTACTAGCATAAAATATATATTTATTAAATAAAAGTACGTAATATGTGTATATTTACTTGATAAAGCCATCACTTTTTGTGGTGGCTTTTAGCCTTAAAAGCCTTCGGGTTGAGAGTGTCTTATTACAATAGGAATTAAGTTAAGGGCTGACAATACTAGTGACAACATACTAAAAAATTGCTATAATTTAGGAAAATAATAAAGGGGTCGAATATGAATATCAAGGAGAGATTTTTGAGAAACAAATTCACCGGTAGAATTAAAAAAGAGCTTACTATAAGAAGAAAAATGTTTCTTATATATATTATTGGTGGGTTTATACCAATGTTATTTGTTAGCTTATATTTGATTAATGGAACGAAAAATATAATAATACAACAAAACAAGAGTTCAGAAATTTCGGAGTTACAACTAATAGGTGATGGAATTTTCGAGAATGTACGTACCATAGCGGAAGCATCACAACGGTTATATTTTATGGAGATTATAGAGAAACTAGGAGCGCATCAGTACGATAGTAAATCAGAGGAATTAGTTAATGATTATAATACATTGAATAAGAAATTAAGAAATGAATGTTTAAACTATTTTAATCATGAGATAGAGAATATATGCTTTTACTTTAACAATTCTACCTTATCTCAAAATCTGAGAGTTGCAATGATTAATGAGGAAGTATCAGAACTACCGTGGTTCAAAAAAACATTAGAAGCAAACGGTAGATTAATCTGTGCATTTCATGAGGATTCCATGAATTACAAGAAGTATCTATCCTTTTCTAGAATTATTCGAACACAAGGGGGGATCGATGTAGGAGTTGCCGTTATCTCAATGAAGGAAGAACGAATCTTGTTTCCATTACAAGAGCATGATACGGAAACGGTATTGGTACTAAATGATGAGGAGATAATATATAGTAATTCAAATGATACAAATAAATATGAGCTAGTACATATAATTAAAGACAGTGCTAAGAATAACGAATCGGATCATGAAATATGTAAGAATGTTATATACAAAGGAAAAGATTCTGTATTAACAGTGATACCGGTTACATATACCGGTCTTGAGGATAAATTATCAGTTGTTAGTATTCGTCCGTATGCGGATATACTGAAAAGGGCAAATCAGCAGAGCTTAAAAAGTATTCTCATTATTATGGGAAGTTTTATCATTGCCATATCAATTATAAGTGTATTTGCATGGAATTTTAGTAGTAGAATTAATAACTTTAAAGTTCAGATGCATAAAGCATCAAGAGGGCAGTTTGATATTGCTGAACATATTGGTGGGGAGGATGAGATCAGTTATCTTTATGATGATTTAGGATTAATGATTAATAGTATTGAAGCATTGATCAGTCAAGTTTATGAAGAGCAGGTACAGAAAGAAATGCTATATAGTAGGCAAAAAGAGATGGAGTTTAGCATGCTTGCAAGTCAAATCAATCCTCATTTCTTATACAATACCTTAGAGACAATTCGAATGAAGGCAAGAGTCAATGGGCAAGAAGAGATTGAGGATATAGTGAAGATGCTCGCTAAAATCATGAGACATAATCTACAGGTTATGGATAAACAAGTTGCTCTGAAACAGGAACTTAATATGGTTGAATCGTACCTGAAGATACAGACATATCGATTTGAAGATCGAGTTACCTATAGTATTCATGTTAACTGCAATGTTGATACGATATATACGATTCCACTTATTCTACAGCCAATTGTGGAGAATGCTATGGTTCATGGAATAGAGATGAAGAAGGGAACGGGACATATCGCAATATATATAGACAAAATTGGTGACACGATATGCATTCAGGTGATTGATAACGGAATAGGTTTTTCAGAAGATAAACTACAAAATATCAAAGAGCATATTAATTCAGCAACAGATAGAATAGGGAGTCATATTGGATTAAGAAATGTTAATCAAAGAGTAAAATTATTATACGGAGAAGGGTACGGAATTTCAATACAGAGTGAGCCATTAGTAAGGACAATAGTACAAATTACGATACCGAGAGGTTAGTTATTCATGAGGAGTGTGTAAAATGTATAATGTAGTAATTGTTGATGATGAACAAACGGTAAGAGAAGGAATACGAACGCTACTTACATGGGAAGATATGGGGTTTACTATTGTTGCGGAGTCTTCCGATGGAGAGGAGGGTTTAAACACAGTCTTATGTATCCAACCTGATGTGGTCCTTGTTGACGTACGAATGCCTGGAATGTCGGGAATTGAACTTATAGCAGAGGCAAGAAAGCGGGGATATAAAGGATATTTTCTTATCTTATCAGGGTATTCAGATTTTCAGTATGCAAAATCAGCAATATCGTTAGGGGTGAAGGGATATCTGTTGAAACCGATTGATGAAGATGAATTATATGAATATTTCAGTGATATAAGAGGGGAGTTAGATCAAGAAAGGAAAGAAAAAGAGAAAGAAGAATTGATTATAAATGAAAAGAAAAAGAACAGGGAAAAAGCAAGGCACAACATTATCTACAATCTGCTGATGAAACAGGAGCCTATAGAGGTAATAGAGAAAGAAATTGAAAAATATGAACTGGATTATAACTATAAGAAGTTCCATGTTATAGTTCTTAGTAACGATAGGTTCTATGCAGATGCACTGTATAAAGAAAAGATCCGATTAATCTTGTATGGACTATATAGTTGTGAATATCTAGTATTGGCTGACAAAGTTGCAATAATTATCAAAGGTGATAACTTGCAAAAAGATATAAAACAGCTTGTGGAGAATAATAAAAGGATTATGGAACGGTATGAGGAAGAGTTCTTTATTGCAATTGGGCAAGAGGTTATCTGCTTAAAGGATATATGTTATAGCTATGAAGGAGCACAGTATCTAAACGAACAAAAATTTTTGTTTAGAAAGAGGAATCCTGTTTCTATGGAGTCACTCAGTGAAAAAATAGAAGTTAAAGAGAATACGGACTTTACTGGTTTAAGTGACCGTATAGAAATAGGAGATCTCATTGGAATAGAAGTTATGATCCATACAATGTTAGATAAGTGTAGATATAACTTGATAAAAGAGTCTATTATTAAAGTGATGGTTATCAATAATGCAATCCTGCTTATTAATCATTTTAAAGATAGATATATGGATCAAACAAAGGAATTAATTGATATTGAATCTTTTACAGATGAAGTAAACAGGACGGAGTCGCTTGAAGAGCTTGAAGAGATTGCGGCAGAATATTCGAAGACAGTCAGCGAAAAACTAGGCAATTCTGGAGCTGACAGTATTGTCAAGAGGATGGGGGTCTTTATACAAAAGAACTACAGTAAAGATCTTAAGTTAGAAGCCATAGCTAAGATGTTTGGCTACAATAGCGCCTATCTAGGGAAAATATACAAAAAGGCCACAGAAGAAAGCTTTAATACAACATTAGATAAAGTACGAATTGCGAATGCGAAGAAGCTGCTAATGAATACAGACCTAAAGGTTTATCAAGTATCTGAAAAGGTAGGGTATTACAATATAGACTATTTTTATTCTAAATTCAAAAAATATGTTGGTCTGACCCCAAAAGAATTTAAAAAGAATAAAATGAAGTAACTAAATAGCTATACAAGCGTTAAGAATTTCCGAGACTATATCACGGAAATTCTTTTTTTGTTATGTAATTACGATTGTTTCATCAAATAGTAAAAAAAGTACAGTTTTTTGTTAAAGTATAGTGGGTATTATGTTAAAGAAAGCTAAGATATAATAACAATAAGCTAATGAAGGGAGAGAAAAATGAATAAAAAAAAGAGAGAAATTAGCATACATAAGCAGAAATTTAGCTTTAAATTGATGTATAAACAAAGATATCTGCTAGTAATGTCAGTTCCGTTTGTTATTTGGCTGATTATCTTTAAATACATACCATTGTGGGGCTGGACCATGGCATTTCAGGATGTTAAACCCAAAACATTTGCATTATCAATATGGGAGAGAACCTGGGTTGGACTTGATCACTTCAAAGCTCTACTACATGATGGAGAGTTTTTTGATGCATTGCGAAACACGCTAGGAATCAGCTTTATAGGAATCGTACTGGGCTTTATAACTTCGGTTGGGTTTGCTCTCTTATTAAACGAAGTCCGCTTAAAGCGTTTTAAGAAAGTAACACAGACAATATCGTATTTACCCCATTTTGTATCCTGGGTTATTATAGCCAGTATAGCCAAAATGGTGTTAGGGGATTCTGGTGTTTTGAATGAAGTGCTTGGCAAAATAGGAGTAGGTCCAATTAAATTTATGACCACCAATGGACCAGCGTTTTGGCTCGTTGTCTGCATTATTAATATATGGAAAGAAACTGGCTGGGATGCCATTATCTATCTATCGGCGATGACGGGAATTGATCAGGGATTATATGAAGCGGCTAAAGTTGATGGTGCCGGAAGATTCCGTAGAATGTGGCATATAACCTTACCAGGTATTCGGCCAACGATCATTGTTCTTGTAATCATGAGTATTGGAGGAGTACTTGGTGCTGGTATGGAACGGCAGATGTTGCTTGGTAATGGTATCGTTCAAGATTACGCTGATGTAGTATCTTGGTATGCATATCGATTTGGTATAGGCAATAATAATTATGGTTTTGGAACTGCAGTGGGTGTATTCCAATCTGCCATTAGTTTAGTTCTACTGTTTGTCGCGAATAAAGTTGCTGGAAAATTCAGTGATAGCAAATTAGTATAGGAGGAAGGTATGAAGAGAACAAGTAGGAACAAATTAAACAGATATACAAGCTTCGACGTGTTTTTAGTAATTTTCTTTGTATGTATTACGTTCATTACCTTGTATCCTTTCCTAAATGTTTTGGCAATTTCATTTAACGATTCGCTTGATACCATAAGAGGAGTAAATTTTATTATTCCACGGAAGTTTACGTTAGATAACTATAAGTATATTTTCGAAGAAAAAGATTTATTCTCTCCACTAGGAATGTCAGTTGCAAGAACTGTTATTGGTACTGCAATAGGTACAATCTGTACTGCAATGCTTGCTTATGTGTTAAGTAGAAAAGACTTTTATTTTAATAAGTTATTTACCATTATGTTCATTATCACGATGTATGTTGGAGGCGGATTAATACCGGACTACTTGCTGATTGGAAGAACGTTAAAGATGACGAACGAATTCTCTGTGTATATTATTCCTGGATTAATTGGTGTATTCTTTCTAATCTTAATGAGGTCGTTTATTGAAGGGCTTCCAGAAGCATTACAAGAATCTGCTAGGATTGATGGTGCCACTGATTTTAAAATATGGTATAAGATAATTCTTCCTTTATGTAAACCCGTTTTAGCAACTGTTGCTTTGTTCATAGCGGTAACGCAGTGGAACTCCTTTATGGATACCTATATCTACGCTAGAAAATTGAAAACATTGCAATATGTATTGTACGAGATATTAAACGATACTGGAGTAAAAATCTCAAACATACATGATGCGAACTTGAATAATACAGCAGCTACTGTAACACCGCAATCTATACGTATGGCAATTACAATTATTGCTACGGTACCGATTGTTATCGTATATCCATTCTTACAGAGATATTTTGTAGGCGGAATGACTCTTGGAGCAGTAAAAGACTAAGTTGGAGATTCATTATGATATATTATGATTATTACTTATGTAATCATTATATATAGATGTGTTATGAAGTTTGTTACGTGAGGCAACAAAAATTTAGTTTAGGGGGAAAATTATGAAGGTATTGAAAAAAAGAATTGTTTCAGGGTTAGTTATTATGTGTATGGTAGTAACTATGTTATCTGGTTGTAAGAAATCTGCGACCAAAGATGAAGTTACGACCACAGATTCAAAAGAGACATCTCAAACAGCAGATGGAACGACTCAGAAAGCGGAAACTGAGACGAAAGAAGATTTGAAACCTATGACATTTACATTCTATAATGCAGATGGTACGAAAGAAGATCCATGGACAGATCCTGTAGCACAGGAGATTACAAAGCAGACGGGAATTAAGATAAATCAAGATTTCCCTGTAGATGGTGATGACCAGAGAGTCTCTCTTATGATTGCCTCGGAGGAATATCCAGATCTTATCTTTGCAAAAGATGACGTGGATGCCCTTATATCAGCGGGAGCGCTGATTGATATGACAGAACTAATTGACCAGTATGGCCCTAATATTAAGGCTTTGTATGGAGAAGAATATGGTAAGTTACGTTATACGCAGGATGATCCAGCAATTTACCAGTTATGTAGTGCAGGTGTAGGGCAAACCTCTTATACTACGAGTGGTACTGCACAGTTACAGTTTGCTGTTTTAGAAGCCAATAATTATGAGATTCCTAAGACCTTAGAACAATATGAAAAGATGATCAAAGATTATATGGCAGCAAATCCTCAGATTGATGGACTAGATACCATTGGATTTACGTTATCTTGTTCTGACTGGCACTGGCTGATTACATTGGCAAATCCTTCTGGATTTATAGCAAATGCTTCACCGGATAATGGACAATGGATTGTAGATGATGCCAATAATTATCAAGCTACTTATAAGCATACGGCTACAGGGCAAAAAGAATATTATCAATGGTTAAACCGTATGTATCTAGAAGGTGTGCTTGATCCAGATTTCGCAACACAGACACATGATGATTATATTGCTAAGATTTCTACAGGACGTGTATTAGGATTATTAGATGCAGACTGGGATTATAGAGATGCGGAAACGGTATTGAGAGCAGATGGAAAATCAGATAGAACCTATGCTGGACTTCCTGTAACTATGAATGCGGATCAAAAAGCTGCTTCCTTAAAGAATCAAGGTCTTACAGTTGGTTGGGGGATTGGTATTACAAAAGCATGTAAAGATCCAGTACGAGCAATTAAATTCTTAGATTGGCTTTGTTCAGATGAAGCACAAGTACTTATTAATTGGGGAATTAAAGATGTGAATTATTTTATCGATGATGAGGGTCATAGATATAGAAAAGATGAAGAAATTAAGAAATCACAAGAAGATCCAGATTATAAATATAAAAGTGGTATCGGAATACATAATTATCCATGGCCAATACATGGAGATGGTGTAGTTGATTCTACGGGATCAACCTATACAACAAATTCAAAGGATGCAGTTATCAGTAATTATACAGAAGCGCAAAAGAAAGCAAAAGAAGCATGGGGAGTTGAGTTGTTGACAGATATCTTCCCACAAGCAAATGAGTTTGAGATACCAAATTATGCACCTGTCTATAAGCAGAATCTAACGGATGAATTCAATACATATGCGACAAAATTAGATGAAATTGCTTGGTCAGGACTCATCTCATGTGTTATGGCGAAAGAAGGAGAATTTGATACTGCGTGGGATAAGATGCAAAAAGATTTTAAGGCTGCAGGGGTAGATAAGGCAAACGGATTGTTAACAGGGCTTATTCAAAAGCAAGTTGAATTTTGGTCATCAGGGAATTAAAATGTATAGGTATTGAAAAAGTTTACTCATAACACATAAAAAAAATCTATCAAAAAATACTACCGTGATTGTGGTAGTATTTTTTGATAGATATGGACTTGGAAAGGATTCTACGGTATAGAGTTTTCAACCTATAAATTCTCAGATTAGATAAAATAAGATTGAATATATAATAAATAAGTGGTAAAATATTACTTAAATAGAGAGGTGCTATGATGCTTAAGTATTCTTTAATTTAATAAGTTGCACGAGTGGCTCAGTGGTGGAGTATTGCCTTCCCAAGGCGAGGGTCGCGGGTTCGAATCCCGTCTCGTGCTTGTTGTAAAATAAGGTTCTTCATGCTTTTTACTTTATGCTTTCTTTTTAGCTTCTAACGGTTTTTCTAACGACTTTTTGAAAATGGTGTTTTCAAGATTATTTACAGCAGTAGAATGCATACTAACGGCTGATGCCTGATAGAAGTTTTGAGTAGTGCTTGTCCGGGCGTGACCCAAAACTTCTGATACAACTTTTATATTAACAGATTCTTCATAAATTAGCATAGTAGCAAAGCTATGCCTTAAATTCTTTAGTGGTATTTGTGGTAGTTTACGTTCATTATCTTTATTATTCTTTATAATCATTTTTCTGAAATTTTTAGATATTACAGATGGATTTATTGGTTTGTTAAACGAATCTGTTATTATATACTTACATATATTAGGAGCAGTAACGATATTTTGTCCTATCAGTTGCTGTTTTTTCTTTTGCTCATTAATAGCAGATATAGTTAGTCCCATTAAATCGATTCTTCTATGACTTCCGTTTGTTTTAAGGTCTGTTTCATTTCCATATTGATCCAATCCTTGGTTTAACAGCACATAGGTTTCGTGAAAATCTGACCACTTAAGACCACAAGCTTCAGACCGTCTCATACCAGTTGTTGCTAGTATCAAGAACGGAAGATAGTAGTCACTTTGAAGCACATTTTCTAATGAGAAAAAGTAAAATATATCTTCACTTGTCCAGGTATCTTTTTGAAGTAATGCAGGTGATTTTAACTCTACATCATCACATGGATTTACGTCTATTAATCCCCATTTTTTTGCTGATTTAAATATTGAATTTAAAGGAGAGTATATCTTTTTCTTAGTAGCTGCTGAAGCAGGTTGTTTAATTACTATTTTCTTTCCTGGATTATCTTTGTCATCTATCCACTTGTCTACTTTGAGTTTATAAAAAAAACGTTGCAAGTCCTTAGTTTCTATACGATCAATCTCTGTATCTCCAAACATAGGAATAACATGTTTCTTCATATAACTTTTTATGCATATCATTTGTGTGACAGACTTATAAAGTTCAGGAGCAATCATTTCTATCCAATCATTGTAGACTGATTCAAAAGTTTCATTTTTTCCGTATTTTATCTTTCCATCATCATATGCATTAAGTAGCTTTCTTAGCTCGGTTTCAGCAACACGCTTGGAAGTATATCCTTTACCCCATTTGTGTTTTTTGGTTTCCTTGTCATAAATGACAGGGTACCATTTACCCGTTGACTTTTTTTGCTGAACTGATCCTTTCATTTAATCATCCCTTTCTAAACTTTGTTTATGACAACCTTAGACTTATTAATTCTTCGTCATAGCCAAACAGTATAGATAATTGAGATACAGTGTAATTACTACATTCGTATAAATCATTATCTGAAATGAGACAATGCATAGCAAATGTATTCGCCTGTTTTTCTAATTTATCAATAGAAGTAAATGTATTTGCTTTAAAAAATGGAGTATTAGAATTGGGGTGCATAATAGCATGTCCAAGTTCATGAGCTAATACTAGCTTTTCTTCTCTTCTAGACAGATTAGAGTTCAAATAAATTTGCTTAATTCTGTATGCGTGGTGATAGTACCCTTTTATTGTTCCGAGTTCGCATTTAAACACTTCAATATCAAGTAGTTCGCATAATTGGTATGGAGAATTTGTATTATATTTTTTTAACAATTCATGAACAATACTTTTAATGTTCGACAAATAAATCGCCCCTCTATTTTTATTTAAGGTATTTCTTTGGTGTGAATTTCTTCTTTGCTTTAATTTTTGCAGTTCTTATTGCACTCTCTAGACTTATCTTAAGCAATTCTTTTGTTTCTTCATCCATTGCTTCGCCATCGAACATCAATCCATCTTGCGATTCTAATTGATTTAGCGTATCAATTAACTTCTTTGATATATCTCTTTCGTCTTTAGGTGTAAGTTCTGATTTCTTTTTACCATTTTCTATACCAGTCATTAAATAATCAACTGTTACACCAAAATAATTTGCTATCTTTTGTAATGTTTCCGAACTTGGATTAGTTCTACCAGCCTTCCATTTGCTTAATGATGCTTGTGTTATTCCAGTATCTTTAGCGACTTTGTATGCAGATACACCATATTTTAGTAACAATTGTTCAAATATACTATACATTTTTTATTCACCTTTCACAAAAAGAGTATACTTAACAGGAATAAACTAAAAAGGTATTGACTACTTACTTTTGGGATGATATAGTATACTCATACTTAACTAAAAGAAAGTATAAACAACTGATAGTTTATTCAAGTGAAGCTTTCTAAATATTAATTACTTAATCTCGCAAAATTAAGTATAGCATATTAGTTAACTAAACGCAAGTATAAACTAACTATTATAATTATGAAAAGAGGTGACATAATATGACAAAACTATACACATGTGATGAAGTTGCTGCTAGATATGGGGTTGAAAAGTCTACAGTGTGGAAGTGGATACGCACAAAAAAGTTAGCAGCTTTCAAAGTTGGTAAGTGCTACAAAGTAAGCGAGGAACATATCAATCAATTTGAAACTAGTAAACTAACAATTGTATAGGGTAATTACATATTACAATACATAGAAAGGAGATCACATGAACGAATTAGAACAAAGAGTAAAAACATTAGAAAAGAAAGTTGCTGACCTTGCAACAGAAGTACAAAGTCAGCAAAAAACTATTAATGAAACTACCATAACACTAGACGGTAAGCTATTTAGAAGTGCTAGTAAAACGGTTTAAAAAGATGTTGTAAGCAGATTCATATTCACCAAATGTATCAAATCTAAAATCTTTTGGATTATTAGGATTTTGTTTATTGAAAGATTTATTATCACTATCTTTCATTTCGAATAGTAGGTGAGTAGACAAAATTGCTAAATCATGAGCACGTTTTTCATTATCAGTCATAAGTATTCTCCTTTCGTATGTATTCCGTCTGGTACACGGTACTTACATTATAGGAGAAAATACAAAATATTACAAGAAAGGAAGATTATATGAACGATTTACTAACAATAACAAATCAAACACCTATCGAAATAGCATTAGGTATTGATGAAAAAGGAATGACAACAGCTAAGAAGCTTTATGACTTTTTAGAATTGGACAGAAGTAATTATTCAAGATGGTTTAAAAAGAACATAGAGGAAAATGAATACTTCGAAGAAAATACAGATTGGATAGGGTTCGTCACGGTGACGAACGGTAACGAAACTAAGGATGCAAAGATTACAACAGATTTTGCGAAACATCTTTCTATGGAATCCCATAGTTACAAAGGTAAAGATGCAAGAAATTATTTTATTGGAGTAGAGGACAAGCTAAAAGAAGTGGTGATAAGTACATCGGAACTTCCACCAGAACTACAAATGTTCAAAAGTATATTCGATCAGCAAGCAAAGCAATACATAGAGTTGCAGAAGATGAAAGAGGATAATCAAAAGATTGAACAGAAGGTTGATGCAATCCGTGAAGTTGTTTCACTTGATACTACATCATGGAGAGAAGATACAGGGAAACTTCTTAGAAAGATTGCACAGCAACGTGATGGAGGTGCAGCATACAGCGAAGTAAGAGCCGAAAGCTATGATCTGCTAAATAAGAGGTTTGGGGTAGATGTGAAAACAAGACTTACAAATAAGCGTAGACGAATGGCAGAAGAAGGTGTCTGCAAGTCAAAGAGAGACAAGCTTTCATATCTAGATGTTATAGCAGAAGATAAGAAACTTATAGAGGGGTATGTAGCAATTGTAAAGGATATGGCAATCAAATACGGTTGTAGCCTATGAAAACAGCAAAGGCACTTTTAGAAATAGTAAAATTGCTTATCTTGATTGCAATAGAGTATGTAGTCAAGTTAGTAATAAAGTGCAAGCCAGTTATTCATTTCGTAAGCGCAGTATTAGCAATATTCGTGTTTGTTGTAGATATTCTAGTTAGTTGCAAGGTATTTAAGGATACGAGTTTATTTGGACAAGTATTTCCACAAGTGTTATTACTAAGTGCTTTATTCTATGTATTAGGAATGCTGAGCATTAGAACATCGAAAGAAGGTATGTAGTATGGATTGCAAGACTTGCACAATCAGATATCTAGGTTGTCACGATCATTGTGAAACTTACATTGAAAGACGAAAAGAGTTGGACGATGTTAAGAAACAAAAGAAAAACATAGCAATTAGTAACAGTTATTGTAAAGCGGCAATACATAATATGAGCACAAGGAGGGGAAAGCGGTTTGAGTATTAGCATAATAAGCAAGATGAACGGAGTAGCAACGCAGCTACATAAAAAACCTATGGATTGTGGTTACGGTGGGAAAGTAAGAGCAGAACCAACAGCACAGCGTTTAGTACCAGATTTCAAGGTTGATATAGTTAATCATCTAATAAATGAAATGTTAGAAACTGATCCTACACTCGAAACAGCTATTGCAGTAAAGAAAGTTCAAGAGTATTACGGATTAAGAGAAAAAGAATCCTAAGGAACGGCCATTCCAAAGGATTCAAGCACTAAAATAATTATTCAAGGTGAGAATATCACAAATGGAGGTAATAGTCAAGTGGTACGTACTAGCGGGTGTGATGATTGCACATGCAAGTATGGTGACGGTACTGTATGCCATACTGACAATAATCATGAAACGATAACTATTAACAACAAATCATATAACGTATGCGTGACATATGAAGATAAACGGGAGGAATATAGGAATGAGAATATCTAAAATTCAAATTAAAAGTTTATTCGGTATAAAAGAAAAGGAATTAGATGGAACAAGTGTTGAGCTTACAGGTAAAAACGGTGCAGGAAAATCTTCTATAATTGATGCTATTAGATTAGCATTAACAAATAGTAGCAATCGTGATTATAAAGTCCACAAAGGTGAGACAGAAGGTGAAATCATCATTGAGACAGACACAGGTTTAAAGATTGACAGAAAAATTCGTACCAATAAGGCAGATTACAAGAGTATCAAGCAAAGTGGCACAGAAGTAGCAAGTCCAGAGACATTTCTTAAGGATATATTTACTTCGCTACAACTTAATCCAGTAGAGTTTCTTGCTATGAGTAAGAACGATCAGAACGCTACTATCCTTAACATGATTGAATACCCTTGGACCTTAGAAACTATCAAGGAATGGTTCGGCGAAATACCTGCATGGATTAACTATGAGCAGAATATTTTACAGATTCTTAATGATATTCAGTCCGAAAAAGGTAAGTATTTTCAAGATAGACAAGACCTTAACAGAAACATCAAAAATAAGAAAGCAATTTGCGAAGATGTAGCTTCTTCAATCCCTGCTAACTATAACGTAGAGTACTGGGAAAATGCTTCTACAGGAGAATTATATACGCAGATTGAACGCATTCGAAAAGAGAACCAAACAATTGAAAAAGCGAAGATGTTACAAGAAGGTAGGGAGAGTAAGATTCGTAAGTATGATGCAGATCGTCAAATTGCTTTGTCGGCACTAGACACTGAATTTAGCAATAAAGAATCTTACATAGAGAAAGAAGTAATTAAGTTACAGGCACAGATAAAAGAGCTTGAAACAGAAAAATCAAATCTTGGATCTAAGAAACAAGACAAGAAAGATGTTATCGAGAATCAATATAAGGCTAATGTTGCTAAATTTGATGCTGAGGTCGCAGAGTATGCAGAGTATTTGGATAAAGAACCACAAGACACTACAGAGCTGCAGAAAGATGCTGAGAATATGGAGAAGATGAAAGGCCTTATTAATGAATACCGCCGTATGCAACGTACACAAGGTGAAATTGATGATTTAAGAGTTGAATCTGATATTCTCACTAATAAGATTGAAAAGGCTAGAACATTACCTGGAGAGATTCTCCAAACAGCAACTATTCCTATTGATGGATTAACGGTAGTAGATGGCATACCTCTTATTCATGATTTACCAGTTAGCAACCTAAGTGATGGTGAAAAGCTTGACTTGTGCGTAGATGTAGCAATTCAAAAGCCAAACGGATTACAGATTATTTTAATTGATGGAGTAGAAAAGCTATCTACAGAGCTTAAGAACCGTTTATACGAGAAATGTAAAGCTAAAGGTTTACAGATCATTGCAACTAGAACAACTGATGATGATGAATTAACAGTTATTGAATTGTAGGAGGTTATTTATGAGTAATGAAGTATCAGTAATTGGACAAGTTAAAAATTTCTTGTCACAGGATAGTGTAAAGCAACGCTTTAATGAAGTTCTAGGAAGTAAAGCACCACAGTTTATGGCTTCAATTACAAACGCAATACAAGCTAATAAGCAACTACAAGAATGTGTTCCATCAACTATAATGAGTGCTGCATTTGTTGCTGCAAGTTATGATTTGCCAATTGATAGTAATTTGGGCTTTTCCGCTTTAGTTCCTTACAAGGACTATAAAAACAAGGTAACAAATGCACAGTTTCAAATGATGTATAAGGGTTTTGTTCAGTTAGCTATCAGAAGTGGAGCATACGAGAATATGAATGTATCTGAAGTATATGAAGATGAACTTGAAACGTACAATCCTATCACGGGCGAATTAAAACTTGTAACGGACTTCTCAAAATGCACACAAAGAAAAGAAGGAAAGAAAGATAAAGTGGTTGGGTTTTATGCTTGGTTCAAGTTACTAACTGGATTTAGAAAAGAGTTGTATATGACAGTTGATGAATGTAGAAATCATGCAATTCAGTATTCTGCTTCATATAAGCAAGATTTAAATAAAGGTTGGTCATCAAGTAAATGGACAACAGATTTTGATTCTATGGCTAGAAAAACTGTATTAAAACTACTTCTTAGTAGATGGGGAGTACTTAGCGTTGATATGCAAAGAGCAATACAAGATGATCAAAAAGTATATTCAGATGAATTACAAGAAGGAGAATATGCAGATAACAAAGAAGTTAAAGAAGATGCACCTAACCCATTTGTACCACAAGGAAGCGAGGTAGAACATGATCCTAACGAGTGAGAATTATTTTAGTCAAGAAGCAGACAAAGCATATTTATCAGTATCACAATATAAAAACTTTATAGGTACGCATGGGAAGGTAGGCTGTGAAGCCTATGCCATTGCAAAACTCAACGGTATGTGGGTTGAGGATATGGAAGAATCAGATGCGTTAATGGTTGGGTCTTATGTTGATTCTCACTTCGAAGGAACACTTGATTTATTTAAAGCACAGCACCCATGTATGTTTAAAAAAGATGGTTCGCTCATGGCTAAGTACATTAAAGCTAATGAAATGATTGAACGATGCGAACGTGATGAACTATTCTCGCAGTTTATGGCAGGTGAGAAGCAAATAATCATGACAGCTAATATGTTCGGTGCAGATTGGAAGATTAAAATTGACAGCTATCACAAGGGTAAATGCATAGTAGACCTTAAGACGTGCCAGTCAATCAGTAAGGTATTTTATCACAAAGATAGCGGATATATGAATTTCCTAAGCGAATGGGGTTACTACATACAAGGTGCTGTGTATCAGCAAGTCGAATACCTAAATCAATTAGCTAACTGTAAGACAGAAGAAGAAAAGGAACAATGCTTTAAACTACCGTTTTATATAGCTGCTGTATCTAAAGAGAAGGTACCAGATATACAAGTAATTGCAGTAGAGCAGAGTTTACTAGACGAAGCACTTGCAGAAGTAGAACACAATACTCAAAAGGTATTGCAGCTTAAGAATAACGATTACGAGCCAATTAGATGCGAGCAATGTGACTATTGCAAGCACACAAGAGTACTAACCGTGCCTATATGGTCCAGTGATTTAATAGGGGAGGTATAGAGCATGAAAATAGATAAAGCAATACAATTTATTAATGATAATTATTGCATGATAAATAGCATTGCAACAAAAGAAGAAAAGCGAAGTATGGGTTGTGATGTATCGAGGTATCTAATAAAGCAATTAGAACAACGCAAAAAGGCAATTAACGATGAACAGAAGGTGAGAACATGCAATCAATCTTAGTAGATGATACAGAACACTGTATATTCTGTTCCAGTAACAATGTAGAAGAACATCATGTATTCTTCGGGACATCGAATAGAGCGGTAGCTGATAAGTATCATTTGACAGTGCCACTATGTAATAAACACCACACAGGAAGCGCAGAATGCCCACACAAGAACAGAATAATTGATTTAGCGTTGAAGTGTTGGGCGCAGTCAATTTATGAGCTTAAAATCGGTGATAGAAACGACTTTCGTAGAGATTTTAGAAAGTCATATCTATAAAGTAACTCATTAATTTATAATGCATAATCGCATTAGCACCAGGAATTAGTTTAAATATATCACAGTATTAAACAACTTCCTTATCCAAGTGGGAGTGTGGCAACTCCCTCTTAATCAGAAGAAACGGAGGAATCCGATGAAATATAAATTTGAAATTCAAGGTAGGTTAGATGCGCTTAATGAATATACAAGTGCAAATAGACAAAATTATCAAGCAGGCGGAAGAATGAAAAGAGATAACGAGAACTTGATAATTTGGTCAATAAGACAACATCTTAAGAACCTACATATCGAAAAACCAGTTATTATCCATTACAACTTTTATGAGCAAAACAAAAAAAGAGACAACGATAACATATTAAGTTGTGCAGCGAAGTTTATACAAGACAGTTTAGTAAAGGCAAAGGTACTACAGAATGATAGTCAAAAGTTTATACATCGTTTTTGGTTCGATACTTGGACAGATCAAGTTAATCCTCGCATAGAAGTTGAAATTTATGAGATAGAGAGAGAATGGCTTAGTTACTCGTTGTTAGAAATTATTAAGCTTTTAGAGGTAGGTGGCTAATGTGGAAAAAGGGTGGATAAGCCTATCAAGAAAGATACAAGATAGTTTTGTATGGAAGGATAAACCATTTTCAAAAGGACAAGCATGGATTGATTTACTTCTTAGTGTTAATCACGAAGATAATAAATTCTTACTAGGTAATGAACTAATAATGTGTGAAAGAGGAAGCATGGTAACGTCGGTGCGAAAGCTTACAGAACGCTGGGGTTGGTCTAATACAAAGACAGTCAATTTTTTAAACTTGCTAGAAAGTGATGAAATGATAGTACAAAAAAAAGACACCAAAAAGACGGTTATAAGCATTGTAAAATATGACGATTACCAAAATTCCGAAAACACCAAAAAGACAGTAAAACGACACGAGAGCGACACGAGAGCGACACGAGAGCGAACAAACAATAATGATAACAATGATAACAATGTAAATAATAATATATCTAGTCGTTTCACTCCACCCACACTTGAGGAAGTAAGAGCTTATTGTCTTGAAAGAGGAAACAAGGTTGATTGTGAGAAGTGGTTTGACTTCTACGAATCAAAAGGTTGGTATGTTGGTAAAAACAAAATGAAGAACTGGAAAGCTGCTGTGAGGACATGGGAGAAAGAAGATAAAGATAAACCAGTAAAGGAAGCAAAATCTACAAACAAATTTAATCAGTTTCCACAGCGAGAATATAGTCAAACCGATTATAGTAGCTTAGAGCAGGCATTATTGAATAAAGGAAAGTGAGTGATTATATGAAGCGTATAAATAAAGTAGGCGAGGAACGAAGAAAGCAGATAAGAGATTTTATTGTTATGTACAACCAAGAACACGGATATGGACCTACATTTGCAGAGATAGGAAAGGGTGTATATATTACTTCATCATCTTGCATACAGAATCATATCAATACCATGTTGGAAAATGGAATGTTGGAGACGGATGCGGAGATTGGGGCGTCAAGAGCATTGAGAGTTCCAGGTTATGCATACGTAAAGGTAGGTGAAGAGGGTGAGAACACGAAATCAAGTTGATCTTGAAGAATTGAAAAGACTATATGATGATGGTTACTCACATCATGAACTATGCGGATACTTCCATGTGTCTACAGATAGTTTATCACAAATCTTAAAAGAAAATGGGTTTAAAAGAAAGCAAAGAAAAGGTAGGCCTAGAAAAGCGTTGGTAGAGAAATTCAAGCCTATGAAGCCTACTAGAAAGCCTAGAGATAGAGAATATGCGTGTCCAGTGTGCGGTAAGGTATTTTATGATTATGTAGGTAGCGTAGCAGGTAAATGGCCATACCAACGGTGTATAAACAATAGAGAACGTAAGCTATGTAGTTGGTCATGTTTATTGAAGTATGACAAGTTAAAGGGAGGAGTAATGAGTGATGAATATTAATGAATATCAAAATTTAGCAATGAGGACGAATGACGGTAAGTGTACTGAAAGACTAAACGTAGAAATAGAAAAGGGACAAGGAATAGTTGATGTAGGTGGAATAATTAATGCATGTTTAGGACTAGCAGGAGAAGTTGGCGAAGTTAATGACATGATTAAAAAAATCATCTTCCATGGGCATCAAATTGAAGGTGAGGATGTAAAAAAAGAGATCAGTGATTGCATGTGGTACATAGCATTAATGTGTGAATCATTTGGATTTAGCATGAATGAGATTGCAGAGATTAACATCGAAAAGCTAAAGAAACGCTATCCAGACGGATTCAGTGAGCAAGCAAGTATAAATAGAGTAGACTAAATAAAATTAAATCAAAAGGAGAAATTAAAATGAAAAAAGGATTATTATTTATTGCATTAACAACAGTATTACTATTAACAGGGTGTCAAACTCAAGCAGAGAAAGCATCTTATAACCTATCAAAAGAAGCTGACAACTTCAATGTTGTAAGACAAATTACAGTTATCAATTGTATTGTTGGTGACACACTGTTCCAAATGACAGGCAGGATGTCAATAAAAGCTGACATGGACGACAACCAATTGGAAGTTATGGTTGAAGAAATTATTGAGGGAGAAAAAACCTATAAGAAACACTTTATCGGACTAAGTGATAATGTTACATACGTAGTCGAGGACCTAGATGTGAACAACGTTTCAAGTTATAGATACACAATAAACTATAATCCAAAGATGTGGATCCCAATTGAATTTGAAAACATCGACTAAATAAAGGTTTAGCTAACTAAGAACTTACGAAAACACAATAAAATGTAAAGGAGTTGACAAAATGTGCTTAAAAGAGATTGCAAAGCAGTTTAACCATACAATCGATTCGTTTGCTAAAGCAATAGGATATAGCAGGCAAGGCTTATATCAAATGCTAGATGGTGAAAACAAAATTTGTACTCCGAGATATTACGCAGCTATGAAACTCCTGAAACATGAGAGTGACAAAATGTATGAAGAGGATTTAAAGGCTGCAGAGCAAAGGAAATTTGATCGTGAGGATTCTATAGCAGAGATGTGTAAGAGTGTTGGAGCTATAAATGTAGTATAACGAGTATAACAAATAAAGGTTTAGGTAAGGAGTAAAGGCATGGATAAAGATTTTAAAGTAGGTAGTTGGGTATGGACAATTAATGAATATTGCGAAGAACCTTCTGGATATTTGTTCGTAGCAAAATGTAACGAGTATGCTTTATTAGTTCCTGAAGAGTTTAATTGCCGAGATGATTTTGATATGCAATTGTGTTACATGGAAGAAGAATGCAGCATGAACGATGATGATTATGGTTTTAGAGTGTGCAAGTTAGAGAACTGTTTCAGTACTTTACTAGATGCTGAACTGGCATTAGCAAAAATACATGAATAACTGACAGGAGGGTGAGTATGAACTGGAGAGAGACAATAAGATTGAGATTGCTTGCTGATTTCATAGGTTCATTTTTCAATGAGCGCGATGAATTTATAGCACATAGATATTCAAATACGTACTTCAAATTTAGCAATTGTGAAAGCGAAGAAGATGTAAATTGTAAGGTGTTGGAATGGTTGTCAAGACCTGCACATAAAGGGATGCCTTATTCACAGGAGTGGAGAAACAAGAAATTTAGGAAGTTTATGCTAGATGGTATAAACCAATTTTTAAACACAAGATTTGATGATGCGGACATTGAATTGATTTACACGTATTTAGGAAATTCATGCAACCACAACAGGACATTGGAGTTTATAAGAAGTGGATATAACCTGGAGCTACTAAGAAAACTAAACCTTGCTAATAAAAGTCAAGTACTTTTTTGAAGTATTTATGTAGTAAAAAAGGGTAACTTTAATAGACCTCATTTACAGGAGAAGAAATGTAAAATATAGTAATTAGCTATTTGTAGAGTTCCATTACTCTAGCGTAATAGATGCGAAGAAACTTGTTTATGGCTGCCATTTTAGCAACATTTAAAGGTTTTCCTTCTTCTTCTTTCTTGATCATAAAAAGATAGACAGGATCATCTTGTGGTTTATGCATCTTTAAACATTGCATTACTTCATAACAAGCTTTTCTAAGAGAAGGTGCGCCACGTTTGGATATATGTCTATTTTGACTTTCAAACTG
>NZ_FRCP01000036.1 GCF_900142955.1 Anaerosporobacter mobilis DSM 15930 | reverse complement strand
ATTTCAAAATACATAAAGACTACAACAAATAAAAAGGAGTAGATTTATGGCAACGATTGCGTTATACTCGAATCAAATAGCGCAGATGTCTGGAAAGCTTGGAGAGGTAAAGAAAACAGTAGGCGATTACAAATCAGAATTGTTTTCATTGAAAACAAAGGCACTGGCGATCAAGCAATCCATATGTAATATGGAAGATGTTATAAGCTCCATACAGGCATCTACAAGTGTACAGGAAGAGAAAGTTGACTCTCTAGAACAGGTTAGAGGAAGCAGCGAACAGTTTATAGAAGATACCTACCGCATTGATGGTAATGTAGCGGATCTTGTGAATAAACGAAAAGATGATTTTTATGATCAATACAAGTACTTAAAACCAGAGAGTGAAAAGAATCCTTTGGAAAAGATCAAAGATGGCTTAAAGAAAGTTGGAGAATGGTGTAAAGAACATTGGAAGATTATAGTCACTGTTGTTCTGGTGATTGCAGCAATTGCAGCAATTGTAGTAATTACAGCAATTGCAGCAATATTGGCGGCAAGCGGATTGGTATTAGGACCGTTGCTTATCATAGCACTAGGAGTTGCAAAAGGACTAGTAGCGGGAGCAATTATTGGCGGTATAATAGGTGGATTATCCAGTGTAGCTGCAGGAGGCTCTTTCTTTGAAGGTTTTGAAGAAGGAGCTTTCTCAGGAGCTTTTATAGGGGCATTGTTTGGAGGAATTGGTGGCATAGGACAAGTGCTTGGACAATCATGCAAAGTACTGGGGAATATAGGTAAAATAGCAAAGATAATTCCAACAGTTTCAAAAATATCTGGTGCAATATCACTTGGAATGGCAGGTTTTGACTTACTATCTTTGGGCGTTAGTCTTTTTGATCCTAAAAGTCCTTTAGTACAGTTTAATAAAAAGCTTCATGAAAGTAGTTTGTACAATGGGTTCCAAATGACTATAAGTACATTGGCTGTGTTTACTGCTGGTTTTACTAAGGGAATGAAGAACCCAATATGTTTTGTAGCAGGAACGATGGTATTAACCGCGATGGGATTGAAAGCGATTGAAACCATTCAAGCAGGAGATCAAGTAATAGCAACGAATCCAGATACATTCCAGACAGAAGAAAAAACAGTAGTTGAAACATACATAAATAAGACAACATGTATCGTAAAGATCTTCATTCAGAATGAAGTGATATACACAACAATGAATCATCCATTTTATGTGAAAGGACAAGGATTTGTAGCAGCCGGTAAACTTTCAATAGGTGATGAGATTATGAATGCATCCGGTGGTAGTTACCCAGTAGAATGTGTTGAACTGGAAGAAAAACAAGAAACCGTGTATAATTTCCAAGTAGAAGATTTTCATACGTATTATGTTGGAGAAAATAGTGTACTGGTACATAATGATTGTCCGGAGGGTGGTAGTGAGACTAGTAGTCCATATGAGTTAGAGGCTACACATTCTCAAACTTCGAGTAAGAAAAATATGAATAAATTGATTGAAGATATTAAAAATAATGGTATCAATGAAACTATAAAATATGTTGAGCATAATGGTCAAAAATATGTAGTAGATGGTCATCATAGATTAATTGCTGCAAAGAGGTTGGGTATAAAAGAAATTCCAATTGAAAAAGTAGAGTTGCCTTATGCAGGATACAAGAGTATTGAAGATTTATTATGGTTTGATTAAGGAGGCTTATATGGCATTATGGCAATTTAATTCTTATATAGTACCAAAGCAGAAGGTAGTAATAGAAGAGAAATTAGATGAAGAAAATATATTATCTTGGAACATGTGCAATATATCTTTGGATAAAATTGACTTTTTGGAAAAGCAAGTAAGTTGGACAGAAGATATAGTTCAATATGGAAAAGATAATGAAACATGTATTCAATTTTTATATGAAGGTGGTTTAGTGGAAGAGATAAGTTGTAGATTTGATTTGCGTTCCTTATCCAAGAAGATGCTTGAGCAAATATTAGACTATATTAATAAAATTGAAGGAATGATTTTTTATGAGGGTAATATTTATTCTCCGAGCATTGAAGAAATAGTAGAATTGATGAAAAAGTCTAAAGCAAATAAGTTTTGTCAAAATCCAACCAATTACTTTGAAGAAATGTCCGATAACTAATTGATGTGGTATGAATACATAGTATTGTATATTTTAATTATGGTTATATTTTAGGACTCTCAACACCTTAAGTTCTTATAAAAAAATCTGTCTTTAGGCAAGTCCACGAATGTGGAGCAAATGCAAGAGATAGATTTTTTTAGTCCATTACCAGAGAGAATGGACTGTTTATAATGAAATGTTTTAATGTTCTAAAAAACGATATACCCACGTAATATACAAATCACCACTAAAGAACTTGTGAGTAAACGAAAGATGATTTTTACGATCAATACAGGTATTTAAAACCAGACTGTGAGAAGAATAGTTGGGAAAAGTTCAAAGATGGCTGCAAGAAAGTAGGAGATGGTGCAAAGAATATTGGAAAGAGGCTGTAACACGTGCTTTAGTGATTGTAGCAATTGTAGTACTTGTATTATGCCCAGCTGGTACTTTATTAGCAGCTTTGGCGGAAACTATTTTAGTTGGTGTTGCTTTGGGAGGAGCGTTAGGAGGAATAATCAGTGCTATTACGGGTGGGTCATTTTGGGAAGGCTTTAATGAGGGAGCATTTTATGGAGCCATAGGCTTTGGAATGAGTTTCGTCTTTACTGGAGCAGTAAGGCCTGTAGAAATGACACTGAAACAAATGCTACTAATTGGTGGAATTTCTGGAATAGGCAGCATCCTGCTTGGTGATTTGGGCGATATTGTAATCAAGGGAGTAAAAATGTCGTTGAAGGAGATAGTCATTGATGTTGTAGTTGCCGGGGTAACAGGAGTAGTATTTGCAGGTATTGCTTATGGATTATCAAAGGCGTTTAAGGCGTTGAAGTTGAAGATAATTAATAAGGGTGGAAGTTCATCTAAAGTAAAACCTACAGATGAAATGGGTAGTTCACCTAAAGGCAAATATGAAACACCAGATGTAAATGACCCAAGACCTATTACTAGACAGAATGAGACAGCAGATTTGTTGGCTTCACAAGGTTATGATACGGAGATGTTGCCATATAAAAAGACTGGAAATGGTTATGGAAATAAAAAAACTTCAAATCCTGATTTTATGATTGAAGGAAAAGTTTTTGACTGTTATTCACCTGATACTGGAAATGCAAGAAATATACGTTCAACAATTAGCGGAAAAACAGAGAAGCAATGTAATAATATTATTTTAAATTTAGATGATTGCCCAATAAGCATTGATGAAATTTTGCAAGCAATAAAAAAAGAACCAATAGATGGCTTAGAGGTACTAATGTATGTGAAAGATGGTAAGGTATATCATGTATTACCTTAGAAGGAGTAAAAGATGGAATATGTATTATATGCAAGTACAGATGAAATTATAAATGTAATTGGAGAAAAAATTTTAAGAATTTTAAAAAATGATGTTATATTTGGAAATGCTGAAATTTTAGATGAGGAAGAAAATGAATTGAGTTTATACTGTGATATGTTTACTTTGCAAATTGATAATTCTTCTGATTCAATTAAAGTAATCAGTGAGGAATCGAATATAGATTTGAAGGTTGAATTATACATGAATTTAGATATGCAATGTGAGGATGTTATAAAAAAAACAATATACTTTGTAGGTAAATATTTAAAAGAATTTTCTTGTGATATAATATTAATGTCAAATGGAGATGTTCCAATAATTTTACGAAACTCGGAAAAACTAATAGTTGATACATCAAGGGTTAAAAAGGGTTTTCCTTTTGAAGTGTTACAAACTGAGTATGTAGTTGACAAGATAAAATTTCTTTCAGATTGATTTTACTGACTTTTAGCAATTAAAGAATTCTCTTGCGCAAGATTTCGTTATGAGGTTCCAAGGCATATGTAATAAGATTTGCTATTGATATATAGTATTGAAATCAAACCACTGTATTAATATCAAGTACTATCTGCAACAAATATACATTGGGTAAAGAGATGGTATGAATTATAGAAAACGTCGATTAAGGTGTTAGAAATAGGAAAATTCTACAACATTTCTTTGAATATTGATGCAATACAGTGAGATTCACAGGATAATAATTATATAAAAATGTAGGTCAGCTTATGAAAAAATGCTTGAGGATTTACAATATGAAGTAAGTAAGATTTTGATAAACAAAAATGAAGTATATTCATTGTTATGCTCATTACATAATCTACCAAGGGATATCTTGGAAAAGATAAAATAACATTGTGTAAATTAAATCAACACTCAATAACGGAAGAAGAAGCATTAACATATGCATAAGACAATATGAATAAAGGCGAACGGATTAAATATAGCATATTTTTACCTGATTTTGAAATCTAAGATGTATTATGTTTATACTATAGGACTTCAAAATCCTAAATCAAAAATACTATCACCTGCTTTCACTCGCGAATGTCAATGAGAATGCAAGTAATAGTATTTTTTAGCGTGACTTACGGGAAGTTTAGATGTCGGAGATGCTTGTAGAAATAAATTAAACAGTTAGTGATTAAAATCAGATTCTTTTAGCTAAGATTTGTTAGAAGAGTAATTGGGAAAAGTTCAAAGATGGCAGCAAGAAGGTATGGGAATGGCGAAAAGAACATTGGAAAGCGGCTGTAACTGTTGTTCTTGTGATTGCAGCAATTGCGGTAATTGTAGTAGCTTTATCCACAATTGCTGTCCCGGCATTATTATTAGCTTTGGCGAAAGACGTTTTAGCATGAGCTGTTATTGGAGGAGCGATTGGAGCAATAATCAGTGCTATTACGGGCGGGGCATTTTGGGAAGGCTTTTTTGATGGGGCATTTTATGGAGCCATAGGCGGTGGAATGAATTTTGTCCTTACTGGAGCTGTGGAGGGTGCAGTATTGACACTGAAACAAATGCTACTAACTGGTGGAGTTTCTGGAATAGGCAGCATCTTGCTTGGTGATTTAGGCGATATTGTAATCAAGGGAGAAGTAATGTCGCTGAAGAAGATAGTAATTGATGTTGTAGTTGCCGGGGTAACAGGAGTAGTATTTGCGGGCATTGCTTATGGATTATCAAAGGCGTTTGCGGCATTGAAGTTGAAGATGATTAATAAGTTAGAACAATCAGGATTAAAACCAGGACAGACTGTAATAAGTAAAAGCAGAGTAAGTGAAATAGTAGATAATTATGATCCATTAAAAGCAAGTAGTAGTATTTATAGAGATTCTACAGGTAGATATATTGTTGAAGGACATCATACAACTGTGGCAACGACAATACTAGGAAAAGGTTCTGGAATAAATATGAATATGCCAACAAATCAAGTACCATCTGCAACAAATGTACATTGGGTAAAGAGATGGTATGAATTATGGAAAACGTCGATTAAGGTGGTGGATTAAATGAATACACAAGATGTTTTAGGTGAATTGTTATATATTGGTATTGTAGCTGAGAAAGGTAGATGCTATGGAAGGTTATGGAATATAAAATATAGATATATAATTAGAAAACACATTGAAGTACTGATTGATTTAAACGATGTCTTACTTAGTGATAATTATGTAAATATTAACAATGCTTTGCATAAGTTAACATTTCTGTGTGAAAAGTATAGCGAAATAGGGAAATTCTACAATATTTCTTTGAATATTGATGCAATACAGTGGGATTCGCAGGGTAATAATTATATAAATGTATGCCAGCTTATGAAAAAAATGCTTGAGGATTTGCAATATGAAGTAAGTAAGATCGTGATAAATAACAATGAAGTATATTCATTGTTATGTTCATTACATAATCTACCAAGGGTATTTCTTGGAAAAGATAAAAAAACATTGTGTAAATTGAATCAACACTCAATAACGGAAGAAGAAGCATTAACATATGCATATGACAATATGAATAAAGGCGAACGGATAAAATATAGCATATTTTTTCCTGATTTTTGAAATTAAAATATATTATGTTTATACTATAGGACTTCAAAATCCCTATATCAAAAAGATACTATTACCTGCTTTCGCTCGCGAATGTCAATGAGAATGCAAGTAATAGTATTTTTTATAGTGACTTACGAGAAGTTTAGATGTCGGAGATGCTTGGAGATATAAAGCGAACAGTCTGATTAAAATCAGATTCTTTTCGCTAAAATCTGTTAGAAAAGTAATCAGGAAAAGTTCAAAGATGGCTGACCAGCAGTTACCGTGACACAAGTGAAGCATTCAGGAAAATTCAATACTGGTTTCTATTCTTCGAAAAAAGATAATGAACGAGAAAAGAAAAAGAATGAAAATATCAATGAACATGATACCCAACTAGCCTATATCGTTAACACGATAATTAAGATGAGTGAAAATATGGAGAAGCCACGACAGATATTCCTTCCTCCACTTCCAGGGGTTATAGTAGATCAAACAGAATGGAGGAGTTCCCATGAGTATGAATAAAATGTTGTGCGAGAT
>NZ_FRCP01000030.1 GCF_900142955.1 Anaerosporobacter mobilis DSM 15930 | reverse complement strand
TAAATAGCTATTTATTAAACCATTATACTATTGTTCCGTCAACGCTAAACCATGCTCCTATCGAATATAACGATCCAGCAATATAGCTAGAGTGGGTTACTTCAAATATGACAGATCCAACTTCTGTTACAACAATTGTAACTGGTACATTACCATACGTTCTGTCATAAAAACCCAAGCTTCTAGTGACAGTAACAGTTGGTTTTGTGCTATATGTTAATGGGAATGAAAATACACATTCACACTTTCCACTCGTTCTACATGCGCCAATCAAATACACATAAGAATAATTAGCAGAATTAAATTTACTTTTATTTAGTAAATTATTATTTACCGTATTTAATCCATCATTTAATGTCTCAATCGCATTGTCACAATCGTCTATACCTTTATCCATTCTATTTAGATTTTCAGCACTTACATAAGTAGTGGTACTATTCCAGTTAAGCCTTGCGTATCTTTTCGCCATCTTGTTCACTCTCCTTTGCTTCTTTTTCCTCTTTTGAAATAGCTAAATTAGCTTGAATATCAACATCTCCTTTTATTTCCCCCATAATAATTGATACAACAGTTGGAGGTAATTCACACTCACTAATCAGATTAATTATTCCATTTTTTAATTTCGCTACCGCATAGTTCATACCAATGTGCATATAATTTCCTCCAAATCACTGATTTTCTTATAGAGTTTCTTAATCATCATCACATGCATAGCGTGCATATCTTCATAGTTGATTCGATAAACTCCGTCTTTAACATATTTACGTTCACCTTCTGTAACTATTTCTGTATCATATTCAACTATGTTATATTTATCTTCGTCATATGATTCTGCTATTTCTTGTGCAACAAAACCAAAATGTACCTTATTATTGTTTGTATTCTTTTTAAATTTGTACTGAACAGGATTTAGATTCATATACTCTTTTTCTACATCAAGTGGTTTGATATTCTTTTTAAGACGTTTATCTGATGCCTGCCTAGCTTTTACCCACCCCATAGTAGGCACATTTTCATCACCACTTGTATTATAGAAAGACAAGTAATATGTACCTGGATATGTAGGACTTGTAGAAAGGCTTACCCTTAAATCTGTTGCATAAGCAGATGAAGTAAGTACACTACTACCATTTACCGATAAATTTGTAAATACTGCATTTCTTGCTTCTATTGAACCCATAAACTTACAATGTGTTGAACTATTAGCTATTTGCAATGTGCCTTGTGATGGGACCTCAAATATAGGGAATCTCAAACCGCTATACTCATAATAAACACCATTTGTAAAATATGCATTATTTAACTTTGCACTTGTTGCTTCTAAATCGCCGTTCGTCGTTACTTTGAAGTTCCCATTTGCGCTTATTACACCATTGAAGTTTATCTTGTTAGCACTTATTGTTATACTTTCTGCGGTCTGGTTAATAGAAGATATAACACCGTTCTTATCAACCTTTGTTGATATTTCAGAATCGGTAATAGCAAACTGTGCACTCATATTCGCTGATAGGTTATTAACCTGTGCTGTTATAGAAGTATCAGTCTGAGCGATCTTTGTGTTAAGCTGTTCGCTTACATTGTTTACTTCTGTAGTAATCTCTTTAGCAGTCTGTGTGATCTTACTGTTAATCTCATATTCAAGATTAGTCATGTTGTTTTTGCAAGGTAATAAGCTACCGTCTGGATACCACGGACCAGGTAACAGCACATTGATCTGCCTATCGAACTCTGATATTTCGCTCTCCATACTCTCTACGTCTCTTGTCAGCTTGTTTGTCTTACCCCTTAACTGCTTAACCTCGGCATTAAGTGATATTACCTGCACTATTTCCTCATTACCTTTAGTCTCGATAGCGTCGGAAATAGATTGTATTCCCTTAAGGTTTCTACTCAAAATATACGATGTTATGGCCGTACCATAAGTAACCCCATCTCCAACCTCTAAATAAGGTAATCCAAGCATTTCACAAGTGTAAGGTACATATGTTATACCTAGTATGTTTATAGCAGCATTATCGGCTATAGTTTGCAATGCACTAGCTGATTTTCCATACACAAGGAAGTTATCTTGTATTTTGTAGCAGTTAGAACCAGTACCAACTATTGCACCGACGTCGCCATCTTCTTGGTTGATCTGTAGCTTGTCAATAGGCTTCGTACTGTACTTCTCGTACTTCAATTTCTTGTATGAACCGCTTGGGATTGTATCATCAACTACCGTTTTACTTAGCACCTTATGTTGTAGCTTTCCATCACGTCCAATGTGCCCAAACGCTCCGTTTATCTGTTCTAGACTTCTAAGAACCTCTAAACCATTTAAAGTATTACTACTTATCGTCTTTGTTACAGTCATTCCATCATTAGGTAGGCCACTATCAACATATTCCACACCGCAATGTGTACAAAGTGATTCTCTCATTGCCTTAAGAGTAAGTGGGAATGTCAGTGATTCATACCATTCAACTACATCTTTATCAAACTTCCTCATGTTGTCATACGCTGTAACTTCTAAGAATCTTCTGCTATCCTGTTCTATTGCGCTATCTACTGTAAAGGTCCCTAGCTTGATTTCTGTACCGTTTACTGTCTGTGTCAGTGCGAATGTCTTACCGTTTATATCTTCTGTTATGTCTGCGAATTTGACTTTTAAACAAGCAGCTTCGCACGAACCAAATACCAAATTCTCCGATGAGTTAAGAGATTCTTGCAAGTCGAAACTACCTGCAACTACTTGCTCATTCTCAATTATTAGTTCCGGATCCATGAACGTGAATTTCAAGTCTTTCTGTACTGGCTCTGACCGATAAGGAAGATAATCGGTCTTGTATAAATCTTTTAATTCTGTTGAAATATCTAACAATTATCTTCCTCCTCTAATATTCAATCAAAGTCACACTAATAGGTTCATAGGTACGAGAAAACGTTTTTTTATCTATCTCCTGCATTACCCAATCTATATCTGGTACGTAGAAATCACCACTTAAATACGCTTCTCTTTCATCGTTCCAATATGTTAACGTGACTAGTCTACGACTTGGTAAAACAGTCTGAATATGTAATTTCTCTGCTACAGATAGTTCATTCGTGCTCAACCAAATCTTTGACCGTAAATGACTTAATATATTACGATGAAGTTTCCCGTTTCCATCTGTGTAACTATCCTCGTCTGTTTGCTGATCAGGATTACTTTTATAGCCTTTCTCTGCTAGCAAGTCATTGTTGAGGACAGTACTACCATTTTTTATTACCCAACCTTCAAATGCCATATACTATCCCCTTTCTATGCTAGTTGAAAAGACATTTTACCAGCTTTAGCGTTCTCGTTATTTTCTGATATAACTTCCTTCATAATTGTTTTACCACCAATTATTATTTCTAATTGGATTGGACTTCCGTTGTTTCCTACTCCACCCATCTCCATTATTGCTTCTTTAAAAGCTTGTTTCATTGTAGGAATAGGGGATACAACCTCGGGTGCTCTCTTGTTATCACCTAATGTTGCTAAGAAGTTTCCGTAGTTAGCAGGAACAACGGTACCAGTTGCAAGTGCAGGTATTTTAGGTACAGAAATCTCACTTACCCATGAAAATGGCTTAAATCCTGCTATATTAGTATTCTTAATTTTACTCAAGGCACTGTTTAATCCTTTGAATGGCACTGCTATAACCTTGTTAATACCGCCAATAAGACCGTTAATTACAGCTTTCAATCCACTTAATATTCCATCTTTAATACCGTCAAATATTTTTCCACCTTTGGAGAATACATTCTTAACATTTGTCCACGCTTCTGTAAAGATTGTTTTAAACCAGTTTGATATGCCGCTGAACGCATCTTTTACACCTTTACAGATACCAGAAAAATATGTCTTAATATTTTCCAACGTAAACGCATTTTTAATACTTGTCATTACAGATGTAAACTTCGTACTGAACCACTCTGGAAGTGAAGTAAAGAAGTTCTTTATATTAGTAACTAGGTTCTTAAAGTGCGTTTTTACAGTTTCGATTAGTGCTGTTATACCATTAATCATACCTTGCATTAGGTAGCCACCGATTTCAGTGAAAACGGTTGATGGAGAGTGAATACCTAATAGTTTTTTTATGTTATCTACAATAGGATCTACGATATGTTTCTTTACCCAATTAAAAGCATTCTTTATAATATCACTTAGTGAAATACCGTTCTGCAAACCTTCGATGATATTCTTACCTATCTGTGCACCTATTCCAAATATCAATGATATAGCTCCATTTACAGCGGCTACAAGGGCATCTACAATACCAGTAATAACTTTACCCCAGTTAATACCACTGATTAAGTCTACAATGTCACCACCAAGTGCTGCCCAGTCAACCGCCTTAATAGCAGATGTAAGAGAATCGAGTATACCTACTGCAAGGCCTGATAGATCCATTCCAAGTTTCTTCCAGTCAGTGTTAGTTAAGATTCTATTTATTCCGCTACCAATTGCAGTACCTAGTCCGCTAAAATCAAAGGTTGTAACAAAACCATAAAGAAGATTTATTGCTCCGTTTAAACCGTTTGAGAGAGCTGTACCGATAGCAATCCAATCTATTGTACCTATAAGAGTGTTAAGAGATTGTGCAATTGTAGTCCCCATGTTGGTAAAATCAATAGCTTTTACTGCATTATCTAGTGTCATGAATATTCCATTAACACCAGTTCCCATCGTTAAGGCTAAAGCGTTCCAGTCTATTGTTCTAAAGGCTGAATCAATACCAGTTCCGATACCTGTACCAAATGCTCCCCAGTCAAATGTATCTACGAACGTCTGTGCGAAGTAAATAGCCGTGTTAATTCCATTACCCAATGTAGAACCTACCAATGTCCAATCAAGACCGTAAATAGCACCATTTAGGAATGTGGCAAGGCTTTTCGCAACTTTATTACATGTAGCTTGTATGTTACCCCACGGAATAGATTCCATAGCACTGTTTAGCTTCTCACCAATTATCATTCCTATTTCAGTAAAGTCAGATTCTTTCCACGCTTTCTTAAGTGCTTCTACAAATTCAGATACTCCACCGCTTTCATCTATCGGAGTTGTAAAGTCTGGCTTAATAGCTGTATCACCTGCGCCACCACCTCCACCACCAGACGATGAATCATCTGCACTAGAGGAATTATGGAGTTCGTCAAAGTCTGCCAACCCTTTTAAAGCCTTTTTGGCTTTCTTTGCACTACCTGCTGTCTTGTCCAATGCTGCCGCTTGATCGTATTGAGACTTAGCAGCTGCTTGACTTGCTTTTACGCTCTTTCCAAATAGCATGCTTAAGAATTGAGCTAGTGCTGCAGTAACCTTGACAAGAACACTGAATAATGCATTTAAGGCAGGTAAACAGGCTTCTAGAATTGGTTGAAACGCTGTATATAAATTGCCCTTAATCTGTGCTAGGTTTGCAGATAATTGAGGACTTGTTCGCACTATATTTGAGAATCCAGTACCTAACGCTTGTAGTCCTTTTGATAAAGCCATGAAACCAACCGACATCAGCATCATTCGTCCCATCATGCCACTAAACATACTCTTGATACCGTTTAATGGGTTAAGTTTTGCAAGCATTGTTTTGGCTCCACGACCAACAGCACTTGCTGCTTTGCCAACACCTTTTACTATCATTCCAAACGCACTACCAATTGTCTTAGCCACAGTTCCAACTTTCCGAAGTCCGTTACTTGCAGTATTACAAGCTTGTTGTAACCGCTTAAATAATGCACTTAACCTACTGGTTGTTGTTCCTGCCTTTGTCTGCTCTGCATCTAATTTTTCTAATTGCTGCACTGAACCCTGTGTATTTAACTGCTTTGCATTTGCAGCGTTTTCCTTTGCTTGTACCTCTGCCAGTTTAGCTTCATATTCGCTAAGTTTACCAGTTAATGCATTGTACTTAGCTTGCATCGCATCAAGCTTAGAAGTATCAGTTCCTTGTGTAAAATCTCCCCCACCTGATTTCAAACTTGCCATGTCTGCCTTAGCTGCATTTAGTGTATTTCTTGCTTCATTGATATTGTATTGTAAGTTTTTCCATGACTTACTACTTTCATCAATTCCTCCTAACGCTTTAAGTCTATCTTCTGTAGCCAAATACTTATTAAGTTGCGATTCAGCTTGGGATATCTGTTTTTGAATCTCTTGATATTCTTGGGTAGGAACTTTAGTATTCTGCATATCCTTCATAGATTTTTCTAGCTTGCTCATCTCGGACTGTGTCTTTTTAATGTTGTTTGTAAGACTTATCTGCTTACTAGACATTTTCTGTACACCTTCAACGAAGCCGCCTTCATCTACTTTTGTGTCAAACTTAAGAGTTCCATCTGCCATCTATTCTCTCACCTCCTTACGTGTATAGTGAGTTGATAAAATCTATTTCTCCTTGTTGCTCTACTGTGTACTTCTTCTGTAGCTCACAGATAGATCTATTCTCGTTAAAGAATTCTTGCTCATGCTTTTCTAGTTTCTTTTTTTTATTCTTCTTACTGCGAATATTCATAACTGTAGAAAAAAGTCCTTCTCCTATCTCGTAGAAGTACGAAATAAAAGTCCAAAAATGTACGTAATCACATTCTCGGACCTCTTTGCCTGCAACCTTATTAACTGCACTAAATATAATTTGTTCATCTTGTTCCCAGTCGTACAGCCTTATTAATGATTTCTTACTATCTTCTAATCTGTCTCCGCAATTCAAAAACCATATAGCCTTTTCAACCGCTTCTTGTGCATCTTCATCCTTTATTAATTCGCGATCATAATACATTATTTCAAGCATTGCTTCGTATTTTTCTTCAATGCTCATTTCTGCATCATCAAACACTTGCAGTATTAGTAAGCAGTCTCTGTAATCTGTCCTGATATCTAGCTCCATTCCACCTACTTCAAGTGTTTTATGTAATCTTCCTATCATCGGCGCTTAGATGCTTGTGAAGAATACTTATCAATGCGGTTTTTAGATGCTTTTGCAGTTGATTCTAATTCCTTTGTAATAATTGGAATAATCATTTCAAGAAATCGCTCGATAAAATACTTTCCGTTGTTCAGATCCAAGCAGTTTAGGGCCTTGAAAACAACTTCTGACACATTGCTGTTAAACATATAGTCTAATTGTTCCTTAATTTTGCAATCAAGCTCATAAATATCATTAGCTTTATCTTCTTCACTCTTCGATTCATCGTTAGCAATTATTTCAGCTGATTCCACTAATGCATTGATATTCTTTTCTCCATCTTTCAATCGTTTCCCAAGGTTAAGATCACTAGGATAAATAATTATTGTTCCTAGCAACTTACCGTTTTCGTCCTCGATTTCATAGGATTTAGAACCTGTGTCAATTTTTAATCTTGCCATTTAAATTCCTCCTTAAAATAAAGGACACCCTACTAAGAGTGCCCTTACTGTTGTTATTCTCCGCTTCCTACTGTGAATGTCTTAGTAGTTTTATCCCATGTTCCAGACACACGACCACCGTTATAGTGAATTTCAAATGGAATATTTACTCCGCCTACATCACCACCGATTGATTGAGGAATTACAATTACATTCTCTTTGTATGCCCATACTTGTGTACCATCAGATTCCACTAAAATATCTACCACTGTGGTTTCTAATGATGATCCAGTACTTCTTTTGTTGATGATATCAGAAAGTCTTTCGTAAAGAGCATCACCTTTTCTAGCATAGTAAGTTTCAACACTTCCCTGTGGTTCATACCCTTTTACTGTAATAGATGTTTCTCCCCAGATATTTTTTACTGTTTCACTGTCTGGATTCATCTCAACAGCATATTCTTCTAGATCCTTACCGATTTTGACATAAGCAGCTGACGAACCACCGAATGAGCTATCAATATAATGTAGTAGCCATTGACGTTCAAATTTCGCGTTAGCTTCCATAACAGGTTCAGCGAATACTTGTAAATTCATTTTTTTCATACTATCTATTCCTCACTTTCTAACGTGTAATTTACTTTTATTTGTAATTGATACGTAATAAGCTGTCCATTTTCGCTTTTCCCCCATGCCATAGCATTGGCAATAGAAACAGACTGAATATGGCCAATCATATCAACTCCATTTATAGTTGCTGCTACCTCTTGTCCTTTTACTGTTTCAAGATAGTAACCTAAATCCAATAAAAAAGTACTGTTCTGCAATCTGTCATAGTCATTAGTTGACTGATTTGTTGCATACAGTACCATGTTGTTAGTTCGCGTTTGATTGCCTAATATGTCTTTCTTAAGCAAGCTATCGTTTGTAGAGGAAAGGCCGTAATTATGGTCTTCTTCCTCGTTGAAATCAATGTGTACTTCGTCACTAATGAAATCCGATATATTAGGGTAATCAGTTAACACTTGTCTCATTACTTCTATTACATTCATTTGCTACCCCCTACTCGCTATTTCTTGCGCACCTTGAAGTATTTCTTCCTTGTGGTCTTGCATTGCCCTATCGAACCAAAATGGACCTGCTTTTGGGTGTCTAGATGTGTTGTGGACTAAGTTTCTATCTGTAACCACTTTCTTACCACCAAGCGGTGCCCATGTGCTACCAGTAGGCTCATAGATCATAACATTTCCATAGTACTGAAACCTTGCATAAGGAGAGTTATATTCTATTGTGCCACTACCAATTACTGTACCTGCTGTAGCTGATTTTTCCATCATTCCTGATAACATAGGAGTATAATGAGACATGACACGCAAGCATTCACTATCAACGAATTTTTGTATCTCTCCACCTTCCACAAGTCCATGCGACTTAAGCATTTCAGCAGTAGGTTTCATATCTAAATGTGCATCAAATCGCATATAACCACCTACTTTCCACTAAGTTCCCAGTGCCACATACGCTTACTACCGTGATTTTTAAGTGAACATGAATTGATTATAAATGTATTATGAGAAGCAATAAGCGCTCTTGTTCCTGCTGATTGTGTAGATTGTGACGTGTTGTCAAACTCAAAATCAGTTTCTCCAAGTATTATGTAGTCCTTAGTCTTGTTAATGACTAGATTCTGCACAACGCTATAAGGAATAGATATATACAAGCTATCTACACTTGCTAATCCAGATTTCTTGATTGCAGTTGCTTGGTCCTCGTCCCAGAAGCACTTGTCATACACATTCTTTTCAAATCCGTTTTTACCGAGATGAAATATTGTAACTTTTACAGTTTGCTTTCCCATATCACACCCCACAGTACAATAGACCAGTGTTCGCAAGCCATGTTCTAACAACACTAACAGACTTCATGCTATCTTCCTGTTCTACTGTCTTTCTATCTTTGTACGATGCGGACCATGTACCGTCTTTTTCTGACGCTACGCTACTATCAGATTCACTATCACGCTGATTACATGAATACAAATGTTCTGCTAATTCGCATACACACATCTGCACACCTTCTGATATTTCAATCGTTTCATCTATGTTGCCATACGTATACATTCTCACTAGATTACTTGCATTGATGGACCACTTATCAAATGCAGTTGAGGGAATTGTACATTCCCCCATTGCACTTTTATATGTGCCATCGTAGTACGTTCTATCAGTTAATGCTGTTACTGCCATGACACTGCTCCTTTCTTATCCTCTAGTAATTACTCTAGCAATAGGTATTGCTTTGTGTGGGAAATATTCAGCCGAACCACTCTCATTACTGTTTGCTAATGACCACTTAGATCCAGTTTCTAGATTTGCATCTGTAGGTGACAATATAGAACTGTCGGTGAAAGAAATTCCATATGGAGAAAAAATCTTTCTTTGACGACCATATAAAGTATCTTGACCACCATTTTTTGCAGGATCCCTGTCGGTTTCATAAGGAACTTTAGCACCACAATCCGTATACTCGATCGCTCCATCACCTAGTACATAAGATGTGTATTTAGTATAAGCTTCCACCTCTCCTACTTTTGGTACTTCTTCTACCGGCATAGTATCGTCAACTAATACTAACTTACCATTCAATGTTGCAAGTGGTAATGATCTTTCGATTCCGTCCTTATCAGTGTATTTCATGTACTCAAGTAGATTAAGATTTTCTAGTCCTGTAGCAACAGCAGAATGCATGATTGCTAATGTAAACTTCGCTTTGTTGTCTCCTAATGCTTTTTGAATAGCATTGTTAAGAGTAACCGGTCCAAATACTCCTGTACCGTCCGTTTTGTCCGATATATCATACGTATGTCCGTTAACAAATTCTAGGTTTTTTGCACCTGTCATAGAGAAGATACCTTTTAATACACTTAATAGTGTTGCTTGGTCGATATCGTCCCAATATTCTCCTACTTGGCTTGCTACTTGTGCTAAAAAGTCAGTTCCACCAGTAATATCGTAACCAAAATCTGTTTCCACCCATGCATCTGCTCTACCAACTACTATACGTCCTTGTGTAAATGTTTTTAACTTCTTCGCTTCAATATCAGTTGATCCATTATAATTCTGTGCTTTACCTCCAATTCTTCCTGTAATAGGAACTGTAGCATAGTTTCCACCAACTTGGTCAGCAAACTTAGACGCAATATCCTGTCTTTGTCTGATTGCTTTTGATTTGATTAATTCATTTCTGTTTAAATTTGGTGTCTTATCAGCATAGGCCATGAACACCTCACTGTTAAAATTCTTACTATCAAAAATACCTGGCATATTATTACCTCATTCTTTCTTAAATTAATGTTGTGATATCAACTTCCGGGTGTTCATTTTTATATTTCATAGCTTCCGAAAGTGTCATTTTTTCACCTTGTTTTCGTTGTTTCGTTCCTTTGATAATCACTGGTTTCTTTTCGTCTTCTTCGTCTTCAAACGCTGTTGGATTAGATTCCTTTAGCTGCTTCATAAAGTCGTCTCCACCCAAGAACTGGCCATTCTCAAGCTTAAGCTCTTTCTTCTTGAACTCTTCTAAAGCTGCCTTTTTAGCCAATTCAGAAGTAAATTTAAACCCTTTGAAATATTCTTGAACTGCGCTTGTGTATTCAATCTCTGCCAACTTTGTACTGAACTCTGTTTCTTTACTCGAAAGATCTTTTTTAAGCTTAGTAATCTCTCCTTGTAACTCTGTGACATCAACGTCCTTAAACTGCTCAAGAGCATTATTTGCTGTATCAAGCAATGTTTTGTTGTTGTCTCTCTCTGTAACTGCTGTATTGTACTTTTCAATACTCACATATCCGCCACCGCCTAAGTTGGCAATCTTGACTTGTTTATCCTTGTTATCTGGCAATGAATTATATGTGTTTATAGCAGCTTCAAACTTTGGGTATTCTTCTCCTAAAATTTCTTTTAAAAATTCCATAGTTTCCTTTCATCGACCTTGTTTTTATATGTGGTGGCTTCCACTTCGATACGGTGTTTATATCTCTATCCGCAAGAGTTAAATTTAGTTTAAACGTCATTTCGGACATAATAAAAAGCCATGTTTCCATGACCTAATCAACAATATTCCAATCTTCTGCTAAGCAATCATTAATGCTAGGAACCCATGTAGAAACTGTTCCTTTTACATTCTTAATTGCTAAGTATGGTTCATATGCCACTTTATTTTCTTCGTCTGCTATGCTAGCTCCAATATCTGTACATGCTTCATATCTTGCACCTGGCACGTAATAAATGAACATTCCTTTTCCATTCCAACCTGCTCTTGCCACCTTGAATCCATTCTTAAGCAATTCTACGGCAATTCCAAATACCATACCGTTACATTCCTTGTATGCTTTCTCAAATACTTCCTTAGGTGACCATGATTGATAACCATCTTCATATTCAACAAGATATCCTTCGTCGTTTGGGTTCTCATTGCTTGGAATAGTCCACCCTCTGTACTTGTTATAATCTCCTATACTCATAGGAGTAGCTTGTAACATTTTAGTTCCGATATATTTCTTCATAACTTGCCTTCTTTCTGTTGCCTATCGCAACGCATAAAAATAAGACGTTAACGCACGTCTTGAACGAGATAAAAAGGATCACCGCCTTTCTACTTTTTCTTTCCTGTTTTCTTAGTTACTTTACCTTTTGATTTACAAGCCAAATTAATCACTTCCTTTTATATTCAATGTTATTTGGATACTCCTCTGCTATGCTCATATATCCTAGTCTAGCAGATTCTAGTAATATGTTGCTTTGTATACTTGGTTTGTCATGTAATCTATACTCAACAAACCCATTTCCTTGATAAACGTCTACCTCTTTATGTGCAATCTCTTGCAAGGAGTTAATCATATTGATTGATAAACAGGAGATAGCAGCACATACTATGTCATAACCACAATTTCTAAAGCTTGCATGGCCATCTAGTTTAAAACCTACAAGTTTATTCTTTTCTTTGATAGGTGTTATTCTCGTCATGCATCTTCCTCCACCTTTTCATTCTAATTCTGATTTGTATATTCTCTATTGCACAACGTATTATTAGGATTAATGCAACCAAAGCTAGTAGCATTGCCCCTATTGCCAATTTCATAACAAAATATTCTTTAACCACTACATCACCCTCCCTAATCCATCAGCATAAATCCTTTGACGTTCCATCGGCAATTGCATCTTATCTGCAAACTTTGCATATTGTTGGCTGGTAGCTTGATACGCTACCTTTGCATTAATAATATCATCTTGACTTGCGCCACCCTCTTTGAGTAGCTTAATAGTCTTTCTTTGTGTACGCATCTGTGATTCCATCTTACGCATACGCTGTGTAGCTTCGTATTTTGTGTATTCCTTGTCTCCAAACTTTATTTTAGTATTCTCGTCTGCTTGCATCTGTTCAAGCTGTTCATCTGTGTAGCTGCGCTTAGATATACCAAGTATGAAAGGATAGTAGCTATGATAACAGTTAACTCCAAGTAATCCTCCCGGAGTACCTAACCCGCATATTTCTTCTAATTCTTTCTTATTAAATACCTTGCCTTGCCATAGTTGATGGCTTGGTCTTGCAGTACCATGCCAGGATACTTCAAAATGTTCAGTATCAAGCTTTTCTGCATTACTCTGTGTTATATGCCCTACTACTTGATTAACCCCAGTTACTACACACATTCTAACAGCAGTAACCGCGTTAATTGATCTGCCATTCGAATAATCAATAGAGCGAATACCGCCATCTGCTAGCTCTTTTATTGTATCTTTAATTGACTTATCATAACTGAATGAACCGCTTAGTACCTCGTATGCTGCCTTATCAAGCTTATCATGTAAGTATTGCGATGCAGGAGTATATACCTTTTTACCATTCATATTAACCATAAAGCCTGTTGTCTGTGTAATGTTTCTTATTTCATTCTTGGTCTGCTGTTTGATAGCTGATACAAGCTGTTGTAATTCTGCATTGTTCTTATACTCGATAAATTGCTTACCAGTAGCTTCATACAACGACTTATCTCTTGTGTAACCTACCTCAATTGCATTGTTAAATATATTGTCTATCTCTGCATCTGTAATCTTAAGAGTTGATTGTATGTACTTCTTTATATCTTGCTCATATTGTCCATACTGTTTCAATCTATAGAGCAAGTTATCACCAGTAGATGTTATTTCATTGTTAACTTTAATACGATGTACTACATCAATAAGTATCTTTTCTTCCAAATCACGCATGTAACGTTCTATTTGTTTAGGGATACGTTCTAATTCACTGGGTGTGAACATTATTCATCACCACCAGTATCAACATCTGCTTGCTGTGGTATTTTACCTATTGCTTCTTCTTCTGTTTCTCCATACCACTTAGCGCGATACTCAACTAAACTCATAACTCCTATAGCAATATCTTGCCTATCTTGTATACGTTCTTTCTCCGCATCTATTAGTATACTGTCATCCCGTTTAAAACCTACTTCATATTTTCCACCTGTTGGTAGTCCTGATAGCTGACCGATAATTGACATGCAATAAACTAGATGCTCCAAAGCCTTTTGAAGAGCTTTTTGTGTATCAGTAATAGATTGATATGACCTTTGTTTGCTCATCTTGATCTCTTCTGCTGTCTTATCTACTTGTTGAGGATCACTTATAGTTCCATACGCAAGACCGCACTTAAATTCTATCTGTTTTAGTATATTGTTAAGGCCATTGAACAACGAATCGTCTCTTATTTCTGGTGAGAATGTAGTAAATGCACTCTTTGTATTTATTGCTTCGTACTCCATTGTTCTAAATAATCTTTCTTTCCCTTTAGGTAGAACAAAGTTCCCTCTATCATCTTTTTTGAAACAATCAATACTTGCATCTACAGCTAATTCGCTTCCTTCGTATTCCCATAAGATTCTTGAATATTGTTTATCAGCTTCTTTAATGTCGTTAGTTGCCCTAGAAAATACAGAAACACCAATAGGTGAAGTAGTATCTATCGTATTTGCAATAGGCATCTTGAAATAAGCAAATAAAGGTTTATCTACATTCTGTATCATAACCTCTGGCTCTAACTCTTCCCAGTCACTAACATCTGTTAATGGGATTTCTTTTCCTAATGAGTTGTTGCCTTCTATATTCCTTGTAACATAAGCTTTGTTCGATATGTAGTATCCTTCTGTTGTTAAATTGTGATATTCTAACCGTGTATAAAGCTTTTCGCCTATCGTCTTAGTGTCAACAAATACTGCTCCTGTTACCTCTCCACGGCTGTTAAATGCTGTAGGGAAGAAACAATCAGCTTGTGTTAAGTCTACTTCGATGTTTTCTCCATTCACATACGGTTTAAATACCAATCCACCTTTTGCACATGCATATTCTGTGTAGATCCGAATGTTATCTATCACTGTTTGGTACTGATTATTAATATAATCATTTCCCTGTACTTCAGATTCTAATTCTAGTGTAGTTAACCTTGCATATTCGGACGCTATTGTTGCTGCTAGATTCATACTCGATACGGTAGAGCATAGCCACGGTGCTTTATCTTCATACATCTGCGACCAAAGATTAATAGCATTTGCCATCTTGTCACTGGTAACTATATCTGTTTCCAATTCCTTCTCTAATGTGCTACGATTAAACATTTTACTTATCACCTGCCTTATCAGTTCTTTTAATCCGTTAAACATTACTGTCCCCTCCTTCTCCAAATTTCCTCTAGAGCATATCTAACAGCATCAATTTGATGGTTATTCTTATCAGGGTACCCACTAATAATGTTCCCTTCTTTATCCCTATCATATTCATAATCCAAAAACTCTGTAGCTGTATGAGGGGTACGACAATTATCTATAATTATTTCTGCTAATGACGCTAACCATTTCATGGAGTATTCAACACTACCAGGTCCTTTTATTGCTCCCCTTGCGAATATGTCATACTCTTTATAGTCACTTATTGACTTTTGTTCTGCACTATCACAAGTAATTTTATCATTCTGTTGTATTCCATGTTCTTCTTTAAGTATCCTTGCTGTTTCCTTGTTCTTTGTTTTATTACGTCTGTCTTCATCTAAGATATACAGTTTATGTTGTGCTGCATTATAATACATTTTGTTATATGCCCATGGATCAGGATACCACCCCCAGTCAACTCCAAAATACATACGGTCCATAACTGCTATTTCTTCATCTGATATGGTTCTGATATTAACGTTATCAAAAACATTACCACCTGTACCATTAGCAACACCCATATATTCATTTTCATAAGCTATAGGGTTAACTTCCCGTAAATGTTCTGCTTGCTCTATGAACGGTTTTCCTAGCCAATGAGCTGGTACGTCTAAATATGTTGAATGAATCACTAGCCTTTTGATATTCGGTACTTTAATGTACTTATTCGCCCAATTACTGGCACTTTTTGGTGGATTGAATGACTTGAATATATATGCCTTGTCTCCACCACGAATAACGGACTGCTCCATCTTTCTAACTGCCTTTTCCGCATCATCTTCATTACTACCTTTAAATTGGTCTAACTCTTCAAACCACAATACCGCTATATATCCAAAAGGTGCTTTGATTGATTTGATTTTATTAGGATCATCTGCACCTCTGAAATATATCTTTTGCCCTGTTGATTTACGTGTAATTTCTAACGGACTTACAGTACAATGAAATTCATCTAACAATCCCAGTGCTGATATGGCCCATATCATCTGTTGATATACAGAAGTTCTAAGCGTATCAGCTACCTGTCTTAAAATACAAGCATGAATATTGTCATCTTTCATTAAAAGATCTATTATCTGTAATGATATAAAGCACGATTTCGTTGATGCACGGCCACCAGAAAACACATATTCGTTATACATCTTTTCTTCAATGTCATGTACCACTTTTATAAAAGCAGGCGCAATCATAGTAGCAGGAATACCATTGTACTTGGTTCCTGTAATTTCCTTATCCTCTGGCTCTGCCTTCTTGCGTTCAAGCTCTAACTTAGCATTATCATACGCTATCTTGTGCTTGTCCATCGGATTCATTAGGAAGAACTTTTCTAACCAGTCAAGTGACTTTTGTTTATCTGCTAACTTAATTGATACACCGTCTCTCCCTTGTTTAACCTCTTGAATGAGTTGTGTATCAACATTACGCGAATCATTAAGCCTTATCACGTTCACATCTTGCATTAACGGTTTCTTGTCTCCGTATTCGTCCTTTACCTCAACAGGTCCAAACTGTCCGATTACTTGTTGTTGCTCTTGCTTGAATGATAAGTAATCACCTATATCGGCGAATGCAATTCTCATATGCAAATCTACTAGATCATCTGTGCTGCTAACTATCTGTTTCCTTTTAAGTTCTTGCAATCGTTGTACTTCTTCTTTTACAGCAACGTTCTGCAACAGTTCGAATCCGTGTGCTTTTGCACTATCATAGCTACACCCATATGCTTTTATGTAAGATTGTGTTGCATTGAATATCTTACTGTAATATATACAAAAAAGCCTTTGTTCATGGGTAAGGTTATCATTCCTCATAGTTTCCTTAGTCCCATCATCAAAGACTTCTTTCTTTACTGCCTTATTCTTTTTATCTTTTGCAACGTTGCGTTTCTTTTCTTGCGTTGCGTTGCACTCCCATTGATATCTATTCTTCCAACTTCTAATAGTTCCAACAGGTTTATTTAGTTGACTTGCAATCTCAACTAACATCATTCCTTGTCTATATAGTTCATGAGCCTTTTCTGCTTGCTCATTCGGTGACCTAGCCAATCGGCTCACTTCCTTTCGTGTTGTTTTGAGTAAAAGAAAAGCACCCATTAGGGTGCCTATCTCAATTAACTACTAAAGTCCTCTTCTTCTTCTGTCCATTTTTTCTTGGCGAGAAGCCATATCGATATATTCTTTTAAAACCTCTGTAACAATATGTACTGTACTATCGATTGTAATTGGCGTTCCGTCGATATCATTTCTTACCTTTGCTGCTACATTATCAGCAAGTTTTTCCCAACCACTGTCTGCTAATTGATACATAGTTATCCTCCCTTTTAATTAATAATACCATATTATTACTATTATCAACATATGTCAACAAAAATAGCACATACACAAGGAGGTTGCGTACATGCTATCTTGTCGGGAGGTTTATACTAATGAAGAACTGTAAACATAATACATAGTTGTATTGTTCTACTTGCTCTATTATAAGTATAACATATCGAATACGGACAAAACGGACAAACTTATATTTCTTTCTCTAAAAACCTATCATGCTCTTTTCTCAAGCTTTCACTGGTACACTTTCCGCCCATTACATGAGCCATCTTAATCCAGTTCATATCCTCAATGTACCTATGTCTAAGTATCCTACGCATACGACTATCTTGAATATTGGAAATGTACTCTTCAACATCGTTAATTGTATTGTCTATTTCATCAACAAGCCTTTTCTGTCTCTCTATACGCATGTAAAGCCTTGTTTTTTTTCTGCTATACTCTGGATAGGGAAATCCAGCTACTAAAAAGGTTTGTATTCCACCTGATCCACCTTTTACAGAGTCAACAACATATCTTTCATCTTCTATTCTCTGAATTTGTCCTTGAAGCTTCTGTATGTAACCTTCAACCTCTTTTAATTCATCTTTTAGGTCTATATACTGTTTTAATATGCTTTTGTTTAATGTCATTTTATCACCTCCATATACCTCTTATCGTCTAAGCACATCTCATGTGTTCCCTTCTAATCTCCACTTGATTTACAGACGCGTAATGCTTTTCTGTTGTCGCTATATTTGCATGTCCTAATAATTCTTTTATTATTACAATATCGCAGCCTGCGTTGTATAGATTGGTTGCAAAAGTCTTTCTAAATAAATGGACCGTTACATGCTTAGTAACACCAGCTCTTTCCGCAATGTTTTGTAATTCTTTTTGGACCCTTTGAGTATTAATTCTCTTATTCTCTCGTGTAGAAATAAATAATGCTTCGCTATCATCTTCTCTACTATTCAGATAATCTAATAAATGTTTCTTAGCATTTTCATTCAGATATCCTGTTCTATAAGCTCTTGTCTTGGTAGCGTAAATGTTAACCTCTTCTTTAGTAAAATCAACATCTTTTATGTTTAAAGAAGTCAATTCCGATACTCTAACACCCGTACTTAGCAGAAAATCTAATAGAGCAGTCTCCCTTAATGTTTTGCATGCATCTCTCATATTAACTATTTCTTCTTTTGTTAAAAACTCTTTCTTTTTAGTTTGTTGCTTAATTGCCTTTATGGGCCTTACGGGATTCTTTTCAATGTATTCCTCATCTGATGCCCAGGTATAAAATGCACTTAAGAATCTCTTTATATTTGCTAATGTGTTCTGTGTTACTCCCCTTGTCTGCTGATACATTGCTAAGTAATATTTGATATCATTTGTTGTAATATCTTTATAGTTTTTATTCATATAACACAACATATTCCTTGTTGCTTTCACATACTGTTCAATACTCTTCGGAGATAAGTTTTCAAGCCTTTTATTAGCAATAAATAGCTTAATAATATAATCATTATCATCTACATATGTACTCAGTTCAGTATTTTCTTCTTCAATCCTGCACTTTCTCAATTTAATTCTTAGTACATTTTCTAGTATTTGCAGCTCACAAGATCCTAACTTCATGCTCATATCAAAAAGTATCTCTTTAATCATTGTCTCCTTATTATCCATTATTTTTCCTCCCCTTGTTGTGTTTTAGTTATTAAGCAGAACCCATACTCCCCTTATCAGTTCTACTTACTCTTCGCGTCCGAAATCATCGTTTAGCTAACTAACTTTATGTTGTTCAATTAACCAATTAACATATCCTTCTAACTATTCACCGGTAATTGTTCCATCGTTTTTAGCTTTTTTACTTATCTTATCTACAGCAAATACAAGATCAATTCCTTCTACCGTTGGCATTGAAAAATAAGCATCTGTTTCTTTGTTCTTTGCTTTATCTAATAACATATCATGCGTTTCTTGATAACTCTTTGCTAGTAATATAGTCATATTCTCTAACCAATTAATGTATTTTTCTGTTCCGTTCATTTCACATGATTCATATTTACTTTTATCAATGCAATTACCGTCTAAGTAATACTTGCATCTTTTGAAATTACAACAAGGTAGATCTATTCTCATGCTACTCTCTCCCTTCTAACAACGATGGATTCTCGTAAATGTTGCCGATTACTTCAAATGATTTAAATTCAGCTATAAAATCTTCGTGACAGCTATTCATTGTTTCTAATATTCCGCTGTTATTATCAAGGAAGTTATTAAGTTCCCATCTTCCGTTATCAAACTCAACTGATGCATAGTTTGTAAAATCAAACCCTTCTTTGTACTCATAACCTTCTTCTCCAACATCTTCAAACTTAACAATATCCCCTTCGTAGATCTCAGTACCGTTCTTATCCTTTAAGCCTGTGTACTGCTGTATAATTGCTTTAGATATTTCAACACTTAATCTATTATTGCAGTCAATCATTGCTTTCTTATTTATTGTACTGATATACTTCTCTTGTTCTTCATTCACTGCTAGTAATACAACATTACCGTAATACATATTAATACAAGCTACATCAAACATCATATTGTCATAAAATGCACGGTATTTAATCTCTCTCATACTCTATCCTTCCTTTCCTCCAAGAACACACAATTAGTTCCTTTAATCTTCCCTTTGCAGTTCCAGTACCGTTTACACTTCGTACACTCTCTGTCGTGTATCAGCACTTCTTTCTCCTTACTCATGTGTCACACTCCCTAAAGCTCAGATTCGTTTTTCAGATATTTCATATACCCAATTGACTGATTAAGTACATATATTGATACTGCATTTGTAAGCCTGCCTATTAATTCATTTGTATCTTTTTCTTGCTCATATGTTCTGCTTATCACTTCTCCTATTTGCGTATATTGTGTTTTTCCTTGGCTGTTAATCCAGTTTGTTAAATCTTTTACTTTTCCGTTTGATATTTTAGATCGCAAGAAGTCGTTTAATTCAAGTTGTCCTTCACATTCATAATTTACTCACTGTGAGTAAGTTTCCCTATAATTTCATCTGGTGATAGTTTCAAATCTTCATATCTACTTAGACATTCCCTTAAATCACACTTTGACCATAACTCCATGTACAACATTGCTATAATCCCTTCTAGTGTAGAAAATCCATACTGTAAATTCTCAAACATCACTTCATCGAAGTAATCATCATCGCTCCAAAATTCTGCTTGCTGTTCAATATTGTTCTCTTTATATAGTTTTCTTGTTAGATCCCTGCATGACAATTCATTATCGTAATCTCTATACCACGCTGCTCCATCTTTCGTAAACACATCATTATGTGCTAATTCGAACATTCCCATTGTTTTTATATCTGTATTTTTCGTCATTCTCTCCATGTTACTGCTCCTTCCACAAATCTCAATTT
>NZ_FRCP01000041.1 GCF_900142955.1 Anaerosporobacter mobilis DSM 15930 | reverse complement strand
TGCAGGTTCTTCGGAACCTGCATTTTTCATCTGGTGGTATAAAGAGGAGGCTGTTAAAAACTAACCTAATTAGTTAGTTTTGCAACAGCCCCTTTCTTTAGGGAGTTTTTTTACAGCCCCTGTCTCTATATATTAATACAGACAGCGTACCACTTGATATACTATAATATAGTCGTAATGGACAGCATTATACTCAATAATATCAAAAAGACTTTGTTATTCCTTTGTAGCAAGGTCTTTTTTTGATATTTTTATTTTGAGTATTTATAAAATAATAACCGCTTCAAAGTTTCTACTCCAAACTTACTATCAACAACTAAATTATATTGTTTTTCTATAACCAATCTACATTTTTAAATTGTTCATATTTTCCTTTTTTATATAGCTAATCTCAATAACAAAACTTTCATATAATATAAAATTCTAAATATTACTTTTTTCTTACATTTCATATAACTAATTGACATTTATACTTTTTTTATATACCATATTTATACAAACTTAAAAGGAGGATAAGAAATGAAAACTAACAAAATTATTGCTATGACACTACTTATTGCTATGAGTTTAACATCTATTACCCCTAATAAGGCTCAAGCACAAACGAAAGAATATACCCCTGAAGAGGTACGACAAGTAGAAGTACAATATCCTAATATTGTTATAAATGACGTAGATAGTCAGCAGCTAAACAATACTAATTCTATTTGTGTAAATTCTTTAGAGGAATATAATCTTTTGCTAGAAAAATTAAGTACTTATACTACTACTCACAATTCAAATCAAAATATCTTAGTTATTAATAATAGTTATGATAATCCAACTTATGATATAACTAGAAGTAATCCGGTATATACAAGTGATGTATATACAACTCCAGTAGGCGCAATCAATTTAGTACCACCAGTTTATATGAATATACAATTTGATTACACTACGGGTTTTTCTAGTGTATACAAAAAATATTTCACATCAATAACTAACGTAAATTCATGGACTACAGGAGTCCAAATTCCTGTAGGATTTAGTTGGGAACAAAAAAGTTCATCTTATACTTTATCCAATCAGAATCGTAATGTGTCAGTAACTGTTTCAGGAGTTATGGAGGTAAGTGTTCTCTTCGAAGGTTTAGGAAAAATAGTGGAGATACCAGCTTCCTTTACAGGAAGTTGGGTAGTAAAATAATATGATAAGTATTTTAACTGCGATCCAATCAGCAAATAGTTCAACAAATGGTTGGCTAATTACTATAGTTTATATCATTGCTTTAATTATTAGTGTTGTAATTATTTATTATATTTACAAACTTATAAAAAAACTACTAAGCAAAATAAAGTCAAATAAAAAAAGAACGGGAAAGTGATTACTATCTATTATAATACTACCATGTAACCACGCCCATTAATTAATGTATATATTATACATTAATTATCGTATCATTATAAACAAGCTTACGTTCTATTAAATAGGGGCTGTTGCAAAATGACTGATTTTCAGTCATTGAGCAGCAGCCCTGTTCTTATTTTTACTTAATGGAAATGTATTGAAATTCATTTTGTTTT
>NZ_FRCP01000032.1 GCF_900142955.1 Anaerosporobacter mobilis DSM 15930 | reverse complement strand
AGCCAGGATGCAACCTCCTGGCATATATATAATTTTTAGTAGTATTAGAGTTCAATTGAAATCAGAGAGGTTGCATCTCGATTTACAATTGAGGTAAAACTACTATAGCTATTCTTGCACTAGTCTTTTTTTCTTGTATCAAATAAACTACCTTATATACGGATTATGCAGTTAATTCAATTAAAACGTAAGGAGAACCTATATGGAAGAAATTAAACGACTCAGGGAAATGATGAAGTCATATACCGCTGCTGACGAGGACTTTGATAGCGATATGAATCATGGTATCAAAAAACCTTCTTTAGCCAAATATCATGAAGGTAGTAAACGAATTCATTTACCTAAAAACTTTGAAAAGATCCTACAGAATAATAATTTTTACCAATTGCTTACAGAGAGAAAATCCTGTAGAAAATATAGCTATGATACTATCTCATTACAAGAACTATCTTACTTACTCTATGCTACACAAGGAGTTAAGAAAGTGATAAAAGATCAAACAGCAACTCTTAGAAATGTACCCTCTGGTGGTGCTATCCATCCTTTTGAGACATATATCTATGCCAATAATGTAAGTGGACTTGAGGAAGGTCTTTATCACTATCTTCCTATTGAACATGAATTAGAACAACTTATTATTGCAGATTCCTTCAAGAAAACAATATCAGAAGCCTTTCTAGGACAAACGTTTTTAACAGAAGCACCCGTTTCTTTCTACTGGAGTATTCTACCATACCGCTGTGAGTGGAAGTACGCTTCTAAGGCTCATCGTGTTGCTCTTATGGATCTTGGTTGTATTTGTCAAACATTATATCTTGCTGCGGAGTCTATAGCATGCGGTACTTGCATGGTAGGTGCGTATGATCAAGAAATGGCAGATACTTTATTTGGATTCGATACCACCCCTGGAGATAATAAAGATGTAGAGTTCTTACTTGGTGGTGCTGGAGTCGGCCTCCAATAAAATACTTGCATTTACTCTTATTGTATGATATCATAGCTGACGGACTTGGAAGTGGTTTCGATTATCACAACATGTCCTCATAAGTCGCAAATTAATATGATTGCTTTTTAGAGGCTATATATTTTTCTGTTTCTGATACAAACAGACAAGTATATAGCTCTTTTTAGTGAAATCCATGATGTAATTTGTGAAATTACATCATCAATAAGAGGAGGAATCAAATGAATTCAAAACAGGAACAAATGAAGAACCGACCAATATTCCCGCTTCTTGTATCCATGGCAATTCCTATGATGTTTTCTATGCTGATTCAATCGTTGTACAACATTATTGACAGCATATTTGTTGCTAGACTTGGTAACGACGCATTAACTGCAGTTTCCCTTGTCTTTCCACTACAAAACTTAGTTATTGCCATCGCAGTAGGATTTGGTATCGGTGTTAGCTCTTGTATCTCAATTAATTTAGGTAGTAAGAATACTAAGCGTGCTAGTCAGGCTGCTTCAGTAGGAATCATATTAAGTATCGTACATTCCATACTTTTCGTAATCTTTGGTTTACTTGTAACAAAACCATTCTTACGTATGTTCTCAAGCAATGAATCTATCGTTGAAATGGGATCTGAGTACGGATATATTGTACTTTGCCTTTCTTTTGGTTGCCTTATTCAAGTTTGTATTGAGAAGATTTTTCAATCACTTGGCGAGATGTCCATCACTATGATCGTACTTGCTGTTGGTGCAATTATTAATATTATCCTTGATCCAATCTTAATCTTTGGTAAATTCGGTTTTCCAGCAATGGGAGTAACAGGTGCTGCTATTGCAACAGTAATTGGCCAAATCGCTGGTTTAATTTTATATCTTATCGTATTGGCATATAAGAAGCTTCCTATACAAGTATCCTTACGTAATGTGCATATTAATAAGCCATTAATCAAACAATTATATAGTGTTGGTGTCCCATCAAGTATTATGATGTCACTACCATCTGTCTTAGTAAGCATTCTTAATGGTATGTTAGTAAGATTCTCAGAAGTTCATGTATCTGTATTAGGTATTTACTATAAACTACAAACATTTATCTACCTTCCTGCCAATGGTATCGTTCAAGGTATGCGTCCCATTGTAGGATATAATTATGGTGCAAAACAAAAAGACAGACTTCATAAGACGTTACGTGTAAGTCTCCTTTTCGCTGCAGCCATTATGTTTATCGGAACTATCGTATCCTTATTCATACCACAGCAGATTCTTGGAATGTTTGACGCCGATGTTTCTATGTTGGAAATTGGAGTACCTGCTCTTCGTATTATCTGTCTCGGATTCTTAATATCTACTTTCGGTATTATATATTCCGGTGCATTCGAAGCCTTGGGAATGGGTTTTCAATCACTAACAATCTCTTTGCTACGTCAGTTCGTGATTATTATTCCGTTATCCTTCCTATTATCCAGATTCCTTGGAGCAACGGGGATCTGGGTATCCTTCCCGATTTCAGAGGTCATTGCTGCCATCGTTGCGATTATACTTATGAGAAAAACATTAAAATCAATATAATAAATTAAATTCTAAAAATATGAAACTTTTTAACCCTCCCAATTGTCTAATACTCAGAGCAAACAAATAACCGGTTATAAATTCTGCTTGAATGGAAATCATACGATACTCCATTAGCCTATGAATTGAGAAACTAAACAACATGTAGAAGGTGTAGTCATGAAGAAGAAATGGAACGCATGCAGGCAAGATTCTTCCGAACTGGACATTCAAAATCAAATCCAAGAGGAACTTACCACTAATTACGAAAAATATTATCGCTTAGCATATAGCTATGTAAAAAATGAAGCAGATGCAATGGATATTGTTCAAGAAGGCGCTTACAAAGCAATCTTAAATAGTAGTCAAGTGAAAGAGAAATCCTATATTGGTACTTGGATTTATCGCATCATTATTAATGAAGCCCTAAATTATATTAAAAAGTTCAAGAAACCATATACCGAACTAGAGCTTGTAACAGCACATGTTCAGGATACTTATGAAGACTTTGACCTACAGAATGCACTAGAAACACTAGAAGAGCCTGATAAGACGATTGTAAAACTTCGATTTTTTGAAGATATGCAACTTGCTGAAATAGCAGCTATCACCAGTGAAAATGTAAACACCGTAAAAAGTCGCCTTTATCGTGCCATGAAAAAACTACGCATTCTAATGGAAGAATAGGAGGTTTCCGCTTTGAAAATAGAAGAAGAAAAGCAAATTAAACCAGAGGTATTAGACAATATGAAGTTGTTAAGGGAAGATTATCAACACCTTCATATCCCGGAGGAAGGTAGAAGAATGATGGTTGAAAAGATTGAACAAGCAAAATTAGATAAAAAAAGAAAAGCATTATCACGTCGCGTACGTTTTGCTGGCGGTGCGGTAGCTGCAGCAATGGCAGTAATTGTAGCACTTCCGAACACGAATGAATCCATTGCAATGGCGATGGAAAAAATCCCCGTTATCGGATCAATTGTAAGAGTAGTGACATTCCGTGACTATGATTACAACGATGGGAATTCTGAAGCTCATGTTTCTATACCAAATATCGAAACAGATGGTTCAAATTCAGGTAATGAGGAAGCAGCAAATCAAATTAATAGCGATGTAACAGACTATACACAACAACTAATAGACCAGTTTAAAGCAGATGCCAAAGATTATTATGGTAGCGAAGGCTATAAAGGTCTTGATGTAAGCTATGATGTTATTACTGATACAGAGGACTGGTTTACGCTTCGTATCACTGTACTCGAAACAGCCGCTAGTGGATACCAATATTACCGTTTCTATCACATAGATAAGAAAACAAATTCTGTGGCTACATTATCTACAGTCTTCAAAGATGATGTTGATTATATCACTCCAATTAGTGAGAACATCAAAGAGCAGATGCGCGCCAATACAAACGAAGAGGACGGAACTGTGTACTTCCTAGATCAAGAGGATACGGAAACGAATTTCAAAGAAATCAAAGCAGATCAAAACTTCTACTTTAACTCAAGCAATGATTTAGTTATTGTATTTGATGAATATGAAGTAGCTCCAGGATCAATGGGTAATCCAGAGTTTGTAATTCCTAATTCAGTGATTAGTGGTCTTTTAAAGTAAATAACCAAATCCTCGCACTAAGCAATTATCCACTCTAAATGATATTTTATATGTGCGTAGTAAACAAAAACCGAAGGGAATCTAAACCCTTCGGTTTTGTCTGTATTATTAAGTATGCAATAATAAAGTATTTATACAACCTAAAGGGAAGTAAATTTCATGCCTTTCGTTAATCTTAATTTGGAATATGATAAACCTCTATTATACTTCCTATCTTACGACTTCGTAAGATAGCTCTACAAACTGATTGAAACGATTTATGTTTTTTAATGTCAAAGATGTTTGAAAATCATTATTTTTGAATAAAGGAATACCTTTGCCCAGTAATGTCGGAGCAATATTGATAATTATTTCATCTACTAATTTTTCTTTGATAAAAGTGCTGAGTAATTCTCCACCCCCAACAAGCCAGATATTCTTACCATTCTTATTTTTTAAGTCTTGTAAAAACTGAACAATATTTTTATCAATAAAAGTTACATGCTCATTGTCCTCTTTCTTGGTTTTGGAAAAAACATAACATTCTTTTCCTTGGTACGGGAATCTTCCATTTTCATGTTCAATAATCCAATCATAAGTGATTCGCCCGATCAGAATTGTATCTATTGTGTCATAGAATTTGGAGTAACCGTTATCTCCTTCTCCATCAATCGAAAATAGCCAATCCAAATTATGTTCATTTGTAGCAATATATCCATCTAAACTTGAAGCAATATACAACACTAATTTACGTTGTTCCATCTTATAAAGCCTCCAAACTCATTTTATTAGTAGAGTAGAAAGAAAAATTAAATATATCTACACTACACATTCTTATTTTTAAATAATACCATAAACAAGTATTAAAATATAGCGACCATAATTTATGCACTTCTTCCCCAATAACCAACTTTGTCTACAACCTAAATCGAAGGGAATATACCCCTCCGTTTTCTATAACTTTAAAATGATAATAATTCACTTTTAATTGCTGGGGAAGTGATAAAAGTCCTTTGAGCTTTATCAAGACCAAGACAAGTTATTAATAATAATCTCCACATTACATACTATATATCCAATTATGACTGTATTTTTTTTCTTTGATCTACACTAGAATCTATTTATACTTAATCAAATAGATTCAAAATAACTAGGAGGTATTACTATGTCATCACAAAATCTTAAGGCTGCTGCCGTGTTCAGCAATCATATGGTTTTACAACGTGATAAGAGCATTTGTATCTGGGGTACTTATAAATCAGAACCTACTAACAATGTTATTACCATAGAACTGGCATCAAATAAAACAAAGACAACGATTCATGAAGGTACTTGGTCCGCTGAATTACCACCAATGCAAGCTGGTGGCCCTTATGTAATGACAATTACAGATGGTATCGAAACAATTACATATACCGATATTATGATTGGTGAGGTTTGGTTAGCTGGTGGCCAATCAAATATGGAATTAAAGCTTCAAGACAGTAAGAATGGTAAGGAAGTGGTTGCATCTGTTGATCCAACCTTATCAAGTAAAATTCGATTCTATAACGTTCCTCAGCAAAGTTACTTTAGTGAAGATTTTTATACGGTAGAAGAAGCAACATCTTGGGAACTCTGTACACCAGAAACCTGTGGTACTTGGTCTGCTGTTGCTTATTACTTCGAAAAAAATCTTGCTACAACCTTAGACGTAACCGTAGGTATCATCGGTTGTAACTGGGGTGGTACCTCCGCTTCTGTTTGGACAAGTAAAGAATATCTAGAAAAAGATGAAGATTCAAGAACTTATCTTGATGAGTACGAGAAAGAATATAGCCAATTTAATAGCTATGATGAATATTGTTCTGCTGTAGAGGAATATGATGCTTGGTATGCTATTTGGCAAAAGAAAGTCGAAGAACTGTATGCTACAGACCCAGATATTCTTTGGTCTAAAGTACAAGAAATAGCTGGTATGAATCGTTGGCCAGGCCCAATTGGTCCCAAAGCATTCTTTAGGCCAGGAGGTCTATATGAAACAATGCTTTCACGAGTATCCCCATATACCCTACGTGGTTTTATCTACTATCAAGGAGAACAAGATGACTGTAAACCTACCATCTACGGGAAGATGTTACGCCTTTTAATTTCTCAGTGGAGAAATGACTGGAAAGATGATACGTTACCTTTCCTTCTTGTTCAACTTCCAATGTTTATCAACCAAGAAGAGGAAGATAAGAAGAATTGGCCGCAAATTCGTGAGCATCAGATGATCACTCACCAAACCATTAAGAATACTGGAATAGCCGTTATTTCAGATCTTGGTGAATACAATAATATTCATCCGCTTGAGAAAGAAGAAGTTGGAAGACGTCTTGCGCTCCAAGCCTTCTATCATGTGTACGGTATGGAAGTACCTGCATATGGACCAATCTATAAGAATCGTATTATCCGTGAAAATAGTATTGAATTGCGCTTTGAACATGCCAATGATGGCTTCTTAGTGAAAGGAGATTCTATTATTGGTTTTGAAATTGCAGGTGAGAATAAAGAATATGTTAGTGCAACAGCAACCATCGAAGGCAATCGTATCTTCGTTTCATCTGATGAAGTAACTGAGCCAAGATATGTTCGCTATAACTGGACGAATTATGGACCAGTTACCTTATATGGCAAGAATGGAATACCAATGTCAACATTTCGTACCAACCGAGATGCTTAATATCTTACCACTCAGCCTTAATACTTAGTTCATACCTACCTTTATATAGTTAAGAAGTGCGTAATCCTCTAAAACTACGCACTTCTTTTTTTATTTTCTTTTACTAGATATCATAACTTCCCCACACTCTCTTTATACTAACTTCCCACCCCTTCTCATTTGAATAATCATATGTCTATTTGGTGTAGAATATATAACAAGACAATTTAAAAACTTTGTAAATTTACTATTGCATTTTTAAATTATAGGTGTTATATTAGTTATAGAACAAACAAGGATTTTAATTTTCCTTTATTAATAGAAGAAGGAGGAATCACAATGAATATAAATAAATTTACTCAAAAATCAATGGAAACAGTTCAAAACTGTGAAAAACTTGCTTATGAATACGGACATCAAGAAATTGACCAAGAACATTTTCTATATAGTATTCTTACCATTGATGATAGTTTAATAAGAAAATTACTAGAAAAGATGGATATCAATACCGATGTCTTCGAAGCACAGGTAAGAGGACTACTTGAGAAAAGACCAAAGGTTAGCGGCAACATTCAAGTTTATATCAGCAATGGATTAAATAAAGTATTAATTTATGCTGAAAATGAAGCAAAAGCCATGGGTGATGAATATGTTTCTGTAGAACATCTATTCCTAAGCTTATTAAAGCAACCAAATAAGGACCTTAAAGACTTATTCAAGGACTTTGGAATCACTCGTGATAACTTTCTTCAAGCACTTTCCAGTGTACGAGGCAATAAGAAAGTTACTAGCGATACACCAGAAGATACGTATGATACGCTTAACAAATACGGTTATGATCTTGTTGAACGTGCCAAAGAACAAAAATTAGACCCTGTAATCGGTCGTGATAGCGAGATTCGTAACGTAATCCGTATCTTATCTCGTAAATCGAAGAATAATCCAGTACTCATTGGCGAACCTGGTGTTGGTAAAACAGCAGTCGTTGAGGGGCTAGCCCAACGTATCGTACGTGGAGACGTTCCACAAGCTCTTAAGAATAAGAGATTATTTGCTCTTGATATGGGCTCTTTAGTAGCTGGTGCTAAGTACCGTGGTGAGTTTGAAGAACGTCTAAAAGCAGTTCTTGAAGAAGTAAAGAATAGTGATGGACAGATTATTCTATTCATCGATGAACTTCATACTATTGTAGGTGCTGGTAAAACCGAAGGTTCTATGGACGCCGGTAATATGTTAAAACCTATGCTTGCAAGAGGTGAATTACACTGTATCGGTGCTACTACGCTTAATGAATATCGTATGTATATTGAGAAAGATGCAGCCCTTGAACGTCGTTTCCAACCTGTTATGGTAGATGAACCTACGGTTGAAGATACCATCTCTATTCTAAGGGGTCTGAAAGAACGTTATGAAGTATTCCATGGTGTTAAGATTACCGATGCTGCATTAGTATCTGCTGCCACTTTAGCAGATCGATATATTACAGACCGTTTCTTACCTGATAAGGCAATCGACCTTGTTGATGAAGCTTGTGCCCTTATTAAGACCGAACTTGATTCTCTCCCTACTGAACTCGATGACGTACAAAGACGTATTATGCAAATGGAGATTGAGGAAGCTGCTCTTAAGAAAGAAACGGATCGATTAAGTATGGAACGTCTTGATACCTTACAAAAAGAATTAGCTGAACTACGTGAAGAGTTTGCTAGTCAGAAGGCAATTTGGGATAATGAAAAAGCTTCTGTAGAAAAAGTTCAGAAATTAAAAGAAGAATATGAATCCCTTAAGAATGAAATTGAGGTTGCTAAACGTAATTACGATCTAAACCGTGCTGCCGAACTTCAATATGGTCAGCTACCAGCACTCGAGAAGCAATTAGAGGACGAAGAAAACAGGGTGAAATCTGAGGAGCATACTCTTATCCATGAGAATGTGTCTGATGAAGAAATTGCTCGTATCATCTCTAGATGGACAGGAATTCCTGTTGCTAAGTTAACAGAGAGCGAACGAAATAAGACACTTCACCTCGATGATGAACTTCACAAACGAGTTGTTGGTCAAGATGAAGGTGTTACCAAAGTTTCTGAAGCTATCTTACGTTCTAAGGCAGGTATTAAAGACCCAACCAAACCAATTGGTTCCTTCTTATTCCTTGGTCCTACTGGCGTTGGTAAAACAGAACTTGCCAAGGCACTTGCTGCTGGCCTATTCGACAATGAACAGAATATGGTTCGTATCGATATGAGTGAATACATGGAGAAATACTCTGTATCAAGATTAATAGGAGCGCCTCCAGGATATGTTGGGTATGACGAAGGTGGCCAATTAACAGAAGCTGTTAGACGTAAGCCTTATTCCGTAATCTTATTTGATGAAATTGAGAAAGCCCATCCGGATGTATTCAACGTATTATTACAAGTACTTGATGATGGACGTATAACAGACTCTCAAGGCCGTACTGTAGATTTTAAGAATACCATTATTATACTAACCTCTAATATCGGATCTAGTTATCTATTAGAAGGTATTGACGACAATGGTGATATTAATCCACAGAATGTAAACTTGGTTATGGAGGACTTACGAGCTCATTTCCGCCCAGAGTTTCTGAACAGACTCGATGAGATTATTATGTTCAAACCATTAACCAAAGGCAATATCCATAACATCATAGACCTTTTAATCAAAGACCTTAACAAACGTCTTGAGGACAAAGAACTTCACCTAGAACTTACAGAAGCTGCAATAGACTTCATAACAGAAGAAGCTTACGATCCTTTATACGGTGCTAGACCATTAAAACGTTATCTACAAAAACATGTGGAAACACTTACTGCTAAACTAATTCTAAGCGACGCCGTTCATCAAACAGATACGATTGTAATTGATGTAGAGAATGGTGCACTAACGGCTAGAAGAAAATCTTAGTATTGCAAGATGAAACACCCCCGAATAGGATACTTTCTATTCAGGGGTGTTAATTTTTATTGCTTATTTCCTACATAAGAATCATATACTTGTTGTAACTCCTCATAGATTTCCCGCCCAGTCTTTTCCTCGACACTATCAACCCGTAACAGAATTGGCGGAAATTTGTTTGCTAGATTACTTTGTATGGCTTTTTGCTTAACTGGAGGTAAGGACTCTAAGAATGCGTTGATATCTGTCAGATACAGTCCGATACATTCTTTTCCTAGTATCTTACCTATAACAATTTCTTTAATATTATCATAAGTAACAAACCCTACTGAAGTGGCTGTGGATGTATCCTCTACCCCATTCTCTTTAATAATGAATAATGGCTTTCTCTTCATAACTCTTATGAACTGTACAACTGTACAAATCAAAAAGAAAAAGCTTCCCAATCCTCCCATAACATCAAAGAGAATATTTTCTTCAACGATTCCCATATACAAAAGTACTCCTGATGCACCTGTCATTAAAATTGCTTGTCCAAGAAGTTTATAAGCTTGTTTTTTCTTTTCAAATATTACCAAATCCTTCATCCCTTACCTCCATATGCATATTCTTTTAGCTTTAATCCCATGTATAATAAGACCTCGACACGATAAAGCTAATGGAGTGTGAACTACTTTCACTCATAATTACCTCTATCTGTACCAACATAATTTAGTCTGTTATATTTGATTATTACCAAATATACGTATTTTTCGTATAATTTATTATTTTATCACATTAATGCCACATTTCATAGTTATAGTAGTATGTAATATTATTCCATCAATACACATAAAATAACGAATAACAGAAAGGGCAATACATATGAAAATCAAAAAAATTTCTATCAGTGCATTACTCTGCCTTAGTCTAATGATACATACAGTCCCTTATACTAACCTACCTAGTGTAAGCGCTAGGGCTTTAGAATCTGTCTCGACATCGGAGAAGATTCCCCCAGATACCTCCGATTATAACGCCAGAGAGATTATCGTTAGCTACAAACATTCTGTTTCTGCTGACCAAACATTTCGTACACTATCAAAGGATAAGTCTACTCGAGTTGAGGCAATAGATGACAATCTATTTCTTGTAACTGCTAAAGATGACAGTACCTTAAAGGAGAAATTAGAAGAGTACTCTACAGATCCTAACGTTGCGTCTATACAACCTAATTATACATATCAATTACTTGGCCAGACAAGTGAACCTGATTATAGTAAACAATGGTGGACACATAATGATGGTTCCTTTACCTATAACTCCTACTTTGATTATCCAATTGATACCACTAGTCTCAAGTATTCAAGGTATGCCAAGTATAACGTTACAGCCACTTCTGGTATTGATATTAATATTGAACCAGCATGGTCTCAGTTTTCCAATGGCCGCCCTGTTACCATTGCAATTGTAGATACAGGAATTGATATTACTCACCCTGATTTACAAGGGATTATCTACACCAATACCGCAGAGATTCCAGGGGATAGAATTGATAACGATGCGAACGGTTACATAGATGATGTTAACGGTTGGAATTTTGTTGATAAGAATAATGATGTTACTGACTATGAAAGTTCTAGTGAAGAGAACGATCATGGAACCCATTGTGCTGGTATTATCGGCGCCGGTGTGAATTCCACCGGTATAGCAGGAGTTGCATCTAACACTAATATCAAAATCCTTCCAGTTAAAGTGTTAGGTGGAAAAGATGGATATGGATCGACTGTTGATATTGTAGCTGGTATCAAATATGCACAAAAGATGGGCGCTCAGATTTGCAACTTAAGTCTTGGTTATGAAGCTACAAAAACCAATTCCTCTGTCGATTCAATCTTAAAGAAAACAATATCAGAATCAAATATGGTCTTCGTTATTGCCTCTGGTAATGGTGATCGCAATTATAATGGAATAAACAATGATATTACCCCTACCTATCCAGCTTCATATGATTGTAATAACATAATATCCGTCGCAAATTTAACTCCCACAGGTACTCTAAATGCCAGTTCTAATTATGGTCTTAAGAGTGTCGATATTGCTGCTCCTGGTACTTGTATCTATAGTACAATTACAGAGAATAGCTATGATTATTTTACAGGAACATCAATGAGTGCTCCAATGGTAGCTGGTGGCTTAGCAGAGATATACTCTTACTACACAGATGTAACTATGTTACAAGCATCAAAAATTCTTCTTGAAACCGCTAAACCCGTATCTGCATTAAGCGGTAAGATATCCACCGGTGGAATGCTAGACATATATGGAGCATTGACTCGTGATTCTAGCACAATAATAGTAGATAATAATGCACCAATTATACATAGTAAAATAACTAACCTACCAAACACTTACAAGAAAAATCTAGTATTAACGGTAAGTGATCCAGACCATGATCTGTCTAAGGTATGTTATGCAAAAGGAGAACAAACAGCCTCCTACTTTGCCTCTGGTAGTAAAGGTACAAGGTTAATTGTATTAGGAAATACGGCCACTATATCCAAAATAGATACTACCACCACTTTCACAATCTATGCCATTGATAATTTTGGCAATGAGACAGTGTTAGTTGTTCCTGTAACCATCAGCACCCCAACAAGCATAACATTATCTGCTTCTAAGAAAACGCTAATAGTAGATAAGACCTTTACTTTAAAGGCTGTACCCGATATAAAATGTTCTATTACGTTTACCAGTTCGAATAAATCCGTAGCTAAAGTCAATTCCAAGGGTGTTGTAACTGCCAAAAAACAAGGCAGCTGCAAGATATCTGCCACTACTGATAATGGTATTAGCGCTTCTTGTAATGTAACAGTTAAGAAATAATTACATATCACCAGCTGAATTAACTATATATATGGGTACTGCCAATAATTGAAGTGAAGCTATGAAGAAACTATATATCATGTCAATTAGTCTATTACTTTGATGCAAAGGACTTATCCTCTACCGTTAACATCCTATTATCCTCAATTGGACGTTATTATAATTTTGATAGTATCGGAATTAGAGAGTACACAGTAGATAACAAATATATCATTAACACCTATCAATAGAAACAACTCTATACTAACTTTTTATAATCAAAAAAAGGACTGCTCATACTCCTATTCAATCAATGGTTTTATTATATGATGGAATATTATGTATCAGTCCTTTATTTTTTATATATAATCTTCTATTTATAATCCTTTGCTTATGCAGTTATCTCCCTATATCTCTTGAAGAAGCAGATATGCCACTCTCCAAAGTCTATTCCTTCCCTATACAGTAACGTCTATTTCCAAACCCAATACATTCCCTTATCTAAGCAGTAATGTCCTTTGTATTATATTGTATATATGCTATGACAATACCAGCTAAGGTTAAGAATATACCTATTATTAAATAATTAACGTCTATTTTACCTACGGATAAGATATCAGACGCATCTGTATAGCTAAAAGGTGTAAGGTATTTTACAAGTTTTGCTTTATCACTAATATTAGCAATAATATTAAGGAAATAGAACATGGCAGCTAACCCGAGTCCTATACCAAGGCTTCCCCTTCTAATAAATGCCGAGATTCCATAACAAATGCTGGCAATTTCTAATTGTAACATATAATTTGCTACATGATAGAGTAGAAAATGCCCCCATTCAATCTTTTCACCTAGTATTGCTATTCCTATACAAGATAACAGGAAGAAAACAATATTGAATATAGCAAGCTGAGTAATAATAGAAAGTAATTTCTCCGTAATAACACGAACACGACTGATCGGGTGTGTTAATAGGAATTCTGCTGTTCGACTTCCCTCCTCCTTACTAAGCATATTAATAGCCAGCAACGAGGCTAAAAAGGCTCCACCAATTCCTAATATATTGCCACATTCAATTCCATAGAATCCTGTTATAGTTCCCATACTCATCTGATCCATTCCAAATGCTTTGGTGAAATTCCCCATCGATGCAAACACCTCATCCATTTCTCCAACCATGGATTTCATCTCAGAAAACAATAGTAAACAGATAAAACTCATAAAACTAACCGATAATGTCCATATAAGTAATATCTTTCTATTTTGTTTCATTTCTTGCCTATAAACTACCATTATTGCTCCTCCCCATTTACATAATAGTGCATAAATATTTCTTCCAAATCTGGTTCTGTTATTCGTATATCCTGTATTGTAAATTGACTTATAATATGTAACAATTCATTTATATCACCAGTATATAAAAACTCTATTCCTCTATTACTAGTTTGTAAATCCTCTAGTGGGCTGCTTAACTGTTCTATAATGTTAGGATAGACTTTCTCAGCACCTGTTATGTGGATTCTTCTTGTATTAGTCTTTGATAACGCTTCTACCGTATCACACACAATTATCTTGCCTTCACGTATAATTGCCGCCTTCGTACAATAATGTTGAATCTCAGATAATACATGAGAAGATAAGAAAATCGTAGCACCGGAGGTATGCTTCTCCTCTAGCAAAGCAAAGAATTCTTTCTGCATGAGAGGATCTAAGCCGCTAGTTGGTTCATCTAATATATATAGCTTAGGATTATGTTGCATCGCACATACAATAGAAACCTTTTTTCGATTTCCTAGTGATAGCTCTTCTACTTTCTTCTTCACGTCAAGTTTAAGTCTATCACATAGTATATTTGCTTCACTGCTACAATCCATCTTATGTAGGTCGGCAGAGTATTTAATAATCTCCGCGACACGCATTCCATTATAGAACATTGCCTCAGAAGGCATATATCCAATGTCATTAAGAATCTTAGTCCGATTTGACCTTGCCTCCATATCAAATACACGGGCCATTCCTGACGTTGGTGTAATAAGACCTAATAATGACCTAATTGTTGTACTCTTACCTGCACCGTTCGGTCCAATGAAGCCAAATATTTCTCCTTCCTCCACTGTGAGGTTAATATCTGTGATACCTCTTGCTTTTCCATAAAATTTTGTTAAATTGGCAGTTTCAATACATTTAGCCATCTTATACTCCTCCTATTATTAATTTGAAGATTGCTTGAATTCATTAAGTAATTGATTCAATTCATTAGTATCGTCTTTATAGAATAAATTAAGACATATCCACAGCATTGGAAAATATACAATCATGGTTATAACAAATACAATCATAACCCATATAGGTGTATTGTTGAACCAACCTAATATCATCTGCGACAACAAAAGTATTACTATAGGTCCGATATTCCATAACACAATGCAAATCTTATATTGAGACTTCTTATATACCCGATTACCAAGAAACAATGCTTTTTGGAACCATGCTATTATATAACCAACAATCCACATTTGTAATATGAATTTGAAAGGGACACTGTCTACATGATTCATCCAACCCAAAAAGCCAAATACAAAAATTATAGCTAATCCATGTACAGATCCAAAAAATTCGACATCCATCTCATTCTTAATATAATGTTTAATTCTCTCCATTCAAGCACCTCCTAAAATCTTTAGCATATCTTCGGGATATGATGATATGTTCTTGATTATCTAGGGTCGCATCTATCTTATTACCCACGTTACTCCTCAAGGACTGAATCTTATTAATATTCACTATAACCGACTTATTGCATCGAAAAAAACGCCTATCAGATACTACACTTTCTAATTCATTAAGCGTATGTTTTGTTTCATAGGAATTTTTTTTAGTATACGCAAAGACTGTATTATCCACACTTTCAAAATAATAGATATCATTTTGAAGGAGAATATATTGTTCTTTATCTATCGATCCTAAAATTGGAGGTACTTGTACACTCATATACTCAATTATATCTTTAACCTGTTTTGTCATAACTTTATAACGAATAATAACTTCGTCCTCACCAGATTCTATCTTCTCTGTATGTACTAACATTTATCCCCACCTCCTGAACTCAGTATATCACTATTAACTAAAATCACAACCCCTATTCAAGTAAGATGCATTTTCTAGTTTCTAAGATACATAATGCGTTTATGTACTTATTTTTTTCAATATATCTTTCTTACTATATTGAATTGAGTATAAAATATCTTGATTAAAAGAGAAATTATTTCTTATGCTGAAACAGGAAGGAGTTTATGAAATTAAAACCTCTATGAAAATAAGGCATCTATAAAAAGCCATACAATAATGAAATAACAGTATTGGTGGTAGTAGTACAGTGATAAAAGCACCAGTAATAATAAACAAAAAGCTCTAATCCTTGTTAAAACAAGAACTAGAGCTTTCTCTAAGAGAGGCGACAGACAGATTTGAACTGTCGATCAGGGTGTTGCAGACCCATGCCTTACCACTTGGCTATGTCGCCATATTAAATTTACTTTATTATTATATTATACTAGAACCAATTTTATTCGTCAATTCTAAATTAATATAATCAGTGACTCCAAGAGAATCTTGACCAGGGGTTCAAATCCCCAATGCAAATCTTCTTTTTGTCTAGTGACTCCAAGGGGATTTGAACCCCTGTTACCGCCGTGAAAGGGCGGTGTCTTAACCGCTTGACCATGGAGCCA
>NZ_FRCP01000033.1 GCF_900142955.1 Anaerosporobacter mobilis DSM 15930 | reverse complement strand
ACTAGCGGGTTATGCGGTCTTAGCAGTCGTTTCCAACTGTTATCCCCCTGTATGAGGCAGGTTACCCACGCGTTACTCACCCGTCCGCCACTAAGTCAACTCTCTTGCAAGCAAGATAGTTGCTTCGTTCGACTTGCATGTGTTAAGCACGCCGCCAGCGTTCATCCTGAGCCAGGATCAAACTCTCAAATTAAAATTTTGATCTCTTTGTTCAGAACTTACTAACCTAAAACTGGCTTTTAGTTTCCGTATGTCTTTCGACATAAATTTACAAAAGCGAACAAGTTCGCTTGGTGTATCAAATTTGATTTGTTATTGCTAACTCCTCTCAATGATACGGTTCGTTTATTTATTGAAAATCTTTTTCGTATTCTATCAAGTAAAACTTGTGAATACGATTAGAATTTTCAGGGTTGTTTCACTGTTCAATTTTCAATGTTCATTACTTTACATTTTCAACAAATTTCAACACAGTGAAAATTTGTTCTCTAATGTTCTTTGTTGCTTCATCATCAGCATTAGTATCAAATGCAACTTCATCAGTATATACGATTCAAAAACGATTGTCAAGTATTTTTTCTAATTGTTTCAAACAATACAAACAATTCGTTCTGGCAACTTATTTATATTATCACATTCAAATATAACTGTCAACAATAATTTTAATTATATATTTGAATACCTGACCTATTGTCTGACACTATTCTACGGTGCATAACTTATTTCCCTAATTAATATCACCTTGGCAAAGATAGAAATTGTGTAGAGATTCTGTTATACTATTCAATATTGTCCAGTATATCTATTTTATTATCCAGTAATTCACATCACAATTACTTATATAACTGGCTAGTTTTTTATTTACTTGTCATTACTTACTAGAAAGGTGGTCAATATGTCTGGTAACTCTGGTTATAAACCGACTTCTCTGCAATGTGAAATTGTAATTAATTCTGTTATTACCATTCATTATTTTGAATATAGAATAGGATTTGAATTTCTTGGAGAGCGGCACGATTTTTGGGAATTTCTTTATGTAGATAAAGGTACCGTTGAGGTTACAACTGACAACGGAACCTTTACTATGGAAAGCGGGATGCTTATTTTTCATAAACCAATGGAATTCCATTCAATTCGTGCACTTGGGAATAAAGCACCCAATTTAGTTGCTATGTCTTTCACATCCAAGTCGGATTCTATGAAGTTTTTTGAGCATAAACAATATACACTAAATGAAGATGAAAAGAAGCTAATCGCCCAAATCATCGCTGAGAGTAAAGACGCATATCTGAGCGCCATTAATATTCCTAGCATTGAAAAAATGATTAAAAACCCCCATGCTCCGTTTGGTTCTTTTCAAATTATTAAACAGAACCTAGAACGATTACTAATTGATTTACATAGAAGAGACACCTCCTACACGAAAAGTGATAGAGATGTCTCCATCAAACAAAAGAACAATAGAAACATTATTCTTTGCTCTGTATTAAACTATATGGAACAAAATATCAATAATAAATTAACGGTTAAAGATATTTGTCAACATACCATGGTCGGTAAATCAAAGTTGCAAGATGTATTTTTTAAAGAATTTGGTCATGGTGTAATAGAACATTTCAACCGTATGAAGATGGAAATGGCCAAGGAATATATCCGCAATGAAAGTATGAACTTTACGGAAATATCCTGTCTACTTGGATTTGAAAGCATTCACTATTTTTCTAAGAAATTCAAAATGATTAACCATATGACCCCAACAGAATATGCCCTCTCCATTAAAAGTTTTTAAACTCCACGCATTTCTTCTACAGTAACAGGGCGACCTCCTTCTAATCTGGAACGTTCTGCCCCCAAAGCAATATAATGGCTCTCTACAGACTTTTCCAATGTTGTAATAGAGCCATTTGCATTCTGCTCTCTGTTCTCAATTAAAAGCTCTAGAAATTCTTTGATAATTCCTTCATCACCCCCACCATGTCCAGACAATGGATTCACATTATTTCTTACATCAATCGTCATAGTTTCCTTACCAAATGGCATGATCCGAATCAAATTGCTTTCCATATTCCCTACGATTTCGCCCATCGTACCCATGATTTTAATATCTCTTACATTATCTTTCGTAAACGCACACATTGTGAAACTCACTGTTGTGTTATCCTCCATTAATAAATTAATAACCTGATGATCCACAACATTGTTATCGCAATGGAAGACACACCTTCCATATGGTCCTTTTTTTAACGCTTCTGTTATTGTTTCTACTGATGGATGAAGATCCAAAACATTATTTGGCCACCGAGTATTTCCCCTCGCAACTCCAAACGGATTTTCTGTTATATAGATTTTTTCTGCATCATATGGGCAACAATCCTTTACCTTGCACCCCTCAAGACAACGAAGGGTTGCACCTTCTGGTGCATTTTCCTTTTTAAAATAATTCAAACTACCATATGAGGAAATGGACTTGCAACCTTTCCCGGTCAGCCATAATAGAATATCCATATCATGACAGCATTTTTGAAGAATCATAGGACTTGTCTCCTCTGAATTTCTCCAGTTACCTCTTACAAAGCTATGTGCCTGGTGATAGTATCCAACACTCTCACTCGCTTGAACAGACACAATTTCACCTATTACTTTAGAATCTAATATCTCCTTAAGTTTCATATAATAAGGTGTATATCGTAGCACATGGCATACAACTACTTTACGTTTGCACTCCTCTGCAACTTTAATTATCTCCCTACATTCCTCTAGATCTGGTGAAACAGGCTTCTCTAATAAAATATCATATCCTTTATGTAACGCAGGAATTGCATGTCTGACATGTTGACGATCTTGGGTACATAAAAACAGTGCATCTGCTAATTGTTCTTGCTCCATCATCTCTTCTGCACTGGTAAAACAACATTCCGGTTTTATATGATATTCCTTTGCTACTTCTTCTACTTTACTTGGATCTATATCCGCGATTGCTACTATTTCCATCATATCAGTAAACAACTTTTGTTTAGTAGCATACGCATCTTTACCACGGTTTCCTAACCCTGCAATTGCTACCGTTATCTTTTTCGACATTATGTTATCCTCCTTGTTTTCATACTATATGTTGCCTCTACATGAGATAGCATCATTATACTGTGATAAGTAAGCGTTTTATTTGTTCTTGTATCAATGATATGTGTAATTTTATCCACTTTATTAATATCAAAGGTCAAAAAAAATCTATCTTAATTAGTATAGTGTAATTGCTTCTAAAGCGCTATATTAATCAAGATAGATTTTTATTTACTTCTATTTCTCTTATTATTCATTATTTTGCTCTTCATCTAATTCAGCAACATCTATATCTAGAGTATGCATTGTTCTTCTCTTACGTCTTGCTTCTTCAGATGCTGCCATAATATAATCTTTAATCTCTGCTGCTTTTTTAATATGAACAAGCTCGAGCTCAGGATGCGTAGTATCTCCTGTATAACAGATTACTGTACCGATTTTAAAAATTCTTTCCATAAAACTTTTTTTCAAACGTACATCTTGAATCTTATACATATACGCATCATCTTCGGTAATACTTAAAAATCCGCTTTTTATTGTAACTTTTTCATCTGTAATTGTATATGTTGTAAAACATATCGGTAAGGCTAAAAATTTTGTTCTCTTCTTCTCAATAAAACCCATTTTACTTTACTCCTTTGATATAACATATTCCGTTATTAACTACTTCCCCTAATATCAATTTCTTTATTTTACTGTAACTAGGCTAACTTTGTCAACGTTAGTTACGGTTAGCGTTGCATTATTCATTTTTGATTCTTTTGGTACTTCGAAAATCAATACTGTATTCTTTGATTTACCAGCTGCAATCGTTGAGTTAAACTGCTGAATATCATTTGAAACTATTGATAAAATCGGATAATATACTTCTTCATCAACGTTTAATTCATAAGTTATCCCAGATCGAATTAGGTTAATTGTTTGCTTATTTTTGCTACTATTTTTCATTTTGAATTCTAATATTACTAATTGATTTCCTGGTTTGGCTTCGACATTAAAAGCCTGCTCACTATAATCTCCTGTATAGCTAGTTGTCGTTGTATACTTTTTGTAATCTACTCTTAAATTCTTATTCTTATAGATATCTGATAACTTGCTATATGTTTCCTTAACCTCTTCGTTTGAATTAGAATTCTCTACCTTTGTAGTATCTTCTGCATTGATTACCTTATTGGTGTAATCTACTTTATCACTTAGTTTAACAGTTTGTACCGTATCCACTGCTGCCGTCCCGTCAGCAGATGGTCTTTGATAAGCATACACCAATCCATCCGTGTAATACGTGTCAAATTTTAATACGCTTCCTGCTATGTATTGCGCAATTATTGCATTATCTTCCTCTTTTAATGTTTTAGTACTTGAACACGCTGATAAGAGCATAATTGATACCGACATAATTGCAAGCAAACAGATTTTCTTTTTCATTGCGTCTCCTCCATCTCTATCTATTGTAATTGCATATTTCATTTAATCTTCGTAATTATCTTGTTACTACTCATACACTCCAAGAAAAAGCAAGTCAAATAAACAGTCACAATACCCTTACACTATAACACTACTATATTAACAAGTTATAAGAGAAATTTCAATGCATTGTTTTACCTATTTTTTCTTTTGTACATAAAAAACAATCTTATGATTCCTCATGTATCAATTATTGATTTTATATCATAATTATTTAATACATAAGGAACTTAGATTGTTTTTAATGTTTAATATACTATTGTTCTTTTTATATATTCGTATCTAATTCAAACCAGAACTCTACTCCATTTTCATGATTAATTACACCACATTCTTTATTGTGTGATGCCATAATAGCTTTTACAATAGATAAGCCGATGCCATTTCCACCATACTCTCTTGTTCTAGCCTTATCAACCTTGTAGAATTTAATCCATATCTTATCGATATCTTCTTCTGGTATAGGATCGCCTGTATTGAATACAGATACTCGAATGCAATCCTGTTTTTGCTGCAACCTAATGTCAATTATCTTATCATAAGCAAGATGATTCAATGCATTACTTACATAATTCGTAATTACTTCTTCAATCATATACTCATCAGCCCATACAACAACTGGTTCTGTTTCCTTGAATAATACTTTGGCTTCCTTCTTCTGCGCTAGGATATTCGTTGAATTAATAACACCATTAATCAGAGCTACTATATCAAAACGTTCAATATTCGCTTGGTTATTACCAAATTCTATTTGATTTAGATTAAGTAGACGCTTAACCATCTCATTCATCTTAGAGGCTTCATCAATGATAACTTCACAGTAGAAGTTGCGGCTCTCTTCATCATCATTTATGTTATCTAGTAAACCTTCTGCATACCCTTGAATTAAAGCAATTGGTGTTTTTAGTTCATGGGTAACATTTGATAAGAATTCCTTTCTCATCTCATCGATTTGAATCTTGTTTTGAATATCTGACTTTAACTCATTGTTAGCACTCTTTAATTCAGAAATCGTCTCTTCTAACTTTTCCGACAACGTGTTAATGCTTGTACCTAGCTCTCCAATCTCGTCTTTTGTTGAAACCGGGTACTTCACATCAAAATCTAGGTTTGCCATCTTCTTAGCTATACCCGATAATTGATGAATCGGTTTAGTGATAGAATTACTTACAAACAGCGTAATGAATACTCCTAAAAGTGCACCTACCACACCCACATATGCAAGGAATTTGTTTGCTATAAGAACACTCTCCTGTATACTCTCAAAGTTAGAACGTAGATATACATAATATCCATTATCTAAGGAACCAAACAATTCAATGTAGTACGATTCCATTCTTTCATCATATACCTTATATATTCCATAATTTTTGGTTCTTAACAGCTTTCTCATTACATTACCTTTTGTATTTTGTCCAAATAGGTAGATCTGTACACGATTTCTTAACTGTTCCTGTTGTTGTTCAATGATGCTTTGACTCACTGGATAATCTGTCGGGAGATTTACCATTGTTTGTCCGAAGATATTTACCGAATACATAATATCATTACTAAACACATAGATATTAATATTATTATTTGTCCCTAATCTCTCTAACGATAGATTTTTTGTATCCAAAACCTCAGTATCATCAATATCTTCACTAGTTTTCTCTTCTACGGTTTTATATATCATTTGAACCTTATTATACGTATCTTCTAATTTCTTAACTTTACTATATTGATAATAATCTGCCAAGAATCCTCTATTCATTCCCCAGCAAAGTAGGACAACCCCAATGACTAGGATGGTGATAAGCCCTGTAATCTTGAACTTTATTGAATGTCTCATTCACTCACCTCTAATTTATAACCCATACCCCAGATAGTCTTGATGTAGTCCCCCTTATCTCCTAGTTTACTTCTTAACTTCTTCACATGGGTATCAATTGTTCTTGCATCACCAAAATAGTCATAGTTCCATACATTGTTAAGGATCTTTTCTCTTGATAGTGCAACTCCCTTGTTTTTAACAAAGTACGTTAAGAGTTCAAACTCTTTGTAACTTAATTCAACTGACTCCCCATCTATCTTAACCTGATGGGCTTCTAAGTCAAGGGAAATCCCCCCAACAGATAAAACATCTTCTACTACATTCGCACGTCTTAATATAGCTTCTACTCTTGCCACAAGTATCTTTGGGCTAAATGGCTTAGAGATATATTCATCCACTCCTAATTCAAAACCAAGTAACTCATCCTTTTCATCACTCTTAGCCGTAAGCATAATAATAGGTACCTTAGAATATTGACGAATCTCTCGACATACTTGCCAACCGTCCATCTTAGGCATCATAACGTCAAGTATAATAAGCGCAATATTTTTGTTTTGAAAGAATAAATCAACTGCTTGCTCTCCATTTTCTGCTTCTATAACTTCATAGCCTTTTTTAGTGAGGAAATCACCAACTAATTTTCTCATTCTGCTTTCATCATCAACAACAAGTATTTTCAAATTTTCCATACAAACCACCCTTTACGTATCACTAGAATTCAATCACTTCTGTGAACATATCCTTTCTAATGTATTCTTTATTACTTATTCATTCTTTTCATTTGTTATTGTAACAAATGAATGATTCGATATCGAGTAATCATTTCTGTTACCCTCTTAACCTTATAATAGCAATATTTTATGTATAATATGTGAAATACTAGATTAATTTAATTATAATTGATAGAAGAGACTGTTGCAAAATATAATTTGAATATTTATATCATATTTTTCAGACGGAATACCTTGAAATGTACCATCAAAAAAACAATCTTCAACAAATTGTCTACAACTAGACAGATAATTCGTGAAGATTGTTTTTGATGGTGTGTGAAGCATTCGGTCTGAAAAGTATGTGAAGTTACTTATAGTCTGAAATCTTAATGGTTTCTATTATTACTTTATCTGCTGGAATACCATTTTGTTCGTCAGTCTTCTCAACATTCGCTATTGCATCTAGCACATCATAACTTGCATCGTCATAGATTTGTCCAAATACTGTATGTGCATTGAACAGCCAAGGAGTTCCCCCTTTTTCCATATATAACTTTGCTTGTTCATCACTCGTTTCAATATTATAAGCTGCTTTCATAAAGGTCTTATAGGAGTCTAAGTATGTTTTTCCTAATTCGTATCCATTATTCGTTAATGCTTGTTCAACTTCTTCTTGTACAAAAGGATTTGCCTGTACAATAAAGAACTGACTTCCATTTGTATTACTACCAGCATTAGCCATACATAATGCTCCTCTTAAAGGAAGTAAATCATCTGAGAATTCATCTTCAAAATTCTCTCCCCAGATACTTTCGCCACCCATTCCTGTTCCGTCAGGATCACCACCTTGAATCATGAATTCATTAATAATTCTGTGAAATGTTACCCCATCATAATATCCATCTTTTGCATGTGTAACAAAGTTCTCTACTGCTTTAGGTGCCTTATCAGCAAAGAATTTAACTTTGATAGAACCAAAGTCTTTGACTACTATTTCTGCTACTGTATCTCCAGTTTGAGGTGCATCTAATTGACCTCCTGAAGATTTTGTTACACTATTATCTTTCTTAGAACAACCTGCTAAAGCCATTGTAGCAACTAGCATAAGTGCCATAAATTTTGCTAATTTTCTCATATAATATTACCCCTTTCTAATATAAGGAGAGCTTGTATATAAAGTAATTCTCTAACTACTAACTCCCTCGTATATAGTCATACTTTTTCTATTTTAATACAACAAGTACATCGTTGCAATATATTTTACTTTATTCACACAAAAAACACAATTGCAACATAAAAATGCTATATAACATAACTCTCTATCGAGTAATTGTTATATAGCATCCTCTAATTAGATCAACTTAGTCGATTGTCCAATGATTAATTCCCCTGGGAAAACGCACATTTGATGATCTGCTTTTTTCTTAATTACGTCAAATAATATAGTTACTGCTGCTTTAGCTATCTCATCTACCGGCTGTCTAATTGTTGTAATTGCCGGATTATAATATGATGCTATATCAAGGCCATCAAACCCAGCAACCGAGTAGTCTTCAGGAACTGATTTACCTGCGTTTAGAATCGCCTTACTAGCTCCTATTGCAATACTATCAGATATAGCAAAAACAGCTGTAAAATCTTCTCCCGATTCTAATAGTTCCTTCATAACAACATAACCATTATCCATGGTGAAGGTTTCTATATCATCTTTCATGCTTCTAACTAACTTCATGTCTGGTTCAATATTGTTATCCCTTAATGCTTGTAGATATCCTTTATAACGAATAAGTCCAATACTCGTATCATCTAAACTAGTTGTAATAATAGCAATACGTTTGTGACCTATCTTACATAGATAATCAACGATCTTATAACTTTCTTTAAAGTCATCAACGGCGACGAAAGAACATAATTCTTTGCTCCATTTCCCCGTAATACCAACCGTACATAAAACATACGGAATATCTAACTGAGATAACTTTTCTTCAGAATGTGTGAAATATCCTCCTAGGAATATAATTCCACGTAATTTCTTTTCTTTCACTAATTCTAATGCAATATCGATTTCATCTTCCCTTTCTTCAACTCTATGTAAAAGGAAAGAATACTTTCTCTCTTGCGTTTCTTCTTCTATTACCTTAATCATTTTACTAAAGAAAGGATTACTAATACCTTTAATTAGAACCGCAATCATCTTCGAATTCGAACGTTTCAGATTACGTGCACTATTATTTGGTATGTAATTGTTTTCTTTAATAACTTTCATAATCTTTGTCTTTGTCTCTTCATTGATATCCGGATGATTATTAATCGCTCTTGATACAGTGCTGACACCTACACCACAAAGTTTTGCTACATCTTTTATTGTGATAGTACCCATGATATCCTTCCTTTGCTGCATATTTTTATTTGGTAATTAGTTCCTAGTTTTGCTGGTTTAGGTACTTCTGCCAATTATTCTCAGTATAACTGAAATTATAACAACAATCTCCATAATATGCAAGATAATACATTTAAGCAATGCAATTCTTATTTATCTACCATAGAGTTTTGTTATATAGCAGATATTATCAGCCAGATTCATATCAATATCATCTTTTTTCATTCTCCAAACCCAGTTACCACCAAGGGTTGATGGTGTATTAATACGTGCTTCTGATCCAAGTCCAAGATAATCTTGCATTGGTATGATCGCAAGATCCGCTACACTGGCCAAGGTAAACTTAATATAATCCCAATGAATCTCTTCCGGCTTAGAATTTTGATTATTCACATATGTGGTCGCATACTTTTTATCTTGATCGCAGAGTGTATTATACCAGCCTACAATTGTATCATTATCATGTGTCCCTGTATAAACCACACAGTTCTTATTATAATTATGTGGTAAGTAGTCACTCTCTTCTCTTGAATCAAATGCGAATTGAATAATCTTCATACCAGGATATCCACAGTCTGCTACTAGTTTTCTTGAACTGTCAGTAAGGAATCCCAAATCTTCAGCAATGATATCAACATTACCTAACGCCCTTTTAATATGTTCAAATATATCGATACCAGGTCCCTTTTCCCATCTACCAATTACAGCATCTTTCGCTCCGTATGGTATAGCATAGTATTCATCAAATCCTCTAAAATGGTCAACACGGACAACATCATATAACTTAAAACAGAATGCTATTCTCTTTATCCACCAAGCATAACCTGTGGATTTGTGATATTCCCAGTCATATAGCGGGTTACCCCATAACTGTCCAGTGGCTGAGAAACTATCAGGTGGGCAACCTGCAACTGCAATTGGTTTTCCATCTTTATCAAACTTGAACAATTCTTTATTTGCCCATGTATCGGCACTATCATAGGCCACATAGATAGGAATATCTCCAATTATTTTAATTCCTTTATTATTCGCATACTCTTTTAGTAAATTCCATTGTTCAAAAAACTTATATTGAATAAATTTATAGAATACGATGTTATCCGCTAAGAGTTCTTCGTATTTAACTATTGTTTCTGGTTTACGAATACGTATGTCTTCGTCCCACTCATCGATTCCCTTATCGCCAAAATAGTTTTTAACAGCCATAAATAAACTGTAATCATTTAACCACGATTCCTGTTCTTTACAAAAATCTTCAAAGTTATCATTTGTTAGCGTACGAAATCTTTCGTACGCTAATCTTAGTAACTGAAATCTTGAATGATAGATTTTATCGTATTCAACTTGCTCTACACTATCACCATAATCAACATTTTCACATTCTGTTTCTGTAAGTAATCCTTCTTTAATTAGAGTCTCTAGATCTATAAAATAGGGATTACCTGCGAATGTTGAGAAAGATTGATACGGAGAATCACCGTAACCCGTCGATCCAAAAGGCAATACTTGCCAATATTTCTGTCTAGCCTTTTCTAAAAAATCTACGAATGCATATGCTTCTTTCGAAAAAGTACCAATCCCATATGCTGATGGCAAAGAGGTAATCGGTAGTAAAATTCCACTTGCTCTCATTAAATTCATCCTCTCAATCCTACATTTTTACTTATAAGGGTTCAGCTACTAAGTATCGATTAACCTTTTACTGCTCCACTTGTTACTCCTTCAATGATATGTTTCTGACATACAAGATAAAATACAACAATTGGTATAATTGCTAATACTAACATAGCCATCATAGCACCCATATCGATTGAACCGTAACCACCTTTCAGGTACTGAATTGCAATAGGAATCGTCTTATAATCTGAGCCAATAACAAGGTATGGAAGTAGATAATCGTTCCAAATCCACATTACATTAAGGATTGCTACTGTTACTGAAATTGGTTTTAATATTGGTAATACTACAAAGAAGTACGTACGAATCGGATTACAACCGTCCATCATAGCCGCTTCTTCTATTTCAATAGGGACAGATTTAACAAAACCACAGAACATGAACACGGAGAGCCCCGCTCCGAATCCAACGTATATAACAATAATACCGACTGGATTATCCAAACTTAACACGTTAGCAACTTTAGTCATTGTAAACATAACCATTTGAAATGGTACTATCATAGAGAATACGAATAAATAGTAAAGTAAATTAGAGAATTTACTCTTAACTCTAGTAATGTACCAAGCTGTCATAGCTGTTAATAAAACAATAAAACCTACTGAGAATACTGTTATAAACAATGACCAACCTGTAGCACTTAAGAAGTTAGTTTTTTCTATACCACTTGTATAGTTCTCAAAATTAACGAAAGTCTGTTTATTTGGGAATACAAACGGTGCATCACTTATAAAAAACTTTCCTTTAAAAGAATTCATTAATACAATGAATATAGGCGCTAAGAAAGTAATTGCTAATATAAGAAGAATGACAAAAATAATTACGTCTGATGTTTTACGTTTCACTTTCATTAGTTTTCAACCTCCTTCTTTCTAGTCGCTCTTAGTTGAATTAATGCAATTACAACAACAAGGATAAAGAAGATTACTGCTTTTGCCTGACCAACCCCTTCATAACCTACTTTACCATAGAAGGTATTATAGATATCAAGAGCTAGCATCGCTGTCTTCTTTGATGGTGCTCCTGCTGTTAATGCAAGGTTTTGATCAAATAACTTGAATGAATTTGATAATGTAAGGAATAAACAAATAGTTATAGAAGGCATTACCAATGGTATCGTAACGTTTTTAAGAATTTGTCTTTTATTCGCTCCATCAATTTTAGATGCTTCGATAAGATCTTTTGGAATATTTTGAATTCCCGCAATATAGATAATCATCATATAACCAATTAACTGCCAATTCATTAAGATGACAAGTCCCCAGAATCCATATTTTGGTGCAAATGTTAATGTAACTCCGAATTTATATAGAATTCCGTTTAAGATCAACTGCCAGATATAGCCTAATACAATACCACCAATTAAGTTTGGCATGAAGAATATTGTACGGAATATGTTAGTCCCTTTCTTTCCTCTTGTTAACAATGACGCTAACGTGAAGGCAAATATATTAATTGTAATTACGGATACTACGGTAAATCCTGCTGTGAAGATTAATGCATTTAAAAAGTCTTTATTCTGGAATGCCGCTACATAATTGCTAAAACCAACCCATTTTGCATCATTTACTGTTCTGAATTCAGTGAAAGATAGATAAATACCCATGATAAATGGTATTATAAATGCTATCGTAAATGCTGCTAATGTAGGTAATGCAAAAATCGGAAAGTATTTCTTCAAATTTTTGTGCATATTCCTCTCTCCTGTCCTTTTATATTTGAAGCTATCGAATTACCTTTGCCATTATAAATGTATGTTCTGTTATAGAAAGGGCGAGTGAGGATTTATCCACACTCACCCTGCTTATTACAAAAAACTATATGATAATCTAATATTTCTTAAAAGATAAACTTATTTTGCTCTTTCAGATTTCCATGATTCTTTAACAACTGTTACAACTTGATCCCAATCCAATCCACCTTGAACATATTCAAGTAAAGCGTCACCAAAAGCGTTCTTGAAATCTTCACTTGGGAATGCCGCGAATGTCCAAACTACAGATGTAGTATCTTTTTCCATCCATGCTAAAACTTCTTTTGATAATGGATCGCTTGGTTTTTCAGCATCAGTGAATGAATCAAATGGAGCAATGAAACCTAAATCGTTAGTTACATATGCTTTACCAGTATCGCTTGTGAATAACCAGTTTAAGAAATCCATAGAAGCTTTTTGTTTTGCTTCTGAAACTTGGCTATTGATTGCGAAATAGTTTTCAGTACCAACACATAAACCTTGAGTTTCTTCTCCAGTTACTCCAGTATAGATTGGCATAAACTTGATATCATTTTCGTTAACTACGTTTCCATCAACCTCGTTAATTTGACTCCATGCCCAGTTACCATTTTGAACCATAGCTGCTTTTCCTAAAGCAAAATCTGCCATAGAATCATTAACTGTTTTAGCACCTAATAAACCTTTTTCTACGCATGAATTGTTAGTATATAAATCATATACATTTTTAAAGTTTTCAGCATATTTGAATTCAATTTCGTTAGCTGCAAGTCCTGCTAAAACAGTATTATCAAAAGCTGTATTGTCTTTGAATTCATAGAATAGTGGTAAGTTTGCTAAGTGAGTTTGCCATCTCCATTGCTCACCAGCTGCCATGGAAGTTGATGCAAATACGCCATCAATACCAAGATCTGCTTTTCTTGCTTGCATATCTTCAACAACTGCTTTTAATGTAGCAAAGTTATTAACTTCTGCCATTGAAGCAACTGTAGTTGCTCTATCAGTTAAAGCAAAGTATTTATCCATAATAGCGTTGTTATAGATAATACCATAACCTTCTACCGCGTAAGGTACACCATATACCCCTTCGCCTTCTGTTACTGCTAAACTCTTATCTGTTAAGTGTGAGTATAATTCTGAATCTTTCATATCAGCGCTATAATCTTTCCAGTTTTGGTAACCAACTGGTCCATTGATTTGGAAAATTGTTGGCGCATCTTTTTTAGCAATTTCTGATTTTAAAGTTGTTTCGTATGTACCGGCTGCTGCGGTATTTACTTTAACTTTAATACCAGTTTCTGCTTCATAATCTTTCGCAATCTTTTCATAAACTTCAGCAATTTCAGGTTTGAAGTTTAAGAAGTAGATAGAATCAACTTTTTCAGTTGATGTATCTGTATTTGCTGTATCTGTTGAAGATGTGTCTTCTGTCTTAGTTGTGTCATTCGTATTAGTTTTGTCGTTTTCGTTGTTTTTCTTTCCACATCCTGTAAACAAACTACCAATCATAACTGTTGCAAGAAGTAGAGCTACAATTTTTTTAGATTTTTTCATAATAACACCATTCCTTTCTGCATACCCTCTTTTTTGATATTAACATCTTCCAAATAGGCTCTGATTCAGTGACGTATAATGCCTTTTGAAAAAAGTAATGATTCCTGGATCATTTTCAATAAGTTTCCGTAACTAGAACTGTTCCTTCTCCAAAAAACATTTCATAGTAACGTTATCGGTATCCTTATCGGTACCGTTCCCAGTTATCATGTCATTATAGTAACATATACACAAAATTATTTCAATAGAAAAAGTACTAGTATGTCAACTTTGTCAATTTATACACTTATTGTGAACTTATTTGGTCACTTTTACTTAATCGTTCTAGTTTTAACTTTCCCTTATTATTATGGACTATCTACTCACTTTTTATTCCAGTAATTCATCATTTTTACTTAACAGTATCGTTGGAACAATTTCATAGTCGTATTTGTATCAATATACAACTATCGCTAATAAGGGACGCCCGTTTTTAGCTCTTAGTAAGAACTATGATGCTATTCGGATATTATTAATGTTGCTACGAACTACTTGACATATAAAAAATCCCGTTAATCATCACGATAATAATGTGGTGACCCCTAAAAGTTAGACTTTATGGGGCTGTAAAAAAACTCCCTTAATAAACAAGGTCACTCACATTAGCTGATGTGAGTGACCTTGTTTTATCTTTTATAGTCTTTCTCTTGAAAAAATGAGTATACGAACCAAGCCTTCTCTTAATACAGGCTCTAAAGCAGTTCGTTCTGCCATATTTTTATACAACAAGCGGGGTTCTGTTCCTCTTGTTATGGTATTTATAAAGGTTAAAGCCACACGAAATCAATGTAAATTCCAAAATAACTGCTTTTTCACCTTTTCGGAACAGTCGTTTATAAGCTCTGTCCCACTTAATTATTCCAAATGTTCCTTCAGACTGTATGCTTCGGTTCATACGTAGTAATGCACCATGAATGGATTCTAGATTGGAAATTACTTCTTTATGAA
>NZ_FRCP01000034.1 GCF_900142955.1 Anaerosporobacter mobilis DSM 15930 | reverse complement strand
AGTTCGGTCCCTATCCGGCGTAGGCGTAGGATATTTGAGAGGAGCTGACCTTAGTACGAGAGGACCGGGTTGGACGAACCTCTGGTGTATCGGTTGCATTACCAAGTGCATGGCCGAGTAGCCAAGTTTGGAAGGGATAAACGCTGAAGGCATCTAAGCGTGAAGCCCCCCTCAAGATAAGATATCCCATAGCACAAGCTAGTAAGACCCCTGAAAGACGATCAGGTTGATAGGACAGAGATGGAAGTGTGGTAACACATGCAGTTGACTGTTACTAATAGGTCGAGGGCTTAACCAAAAGAATGATCTGACAAAAATTCAATGTGTAGTTTTGAAGATATAAGAAAAGGAAAGCCATTAATTGTAATTGATTAATGGCTTTTTTTGCATGTGATCAGTGACATAAACGTAATCAGTTACTTATATATGATTAGTTACATATATATGGTATGTTATTTATAAGCGTGATTAGCTAATTGTAATAATTAGATAATGAAAACACGTAACCACTCGGTTAGGTGTTTTTGGTACAATGGGAACTAATTTGTGCATAGGTGAAGTAAATGGATAATAAATAGTTAATAAAACACGTAACCATATGGAAGATATATTTGGGGTAATAAGGAAAAAAACTCCGAAATAGTCGAGCAAATCGGTAAATGATATGATATTATACCCAAAGAATGAAACTATTTACCGATATGAAAGTCAAAATATTTTTGATAAAATAAAGATACTTATCAGTAACTTATGATAAAGCGTAGGAGAGTAATCTTAATTGAGTAATCTTAATCAGGATAGGAGAGAACAATGAAGAGGTTAATTAAACGTAAAGATTTAAAAGAAAATATGATTATTTATGGAGATGTATTAACTACCTATGGTACTATTTTAGTCAATAGTGGAACAGTGGTTGACAATCGTGTTTTAAAACTACTAGAAAATAATAATATCTATGAAGTAAGGATACTGGACACATCCAATGAGGATAGAAGGCTAGAAGGGTTAGAAACACATCTTAAGGAAATTCGTAAAACTACTAAGTTTAAGGAGATTAACCATAAGTACACACTATGCTACTCTAATATTCAAGGTCAATTTAATGATGTAATTGCTCGTGACAAAAAGGTGAATAAAGAAGAGATCATTAGTGGGATAAATACTGTCTTACATAAAGTTGATAACACAAATGAATTATTTGATGCCTTGTATGGTATGCAGTTGAAACAAAATCGAATGTATATGCATAGCTTGAATACAGCATTAATATCCAATGTTTTGGCCAAATGGCTAAAGTTTTCAGAGAAAGAAATTAACGATATTACCCTTGCCGGATTGTTTCATGATATAGGAATGTTAATGATGCCAGAAGAAATCTTACAAAAGAAGGAAGATGAACTTACCAAAGAGGATAAGGATTTGTTACAGAAACATACGATATACGGATATCGTTATCTAATGAAACGCGAACTTAATCGTCAAATTGGATTAACAGCATTAACACATCATGAGAAAGTTGATGGTTCAGGGTATCCATTACAGATTATGAGTCCCACGATATGTACATATTCAAAGATAGTAACAATAGCGGATGCCTATGATGAATTAACATTGACAGAAGATGGAGCAAGAAATCCTTTTTCATTAATTCGGGAATTCGAAAAAGATGGTATGTCAAAGTATGATACACAGTATATAATGGTATTCCTAACAGGGATTATGGATACGTATATAGGATGTGATGTGCTCCTTAGTGATAACCGAGTAGGCAGAATTATATATATTAATAAGTCTGATATGTCTAGGCCGACTTTAAAATGCGGTGAAGAATTTATTAATTTATCAGAGAAAAAAGAATTACAAATTATAAAATTTGTATAATAGATGCATAATTAACAATCAAAAATTTATAACAAAAGCCGGAATTTAGACAGAAGAAATTCCGGCTATATTTTTGCTTTAATCAGCAAGAATGTGCAAATTTTCGCATGGTTTACAGTATGTTTTCTTAAGAGGCATCGGTATAATTTTACTAGAGGAGTATATTAAATATAAGTTTTCTAGAGGAGGAATGAACAGTGAAATATGGATATTTTGATGTAGACAAAAGGGAATATTGTATTGAAAGAGTAGATTTACCAACTTCTTGGACAAATTATCTTGGGGTAAAAGATCTATGTGTGGTAGTTAATCATACGGCAGGAGGATATGCATTTTACAAATCCCCAGAATACCATCGAATGACTAGATTCCGAGGTAATAGTGTACCAATGGATCGACCAGGACATTATGTATATATAAGAGATGAAGAATCAAAGGATTATTGGAGTGTTTCTTGGCAGCCAACGAATAAGCCTTTGGACGAATATTCATATACTTGTAGACATGGTATGTCATATTCTGTATATGAGTGTGAACATGATAAGATCAAAGCAAAACAAACACTAGTAGTCCCAATTGAGGATAATGTTGAATTATGGGATGTAACAATTAAGAACGAAGATGATAAGGTAAGAGAGCTAAGCTTATTCTCTTATTGTGAATTCTCTTATCACCATATTATGATTGACAATCAGAATTATCAGATGAGCCTATATTGTGCAGGCTCTAACTATAAAGATTCAGTGATCGAATATGATTTATTCTATGAAGAGTTTGGATATCAGTATTTTACGGCGAATTTTGAACCAGATAGCTATGATTGCTTACGAGATAAATTCTTAGGATTATATCATACAGAAGATAATCCGGTTGCGGTTGAACGAGGATACTGCAGCAATTCATCAGAATTAGGTAATAATCATTGTGGATCTCTTCATAAAAAGATAATCTTACAACCAGGCGAAGAAATAAGAGTAATCTATATGCTTGGAGAGGGAAATCGTGAAGAAGGACAAAAAATCAGAGAAAAATATAGTGATTTAAAAAATGTAGATGCTGTATATACTGATTTAAGAAATTATTGGGATAACAAATTCAAATGTTTACAAATACAAACACCGAATGAAGGAATGAATGTTTTAATAAATACATGGAATTTGTATCAATCGGAAATTAACGTAATGTTCTCAAGATTTGCCTCTTTTATTGAAGTAGGTGGAAGAACAGGTTTGGGATTCAGAGATACGGCACAAGATGCTATGACAATTCCTCATTCAAATCCGGAAAAATGTAAAGAGCGTATTATTCAATTACTACAAGGTGTTGTATCAGAAGGGTATGGTCTTCACTTATTCCAACCAGAATGGTTTAAGAAAGAAAGCAAAGAAGATAAAAAGCCATTCAAATCTCCAACCGTTGTACCAACAGCATCTAAAGAAAGTATAGTACATGGAATTGAAGATGCATGTTCAGATGATGCATTATGGTTAATAGCATCGATTGTAGAGTACATAAAAGAAACTGGAGACAAGGGATTTGTAGATCAGATTATTACCTATGCAGATGGTGGAGAAGGTACTATATATGAACATATGGAAAAAATACTTGATTTTTCATACAAGCAAGTTGGTAGTACAGGAATCTGTAAGGGGCTAAGAGCAGACTGGAATGACTGTCTGAACCTTGGTGGAGGAGAAAGTGCTATGGTATCTTTTCTTCATTATTGGGCAATTGATAAATTCTTACAATTATCTGAAGTGCTTGGACGTCAGGCAGAAATAGATAAATATACAAAGATGTCACAGGAAGTTAAAAAAGTTTGTAATGATGTTCTATGGGATGGCGACTGGTTTATACGCGGAATAACAAAAGAAGGTGTTAAGATTGGAACAAGTAAGGATATAGAAGGAAAAGTACATCTAGAATCCAATACCTGGGCAGTATTATCAGGAGCAGCAAATGATGAAAAAGCAACAAAAGCTATGGATAGTGTGTATGAATATCTGTTTACTCCTTATGGCATACGATTGAATGCACCATCTTATACAAAGCCAGATGATTCTATTGGTTTTGTAACAAGAGTTTACCCAGGATTAAAAGAAAATGGAGCAATCTTCTCTCATCCAAATCCTTGGGCATGGGCGGCGGAATGTATGATTGGACGTGGAGACCGTGCAGTAGAATTTTACAATGCGTTATGCCCATATTATCAAAATGATAAGATTGAAGTTAGAGAAGCAGAGCCATACTCTTATTGTCAATTCGTAGTTGGTCCGGATCATACAGCTTTTGGTAGAGCAAGACATCCTTTCATGACTGGTACAGGAGGTTGGGCGTATTTTTCTGCAACTAGATATATATTAGGTGTGCGACCTGATTTTGATTACCTCGAAATAGATCCATGTATTCCAAGCGATTGGAAGGAATTTGATGTTACAAGAGTATGGAGAGAGGCTACTTATAATATTCATGTAACGAATCCAAACGGTGTAATGAAAGGTGTTAAGAAAATAATTGTAGATGGTAAGGAAGTAGAACAAATTAATGTACAAGAACCAAATACAACCCATACAGTTGAGATCATAATGGGATAAAATGAAGGAAAGGAGCATGATTATATAATGATTAAGTTTGGTACTGGTGGATGGCGTGCAATAATAGGAGATGAATTCACGAAAGAGAATATTCAATTATTAGCAAGAGCCATGGTTGAGAAGATGAAAGAAGAAGGAGTGGAGGAAGACGGTATTGTAATTGGATATGACCGTCGTTTCTTAGCAAAGGAAGCAATGCAGTGGGCAGCACAGATTTTCGCTGCAGAAGGAATTACAGCATATTTAATAAATCGTTCGGTACCAACTCCGCTTGTAATGTACTATGTTATGAATCATCAGATGCATTATGGTATGATGGTAACAGCAAGTCATAATCCAGCCATATATAATGGAATCAAAGTGTTTACATATGGTGGTAGAGATGCCAATGAGGAGCAGACAGAAGATATTGAACGCTATATTAATAAACTTACACTCGATGACATCGTTGAGATGGAATATGAAGCAGGGAAAAAGGCAGGTAAGATTGTTGAAATCTTTCCACTCAATGAGTACTTGGATAGTATAATTAAAGCAGTTGATATGAATGCAATCCGAGAGAAAAATCTTAGAATTGCGCTGGATCCAATGTATGGGGTTAGTGAAACTTCACTCAATATGATTCTACATACGGCTCGTTGTGATGTGAAAACCATTCATGAACGTCATGACACTTTATTCGGAGGTAAATTACCTTCGCCATCGGCAGCTACATTAAGAAGCTTGCAAAACACCGTAGTAGAAGGGCATTATGATATTGGAATAGCAACAGACGGAGATGCTGACCGAATTGGTATTATTGATGATACGGGAAGATTTCTTCATTCCAATGAAATCTTAGTTGTATTATATTATTATTTGACAAGATACAAAGGCTGGGAAGGGCCTGTAGTAAGAAATATTGCAACCACTCATATGCTTGATAAAGTGGCACATAGATTTGGTCAAGAGTGCTATGAAGTACCTGTTGGATTTAAGCATATCTCTGCTAAGATGATAGAGACGAATGCAATCATTGGAGGCGAATCATCAGGTGGTTTAACTGTACTAGGACACATTCATGGAAAAGATGGTATCTACGCAGCGATGCTACTTGTTGAGATGATTGCTGTTACAGGCAAGAAGTTATCTGAGATTAGTAAAGAAGTAGAAGAAGAATTTGGAAGTAACTACATGGAGGAACGGGATTATCGATTCTCTAGAGAGAAGAAGGAGGCTATGTATGATTTGCTTATGGAAGAGAAGGAAATTCCAGATCTTCCATATGAAATTGATCATGTATCTTATATAGATGGAAGTAAAGTATACTTTAAGAATGGTGGCTGGGTAATCACCCGGTTTTCTGGAACAGAGCCTTTATTACGTATCTTCTGTGAAATGCCGACAGAGAAAGAAGCTAAGAATATCTGCGATATTTATGCTGAATTCTTACATCTATGTGATGATAAGAATTCATTGATTTCCACCTGCTAGTATTGATATAATCTAAGTATAAGATAAACAATATCCCTAATAATAAACCATGAGAATTTATAAACACACGTAAATTACATCATAATTGTTGCCATAGCAAATGTGATGTATTGTACGTGTGTATTTGTACTATAAAGATAAAGAATGGAATAAGGGGTATAGGAGGAAAACTATGCAGATAGATTATGAAAAAGAAAATGAAAAGAAACAATCTCTTCAATGGAGCATGATACGAATGCTTGTTTTATGTTGGCTGCTACCGCTAGCATTACTAGTATTTATCATGCTTTTTTTCATGTCAACTAAGTTAAGTGGACAGACAGAAGACACTATTATCTCTTCATCGGATAAAGCGGTTGAGATTTGTCTGATGCAGATGGAGGGAGCGAGACTTGCATCAAGGAATGCGTCGTATATATCTACTATTCGTGATAGTTATTACGCCTACCAAAAAGACCAAGATAAGAGAAAGTTTTATGACACGGTTAATCAGTTCTTAGCCCAACAATATAAATATAACGAAAGCTTTCTGAGTACTATGTTGGTGTTCTTAGATGATCCGAGCATGGTTTACTCTACATATAGTAATTCAAAGGAAGCCACCTATACAAGTGTACTCGAGTTTAAGCGAATAGGACTATCGAAAGTACTTGATAAGGCAGTGGATATTGATACGAATATTGAATTACTTAATATTGAGGGACATTTATATATGATTCGTAACCTAGTAAAATCTAATTTTGAACCTTATGCTGTAATTGTAATGGAGATTAACACAAAATCCATGTTTAAGAGTTTAAAGAGCATTTGGGGATATCAGATAGGAGAAATCTATATGGATGGAGAACCGCTATTAAATAGTAATATAGACAATATCTTATCAAAGGATGAGCTTACTACTGTTACAGATGAGAGCAATTATCACAATAGGGATTCAAAAGATGTTGTCTACCGCGTTAGTAAATTGGATCAACATAAGCTAGCATTTGTTATACAATTGGATTCGAATATGATTATTGGGGAATTAGATATGGTCAAATACATAGGGGTTATCGTATTAATTTTTATGATTCCATTAGTAATGATGGTAATTATATTCTTTAATCGCAAAGTAACTAAGCCGATTAAATCCCTTGTTGAAGCGGCACATAAGATTACAAATAAAAAGTATGGATTTCAGGTGACTAAGTTAAGTAGCAGTTATGAATTTGATTACTTAGGAAATGTTTTTAATGAAATGTCATTGGAGCTACAGTATCAGTTTGAGCAAATTTATATGGAAGAATTAGCATTGAGGGATGCTAAGATTAAAGCGCTACAATCGCAGATTAATCCACATTTTCTTAATAATACATTAGAGATTATTAACTGGGAGGCGAGACTTGGTGGAAATCAACGTGTAAGTGGAATGATTGAAGCATTGTCTACGATGTTAAATGCTACCATGAACCGAAAGAATCAACATGTTATTCCATTAGAAGAAGAGTTAAGTTACGTGGATTCGTATCTATATATTATCAGACAGAGATTTCAAGGTAAAATTGAAGTAGTTAAAAATATTGATGAACAACTATTAACATATGAAGTCCCAAGGTTGATAATTCAACCAATTGTTGAGAATGCTATAGAACATGGAACTAGTACCTTAAGGCAAGGGAAGATTATTATATCAATCTATGAAGATATGGAGGATATTGTTGTAGACATTGAAGATAATGGGACATTAACAGACCAGGACATTAAAAAAATCAATCAGATATTAAATTCCGAGGGTGTATTAGGTTCAGAAACAAGTTTGAACCTAGGAATACGTAATGTTAACCAGCGTTTGAGGATTTTGTATGGAGAAAGGTATGGTTTGACTATAAATACTAATCAAAATAACCATACGGTTAGTAGGATTCGAATAGGTAAAGCAGTATTACACAACAATATTATACAATAAATAGCAACCCTAATCATTAACCTTTTGTTGAATTTGTACTATTCTATTAGTAGATGATATGTATTAAATATCAGTTAACATTATCTCGAGAGGTGTTTACAAGTTTATACATTTTCATCAATAAAAAAAGGGAGGAATAAGAAATGAAGAAAGTTATATCAATTATGCTAGTTTTAGTACTTACTTTTTCGTTAGCAGCATGTGGTAAGGACAAAAACAATGCAAAGAACACAAGCACTTCAACTGACAAAACAGAGACAACGGAGACAACAGATAAGACAGAAACAACTACACCAGAGGAACCAAAAAAACCAGTATCCATTAATGTTACAACTACTTACGCAGGTAATGATGGAAATGCTCAAAACTTCCAAGATGCAGTAAAAGCTTGGGAAAAAGAAACTGGTAACAAGGTTAACGATTCATCTGCAACATCTGATGAAACATTCAAAGCTCGTGTTCTTGCTGACTTCGAAGCTGGAGCAGAACCAGATGTATTATTCTTCTTCAATGGTGTAGATTCCAATACTCTTATTGAAGGAAACAAAGTAGTATCAATCGATGAAATTAGAGCAGAATACCCAGATTATGCAAGCAATATGAAAGATGCTATGATGGGAGCATCTCCAGTAGATGGAAAGAATTATTCAGTTCCTGTAAATGGTTATTGGGAAGGAATGTTCGTAAATAAAACAGTAATTGAAGCAGCAGGAGTTAAGATGCCAGATGCAACAACTACTTGGGATGAATTCTTAGATATCTGTCAAAAAATTAAAGATGCAGGATTTACACCTATTGCAGCTTCACTAGCAACAGTACCTCATTATTGGTTTGAATACAGTATCTATAATTTCTCAGAGACAGGTAAACATAATACATTAGCTAAAGAAGTTTCAGATAAGCAAGGAGAAGCTTGGTTTAATGGACTTAGTGATATTAAGGATTTATATGAAAAAGGATTTTTCCCAGATAATACACTTACTGGAACTGATGATGATACCGTACAAGCATTTATTGAAGGAAAATCAGCATTCTTAATTGATGGTTCATGGAAAGTTGGTGGTATCGAAGGATTAACTGATAAGGTAGATGACTTCACAGTTACATATGTTCCAGGAAAGAATGCTCGTAAGAGTACAGACATTATTGGTGGTTTATCTTCAGGTTACTATATTACTCGTAAAGCTTGGGATGATCCTGATAAGAGAGCTGCTGCTGTAGACTTTATCACTTATATGACTAGAGATGAATTAGTATCTCAATTTGCTCAATATTCAGCAACTGCATTAAAGAATGGTGTTACTGTAGATGAAAGTCAATTATCTTCGTTAGCACAAGAAGGTATAAAGATGGCAGCTGGTGCTACATCTATGACTGGTGCTTTACAAGATCTTATTCCTACAGAATGTAGAGTTCCTGTATTTGATGGAATGCCAAATCTTGTATCAGGTACAGTAGATATTAAAGACGCTATCCAACAAGTATTAGATTTATTAGCTGCACGATAATAGTATAATTAAAAGGGCTGTTAGCTATCCATGCAATGGCCCTTTTCATAACAAGAAGGTGAGACTATGAATTCAAACATATACAAAAAGAAAACACCTATTTTTGTTTTTTTAATCCCAGCATTCATCTTTATGACAATCTTTCTCTATTATCCATTCATTCGAAATATTGTAAACAGTTTTCAAAGTATTACGGGATTGGGTACAGCAGCGAAAGGTTTTAATGAACCATGGTATGCTAACTATAAAACAATGATAGAAGATCCTAATATGAGGATTGCAATTAAGAATACAATAATCATGATCATTGCGACATTAGTTGGTCAGGTAGGGATGGCCTTACTATTAGCATTACTAGTAGATAATATAGGGAGAGGAAAAAAATTCTTTCAAACTGTATATTTCTTGCCAATTGTAATCTCAGCAACGGCTTTAGGTCTATTGTTTAACTTAATCTTCCTTTATGATAAAGGAATGTTAAATCAGTTTTTGGAAATATTAGGTTTCTCCGGTTTGATTGACTGGAAAGATCAACATCATGCAATGATGACTCTGCTCATTCCTGTAATGTGGCAATATGTAGGATTTTATTTTGTAATACTGATCACAGGGTTGAATACGATTTCAGAAGAATTGTACGAAGCAGCAGTTGTGGATGGTGCTACGAAACTACAACAAGTATTTTACATCTCTATACCACTTCTTAGAAACGTGGTTTGTACATGTATTATATTGGCTGTTACAGGTGCACTGAAAGTATTTGATTTACCATGGATTATGTTCCCAAAAGGAATGCCAGTTAATTCAACATTTTTAACGGGTACGTACATGTATTATCAGACATTTAATTCAAACAACGTGGATTATGGTTCAGCCATAGCGGTTGTTATTGTAGTACTTGGAATTATACTTTCCAAGGTAGCAAACAAACTATTTAAAGAAAAAGACTATTAAGCAGGGGGTAACGATATGAGTAAGAGTGGTAAGCGAAAGAAACCCTCAATCGGAAAAATGATTGCATATGTATTCTTGAGTTTATGGGCAATAACTACGTTATATCCACTTGTATGGGTAGTTATTAATGCATTCAAGGATCGTAGATTAATTCTAACGGATTCCTTCACAATTCCTGTTGGAGCTAAAGCAACATTAGATAATTTTAGATTGGCTTTCAATAAATTGAATATATTAGGAGCGTATAAGAATAGTTTAATTATATCTTGTACAGTAATGTTTGTAGTAATGTTATTCGCGGGTTTTGCAGCCTTTGCGCTAGTAAGATACCATTTTAGAGGAAAACAATTCTTATATAACTTAGTAATTGCAGGTATGATGTTTCCTATATTCTCTACAATCATTCCGGTATTCCGTATGATGAATTCATGGGGAATCGTTAATACAGAGAGTACAGCGTTGTCATTAATGGCAACTGCATTACCGCAAATTGCAGGTAATATGTCATTTGCAATTGTGGTACTGATAGGGTATATAAAAAGTCTACCTATTGATTTAGAAGAAGCAGCATACATAGAAGGCTGTAATGTATATAAAATATATTTTAAAGTAGTTGTGCCTTTGACAAAACCTTCTTTTGCAACAGTAGCAATATTCACGTTCCTATGGAGCTATAATGATTTATTTACACAGATGTTCACGTTACGTTTGAAAAATCAATGGGCAATTACTCGTTTATTAGGTGAGTTAACTTCCATGGAAGGTACAAATTATGGATTGATGGCTTCAGCAGTTACTTTAGTAATAATACCTGTTTTGATAATTTATCTATGTTTGCAAAAATATATAGTAAAAGGTTTGACGGCAGGTGCATTAAAGGGATAGAATATAAGGTATCAATGTTACTTAGTGGGGGCGAATCTATGTATAAAGTTATGATTATTGATGATGAACCCATTATAGTGGAAGGACTGCAGAAGATCGTTCCTTGGGAGAAGTGGAATTGTAAAGTAGATGCAGTTGCCTATAATGGGGCAGATGGATTAGAACTAATTAACGGAGTAAGACCTGATATAATAGTCTCAGATATTAGCATGCCACAAATGGATGGGCTAAGTATGATAGCCAGTGTTAAATCACAATTTCCTGATTTAGAAGTTATTATACTAACGGGGTATCGGAATTTTGATTACGCTAGACAGGCAATAAATCTCGGCGTAACAAGATTCTTATTAAAGCCCTCAAAGATGGATGAGATTGAAGAAGCACTGTCCTTTATCACAAATCATTTGAGTGATAAGAAAGCACAGTCTAGTAACTTACTTGATGATGAAAAAGAAGAAGAACATATCGATGAAAATCCAGCAGGAAAGTTTATAGTTAAGAATGCAGTTCGGTATATTGAAGAGCATTATCAAGAGAAACTAAAATTAAGCGATGTGGCAGATCAAGTTTATGTTAGCCAATGGCATCTTAGTAAGTTATTAAATAGGCATATGGAACAGAATTTTTCGGAGATATTAAACAATGTGCGAATTGAAAAAGCTAGAGTGTTATTACAAGATCCAGCACTTCGAATTGGAGACATTGCTGAACAAGTTGGTTTTTTAGATATAGCACATTTTTCAAGAGTATTCAAAAAGCAGGTAGGCAAATCAGCTAATGATTATAGGAATACCGTATTAGGTAATAAATGATGAAGAAAATGAGAATATTAATTCAAATAGAAGGAAGTCGCACGATTTAGAATACGTGCGACTTCCTTCTATTAGTCTATATAGTTATTAGAAACTCTTTTACATATTGAAAACACTCTGTGTTTAGAGATTGTCTTCGTCTTCTACAATTTAAGAGATGAGTTTATTTGAAAAGCTTACCATCTTTTATGATGTGACGAATCTGTAGATCCTTTGATACAACGAGCAAATTGGCTTTTTTATTAGGTGTTATACTACCATAGGTATCATATAGACCAAGTGCTTTGATTGGATTTTCACAAGCTGCCTTAATCGCACTTTCAAGTGGAATTCCCATCTTGACCGCCCTGCACATACAATCATATAGATTGGTAGTACTACCTGCTATGGTTTGGTCCTCAAGTTCGGCAACAGAATCTTTCACATATACATCTTGCCCGCCTAAGGAGTAGTTACCATCAGGCATTCCAGTGGCACACATACTATCACTAACAAGGATAACACGGTCATCACTAAATAATTGAAAGGTTAAACGAACCACACTAGGGTGAATATGATTACCATCTGCAATTAATTCAACATGACTATGGGGACTATCAAAAGCAGCTCCAATTACACCAGGAGAACGGTGATGCAAACTAGGCATAGCATTGAATAGATGAGTAACTTGTCTTGCACCAACATTAAAGGCCTGCATACAAGTATCGTAATCACTAATTGTATGTGCAATGGTAAAAGTTACCTCATTATGAAATCGTTCAATTAAGTCTAGTGCATTGGTTTCTTCAGGGGCAATCGCTACAAACTTTATCAGTCCGTGGGCAGCAGTGGTTAACTTTTCATATAAAGAAACATTTGGCGCCACCATATGAGTACTATCTTGAGCTCCCTTTTTTGATTTTGAAAGGAAAGGACCTTCAAGATATATGCCCAAAACATCTGCGTGGTTTGGGTCAGAATGTGTTGTTTTATAGTTATGTATTGTAGATAGAATTGATAGTAATTCTTCCTCGGGTAATGTCATCGTAGTCGGACAAATAGTAGTGATACCGTGGGACAATTCATAAGAAGCAATTGTTTCTATAGCATCAATAGCAGAATCGCATGCATCAAATCCAACACAACCATGAAAATGTAAATCAGTTAGTCCAGGTATTACGTAGCAGTCTGTTGCATCAATTACTTGATGGTTAGTTGAATCATAACACTGTGCTCCATCTTCATTAATCGACAGTTGTTGTATCGTATCATTTGCTGTTATGATATCTAAGGGAACAAAAGCGTTCTGATCAGAATAGATCATTCCATTCTTAATAATCATATAGAATCCCTCACTTTCATAAAAGCATCCTTATCGCCAATTACAGTAGTGTCAGGATGTAATTGAAGAATAGAAGCTGGTACTTTTGGAGTTACAGGTCCAAAGAATGCTTCTTCTACTATGTCAGCCTTATTTTCCCCTGAAACGACGACAAGAATCTTCTTGGCTTGCATAATTGATTTTATACCCATTGTATAAGCTTGTTTTGGAACTTCGTCGAAAGACGAAAAGAATCTAGCATTTGCTTGAATTGTGCTTTCAGCTAAATCAACACAGTGAGTTTCCTTTTCAAATGCACCTCCAGGTTCATTGAAACCAATATGACCATTATGGCCAATACCTAGCAATTGCAAGTCGATACCATGAACAGATTGTATAATAGAATTATAGTCACTACATGCTTTCTTCTCATTAAGTTCTAGACCATTTGGAACATAAGTCTTGTTTTTAGAAATGTTAATATGATTAAAGAAGTTCTCATTCATAAAGAAACGATAGCTTTGGTCGTTATCAGGTGATAGAGATTTGTACTCATCTAAATTAACAGTAGTAACGTTGGAAAAATCTAAATCGCCCTTCTCATACCAACGAATAAGTTGTTTGTATATGCCAAGGGGAGTGGAGCCAGTTGCTAATCCTAAAACACATGACGGTTTCATAATGACCTGTGCGGATATAATATTAGCAGCTACTCTACTCATATGGTAATAATCTTCAGTACATATAAATTTCATAACATACACCTCCAGTATTATATAGTTTTATTGTTTGTAACTGTACAGGTTCTGTTGCTATTATGATGCCAATCCTGTACAATTTTATGGTAGCACATTAGAGATATATTTCAATGAAACTAAGCGAAGTAGACAATAAATAAAAAGAAATCACATAGGAATACAAATCAATCATACCAATTAATGGGGGTAAAAAAACATAAAAAACCCCTTTACAAACGAATTCAACTCTGTTATACTAGACCAAGTCAGCTGATGAGTTGTAGGAAATGAATAAACAATTCTGAAAAAAGTAAGAATTAAAACAACTCAGAAAATAATGAAAAAACATGTTGACAAACGTCGAAAGATGTTGTAAGATATAACAGTCGCTTCTGACAAGAACAGAAAACAAAGATTTGAAATGAAAAATGTTTGAAAAAAGTGCTTGACAACAAGGAAGCAACATGATAAACTAGATAAGCTGTCGCAAATGACTGAGAGATGTCGAAAAGCGGTACAACTTATAGAAACATTAGAAAACAAGATTTCAATGTATTGAAATTTGTTGAAAATGTAAAGTGATGAACATTGAAAATTGAACAGTGAAACAACCCTGAAAATTCTAATCGTATTCACAAGTTTTACTTGATAGAATGCGAAAAAAGATTTTCAATAAATAA
>NZ_FRCP01000037.1 GCF_900142955.1 Anaerosporobacter mobilis DSM 15930 | reverse complement strand
ATCAAAAAAACTTGGTGATATTCTTTATAAAAAGCTAAATGAATTAAAGGATAAATACCCTATTATTAGTGAGGTACGTGGAAAAGGTTTGATGTTAGGTATGGAACTACGCGATGAGAATAATGAGCCTAATCCTCTAAAAACTGACGCAGTATTAGAACAGTTAAAGGATGACGGAATCATTCTAGGAAAGAATGGACTTCACCGCAACGTTCTTGCTTTTCAACCTCCTCTTGTAATTGAAGAGTCTGATATTGATTTCTTAATAGACAGACTAGACTATGCTTTAGCCAATGCTTAGAATTATTCAAAAACAGGAAGTTTTTTATGTCTAATATGAGTCAACCATAGTTGCATCTTCAATTGCAACGGCATCACTTCCAGGTTTGTCTAACTCAATATTATCGACAATTGTAATATCAAAGAAAACAGGCACCTGTGAATCATACGCAGGATGATATGACCTTGTTAACCAATCATATCAATAGTACAGCAAGAGCTAGCTTAAATGATCGCACTCCATGTGAGCTAGCTCAGTTATTGGCTCATTCACAACGGTTCAATTTCTTTTGTATAAGAGTTATAATCTCCCTGAATATAACGAATTTGGTTCAATAAGTCTGTTACAATACCTAAATCTCCTTTGTCAACTAGAATATCAATAGCATTATTCGCATGACTGCAATGATTGATTTCATTTCATAGCTATTGTGTTCACATATTTCTCTATAAAATAAATTCCTCAATCCATTTTGCAACGCCATCATTTTCATTTGTGTCACAAATTTGATTAGCAAAAACTTTTACATCATCCACTGCATTTTTTACACAAATACCCGTTCCACAAAATTCGAGCATATCTATATCATTGTAATCATCGCCAAATGCAATGATATTTTCTACATCAATATTAAACTTTTGAGCAAGAAAACTGATTCCATTACTCTTAGTTGCTTTTTTATTCATAATCATTCCAATTTTATTTTCGGAAAGCTGTATATATAAATCTGTTGGAAGTAATTTTTGATATTTTTTCATGTCTTCTAAGGAAGAAACCTCAATTATTACTTTATCAGCTTTTTTTTCTATCAATTCCGAAAAATTGGAATTGGTATATATAAATCCGTTACCCGGCCAAAGGCGATCAGCATCAAAATTAGAATATAAGACATCGTCAGCTTCTACTGCAATTGCTGCTTGTGGATATTCCAATAAAATCTTATCTATAAGCGTTATAACATTATCAATTTGAAAACCATCTGTTTTCTCACCATCCATATAAATTAACGCTCCATTATGATATATTCCAGCGTTTATATCAATATTTGCCACGAATTCTTTTGCAGCCCGAAGTGGTCTTGCGGTTGCAATAACAAATTTATGACCACTATTACATAATCTTCGAATTACATCAGAAGTATATTGAGATATGCTTTTGTCATCTTTTAATAATGTTCCATCTAAATCTGTGACTATAATTTTTTTTGAATATTCTTTACTTTTTTCACTCATAATCAATTATACATATAAAAATATGTATCTCCTTTCTTTTATGTATTATTTTTTAGGCGTTTGTCAAACGCTACAACCCGCATAAATACATCAAGTGAATAAATTCTTTATGCTTTATTGTATTGCAATATCTGTAGCCTCTTGATGGCACTTAAATGCTTCTTTCGGAATATGTTTAAGCACTTTTGCTTTAACATAAATATTTTTATACCCATGAATAACCATATTTGTCCTTTTGCACCGATTCCAAAATTATATATTTTTTTCTTTTTTTAGTAAAGTATATATGTTTTTTTGAAGTGTCATAATTTTATAATTTGAACAATTATATGTATGTTATTTACATCTCGGATCAGATACTATTAACCGTAAAGTGGAATTTTAATTCTTTTTAACTGGAATTTACTCCTGCATACATATTTTTATGGTATATTAATTATTGCCTTCTGTCCTTTCCGATAATTATTTCATATATTTTCTTAAAACTTCTTTTCTAGTACAGATAGCGACCTAAACAAAAATATCCCCAAACCATATTTATTTGGTTTGAGGACATTACGTATTCATTATTTACTTGATTTATTTTGTTTACTTAAAACTTACTTCTCATCTACCTAATTAAATTCTTTAAAATGTACATACTCTTTCACCGTTTTTTATACCCACGCATACGTTTATTGCTCTTATTTCCTTAACCTAGCGTGATTAACAGCAACGGTTAGAATAGTTCTATAAAGTTATTTGGCTTAATTACTAATCCTTAAACTGCCTTCCTTCATGATCCATATGATACTCCCCAGTGTAGATTAACTCTGATACTGGGACAATGGTGTATCCCTTGTCTTGTAGCCCTGTAATCATAGCTTCCAGTGCATCTTTTGTAAACTTTGCTCCATTGTGGCATAGAATAATAGAACCATTGCCAAGGTGAGGATTATTTACCACTGTGTCAATAATTGACTCAACTCCATAATCCTTCCAGTCCAAAGAGTCAACACTTGAACGCAAAAGAAAGATGTTGGAATTAAAAATATATTTGTTTTACCAATCTATTAAACATCAGAATAGTAAATTAGTATAAATTTAGCATTGCCAGTTTTTGCAATATATGGTAAGATTAAATTGGATATTGCTTGATTCTAGTTTCATTTTAGCAAATTAGAATTTGGATAAAAAGACATTTGCAAAAATTGCAGGTGTCTTTTTGCACTTTATAGTAGATATTCCATATAAATGTGGTAATATATGTTTATATAATAAATTTTTGGAGGTTTACTATGCAAAATACAAAAAATAGCAAAAAAGAAGATTACAAATTAAATATAGCAATAGCAATTTGTTTTTTGGTTTTTGCTGTAATAATTATTTATATTTTTGTAAAGTCAAATGAGGGCAATAAGCCAACTCAAGCATCTACTGATATGTTTACAGATGGAAAAAATACAGAAGTAAAGCTAGATGGAATAGGATTTACTATGACAGCAGGTAATTACATATGTGGTATTGATTTTCCTCCTGGGCAATATGATATTCAAGCAACCAAGGGTCAAGGTAATGTTTTTGCTACTAATGGACTAAATGAAATAATGGCAAAAGAAAATGATGATTTTGCTATTGATACTTATAATGGCAGTACATTTGCATTAGGTGATATTTTGTCTATTACTAGCACTTTAAAGATTACTTTTGGCTCAAATGCAGCTGAAATTGAAAATTACACAGGCAGAGAAAAAACTAAGAACACTTTTAAATTAGAAACAGGTAACTATCTAGTTGGAACGGATTTACCATCTGGTACTTATAATATTGTATGTACAAGCGGAAGTGGTAATATATATTCAGATTCTAGCACATTTACGCTAAACGAAACAATGTCGGCAGAAAATGCTAATTCCATGTCATCTTATGACGATTTGTACATTAAAAAATATAACAACGCAATTTTAGAAGATGGTACTATTCTTTCTTTGTCTGGAATAGATGTTAAATTAACGCTTACACAACCTGTTGATAATCAAGAGCAAGATAACTAACGAATATAGTTATTACCCCAAGGATATAATCCATGGGGTAATTTTTTTATGTCAACAGTTCATTTAAAGTTTTTACTCCAACCTTGCCATCTTCTTTCCAGCCTTGCTTTGCTCTAAACTTGTTTACTGCTTTAGTTGTAGCACTTCCCCATTTGCCATCAACAACTAAGTTAGCTTTTATTTTACTATTCAAAGCTTTCTGAATCATCTTAGTTATGTATGTATTAGTATTAGTTGCGCTATAAGATTTAGCGGTACTAGAAACACCTTTAATTTGAAAGTGTGGACTGTCTGGACTAGTCCTCCACTTTGCCCCTGCTTCAAATCCATACTTAGTCATAATGCTAATGATCTTCTTAGTTTCCTTATCGTTTGAGTTCCATATTGCAGTCATTTTACCTTTTACGTTCCTCTGTGGCACTAAATCGACCGCATTACGCTTAGTATGTATACTATTTAGTGTCCACGTAATTTGACATGATTTAGGGTTACTGTACGCTCTTGCAAACGATGTTGAAATTCCTTTTAGTGTAGCTTGATTAATTGTACGTCCTTGGCAATATAGATAATTCTGTCGTTCTTGGCTACGATATGTTTCTACAACTAAGGGATTGATACCATTTGACTTGATTTCTTCTAATGCCTTGTTTAAAAGTATCTGACACAAGGGATTTAGTTCTTCAATATCTCTGCATTGATCTGTACTTCCCATACTATTTGTCCTCGCTTCCATCGGATTTCTTTTGCAGTATATCTATAGCATTTGTGATTGCCTTTGGAAACTTAACTCCCATTAATCCAGCGTTTTCAACAATACTTATAAGTTCATTAACTATTAGTGCGATAATTACCGTTGTCCGAATATAGTTTACTTGTAGTGTTATATCAAGCCTATATGCAATCAATACTATTAGTAACATTACAGCCTTTTTACATAGTCCTTTAAAACAAGCGTTACTCTCTCCTGCACCTGTTGCAGTCTTGTTTGATTTCTTAAATATAAAAGCTACTGCTAGTCCCATAGCAAAATCAATTACCATGAATGTAATAAGAGTTTGTAGGTCTGCGCTCCAACCACCTAACATTCTTACAATAGTTCCACCTATAACACCAATTAGTCCACAGGTTAATTCTTTTAATTTTTCCATTTATCCTCTCTTTCTCTGCATATTAGCAGTAAAAAAGACGGTACCTATAACGGTAACCGCCTTTACATTATTATTCTGTTATTGATTCTTCCTGTACTGGATAAACTTCATCAAGCACAGACATGCACTCCGTAACTTCATCTATTGTTAACCAGCCATTAAGTGACCATGTTGCGATGATTGTTTCATAATATTCACGATTAAATCTCTTTGCTTTCATATTCATAATTAATACATTTTTAAAACTTGTCATAGTTATCAATTCCTTTCATCTAGTTGTTTTTTAAAGATAATGATAAAATAATATCACTAAGATCTAAAATTGATTTGTTGCATTGTAATATTGTTTCCTTAAAATACTCATTTTCTTTGCGTAAGTTAATAACAATATCCTTTGTATCGTATTTGTTTAATTTGATGCTTATTTCACCGTTTTTTACGCTAGATTCAGCAACAGAGCTAATGTTTACGTATGTATTAAGTACTATTTCATCTGACATTATTTTTACATATTGTAGATTATCTTTTGTAAATTTACTGATAGCATTATCATGTGATAGTTCCGTATCTAATACAATCTTCATGCACATTTCTGTATCTTCTTCTATTGATTTTAAATTAAATACTGTGCTATCTTTTAGTTCTATCTTGTACAATATATCACTTCCTTTCTGATAAGAACTAGTGTTCTAAAATAATAATTTAACTCCTAAAAAGCGTAACTTTATTTCCTATATAGAAACATCTTATCTTGATTTCAATGTTTATAGAGTGGGAAATGTAGCTTATGTTTCTGCTATATTTATCCCTACTCAAGCACATGCTGTAGGTGATACTTTATTTTTACTAGAAGATATGCCTATGTTTTTAACTAGAGTTGATTTATCTGTCTATGCCGAAGGTTCTAAAAGAGCTGATCTAACATTGGATAGTAGAATAATGAATCAATCTATTTTATCGAGTGGAACTACTATCACAATTAATTTCAGCTATATATGTGCTTAAATAGCTATTTATTAAACCATTATACTATTGTTCCGTCAACGCTAAACCATGCTCCTATCGAATATAACGATCCAGCAATATAGCTAGAGTGGGTTACTTCAAATATGACAGATCCAACTTCTGTTACAACAATTGTAACTGGTACATTACCATACGTTCTGTCATAAAAACCCAAGCTTCTAGTGACAGTAACAGTTGGTTTTGTGCTATATGTTAATGGGAATGAAAATACACATTCACACTTTCCACTCGTTCTACATGCGCCAATCAAATACACATAAGAATAATTAGCAGAATTAAATTTACTTTTATTTAGTAAATTATTATTTA
>NZ_FRCP01000038.1 GCF_900142955.1 Anaerosporobacter mobilis DSM 15930 | reverse complement strand
ATCTTGAAATCCATGATACCTGTATTTCCCCAGAAATACACCATACCATCTTCTGTTACTACCGCTGAACATTGGTAACCAGAATAGATTCTTTTTATGTTTTTTACTTGTTTTAGATTATCAGGAATCGCACATTGCTTATTACGGGAATTACCCCAAGCAAACAATTCGCCTTTGTCATTCATCGCTAAAACATGATCCGCTCCAGCTGCTATTTGAACAACGTTTCCCATATTCTCTGGCATGTTCTTAATATCGATAACCGATGTAATCTTAGATTTACCCCAAACGAATACTTCACCATCATTCGATAAACCGACACTGAACGTAGAACCGATGGAGATTTCTTTGATATTTCCTTGTAACTTCTTAGGAACTTTCATCATATTAAATCCAGGAGCAACGTTTTGTTGCGTTTGCTCTTGATACGATAAATCAATATCATTTATCATCGGATAGATAAGTACACTAAGGAATATAAATAAAAATATGATTAAAGATGTCATAGCTACTTTATTCGCTACAAAATTCTTAATAATTGTTCGCATTGGACTTTGTAACTGCTCTTCCTCTAAGAAAGAGAGTTGTTTTCTACGATTCCCAAATAATAGGCCTATTAGGCTTACATGAGATCTCTTAGATTTCTTTTTTTCTTTACTCATCTCTCTCTTCCTCCTAATCTAACTTAACTCTAGGGTCAACCATGCAATATGCGATATCCATAACTAGATTTCCTAATAGAGCAATTATAACGTAAAACATCTGCATAGCTAATACAACCATGAAATCTTGTTGCATTAAACCATCAAATAATACTTTACCAATACCTGGCCATAAAAATATATTTTCTATAATAACAGAACCTGAGAATACACTCATAATCCAACCAGTAACGATCGTTACAATTGGAAGTAAGGCATTACGAAAAGCATGAGAATAGATAACAACTCTTTCTCTAACACCCTTCGCTCTCGCTGTTCTGATGTAATCCATACTTAATGATTCAATCATAGCGGCTCTTACATATCTTGTGATAGAACCAACAGAGCCTAATACGATAACTAAAACTGGTAACGCCATATGCCATAACGTATCAAAGAACTTTTGCATAGCCGTTCCAGAAAATCCAACCGAATTAACACCACTAACCGGGAAGATTGGAATCTTCACCGCCAATAAACAAATCAGAACCAATGATATAATAAAGGTCGGCAAACTATACCCGACGACGGAAAAAACCTGAACAACATTATCAAACGTGCTTCGCTTCTTAACAGCACATATAATACCTAACGGTATTGTTATTAGGAATACAACTACGATTGCCAACATATTCAGCTTCATTGTATTCTGTAACGGAGCCGCTACTACATCTATTACATCTTTACGATAATTAGAAGAATAGCCAAAATCACCTTGTAACATATTCGTAATCCATACAACATATTGTACGGGAATTGGTTTATCAAGGCCTAATCTTTCTCTTGCTTGTTGGTATTGCATCTCGTATACTTCTGGTTTCATACTAGCTTTTGAACCTTCTAGTAAAAGTCTTGCTGGATCACCAGGAACCATCTTATAAATTCCAAACATTAAGATTGACATTATAAAGAATACGAATACCATATACATTAAACGTTTTGCAATGTATTTTGCCATCTTATCCACACCTGCTTTCTTGCTATTTATGCTGACTATATTCCAATGAGATGCAACCATCTCTTATGGTCGCACAAATTGCGAGATATTTTCACACTTATTTACTACGCTTGTTAAAACATATACTGCTCTACTAAACTAACTATATATCTCTATTATCAAGGAAATAGGGCATTATTAGAATGCCCTATTTCCAGTTATATCAGTTTAAAATATATTAATTCAGACTATATTAATACGAAATAAAACTAATACGATTGATAAAAATTATTCTCAATTATTCAGTAACTGACATATAGATTAATGACATTCCAATATTGAATGTGTCATCACCAATATATCCTTGTACTTTTGGATTGAAGAATGTATGGTATTCATCTGAGTAAAGAGGAATATTTGGCATTTGTTCATTGATTTCTTTCATGATAGCTACCCATTTGTCAAGGTATCCTTCTTTATCACTTGGGTCTGTCTTAGTAAGATCATAACCCATGTTCATAATCTTATCATCCATCCAGAAGTTTGTATTGAAGTTACCTAAATAATTCTTACCTGTGTTATAGCTATACTCAAATTGTGGAATTGGAGTAAAACCAGTTCCTAAGTTATACATATGGAATTGTGGTTCATCAATTCCTTCACGGTAATAGTTGTTAAGTAGAGTAGGGAAGTCAACTACAGTTGTAGTTAATTTCATACCAGCTTTTTCCATTTCTCCTGGTAGCATAGTTGCAAGTAATTGAGCAACTGAGTTATCAGATGAAGCCCATTGAATTTCACAAGCCATTAATTCGCCATCAACATCTTTGTAACGTAATGTATCTGTTCCATCTACATAAGCTTCACCTTTTTCGTTAAGGTTCCAGCCATCAGCCTCAAGAACTTCTTTTGCTTTCTCGATACTGAATGAATAAGGATTTAATTCGCTATCAATAACATCTTTTCTTTCTTGGTACATCCATTGTCCAAGACCATATTCTGAATTAACTGAAGATCCGAAACCGCCAGTATATTGAGATACGTATGTTGTTCTATCTAAGCAGTATGCAATTGCTTGACGAACTGACTTGAACTGCGTTGGACCAAAATCAGTGTGGAATGCTAATAAGCCATAACCGTTTCTTAAGTAAGTTGCATAATCCGCTTTACCTTGATCAACTAAGTCAAGACCAGCGTTGATTGTATCTCCACCAGAAAGACCAACAAGTAAATCTACATTGCCAGCTGCTAACTCATCAAGTTGAGTAGCTTCTTCTGTGTATTTCATAATAACTTTTGCAATAGAAGGTTTCTTTCCTTCGTAGTTACCTTTGAACTTATCGTTAACTTCAAGAACAACTTCTTGATTTGTAGCATCATAGCTTACGAATTTGTATGGTCCACAAGTAACTGTAGGGTTATATCTTTCAGATGTCATAGGATCTTTGATAAGATCTGCTGTGTAATTATCTGATAAGTAGCAACCATTTCCGTCATCTTTGATTTCTACGCCTGGAGCATATACGGAGAAAGGAATTGGTGTAACTGCTGAAGCATATGCTTCAAAGTAAGTTGGCATATAGTCAGCTTTGATATCAACAGAGAATGTATAGTCATCAATTAAATGAATTCCTGAGAATTCCTTTGTATCTCCAGTGTTATAAGTATCAAAACCAACTAGTGTATTACCAGCTGTATTAGATCCTTCAATTTCAGCAAGTTCAGGTGATGCATAAATCATAAGGTTACCAACATAATCTTTTGCAGTGATTGGTGAACCATCAGACCATACAAGATCTTTGTTTATAGTGAACTTGAAAGTTTTAGATCCGTCTTCATTCAATGTAGTTTCTGGATCAGAAGCAAGTACAGTTGGATTATATACATATTCTGCAGCACTATTAAGTTCTGCTGTTCCATAGAAACTTGGATATGTTCCTAGTAATTGTTTTACTTTATAATCTGCACCGTTATTTCCCCAACCTTCGATAAAGCTACCATTGAATTCAGTAACATCACCAAGGATAATTTGTCCTGTAGGTTCTGCATTAGTTACATCAGTACTTGCATCATCTGTTGTAGTACCGTCTGTAGTTTCCGTTTTTGTTTCGTTCTTTTTGTTATTACTTGTTGAGCATCCAGCTAATACAGAAGCTGTAAGTGTCAAAGCAACTAACAACGCTAAGCCTTTTTTCTTCATAAAACTTCCTCCTGAGTATTTTTTACTATTTATTAATCAACACAAGTATTAACACAAACACAAGAAACTGACTTGGACCTCAAATCCGGTATCTATGCCATCTACTGTGTGAATAACCATTATGAATATGAATAAACATTATGTATATTCACTATTCTCAATCATAAAAGTAGCGTTCTACTCTTTTAAGTCATCTCAGCTTTACCACGATAAAGCATTAATATTAGAAAACGTAAATGTTACAAAAGGGTATCCTGGAACGCCAGAACACCCTTGTTCATTACATTTATAAATTGTACTATTATACAAATTGTTTGTCAACTATATTTTATATTACTTATTTTACCATAAATTATCTATATTTTCTCGTTTTGTATATTTATTCCGAATCTTTAGGCATTTCAACCATATTTTTTCCATATATTGTTTATATCTTGTATTAAGCCTTTTTTCTACTTTCATTTTCGACTTATTTATTTACCATTCTTTTAAAATAATGTGTATATTCCCTATATATACATATTATTTTAAAATTATACATTTCGTATTATATTACATATAATTCTACCTTTACCTGTTACTACATATTATATTCTCTTCTATATTAATATATAAAAAAGTACAAGTTCCATTAAAGAACTTGTACTTTCCTTTTTTGTTGATTCAAATATTATTTCATTCTACCTAGTTATGTTTTACTATGTTTCTCTTATGATGACAAGCAACAAAATGTCCTGGTGTCACCTCTTCGAATTCAGGTACCACTTTTTTGCAGATATCCGTACAATACTGACAACGAGTATGGAACTTACAACCTGTAGGTGGTTTAATTGGGCTAGGGATATCTCCTTCTATCAGGATTGTCTCTTTCTTATCATCAACATCTGTTGTTGGGATTGCTGATAACAAAGCCTCTGTATATGGATGCATTGGAGCAGCAAATAGATCTGGTGTAGTTGCTAACTCAACCATATTACCAAGGTACATAACACCGATACGATCACTAATATACTTGATAACACTTAAGTCATGGGAAATGAATAAATACGTTAAGTTTTCTTTTTCCTTCAAATCAAGTAATAGATTGATAATCTGTGACTGAATGGATACGTCAAGAGCAGATACTGCTTCATCGCATACAACAAACTTTGGTTTTAATGCAAGTGATCTTGCAATACCAATACGTTGTCTTTGTCCTCCTGAGAATTGATGAGGATAACGATGAATCATATACGGAGCAAGACCACAGTCGTCCATGACTTGCATGATATAATCTTGCATCTTATCTTTATTCTTATGGAATACTTTATGGGCATTCAAACCTTCACCAATGATCTGTCCAACTGACATTCGAGGATTTAAGGATGAATACGGATCTTG
>NZ_FRCP01000040.1 GCF_900142955.1 Anaerosporobacter mobilis DSM 15930 | reverse complement strand
ACACTAGAAGGGATTATAGCAATGTTGTACATGGAGTTATGGTCAAAGTGTGATTTAAGGGAATGTCTAAGTAGATATGAAGATTTGAAACTATCGCCAAGTGAAATTAAAGCGAAACTTACTCAAAGTGAGTAAATTGATATTTTAGGGAGGAGAATGCACTGTGAAAATCGGAGAGTTAGATCAGCATTGTGGAAATTGCATGTTAATTGATTTGTGCGGTGAACCATATTCAGAGGTATGCCTTTGCTCCAATGAAAAACTAGCAGAGATGACTGAAAAGGAATATATGCACAAGGTTAATGAAGTAAGATTTAGTTCAAAAAGAAACTGGAGTAATAAGACATTAGAAAAGATTATTATAAAGTCTTTAAATTAGGATTTAGGAGGCAATTAGTTATGATAGAAATTATAAGAAAGAATGATAAAGTAAAGTTTGACGATTTGCCAATGAGAACATTTTTTAAAAGAGATAATGGCTATATAGGAATTAAGGTTGTACATGCAGGAGTTGTTGGAGTAGAAAATCCTAATTATATAAAATATAATTCAATTCACTTGGACGATTCTTGTTCACCAGAAATGTTTGTCCCAAGTGACGAGCTAGTTGCATTATCTATTGAAAAAGTTGTGATTACAGAAAATAAATTTAACTAAAATTGATATTTGGGGAGGATGAGGAATGACATTAAGAGAAGCAATTGATTGTGGTGTAATGATAGTAAATAATGATGATTCTTTCAGTTACAACGGAATGTGCAAAGACTGTAAATATAGCAAGTGCTATTCTTCACCAGCTTCATCTAATATGTGTATGAATAAAAAATCTGAATGGCATGGTTCATATCACGTAGATCATAACTTAATGAGATATGTTAATGGTTGTAGTGTGTTTGAAAATTGATATTTTAGAGGTGAAAATGGTATGGCATTAAACATGCTGATATAAAACTGTAACTCAATATAAACCAAAATAATATTGAGTTACAAGAGGGGGATGAATGCAAATGTTGTCATAGCATTTTAACACAAGAACAAAGTTTTAAATAAATGAGTATTCCAAAGTTAAGTTGTGTAAAAAAGAGTAAGGTTAAAATGTCGTAAACCTTACTCTGTATGATTGGAAGTGTTAGATCAATGCCACACATTATTAATATATGCATTCTAACTAAAAAATGTGACAAAGTCGATTGGGTTAATTAAGATTTTGAAATGGAAGGGGTATTTTTAAGTACTTGTGTAGGTAGAACGTTTATATAAGGACTTCATATTATAAATAAAAAGGAAAATTATTATGAGTTTAACCGAAAAGTATGAAATTCTTATTGCGTTCTTAGGGAGGGAAATACCAGAAAAGGAGTACATCGCAAAAGTTTGGAATCAAGCGATACTTGAAGAGTATCAAAAATCGACTGTATATATTAATGTTGCAATAGATGAACGTTTACTTGCCTGTGTAGATTGTACTGAATCAGAAAGAGGATTTATAATAACTTCAGTAAGAAATCCAATCCAATCGCAGGATCCAGAGTTATATTATAATTCGCTGGGAAGTATTTTATTTAAAGTAAGGAATATTCTTGGTGATCCCTATACATTAATTACAGTCGAACAGGTAAATTCTTCGTTTTTTCCATATAATTTAAAAACGAGTAGATAGATTAATGAAGTGTGACTCCATATAGATATGGTAACGATTATTGAGAATATGTGTTTATTTGGCTAAAAAGAGTAAGGCTAAAAAGTATCATAAGCCTTACTCTAGATGATTTGAATAGTTAGATTAACGGTTATATATTCAATATATGTATTTTAATTAAAAATGAGACAAAGTTAATTGGGGTAATTAGGATTTTGAGAAGGAGAAAGTATGGCTAAATTGAGCAAAAAAACATTAGAAGAAATAGGAGATATTTTAAGTAGGGGTTGTGAATATGCGAACACACAAGAAGTAGTCCACGAAACATTTAACGAATCAATTGAAAAAATAGGTGGATTGGGTGATTGGGATGAAATGAGTTCAACAGACTTAAATGACAAAGAGATTGTATTGCAAGATTTATTCGAAACATTTTACGACAATATGATTGAAAAAGTTATGAATGTTCTTAAAACACAAGAGTAGGTAAACTAAAATTTACAAACTTAAATATGATTTAGGAGTGATAGAGTGAAAAATAAAGTTATTACAGTTTGATGTTAGACGATGCATAAATTA
>NZ_FRCP01000042.1 GCF_900142955.1 Anaerosporobacter mobilis DSM 15930 | reverse complement strand
AACCTTGCTAATAAAAGTCAAGTACTTTTTTGAAGTATTTATGTAGTAAAAAAGGGTAACTTTAATAGACCTCATTTACAGGAGAAGAAATGTAAAATATAGTAATTAGCTATTTGTAGAGTTCCATTACTCTAGCGTAATAGATGCGAAGAAACTTGTTTATGGCTGCCATTTTAGCAACATTTAAAGGTTTTCCTTCTTCTTCTTTCTTGATCATAAAAAGATAGACAGGATCATCTTGTGGTTTATGCATCTTTAAACATTGCATTACTTCATAACAAGCTTTTCTAAGAGAAGGTGCGCCACGTTTGGATATATGTCTATTTTGACTTTCAAACTGGCCAGACTGAAATGGCGGAGCATCATTTCCGGCGAATGCATTTAAGGCCTTGCCACTTGTGAATCTCCGTACATCGCCTATTTCGGCTATAAGCCTTGGAGTTAGACGATCTCCTACTCCACACATTCCTCTGACAATAGGATATTCAGGTAGAGTTTGAGCAAGAGATTGCATCTGAACTAATATTTCATTTGCAGCAATTTCAGCTTGAATTAAAACATTAAGGCATTGTTGTATAGCTATATTTGTATATGTATCTGTGCCACGTGTTGTTATGCTATTGGTTGCAAGCTCATAGATTTTAAGAGCTTTCATTTGATAATTACGACAACCATTTTTCTCAGCCAATTTAGTATAGCTATTGAGGAATTTCTTCTCACCCATCTTCTTAATAGTATCAAAACTTTGATACTTGTTAATAAAGTTATAGAGCATATTGTTTTCAGGCTTAGTTGTTTTAGCCATTAGTATATTTTCAATTCCTGGCATAGTCTCGTCTAGGAGATTACCTAAATATACCCTGTTTTTTACTTTAGTTGATATACGTTGATTATATTGGCGAGATAAGAATTTTAGATCTAGATACTTTTGCTCCAAAGAAGTATAGGGAATAAGAGTGTATGCTTTTTCTAATGCATAAGTAGCCATACGCATAGCATCTTTACGATCTGTCTTAGCCTTACGAATCTGATTATCACCATATTTCTTCATGAGGTATGGATTCATAACAGAGACAAAAAGATTTGCTTCTAGGAACTTTTTTAGAATAGGGAGATGATAATGCCCGGTTGCTTCCATAACAATTTTAATATCATCGTTAAGTGAAAGAAGATTAGTGATGAGGTTATCTAATGAATCATTAACGTGATATACCTCAAATGGTTCGGCAACAATTTCGCCATCTGAGCTAAGAATAGCAACCATACTTTTAGATTTAGAAACATCAACACCGACAGCAATCATGATAGTCCTCCTTTATGTATTATTATGATTGGTTCCAACATCTCATAATCAACTCATGTTCGTTAGTGACACGGGAGCAACGTCCCAACTTGCTGAAGCGAATGTAAGATAATGAGAGCTGGCTGACAAGTTTAGCTACGGGCGTGGTGTCCCAATTGATAGATTACGTCAGCCAATCAACCTCATCATAACAAAAAAATAAGAATAGAGACAATATTCTCTACTCTTATATAGTACGAA